>CAVZBU010000005.1:0-282964 GCA_963773565.1 uncultured Gammaproteobacteria bacterium | reverse complement strand
CAGATCACCCGGGCGATCAGCACGCTCATCGCCAGCAACCCGCCGAGCAGCAGAAACAGCGCGACCGGCCGCTCGGCCAGTGTCGGACCGCTGTCACGCGCCAGGGTGCTGATCAGCAACACCGGCACCAGTGCGATACCCAGCCACCACAGCAACCGCCGCAGCCGCGAGGCATAGCCGCCCGGCCAATGGAAGTGGCGCACCGCGACGCCATCGCTGACCAACAGCCGTCGCGCCAGCTCGATCACGCCCCAGGCCAAGGCCAGATGCAGCAGAGCCACGCCCAGCAGCTGCGCCTCGCCCTCGGCGCCCTTGGCCAGTGCCAGCCCGGCGCCGGCCAGCGTCAGCGGCCAGGGTGCGGCGAGCAGCGCATTCATGGCGATCGCCCGCGGGGTATGCATCTGGGTGTCGCGCTTGAGCCGCCCGATCTCATCGTGCAGTAGCCGCAGGCGTTGCTTGATGCGCCGACGTCGCAACAGCAACGCGCCCGCTATCAGCCATACCGGCAGCGCCCACAGGGCCTTGGCTTGCAGCGGTTGCCACAACGCCGCCAGGCGCTGTTGCAAGTCGGCCGGGCTGGCATTGGCGGCCAGCGTGGCAGGCAATTTACGCAACCAACTGACGTCGAGCGGGCTGCGGTTGGCTACCCAGAACAGCTGCTCCTCGATGGTCGCGCGCAACGAACGGCTGATCGACAGCAGTTGTTGCTGGTTGAGCTGCAGATCGACCGCCGTGGTCAGCAGTTCGCCATATTCCTGTTCGAGCTCATCGACCAGTTCACGACGCGACTGATACAAGCGCGACAACGATTCGAGCAGCGCCGGAGTGGCTTCGAGGCCCGCATCGTCGAGACGCTGACCGGCGAGCGCCTCGACATCGCGCAGCGCCTCGCGTTGACGGCCCAGCTCGAACTGCTCAAGGCGCACATCGGCGATCACCTCCTGCAGCCCATCGTGGGCATCGACTGCCGGCAACGAGCCGCGCTGTTCGCGCAGGATGCGTGACAGCAGCAGACTGCCGCGAATCGCCTCGATCTGCTCGTTGAGCGTACGTTGCACCTGGCGCACCCGATCCAGCTGAGTGCGCACCTTGATGGCTTCGCGCTCGTAACGGTGATGGCGGTTGATGGCCTCGAGCAGCGACTGGCTGAGCTCGCGGTTGATCGACTGGGCGCGCATCACTACCGGATGCCCGTTGGCAATCAGCGGGTCGCGGCTAGCGGCGTCGGTAATCGCCGATTCGAGTTTTTCGCGACGCCGCTGGTCAAGCACCGCCTGCAGCAGGTCGAGGCGATTCTGAAGCGCGTCGGTGTGCCTTATCAAGGCGTCGCGACGCTGCTCGGCGAGTTCGAGAACCCGAGTATTGGTCGCCAGTTGGCGACGTTTGAAGGCCAGCTCGCGCTCGGCCAGCTTCAGCTCGGCCTGGAACTTCCAGGCCTCGGGCCCGTCCGCGCCGGACGCCAGCTGGTCACGGGCACTACGCAGCTCTTCGATTTTGTCCAGCGACTCGCTGATCGTCGTCTGGGCGCGTTCGGGCAGGGTCTGAGAGGCGATCAGGCGTGAATTGGCGTCGGCGAGACCATCCTGCAGGCTCTGCAACCGGTCGAGCATCTCGCTGACCTCAGCTTCGAGCTCTTCCCGGGGGATCTTCTCCAGCGCCGCGCTGCCGGGGACTTCGGCGTTTTCAGCTTGTCGGGCGGCACGCTGCAGCCGTTCGACCTCCTGGGGCCCCTGCTCGAGCCACTGTTCGAGTTCGGCGCGCTCACGGGCGACACTTTCCAGCTTATCAAGGAGATCAAGCACGGCACGCAGGGTTTCCATGCTCGCCTGCTCGCTGCTGTCGGGCTTGTCGATCGCCTTCAGGGTCTCCAGGTGCTGGGAGACCGTGTCTCGCTCCGGCAATTTGCTGTCGTCCTGGGCCCATACCGGGCCGACCAGCATTGCGACCATCACGATCGCCATCAGCCACCCCGTCAACCACCGCTGATTCGCCACGCCTGCCCGCCCTTGCTGTCGATTGTCGCCGAGGCGATTGTGCGGCGGCGAGCGACCCTTGGCAATTGCCGCCGATAATTGACTTGCCGGCAAGTCATGGTAGAAACGAGTGTCCGAAAGTCTTCCTACAGGATCTCCCTATGGCTGCGCCGATCGCCCTGCCGATCTTTTCTTTACTGGCCGCCTCGCTCGCCCTGCTGCCCATGACGGCGATCGCCCAGGATACCGAGCAAGAAAGCGCCACCGAATCGGCACTCGAACAGGCGCAGACGCGTCGTCAGTACGAGGACGAATCCAACCTCAATCCATTGGCTATCACCGCCTATCGGCGCAACTACCTGCTGCCCTGGACATACAATACCGATCCCAATCAGGGCGCCTTCAACGAGATCAGCGACAACGACGCCGACAACGCCGAGGTCAAGTTCCAGCTAAGTCTCAAGATCAACGTGCTCGACAACATCTTCGACGACAACGGCGATCTGTATTTCGCCTATACCCAGCGCAGCTGGTGGCAGGCCTATAATTCCGACGCCTCGGCGCCGTTTCGCGAAACCAACTACGAACCCGAGGTCTTCGTCAGTTTCGACAACGACTTCTCGTTGCTGGGCTGGACCAACACCTTGAATCGTATCGGCTATGCGCATCAGTCGAACGGTCGCTCGCAGCCCTTGTCGCGCAGTTGGAACCGGGTCTACGTCGACATGCTGTTTCAGCGCGGCGACTGGGCGGTGAGCGTCGCGCCGCACTGGCGGGTGCCGGAAAGCGAGAACAACGACGACAACCCCGATCTCGAGAATTATATCGGCTACGGAGACATCACCGTCGTGCGGGCTTTCGGCGAGCAGGAAGTGTCGTTGATGGCACGGGGCAACCCCGGCAAGCATCACTACGGCGTACGGCTCGACTATTCGTTTCCGCTGGTCGGCAAGATTCGCGGTCACGTGCAATATTACGATGGTTACGGGGAAAGCCTCATCGACTATGACAACGACGTGCAACGCCTGGGCATCGGTTTCAGCCTCAACACCTTCCTGGCTGGTATACCCGGCAGTCGTTGATAGACTAACTCATGCTGCTATGATGAAGACGTTATTCACCGTCAAAGGAAGACAGCAAAATGGCCATGTTCCCTATCGGACAGCATGATAAGAACACCAGCACTGCACAGTTGAGGGAAGACCTCCATCATCTGTCACGCACCGTCGAGGAGTTGGTCAACGCCACAGCCGAAGACTCCCGCAGCAACGTCAAGGAAATGCGCGACCGCGCCCAACGGAGCCTCAAGGAGACCCGTGGACGCCTCGAGGCCCGCGGCGAAAAGTTCTACCACGATACGCGTGACGGTGTACTCGACAGTGCTGACCTGTGTGACCGTTATGTTCACGAGAACCCCTGGACCAGTATCGGCGTCGGCACCGCCGTGGGTGTCGTGCTCGGCCTGCTGCTCGGACGTCGCTGATGACCGATAGCCAGGGACCGGCAGAGCGGGTCATTTCAGCGGCACGACGGTTGATCGGCAGCCTCGTCGTGATGGGCGAGACGCGTCTGCGCCTCGCTGTGCTCGAACTGGAACTCGAACGAGATCGCCTGCTTTCGCTACTGTTGCTTGCCGGCGCCAGTTTGATCCTGTTCTCGTTCGGTATCGGCATGCTGCTGTTGCTGGTCGTCGTTCTCTACTGGGATGAACATCGCCTGCTGGCCATCACCTTGTGCTCCTTGGCGCTATTGCTGGGTGCCGCATTGCTCGCGGCCAAGGCCAAGCGAATCGCCAGCCAGCGCAAATTGATGGAAGCGACCCTGCATAACATGCAGCAGGATCGCCAGGCGCTAGAGTCTTCGCATGATGCATAACGGTCGCATGACTCATAACGATCGCCTGGCGCGACGCGATCAGCTCGAGGCGCAGATTCTGCAACAGCGACTCGATATGGGCATGGCCCTGCGCGACTGGCGTGAGGCCACCGCCCCGATCGATCATGGCTGGCAGAAGCTCATGCAATGGCGGGCACCGACCATTGCCGCGCTTGGCCTGGTTTCGTTGCGCGGGGCCACTCGGCCGCGCGCAACCGGCCGGGCGATCCGGCGGCTGATGACCGGTCTGCTGTTGGCCAACCGGCTAAGAGCGGTTTACCGCGCCATCAATCGCTGAGCCGTTCGCTCTGTACGACGAGCCTTTCGCCAGCAACGAAGACCCCCGCCTCATTGGCGGGGGTCTTCGTTAAGCGCTGGAACAATTTACTAGGGTTTATAGAAGCGGCGCATTGACTGCATGGCCTCACGAACCGCCGGCGAAATGCTGTCCTCGAGTGGTTCGAGTTCGCGATCGACGACCTTCCAGTCACCGGCACCATCGATGACCGTGATGCGCTCATCCTCGATGATGCCGGTATTCAGATAACTGCTGGCCATCACCCAGTCGTGATCGAGCGCGGCGTCGAACATGTCCCGGCCCTGACTGTAATCGCCGAGCGGATTGCTGCAGCCCAGCGCATGACGCATCAATGTCGGCACGATATCCAGGTGGCTGGTGGTACCGGTCTGCCTGCCCGGCTCGACACCCGGGCCGTGCACAATCATCGGCACCTGGGTCTGGGGCGAAGCGAAGTGGCTATTGTGGCCCCAGTAATTACGCCCGAAGTCATTGAACGATTCGCCATGATCACCAGTGACCACCAGCAGGGTATCCTCCCATTCGCCACTGCGCTTGAGATCCTCGATTACCCGCCCGACCAACTGATCGTCGTTATAGACCGCATTGCGATGCAGGTTGAAGTAGGGCTCGGGATCGGTGTCGGGCCCCAGGTCGAGATAGTTCATCGCCTTGGCCGATGGCTGAAAAGGCTCGCTGGCTCCCTTGGGCACGCTATAGCCATGCGGCGCATCGTAGAACAGCATGCCGAACCAGGGGCGCTGTGCGTCGTCCTGGCGACGCGTCTGCTGCCAGTCGAGCCAGGTCTCGGTCATCTGGCGGTCGCGTTCGGCCGGCGTGTCGCCCTTCGGGGTGGGCGGCAGCTCTGGCACCGATGCGAAGACCGAACGATCGAAGCCGACACTGTCGAGGCTCGCCGAGGCAAACAGGCCCAGCCGGTAATTCTGATTCCTGCAACTGTTCGATCAGCAGCGCTGGCGTCTGGGAGTTTTCCAGCTGATGGTAGTAGTTCCCGGTGAGTCCGTAGAACAGACTCATGATCCCGGTGCGGGTACTGTTGCCGCCACTGTAGTGATTCAGATAATGACGCCCTTGCTGTTCCAGCGCCGCCTGCATGTGAGGCGTAATCCGCGGGCCGAACTCGTCGGCACGCCAGCTGTCGAGAATCACCAGCAGGATATTGGGGGCGTCGTTGCCGCTGTGGCACGTTAGTGGCGCTTTCGGCCAGTTCAGATTCTCGGGCGCATCATGGTCGATATCAACGCGCTCGGCGCGCATCGCCCGCGGATCGAGCCAGCCCTGATCCTTCATGAAACCCTTGGCGGTCGCCGGAAACAGCAGCGGAAAGATTCCGGTCTGCTGGGTAACGCTGCGCTGGTAGCGCGCATCGGCGATCACATGGGTCGCGTGGCTGGCCACCAAGGCCAGCAACAACCCCCCGACGACTCGCCACAGCGGCCACTGCTGGGTACGCGGCGAGCGCAACAGCCGCGCGGCGAGCCAGCCTTCAAAAACCAGCAAGGCCCCCACCACGCCTGCCACAATCAGCCAGGTCGAGGTGGTAAAGCTGAATATTTCGCCATTCTTGTCGTTGAGAAACAGCGAGACCATGAAATGGTTGAGGTGGAAGCGATACTGGGCATAGACCACGGTATCGATCAGCAACAGCCCCAGCCCAGCCGTAGCCAGCAGACTGGCGGGCAACCACAACAGCTTGCGCGGCACGACCAGCGAGAGCAGCCACAACGGCATCCCGAACAGCAAGGCCAGCAGCCCGAAGTGACCAATCCAGGTGACGATCAGATAAGCGATGCCCAGGCCGTCGTGTGGCACCTCGAGAAATGCCACGTAGCGCAGCGCAATGAGCCAGACCAGCAACAGGTTGATCAACGTGAAGGCCAGGCTGCCCCGTAGCCGCCAGCGAGAACGATCCAGATACGTCGAATTCATAAAAAGCGCAACGTCAGCGTCACAGAAGGGGCGCTATTGTGCCACGCCATAGAGGGGCTTGGCAGGCCTCGCCAACGTTTACCGCAATAGCCTCGGGCTGCCAGGCCCCCTTTCGAGACGCGTCAGGTGCTTTTCAGAGAGTGCAGGCTAAATAGAGGTCTCGGGGGCAACGCGGCCTGAGCCGTGCGCGGGGTGCTGGTCATGGAAATAGACGTTGGCGCTCATGCTCGTGTGTCCCGGGCCAGGCGAACGCCCGAGAAGGCCCAGCGCGCCTGGGGCGGAAAGAAATTGCGATAGCTCGGACGAATGTGCGAACGCGGCGTGGCGCAACAACCACCGCGCAATACCATCTGCCCCGACATGAACTTGCCGTTGTACTCGCCCAGGCTGCCCGGCAACGTCCGAAAGCCCGGATACGGTCGATAGGCGCTGCCGGTCCATTCCCAGACATCACCGTATAACTGGCTTGGCACGACGCCATCTGCAGCCTTCGCCACTGGCTGAAGGTGACCGCTCTCGACGAAATTGCCCTCGATGTCCGCTCCCTCGGCGGCGATCTCCCACTCGGCCTCGCTGGGCAAGCGCGCCCCGGCCCAGCGGGCATAGGCATCGGCCTCGTAGAAGCTGACATGACACACCGGGGCGTTCTCGTCGACCGGCACCAGGCCGCCCAGGGTCATGTGATACCAACCGTCGTCGCGCTGTACCCAGTAGAGCGGCGCCGTCCAGCCCTCGTCCTTGACCTGCTGCCAACCATCGGCCAACCAGTGATCGGGGCGCCGATAACCGCCATCGCGGATAAAGGCCAGAAACTCGCCGTTGGTCACCGGGCGCTCGGCGATCTCGAAGGCCTCGACGAACTGCCGGTGGCGCGGCATCTCGTTGTCGTAGGCGAAGCCGCCCATCTCCGAATTATGACCGATCCGCCGCACCCCGGCCGGATAGCTCAACCAGACGAGTTCGCCGGGCTTGGTCGCCGACGGCGTGGCGAGATCGTCGCGCAGGTCATCGCGATAGGCCGGGCACAACGGGTTCTGCGCCAGGATGTGCTTGATATCCATGACCAGCAGTTCCTGATGCTGCTGCTCGTGATGGAGTCCCAATTCGACACGCTGCAGGATCTCGTCGACATGCTCGGCGGGTGGCGCTTCAAGCAGCCGGGCCATGGCCTCGTCGATATGAGCACGATAACGGTATACTTCATCCACCGTGGGACGCGAGATCATGCCCCGGTCGGGACGCGGAAATGGAGTGCCATGGGTCTCGTAATAGGAGTTGAAGAGAAAATCGTAGGCCGGGTCGAGCGAGCGATAATCCTTGAGGAAGGGAGTGAGCAAAAAGGCTTCGAAGAACCAGCTGACGTGGGCAATATGCCATTTCGGTGGGCTGACATCGGGCATGCTCTGGACCATGTAGTCCTCCCGGTGCAGCGGCGCGCACAGGGCCTCGGTTGCGGCGCGCACGCGCTGATAGTCGCGCAGCCACTCCTTGGTATGCCGGGTTTCGAGGGTATCGCTGTCGAGCTGGTGAGCGAGCGGGGCCATGGGGAACACTCCTTTGCGCTGGGTCCGGATCCGTCCGGTGACTGACATATGCCTATCAGCGTAGATGCCTCCCCCTGAGCTTCAAGGACTCGAGGCACTTTCAGCCACGCGGCTGTCAGCAATGCAGTGCGTTCCTCAGGCGCCACTCGAGCTAGCCTACAACGCCAGACCGCAGGCCACCGCCGAGGCCCAGGCCCATTGGAAGTTGTAGCCGCCCAGCTCGCCGGTGACATCGAGCACTTCACCGATGAATCGCAACTGAGGCAGCTCCCTGACCGCGAAGGTCTTCGACGACAACGCCGTGGTATCGACGCCGCCCATGGTCACCTCCGCGGTGCGCCAGCCCTCGGTGCCCGCCGGCTTGATGCGCCAGCGATTGAGCCGCTCGGCCCAGGCCTCGAGCTGGGCGTTGGAGCGTTCGGCGAGCACCCCATCGTCGCCGTACCATTCGATCAATGCCTGGGCCAGGCGCCTAGGCAGGCGCTCGGCGAGCCAGGTCGATACCAGCCTTCGCGGCGTCGCCCGGCGCGCCTCGCGCAGTGCCTCACTGGCATCGATGTCCCGGCAGCAGGTCGATGGCGAGTTCGTCGCCGGGTTGCCAGTAGCTCGAGATCTGCAGCATCGCCGGCCCGGAAAGCCCGCGATGGGTGAACAGCAGCGGCTCGCGGTAGTGCCCGCCGCGGCAGCTCACCGCGACCTCGCAGGACACCCCGGCCAGTGCGGCGGCGCGCGCCTTCCACTGCGAGGTCAAGGTGAACGGCACCAGCGCGGCACGCGTCTCGGTCACCGCCAGGCCGAACTGGCGGGCGATGTCGTAACCGAAGCCGCTCGCCCCCAGCGTGGGAATCGACAACCCGCCGGTAGCGACCACCACCGCCCCGCACTCGATCCGCCCCGCGGCGGTCAACAGTCGCATGCCCTCGGCGTGACGCTCGACGCGCTCGATGGGGGTCTTGAGGCGAATCTCCACGCCCGCCCAGTCGCATTCGGTGAGCAGCATGTCGAGGATCGGTCGCGACGAATCGGCACAGAACAGCTGGCCCGGTGCCTTCTCGACCGGCTCGATGGCGTGGCGCTCGACCAGCTCGAGAAAATGCTCGGGCCGGTAGCGCTTGAGCGCCGAAATGCAGAAATGCGGATTGGCCGAGAAGAAATTGCCCGGCCCGGTATCCATATTGGTGAAGTTGCAGCGCCCGCCGCCGGACATCAGGATCTTCTTGCCCGGCTTGTTGGCATGGTCGAGCACCAGCACGCGCTTGCCGGCGTAGCCGGCGGTCAGCGCGCACATCAGGCCGGCGGCGCCGGCACCGATGACGACCACGTCGGGATGGGTAGACATGCAGGGACTCCGGGCGATTCGGGACGGGCATTCTAGCAGGGCCCGGCCCCCCGCTGAATGCCACCCGGCAGCTTGTACCTGCCGGCGCATATCTTCCAACGCAGAGTCTCGGCATACTCGCCTGAATATCCGCACGTCGGATTGTTTAGGCGCCCTATTGTTTAGGCGTTCTATCTAGCACCAGCGCGCCCGCGAGCCAGAAATGTCATGACCGACCACCCCCATCCGGCCCATGCGAGGCCCCGCGTGTTGCTCCGCCGGCTCACCCGGCTGGCCATGTTCCTCCTCGCGCTAGCCACCTCCAGCGTCATCGCCGCCGAGGGGACGCCAGTAATCGCCGAGCGCGCCGCACTGCACGACTGGACCAGCCCGCTCGAGGCGCTGGGCACCCTGCGTGCCGATGAGAGCGTGACGCTGTCGGCCACGCTCACCGAGGTCGTCGCCGAGGTCGATTTCAGCGATGGCCAGCACGTCGAGGCTGGCCAGCTGCTGGTGCGCCTGGACGACAGCGAGGTCAGCGCCGATCTGCGCGCCGCCCAGGCTCAGCGCGTCGAGCGCAACAATGTGCTGCAACGCTCGACCCAGCTGCAAGCGCGCAACCTCGCCCCACGCGCCGACGTCGAGGACAATCGCGCCCGACTGCGCCAGATCGATGCCCAGATCGAGGCGATCGAAGCGCGCCTGGCCGACCATCGCATCCGCGCACCGTTCGCCGGGATCGTCGGCTTTCGCAATATCAGTCCCGGTACGCTGGTCACGCCGGGCATGGCGCTGGTCACCCTCGACAAGCTCGACGTGGTCAAGCTCGACTTCAGCGTGCCGGCGGTGCACCTCGCCGAGTTGCACCAGGGACTGGCGCTGCGCGCGCGCACCGAAAGCTACCCGGGCAGCGTCTTCACCGGCGAGATCGCTACCGTCGGTATACGCATCGACCCGGTCAGCCGCAGCGTCCCGGTGCGCGCCGTGCTGGACAACCGCGACGACCGCCTGCGTCCCGGCATGCTCATGGAAATCGTCATCGACCGCCGCCCGCGCCAGACGCTGACGATCCCCGAGGAGGCGTTGATTCCCCAAGGCAACAAACAGTTCGTGATGGTCATCGATGAGGACGACGGCAATCGCATCGAGCGCCGCGCGATCGCCCTCGGCGAACGCCGCGCCGGCGCGGTGGAAGTGCTCGAAGGCCTAGACGCTGGCGATCTGGTGGTCAGCCATGGCACCCAGAAGGTACGCGAGGGCGACACGGTCAGCCTGCTGGGCATCGCCGATGACGAGACCGACATCAGCGAATTGCTCCAACGCAGTCGTCCAGCCATGCCGGGGGGCGCCGGCTGATGCGCCTGTCGGATATTTCGATCCAGCGGCCGGTACTGGCCACTGTGCTGGCATTGCTGCTGATCGCCTTCGGCTTGCTGGCACTCGACCGCCTGCCGCTGCAGGAATACCCCGCCATCGATCCGCCGATCGTCAGCCTCGATACACGCTATCCCGGCGCCTCGGCGAGCGTGGTCGAGACGCGCATCACCCAGGTGATCGAGGACAGCATCGCCGGCATCGAGGGCATCGAATCGATCGAGTCCTCGAGCGAGGACGGACGCTCGCGGATCAACGTCGAGTTTGCGCTGTCGCGTGACATCGAGGCCGCCGCCAACGATATTCGCGACCGCATCTCCGGTGCCGCCGACAATCTGCCCGACGAGGCCGACCCGCCCGAAGTCGAGAAGGCCGACTCCAGCGAGGAAGTGGTGCTGTGGCTGAGCCTGTCCGGCGAACGCTATTCGATCGCCGAGCTCACCGACTACGCCAACCGTTACCTGGTCGATCGCTTCTCGGTGCAGCCCGGCGTGGCCCGGGTTCGGGTCAGTGGCAACCAGCAGTACGCCATGCGCGTGTGGCTCGACCGCAACGCCCTGGCGGCGCGCAACCTGACCGCGGGCGACGTCGAGGACGCGCTGCGTGCCGAGAACGTCGAACTGCCGGCCGGCTCCATCGAATCCGAGCAGCGCCAGTTCATCGTCCGCCTGCCGCGCAACTTCGCCACCCCCGAGGACTTCCGTTCGCTGGTGCTTGCCCAGGGCGACGGCGGCTATCTGGTACGCCTCGCCGATGTCGCGCGGGTCGAGATTGGCGCCGTCGAGACACGTACCCTGTATCGCGGCAACGCCACGCCGATGGTCGGGCTGGGCATGATGCGCCAATCCACCGCCAACCTGCTGGCGGTTTCGCAGGGTGTCACCGCCGAGCTCGAGCGCCTGCAGCCGACGCTGCCCGAGGGCATGGCGCTGGCGCTCGACGTCGATTCATCGATCTTCGTCGCCGACGCCATCGATCAGGTGGTGATGACGCTGTTCATCGCCATGGCGCTGGTGGTCGCGGTGATCTTTCTGTTTCTCGGCAATCTCCGCAGCACCCTGGTACCGGCGGTGACCGTGCCGATCTCGGTGATTGCCACATTCATCGCCCTGGCGCTGTTCGGCTTCACGCTCAACCTGCTGACCCTGTTGGCGCTGGTGCTGGCGATCGGCTTGATCGTCGACGACGCCATCGTGGTGCTCGAGAACATCCACCGGCGCATGCGCGTGCATGGCGAAACGCCGCTGGTCGCCGCCTATCGCGGCACCCGTCAGATCGGCTTCGCGGTGATCGCCACCACGCTGGTACTGATCGCGGTATTCGTGCCGCTGAGCTTCCTGCAGGGCGCCGTCGGCCGGCTGTTCTCCGAGTTCGCCCTGACGCTGGCCGCCGCGGTGGCGTTTTCCAGCGTGCTGGCGCTGTCGCTGGCGCCGATGCTGGCTTCCAAGATCCTCTCCAGCGAGATGCACGAGAGCCGCCTGGCGCACGCCGTGCATGGTCTGCTCGATGTCAGCCAGCGGCTGTACCGCGCGGCACTGCGCAGGGCCCTGAAGCTGCGGCTGGTGATGGTCGCATTGTTCGTCGTGCTGATCGGCGCCAGCGTATGGCTGGCCGGGCAACTGCCCAACGAGTACACCCCGCGCGAGGATCGCGGTAATTTCTACATCCTGGTCAACGGCCCCGAGGGCGCCAGCTTCGACTACATGCTCGACTACATGAACGAGATCGAGGCGCGCCTGCTGCCGATGCGCGAGGCCGGCGAGATCGAGCGCGTGATGGTTCGCGCGCCACGCGGCTACGGCAACCTCGAGACCTTCAACAGCGGCTTCGCGATCGTCAACCTGAGCGACTGGAGCCAACGGCGTGCCGCCTGGCCGATCATGGCCGAAGTTCGCGAACGGCTGGCTGGCCTGCCCGGCATCCGCGCCACGCCGGTGATGCGCCAAGGCTTCGGCGGCGGCATCGAGAAGCCGGTGCAGTTCGTGCTTGGCGGTGGCACCTACGAGGAACTCGCCGCATGGCGCGACACCCTGTTCGCGCACATTCGCGACGACAACCCGGGGCTGCTCGATCTCGACAGCGACTACCAGGAAACCCAGCCGCAACTGCGCATCGCCATCGACTACGATCGCGCCGCCAGCCTGGGGGTGACCGTCGGCGAGATCGGCCGCACCCTGGAAACCCTGCTCGGCGGGCGCAACGTGACCCGTTATGTCGATGATGGCGAGGAGTACGACGTGATTCTCGAGGGCCAGCGCGACGCTCAGCGCAGCCCGCGTTCGCTGGATAACATCCAGGTACGCTCGGCGCGCAGCGGCAAGCTGATTCCACTGGCCAGCCTGGTGAGTTTCAGCGATTTCGCCGGCGCGAGCACGCTCAACCGCTTCAATCGGATTCGCGCCATCACCCTCGAGGCCGACCTGGCCGACGGTTATCCGCTGGGCGAGGCGCTGGCCTATCTGGAGCGCAGCGCCGACGCGTTGCTGCCCGCCGAGGCGCAGATCGACGTCAAGGGCCCCTCGCGTGACTACCGCGAAGCCAGCGGCGCCACCACCTTTCTGCTGGTACTCGGCACGCTGGTGGTGTTTCTGGTGCTGGCCGCCCAGTTCGAGAGTTTCATCCACCCGCTGGTGATCATGCTCAGCGTGCCGCTGGCGATGTGCGGCGCGCTGCTCGGCCTGTGGCTGACCGGCCAGTCGCTGAATATCTATAGCCAGGTGGGGTTGGTGATGCTGGTCGGGCTGGCCGCCAAGAACGGCATCCTGATCGTCGAGTTCGCCAACCAGCTACGCGACGAGGGACTGGCCTTCCACGAGGCGCTGGTCGAGGCCTCGGTGACCCGGCTGCGGCCGATCCTGATGACCGCGGTAACCACCATGGCCGGCGCGGTGCCGCTGATCGTGTCGACCGGCGCGGGCGCCGAAACCCGTGCCGTGCTGGGCACGGTGATTCTCTGCGGGGTCGCCGCAGCGACCCTGTTCACGCTGTTCGTGGTGCCGGTGGCCTACGACCTGCTGGCCCGCCATAGCGGCTCGCCGGGGGACGTGCAGCGGCGTCTGGAGCGCGAACTGTCCCAGGCATGAATGGCGGGCTCGAACGGCATGGCAAACGCCCGCCGAGTGCTACGCTTGTAAGGCCCCCCTGCCCTCCGAGGAAGCCGCCATGCTCGAATTGCTAACTGCCCCGGCTGCGCACGTTGTCGCCCTGCGCGTCAGCGGGCGGCTCGATGCCCAGGAACTGCAAACCGCGATCGACGCCATCGAGACGGCCAAGCAGGCCCATCCGCGGGTCAGCCTGTATGCCGAAATCGATGCGTTGCGCTGGATGAGCGCCTCGGCGCTGCTGCGCGATCTGGGCTACGGGCTGACCCAAATCGGCCAACTGAGCCATTTCCACCGTGCCGCAGCGGTGACCGACCAACGCTGGCTGCGCCCGCTGGTCGCCGTCGAGAACCACCTGTTCAAACCGCTCGAAGTGAGGCTGTTCGCCAATGCCAAGAAGACCGAGGCGATGGCCTGGGCCTGCGAACTGCCCAGCATGAAGGCCGATACGGGCGACCAACGTCAGGCGGGCTAGGCGACGCCCTGGATGGCCTCGATGAGTTCGGCCTTGGTCATCTGGCTACGCCCGGCGATGTCCATCTCCTGGGCACGCTGGTAAAGCGCCTGACGCGACAGCTCGCTCAGTTGGCCGTCGTCACGCTGGTGACCGCGACGCTGGCCTGCCTGGCGACGCTCACCGGCTTCGTCGCCCCTGGAGTCGCGGCGGCGGCCCTGGGACTTGTTGCCGGACCGGGCCTTGCCGGCGGCCTTGTCATCGCTCTTGCCAGCTTTGCCATTGCCCGCCTGCTGAACCGCACCGCGCTTATCCTTGCTCTTGCGAGATTTCCCCTGCGGGCTTTTCTTGTCGGCCGATTGGCGCCCCTCGCCACGCGCCGAACTGCCTGTCGCGGGCGAGCGCCCTTCGGACAGGCTCTGCTTGAGCACCTGCATCAGGTCGATGACCTCGCCGCCCTCGTCGTCACTATCCACGTCTGCATCGTCCGGCCAGATGACGTCTTCGTCGCGTTCGAGCTTGGCATCGATTCGCGCGAGGATGCGCTTGGCATCGGCATTTTCCAGCCAGCTACGCTCCAGCCGGGAGCTGGCGCAGCTGTCGATCGCCTTGTCGATTCGCCGCCGAGTCGCCTGCGAGGCGGATTGCCGCTCGGGCAGGCCGATCGATTCGGGAGTGCGCAGTTCGTCGTGGTAGCGCAGCGTCTCGGCACGCAGGATGCCGCGCTCGGCGATGATCGCCACCAGATACTGCTTGCCACGCATCACGAACGTGGCGATGCCCGCCCGCGAGGCGGCTTCCATGCTGTCCGCGAGCAGCCGGTAGGCGCGCGTGGCGCCCTCCTCCGGGGTCAGGAAATAGGCCCGCTCGAAGTAGATCGGCGGAATCTCGTCGAGGGCCACGAAGCGTTCCAGATCGATCTCCTGGGATTTTTCGGGGGCCAGCGCCGCGAGTTCGTCGTCCTCGACCAGCACATAGTCGTCACGCTCGACTTCATAGCCGCGGATCAACTCGCTGCCGGCGAGAATCTTCGCTTCCTTCTCGCAGTAGTAGCGACGCGCCAGCGGTGTGCCCTGCTCATCGACCATGCGCAGGCGAACCGGCTTGCCGTGCTGCGCCGGGTACAGCCCCACCGGCAGGTTGACCAGGCCGAAGCTGATGGTCCCCGACCAGAACGGCCGTGGCCCGCGCAGCGCCGATTCATCCTTGGAGCGCTTGTCGGCGTTGTTTTGCCGGGACCGTCGCCGCCTGCGAATCAGCCATGGCCGACCTCCTTGAGGCTGGCTTCCAGCGCCTGGGTGAGATCCTTGGACGGCTTGGGCCGACGCAGCGGCGTGACCTTGACGTGCTTGCCGCGGCGCTTGGCGTCGATCATCTCGAGTACCCGCTCGCGGTAGTCGTCCTGGTATTCGCTCGGCTCGAAAGGCGCCTCGAGGGTATCGATCAACTGCTGCGCCATGCGTAACTCCTTGTCCTTGAGGGTATCGCCGGAGGGAGCCTCGAGGGTATCCGCCGAGACGACTTCATCGGCATGGCGCAGCGCGATCAGCATCGGGTAGCCGTCATGCAGACGCAGCGCACCATGATAGGTCTTGCGCCGCATCACCCAGCTTGCCAGGCCTTCGCGCTGGCTGTCCTCGAGCGCCTCGATCAACGCGAAATAGGCGTCCTCGTCGCCATCGGGACCCAGATAATAGGGCCGGCTATACCAGCGATGGTCGATACTGTGGGCCGGCAGGAAATGCTCGACGGCGATCTCGCGCGAGGAGTCGGGCTCGAGTTCGGCGAGTTCGTCGCGATCGAGCATCACCAGGCTGCCCTGCTCGGTGGGGTAGGCACGCTGGCTTTCGGCATACGGCACGACCTGTTCGGCCTCGGGCTCGACCATCACCTGGCGGACCGGCGCGCGATCCTTGCGATGCAAGAGGCGAAAATGCACGCTGCGATCGGCCACCGCGGCGTAGAGCTTGACCGGCACGCGCACTCCGCCGAAGCACAGCGCACCGCGCCACATCGCACGAGCAGCCATCCTCACGCCTCCTTCTGGCAGTCGGGACAGACGGTTTCGCGGCTTTCACGCAACTCGACCACGCAGAACGGGCAGATCGGCTGGTCGCACTGCACACAGTAATAGCCCGCCTCGACGTGATAGCGGCGCAGACAGAAGGGACACTCCTCGTCACCGGCCTGCAGCCACCAGGGCGCTATCGGGGTTGTCGAATCCTGGCTCATCATGGCGCCTCCGCGTATTTCATCTGACGTTACCCGGCCGCTGCTGCGTGATGTGCCGGGTTGAGCGGCTTTCTGGGTTATTGAGGCTATGCTGGGTACTGTTGAAAGTACCCGATGAGACTGAAAGTACCCGATGAGACCGAGCGATGCCAGGCAGCGGAGTAAGGAGAAAGGAGCTGTAAAGTTGCTTGTCTTTTCGTACCTTTTTTATTCCTAATCTTCTCTCAAAGATGCCATAAGCTACCTTTTGGTTTAGTGCTATGCATATGCTAATTCATCATGCCTGCTGCAATAAGTGTGCTTTACAGGCCACTGGAAAGCCAAGGAGGTTGATATGCTGCCTGCCACGACATCACGAGTAGAGCGCAATACGGCCGATAGCGTAAACCAGCAGATACGCCAGCGAATGGAAGAGAACATCGCTTACTTCGCTGAAAACCCGCACGGAATCGAGCGGAGATTGCATGAACTCGATCATGAGTGGGATATCGAACGCACCCTGGAAGCAAATGCGGCGTCACTGAGCCTGGCTGGTGTTGCCCTTGGCGCGCTACTCGATAAACGCTGGCTTCTGCTACCGGCTGCAGTGACAGGCTTTCTACTGCAACATGCCCTGCAAGGCTGGTGTCCCCCGATCATCTTTTTCCGCAGACGTGGCATACGCACCTCAAAGGAAATTGATCAAGAACGCTATGCGCTCAAGGCGCTGCGAGGGGATTTCGGCGATCTACCCGCTTCCGGTGCAGCCAGTGCTCACGAGCGAGCCAGTAAAGCTCTCATGCTGGTACGTTGATCTGCTGGCATCGCATGTCACTCGCAGGTCCGATCATGCATGCTGGAGTCCAGCACGCGGCGGCTCTGAAATTGGCATCCCAACCATAAAGGTCTCGACCAGGACGCCACAACTCAAGGAGGAGTGATGAGCAAGAAGCGCAAGATTGGGGTTTCCCCTGCAGGCGAAGGCAAGCCCTGGAAGGCCTCGATACTGGAGGGTGGGGCTGGTCTCCTTCAGGACAACGCGCCGGTCAAGCAGTTCGACATCTATGTGCACGGCTTTCACTGCGCCAAGCATGAGCCTGCCATGCACATGGAAGCGCACCACTACTGCCGCCAGGTGAACGGCGAGTTCTTCCAGTGCGTGCTCTTCGATGGCAATACCCAGGACGCCAACCTCATCGGTATCGAGTACATCATCTCTGAGCGCCTGTTCAACGAGCTACCCGCCGAGGAGCAATCATACTGGCATCCGCACAACTTCGAGGTGTTTTCGGGTGAGCTGATTGCCCCGGGGCTGCCGGATGCGGCTGAAAAGGAAATGCTCAAGTACCTGATCAACAGCTACGGCAAGACGTGGCATACCTGGATGACCAGCGATCACAACGACATCAGCCATGGCGATACGCTGCCGCTGGGCGACCCGCGGCTGATGTGGTCGTTCAACCGTTTCCACGAGTTGGATGATGTAATGCTTCAGGATCGCAACAAGGCCTTTGACATAGATGAGCGCAAGAAGATGGAAGAGCGGGAGAATATGGTTTCTGATGCTCATCCACAGCGCGGTGTCGATGCGCTCAAGGAAGCCTTTCCCCACGCTGATGGACGACCCGAAGGCGTAAAGGATGCAGGCGATTCGGACACGCCCAATAGCTGACAAGCGCAACAGACTCGCCGAAGAGCGTGCGAATGCAGCTTGGCGGCGCAATCAGGCGGCGAATGAACACCCCTTGAGCAAGGTGCGCCACCAGCGTCGAAGGCAGCAACCGTCATGCTCGCAGCGGCAGGCAGGCTATGCATCGTGCCAGGACATCAGCGCAGCGAACTTGCATTAGCGGGCGTGCTGTTTTTGACTTGTCGGCTCATTCACCGCCTGGAGAAACCGCCTCATGCCCGGCCCCTCGCTGCTGAGCCGCCTGCCGTTACGCTACGCCACCTACCTGACGAGCATCGTCGGGCTTGTCGTGTCACTGGCGGCAAGCATGCTGTCGCCCACCTGGGGCTGGGCTGCGCTGGTGTTCGCACTGCTCGTGGCACTGGGCAGCTACGATCTGTTGCAACGCCGCCACACGGTGAGCCGGCTGTATCCGATCCTGGCGCACATCCGTTATTCACTGGAGGCGATCGGCCCGGAAATCCGCCAGTACCTCATCGAGTCCGACACCGCCGAACGGCCGTTCTCCCGCGAGCAGCGCTCGGTGATCTACCAGCGCGCCAAGAACGTGGTCGACAAGCACGCCTTCGGCACGGTGCAGGATGTCTACGTCGAGGGCTACGAGTGGATCAGCCACTCGCTGCGTGCCGCACCACGATCGCATCGCATGACTTTCGCGTGACCATCGGCGCGTCGCGCGCGCAAGCCCTACTCGGCAAGCGTGTTCAACATCTCGGCGATGAGCTTCGGCTCGCTGTCGGCCAACGCGATCCAGCGCTGAACGGCGGCGCCCGGCTCGGCGGCTTCTATCATGACACCGGCGAGGGGGCGATCTCGCCCTACCATCGCGACGCGGCGGCGACCTGGTCTGGGAGATCGGCTCGGGCTACTTCGGCTGCCGTAACGAGGACGGCAGCTTCAACGAGCGAGCGCTTCGCCGAGAACGCCGCCCTCGAGCGCAGGTCAAGATGATCGAGATCAAGCTCTCGCAAGGCGCCAAGCCCGGCCATGGCGGCATCCTGCCGGCCGCCAAGGTGACGCCCGGAAATCGCCGCCACCCGCGGCGTGCCGATGCATCGCGACGTGATCTCGCCGGCCGGACACACCGCCTTCACCACGCCGCGCGAAATGCTGACCTTCATCGAGCGGCTGCGCGAGCTGTCGGGCGGCAAACCGGTGGGCATCAAGCTGGCCATCGGTCACCCCTGGGAGTGGTTCGGCCTGGTCAAGGCCATGCAGGAAACCGGCACGCATCCCGACTTCATCGTCGTCGACGGCGGCGAGGGCGGCACCGGCGCCGCCCCGCTCGAGTTCATCAATCGCCTGGGCATGCCCCTGACCGAGGCGCTGCTGCTGGTCCACAACACCCTGGTGGGTGCCAACCTGCGCGAGCACATTCGGGTCGGCGCGGCCGGCAAGATCGTCAGCGCCTTCGACATCGCACGGACCATCGCGCTGGGCGCCGACTGGTGCAATGCCGCCCGCGGCTACATGTTCGCGCTGGGCTGCATCCAGTCGATGTCGTGTCACACCGACCGCTGCCCCAGCGGCGTGGCGACCCAGAATCCGCGCCGCGGCCGCAAGCTCGACGTCGAAGACAAGACCCAGCGCGTCCACCGCTTCCATGCC
Organism: uncultured Gammaproteobacteria bacterium; assembly: GCA_963773565.1. Taxonomy (GTDB): domain Bacteria; phylum Pseudomonadota; class Gammaproteobacteria; order Pseudomonadales; family Halomonadaceae; genus Modicisalibacter. The sequence goes on along the minus strand of CAVZBU010000005.1, from coordinate 263,568 downwards.
AATACCCTCGCCGCGCTGGCCGAGATGCTCGGCGCGGCGGGTCTCGACAACACCGCACAGTTGGGGCCGGAACACGTGCTGCGCCGGGTGTCGCGCACCGAGATCCAGTCGCTGGCGATGCTCTACCCCTACCTGGAGCCGGGCGAACTGCTGCATGGCACCCCCGAGCACAGCGTCTATCGACGCTTCTGGCAAAACGCCGACCCCGACAGCTTCCATCCGCCGGCCGATGTCGCCGAACTGCGCCTGACCAAGCTGCGTTGAGCGGCGCGCGAGCGACGTGGACAGAGCGTGTTCAGGTCGGGCCTCGCTCAGGTCGGGCCTCGCGCAGGTCGGGCCTCGCTCAGGCCAGGGCGCGTTCAACCAGGTGCTGCGCGCGCGCAGGCAGGTTGATTGTCAACGCCAGTTCATGACCACGCGGCGACATCTTGTGCCAGGTCTTGCGCAGGATGCGGATCAGCTTGTCGTCGTCGTGGCGGCTGGCGAAGTCATCGAACTCGTGTTCGAGGAACACCAGACAGGCGCTATCCTCGAGCGCCTGCGCATCGGGATCGCTGCGCAGGCGCTCCTTGCGGATCATCTGCGCGACGTGCTCGCAATCGGCCTCGTCGTAGCCGCTCTCGCGCAGCACCGCGGCGGCGGTCTCGGCCTGGCGGCGGCCCAGTTCGCGCCGCCAGGCGAGATAGCCCGGGCGATCGCGTGGGTAGTCGTCGCGTGGAATCTGCCAGCGCTGCAGGTGCTGGGCGCGCACCGCCAGTTGCAACAGCTCTGAGGCCTCGGGCGCGACGCGCGCCAGCCATTCGCTCATCCAGCGCGCGTAGAGCAATTCGTAGGGCAGCATTTCGCCAGCCACCTCGATGCGTTTCGGGTCCTCGCCATGCAGCGAGTCCAGCCGCTCAAGGGCGGTCTGAAAGCGAACTCTCTGGTCAGTCACGGTTGGTTTCACCTCGCAAGAGCTTTACGTTTCACCATACGGTATCGCGCACTGGACGCACCAAGCGTCGCCTCGCTCATCCGCGACCGTCGCTGATGCGGCGCAGGATCAGCAGAACGACGCATCGCCGGGTACAATTTACAAGGCAAGGAGGCCTGTCATGATCGGAAGCACGCTAGCCGGTGTCGTCGGCACTCTACTCATTCTGCTGGTAGCCTACGACGCCATTCGGACCACGCTATCGGCGTCGAGCTCCGGCCCGGTGACCAATCGCCTGATCAGCGCGGCCTGGTCGTTGCTGCTGCGCGTGCACCGCTGGCGTAAAGGGCATGCCATCCTGGCCGAGGCCGGGGCCTGGATCACGGTTTCGCTGATCGTCTTCTGGCTTCTTGCTTCCGCGCTGGGCTGGTTTCTGCTGTTCTGCAGCTCGCCGCAGGCGGTGGTCAATTCCACGACTCAGGTCACGGCCAGCCTGGTCGAACGAGCCTACTATACCGGTTACACCCTCACCACACTGGGCTATGGCGACTATGTACCCGGCAACGACGCCTGGCGCATTCCACCGACGCTCGCTGCCGCCAGCGGCTTCTTCCTGTTCACACTGGCCATTACCTACGTGCTCAACGTCGTCACCAACGTCACCCATAAGCGCCAGGTGGCGCTGTCGGTCAGCGCACTCGGGCTAACGCCGCGACGCATTCTCGAGGCCACCGCCGACCAGGGCAGCTTCGAGAGCCTGAGCAGCCAGCTTCAGCAGTTGCAGCAGTCGATCGGCAGTGTCGGTCAGCAGCATCTGGCATTCCCGATCCTGCACTACTATCACGCCGCCGAAGCCGAAAAGTCGTTGCCGCTGGCCTTGGCGCGGCTGTATCAGGCGCTGGCGCTGGTCTGTTTCGCCTGCCCCGATCTGCCGCCCTCGACGCGCTCACAGCTGCAGGCCAGCCAGCGCATGCTTGAACAATTTCTGCACACGCTCGGCAACGCCTTCATCAGCCCGGCCAGCAAGGCCCCGGAAATCCCCGACCTCGAAGCCTATGCTTCCTTGCCGGGGTTCACCAAGAGCGCTGCCGAGATGCACGCTTTCCTGGTGTCGCTGGAACGCCAGAAGCTGCTGTTGGCTTTCGTCAAGAAGGATGGCTGGGAATGGCACGACGTCTGGCACGTCGCGGCCGCTGACAACGATCAGCCATAGACACCCTGGCTGCGCAGGTAATCCTCGTAGCTGCCGCTGAAATCGATGATCGCCCTCGCCGCTCATGTCGAAGATGCGGGTGGCCAGCGAAGAGACGAACTCGCGGTCATGGCTGACGAAGATCAGCGTGCCGGGATAATGCTCCAGCGCCAGGTTCAGCGCCTCGATGGACTCCATGTCCAGGTGGTTGGTGGGCTCATCCATCACCAGCACGTTGGGCCTCTGCAGCACCAGCTTGCCGAACAGCATGCGCCCCTGCTCGCCCCCGGAGATCACCTTCACCGACTTGCCGATGTCGTCGCTGGAGAACAGCATGCGCCCGAGGGTGCCGCGGATCGCCTGCTCGCCGCCCTGGGTCCACTGGGCCATCCAGTCGTACAGGGTGACATCGTCGGCGAAGTCGTCGGCGTGGTCCTGGGCGAAATAGCCGACCTCGGCGCTGTCGGTCCACTTCACCTCGCCGTGCATCCAGCGCCAGCGCGCCCGTCAGGCAACGCAGCAGCGTGGTCTTGCCGATACCGTTGGGGCCGATGATCGCCACCCGTTCGCCGGCCTCGATCTGCAGGCCCAGGTTCTCGAACAGCGGGGCTGCGTCGAACCCTTGGTCAGGCCTTCGATGTTGTAGCGCGCCTGGCGGTGCAGTTCTTGCGTTCTGCTCGAAGCGGATAAACGGGCTGACCCGGCTCGACGGCTTGATCTCCTCCAGCTTGATCTTGTCGATCTGGCGCTGCCCGCGAGGTGGCCTGCTTGGCCTTGGAGGCATTGGCGGAGAAGCGGCAGACGAACTGCTGCAGCTCGGCGATCTTCGCCTTCTTCTTGGCGTTGTCGGCGTGCATGCGCTCGCGGGCCTGGGTCGCGGCGGTCATGTACTCGTCGTAGTTGCCGGGGAACAGGCGCATCTCGCCGTAATCCAGATCCGCCATGTGGGTGCACACGCTGTTCAGGAAGTGGCGGTCGTGGGAAATGATGATCATGGTGCTGTTGCGCGCGTTCAGCATGCTTTCCAGCCAGCGGATGGTGTTGATATCCAGGTGGTTGGTCGGCTCGTCCAGCAGCAGCACGTCGGGATCGGAGAACAGCGCCTGGGCCAGCAGCACGCGCAGCTTCCAGCCCGGCGCCACCGCGCTCATCGGGCCCAAGTGCTGACTCAGGGAATCCCCAGCCCGAGCAGCAATTCGCCGGCGCGGGCCTCGGCGGTATAGCCGTCGAATTCGGCGAACTGGACTTCCAGGTCGGCCACGCGCATGCCGTCGGCCTCGCTCATTTCGGCCAGGGAGTAGATCGCGTCCCGTTCGGCAGCGACCTGCCAGAGCTCGGCGTGGCCCATGATCACGGTGTCGATCACGCTGTGCTCCTCGTAGGCGAACTGGTCCTGGCGCAGCTTGCCCAGGCGAGTGCCCGGCTCGAGCATGACCTGGCCGGCCGAGGGCTCCAGCTCGCCGCCGAGGATCTTCATGAAGGTCGACTTGCCGCAGCCGTTGGCGCCGATCAGGCCGTAGCGGTTGCCGTTGTTGAACTTGACCGAAACGTTTTCGAACAGGGGCTTGGCGCCGAACTGCATGGTGATATTGGCTGTGGAGATCACTGAGGGGTCCAATCGAAGAGGAGCCGGCGCCTGTGAATCGCCGACGCGGCAAAAGTGCGCGATTGTACAGATTCAGGGCGATTTCTTCATCCGTAGGCAGGTAACCGGCCACAAAAAAGGCACCCCGGTGGGTGCCTTTGATAGCTGCCGATGCAGCGTGGCGCAGCTTACTCGACCGGCGTCAGCGGCCGCCAGTCCTTGCGGTTGGCCAGGAACTCGGGGCGCGGGCGGTTGCCGCAGTACGGGTCGTGCAGGGTGTTCTCGACGCTGTTGTAGACGAAGAACAGGTTGCTGCGCGGCCAGCACGACATGTTGATGTTCGAGCCGTGCATGGTGTTGCATTCGAACATCACCAGCGAACCGGCGGGGCCCTTGGGTGCTTCGATATCGCCCTTGACCATCAGGTCGCGCAGGCTGGCATCATCCGGCACGCCGATGTCCTGGCTCTTCAGCGACTCCTTGTAGTTGTCCTCCGGCGTACGCCCGACACACGGTACGAAGTACTTGTGCGAGCCGGGGACCAGCATCAGCGGACCATTGAACTCACCATTGTCGGTAAGGATGATCGAACAGCTCACCGAGCGCATACGCGGCATACCGTCCTCGCTGTGCCAGGTCTCGAAATCCGAGTGCCAGTCGAAGCCCTTGCCCTTGAAGCCGGGCTTGTAATTGATGCGCGACTGGTGGATGTAGGCGTCACCACCGAGGATCTGCTGGACCATCGCCAACAGCCGCGGGTCGCGCGTCAAGCGGCTGAACCGCTCGGATACCTCATGGATGCCGAAGATCGAGCGAATCTCCTCCTTGCTAGGCTCGAGGACGGTGCCCTCGGACAACTTGAGATCCGCATCATTCTCGTAATCGCGTAGTTCCTGCAGGAACGCTTGCATCTCATCGGGGCTGAAGAAGCCCTCGAAGGACAGGAAGCCCTTGCGGTCGAACTCGTCGAGCTTCTCTTCGCTGAGTGGGCCCTTGCGTTGCTCGCCTTCGCTATGGACCACCGGGTCGATGCGCTCGAACATCCCCAATTTGCGTTCCAGGCGAGTCGGGAACAAATCTTGAGTCTCTTTCATCGCAAACTCCTCCATTAGTCTGCTGTGATTCGGCGTGCTGCCGTCCGTCCTGTAAACGTACATGGGGAGGCAGGCCCCAGCAACGCCCTCTTACTGCCTATCGCCCTCCTGGCGACTTGCATGAGGCTACGCTACCCCCGTTCACATGTATTTATCATGAGTTAAATTGTTGGCCAGTCGATCTGGTTCACCCGTTCACCTGGGGCGTTTCGCTACGCGGATCCCGGGGATAGAAGCGCGTGGGTAATCGCTCGATATGCGAGAACACCTTGGTGTCCTTGTAGGGCATTTTCATGTAACCCGACACGCCCAGCCCGCTGATCTGCGGTACCGCCGCCAGCATCGCATCGAGACAGACGCGAAATTCGGCCTCGCGCGCGGGATCGAGCAGCCGGTAGTAGCTATGGATCTTGAGGTGGGTGGGCAGCGCCTCGAAGATGATCAGCCCGGTGTGATGGATGGCGTTGAGCGCCTCGAGCTGGGCCATGATCGCCGCCGGCAGCTGCAGGAACTCCTCGGGATCGGGGCCATCCTCGAAATACGAGTGCACCCGGGTGTGATCCTCGAGTTCGGGCGCCGCACTGACCTCATAAGGCAGCGCCAAGCCCGCTTCAGGCTCGAACGGCGCCTCGGGCGAATCACGATCGATGTGCAGGGTATCGCGAGCATTGAACAGGCAGCTCTTGAACACCCCGCGACGGTAAATCGCCTGCGCCAGCGCTGACCATGTTATTGACCGCCGCGACGAACGCCGTCTTGAGCTCGAGATCGTGCAGATTGAGCGACGCTGTCGATGTACACGCCGTCGCTTTCCCAGCGCACCGCCAGCCCACCGACCACCGGATAGCGACCCAGCCGGCTGACCGCGGCGAGAAACGCCTTTTCGGTCTCGCCCATGCCCTGCATGAAATTCTTGTAGTAACGATCGAGCTGCACGTCGTTGACCGCGTTCAGGGTGTCGCTGGCGGCCTCCTCGCGCAAAAACGACTTGCGCGAGCTGTAGACCACGGTATCGATCTCGCGGTTGCTGGGCCCGACCCATACCGGCACCCGCGCGGTCTCCGGCGGCTCGGCCAGGTCGAGCATCACCAGCCGCGCCAGACGCGGCATCTCGCTGATGAAATAATCGCCGCCGCGGTGGCGCCGCGCCGGGTCGGGATCGAGCATCGCCTCGAGCATGCGCGCGAACTCGACCGGCAGGCCCAGCGCGGTGGGAGGAATCGCCCGGTGACCGAAGCGGCACGATTGCGCCGAGGCCAGCGCATACAGCGTGGCCGCCGCGCCCTGCTCGTCGAAGCGCGGCGACGACAGGCCACCGTTCAGCTGCTCGTCGCCGATGAAATAGACGTCGCCGAGTCGCGCATTGGTGTGCTGCAGATCGGCGGACATCAACTCCATGACGTTGGTGGTCACGAACTGCTGACCGGCATCCAGCTGGGCGAATACCGACGAGCCCCAGTCGATCAGCGCGATATGCTCGCTGGCCGGATCGAAGACCAGGTTCGAGGGCTTGATGTCGCCATGCACGATCGGTCGCGCATGCGGGCCGTTCTCGCGGCGCAGATGGCGCAGGATGTCGGCCAGCTGAGCGGCGATGCGCACCACCAGCCGCGGCGGCAGCCGCCCGTGGCGCAGCGAGTACTCCTCGAGATTGAGCCCCGGGGCGCGCTCCATGACCAGGATCGACTGGCGGTTGAGGCGCTGGTAGGCGATCAGTCGGGGCACGCGGGGATGATCGACCTGCTCGAGCATGAACGCCTCCTCCTCGAGGCGATCCTGCAGGTGTTGGGGCAGAGTGATGCGCGAGAACTTGAAGACATGCTCGGCATCGCGCCCTGCATCCTGCGGCATCGACCCGGCGAACACGAAGCCGTAGGCACCCTTGCCCACCAGCTCGATGCCGCGGTAGCCGAGCTGTTCGAGCTGGCCGCGACACAGCGCCACCCAATCCTTGAGCTTGCGGGCATCGTCATGGCTGAGCAGATAGATCGACTGCTCTTCGGGAATGTAGAACTGCTCCAGGGTGTCCTTGGCCATGGCGACGCCGCCCTCCGGCTCAATGCATCTCGAGCAGCATCGATTGCGGGTCCTCGAGATAGCCCTTCCAGCTGGTTGCAGAAGCGCGCGATGGCGCCGCCATCGATGATTCGATGATCGCCCGACCAGGTAATGGTCATGATCGCCCGCGACACCACCTGCCCGGCCGCGTCGAAGCGCGGCAGCCACTGCGTGCGGCCCAGCGCGACGATCGCCACCTCCGGTGGGTTGATGATCGGCGCCGCGTAGGTACCGCCCAGCACGCCGATATTGGAGATGCTGATGGTGCCGTCGGCGAGATCCGCCTGGCTGACCCGGCCCTCGCGGGCGGCCTCGGTCAGCCGCGCCACCTCGCGGGCGATCTCGAGCAGGCTCAGTTGCTCGACGCGCTTGACATTGGGCACCAGCAGGCCGACCCGGCTGTCCACCGCCATGCCGATGTTGCAGTGCGGCTGGTAGTGGATTTCGCTGACCGCGTCGTTGACCCGGCTGTTGAGGATCGGATGGGCCTTGAGCGCCAGCGCCAGCGCCTTCATCACCAGCGGCATCAGCGTGAGTCGCGTGCCGGCCGCCTCGGCCTGCGCCTTGAGCCGCTCACGCAGCGCCAGCAGCTCGGTGACATCGATCTCGTCGCCGTAGCTGAAATGCGGGATCGTCGTCGCCGACTCGACCATGCGCTTGGCCATCACCGCGCGCATGCCGCGAATCGGCTCGACCCGCAGTGTATCCGCGCCGGCTTCGGGCGCGTGCTGCGACGCCGCCGCCGAGCGCTCGCCGACGCCGCGCTTCTCGAAGGCCAGCACATCCTCCTTGAGCACCCGGCCATGCTTGCCGGAGCCGGGAATCGCGGCCAGCGAGACCCCGAGTTCGCGCACCAGCCGTCGCACCGCGGGGCTCGCCGGAATGCGCCCATGCGGACCGGCGCCGGGTTTGGTCAGTCGCCATCTGCCGAGCGGGCTCGGCATCAGCCTCGACCTCGTCCTGGCGCGCCGGCTCGCTCGCCGCCTGCTCGGTCGGCGACTCGGCGACCGGCTCAGTCGGGTCCGTTGCTCATCCTGCGTCTGCCTCGCCCGCCTCGGCGTCGTCGGCCCGCTCCAGCGGCGTGTAGGCGAACAGCGGCGAATGCACCCGGGCATTCTCCTGCTGCTGATAGTAGAGCCGCGTCACCCGCCCCGCCTCGGGGGCGGTGATCTCGACCAGCGCCTTGTCGGTCATCACCTCGACCACCGGCTGGTCCTCTTCGATGGTGTCGCCCTCGCCGACCAGCCACTTGACCAGCTCGCACTCGACGATGCCTTCGCCGATGTCCGGCAGTATGAAATCACTCATGGTTGTCTCCTGAAATCGCCGGGCTGCCGGTTAAAATTCGATGGTCTGCTTGATCGCTTCGAAGATCTTCAGGTGATCGGGTAGATACTCCTTCTCCAGCGTCAGCGGGAACGGTGTATCCAGGCCGGTCACCCGGGCGATCGGCGACTCCAGGTAGAGAAAGCAGCGGTTCTGCACGGTGGCGGCGATCTCGGCGGCGAAACCGCCGGTCAACGGCGCCTCGTGGGTGATCACCAGCCGGCCGGTCTTGAGCACCGACTCGACCACCGTCTCGGCGTCCCACGGCAAGATCGTGCGCAGGTCGATGACCTCGCAGGAGATTCCCTCCTTGGCGGCGAGCTCGGCGGCCTTGCCGGCCACCTCCATCTGCGCGCCCCAGGCCAGCAGGGTGAGGTCATCGCCCTGCTGGGTGACTTCCGCCTTGCCCAGCGGCAGTTGGTAATCCTCCTCCGGCACTTCGCCGGTGGAGGCCCGGTACAGCCGCTTGGGCTCGAAGAACAGCACCGGGTCCGGGTCGCGGATCGCCGCCAGCAACAGGCCCTTGGCCTGGTGCGGATTGCGCGGCACGACGATCTTGAGCCCCGGGGTATGAGCGAAGTAGGCCTCGGGCGATTGCGAATGATAGAGCCCGCCGGAGATGCCGCCGCCATACGGCGTGCGCAGGGTCAGACCGCCGACGTTGAACAGGTTGCCCGAGCGGTAGCGGAACTTGGCGGTCTCGTTGACGAGCTGGTCGAAGGCCGGAAAGATGTAGTCGGCGAACTGAATCTCGGCGACCGGCACCGAGCCCTGCGCGGCCAGGCCGTTTGCGAAGCCGACGATGCCCTGCTCGACCAGCGGCGTGTTGAAGCAGCGATCGCGCCCGTACTTGTCCTGCAGGTGGCTGGTGGCGCGAAACACGCCGCCGAACACGCCCACGTCCTCGCCGAAGCAGATCACCTTGTCGTCGGCGGCCATCGCCGTGTCCAGCGCCTGATTGATGGCCTGCAGCATGTTCATGTTAGGCATCGCGGGCGCCTCTTGTTTCGCTGTCGAGCGCGGGCGCGCTCTGGGGTTGCTCGGCATCGAGGGTGGGCGCGCTCTTGGGATAGGCGTCGGGATACTTGCGGATGTGCGTCTTGAGCGCCTCGAGCTGCTCGGCGAGCGCCGGCGTGAGCTCGTGATAGACGTCGCTGACCAGGCTATCGAGCGGCGGCGGCGGGCGCTTCTCGGCGCGCTTCATGGCCTCGAGCACCTCGCGGCGGCGGGTTTCCTGCTCCTGCTTCTCTTCGTCCTCGCTCCACCAGCCCTGGCCCTCGAGCCATAGCTTCATGCGCAGCACCGGGTCCTTGTCGCGCCAGGCTTCCTCCTCCTTGCGGCTGCGATAGCCTGAGGGGTCGTCCGACGACGAATGCGCGGCAAGACGGTAGGTCATCGCCTCGATCAGCACCGGCTGGTTATGCTCGACCGCCAGCTTGCGCGCCTCCTGGGTGGCCTGGTAGACGGCGAGGATGTCGTTGCCATCGACCCGGATCACCTTCATGCGATAGCCGAAGGCACGCGGTGCGATGCCATCGGCAGAGAACTGCTCGACCGCCGGCGTGGAGATCGCGTAGCCGTTGTTGCGGCACAGGAAGATCACCGGCACACGATGCACCGAGGCCATGTTGAGCGCGGCGTGGAAATCGCCCTCGGAAGCGGCACCCTCGCCAAACACGGTGATCGTGCAGTGGCCTTCGCCGGCCAGCTTCTGGCCGTAAGCATAGCCGGTGGCCTGGGGAATCTGGGTCGCCAGCGGCGACGAGATGGTCAGGTAGTTGAGCGTCTTGGAACCATAGTGCACCGGCATCTGCCGGCCGCGCCCGTAGTCGCGGTCGTTGCCGAACAGCTGATTCATGAACTCGTCGACCGCGAAGCCGCGATAGGCCAGCGCACCCTGCTCGCGGTACTGGGCCATGATCATGTCGCCATCGTCGAGCGCCGCGGTGCTGCCGATGACCGTGGCCTCCTCGCCGGTAGACTGCATGTAGAAGCTCAACCGGCCCTGGCGCTGGGCAGCGAGCATGCGCTCGTCGAGCACCCGGGTAAACAGCATGGCGCGGTAGATACGCAGCGCCTTGTCCCTGTCGAGTGGCGGAAGCTTGGCGTTCCTGTAGGGCGTGCCGTCCTGCTTGAGCAACTTGAAGACGGGGATCGTGAACTCATCGCCGTTCATGAAATCGGGCCGGTGAATGACGCTGGGCCTTGTTGTTGTGCTCATCGGGTCTTTCCTTGTCGTCGCCCGGATCACGGGCGAATGGTCGCGCAATAAGCGCCATGCCGGTGCGGTCGCCTTGTGGGCCTCCGCGCCGCAGGACGGCCACCTTGCGAGTCGAAAACCGACCTCGCCCCGAGTCACTTTAGAACAGTGGCCAGACCTCGGGGATCGGCGCTTGGTCGTAGGTACCGAGGCGAGCCAGGTGGCAAGCATCTATTGACGTTAACGTAAGATAGAGGATCGAGACGCCAAGGTCAGCCATCGTCACATGCAACGTTAGTCGAGGGCAGCCGGGTTGCGAGGGCGGTGAGTTTTCTACACTGATAGGTACAGAAGCACGGATTTGCCTGACCGCATCGCAACCCAGTAGTGCTGGTCGGCATGAAAGGAGGCAGACACGATGGCCATGAACGTGGCACACAAGTTGATCGACGCGCACCTCGTCGAGGGCAAGATGGCCCCGGGCGAAGCGATCGCGCTGACCATCGATCAGACGCTGACCCAGGACGCCACCGGCACCATGGTGATGCTCGAGCTCGAGGCGATGGGCCTCGAGCGGGTCAAGACCGAGGTCTCGGCGCAGTATGTCGACCACAACCTGATCCAGGGCGACAACAAGAACCCCGACGACCATCGCTTCCTGCAGAGCGCTGCCGCGCGGCTGGGCGTGTGGTTCTCGCGCGCCGGCAATGGGGTCAGCCACCCCACCCACCAGCAGCACTTCGGCAAGCCGGGCAAGACCCTGCTGGGGGCGGACAGCCATACCCCGGCCGCCGGCTCGATGGGCATGCTGGCGATCGGCGCCGGGGGTATCGATGTGGCGATGGCCATGGCCGGCGAGCCTTTCCACCTCACGATGCCCGAAATCTGGGGCGTCAAGCTGACCGGCGAGCTGCCCGACTGGGTCAGCGCCAAGGACGTGATCCTCGAGATGCTGCGCCGCCACGGCGTCGACGGCGGCATCGGCCGAATCATCGAGTACCACGGCCCGGGGCTTGATTGCCTGTCGGCGATGGATCGCCACGTGATCGCCAACATGGGCGCCGAACTGGGCGCCACCACCAGCGTTTTTCCCGCCGATGACGCGGTCAGGCGCTTCCTCGACGCGGTGGGACGCAGCGACGACTACAGCCCGCTTGCCGCTGATGAGGGTGCGCGCTACGACATCGACGAGGAGATCGATCTTTCCCAGCTCGAGCCACTGATCGCCAAGCCCTCGAGCCCCGGTAACGTGGTGCCGGTACGCGAGGTCGCCGGCGAGAGTCTTTCCCAGGCGTATATCGGCTCGTCCGCCAATCCCGGTTATCGTGACTTCGCGATCGCCGCCGAGATGGTCAAGGATCGCCAGATCAGCGACTGGGTGTCGTTCGACATCAACCCCACCTCGCGCTCGATTCTCGAGACGCTCGATCGTGACGGCCATGTGCTGAGCCTGCTGGGTGCCGGCGCCCGCCTGCACCAGGCCGGCTGCAACGGCTGCATCGGCATGGGCCAGGCACCGGCCAATGACAGCAATAGCCTGCGCACCACGCCGCGCAACTTCCCCGGCCGCTCGGGCACCCGCGAGGACCGGGTCTTCCTGTGCAGCCCGGAGACCGCCACCGCCTCGGCGCTCAACGGAGTGATCAGCGACCCCCGCGATCTTGATTTCGCCTATCCCCGCGTCAACGAGCCCGACGACCCGATCGTCAATACCCGCAATCTGATGCCGCCGCTGGAGCCCGATGCGGCACCCAAGATGGAATTGATCAAGGGGCCCAATATCGCCTCGCTACCCGAATTCGAGGCGATCGGCGACCGCCTGGAACTCCCGGTGCTGCTGAAGATGGACGACGACGTGTCCACCGACGAGATCATGCCGGCCGGCAACGAAGTGTTGCCCTATCGCAGCAATATTCCACGCATCGCCGAGTTCTGCTTTCGCGGCATCGATGCCGACTACCCGCAAAAGGCCGCGGAGGCGGGCGATCATTGCGTCGTCGGTGGACGCAACTACGGCCAGGGCTCGAGTCGCGAGCATGCCACCATCGCGCCGCGCTACAACGGGCTGCGTGTGGCCATCGCCAAGAGCTTCGCGCGCATCCACTGGCAGAACCTGATCAACTTCGGGGTTCTGCCGTTGCGCTTCGACGACCCAGCCGACTATGACAACCTGGAAAGCGGCCAGACGCTGGTCTTCGAGGGCGTACGCGAGGCCTTGCAGCAAGGCGATCGCCTCACCGTCCGAAGCGATAACGGCGACATCACGTTATGCCATGACATGACGCCGCGTCAGGTCGAGATGCTGCTCGAGGGCGGTCTGATCAACTGGATGAAGCGTCACCGCGAAGGCTGAACGGAGCGCGTCGCCAGCAGCAACGGCGTGTCGATGGGGATGAACGCCGAGGCCGAACGCACCAGCGCCTCGGCACTCAGCTTGGCGACGCCATAGACCTCGACCGGGATCGCGAAGCGCTGCCGGATACGCTGCACCAGCAGCGCGAAGTCGCCGTCGCCGGAGACCAGCACCAACCGCTCGACGTGCTCGGCGAGTTCGACGGCATCGAGGGTGATACCGACGTCCCAGTCGCCCTTGGCCGAGCCGTCCCGGCGCTGGATATAGGGCTTGAGCTTCACCTGGAAACCGATGCCGCGCAGGATGTTCTGGAACTGACGCTGCTTGTCGTCGCCACGATCGACCGCGTAGGCGTAGGCCGCCACCACGTCGCGCCCGGCGGTGGCTTGCGCCCAGAAGGCGTTGTAGTCGAAATGCCGGCCGAATACCTGGCGAGTGGTGTAGTAGACATTCTGCACGTCGACCAGGATCGCCACGCGCTCCCCGTCGTGGTCTTGCGGAGTGACGATCGGCATCAAGGCGTCCCTACCGGCACCGGCCCGGCGTTTTCGTGGGTCCAGACGCGAAACGAGACCAGCGTGTTGGGTCCGAAGGTGTTGGCGATCGGCACATCGGCGGCGTCGCGGCCGCGGGCGATCAGCACCCGGCCGACCCGACGGTCGTTGTTACGCGGGTCGAAAGTGTGCCAGGTGCCGTCGAGGTAGGCCTCGAACCAGGCGTGAAAGTCCATCGTCGCGTGCGGCGGCGGGATATCGATGTCGCTGAGATAACCGGTGCAGTAGCGCGCCGGAATGTTCATCGCCCGGCACAGCGTCACGGCGAGATGAGCGAAATCGCGGCACACCCCGGCGCGCTCGGTGTGAACCTCCCACGCCGACTTGGTCGGACGGGCATATTGATAGCCAAAGGTGATGTGGTTGTGCACGTAGTCGCAGATCGCCTGCACCCGCTCCCAGCCGGTCGGGCCATTGGCGAACTGCTGCCAGGCGAAGTCCGAGAGCCGATCGGTTTCGCAGTAGCGACTGCCGATCAGATAGAGCAAGGTCTCAGCCGGCAATTGCTCGACCGGCAGCTGGCGTGCCCAGCGATGCTCCGGTTCGGGCTGCCCCGAATCGTTGAGCACCGCATCGGCGCTGATCGTGGTACGCCCGGCCGGCGCCACCAGCCGCACACACCAGTTGCCGAACGAATCACGGTAGGGTTCGGTGGGCAACGACGGCGTGGTGATCAGGTAGTCCGGCGCCAGCAGATCCGAGGCCCGCGAGTAGTGCACGTGGGTCATGAGGATCATCGGCACCGGCTGTGGACATTCATAGACGATTTCATAACCGATGCGCAGGTGCATGGCGTTACCTCGGGTCGCGGGGCGGATTGCTACTCTGCAGCATAGTCTCTCTGGCGTATCGCCGCTGTGTCGCCCCACGCCTTCGAATCAGGCGTCGTCCCAGACACGCCGAGCGACCTCGACGACCCGCGCGAGCTTGGCCCACTGCTCATCCTCGCTGAGCAGGTTGCCCTCCTCGGTGGAGGCGAAGCCGCACTGCGGACTCAGGCACAGCTGGTCGCGGGCGACGATGCGGCTCGCCTCGGCAATCCGCGTCTCGATCGCTTGTGCGGATTCCAGCTCACCGCTCTTGGTGGTGATCAGCCCCAGCACCGCCTGCTTGTGACCTTCGGGCAGAAAGCGCAGCGGCTCGAAGCCACCGGCACGTTCGGTGTCGTACTCGAGGAAATAAGCATCGACATCGACCTTGCCGAACAGGGTCTCGGCGACCGGCTCGTAGCCGCCTTCGCTGATCCAGGTCGAGCGGAAATTGCCGCGACACACGTGCAGGCTGACGTGAAGGTCGTCGGGCCGGCCGGCGAGCGCGTGATTGAGCACCTCAGCATAGATCTGCTGCAAGCGGTCGGGATCGTCGCCGCGCGCGCGGGCGGCTTCGAGCTCCTTGGCCGAACACAGGTAGGCCCATACCGTATCGTCGAGCTGCAGGTAGCGACAGCCTGCGGCATAGAAGCCATGAATGGCGTCGCGGTAGGTGTCCGCCAGGTCGGCGAAGAAACCGTCGAGGCTCGGATAGACACTTGCATCGATATTCCGGCGCCCACCGCGGAAGTGCAGCACGCTGGGACTGGGGATGGTCATCTTGGCGGTCGACTCGCGCGTCACGCCGTTAAGAAAACGAAAGTCGTCGAGCATCGGATGGTCAGCGGCGAAGCCCAGCTTGCCGGTCACCTTCACGCTACGGGCCTTGGTGGCCACGCCCTGAAACTGAATGCCCTGCTCGGCCTCATAGCCCTCGACACCGGTGAGACGCTCGAGAAAATCGAAGTGCCACCAGGCACGCCGGAACTCGCCATCGGTCACCGCCTTGAGGCCGAGTTGCTCCTGCTTGGCGACGATGCGCCGGATCTCGTCGTCCTCGACGCCACGCAGCGCGGCGGCATCGATGTTATCGGCCTGATGGTCACGGCGCGCCTGCTTGAGCGGCTCGCTGCGCAGCAGGCTACCCACGCTGTCGGCGCGAAAGGGCGCGTGAGGGGCAGACTTGTCATGGCTCATAGTGCGGCTCCAGATGAGAAGATCGAGCCCACTATGCCGAGATTATCGTGAGTTGGCTAACGGGTACTATTCAGCGCTTGCTTGAATTTCATTCATGCATAGAGGGACGATACGCCCCTCGTCTTTCAATGCATCGTCTCGGGCAGCGGCGTTTCGTCCTTCTCGCCCTCCCACAGGGTGGTCTGGGTTATCGCATGATCGATCATCTTCCGCGCCACCTCGAAGCGACTTTGACGCAGCAGTTCGGCGGCTTCCTCGGAGATACGGATGCTCAACAGCGGCTCGCCCTCGCCTTCATCGGCCGGGCGCAGCACGAACTCGCCATCGGCGAGCTCGACGATTTCCAAAACGGCGGTTTCTGACACGGTCACCTCGATTCATTGCATCATGGCGATTGATTACGCCACGGCTACAAAAAAACGACCACGGCATACGGCCATGGTCGTTGTTCACTGCATGTAGCGTAACACTCAGCGTGCGTGGGCGTCACCACTCGACGCTGGTTTCGCGCAACGCGCCGAGTTCGTCCTTGAACGCACGCAGGCACCCACGCAACTCGTCACCCAACGGCAGCCGGTCGGCGGCGACAATCAGCGCATCGCTCGCTTCGCGCCGCGCCGCGCCCTCGACGCCGTGCAGCGCCTGCAGTCGCTGGCAGAGCCTTGCCAGCCAGCTTTCAGGGTCGTCGCGCAGCACCCGCAACCGGCGCAGCTCGGCGACACTCTCGCCCTGAGCGTCGAGCAGCTCCCGCCAGTCGTGGCGCTTAAGCGCGGCGTGCTCGGTGAGTTCACGCAACGCCGCGTTGAGCGCCAGCTCGGTGAGCGCCAGCGCGCCCTCCTCGATCGCCATGCGCCGCGCCGCGGCATGCTCGTCGTCACCGGGCGCGCAGGCCAGCAGCAACTCGGCCTGGTAGAGCAGCTGATTGGTGCGTCCCCGGGGCGTCATTTGCGCTTGTCCTCGACCTGCCAGCGACCATCATCGAACGTGGCCTTCCAGCCGGTCGCCTTGCCCTCCTCGTCGGTCATCACGTACTGGCTCTTGGTCTTGCGCGAGAAGCGGATCTGCGCCGGCCGACCGTCGGGGTCCTGGGCCGGGGCCTCGAGCAGGAAGTGATACTTCTCGGGCAGCTCCTTGGCATGCGCCTTGAGTTCGGCGACCAGCGGCGCCCGGGTCTCGCGGTTCTTGGGGAACTGGCTGGCGGCCAGAAACAGCCCGCTGGCACCGTCGCGCAGCACGTAATGATCGTCGACCTTCTGGCAGGCCAGCTCGGGCATCGGGATCGGGTCCATCTTGGGCGGCGCCACTTCACCGCTTCTGAGCAGCTTGCGGGTGTTCTTGCAGTTCTCGTTGGTGCAGCCGAAGTACTTGCCGAAGCGCCCCGATTTCAACTGCATGTCGCTGCCGCACTTGTCGCATTCGATGGTCGGCCCTTCGTAGCCCTTGAGCTTGAACTTGCCGGTCTCGATCTCGTAGCCGTCGCAGTCGGGGCTGTTGCCGCAGATATGCAGCTTGCGGGTCTCGTCGATCAGGTAGCTGTCCATCGCCGTGCCGCACTTGGGGCAGCGATGCTTGGCGCGCAGCGCATCGGTCTCGGCGTCCTCGCCGGCCTCGGCGGCGACCGCCTCTTCGCCGGGGATCAGGTTGATGGTGGTCTTGCAGCGCTCCTTGGGCGGCAGGTTGTAGCCCGAGCAGCCCAGGAACACGCCGGTCGAGGCGGTGCGGATCTGCATCTTGCGCCCGCACTTGGGGCAGTCGATGTCGGTGGGCACCGGCTGGTTGGGGCGCATGCCGTCCTCGCCCTCGGCCGTTTCCAGCTTGGTCCGGAACTCGGCGTAGAAGTCGTCGAGCAGCGCCCGCCAGTTGCGCTCGCCTTCGGCGACCTCGTCGAGGCTGTCCTCCATGCGCGCGGTGAAGCTGTAGTCCATCAGGTCGCTGAACGACTCGGCCAGCCGGTCGGTGACGATATCGCCGAGCTTCTCGGCATAGAAGCGCCGGCTCTCGAGCTTGACGTAGCCGCGATCCTGGATGGTCGAGATGATCGAGGCATAAGTCGACGGCCGGCCGATGCCGCGCTTTTCCAGCTCCTTGACCAGGCTCGCCTCGGTGTAGCGCGCCGGCGGCTTGGTAAAGTGCTGCTGCGGATCGAGTCGCTCGAGGCTCATCGCGGTGCCTTCGGCCAGGTCGGGCAGGCGTCTGATCCTCGTCCTTCTTGCCGGTCGGCTTCATGACCCGGGTGTAGCCATCAAACTTGAGCACGCGGCCCTTGGCGCGCAACTCGAAGCCCTGAGTTTCCACCGTCAGGGTGGTCGACAGATATTCGCGCCGGGGTCATCTGGCAGGCCACGAACTGGCGCCAGATCAGCTCGTAGAGGCGCTCGGCGTCGCGCTCCATGCCGGCCAGGTCGCCCGCGGTGCGCGTCACGTCGGAGGGGCGAATCGCCTCGTGGGCCTCCTGGGCGCCCTCCTTGCTCGAGTAGCGCAGCGGCGCTTCGGGCAGGTAACGCTTGCCGAACTGCTCCTGGATATAGTCGCGCACGCCGCTCACCGCTTCCTGCGAAAGATTGGTGGAGTCGGTACGCATGTAGGTGATGTAGCCCGCCTCGTAGAGACGCTGGGCCAGGGTCATGGTCTTCTTCACCCAGAACCCCAGCCGGCCGCTGGCGGCCTGCTGCAGGGTCGAGGTGATGAACGGCGCATTGGGCTTGGAGCGGGTCGGCTTCTCTTCGCGTGCGGTGATCGCAAGCTCGGCCTTGTGAAGCGGTGCGATGCGCTCGAGGGTCTCGGCCTCGGAGGTCGGCCGGAACGGCTTGCCGTCCTGGCGCACCAGTTCGAAACGTACCGGTTCGGCTTTGTCCTTGCCCGCCCCGTTCCTCGGCATCAGGTCGGCATGTACATCCCAGAACTCTTCGGGGACGAAGGCGCGGATCTCGCGCTCGCGCTCGACGATCAGGCGCACCGCCACCGACTGCACCCGGCCGGCGGACAGCCCGCGGGCGACCTTGCTCCACAGCAGCGGCGAGAGCATGAACCCGACCACCCGGTCGAGGAAGCGCCGCGCCTGCTGCGCCTCGACGCGGGGCATGTTGAGGCTGCCCGGCTCCTTGAAGGCTTCCTGAATGGCGTTCTTGGTGATCTCGTTGAAGACCACCCGCTTGTAACGCTCGTCATCGCCGCCGATGGTCTCGCGCAGGTGCCAGGCGATCGCCTCACCCTCGCGGTCCAAGTCGGTGGCGAGATAGATGGTATCGGCTTTCTTGGCCAGCTTGGCCAGTTCGTCGACGACCTTCTCCTTGCCCGGCAGAATCTCGTAGTTGGCCTGCCAGCCATGCTCGGGGTCGATGCCCATGCGCCGTACCAGCTGCGTCCAGGATTTCTGCTTCTTGTAGACGGCTTTCTCCTCGGGCGACATCTTGCGTGTCGCTGCCGCCTGCCGGGCGCGCTCCTTGGGGTCGCTGGCATTCTTGCCGGAGCCGCTGGTCGGCAGGTCGCGGATATGGCCGACGCTCGACTTCACGATGAAATCGTTGCCGAGGTACTTGTTGATCGTCTTGGCCTTGGCTGGCGACTCAACGATGACCAGTGACTTGCCCATAGTGCTCCACTTTCTACGTGTCGAGTCCGCATGCATGACGCGGCGACGTGTGACGTACCGAGCGCGAACGCCGGTGACAAAATGCGCTTACCCTACCCCAGCCATCCGCTTGGCGCCAGTCGCTGCATGGCGGTGCGTTCGAGTCGGGTCCGGAGCGGGTTTTCATGACACTAGCCGCGCTGCCAGGCCTTGCGCAAGCCTCCATCGGCGGCCGGTCCGTATCCGGCCTGCCTCCGGGAGAGTACATCGAAACGCGGGCCGGGCGGCTTTCACCTCGGGCGACAACGTGCTGTACTATGATGTAGTAAAATGACTACATGTTGTCGAAGGCACGAATCGCCAAGGCTTTACAGCAGACTGCTGCGCAACAAGCAAGCTTTGCATGACGGTCGATCGTTGCCACTTTATAGAGACAGTACCGAGTAGTAAGGAGCTTCTCATGTCGGACGCCTTGCACGGCCATGTCCCCCTTCGCCGCACCAAGATCGTCGCTACCCTGGGCCCCGCCAGTGATCGCGAGGGCGTGCTCGATGAACTCATCCACGCCGGTGTCGACGTGGTACGGCTGAATTTTTCCCACGGCTCGCCCGACCATCATCCCCGCGCTGCCGCGGTGCGCGAGGCAGCCGAGCGTCACGGCCGCAGCGTCGCCGCACTCGGCGACCTGCAAGGCCCGAAGATTCGCATCGCCCGCTTCGCCGACGGCCCGGTCACGCTCGAGGAGGACCAGGACGTTCATTCTCGATGTGTCGCTCGAGCGCGATGCCGGCGACGCCACCCAGGTCGGCTGCGACTACAAGACGCTGGCCGACGACGTCAGTGCCGGCGATGTGCTGCTGCTCGACGATGGTCGCCTGGAACTGGAAGTGGTCAAGGTCGAGCCGCCGCGGGTCCACACCCAAGTGCGCGTCGGTGGCAAGCTGTCCAACAACAAGGGCATCAACAAGCAGGGCGGCGGCCTGTCGGCGGCGGCGCTCACCGACAAGGATCGCGAAGACCTCAAGACCGCCATCGAATCGGCGTCGACTACCTTGCCGTTTCTTTCCCGCGCTCGGCGGCCGACATGCAGCTGGCCCGCGAATTGCTCGGCGAGGCCGGGCGCCGAGATCGGCCTGGTGGCCAAGATCGAACGCGCCGAGGCGGTCGCCGACCCTGAAGTGATGGACGACATCATCCGTGCCTCCGAGGCGGTGATGGTGGCGCGCGGCGATCTCGGCGTGGAGATCGGCGACGCCCAGCTGATCGGTGTGCAGAAGCGCCTGATCCAGCGCGCGCGCAGCCTCAACAAGGCAGCGATCACCGCCACCCAGATGATGGAATCGATGATCACTTCGCCGCTGCCGACCCGCGCCGAGGTGTTCGATGTCGCCAACGCCGTGCTCGACGGCACCGATGCGGTGATGCTCTCCGCCGAGACCGCTGCCGGCGATTATCCGGTCGAGACCGTCGAGGCGATGCAGCGCCTGTGCCTGGGCGCCGAGCGCGAACGCAGCATCCAGGAATCCAAGCATCGCATCCACGAGGATTTCACCCGCATCGACGAAACGGTGGCGCTGTCGGCGATGTACGCCGCCAACCACCTCGCCGGCGTGGCGGCGATCGCCTGCATGACCGCCACCGGTTACACACCGCTGATTGCCTCGCGCATCCGCTCGGGACTGCCGATCGTCGGGCTCGCCCATAGCCCCATCGCGCAGCGGCGCATGGCGCTGTATCGCGGCGTGGTCTCGCTGCCATTCGACACCACCGATATCCCTGCCGAGGATCTCGATGCGCGCGCCTTGCGGCTACTCCGCGACCGCGGCATCGCCGAGCCCGGCGATCATGTGATCCTGACCCGCGGCGACCACATGAACGCCGCATGGCGGTACCAATTCGATGAAGATTCTCGATCTGGAAGCGTTGACATGAGCAGCCTCGTCAGCGGCCCCGACCGCCCTCGGCGTCAGGTTCATCGTACGCTGCCGCGACAAAGCGCATCGCGTTGATTGCCCATGATGCCAAGAAAGCGGAACTGCTCGAATGGGCGGGACGCTGGCGCGAGACACTCGCCGCGCACGAGTTGGTGGTACCGGCACCACCGCCAAGCGCGTCGCGGCGGCGTTGGGGCTCACGGTCGAAGGGCTGATGAGCGGACCGCTGGGCGGCGATCAGCAGATCGGCGCCCGGATCGCCGAACAGCGTCTCGATCTGCTGATCTTCTTCTGGGACCCGTTTTCGCCGATGCCCACGACCCTGACGTCAAGGCCCTGCTGCGACTGGCCGCGCTGTGGAACATCCCGGTCGCCTGCAACGCCGCCAGTGCCGACTTCATGATCAGCTCGGCGCATCTGGCGGAAGATTACGACATCTCTACCCCCGACGCCGGAGACTGGCTGGCTGCTCGCTGAAGCGGACACGCGTCAGACGATTCCGAACCATGAAAAACGCCCTGACCCGCAGTGCGGGTCAGGGCGTTTCTCGATCGCTCCAGCACGCCGGCCAAGCCGGCGTGCTCGGTCAGCCGTCTCGCTTCCGATGCTTGTCGTTACGCTTGCAGGGTCTTGCCCGCCCCGCGCCGAGCGGCCTTCGATCACGCCTCTCGGCCTGTCTGGCGACCGGGCCGATCCGCCAGCCTCAGGCACCTCGCTAGCCGCGCCATCGCCGGAGGCGCGCTCAGAAGCGTCGTCACGCACGGCGCTACCGCCGCTCTCGACGCGGCACTCAGCGCCCTTGTTAAGGCGTCCCGCCCTCGCTCCACGCGACCGAGGACTCGGGGCGGGCTCGCTCACGCTGCGCATTCGCTCGTCGCCTCGCTCTGCAGCCTCATCGCGCGGCGCCGCAGCGTCTGTGCGTTGTCGGGCGCCCCGCTCGCCGGCAACGCGGCCACTCCGGCTTGGCCGCTCGAACAACGCGCGCACCCGATCGAGGCGCGCCTGGGTGCGTTCGGACAGCGGCGCACTGGCCTCGACCACATGCACGATATGCGCAAAATGCGCATCGATGGCGTCCGCACTCTGGCCCTCGAGCAACGTCGGCAGAGCCTCCAACGCCGCCAGCGCATCCAGCTTGAGGATAAAGAACTGCTCGCGGACCAGCGCCTTGAACGCGGTCAGGCCGATATCCGGCTCGATCTGAGCGCGGGTCTCCTTGAGGCGCTGAAAATTGCGCTCGTCGGTGGACGGCGCGCCGCCCAGCACGAAGATCAGCGCACGCATCACCGCGTGATGGCTGTCACCCTCGGCGATCCGCTCGCGTAACGCCTCCATGCGCTGGGCGATGAAGCGGCTGTGTTCGGGCTCGAGCCCCGGCCGACGATTGGGCAACTCGTTCCGGTCGACACCGAGCCCGGCCAGCGTCTGCAGCCAAGGCTGACCGTAGGTCCTCAGAAACAGCCTTTCGACGCCCTGGTCGCGCACATCGCGAAAGGTGTCAAGGGCATTGACGATCTGATCCGAGACCATGCCCTCGGCGACCCGGAACGGGTTGTCGTAACCCGCCGGGGCGCGGTTGGCCCTGACGAAATCGGCCATCACCGGCAGCGGCACGCTGGCCGGGTTGCGATCCGAGAACAGCTTGTAGCCCAACCGGATGGGGTGCATGCGACGAATCCAGCGCGCCGCCTCGGGGGTCATGATCGCCTTCATCCAGGGCTGCATATAACGCTGGTACAGGCCCAGGTTGATCTCCGAGACCCTGGCCAGGGTGGCGAAGCGCCGCTCGTCCTCGCGAATCGGCTGAACGATGGCGTTGACGTCGTCGATATCGCGCGGCGTGAATTCGAGCAGATAATCGCCATCGACATGCTGCGGTGCGGACTCGCCAGCGGGACGCTCGTTGACCGTGGTTTCGTAGAGCCCCGGCGGCAGGATATCGATGTAATCCATGTTCGCCGTGAACTCGGTGTGCTCCTTGCGCGAGACACTGCCCGAGACGAAAATACCCAGGTGGCCGGTGGTGTCGTGAACGCAGTAGACGATGGTCTGTCCGTTGGCCTGGATGTCGTCGACGCTACCATAGAGATCGGAGATCCAGCCCAGCGCCTGAGGCGGCGGGGTGATGTCGTCGCCCTGCGAGCAGAACACCACGATCGGCGAGCGCACGTTGCGCAGATCGATGCGCCGGCCGTCGCGGGTCTGCAGCTGGGCGCTGCTCAACCGGTTGCCGATGAACAGGTTGTCGACGATGTACTGGATCTCGGCACCGTCGAGGACCACGTGCCCGCCCCACCAGCGTTCGAACTCCAGGTAGCGCTGCGCCTCGCTGTCGACATTGGCGAACAGATTGTACTGCTTGCTCCACAGCGTATTGGCCGGGTTGAGCTTCTCGAAGTTCTGCACCAGCCAGGCGCCATCGAAGTTACCCGCGCCCAGGTCGCTGGCGAAGGCGGTCAGCCAACTGCCGCCAAGCATTCCGCCGGAGTAGCGCATCGGTGCATTGCCGCGCTCGCCGGCCCAGTAGGAAAGCGGCGCGCCGGCGATCAGAATAGGCCCGAAGCAGTCGGGCTCCAGCGCCGCCGCCATCATCAATTGCCAGCCGGCCTGGCAATTGCCGACCACCATCGGTTTCTCGTCGGTCTGCGGATGGCGCTCGATGATCTGACGCAGGAAATGCGCCTCGGCCTCGACGACATCCTCCACCGTCTGGCCAGGCACCGGAAACGGCAGGAAGCCGATGAAGTAACAGGGATGGCCGGCACGCAGCGCCACGCCTATCTCGCTGTCGGGCTTGAAACCGCCGATGCCCGGCCCGTGGCCGGCGCGCGGGTCGACGACGACAAACGGTCGCATGTCCTCGTCGATGTCGACGCCCTCGGGCGGCAACACGCGCATCAGTTCGTAATTGACCGGGCGCGGCAGATCCCGCCCGTCGAACAGCAGCTCGGTCTCGAAACCCAGCACGCTGGGGCGGGTCTTTTCCATATGCTCGAGGTACTGGTTTCCCCGCTGTCGCATGACGTCCAGATAGAGCACGCTGCGCTCGGCGGTATCACGCCAATAGTCGATGGCGGCGCGGCCGAATCCTAGCGGATCCCAGAAGGCCGACGCCGCCTGCGCCATGGAGGCATAAAGAGGCAACATGGTGAAAGCTCCCGTGGTGACTTTGCTGCACTGCAAGGTCAGCATAACGCCATCACGACGTCGATGCAGTCAACAATGATTATAAATCTGCTACTGGGATTAAAAATCAGCTACTGGCATGGCGCGCCAAATCGGCACACCGCGAGGATGAAATAGCACATAAATAGTGCATCGAAGGCCAAAAATGCACACTAAAAGTGCATCAGATACAGCCAGCCATGCTTCAAGGCATTGAAAAACAAGAGGCCTCAGGATGGCACAAAACGTGCATCACGGGCTTTCCATGCACGACATGGTGCACGACACACAATCGCCCACCCCGACCAAACCCTGATACGACGAACTCAACGCCATGACTTACCCCCTCGAGTGCCGATGTCCTGTTCCTGCTGCTGGGCGCCTGCATGGTGCTGGCGGTCACTGCCGGCGCCGTCATCTATGGCGGCCTGAAGGTGCTGGTCGGCTTCCGCCTCAGCCAGGAACAGGAATTCGAGGGCGCCGACCTGTCGCTGCACAAGATCAATGCCACACCGCATCGCGAATGAGCCAACAACAAGACCGCCGAACACGGCCGGCGGTCTCGGAATCAAGGCTGTATGGGTTTTCACGGCATCTGCGGCGGCTCGGCGTCCTCCCGCTGCGCCGCGAAGGCGCCGACTGGCTCACCGTCGTTGGGTAACGGTCTGGCGGGAGCTTCCGAGTGCAAGGCCGTGCGCTCGCGTTCGCTACGCGCCTGCCAGGCCAGTGCTCCGACCCCGGCCACGACGCCATACTTGAGAGCCTTGCCGAGCACGCCGCGCCCATGGCGGCTGCTCAGCAGCAGCCCGAGCGCACCGCCCATCAGCGCGCTGCGCCCATCGACGCGACGCGCCTGGCTGTACCATTGATCGACCATGTGGGCCAACTCGTCACTACGGTGCTTGTCATCCATGCTGTCTTCTCCAAGGTGGGCGGACGAATGCTCATCTTTAACTACTAGCCGGCCCTGCGCCAGTTGCAAGTACGACGATACGTCGTGAGTCGGCAGGCAGCGTTGCACGACGCCTGCCAATCACTCGCCCGAAGCCGCCTGGAGTGCATGGCTCACTCGATCTCGATCAGCACTTCACCCGGCGTGACGCGATCGCCACGCGACACGTGGACGGCTTGCACGGTGCCGGTCACCCGAGCATGGACTTCGCTCTCCATCTTCATCGCCTCGGTGACCAGCACCGGCTGGCCGGCCTCGACGCTGTCGCCGACGGCGACCAGCACATCGACGATATTGCCCGGCATCGAGGTGGTGACGTGGCCCGGCGCGCTGGCCTTGGCACGTCCCGGCGCCGCGGTTCCGACATAATCGTCCTTGGCCTCGAAGACCACCTCCTCGGGCATGCCGTCGAGGGTCAGATAGACCTGGCGCTTGCCGCCGGTGTTGCGTCCCACCCCGGTGATCTGCACTTCGTAGGATTCGCCGTGCACATCGATCACGAACTCGGTCGGCACGCCCTCGGTCGCCGGACGCCCCGCCGCGGCCTCGGGCGCGGGCAACGGCTCGGGGCTGAGGGTGCCGTCACGCCGCCCCTGCAGGAAATCGCGTCCCAGTTCGGGGAACATGGCGAAGGTCAGCACGTCCTCCTCAGCCCTCGGCCAGCTCCCCCACCTCGCGGCTCAGACGCGCCATCTCGGGGGCCAGCTGGTCGGCCGGGCGCCCCTCTTCAACCGGCTGGTTGCCGATCGCCCGGCGGCGGATCTCGGCGTCGACCTCGGCCGGCGGCTGGCCGTAGCCGCCCTGCAGGTAGCGCTTGACCTCGTTGGTGATGCTCTTGTAGCGCTCGCCGGTGAGCACGTTCATCACCGCCTGGGTACCGACGATCTGCGAGGTCGGCGTGACCAGCGGCGGATAGCCGAGATCCGCGCGCACCCGCGGAATTTCGTCAAACACCTCGCGAATCCGCGCCAGCGCGTCCTGCTCCTTGAGCTGGTTGGCCAGGTTGGACATCATCCCGCCCGGCACCTGGTTGATCTGCACCGAGACGTCCTCGCGGGTGAACTCGCTCTCGAAGGCGGCGTACTTCTTGCGCACCTCGCGGAAGTAGTCACCGATCTCCTGGAGCGCCTCGAGATCCAGGCCGGTGTCGTAGTCGGTGTCGGCGAAGGCGGCGACCATCGCCTCGGTGGACGGATGGCTGGTGCCGCCGGCAAAGCGCCGAATTGCAGGTGTCGATGTGCCGGCAGCCCGCCTCGATCGCCTTGAGATGGCACAGCGACGACAGTCCCGAGGTGGCATGGCCATGCAGATGGATGGGCACCTCGACCGCCTCGACCAGCGCTGTCACCAGCTGTTCGGTGGCATAGGGCGTCAGCAGCCCCGCCATGTCCTTGATGGCGATCGAATCGCGCCCATGTCGACCAGCCGGCGTGCCTGCTCGACGAACATCGCCAGGGTATGCACCGGGCTGACCGTGTAGCACAGCGTGCCCTGGGCGTGCTTGCCGCTGGCCTTGACCGCGCGCATCGCGGTTTCCAGGTTGCGCAGGTCGTTGAGCGCGTCGAACACGCGGAATATATCGACGCCGTTGTCGGCGGCCTTGGCGACGAAGCGCTCGACCACGTCGTCGGCGTAATGCCGGTAGCCCAGCAGATTCTGGCCGCGCAGCAGCATCTGCAGCGGCGTGGCGGGCAACGCTGCCTTGAGCTGGCGCAGCCGCTCCCAGGGGTCCTCCTTGAGGAAACGCACGCAGGCATCGAAGGTCGCCCCGCCCCACACTTCCAGCGACATGAAAGCCGATCGCATCGAGCTTTGGACAGATCGGCAGCATGTCTTCGGTACGCAGACGGGTGGCGATCAATGACTGGTGACCATCGCGCAGCACGACGTCGGTGATATTGACGCGTTCGGTGTTCATCCAAGGTCTCCTTATAATCCGCTGTTTTACAAACCACTGTGGGCGGCGATGGCGGCGGCGATGGCCAATGCGACCTCTTCGGGGTTGCGCTTCACCGAGTAGTTGAGCAGCTCCGGGTGTGCCGGCACGAAGCCGGTATCGAACTCGCCGCGCCGGAAATCCGGGTGGCGCAGGATCTCCTGGTAATAGGGCGCAGTGGTCTTGACCCCCTGCAGACGCATGTCGTTGAGCGCGCGAATGCCGCGATTCAGCGTCTCTTCCCAGGTCAGCCCCCAGACGATCAGCTTGAGGCACATCGAGTCGAAGTACGGCGGAATGGTATAGCCGGTATAGATCGCGGTGTCGGTGCGCACCCCGGGGCCGCCCGGCGCGTAGTAGCGGGTGATTCGGCCGAACGACGGCAGGAATTCGTTCTTGGGGTCCTCGGCGTTGATGCGGAACTGGATCGCATAGCCGTGGTGACGAATGTCTTCCTGGCGGAACGCCAGTTTCAGGCCGGCCGCGATGCGGATCTGCTCGCGGACGATGTCGACCCCGGTGATCGCCTCGCTGATGGTGTGCTCGACCTGGACCCGGGTGTTCATCTCCATGAAGTAGATTTCGTTGCCCTTGACCAGAAACTCGACGGTCCCGGCATTCTCGTAGCCCACCGCCTCGGCGGCGCGCACCGCCAGCTCGCCGACATAGGCGCGCTGCTCGGGGGTCAGCTGCGGGCTGGGGGCAATTTCGATCAGCTTCTGGTTGCGGCGCTGAATCGAGCAATCGCGCTCGAACAGATGAATGACATTGCCGTGGCGGTCGGCGAGTATCTGCACCTCGATGTGTCGCGGCTCGACCACGCACTTTTCCATGAACACATCGGCGCTGCCGAAGGCCTTGGTAGCCTCGGAGATCACCCGCTCCCAGGCCTGGCTCAACTGGGCGGCGTCGTCACAGCGGCGAATGCCGCGGCCGCCGCCGCCGGAAGTGGCCTTGAGCATCACCGGGTAGCCGATCGACTCGGCCAGTGCCAGGGCCTCGTCGACAGCTGGCCAGATTGTCCTCGGAGCCCGGCGTGACCGGCACGCCGGCCTCGCGCATCGCCGCCCGCGCCGCGGTCTTGTCGCCCATCCGCGCGATCACCGCCGCCGAAGGACCGACGAAGGCGATTCCGGCCTCGCTGCAGATTCGCGCCAGGTCGGCATTTTCCGAGAGAAAGCCGTAGCCGGGATGGATGGCGTCGCAGCCGGTCTCGCGGGCCAGGTCGACGAGACGCTGCGCGTCGAGATAGCCGGCCAGCGGATCGTCGCCGACGAAATGCGCCTCGTCGGCGCGCTTGACGTGCAGCGCGAAGCGGTCGGGCTCGGTATACACGGCGACCGAGCGAATATCCATCTCGGCACAGGCGCGCACGATACGTACCGCTATCTCGCCGCGATTGGCAATCAACAGTTTCCGGAACACAGACGGTCCTCCCGGGTTGCGTCCACGGTGGCCATGCGAAACACTAACGGGTTGCTCGCACGCGGCAGCGACCGTGTTGGGTGTGCTTTTTACGCTACCCGGCGGACTACCAATAGAAAAATTGATATTTTTTTGCCAACCTATAAGGGACGGCTTATACCTACTGCGGAAATCGCCATGTCGCGCCCTCATCTGCTCAACCGCCTGACCTTTCGCCAGCTTCAGGTCTTCCAGGCCGTGCACCGCCAGCAGTCCTATTCGCGGGCCGCGGAGCAACTCGGCCTGACCCAGCCGGCGGTCAGCGCGCAGATCCGTCAACTCGAGCAGGCCCTGGAACAGCCGCTGTTCAAGTACGCCGGCAAGACCCTGCACGTACTGCCCGCCGCCGATGCCCTGGCGGCCACGGCCCAGTCGATATTCGGCCAGGTATCGAGCCTGCAGATGGAGCTCTCCGAACTGGCCGGCACCATTCGCGGCGAGCTCAACCTGACGGCAGTCTCTACCGCCCAGTATGTGGTGCCGCATATCCTGGCGCGGTTTCGTGCCCGCTACCCGGAGGTACAGATTCGCCTGCACGTATGCAACCGCGGCCAGGCTCTGGAGCGCCTTGCCGAACGCCGCGACGACCTGGTGCTGATGGGCATGGTGCCGGATGACGCCAACCTGGCGTTCATGCCGGTCCTCGACAACGAGATGATCCCCGTGGTCTGGCCCGGCCATCCGCTGCTCACCGACGACAGGCCGAGCTTCGAGGACTTTGCGCAGCACTACGTGCTGATGCGCGAGCCCGGCTCGGGAACGCGCACCGCCTTCGAGGAGTACGCCTCCCGCGAGCGGGTCTCGCTGTCCGCATACCATCGAGCTGGGCACCAACGAGGCGATCAAGCAGGGGGTCATGGCGCATCTCGGGGTATCCGTGCTGCCCCGCCTGGCGGTTCAGCTGGAGCTGGCCTCGGGCCTGCTGGCCTCGCCCGCCCTACCCGGATTCCCGCTCAAGCGCTCATGGTGCGCCGTTTATCCCAAGGATCGCTATCCGACCCCGGTGACCGAACTGTTCATGCGCTTTCTGCGCGAGCTGCTGCCCGAACTCAACGCGCATTTCAAGGCCCCGCTCGAGCCGATGCCCGGCCACTCGGTGGTCTGCCTGCCGACTCCCCGTCACGCATGGCGGCTGATGTGAAGGCACGGGGGTGAGTGTGGTAAATTGAGTCATAGATAGACGCGCCGAGCAGGGCATTGAATGTGCAGCCCACGTCGCCGAACAGGCCGATCAGCCGGCCTACAAGAGAGTCAGGTCCGATATGAGTGATAAGTCTTCGCAATCCGTATCCAGCGGTGAGAAGTACCGCAACGAGCGCGGAATGTCCGTGATCAAGGACGGCATGAAGCAGCGCAAGCAAGCCGAACAGCGCCAGCAGGCCGAGAATAGCGCCGCCAGCGGACGCAAGCCGCCTTGGTTGCGCATACAGATGCCCGGCGGCGAGCGTTTCGATGCGGTCAAGCGCAACGTCAACGAACATCGCCTGAGCACCGTCTGCGCCGAGTCTCACTGCCCCAACATGGGCGAATGCTGGAGCAATGGCACCGCCACCATCATGCTGATGGGCTCGGTATGCACCCGCGCCTGCCGTTTCTGCGCCGTGGACACCGGCAATCCCAGCGGCTGGCTGGATCATGAAGAGCCCGAGAACACCGCCAAGTCGGTCGAGCTGATGGGGCTGCGCTATATCGTGCTGACTTCGGTCGACCGCGACGATCTCGACGATGGCGGCGCAGCCCACTATGCGGCCTGCATCCGCGCCATCAAGACGCGCACGCCCGAGGTCGTGGTCGAAGCGCTGACGCCGGATTTCGATGCCCGGGAGCCGGACGTGGAAGCCGTGGTGGATTCGGGGCTGGAGGTCTTCGCCCAGAACGTCGAGACCGTGGAAAGGCTGACCTCGCGGGTGCGCGACCCCCGGGCCGGCTATCGCAAGACCCTGGATGTGCTGGCCCATGCCAAGCGCCATCGCCCGGACGTGCTGACCAAAACCAGCCTGATGCTGGGACTGGGCGAAACCGATGACGAGATCCTCGCTACCTTCGATGACCTGCAGGGCAATCGGCGTGGATATCGTGACCCTCGGCCAGTACCTGCGCCCCACCAAGAATCATCTGGCGGTGGAGCGCTGGGTCACGCCGGAGGAGTTCGAGCGCTATCGTCAGCTGGGTCTCGAGAAGGGCTTCATGGAGGTGGCTGCCGGCCCGCTGGTTCGCTCCAGCTACCGGGCCGACCGGGTGTTCGAGAAGAACAACCTGGGGCTCGCCGCGCCCGCCGCCATACCGGGACAGGAACCCGATCCCGCGATCATTCCCGCGATCAATGTCGGCTAGGCGTGCACAGAGGACGCGCTGTCGGCCAGGCCAGTTAGCGACTCAGGCGCTGGCCTTGGCCGACAGCCCCTGCGCCAGGCAGTGCGCCGGCAGCTCGCCCGGCATGGCTTCCTCGGTAGCCCTATCCAACAAGCGGGCGAGCTGCGCGACCAGACGCTGCGACACCACCGCCAAGTCGGGCGCTGGTACGAAATCGGCAAGACGCACCATCTGCATTCCGGCATAGCCACAGGGATTGATGCGCAGGAAGGGCGATAGATCGCCCGTTACATTCAGCGCCACGCCATGAAAGCTGGCGCCACGCCGAATCCGCAACCCCAGCGAAGCGATCTTGGCATCATTGACATACACACCCGGCGCGTCGGGGCGCGCATGGGCCTCGACCCCCGCGTCGGCCAATACGCCGATCACCGCCTGCTCCAGCGCGGTCACCAGCTCGCGAACACCGAGCTTGGCCCGCCGCACGTCGAGTAGCGGGTAAACGACGAGTTGCCCGGGACCATGATAGGTGATCTGGCCACCGCGATCGGTCTGTACCACCGGAATGTCGCCGGGCATCAGCAGATGCTCCGGCTTGCCCGCCTGACCCTGGGTAAAGACCGGCTCGTGCTCGACGACCCAGAACTGATCCTGAGTATCGGCATCGCGGGTATCGGTCAGCTCGCGCATCGCCTGCCATACCGGCAGATAGGGCTGGCGGCCGAGCTGAAACACCCTGATTGGCGCTACCGACGCTGCATCCATCACGATTCCCTGCCCCTGGTCATCGGCGTCAGATCACCATGTGCACACGGCCGGTCGCCTTGAGCGAGGCGAACAGCGCCTGCAACTGATCCTGGCCGGTTGCGGTGATGGTCACCCGCACCGAACGGAACCTGCCGTTGCGGCTGTCGACGGCGTTGACGGTGCGGCGATCGATGCCCGGCGCATGCTCCTCGATCACCTCGATGACAGTGGCTTCAAAGTCGGGCGCGGCGTCGCCGACGATCTTGATCGGGTAATCGCAGGGAAACTCGACCTTGGGGGCGTCGGGCGCCGCTGCGTCGGGGGTCGTCGCGTCGGGGGTCGTTGCCTGCGCGTTCGTGACGCGCAGGTCGCGAAGGGAGTTGTCGGTCATGATGTTAACTCGACGAAAGACATTTCCGAGTATTCTACTCAACCTATTCAATGCGACCAAGAGCGGCACGCCGATAGCCGGGTGCCGCTCCGCTGGCGTCAGTCGAACAGGCCGGTGAAGAACTGCAGGACGGTATCCCAGATGCGCTTGAAGAAGCCGCCCTCCTCGACCGTCTGCAGCGCGACCAGTGGCTGCTCCATCAGCGTCTCATCGCCCAGCTTGACGTTCAGGGTGCCGAGCTGCTGACCGGCCTGGACCGGCGCCTCGAGCGTCTCGGGCAGGTTGAGCTGCGCGGTCATGTCATCGCGACGGCCCTTGGGCACGGTCAGATAGATATCCTCGGAAACGCCGACCTTCAACTGATCCTGGGCACCGCCCCAGATCCGCGACTGATTGAGTACCGCGCCACGCTGATAGAGACGGAAGGTGTCGAAGAAGCGAAAGCCATAACTCAGCAGTTTCTGGGTCTCCTGGGCGCGCGCCGCATCGGAGTTGGTGCCCATCACCACCGCGATCAGCCGCATGTCGTTCTGCTTGGCCGAGGCCACCAGGCAGAACCCCGCTTCTTCGGTATGACCGGTCTTGAGGCCATCGACCGAGGCGTCGCGCCACAGCAGACGGTTGCGGTTGGGCTGCCGGATACCGTTGTAGGTAAAGTACTTCTTCGAGTAGATCTCGTAGTGCGTCCGGGTAGTCCTTGATGATGTGCTTGGCGATTTTCGCCAGGTCCCGTGCCGAAGAATAATGGTCAGGACTCGGCAAACCGGTGGCATTGACGAAGTGGCTATTCTGCAAGCCGATACGTTGCGCCTGCTGGTTCATCAAGTCGGCGAAGGCCGATTCGGAGCCGGCGACGTGCTCGGCCAGCGCGACGCTGGCATCGTTGCCCGACTGGATGACCACGCCGTGCAACAGGTCGTCGACACTGACCTGAGTGCCCTCGCGAATGAACATCCGCGAGCCACCGGTGCGCCAGGCATTTTCGCTGATCGACACCATGTCGTCATCGGAGATATTGCCGTCGTCGATCTCCTTCTCGACGATATAGGCGGTCATCATCTTGGTCAGGCTGGCCGGCGGCAGCCGCTTGTCGGCCTCGTGCTCGACCAACACCTCGCCGCTGTTGGCATCGACCAGGACCCATGATGAGGCGTTGAGATCCGGCGGCGAAGGTATCATCGGCTCAGGCAGCGTCTGCTGCAGCGTCGAGTCGGGTTGAGGAGCCGACTCCTGAGCCTGGACGGGCTGAACCGCGAAGCAGAACACGGTGACGGCGGTGGTCAGCCAATGCCAGGACGGTGACGGTAAAACAGGCAATCTCATGACAATTTCTCGTGGCTTGAATCGATGGATATGGATGGTAAGAGACTTCACTGGCTGACGCTCACCGAAAAGGCTTGCGTATAACCGGCTTCGCGCAACTCGCTGCGCAATGCCTCGAGAGCCGGGCGGCCAGCGACCGGGCCGACCTGAACCCGATACAGGCGATCGTCACTGGCGATGCGCACCGGCCGCGCCAACTGTTGCTGCAAGCGCGCCTTGAGCCGTTCGGCGTTATTCGCCGAGCCCAGCGCCGCGACCTGCAGATAGGTCTGCGGTGCAGCGTCGTGCGCCTGACCGACGTCGGACGCAACCGACGCCTTGGCTGGTGTCGCCTTGGCGACGGCACCAGTCCCGCGCGCGGCGTTTTCCGCCGGCTGAGATGCAGCGGACGAGACACTCTCCAAGGACGTGCTTCCCAAGGACGTGCTTTTCGCCGGCGCCTCGCTACTCGCCACGGCCTTGCCGGCACGGTTTTGACGATGCTCGGCTTGCCAGGCAACGGGATCGATCGCCTCGACCCGCACATGCCCGGTTCCGTTGCGCAGGATATCCAGCCGTGCCGCCGCCGCATAGGATAGATCGATCAAGCGGTTGCCGTGAAACGGGCCGCGATCGTTGACCTTGACGATCACCGTGCGGCCATTGTCGAGATTGGTGACCCGCGCATAGGTCGGTAACGGCAGCGAGCGATGCGCCGCCGACATCTTGTACATGTCATAGGTTTCGCCACTGGCGGTGTCATAGCCCTGGAACTTCTTGCCGTACCAGGAGGCCTTGCCCTCCGCCTCGTAACCGCGCGGATCATCCATGACGTGATAGGTAGTGCCCCAGACCTGATAGGTCGAGCGGTTGCCGCTTGCCGCACGCGGCTCGACCCGGGGCACCGCATCGGGGACCCGGGATACATCGGGCGGTTCATCGGGGTAGGCGTCGTGCGACAGGGCATAGCGTCCCGAGTTTGCATCCGGGCGCGAGCCGCCGTCCCCGGCGCAGCCCGCCAGCACCACGCAACTGACGAGCAACAGTAACCAACCCCACTTCATGCCCCATCCTCACGCGCCGCGCGGATCCGTTCGGCCAGCGTAGTCACCGCCATCGCGTAGAGATGACTGTGGTTGTAGCGCGTGATCACGTAGAAGTTCTCGTAGCCCAGCCGATAGCGGGTATCGTCCTCGCCGAACTCCAAGGCCAGCGGAATGACCTTCCCTTCGTCGCTATCGAGTGTCGTGCCCTGTTGTTCAATGCCCTGAGGCTCGACGCCCTGTGCAGCCAGCTCGGCGATACCGACATAGGGGCGACGGGCCTGGTTGAACTCGATATCCGCGGGCGGTTGCGCTGGCCCGCTCGCCTCGGCGTAGAGGGGGCCACCGGGCTGCCAGCCGTGACGCGCAAAGTAGTTGCCGACGCTGCCGATGGCATCGACCGGGTCGTGCCACAGGTCGCGCTTGCCATCGTCATCGAAGTCGACGGCGTAGGCCTGATAGCTGGTGGGGATGAATTGCGGATAGCCCATCGCACCGGCGTAGGAGCCCTGCAGGCTGGCGGGATCGACGTCCTGCTCGTTGCTGATCTCGAGAAAGGCCGCCAGTTCGCCGCGGAAGAAATCGCCACGCGAGGGATGATGAAAGGCCAGCGTGGCCAGCGAGTCGAGCACCCGGTGCGAGCCGGTGTGGCGACCGTAGAAGGTCTCCACGCCGATGATCGCGGCGATGATCTCGGCGGGCACGCCGTATTCCGCCTGGGCGCGTGCGAAGGCATCGCGGTGTTCGGCGATGAAATCGACGCCGCCCTGGATACGCTCGGGCTTGATGAAGATGTCGCGGTACTCGTCCCAGCGCAGATGCCGCTCGGCCGCACCGGCCATGGCATCGAGGACATTCTGGCGGAACTCGGCGCGCGACAGCGTGGCGGTAAGCCAGTCGCGGGGCAGCCCCTGCGCGGCCAGTTCGTCGACCAGCGCTTGCACGCGGGGGTGGCTGTCCGGTGCGAAATCATCGCCAGCCGCTGCCGGCAGGCCAAGACTCCACAGGCAGGCGCCGAGCGCGGCGATCGTCGCCCTGAAGGACCGGCGTTGGTAGTGCTGACGAGGGGCGATGCTCATCGTCCCGTTACTCCTGGTTGCAGAGGGCAATTTCCGGCCCGGCAATCGCGTACGGCACCGATGCCATGGGCACTCAACGGGGCAATAGCCGTCGGTGGCTGTGAATCGACATGAGAATACCGAAACCGGCCAGCAACGTCACGCTGGAGGTCCCGCCGAAACTGACCAGCGGCAACGGCACACCGACGATCGGCAGCATGCCGCTGACCATGCCGATATTGACGAACACATAGATGAAGAAGGTCAGGATGATGCTGCCGGCAACCAGCCGACTATAGGTGTCATGAGCGTTATTGGCCATCAACAGGCCACGCCCGACGATCAGCAGGTAGAGCGTCAGGACCAGCAGCATACCGATCAGCCCGAACTCCTCGCCGAGCACCGCAACGATGAAGTCGGTATGCCGCTCGGGCAGGAATTCCAGTTGCGACTGGGTACCCAGCGTCCAGCCCTTGCCGGTAAGCCCGCCGCTGCCGATCGCCGTGGTCGACTGAATGATGTTCCAGCCCGAGCCCAGCGGATCGCTCTCGGGATTCAGAAAGGTCAGCACCCGCTGGCGCTGATAATCGTGCATGTTGATCCACAATAGCGGCAGCGCCGCCCCCGCCAGCACCACCAGACAGCCGATCAATCGCCAGGACAGCCCGGCCAGCAGCACCACGAACAGCCCGGCGCTGGCCACCAGCAACGAGGTGCCCGAGATCGGGCTGGCGGGCGATCAACAGCACCGGTACAGCCATGATCAGCCGCACAGACCGAATATCGCGCACGCTTGGCGGCAGCACCTGGCGCTGCAGATAGGCGGCGACCATCATCGGCATCGCCAGCTTCATCAATTCCGAGGGCTGAAAGCGAATCACCCCGGGAATTACCAGCCAGCGCTGCGCGCCCATGCCGATGTCGCCCATCACCTCGACGGCCACCAGCATCGCCAGCCCGCCGCCGTACAAGACCGGCGACCAGCGGCAGAGCGTCTTGGGCGACAACTGGGCAAGCAGCATCATCGTCACCAGCGCGACCCCAAAGCGGCTGGCCTGAGCGATGACCACCGCCATGCGCTGGCCGCTGGCGCTGTAGAGCACCACCAGCCCGGCCCCCAGCAACAGCAGCAATAGCCCACTCAACCAGGGATCGATATGGATACGCGACCACAGCGTGCGACGGTGGCGAACGCTGGCACGCCGCGGATAGTGAAGCATGGCGCTATCGCGTCGGTTCATGGTCTTCTCGCTGTACGATCTCGTCTTCGGCCTTGGTCGAGCGCCGCGTTGTCGGGCAGCAACCAGGCATCGATCAGTTGACGGGCCAGTGGCGCTGCATGCGAGCTGCCGCCACCGGCGTTCTCGATGACCACCGCGACGGCGATCCGCGGCTCTTCGACCGGTGCGAAGGCGGTAAACAGGGCATGATCGTGAAGGCGCTCCTCGAGTTCATCGGCGTTGTAGCGCTCATCGTTGCCGAGGGTGAACACCTGGGCGGTCCCCGACTTGCCGGCCATGCGATACTCGAGCCCCCGCCCGGCGCCCCGCGCGGTCCCCTCGTTGCCGCTCATGACGTCTTCGAGCGCCCCGTGAACGAGATCCCACCAGTCGTCGGGCAGTTCGATATCTTCCTTGGCAGGCGGCGGATCGACGATCTCGTCGCCGATCTTGCGCGCCACGTGCGGTGTGACCCACTTACCGCGGTTGGCGAGTACCGACATGGCGGTCGCCATCTGCAGCGGCGTGGCCAGCCAGTAGCCCTGGCCGATGCCCACCGAGAGCGTCTCGCCGGGAAACCACACCTGATTGCGGCGCTCGCGCTTCCATTCCCGCGACGGCATCAACCCCTGGGAGGCACCGTACACGTCGTAACTGGTCTCCTCGCCGAAGCCGAAGCGATGCATGAAGCTGGATAGCTCGTCGATGCCCAACAGATGAGCCAGGTTGTAAAAATAGGTGTCGTTGGAGACTTCGATGGCGCGCTGCATGTCGACCCGCCCATGCCCCCAGCGCCGCCAGTTGTGATAGCGCCGATCGAATCCGGGCAACTTGTAGTAGCCGGGATCGTAGATGGTCTTCTGGGGGGTGATCTCCTCGTTGGCCAGCCCCGCCAGCGCCATGTAAGGCTTGACCGTCGAGGCTGGCGGATACTGGCCGCGAATCGCCCGATTATAAAGCGGCAGGTCGATATCCTCACGCAGCGCGCGGTAATTGTCGTAGCTGATGCCGGTCACGAACAGGTTGGAATTGAAGCCCGGCGACGAGGCCATGGCGAGAATCTCGCCGGTCGGTGGATCGATGGCGACAATCGAGCCACGGCGGCCATCGAGCAGGTCGTAGGCCAGTTGCTGCAGGCGTTCGTCGATGGTCAGGGTGATGTCCTGGCCGGGTCTCCGGGTCGCTGCGGCCGAGTTCCCTGAGCACCCGCCCTCGGGCGTTGGTCTCGACCTGGCGCAACCCGGCGTCGCCGTGCAGTTGCGCCTCGTACTGTTTTTCGACCCCGGTCTTGCCGATGAAATGCGTACCGGCGTAATCGCCGCTGTCCAGCTCGGCAAGTTCTTCGACGTTGATTCGCCCGACGTAACCCAGCACATGCGACATCAGCACCGGATCGGGATAATAGCGCAGCAACTGACCCTCGATCTCGACCCCGGGCAAGCGGTAGCGATTGACCGCCAGACGCGCGATCTGCCGCTCATCTAGCTCACTCATCAATAGCGCCGGCTGATACGGGCGCTGACGCTGATAGGCGCGCTTGCGAAAGACCGCCTCTTCCCCCTCGGGCAGGTCGAGAATGTCGACCAGCAGGTCGAGCGTCGCGCCCAGGTCGTCGACCCGCTCGGGGACGATGGTCAGGTTATAGGTCGGCCGGTTTTCGGCCAGCAGACGGCCGTTGCGGTCATAGATCAAGCCGCGGGTTGGCGGCAACGGCTCGACGCGTACGCGATTGCTTTCCGAACGCGTGGTATAGACTTCGTGCTGGACGATCTGCAGATAGACCAGGCGCGCGACCAGGCAGCCCGACAGCAGGATCACCAGCGCCACCGCCAGCAACGAGCGGTTGCGAAAGATGCGCACTTCCTGTTCGGGATTCTTCAGCGCGGAACGGGGTTTACGCATGCGAAGGCAACAAGGCGAGAGTGACGGGTCGAGCCGGCGATGCGGGCTCGTGGCGTAGATACTGCATTGCGTCCTTCAGTCAGCGGCGATAGACGGCGGGTGTCAACGGTGATAGGGGTGGCCGACCAGCAGCGTCCAGGCGCGATAAAGCTGCTCGGCGATGATCAGCCGCACCATCGGGTGCGGCAAGGTCAGTGGCGACAGCGACCAGCGCTGTTCGGCGGCGGCCGAAAGCGCCGGCTCGAGCCCCTCGGGGCCACCCACCAAAAGCGCCACATCGCGTCCGGAATGGCGCCAGCGATCGGCCTCGACGGCGAGCCGCTCGGTCGACCAGGCCTTGCCGGTCACTTCCAGCGCCACGCACAATTCGCCGTTCAGACGCTCGCGCATGCGTTGCCCCTCGAGCGCCACGGCACGCGCCACATCGGCGTTCTTGCCGCGCGCACCGGGGGCGATCTCGATCACCTCGAGGGCGAAGTCCCGGGGCATTCGCTTGCGATACTCCGCAACGCCCCGTTCGACCCAGTCGGGCATCTTGGTGCCGACGGCCAGCAGCTTCACCTTCACGCCCGGCCCCCGCGCACCTCCTCCTCGCTGTCGGCGGGCAGGTCGGCCCACAGCCGCTCGAGATCATACAGCCGCCGCGTCTCGGGCTGCATGACGTGGACCACCACGTCGCCCAGGTCGATCAGCACCCACTCGGCGCCGTTCTGCCCTTCGACGCCAAGCGGCCGTACTCCGGCATCCTTGGCCCGCTCGACCACGTTGTTGGCCAGCGCCGCCACATGACGTGACGAAGTACCGCTGGCGACCAGCATGACATCGGTGACGCTGGTCAGCGCCGCGACGTCGAGTTCGGCAATATCCTGGCCCTTGAGTTCCTCGAGGGCATCCACTGCCAATGTCTTGAGTGCGTCGATCTGCATAGCTCCTCTTAAGAAACAGTTCCGTCAGACCGTCATTCTACCCCGACGGTTCCCAGTTGCGGTAAACAACTATCGGTAATCAAATAACTACCAGTAAATGAAAGGACTATCGGTCAGTAAATAATAACTACCGGTAAAGGTTGCGTATGCGAATATAACCTTCCACCGCTTCAGGCAACAGATAACGCACGCTGCGGCCCTCGGCCAGGCGGGCCCGCAATCCGGTGGCGGAAATCGCCATGCGGCTGGGCAGTTGCAGATGCAGCACGCCGCCTGCCGGGTGACGAAACAGCGTCTCGGCATCCGCCGCTTCGCGCCCCGCGACGAGCCGCGCCAGGACCTCGGGATACGCGCCCCGATGGCCGGGACGATCGATCACCACCACATGCGCCAGCTCGAACAAGCGCTGCGGCTCGCGCCATTCATGCAACTTGAGAAAGGCATCCATCCCCACGCTCATCACCAGACGCGCCTGCTCACCGTAGTCGCGACGCAGCGAGGCCAGGGTCTCGCCAGTATAGGAAGGACCGTCGCGGCCCAGTTCCCGAGCGTCGGCGATCAGCCCCGGGGTGTCGCCGATGCCGACCTCGAGCATCGCCAGACGCTGCTCGGCCGAGACTCCCGGCGCCTCACGGTGTGGCGGCACATGGGCAGGCATCATGTGCACCCGGTCCAGCCCCAGATACTCGTGCAGTTCGACAGCGCTACGCAGATGGCCCAGATGCACCGGATCGAAAGTTCCGCCGAACATGGCGACTCGCGGTGCGCTATCGTCCGGGCCGCGCTCACTCACGAATCTGCCCATCGCCCAGCACGATGTACTTGCGGGTGGTGAGGCCCTCGAGGCCCACCGGGCCCCGGGCATGCAGCTTGTTGGTGGAGATGCCGATCTCGGCGCCCAGGCCATATTCGAAACCGTCGGCGAAGCGCGTCGAGGCGTTGACCATCACCGAGCTGGAGTCGACCTCGGCAAGGAAGCGCCGGCACAGCGTATAGGATTCGCTGACGATGGCGTCGGTGTGGTGCGAACCGTAGCGCTCGATATGTGCGATGGCGGCGTCGATGCCATCGACCACCCGGATCGCCAGCACCGGCGCCAGGTATTCCGCCGACCAGTCCGCTTCCGTCGGCGGCCTCGATCCCGGGCAGCAGCGCGCGGGTCCGCTCGCAGCCGCGCAGCTCGACCTGGTGCTCGGCATACGCCGCGGCCAGCTCGGGCAGCAGCTCGCCGGCCACCGGCGCATCGATCAACAGCGTTTCCATGGTGTTGCAGGTGCCATAACGATGCGTCTTGGCATTGACGGCGATCGCCAGCGCCTTGCCGCGATCGGCACTGGCATCGATATACACATGGCAGACCCCGTCGAGATGCTTGATCACCGGCACCTGGGCATCGCGCGCCACGCGCTCGATCAGCGACTTGCCGCCGCGCGGGATGATCACGTCGACATACTCGGGCATGGTGATCAATTCGCCCACCGCGGCACGATCGGTGGTCGCCACCACCTGCACGGCGCTTTCCGGCAGCCCGGCATCGGCGAGCCCGGCTGACGATACAGTCGGCGATCGCCGCGTTGCTCTCGCGGGCCTCGGAGCCGCCGCGCAGAATGCAGGCATTACCCGACTTCAGGCACAGGCTGGCGGCCTCGAGCGTGACGTTGGGACGCGACTCGTAGATGATCCCGATCACCCCCAGCGGCACGCGCATCTGGCCGACCTGAATGCCGCTCGGCCGAGTAGCGCAGATCGTCGATCGCGCCGACCGGGTCGGGCAGCGCGGCGACCTGATGCAGGCCTTCGATCATCGCCTCGATCCGCGCCTCGCTGAGCGCCAGCCGATCGAGCAGCGCCGCGTCCAGCCCGGACTGCCGCGCGCGTTTCAGATCATGCGCATTGGCCTCTCAGCAGCGTCTCGCGGGAAGCCGCGATATGCTGCGCCATGGCCGCGAGCGCGGCATTCTTGGCAGCGCTGGTGGCGCGGCGCAACTCGCCGCTGGTGCGGCGCGCCTCGCGACCCAGCTGCTGCATGTAGGGTGCGACATCGGTCGCCGCGAGACTGTTGTGACATGCCCGGAAAGTCTCCGTCGGATCGCCGCACACGATCGGGACCGTTGCGGAAGCGCATTGTTGGCGAAAAAATCATATACGAGTCGTCGCCGGGGGGGCGGGTATCGTACAGTGTCCGCTAATCGAAAAGGAGAACAATAGTAAGCCACCATGGAGCGCAAGTTCAAAGAAGGCCCCTATCGCCTGATCGTCTGGCTTACTGTCCTGCCGATCCTCGCGTTGGCGCTGGTCTCCGAAGGCGAGTCGGCTGCACTGGTACTGATTGGCGGCGCACTGCTGCTGGTGATAATCACCCATGTTCGCCCGGGCGGTATTCGCCTCGCCAATGCCTGGCTACCCGCCTTGCTGGCGTTGGTGCTGACGCTGGTTCTGCAGCTCGATCCGCAGCACTACCTGCTCTGGCTATGGGCCTGGGCGGCGATACTGGCCTTGCCGCAACCATGGTGGTTGCTGGCGCTCAACGCTGTCCTCGCGACGCTCAGCTATCTCGAGCACCGCGATGCGTTCCCCCTCGAGCAAGGGGCGCTCGCCGGGCTGCTACTGGCCACCCTGGGACTGCTGGCGATCGCGCGCAGCTTGCGCCTGCAGGCCAGCTGGCGCAGGCAGCATCGCTATGCGGACCGTATTCCGGACGCCATGCTCTGGTCGCGGGACCAGCTCGAGCAGGATCTGCCCGAAGAGATCGATCGCTGCCAGCGTGAGAAGACCCATGGCATGCTGGTTCTGGTGCACTGCCGAAAGAGCCGCCCAGCGTCACTGGCGCGCCTTTTGATCGACCATACCCGGGGCTATGAAAGCTGTTATCAGCTCGATCGCCATGTTCTCGCCGCACTGTTGATCAGCCGCGATGCCGCGGAGGGGCATCAGCGCCGCGAGGCCTTGAAAGCCATGCTGCCGAGTGCCAGCCGAGCTCGTTTCGTCACGCTGGTACCGGGACTCGACCTGGCCGGGCAGTTACGCGCCCTGCCCCATCAATCGCGGCCGCTGATCGTGCTCGAGGAGTCGACCTGAATGGCTTACGACGATCGCTCACGGCTGGCCGACTGGCTATTCCGCCTGGTCTATGTCAGCGGCGTGGCGTTGATGGGCAGCCATGCCCTGTGGCAATACATGATGGGCCACTATGGCGATATACTGCTGCCAGCGACACTGACCCTGGTGCTCGGCGGGGCGCTGTTCGTACGCTGGGTCAATCCCGAGTTCCGCCGCCTGTCGATCTATCTGGTGCTGATCAGTTGCTATCTGATCATCGCCACCGACCTGGCCCATCAAGGAGCCGCGGTGTCGCTGTTCTGGCTGGGCATGCCGCCGGTACTGACCCTGCTATTGCTGCCGCTCGCTCCCGGGCTG
Source organism: uncultured Gammaproteobacteria bacterium (assembly GCA_963773565.1). GTDB lineage: Bacteria > Pseudomonadota > Gammaproteobacteria > Pseudomonadales > Halomonadaceae > Modicisalibacter. Next base: position 220,946 of record CAVZBU010000005.1, on the reverse strand, counting down.
CTGCTGAGCCTGTTTCTGGCCCCGGTGTGGCTCGCTGTCGCCAGCCCCGCCCTGGCCCTGGGGCCCGCGACGCTGGCTTACCTGGCGCTGGTGGGCATGGCCGCACTACCCGGCTGGCTGGGTCATCGTCAGGCCCAGCAGGGCGATCGCTCGGCACGCCGGGATCGTGATTGCATCGCACTGTCGCGCGAGACGCTCGAACGCCGACTGGCTGCCGAGGTCGAGCGCGCCAAGGCGCTCAAGCGCCCGTTTACCACCCTGGTCATCCACCTTCCGCAGCTGGACATGGCCGACGAGCAGTTCGGCCGCCCGCTGCTGCATACCCTGCTTGATCGCATCTGCCAGACGATCCAGGTCAACTCGCGCCAGCATGACCTGCTGGGCCGTGAGCGGGCCTCGCTCTTCTGGCTGCTGCTGCCGGATACCGGCGAGGCCGGCGCGCTGATCGTGCGCGAGCGCCTGCTGCATGCGCTGGACCGCGAGGTGATCGCCGAAACCGGCACCCTGCAATCGCGGATCCGCGTGTGTCGCCTGCATGCCGGAGAAAGCCGCCAGCATTTCGAACAGCGCCTGCTGAGCATCGGCCTCAAACTGATGGAGCCCGCCCCTTGAGCATGACCGACTGGATGACCGCCTTCACGCCCTCACCCAGCTGGCTTTTCTTGATCATCGCCGCCATTTCGCTGATTGAATCACTGGCCGTCGTCGGTCTGCTGGTGCCTGGTGTGATCCTGGTCACCGCCGCTGCCTCGCTCGCCGGGCATCATGATCTGGCGATCCTCGGCCTGCTTATCGCCGCCTTCATCGGCGCGGTGATTGGCGATGGTCTGAGCTTCCTGCTCGGCTACTATCAGCGTCAGCGCATCCCCAGCCTCTGGCCATTCCACAACCATCCCGAGTGGTTGGCCCGTGGCGCGCGCTTCTTCAAACGCTACGGCGTGCTGTCGGTACTGATCGGCCGCTTCGTCGGTCCGGTACGCCCGATCATTCCGCTAGTCGCGGGAATGCTGCACATGCGACCGGCCACGTTCCTGTGGACCAACGTCGGCTCGGCGCTGCTCTGGGCGCCGGTCTATGTGCTGCCGGGCTACCTGCTGGGTCGCACCTGGCAGCAGCTGTTCGACCTGCCCAGCGGCAGCCAACGCTGGCTGGTGCTGCTGGCATTGCTGGTCGTCGCACTGACGATCTTCTTCTCATTGCTGCGCAGCCAGCTTACCCGCCAGGGCCGCAGCTACCGGCTACTTGCCGGGCTGGCGCGTCGCCATCCACGACTGCGCCGCCTGTGGCTGGCACTACGCACGACGCGTCCCGAGGCGGAGCTGCCACTGGCCTCGCTGGCGCTGTTGCTGCTCAGCCTGGCGGCGCTCTCGGGCTGGACACTGTGGGTCCTGGACCAGGACGGCCCGCTGACCATGGATCAGCAACTCCAGACGCTTGCTGCTGAACTTGCCGACTGCTCCCCTGCTCCAGGTCGCCAACTGGATGGCCAAGACCGGCGATACCTTCGGCGTACTCGCGCTGATAGCCCCCTGGATGCTGTGGCTGGCGCGCCACCGGGCCTACACCGTGCTACTGCATCTGACCGGCGCGCTGGGTGGCATAGCGCTGGCCAACACGCTGTTCAAACAGCTGGCCGGGCGTGTAAGGCCCGACATTCCCGATTACCTGAGCGGCTCGTTTTCCTATCCCAGCGCACATACCTCGACCGCGGTGGTGCTGTATGGGCTGACCGCGGCGTTCGTCGCCGACACGTTACCCATGCGCCAACGGGCGCTGGCTTACTGGATGGCGATCCTGATCTGCATTCCCATGGCGCTGTCACGGCTGGTGATCGGCGTACACTGGCTCAGCGATCTGGTCGGCGGCGCCCTGCTCGGCCTGGTGACCTGCGCGCTGGTGCGACTCAGCTATCACCGTTTTGCGCGCCACGCCCCGCCGCCGGCACCGTGGCTGGCGCTAACGCTGGCTTCGTTCGCGCTGCTGGTCGGGCGCATCCTGTGGCTGCCGCATGGCTGAGAGAACGCCCCGGCCATTAGGCTTGAACGGCCTTTCCAAACTCCCCGCCATGTCGGGCGCCGCAGGCGAAGCCAGCGAGCGGTAAAGCAGCTCTTAGCCCAGCGCCAGCCAGAGCCCCACGCCGACCATCAGCGTGCCGGCAATGCGATTGAGCAGCCGGACGCTGCCGCCCTTGGCCAACAGATGGCTGGCGGTACGCCCGCCGGTCGCGTAGAGCAGCAAACAGCACAGCTCCAGGGTCAGGATCATCCCGACCAGCGCCGTCAGCTGAGGAGTCAACGGCAGGTCGGTATCGAGAAACGGCGGCAGCAGGGCAATGAAGAATGCCCAGCCCTTGGGATTGGCGACCGCGGTGACGAAGCCCTGGGAAAGCAGCTGCCAGCGCGACACGTCGCGCGCCGCGGTTGGCTCGCTGGGTATCGCCATGCGCCCGCGCGAGCGCCACATCATCACGCCCAGATACACCAGGTAGGCGCCGCCCAGCCACTTGAAGGCGGCGAACACCAGCGGCTGGCGCAGCATCAGTGTCGCCACGCCGGCCCCCGCCGCCACGGCCACCAGGCCGACCCCGACCAGCTCGCCGGCCATCATCCACAGCGCGCGGCGCACGCCGACGGTCATCCCCAGCACCATCGATAGCGTCATGCACATCCCCGGGGTCAGCGAGACCATGAAGAAAGTGGGGATGAAAACCGATAACAGCGACAGGTTGACGATCATTGCGCCTCCCCCCAGCGCGGCATCAGGCGATGTTCGATGCCCAACTGGTTGAGAATTCGCGCGACGATGAAGTCGATCAACGCCTCGACGCTGGTCGGACGATGGTAGAAGCCCGGCGCCGCCGGCAGAACCACCGCGCCCAGCCGGGTCAGCGCCAGCATGTGCTCAAGATGGATCGCCGACAATGGCGCCTCGCGCGGCACCAGGATCAACTGGCGGCGCTCCTTGAGCGCGACATCGGCGGCACGCTCGATCAGGTTGTTGCTGGCGCCGGTGGCGACTGCCGACAGCGTGCCCGTCGAACACGGGCAGATCACCATCGCCGTCGACGCCCCCGAGCCGGAGGCCACCGGCGCCATCCAATCCTCGCGGGCGAAACAGCGAATCTGCCCGTCAGCGGCACCGCTGCGGGCGGTCAGCGCCTCGGCGAGCCTTGCTGGCTGGGCCGGCAAGCGCTCGTCGGTTTCGGTGGCGATCACCATATGCGCCGCCTTGGAAATCATCACCCACACCTCGTGCCCGGCCGCCACCAGGCATTCGATCAGGCGCAGCCCGTATTGCGCGCCGGAGGCCCCGGTCAGCGCGACGGTCACCGGCGGCTTGAACGTCGCATCAGCCATGCCGCGCCTCCAGGGCCGCCAGCAGTTTCTCGTGAATGCCGCCGAAACCGCCATTGGACATCACCACGATACGATCGCCGCGCTGTGCCTCGTCGACCAACGCGGCGACCAGCGCGTCGATATCGTCGATCCGCTGTGCCGGCACCGGGCTGGTCTCGAGCAACTCATCCAGCGACCAGTCGAGCGCGGGCGGCTGATACCACCACACCCGGTCGGCCTCGGCGACACTCTCGGCCAGGCGCGAGCGCAGCGTGCCCAGGCGCATGGTATTCGAGCGCGGTTCGATCACCGCCAGCAGCCGCCCCAGCGGGGTCGCGGCCCGCAACCCCTGCAGCGTGGTGGCGATCGCCGTGGGGTGATGGGCGAAGTCGTCGATGACCTGGACACCGGCGATCTCGCCACGCACCTCCTGGCGGCGACGCGGCGACTGGAAACGCGCCAGCGCGGCGCAACCGCGCGCCAGATCGACGCCACAGGTTGCCGCGGCGGCCAGCGCAGCGAGCGCATTACGGGCGTTGTGCACGCCGGTCAATGCCCAGTCGACCACCGCATCCTCGCCGTCGTGAATGACCCGGAAACGACTGGCGTCGTCACGCTCCAGCACCAGTTGCCAGGCGCTTTCTTCGGCGTCGCCGAAGCGCTCCACGGGTGTCCAGCAGCCCATCTCGACGACCCGCTCGAGCGACGGTTCGCCGTCGGCGACCAGCAACCGGCCGTCGCCGGGAACGGTACGCACCAGATGGTGGAACTGGCGCTCGATGGCCGCCAGGTCGGCGAAGATGTCCGCGTGATCGAATTCCAGATTGTTGAGCACCGCGACGTCGGGACGGTAATGGACGAACTTGGAGCGCTTGTCGAAAAACGCCGTGTCGTATTCGTCGGCCTCGATCACGAACGGCGCCCCGGCCGCCCCGAGGCGCGCCGAGACGCCGAAGTTGCGCGGCACCCCGCCGATCAGAAATCCCGGCGCGAGTCCCGCGCTCTCCAGTAGCCAGGCCAGCAGGCTGGCAGTGGTAGTCTTGCCGTGGGTGCCGGCCACCGCCAGCACGCGTCGCCCGGGCAACACGTGCTCGGCCAGCCACTGTGGCCCCGAGACATAGCTGAGTCGCGCGTTGAGCAGCGCCTCGATCTCGGGGTTGCCGCGCGACAGCGCATTGCCGACGATCACCTGATCGGGGCGCGGCTCAAGATTGGCCGCGGCGTAGCCATCCATCAGCGCGATGCCGGCGGCCTCGAGCTGGGTACTCATCGGTGGGTAGACGTTGGCATCGGAGCCGCTGACGGTATAGCCCAGCTCGCGCGCAAGCAGCGCCAGGCTGCCCATGAAGGTGCCGCAGATTCCGAGGATGTGCACGTGCATGACGGGGTCTCCAGCCCTGAAATATGGCTCGCGTCAGCGAACCGCTTACCGGCGCGTGAGCCTAGCATGGCGCCATTGCGGCTGCCAGACGCCGCTCATGCTGGCCTGGGCCACCGTGCAGCGCCGGGCGCTTTCGGCTATGATGCACAGCCATCCCCCCTCGCGTAATTACCTATAAAAGCAGGAGCAAAGGAAGCGCCCATGGCCCAGCACAATGCCTTCTACGCCCAGTCAGGCGGGGTAACCGCCGTGATCAATGCCAGCGCCTGTGGCGTGATCGAAACGTGCCGCCGCCACAGCGATCAGATCGGCAAGGTCTACGCCGGACACAGCGGCATCATCGGCGCCCTGACCGAGGATCTGATCGATGTTTCCCAGGAAAGCGACGAAGCCATCGCCGCACTGCGCCATACGCCGGGCGGCGCGTTCGGTTCGTGCCGCTACAAGCTCAAGGATATCGAGAGTCACCGCGCCCAGTACGAGCGCCTGATCGAGGTATTCAAGGCCCACGACATTCGCTATTTCTTCTACAACGGCGGCGGCGACAGCGCGGACACCTGCCTCAAGGTCTCGCAGCTCTCGGAGAAGATGGGCTACCCGCTGACCGCCATTCACGTGCCCAAGACGGTCGACAACGACCTGCCGATCACCGACAACTCGCCGGGCTTCGGCAGCGTCGCCAAATACATCGCCACCTCGACCCGCGAGGCGGCGCTCGACATCGCCTCGATGTGCGCCACCTCGACCAAGGTCTTCGTGCTCGAGGTAATGGGCCGCCATGCCGGCTGGATCGCCGCCGCCGGTGCGCTGGCCGGCAACGGTGAGGGCGAACCGCCGCACCTGGTGATCTTCCCCGAGATCCCCTTCGAGCGCAGCAAGGTGATGGCCCGCGTCGAGCAGTCGGTGAAGGATTACGGCTACTGCGTGATCGTGGTTTCCGAGGGCGCGCGCTACGCTGATGGCACCTTCCTGGCCGACGCCGGCAACACCGACGCCTTCGGCCACCGCCAGCTGGGTGGCGTGGCGCCGACACTGGCCGGCATGGTCAAGCAGGATCTGGGCTACAAGTATCACTGGGCGGTCGCCGACTACCTGCAGCGCGCCGCGCGCCACCTGGCCTCGAAGACCGATGTCGAGCAGGCCTATGCGGTGGGTCAGAAGGCCGTGGAACTCGCTCTCGACGGCAAGAACGCGATGATGCCGGCGATCAAGCGGGTCAGCGACTCGCCCTACGAGTGGCGTATCGAGGCCGCGCCGCTGGCCGAGGTCGCCAACAAGGAGAAATTCATGCCGCGGGATTTCATCCGCGAAGACGGCTTCGGCATCACCGAACCCTGCCGGCGCTACCTCTCGCCGTTGATTCAGGGCGAGGATTTTCCGCCGTTCGAAAACGGCCTGCCCATGGTCGCTTCGTTGAAGCTCGCCAAGGTCGAGCGCAAGCTGCCTGAATTCACGCTCTAAGCTTCAGATGCTCCACGCAAGCGCCCCGGTTCAACCGGGGCGCTTGCGTTTGCGGGTCTATTTGCTCCTAGCTCGTAGCGAATCTATTTCAACAGCCAGGAAAGCACCAGCAACAGCATCAGCAGACCGGCGATGCCTTGCCACAGGCTGGTCGGCGCTTTGCTCGCCGCACGCTCGCCTTCGCTGCGCTTGCGTGGATCGCGCAGCGCCAGCAGAAATTCGGATAGCCGCCGGAAGCGCAGCGCACGCTGCGGATCCAGGGCGCGACACAGGGCATCGTCGAGCTCCGCCGGCACCGCCGGATTGCGGGTCCGCGCGCTGCGATAGCGCATCTGCTCGAGCCCGGTGTGGCTGCGCAACGCATCGGGCGGCTGGTCGTAGGGCACATCACCGGTCAACAGCCAGTAGAGAGTCGACGCCAACGCATACTGGTCGCTGCGCCGGCCGACCTCGTCACCCAGCGCATATTCCGGCGCACTGTGAACGCTGAGCCCCACTTCGCGCGCCAGCTCGCGCGCCTCTTCGCTCTCCCCATCACGCCGGAAGCAGGCGCTGAAATCCCTCAGCACCACCTGGCCGTGCGGATCGATGAGGATGGTGTCGGGATGGACCTGCTGGTGCAGCACGTCGCGACGATGCAGCGCCTGTACCGCCTTGGCCAGCTGGCGGGCAATGTCCAGCCGTTGGCCCATGCTGGCCTGGGGGTGGTGCTGCACCCAGTCGCTGAGCGATTCGCCGCGCACGTCCGCCATTAGGTAATAGAGATGACGACGCGGCCGCGGCAACTCGATCAGCTTGGCAATGAACGGCGAGTTGACCCGCTCGGCCACCCACTGCTGCAGCAGGAAATGCTCGAGATAGGCATTGCGGCTTGAAAGCTCGGGGCTCGGCGCACGCAGCACCATCACGGCGCGGCTACGCTCGTCGCGTACCCGATAGACCCGCGAGTGGGCGTTGCGCGACAACACCTCCAGCACTTCAAGCCCGTCGAGGCGCTCGCCGACGGTGAGTTCCGCGGGTACCGGCAGGTTGCTGTCATGCGCCTCGGCTGAGTCCGGTTCGGCCTCGGGCAGGCGGTCGATCCGCACCAGCTGAAAACAGAACTGCTCGGCGCCATAGCCACGCTCGCCGGCCCGCGCCTGGGCGGCTTCAGCCAGGCGCTCGCAGGCGGCATCGAGGTTGCTGACATCGGCGCGAATCAGCTGCACGAAATCCGACGGCATCAAGGTGCCGCGCACCGCCCGGGTGGTGAACAGAAACAGATCGCCCTGCTTGAGCGGCAGCTGCGTGTAATCGATGTCGAGATTGCCGTCGAGTCCCAGGGCCCGCGACGGATAGCGGTAGCCGCCCAGATCGGTGACATGATCGCGGGTCAACTGCTCGAACTCGGCGCCGCGCAGCCGAAACACCAGCGTATCGCCCATGTGGAACAGGTGCGCGTCGCAGCCACGCAGGATCATCAGCGACATCGAGCTGACGTAGCTGCCGCCCTCGATGTAGCTGCTCTGACTATGACTCCAGCTGTTAAGCGCCCGCAGCACGCGCGTCGCGGAGGTTTTGACGTCCCAGTGCGCCGGCGTGGAATAGTAGTCGGAGAGAAAGCCGCGCACGCTGAGATCGCCGGCCTGCTTGGCGATGGCGTTGCGCCAGATCGAATCGCTGATCAACGCACTGACGCCCTTGTTCTGCAATATCTCGCCCTCGGGGGCCAGGACCGACATCGAGCTGCGATGGCGCCGCCGCTCCGGGGCGACGAAGGCCTGGCCGTAACTCAGGGACAAAGCTTGTTCCGCCAAGTGTCGTTCTCCTTGCAGGTGGCCGCGGCGCGCCCATCATACACTGTGAGCGAATCACCTTCGCCTCGTCCCTTCGAGGGATTGGTAATCCCCCGGGGCAGTTCGTATAATCCGCCCCATTTAGCCATTAGCCTTCAAGCCCGCAAACGCAAGGATTCGACGATGAGCTTCAACAAGATTCCCGCAGGCAAGGATCTGCCCAACGACGTCTATGTGGCGATCGAGATCCCGGCCAACCACGCCCCTATCAAGTACGAGATCGACAAGGAAATGGATGCCCTGGTCGTCGACCGCTTCATGGCCACGCCGATGTTCTATCCGGCCAACTACGGCTTCATTCCCAACACCCTGGCCGATGATGGCGACCCGCTCGACGCGCTGGTCGTCACCCCGCATCCGGTACAGCCGGGCAGCGTGATCCGCGCGCGACCGGTCGGCGTGCTCAACATGACCGACGAAGCCGGCGAAGATGCCAAGCTGGTGTGTGTGCCGCATCAGAAGCTGTCGTCGCTGTATGACGACGTGCATGAAGTCACCGACCTGCCCGAGCTGCTGCGCCAGCAGATCGCCCATTTCTTCGAGAACTACAAGGATCTCGAGAAGGGCAAGTGGGTCAAGGTCGAGTCCTGGGACAACGCCGAAGCCGCACGCAAGGCCATCGAGAAGTCGGTCGCCGCTTACGACAAGCAGTAAGCGTCACTCGGCCAGCCGCCGCAGTCGTCGGCAGTTCTGGCTTTCGCGCAAACCTGAAGCGCCGCTCCCGGGAGCGGCGCTTTTGCGTACGGATCAGCCGCGCTGTCCGCGATGGATAGCGCTTGATGGCTAGCGTTAATGCTGAGTCTCCGCGGGAGCGGCTGCGCCGGAGCCATCGCTGCCGCTGTCCGCATCGTCCCTGGCGCTTTTATCGGTGGCGCTTTTATCGGCGACGCCGTCATCGGGCGTGCCGGTATCGGTAGCGTTAGCGGAATCACCACTGCCAGCGGTGGCTGTCTCCGGCGTGGCTGCATCATCCGCGTTAGCGTTGGAATCGCCACTGCCTTCGGTACCCGCCTGCGCCGAATGATTGTCACCGACGTTGGCGTCCGACGCCGCTGCGGAGGTCCCCTGCGCGGCGGCCTTGCCACTCTCGCCGGCCGCCTGCGAGCTTCTGCTGGGTGCCACAGTCTCGACGCCCTGCACGCTGCCGGCCAGTTGCCCAGTCAGCTCGGCGATAGCCTGGGTATGGTTGGCGAGCACCAGCGAATGGTTGGCAAAGATGCCGAACCCTGATCCATTGAGGATCACCGGACTCCAGACCCGCCGCTGAGCGAGCTCAAGTTCGGCGATCAGCCGCTCCAGCGTGGTACCGACATTGGCCTTGCCGAACACGTCGGCATAATCGAGCCGCGCCGCCTTGAGCAACTCCAAGAGCCCCCAGGCATCGCCACGGGCCTCGAAAAATACGTTGTCGATATGCAACCAGGGCGTGGCGTCGGGCAAGGCGGCGTCATCGACGCCCAGCTCGCGCAGCGCCTCGGGATCGTCGACGCTCGCCAGCAACTGCTGGGTCAAGCCCGAGAAGCGCCGACTGACGGTCTCCAGCCAGCGGGCCAGGCCATCGCCGTTGGCGGCAAAGTCATTGTTATCGAGCGCTATACCGGCCAGGTAGCTGGCGAGCGCGCTCTGGGCCTGGCTGTAACGCTTTTCGGCCGCCGGGTAGAGCCAGTCCTCGCTATCCGACTGCAACGCCTTGTTAGCGCTTTCCAGAGTGTCTGTCCCCGTTGAGCTCATCGCCGGCAGCGCCTTACCGAGAAGGCGCACCTCGCTAAGCACGCCGTATTCCCAGCTGGGCATGTTGTCCAGCCAGATTCCGGGCAACAGCACGTCGTTGCGCAGCCAACCGCCCGGCTTGTCCAGCAGCGTTTCCAGCACCGTCAGCATGCTCGCCGTCATCCGCGTACCGCGCGGCAACGCGGCGTCTGCCGGTACCCCCAGCCGCTGTGTGGTGGCCTGCCCCACATCGAAAGGTTCCGGTCGCTGACTCCACCAGATGCCCAGCACCAGACAAACCAGCAGATAGACCACCAGCAGGACCAGCAGGGGTTTCCAGATCCAGCCGTATTCCGGGCGCTCGAGTACCTCGGTGCGGCGCTTGCGGTTGCCAAACAGGGCCATGGGCACGACGTCCTTGGGCGTGACGGTTAAGAATGGGGCTTACTTGCAGGGTATCCTATCATGGCGCGGGTGGCGTACCCGTCCCACCAACGCAGCGCTTTCGCGACGCGCATCGGCCCGTACGGTCTCGCCACCGGCCCGGGCGGAACTCGCCGAGCCCGTCGCGGTCGCATGCTGGCTCTGCGCTCAAGGACTTCTTTAGGACTTTCTCTACATGCCTCGCCTGTTGCTCCCGCTACTGACGCTTTTCACGCTCTGGATACTTGCCCTCCCTGCGCAGGCCGGCTATTTCGACGACACCCTGAATCAGGAGGGCTTTCTACCCGTCGAGCGCGCCTTCCAGGCCAGCGCCTGGCGCGATGACAATACGCTGTATGTGGGCTTTAGCGCAGCCCCGGGGCATTACCTGTACCGCCAGCGTTTCGCCGTTGCCAGCGACGCTCAGGGCGTTACCCTCGGCGCGCTGCGACAGCCCCCCGGCACGGCCAAGACCGATGAATATCTGGGCAAGACGCAGGTCTTCTACGATCAGGTGGTGATCCGCGCGGCGATTCATGGCGAGCCGGACGGCCCACTGCCCGTGCGCGTGAGCTTTCAGGGCTGTGCCGACGCCGGCTTGTGCTACCCGCCGCAGCAGTGGTCGCTGAGCGCGCTGCCCGGCTCGCCGCCGGCGGCGTTTGCCGAAGCCGTGCCTCAGAGCCTTCCGCCGCTCACCCGCCAGCTAGCGCCCGCAGCCCCTACCGCCACAGCCGAGCAGCGCCAGGCGCCGGCCCCCGCTGCCAGTGAGGATGGCCGCTTCAACGAGCTGCTCGCCAGCGCTTCGCTGCCGGTGGTGCTGGGACTGTTCTTTGTTGCCGGTCTGGGACTGACCTTCACTCCCTGCGTGCTGCCGATGCTGCCGATCCTCGCCGCGCTCGTGGTCGGCCGGCGCCCCGGCAAGATCCGCGGGCTGGCGCTTTCGGCAAGTTACGTCGGCGGCATGGCGACAGCCTATGCCACCGTCGGCGTATTGATGGGCCTGTTCGGCGCCGGACTCAACCTTCAGGCGCGCCTGCAATCGCCCTGGGTGTTGATTCCCTTCGCACTGGCCTTCGTGCTGTTCGCACTGGTGTTGTTCGATCTGCTCACGCTACGCCTGCCGGCAGGCCTGCATGGACGTATCGATGCCTGGCAACAGCGCCTGCAACGCAGCGGCCCGCCGGGCCTGGCGCTGGCCGGTGCGTTATCGGTGGTGGTGGTCTCGCCATGCGTCTCGGCGCCGCTCGCCGGGGCGCTGGTGTTCATCTCGGTCAGCGGCAATGCCTTGTTCGGCGGCCTGGCGCTGCTTGCCCTGGCGCTGGGCATGGGCGTCCCGCTGCTGCTCGTCGGTACCTTTGGCAGTACTCTGCTGCCGCGTGCCGGCCGTTGGCTGCAGACCATCAAGAATGCCTTTGGCGTGCTGCTGCTGGGGGTAGCGATCTGGCTGATCGAGCGCGTATTGCCCGGGCCACCCACGCTGTTGCTGTGGGCGGCATTGACGCTGGGCAGCGCACTGGCGCTGGGGGTCTTCGAGCGAGGCACCCAGCCAGGCTGGTCGCGTCTGCGCCAGACCGCTGCGCTGATGTTGCTGGGCTGGGGGCTGGCGCTGGTGCTGGGCGCCGCCCAGGGCGGCAGCGACCCGCTGCGCCCGCTGGCCCTGGGCGATGCTTCGCCAGGCCGCTCGGAAGCGGACTTCACCCGCGTTACCAGCCTCGAGGAGCTCGCTGCACAGCTCGAACGCGCCACGCAGCGTGGCCAGCCAACGTTCGTCGACGTCAGCGCAGCCTGGTGCGTGACCTGCCAGATCATGGAACACGAGGTCTTCCCCGACCCGGCGGTGGCCTCGCGACTCACCGCTTATCATCGCATCCGCGCCGATGTCACCGCCGGCGATGCGCCAAGCCGCCGACTACTCGACCACTTCGGGCTGTTCGGCCCGCCGGGGCTGCTGTTTTTCGACACCAGTGGCCGCGAACGCGAATCGGCACGCATCCAGGGCGAGATCGACGCCGCGGCCCTCGCCGACCATCTTGACCAGTTGGCCCAGCCACCGCGTTTCGACGCCGGCTGAATACATCCGTCGAGGCACACCCGAACCCGGAAAACGCTGTTCACGGCTGGCTGGACAATTCCGGGGTTTTTCGGCAAACTTCGCCGACATCGGCATAAACCCCGTTCACAAGCACGATCTTGCTATCAACTGACGTGATCTGAACGAATTCTGAACAAGTTAACAGCGCTCTTTGCAGCCCTGTTGTTGAACTACTGTCGAACTGTCGAACTGCATTTGTCCAACGGTCATTCCCGCGAGCCCTTCCGTCAGTACTTCTTTTTATCCGACGCGGCGGTGGGCGTGATCGGCGGACTTGGCGCCACACCCCAGGCTTTTTTTCGAAGACGCTGGCCTGGCGCTGGAAGCGGTGCTGGCTCACCACGCAGCCAGCCCGCCAGCCTCACTCACCGAAAAAGAGACACCGACATGGATATCCGCAAGGTCAAGAAACTGATCGAACTGCTGGAAGAATCCAATATCAGCGAGATCGAGATCCAGGAAGGCGAGGAATCGGTGCGCATCAGCCGTCATCCCAACGGCACGCCCGCCCAGCCGGCGATGTATCAGCCCCACTGGGGCGCGACGCCCAGCCAGCCGCACTATTCGGCCCCCGCCGGCGAGACAGCTCAGAGTACGCCCGCGGAAGCCCCGGCACCGGCGCAGCCGGCCGGACATGCGGTGACCTCGCCGATGGTCGGCACCTTCTATCGCTCGCCGTCGCCGAGTGCCAAGGCATTCGTCGAAGTCGGCCAGAGCGTCAAGCAGGGCGAGCCGATCTGCATCGTCGAGGCGATGAAGATGATGAACCAGATCGAAGCCGACAAGAGTGGCACCATCGCGGAAATCCTGGTGGAGAACGGCCAGCCGGTTGAATTCGACCAGCCGCTATCCTGTCATCGTCTGACCGGTCGAGCCAGTGGCGGACACCATGATTGAAAAAGTCCTTATCGCCAATCGCGGCGAAATCGCCCTGCGCATCCTGCGCGCCTGCAAGGAACTGGGCATCCGCACCGTCGCGGTCCACTCCCGGCTCGACCGCGACCTGATGCATGTGCGCCTGGCCGACGAGTCGGTCTGCATCGGCCCGGCAACAGCGCGACGCGACAGCTATCTGAATATCCCGGCATCATCAGCGCCGCCGAAGTGACCGACGCCGGTGGCCATTCACCCCGGGCTATGGCTTTCTGGCGGAAAACGCCGATTTCGCCGAACAGGTCGAGAAAAGCGGCTTCCGCTTCATCGGCCCGCACTGCCGAGGTCATTCGCCTGATGGGCAACAAGGTTTCGCGCCATCAAGGCCATGGCCAAGGCCGGCGTGCCCACCGTTCCCGGCTCCGACGGCCCGCTCACCGATGACGCCGCGCGCACCCTGGCGGTCGCCCGGCGAAATCGGCTATCCGGTGATGATCAAGGCGGCCTCCGGCGGCGGCGGTCGCGGCATGCAGGTGGTGCACTCCGAAGCCGGCCCTGCTCAACGCCGTACACGTCACCCAGTCCGAGGCCCGCAATGCCTTTGGCGACGACACCGTCTACCTGGAAAAATTCCTCGACCAGCCGCGCCATGTTGAAGTGCAGGTTCTGGCCGACACCCACGGCAATGTCATTCATCTGGGCGACCGCGACTGCTCCATGCAGCGCCGTCACCAGAAGGTGCTGGAAGAGGCGCCCGCGCCGAACATCGACCCGCGAGGCCCGCGCGCAGACACTCGAGGCCTGCATCCGAGGCCTGTCAGGAGATCGGCTATCGTCGGCGCCGGCACCTTCGAATTCCTGTACCAGGACGGCCAGTTCTTCTTCATTGAGATGAACACCCGCGTACAGGTCGAGCACCCGGTCACCGAAATGGTCACCGGCGTGGATATCGTCAAGGAGCAGCTACGGATCGCCAGCGGCCTGCCGCTGTCTGTCACGCCAGGACAGATCAAGGTCACGTGGCCACGCCGTCGAATGCCGCATCAATGCCGAGGACCCCGCGACCTTCCTGCCCCAGCCCCGGCACGGTCAAGCACTTCCATGCCCCGGGCGGCAACGGCGTGCGGGTCGACTCGCATCTTTACAGTGGCTACACGGTGCCGCCGTACTACGACTCGCTGATCGGCAAGCTGATCACCTTCGGCGGAAGACCGCGAAACGGCCCTGATGCGCATGCGCAACGCCCTCGATGAACTGGTGGTGGATGGCATCAGGACCAATGTCGGTCTGCAGAAGGACCTGGTCCGCGACGGCGCCTTCCAGCAGGGCGGCGTCAATATCCATTATCTGGAAAAGAAACTCGGCGGCTGAAGCGCCAGTCGCTTGATACGTGGCGCGGCCCCGGTCGCGCCGCGTGCGTTTTCAGACCACCCTCCGGACTTACTGATTAACCGGATTTACCGATTAGGAGCCGCCAGATGCCCTGGTTGCAACTCAAGGCCCGCATCGCTCCCGACCAGGCCGAGCTCCTCGAGGAGCTGCTGCTCGACGAGGGCGCCTCGGCGATCACCCTGCAGGACGCCCATGACGACCCGGTCTTCGAGCCCGAGCGCGGCAGCACGCCGTTGTGGCAGGAGACCGTATTGACCGGGCTTTACGACGATCTCGACGGCATCGACACGATGCTCGAGCGCGTCCACCATGGCTGGTCGCAGGCGATGGGCGATGAGCCCTGCCCGACCATCGAGTACGAGTTGCTCGCCGATCGCGACTGGGAACGCGAATGGATGGACGGCTTCGAGCCGCTGCCGATGGGCGAGCGACTGTGGATCGTGCCCAGCTGGCACGCCGCCCCCGACGCCGACGCGGTCAATCTGCGCCTCGACCCCGGGCTGGCCTTCGGCACCGGCACCCATCCGACCACCGCGCTGTGCCTGGGCTGGCTCGATGAACAGAGCATCGCCGGCACCCTCGCGGACTGCCGGGTGCTCGACTACGGCTGCGGCTCGGGAATCCTGGCGATCGCCGCACTCAAGCTCGGCGCGCGCGAAGCGCTAGGCACCGACATCGACCCTCAGGCGCTCACCGCCAGCCGCGACAATGCCGAGCGCAACGCCATCGCCGCGACGGATTTCACGCTGTGCCTGCCCGAGCGGCTGCCCGATGAACGCTATGAGATCGTGCTCGCCAATATCCTCGCCGGACCGCTGGTCGAGCTGGCCGCAGCGATCGCCGGCCACGTCGAATCCGGCGGCCGGCTGGTGCTCTCGGGCATCCTCGCTCATCAGGCCGACGAAGTGCTCGATGCCTATCGCGACCAGGGGCTGATCATGCACGAGCCGCGTGAGCGCGACGGCTGGGTGTGCCTGATCGGCGAGCGCCCGAATCACGCTTGACGCGGGCCGGCCCGCGTCAAGTCGGCAAGCCAGCCTTCAATCTGGTCCGCCGGGTGGGTATCATGGGCGGCCCTCTTGAGCCGAGTCCCGATCACGATGCCCGCTACCGCCTGCGTCGCGCCACCCGCCATAGGCCCCTACCGATTGCCCAACCGGGTGATCCTGGCGCCCATGGCCGGCGTCACCGACCGGCCGTTCCGCCAGCTCTGCCGGAAGCTGGGTGCCGGGCTGGCGGTCTCCGAGATGGTCACCTCGGACCCGCGGCTGTGGCATACCCGCAAGTCGCGCATGCGCCTCGACCACCAGGGCGAACCCGGCCCGCGCAGCGTGCAGATCGCCGGCGGCGATCCCGAGATGCTCGCCGAGGCGGCACGCCTGAATGCCGAGCATGGCGCCCAGATCATCGACATCAACATGGGCTGCCCGGCCAAGAAGGTCTGCAACAAGGCCGCCGGCTCGGCGCTGTTGCATGACGAGAAGCTGGTCGCGGCGATTCTTGAGGCGGTGGTCGACGCCGTCGATGTGCCGGTGACGCTGAAAATTCGCACCGGCTGGTGCGAGTCGAGCCGCAACGGCCTGCGCGTCGCACGTCTCGCCGAAGCCGCCGGCATCCGCGCGCTGGCCGTACACGGGCGCACCCGCGAGCAGCGTTACAGCGGGTTCGCCGAATACGACACCATCGCCGAGATCAAGGCCGCGGTGGGCATCCCGGTATTCGCCAACGGCGACGTCGATAGCCCCGTCAAGGCCGCCGAGGTTCTCGACTATACTGGTGCGGATGCGGTCATGGTGGGTCGCGGTGCCCAGGGCAGCCCCTGGATCTTCCGCGAGATCGATCATTACCTGCGCACCGGAGAAATCCTGCCGGCGGCCTCTCTCGAAGAGCGACGGATGGTCATGCGCGAGCATCTCGATGCACTGCATGGTTTCTATGGAGAACACATGGGCGTGCGGATCGCGCGCAAGCATATCGGCTGGTACCTCGCCACCCGCGAGGACGCCAAACCGCTGCGACAACGCTTCAATGCCCTGGATGATGCACAGGGGCAACGTTGTTTCGTGGATGAACTGTTTCGCCGGGCCACGGCGCCGGCAACCGAAGGGATCAGTGCAGCATGAACAGCAGGCAAGCCATCACTTCCGAACAGACTGCGGGCGAGGAATCGTCGCTTTCCGCCACCTCTGCGCCCCGCGGCCAGACCCTGCGCGAAGCGGTCGACGATGCCATGCGACGCTATTTCAGCCACCTTGAAGGCGAATCCGTGACCGACTTTACGCCATGGTCATGGCCGAAGTCGAGGCGCCGCTGCTCGACCGCCGTGCTCGACTATACCGGCGGCAACCAGACCCGCGCCGCCGACATGCTGGGGCTCAACCGTGGCACGCTGCGCAAGAAGCTCAAACAGTACGATCTGATCTGACATCCGCTGTCTTCACGGGGGAGCCTGGTCGGCTTCCCCGTCGCGTTTCAAGCCCAGGCCCTCGCCGCCGGCAAGGGCCGATATCGAAGAGTGACTCTCATGGCCGAACAGCCCTCTCAACCCCGCTCCCTGCCGGTCCGCCGCGCGCTGATCAGCGTCTCGGACAAGACCGGCATCGTCGACTTCGCCCGCGAACTCGCCGAGCGCGGCGTCGCCCTGCTCTCCACCGGCGGCACCTATCGCCTGCTCAGAGAGCACGGCATCCAGGTCAGTCGAAGTCTCCGAGCATACCGGCTTCCCCGAGATCATGGATGGCCGGGTCAAGACCCTGCATCCCAAGATCCATGGCGGCATTCTCGGCCGCCGAGGCCAGGACGATGCGGTCATGGCCGAGCACGACATCGCGCCCGATCGACATGGTGGTGGTCAACCTCTACCCGTTCGCCCAGACCGTCGCCCGATCCCGACTGCACGCTGGACGAGGCGATCGAGAACATCGATATCGGCGGCCCGACCATGGTCCGCGCCTGCGCCAAGAATCACGCCTATGCCAGCATCGTCGTCAATGCCGACGATTATCGTCGGGTGCTCGACGACATGGCGGTCAATGACGGGGCGGTCGGCAGCGAGCTGCGCTTCGACCTGGCGGTGAAGGCCTTCGAGCACACCGCCGGCTACGATGCGGCGATCGCCGACTATCTGGGCCAGCTCGTCGAGGGCGGTGAAGATGGCTTTCCGCGTACCTACAATGTGCAGTTCCACAAGCAGCAGGCGATGCGCTACGGCGAGAACCCGCATCAGGCCGCCGCGTTCTACGTCGAGGCGGACGCCAGCGAAGCCAGCGTGGCCACCGCCGTACAGCGCCAGGGCAAGGCGCTGTCCTACAACAACGTCGCTGATACCGACTGCCGCCTTCGAATGCGTCAAGGCCTTCACCGACATCGCCTGCGTGATCGTCAAGCACGCCAATCCCTGCGGCGTGGCCATCGGCGAGTCACTCAGCGAGGCCTACGACAAGGCCTTCGCCACCGACCCGACCAGCGCCTTCGGCGGCATCATCGCCTTCAATCGGGCACTGGATGCCGATACCGCGCGTCAGATCATCGACCGCCAGTTCGTCGAGGTGATCATCGCCCCGGGAATCAGCGACGAAGCTGCGGCGATCGTTGCCGAGAAGAAGAACGTGCGCCTGCTCGACGTCGGCGCCAACTGGCCCGGCGAGCGCCAGCACGCCCACGATTTCAAGCGCGTCACCGGCGGTCTGCTGGTCCAGGATCGCGATCTGGGCATGGTCGGTCGCGACGAGCTCGAAGTGGTCACCGAGCGCGCACCCAGCGAGCAGGAGCTGCGTGACCTGGCGTTCGCCTGGAAGGTCGCCAAGTACGTCAAGTCCAACGCCATCGTCTACGCCAAGGAGGGCCGCACCATCGGCGTCGGCGCCGGCCAGATGAGCCGCGTCTACTCGGCCCGGATCGCCGGCATCAAGGCCGCCGACGAAGGCCTCGAGGTGCCCGGCTCGGTAATGGCCTCGGATGCCTTCTTCCCGTTTCGTGATGGTATCGACGCCGCCGCCGCCGCCGGCATCAGCGCGGTGATCCAGCCCGGCGGTTCGATGCGCGACCAGGAAGTGATCGATGCCGCCAACGAGGCCGGCATCGCCATGGTCTTCACCGGCATGCGGCATTTCCGCCACTGAGACGCCATCCGGCGTGAGTAACAAAAACGCCGCCCCTACAGGGACGGCGTTTTGCGTTCTACGGCTCAGCGTTCTGGTCTTGCTGGGCCGCTTAAGCGCGTAGTGTGACTCAGGCGTAGGTATTGAGCTGCGTACCGACACTGCCGACACTGGCCAGTTTCGGCGCGTCGCCGACCGTCTCCATAAGCTGGGCGATTTGTGCCCCTGGGTATCGAGCGATTGCCGGAGCTGCGACATCTGGGCGCTCTGATCGGCGTTGTACTGCTGCAGCGCGACAGCTGCACCGACGGTATTGCTGATGCTCGAATCCATGCGCATGACCTCTGGGTAATGGTAAAGTCCTACCAAGTTACCACCCTCGCGCGGCAAGGCAAGAACGCGGCGGGCAGGCTCGTCAACGCTTGCCCACCCGCCGCCATGCCGGGCTTAACCCAGGTCGAGACACAGGTACTTGGTTTCGAGGAACTCCTCGAGCCCCTGATGGCCGCCCTCGCGGCCCAGGCCCGACTCCTTGACCCCGCCGAACGGCGCCGCGGCGTTCGAGATCAACCCGGTGTTGATGCCGACGATCCCGTATTCCAGCGCCTCGGAGACCCGCCACACCTGGCTCAGCTCGCGGGAATAGAAGTACGCCGCAAGGCCGAACGGCGTATCGTTGGCCATTTCCACGCCGTCTTCCTCGTCGTCGAAGGGAAAGACCGCGGCCAACGGACCGAAGGTTTCCTCGCGGGCGACCAGCATCTCGCTGGTCGCCTGGTTGACCAGCGTCGGGGTGAAGAAGTTGCCGCCCAACGGATGCGGATTGCCGCCCAGCATCAACTCGGCGCCCTTGTCGACCGCATCGCGGATATGCCGGCTGACCTTTTCGACGCCGTCACTGTCAATCAGCGGGCCGATATTGACGCCCTCCTCGGTGCCGTCGCCGACGGTAAGCTCACTGTTCATTGCGGCGGCGAGCTTCTCGCAGAAGGCGTTGACCACGCTCGACTGAACCAGAAAGCGATTGACGCAGACACAGGTCTGGCCGGCGTTGCGGAACTTCGAGGCCATGGCGCCTTCCACCGCCGCGTCCAGGTCGGCATCCTCGAAGACCAGGAACGGCGCGTTGCCGCCCAGTTCCAGCGAGATCTTCTGAACATGCTGCGCGGCCTGGGCCATCAACCGCTGCCCCACCTCGGTCGAGCCGGTGAAGGTGATCTTGCGCACCAGCGGCGACTCGGTCAGCGCACCGGCGATCTCGCTGGCACGCCCCGGCACCACGTTGAAGACCCCGCGCGGCACCCCGGCACGCTCGGCGAGCAGCGCCATGGCGGTAGCCGAGAACGGCGTCTGGCTGGCCGGCTTGACGACGATCGGACAGCCCGCCGCCAGCGCTGCACCGACCTTGCGGGTGATCATTGCCGCGGGGAAGTTCCACGGCGTGATCGCGCCGACGACCCCGACCGGCTGCTTGATGACCATGATCCGCTGGTTACTCTTGGCGCCGGGAATGGTCTCGCCGTTGATGCGCCGTCCCTCTTCGGCGAACCAGCGCAGAAAGCTCGCCGCATAGACGATCTCGCCGGCGGCTTCCTTGAGCGGCTTGCCCTGCTCGAGGGTCATGATGCGTGCCAACTCGTCCTGATTCTCGAGCATCAGCTCGTACCACTTCATCAGGATGTCGCCGCGCTCCTGGGCGGTATGCGCGCGCCAGGCCGGCAGTGCGGCATGCGCCGCGTCGATGGCCCGCTCGGTCTCGGCGCGGCCCAGTCGCGGCACGCTGCCGATGATTTCCCCGGTGGCCGGGTTGTCGACTTCGATCTGCTCACCGCTATCGGCGGCGACCCAGCTGCCATCGATGTAGGCGAAGGGCCGATACAGCGAATAGTCCTGCAGCGATTCCATGGTGCTCTCCTTCCTGTAGGGTGCCTGCCGTGGCGGCGGCCCTAGCGTGTTACCCGGCCTGCGTGACTCCGGGCGTGACACTGGTTTATGACTTAAGAGTGTTAACGGGTTTAAGACTGAATGGCTTGCGTCTGAGAATGCATGTCCGGCAAGAGGGGCGACATTATCGGTGGCTTCACCAACAAGCATAGCGTAGCAGCGAGTGCCGCGATTCCGAGCGCCAGCCAGCCCAGTTGGCGTCCACGCAGGTCGCGATCGTCGTGCCGCAACCGGTAAAGGGCGGCAACCGCCAGACCCGACGCAACGAGCGCCAGCAGCAGCGCCAACAAGCCGAGCCAGAGCCCGGCGATGGCAGTCAGCAAAGCGACGCTCAGCGCCGCGAGCGGTACCGCCGGGTAGCGGGTCACGTTGGTCGTGACTGGCCGCTGGGGCCGACGCTGTGCCTCTGGACGATTCATTACCTGCGCCGCGCGTCCTTCACGCACGTCGAAGCGCACCGCCACGTCCGGCCCAGGCATCCCGCGCCCACGCCAATCAGTAAGGCCGAAGACATATTGACTGCCGTCCTGGGCATCGATGACACCCTCCTGCGCGGCATCATCGAAGCTGATTATCGTTCCGTCCAAGGTATCCTCCGGGATAGCGACCCATTCATGCTAAGCGCTTTGACTGGCGGACACCAACCGCCGTTCAAGCCAGCCAGCGTGGCTTTTCGAGCGCAACGCGCTGCTGTTCGAGGATGCGAATGTGCTGATCCCAGTACGCTTCGTCGGCGACCCAGGGAAAGGCCCGCGGAAAGGCCGGGTCGCGCCAGCGTGCCACCAGCCAGGCGCTGTGGCGCATCAGCCGCAGGGTGCGTAGCGGCTCGATCCAGGCCAGCTCGCGGCGATCGAAATCGCAGTATTGCTCATAGCCCTCGAGCAGCTCGGAAAGCTGCATCTGCCATTCTTGATCGCTCTGCGCGCTGAGCATCATCCACAGATCCTGCATGGCCGGCGCCATGCAGCAGTCATCGAAATCGACCAGCGTGAACTGCTCATCGCGGCCCAGAATATTGCCCAGGTGGCAGTCGCCATGCACGCGAATCGCCGCCTGCGCTGGCCATGCGCACTCTGTCAGGGTGGCTTCCAGGGCTTCGCTGATGCGCTGGTAAGCGCGCCGTTGCCGCTGACTGAGCCACTCGCCGCCAAGCACCTGCTCGCGACTGCTCGCCGCCCAGCCGGTCGGGTCGAGGGTCGGGCGCGTGACGAAACGCGCTTTCGAGGATACCGCGTGCATACGGCCGATCAATTCGCCGAGCGCAAACAGATGGGCGGGATTCTCGAGTTCCGGCGCCTGGCCCGCGACCTGCGGAAACAGCGCGAAGCGAAAAGCCTCATGTTCATGCAGGCTCTCGCCATCGGCATCGCGCCAGGGCGCCGCCACCGGCACCTCGGCAGCCGCCAGTTCGGCGAGAAAGGCATGTTCCTCGCGAATCTGGGCATCGCTCCAGCGGTCGGGACGGTAGAACTTGGCGACCCAGCGGCGGCGCTCGTCATCGTGAATCAGAAAGACCCGGTTCTCGTAGCTGTTGAGCGCGAAGGGCTCGCCGGGCAGCCAGAAGCCCAGTGCCTCGATGGCGGCAACGATGCGTTGCGGTGGCAGATTCTCGAACGGATGCGGGTTGGCGGCCATGCGGGCCTCCTCGATTAGCGATGCTCGCATGCTAGCAGATTGTCCTCCGCCAACGGCAGCGCCATGCCCGCCTTCAATGGCCGAGCGGCGTGCGCGCCGCCGCCCAGGCCTCGACGTAGCCGGCACCGGCGGTGCGGCAGGCCACAGCCAGCGCATCGAGCGAGGCGCCGGTGGTCATCACGTCATCGATCAGCGCGACCCGCTTCGGCAACGCCGTCTCGACCACAAAGGCACCGCTGAGATTGCGCCGTCGCGCCGTGCGGTCCAGGCCGCGCTGCGAGGGGGTGGCGTGCAACCGGCGCGGCTGATACCAGGGCAGCCCCAGCCGTGCGGCAAGGTGCTCGGCCAGCCAGGGTCCCGGGTCGAAGCCCTGCTCGCGGGCCCGCCCACGATGGCGCGGCAGGGCCACCAGCAATTCGGGCAATAGCTCCCTTTCGAGGCCCGCCAACGACTCGCTCATCAGACTTACCAGCAAGTTACCCGCGCGCGGGTCAAAGCCGAACTTGAAGCGCTGCAGCAGTCGCGCAATCTCGTTTTCATAGCGCAAGCCGATACGCGCCACGGCAAACGCCGGTGGGCGCCGCAGGCAATGCCCGCAGTAAGGCGGCGCGGCTTCCGGCAAGGGCTCGGCGCATTGCGCGCAGGCGTGGCGATTCCACGGCAACGCCGCCAGACAGGCCCCGCACCAGGGCGCATTCGGTAGACAGCGGCCCAGGCAGAACGCGCAACGACCGGGCAAGGCACGACGCAGCATCTTGTCAACATGGTTAACTGCCAAGGTTGACTTCGCCCCCGCGCACCCTATCATCGCTGTTAACTTAGACATATATAAAAGTTCACTAAATCGCCGCGAGCCCTGCCATGACCTTAACCGTCCCTACCCGCCCACGCCACGATTGGTCACTCGACGAGATCGAGGCTCTGTTCGCCTTGCCGTTCAATGATCTGCTGTTCCAGGCGCAGCAGGTGCATCGCCAGAACTTCGACGCCAATCAGGTCCAGGTCTCGACGCTGCTGTCGATCAAGACCGGCGCCTGCCCCGAGGATTGCAAGTACTGCCCGCAGTCCGGCCATTACAACACCGGGCTGGGCAAGGAGAAGTTACTCGCGATCGAGAAGGTGGTGGCGCAGGCCCGCGCGGCGAAGGAAGCC
Source organism: uncultured Gammaproteobacteria bacterium (assembly GCA_963773565.1). GTDB lineage: Bacteria > Pseudomonadota > Gammaproteobacteria > Pseudomonadales > Halomonadaceae > Modicisalibacter. The sequence continues at coordinate 197,613 of CAVZBU010000005.1, read as the reverse complement.
GGCGCCAGCCGCTTCTGCATGGGCGCTGCCTGGCGCAGCCCCAGCGAACGCGATCTCGACGTGGCGCTGGCGATGGTTCGCCAGGTCAAGGCGCTCGGACTGGAAACCTGCATGACCTTGGGCATGCTCGATGGCGAGCAAGCCGAGAAGCTGTCGCAAGCCGGGCTCGACTACTACAACCACAACCTCGACACCTCACCGGAATACTATGGCGAGATCATAACCACCCGCCGCTATAGCGAGCGACTCGATACCCTCGCGCATGTTCGCCAGGCCGGCATGAAAGTCTGCAGCGGTGGCATCGTCGGGCTCGGCGAACAGCCACGCGATCGCGCCAGCCTGCTTCAGCAATTGGCGCGGCTCGAGCCACACCCGGAATCGGTGCCCATCAATCAACTGGTCAAGGTCCCCGGCACCCCGCTCGAGAACGCAGCGGATCTCGATCCACTGGAGTTTGTGCGCACCATCGCCGTAGCGCGCATCTTGATGCCACGCAGCCACGTCAGACTCTCCGCCGGCCGTGAACAGATGAGCGATACCACCCAGGCGCTGGCGTTTCTGGCCGGTGCCAACTCGATCTTCTATGGTGACAAGCTACTGACCACCGAGAACCCCCAGATCGATCACGATCAAGGGCTGTTCGTACGCCTCGGATTGATCCCTGAAGATCATGTGCCTGACGCGATCGGCACTCGGCCCCACCTCAACCATGAACGTCACGCCTCCCCCGCCCCGCTTTACTACGATGCCGCACCCGCCGAATAAGCGATCCGCTCGGCGACGATTGACTTGGCCAACGCCGTCCGTACAATACGGGCGGTTCCTGCCCCGATTGCGGATGTGGTGGAATTGGTAGACACGCTAGATTTAGGTTCTAGTGCCGAGAGGCGTGGGAGTTCGAGTCTCCCCATCCGCACCAGTTACAGGCCTGCAGGCCGCATTCTAGAGCCTTTCCCCATTTTAGTTCCTGGCATTTCCAGTCCCCGCAGAGTCCCCACGCATTTCCTGATCATGGACAAAAGCGCGCGTGACGCGTGTGTATGTGCGTGAAAGCGACCCCGCCGCCAGAATTGCTGGGGCTCGGAAAAGATTACAAAGGTAATGCATTCCCGAAAACAACCTAGTGCTTTGATTCAAAAGGCTTTAAACACTGAGGAATCCCCACGAAATTAGCGCTACGCTGCGCATCGTGCCTGCTCATGAACTTCTCGTTGTAGCGCCGCCTGGAGCGTTTCCCAAGGCGGCCAGGGCACGCTGGGAGAATGTGACCGAATAAATTCCAGCCCCAGCCGCCATACCGATAGAACCGCCCTGTTCTGGATGCTGCTGCTCTGGTAACGCTTCTGATGGCCTGCTTCGCGAACCTGAAGGCCTCTCACCATCATGGCGATATTCGCCAGCATGGCAATCAGCAACAGGATCTCGATACGCCAGCCTTGCCGGGATTGATGCATGCCGAAGCCCAACCCGAACAAGGGACTTTTGATATCGCGAAAGCCCTCCTCGATCTGCATGCGCTGACGGTAGATACGCACCACCTTGTCCGCCAACGTTGAGCGATCCGCCAGATTGCTGACCAATACCCAAGGCTCTTTCTGGCGTCGGGCAATCTGCCGGCTGCCACTGTCCTGGGAGACCCGATCGCGCTTATTGAGATGCTTACGCCCCTGCGCTGGATGATGATAGAGCACCAGGCGAGTAGCCAACGGGTTGCTTTCGGCGATCTGTACCCTGCCAAGCGCCCGCGGGACTGAGGTGGCCTGCTCGAAGCGCGCGGCGACAGGCTGCCACGCCTGTTCCTTCTGATAGCGAGTCGGACAGCGGACCCGCCCGACATAGCTCCAGCCGCGTGCCTCGACGGCCCGGAACCACGGATTTCGGAAGCCGGCATCGGCGTGGCCGTTTCAGGCAGGATCTCGGCGAGGGCCTCCAGCAGATAGGCTTCGCAATGGGGACAGCCCTCCTTGTGATGGATTTTCTCGAAAATCGGGAAGGATCGCCCGGCGAAGGGCACCGCCGCCCGCAGCAGAAAATGCCGACCCCGATCATCCACCGGTGACCAGTCCACCACGATCACCGGGCGCATCGTGTTGCCGAGCAGCAGACGGGCGATGAGCCAATAGAATAGCGGCCGTTCCTGGTGCAGGTGGGAATTCCCGAGCAATCGGTCCATACGCTTGATGGCATGCTTGGGGAAAGCCGTCCCCGGCAGGGTACGCCCCAGAGCGGTAAGGCCAAGGCGATGACCGCTGAGTAGCGCACCGACAGCATCGAGCAGTGCCTGCAAGCGTTTGGCATGGATAACGGGGAGTGATGAAGCCAGCATCTTGTGCAAGAATCGAGGGGCCTGCATGGGTCACCTAGGCATGTTGTTGGGTGTCGCAATTCACAACATGTTGGCCCATGCCGGCTCCTGCAAGCCATCCAGTTGAATTTCCCCGCTTATTCGCGGGGATTCCTCAGCTTTAAACAGTTGTTCAAAGGATGATGCCGAGCATCGATTAACGCAAACTTAGAGATCATTTTTGCCCGGATTTATTGCATTACCTTTCCCCAGCCCCTGGCATTCTCTGATTGAACTTCTCATCAACCTGCCCTTCGCCTCCTACGCCTTTCTGTTGAAATCACATGAATCCGCACGAAAATAGGCAGCCTGCTGACCACCGAGGCGCCCTGTATCTGCGCGGGTTCCGTCCGGTCGCGCGGCGCATAAAAACAGACTGGTTTAGCGCGCAGGTAGGGCTGCCGGGTGGTTGGAAGTGTGCGGCGCTGCCCGGCACCAATAGTCTACGCTGCAGGCGAAAGCCACAGAGCAGGAGGTTACATGGACAATTACCACATCACCAAGGACGGCGAGACCTGGAAGTTCGAGAAGGAAGGGAGTGATCGAGCCATCAAGCGTTCCGGCACCAAGACTGGTGCGATGGATTACATGCGCGAGTATATGGACGGTAAGACCGGCTCGGTGAAGATCCACAAGGAAGACGGCACCATCCAGGAAGAACGAACCTATCCGCGCCGTGTCGACCCTACCCGCTCACCCGGCTGATACGAAAAGCTGCTCGGTTGGACGATATGGCAGCTGCTGGCTGGGCGGCGTCGAGCGAGTGCAGCTGAAAGCGGAACGCTCTCCTGGCTCAGGTAATCATTAATCTTGCTGAGCGCAGCTGAAAATAGCCAGCCGCGAAATGCACGTTCGTAGTAGATGTCGCTTGACTGAAGTCAACAAAGCCACCATATGCTTATGGACAGGCATCGCAGCATGACAAGGAGGTAGCCATGAGACGCATTCTCGGCGCAGCCGCCGCCAACTGGCTCAGGAAGCCGGAAAACCGCGAGAAGGCCAAGCGCACGGCAAAGCAATTGTGGAGCAAGTACCAGAATCGCAAGGGGCCACCGCCAGGCGGCAATACGCCCTCGCGGTAGATGGGTTGAGATGGGCCCTCATGATAGAACCTTCATGACAGAACCTTCCGGCTGCGCTTCGGGCACCTACCCGGCGCAGTCGGAACCCCAACCGAGTTGGGGTCTTCGTCCCTTGTGTACTTTGGGCCACAGGCTCAAGCCGAAAGCCAACGCCGTTTACAGCCATGGCGCTTATCTATAAGCCGCTTTGGTGTGCCCCGCCCGCTGGCTATAAGTGCATGCGATCCATTGATTGTTATTCGCCATCTAATTAGATTAACGCCTGCCATATAAATCCACCCACTGCGCAGAGCTGTTATGGCAGTTTTTTTAATAACTTATGAATTACACCTGCCCATCGCCTATGACCAATTCCACAATCTCCTTGAATCCTTCCCCAACGCCACAGCGGTCGACTGCAGCGTACTGATAGAGTCGGACACTACCGCTACGGCTATCGTCGAACGGCTCCATCCACACATTGGCGCTCACGACTCATTGTTCGTCTGCCAGATCGGCCGCGACTGGGCCGGCGTGCAAGCGCGATGCGGCAATTGGCTCGACGAGCCCGAGCGAATCCATGGCATAAACCCATAAACCACTGATACCGGAGGCGAAATAGATGACCCTGTTCGATTTGACAGGCCGTACCGCGCTAATCACGGGCTCCTCTGGCGGGCTGGGTTTAGCCATGGCCCGCGGACTGGCCCAGGCAGGCGCCCGAGTCATCATCCATGGCCGCAATCGCGACAAGCTCGAAGCAGCACGCGAAACCCTTACCCGGGAAGGCCACGCGGTGCTGGCCATCTCGTTCGACCTTACCGACGAAAGCGCCATCGAACAGGCGCTCGATACGCTGAAAGCCGACGGCATCGATATCGACATCCTTGTCAATAATGCCGGCATTCAACTTCGCCAACCCCTGGTCGATATCGAACGAGAGCAATGGGATACGGTGATCAACACCAACCTGACCAGTGCTTTCCTGCTCGGCCGCAATATCGCGCGTCAGATGATCGAGCGTGGCCGGGGCGGCAAGATCATCAACATCGGCTCGCTGATGAGTTCCGTGGCGCGGCCAACGGTGGGTGCCTATGCGTCGGCCAAGGGCGGTGTGCGCTTGTTGACCCAATCCATGGCGGCTGAATGGGCCGAACACAACATCCAGTCGAATGCCATCGGCCCGGGTTACATGATCACCGAAATGACCCAGCCGCTGGTCGAAGACCCGCAATTCAATGACTGGATTATTGGCCGCACCCCTTCCAAACGCTGGGGAACGCCCGATGACCTTGTCGGGACCGTGGTCTATCTCGCCTCACCGGCGTCGAACTATGTCAATGGCCAGATCATTTACGTCGACGGCGGCATGCTGGCCGTGCTTTAAGAGCGTTTAAATGGATCTTTCTGAAGCGGCGCTCGACGTAGGCCAGGCAAAAAAAGACCGCCGATCGATGGCGGTCCAGTACACAGGGAACTAGCATTACAGGACTACAAATGAGAACTATCGATTATGCGAACATGAGCCATCCCTGAGCGGGATGGTCGATGGCCCGAAGGCCCGGGGTGGATGCGCCTCGCCGAGTTACCGCGCAGCGCACCCGCCCCGATTGCATGCCATATCGCTAATGCAGCATGCGGGATAGATGGCATCCTTGCCGGGGAATCCTTTCCCTAGACACTCTTCCTTGCCCGAAGGCGGTGCCGTCTCATCGCAACCTAAGTCACACATCGCATCGAGTGAGTTGCGCGGATTGAAGCTTGCCACGTTGTCCTTGCTACGTTGACGTGGCGCCCCTCGCACCACGTTGCTCACTCACCCAACCCAATGCCAATAGCGTGCCAAAAAATTATAAAAATCATTATATTCAATAACTTATTTATAAAAAAGCCGAATGGGACGGGACGCTTGTCTGCAAGCCGATCGCTAATATTCCATTAAGCGTTGCTAATATCTGACGCTCACCATGAACAGGACATTAACTTTAGTCTAATCAGTGCTCTATACTGTCTGCTATTGGAGACAAAAGCGGTGATTTCCAGATAAATCGTTGTTTGTGGGCAGGTTAGAGGCCACGTACACTGACTGAGCAAGTCCCAGGGGCCAGGATTCAACGAGGTGAGTGATGTTCAGGGACGATGTGCCAGGGTGCGGCGTTTATCGGCATACCGATGGCCGGCTGGTCAAACAGAGCAATACGCTGGCCGAACTGCTCCATGCAGAGCGCACTGAGGCGTCAGAAACGCTGGAGCGCTTTTTCGGCGAAGCAGGCTATGCGGCCTACGAAACCTATGCGGCCTACGTAACTGTCGAGGATGTCTATACTGTCTATGCGCCGAAGGAGGGAGGCCTCTTGAACGAGGCTTTTCGCCATGCACTGCCCTTGGCCATCCACACGTGCATGACCGCAGAAACCGCCCAGCCCGGGGCCGAGCCATGAAGGCGCAGCCACTCCGTCACCGGCTAAAGTCGCTGCTGATGTTATTGGCGGCGTTTTTCAATGCAGTCCATGCGCTCAAGTCGCACTTCCCGCTGGTGAGACGTGTCGTTCGCATCATTGCGCGTTGCGGCTATATCGCCAAGGGCGTGGTGTTTCTGATCATCGGCGTGCTGGCATTTCTCGCCGCCGCCGACCTGGGCGGCAACAATGTCGGCACCAAGGAGGCGATAACCCACTTGGCCACCCAGCCTTTCGGCGGCTTCATGCTGGGGTTGCTGAGCCTGGGTCTGCTCGCCTATGCCGTATGGCGGTTGCTGCAGGCGCTGATCGATACCGAGGATTTGGGTATCGGCCTGCGCGCCATTGCCGCACGGCTGGGCTTTTTGATCAGCAGCGGTATTTACATCAGCCTGTCGCTTTACAGTTTCAATCTGCTGCGCAATGCCGCCACCGGAAACACCTCCACCACCGACCGTACGGCGGAATTGATGAGCCATCCCGGCGGGATCTATCTGGTCTTTGCGGTCGGAGTCGCCTTTGCCGGAATCGGCGTGCGTCAGATCTGGCGAGCCATCACACGCTCCTACCTCGACAACTGGCACATGATCGAAATGAGCGCCACCCAGCGCCGGCTCGCCGAGGCCGCCACTCGCTGGGGACTCAGCGCCCGGGGCGTGGTGTTCATGATCATTGGCGGCCTTCTGTGCCTCGCCGCGGTACGTACCGACCCGAGCAAGGCCGAGGGGTTGGCTGGCGCGCTCAATATGCTGGCCCGTCAACCATTCGGGCCCTGGCTATTGGGCGCTGTCGCGCTGGGTCTGATCGCCTACGCGATTTACTGCTTCGTCAATGCCCGCTTTCGCGATGTCAGCCCATGAACGACTCGGCCCAGCGTCAAGCAGCCTGTCGGACTTGACGCTGGGCGCGCATCGTCGCCTCGGGTTCCGGCCATTCAACCCTGCTGATAGAAGTCCTCTTCAGTTAGCGCCATCAACGGCTCGGCGCCGGCCTCGATCTGCCGCGCCAGCGCCTCGATGCGCGGCAACATACGTGTCAGGTAATGGCGGCCGACCGCCAGCTTGGCCCGGTAGAAACGCTCGCCGGCGTCGCCCCCTGCGTTCAGCCCATGCTGCGCCGCCCGCAGCATCTTCCACCACATCCAGCCATAGGCGACATGGCCCAGCAGGTTGAGGTAATCGGCCGCTGCGGCACCGAGCTCCTGCGGGTGCTGCTCGCCCTTTCCAAGCACATCGGCGGTGACGTTCTCGAGCAGCACCAGGGCCAGCGAGATCCGCGTATGCGCATCGTGCAGCTCGGGCTCGGCACGCTCGCCGAGATCCTCGCGCATGGCTGCGACGAACTGCACGAGATAGCGGCCCCGGTTGCGCGCCAGCTTGCGCCCTATCAGGTCCATGGCCTGGATGCCGTTGGTGCCTTCGTAGATCATCGCGATACGCGCGTCGCGCACGTACTGCTCGGCCCCCCACTCCACGCAATAGCCGTTGCCACCGTAGATCTGCTGGGCCTCGACCGTCGACTCGAAGCCGCGATCGGTCAAGAATGCCTTGGCCACCGGGGTGAGCAGTGCAACCAGCGCCTCGGCCTCTTCGCGTACCGCCTGCTCGGGATGAAACTTGACCCGATCGAGCTGCTGCGCCACGAAGGCCGCAAAGGCACGCCCGCCTTCGTTCCAGGCACGCACGTTCAAGGCCATGCGCCGCACGTCGGGGTGCACCAGGATAGGATCGGCCGGCTTGTCAGGCGCCGCCGCGCCATTCGGTGCGCGGCTCTGCAGACGCTCGCGGGCGAAGTCCATGGCGCTCTGGTAGGCGACCTCGCCGAGCCCCAGCCCCTGAATGCCGATCGACAGCCGTTCGTAGTTCATCATCGTGAACATGGCGGCCAGCCCCTGGTGCGGCTCGCCGATCAGCACGCCTTCGGCGCCGTCGAAGTGCATCACGCAGGTCGCGCTGCCCTTGATGCCCATCTTGTGCTCAAGCCCGCCGCAGCTGACGCCATTGGCGTCGCCCAGCGAGCCATCCTCGGCGACCTTGCGCTTGGGCACCAGGAACAGCGAGATGCCCCGCGTGCCGTCGGGCGCGTCGGGCAGCTTGGCCAGCACCAGATGGACGATGTTGTCGACCATGTCGTGCTCGCCGCCGGTGATCCAGATCTTGCTGCCGGTGATCGTATAGCTCCCGCCGTCCGCGCCGGGCACCGCGCGGGTCTTGATCAGGCCCAGGTCGGTGCCGCAATGCGGCTCGGTCAGGCACATGCTGCCCAGCCATTCGCCGGCATACATGCGCGGCAGGAAGGTGCGCTTGATGGCCTCCGGCGCATGATGGTCGAGCAACAGTGCCGCGCCGGTATTCAATGCCGGATACAGTGCGAAACTGGTGTTGGTGGCGTAGAGCATTTCCTCGAAGGCCACGGTGAGCAGCTTGGGCATCCCCTGGCCGTCGTACTCGGGATTGCCGCCCAGGCCGAACCAGCCACCTTCGGCCAAGGTCCGCTGGGCCTCCTTGAAGCCCCGTGGCGTAGTGACCCGGCCCGCCTCGAAACGACAGCCCTCGGCGTCACCGCTCTGGTTGAGGGGAAACAGCTCGGCCTGGGTGACGCGCGCGCCCTCCTCGAGGATGGCCTCGGCAAGATCAGGCGTGACCTCGGCGGTGTCGGGCATCGCCGCCCACTCCTTGCCGGCCTGAAAGACTTCGTTGAGCACGAAGCGCATATCGCGCAGCGGCGCCTGATAGCTGGCCATGGATTACTCCTGATAAGCGTTGGGCTGAAAAGTGTTGACTAAAAGTACGTTTTGCCTGGATAGACTCGGCAATATAAGATTCAAACGATCGCTTGAATACTAGCCCAGTCCCCGACCGGGTGATAGCCCGACGTTCGCCTGTGCGGTTTGGCCGATACGCCCGCCGGTGGCATGCTGGGGCATGACCAAACGACTGCTGATCGTGGCGCACGCGCCTTCGCCGAATACCCGACGCCTTTGCGAGGCCGTCGCGCGCGGCGCCGGCCATGACGAGATAGAAGACGTCGCCGTGACCGTAAAACCGCCGCTCGAAGCCGGCCCCGACGATGTGCTTGGCTGCGATGCGATCATTCTCGGGACACCGGAGAATCTCGGCACCATGAGCGGCGCGCTCAAGGATTTCTTCGACCGCAGCTACTATCCGCTGCTGGAGGCGCGCCAGGGCCTGCCCTGCACGCTGTATATCCGTGCCGGGCACGACGGCACCGGCACCCGCCGAGGCGTGCAAGCGATCGTCTCGGGCCTGCGCTGGCACTGGGTGCAGCCGCCGTTGATCCTGCAGGGCGAATGGCAGGAGCGGTTCATCGAGCAGGCCGAGGAGCTTGGTCTGTACATGGCCGCCGCGCTGGATAACGGCATCGTCTGAGCCCCTTGATGGCACCGGCGATCGCCGTGCAACGCGACCGGATTACCAGGCCAGGCCCCGGCGCCGGTAGCAACTGTCGCCATTTTGCGTCAAGATAAAGGCACTAATTGCGCTTTTTTCGCCTCAGCGTCACGTGACAAGACACGCGATGCCGTTAATGCTTTGTCAGTTAGTCGCGCAATCTCGGCCTGGCCGGCAAAGTCGGCCAGCTTACGCTTCGAACCCTGCAACGAAACGGAGATGCCTCATGGCTGAAAAACCACCCAACAGGCAGGACGAGTCGCCCTCGCCGGAAGGCACGGAAGGCATTCCGGCGCCGACCGGCCGCTCGGACCTCATCGATACCGACTATGTGATCGGCCAGGATAACGTCACCACCCGCCGGTTTGGGGTGGACGTCGACCTGCATGGCAAGGTCTTCTCGATCTCATCCTTGTTGATCCTGTTCTTCGTATTCATCACTCTGGCTCTGCCAGATCAGATGGGGCCGATATTCAACGCGGCAAAAAGCTTTCTGACCGACAACCTGAGCTGGCTGTTTCTGCTTGCCGCCAATATTTTCGTGATAGTCGCCGTGGTGCTGATCTTCACCCCACTGGGCAAGGTGCGCATTGGCGGCATGGAGGCCAAGCCGGACTACTGCTATGCCGGCTGGTTCTCCATGCTGTTCGCCGCCGGCATGGGTATCGGCCTGATGTTCTATGGCGTCTCCGAGCCGATCACCGCACTTCGGCACCTCGCTGGCGGGCACCACGTCGGGGACGATGGTGTACGCACCGACTGGGCGCCGCTGGGGGCGCCGCGGCGATGCCAACAAGGCGGCATCTCGCTGGGCATGGCCGCCACGATCTTCCACTGGGGCCTGCACCCCTGGGCGATCTACGCCATCGTCGCCCTGGCTCTGGCGCTGTTTTCCTACAACAAGGGCCTGCCGCTGACCATTCGGTCGATCTTCTACCCCATCCTGGGTGAGCGTATCTGGGGCTGGCCGGGGCACGTCATCGACATCCTGGCCGTTTTCGCCACGCTGTTCGGCCTGGCTACCTCGCTGGGCGTCGGGGCGACCCAGGCGGCGGCGGGTATCAGCTATCTGTTCGACGTGCCGGACAACGAGTCACCAAGGTGATGCTGATCACCGGCATCACCGGCATCGCCTGACCTCGATCGTGCTCGGCGTTGACAAGGGGGTCAAGCGGCTCTCCGAGATCAACATGGTGCTGGCGTTCCTGTTGCTGCTGTTCGTCATCATCGTCGGTCCGACACTGATGATCCTGACCGGCTTCTTCAAGAATCTGGGCTCGCTACATCGTTGATCTGCCCGCGCTGTCCAACCCGTTCGGTCGGGCGGATGCCAACTTCAGCCAAGGCTGGACCGCCTTCTACTGGGCCTGGTGGATCAGCTGGTCACCGTTCGTCGGCATGTTCATCGCGCGGGTCAGTCGTGGCCGCACGGTGCGCGAATTCCTCACCGCCGTTCTGCTCGTGCCGTCGCTGGTTTCCGTGCTGTGGATGACCGCGTTTGGCGACACGGCCATCCATCAGCTGGTCGTCGACGGCTATCAGGGCGTGAAGGATGCGGATCTGCCCGCTGCAGCTGTTCGTGATGCTGGGCCAGCTGCCGCTGACCGCGATCACCTCCTTTTTGGGTATCGTGCTGGTCATCGTGTTCTTCGTGACCTCGTCGGACTCCGGCTCGCTGGTGATCGACACCATCACCGCGGGCGGCAAGGTCGATGCACCGAAGCCACAGCGTGTGTTCTGGGCGACTGATCGAAGGCGCCGGTGGCGATCGCGCTGCTGCTCGGCGGCGGCCTGTCCGCACTTCAGGCGGCGGTGATCTCCACCGGCCTGCCGTTCACCCTCGTGCTGCTGGTCGGCTGCTACGCCATCGTCAAGGGCTGATGAGCGAGCCACGCGCCTAAGCGCCGAGTTCCACGCTTAAGCACACCTGCGACCACTGCCTAGAAAGGAGCGGCCCGCGGGTCGCCTTTTTTGTGCGCGAATTTTTTGCCTCGCGCCGCAAATCCCACGCCTCAGCGCCAGAATGAGCCGACTGGCGCCTGCCAGGAATAGTGACGAGCGATCTGCGCCTGGAAGAGTTCGGCGGTGGCCAGAGCATCGCTCAGGGCATGATGGCCGGTGTAGGCCGGCAGATTATAGCGTTGGCGACTCTCGTGCAGCCGGATCGATGCCGGTGGCCGACCGATCAGCTCCGCAGCCATGACCAGTGCCGCCGACGATGGCGCAGCGCTTCCAGCGACATGGTGTCGACCATCGGGAACAGCATGTGCTCGTTGATCCGCTCGTGGATCGCCGCATCGAGAAATTCGCGTTCGATGGGGCGATAATGCACCACCGCCAGCCGCCCGGCCAGACAGGCCAGCAACTCATCGAGAATGCTGTCCAGATCCGGGGCATTGCGCCACTTCCGAGTGGGTAATGTGGTGAAACGTCGACCGATTCATCGCTCAGCGGGCGGCGTGGCGCCGACCACACAATAACGTGCCTCGCTGAGCCGGATGCGCTCCAGTGTGAACGGTATCAGGCCGAGGCTGACGATGCCGTGGCGGCTGGCATCCAGCCCGGTGGTTTCAAGATCCAGCGCGACCAGTGGCACGTCGCCGATCGGCGTTTCCGGGCCCGGCGTACCGGCGGCATAATAGCGCGCGAGACGAGGATCGCTGGCCTCCTTGGCGCGCGCGGTAAGTAGGCCGGCCAATCGGGCACCTGCTTGCGCAGCCGAGTGAAAAGGCGCATCACCATCAGCGGGACTTCGCAGGCATTGGATAACGAAAGCCGAGAAACTTCTGAGCGTGACTCAACACCTCGAAGGCATCCTTGAGATCCTGTCGCTCACGCCCTGACAGCCGCTCGGGTTCGACGCTGTTGTCGGTAGTGTCTTCGTTGTGCTCGATATCGTAGGCCTGGTGGCGGATACGCACCATCGACAATAATTCGAAGGCATAGCGCAGCCGTTCGTTGACGCCATCGGGCAATAATCGGGTTCGGGCGATGTCATCCAGCCGGATAAAGGTATTCTGCGCCTTCGAGCCACAGGCCAGCGCATGAACCCTTACCAGGTCGACCAGCGGTGCCGTGCCGCGGCGCTTGAGATTGATCGACTGACGATGCTTGCCGTCCTGTTCCATCACGAAAGTGCGGAAGAAACCCAGCGGCGGCGTGCGGCCCAGCGCGTTGCGCGCCATCGCCGCGAGAAACACCGGACGCTGCGGCGCACGTTCGGCGATCAGGTCCTGCAACTGCTCGACGTACTCCGCCTCGCCATGCACGCTGGTCAGATCGAAGAAGATCGAGCTGTGCAGCAGCCGCTTCGGGGCTGGGCTCGTCCATCCACTCGGCGAAATAACGCTTCCAGATATGAGCGGCTGGCGCCAGCGCTCGTTGGTGGCCATGATGTCGCCCTTGCAGTAGGGATAGCCGCAGGCCGCCAGGCCGTCGCTGACGAACGCCGCCAATTTCTTGAAATACTCATCATGGCGTGCGGGGTCAAAGCGATCATCGAGAATCAGCGCATTGTCCTGGTCGGCGGTGATGGTCGGTTCGTCACGCGCCATGGAGCCCAGCACCATGAAGCAGTAAGGCACCGGGGGCGGCCCCAGCTCGGCCTCGCCGAGCTCCAGCAGGCGGCGCGCGAAACTGCGCCCGATGGTCGCCAGCGCCTGCCCGGTCATTTCCGAGCTTGCGCCATCCTTGACCAGCCGGGCAAAGGAGAACGCACTTCGGCGCTCAGCGTGCCAGCTTCGCACGCGGTCTGGTGGAAGATGTTGTTGACCAGATACAGGCTGCTGTGGGTTTCGTAGCGCACGATATCCGCCAGGTTCATCACCCCGATGGGCTGACGCCGATGCAGCACCGGCAGGTGCTGGACGTTGTTGCGCAGCATGCACAGCATCGCCTCGTACACCGACTCGTCGGACTGGATGGTGATAGGCGCCTGCGACATCACCTCGCTGACCGGCGACTGTGGTGAGATGCCATCGGCCAATACCCGGGTACAGAAGTCGCGATCGGTCAGGATACCCGCCAACCGCCAGGCCTGCTTGTCGCGCCCGGTGAAGGAATGCTCCCAATCACCCTCGGGCTCATCCAGCACCAGCACGCAGGTGGTGTTCTCCTCGCGCATCTGCTGAGCGGCCTGCTGCAGTGGCGTGGTGGCCTCGACCAGCAGCGGCTGACGGTGGATCAGCTTGCGCACCCGGGTGGTCAGCATGTCGCTGCCGCGGTGCTGCTCCTCCACCGTGGCCTTGAGCCGCTGACCACCGGTATCGACGAAATCCGAGAATTCGTCGTTCTCGTCGCATAATTCCTGGAACAGCGACTCGGGAATGAAATAGACCAGCGAGTCCTCGAGTGCGCGCACCGGGAAGCGCACCCGATTATTGCGCAGCAGATCCGAGTAGCCGAAGATATCGCCTTCGCTCAAGCGATTGAACAGGCTGCCGCTGCGCTTGAACATTTCCACTGCGCCGCTGCGCAGATACCACAGCTCGTGGATCGGCTGGTCCTTGACCAGCAGGTCGGTGCCGGCCTGGAAGTAACGGATCTCCACCTGCTCGGCGACGCGATCCAGCAAGGCGTCGGGAAGCCTGTCGAAGGGCGCGAACTGCGCCATGTGATCGCGGATATCGAGCTGCTCGATGGTCATGACGGCCTCGTCCATGGCGTCGGGAGTAACCGTCATTTTCGAGAGCGTCCCGGCGAGCGTCAACTACCACACGAACATTGATTCGCCGTCGACCGGCTAAGCCGTATCGGCATTGCCCAGCGGCGTGGGATGCTTGCCATGCTCCCAGCCCTGGCTCGTCGCACGGGCGTCGTCGAACCAGGCGAGCCGTTCGGCCAGCGACACCACGCTGCCGACGATGATCAGTGTCGGCGGGCGCACTTGGTCCTCCTGCGCGAGACTGACAGGCAGCGCCTCCAGCGTACCGACGTGCAGGCGCTGGCGGGCGGTGGTGCCCTGTTCGATCAGCGCCAGCGGCGTCTCGCCAGCCAGGCCATGGGCGCGCAGTTCACGGCGAATCACCTCGAGACTGCCCAGTCCCATGTAGAACACCAGCGTCTGTTGCGGCCGCGCCAGTGTCGGCCAGTCCAGCTCGCTGCTGCCATTCTTGAGATGGCCGGTGACGAAGCGCACCGACTGGGCATGATCGCGATGGGTGAGCGGAATGCCGGCATAGGCGCCGCAGCCCGAGGCGGCGGTAATCCCGGGGATCACTTCGAACGGCACGCCGGCCTCGGCCAGCGTCTCCAGCTCTTCACCGCCACGGCCGAAGATGAACGGATCGCCGCCCTTGAGCCGCACCACCCGCTTGCCCTGGCGCGCCCAGTCGACCAGCGCCCGGTTGATCTCTTGCTGCGGCAGGCTGTGCTGCGAGCGCGCCTTGCCCACATAGAGTTGTCGTGCCGCCGGGTTGGCCAGCGCCAGGATCTCGCTGCTGACCAGCCGGTCGTGGAGAATCACCTCGGCGACCTGCAGGCGCTTCAGGGCCTTGATCGTCAGTAGCTCGGGATCGCCCGGCCCGGCCCCGACCAGGCAGACCTGACCACGCGGAAAGTCGCGCAATGCCGGCAAGGCAACAGGAGACCGCATGGAAGGAGTATCGGGCATTAGCTGGCTCTTATAACAAAAAACAAGGTAGATTCGTCTGATTAGACGCAAAAATAATCATCATGCGACGACAATGCCAGTAACGTCTGGTTGCCAGCTTATAACCCAAGCCCACCAACGCGAACGCCCCGGCCGGGGCCGGGGCGTTCGCGTGCAGTGCAAGCGGATGGGTTTACACCGCTAGCCAGCCAATTGTCGCTTCAAGCGCGGGCTGAGCAACTCACCGATCAGCGTGATCGCCACCAGCACAGCCAGCAGCCAGGGCCATTGACTGCCCATATCAAGCGTCATCAGGCCCAGCGCATCGATGAAGATCACCACGATGCCCAGCGGGCTGACATAGCGGATCATGAACAGCCACAGTGCGTACGCAACACGCCCCATCGCCAGTTCGGAGCGGAAGATCTCGTTGCGCAGGAAGAACCCGGCCAGCAGCGCCATGCCCAGACCGCCCAGCGGCATCATCCAGCGCGAGGTCAAATAATCCAGCCAGTCGAAGAAGTTCTTGCCGCCGAGCGTCCACTCCGCGCCGACATTGAACGACAGCATCGCCAGCGTGCTGACGATCCATAGCACGATTCCGGTGCCCCAGGCCGCCTTGGCCCGCGGCACGCCCTTGCTCTCGTTGAGCCAGGCGACGGTGGCCTCGATCATCGAGATCGCCGAGGTCAGCGCGGCCATGGTCAGCATCACGAAGAAGATGATCTCGAGCAGCGTGCCCAATGGCATCTGCTGGAAGGCCAGCGGCAGGCTCATGAAGATCAGCCCCGGGCCGCTGGCCGGATCGAGGCCGTTGGCGAAGATCACCGGGAAGATCGCCAGCCCCGCCATCAGCGCCACCAGCGTGTCGCAGATCGCCACGGTAAAGGTGGTGCGCGCGATCGACTTGCCGTCGGGCAGGTAGGAGCCGTAGGTTAGGATCGCCCCGGAGGCCAGCGACAGGGTGAAGAAGGCATGGCCCATTGCCGCGAGCAGACCGGCGCTGGACAGCTTGCCGATCTCGAAGGCGAACAGGAAGTCGAGCGCCTGACCGAAACCGCCGGAGAACATCGCGTAGACGATCATGATCGCCAGCATGATCACCATGCCCGGCATCATCCAGCGCACGCTCTTCTCGATGCCCTCCTGGACGCCCTTGCCGACGATCAGCATGGTGGCCACGGTCACCAGCGTGCTCCAGAACCCCAGATTCAACGGGTTGGCGTTGTTGGCGCCGAAGATCGCCGCCATGCCGTCGACGCTGTCGGCGTTCAGCCCGCCGGTGATCGCCTTCCACAGGTACGACACCGACCAGCCGGCGACCACCACGTAGAACGACAGGATCATGAAACCGCACAGCATCGCCATCCAGCCGATCAAGGACCAGCCGCGGCCATGACCGGATTCGCGCGCCACCCGGCGGATCGCATCGATCGGGCTGCCGCGGCCGCGGCGGCCGAAGCCGATCTCGAGCATCATGACCGGGACGCCGATCGCCAGAATGCACACCAGATAGACCAGCACGAAGGCGCCACCCCCGTATTCGCCGGTCATGTAGGGGAATTTCCAGATGTTGCCCAGCCCCACGGCCGAACCGGTCGCCGCAAGGACGAAGCCCCAACGGCTCATCCAGAGGTTATGGGGTTTCTCTCTTGTCGTCATGGAACACCTTAAAGTTTTGTTGTTGTGCCGATGGATCGCCACGCATCGTCACAAGCCGGCGATTGTAGCGTTATTGGCTCGGCTGTCACCAACGAGGCGGGCACTCGTGCTGCCTGATGAAGCATTTACAACGAATCCCCCGGTTGGCCCAATTCGCTTCATGGCCGCCGCTGAATGAAGGCAGCCCCTTGCGGCAGGGCCGCTGATTCGCCATAAAGTTTCATTTGAAACCTTATGTCGAAGCTCAACGCCCTCACAAGCCTCTGGAGGGCCCGACGATTGCCTTGAGTCTAGAATTGCGTAACGGTTTCGCTACACGACCTTTCGCGGCAGGTGCCTTTGCCACCCGGCACGGCCCCAGCGCCGAGCTATTCTTGTCGCCCTCGCTGTCAGGAGAACGCCTTGTCCAGCCATTCCCCCAACACGCTCGATCTCGAGGCGTTTCTGCCTTATCGGCTGGCCAACCTGGCCGAGCGCATCAGCCAGGCGCTGTCGACGATCTATGCTCAGCAATATGACCTGACCATCGCCCAGTGGCGGGTGCTCGCCTGGCTGCAGCAGACCCAGCCGCTGACCGCCAAACGCATCTGCGAGTTGACCGCCATGGACAAGGTGCGCGTCTCGCGTGCCATCGCCCAACTGGTGGAGCGTCGGCTGGTCCGACGGCAACGCGATGCAACCGACCAGCGCACGCTACGGCTGACTTTGACCGCCGAGGGCGACGACCTACTGGCTCTGGTGGTGCCCCGGGCGCTGGCCTGGGAAAGCGAACTGATGGCCGACCTGAGCGCGAGCGAATACCGTGAACTCCTCAGGCTGCTGGCCAAGGTCGAGGCGGGATTGGCGCACGACTCAGCGCCCGACGACGACCGGCCCGGTCATGCTGATCGGTGACAAGCATCATTTCTCGCTGGCTGGAGGTGAAAACGCAAGGCGTTGATTTGCTCGACACCGGGCGGCTGTCAGATACTGTATATATAAACAGCCAAAAAGACGATTTTCGCCCATGCCCGATTTCATTATTCGCCAGCCCGCCCTGGCGCCGCCCCCACGAGCGCTGCCCTATCCCCGGGTGCGGTCGCGCGCCGGCTTCTCGGGCTTCCCCTCCCCGGCCGAGGATTACGAGGGGCGCACCCTCGATCTCAACGAACGCCTGGTCAAGACCCCCGCGGCCACGTTCTTCATGCAGGTCGAAGGCGACAGCATGGTCGATTACCAGATCGGCGACGGCGACACGCTGGTCGTCGACCGGGCGCTCGAGCCACAGCCCGGGCACATTCTCGTCGCGCTGGTCGATGGCGAAGTGGTCGTCAAACGCTACGAGCACCGCCACGGGCGGCCACTGCTGTGCTCGGGCAATCCTCGTTATGCGCCGATTCCGCTGAGTGATCGCGATTGCCAGGTGTGGGGCGTGGTGCGCGCAGTCATCCACGAATACCCCGTATGATCGGCCTGATCGACGCCAACAACTTCTATGTCAGCTGCGAACGTGTTTTCCAGCCGCATCTTGAGGGCATTCCGGTCGGCGTACTCTCCAACAACGATGGCTGCGTGATTGCTCGATCCCCGGAGCTCAAGGCGCTGGACGTCGCGCTCGGCGCCCCGGCCTATCAATTGCAGGCCCTGCAGCGCCGGCATGGCATCGCCCTGGTCTCTTCCAACTACGAACTCTACGGCGATATGTCGGCGCGCATGCGTGCCGTGGTCGAGACGTTTTCGCCGTGGGTCGAGCCTTACTCCATCGACGAGGTCTTCGCGCGCTTCGATGGGCTAACGAGTGACGAGCTGGATGCCGACTGCCGCCAATTGCGCCAGCAGGTACGACAGCTTACCGGGCTGCCGGTCTGCGTCGGCGTGGCGCCTACCCGTACCCTGGCCAAGCTCGCCAACCACGTCGCCAAGAAAATGCCCGCCTATCGGGGCGTCTGTGTGCTGCGGGCCGATGACGACGCCACCCGCGTGCTCATGCAGCGCATCCCCATCGATCAGCTCTGGGGCATCGGCCGGCGGCTGGTCGAACGCCTGCACCTGATGAAGATCTACAGCGTCTGGGAACTGCGCAACGCCGATCCCAAGCGCATCCGCCGGCAGTTCTCGGTCAATCTCGAACGCACCCTGCTCGAGCTGCGCGGCATCCCTTGCCTGGAAATGCACGATGGCGACGATACCAGGCAGCGCATCATGACCTCGCGCAGCTTCGGCCGCCTGACCGGCGAGTTAGACGACCTGCGCGAAGCGATACGCCAGCATGCCCAGCGCAGCGCCGAAAAGCTGCGTCGACAACGCAGTCTGGCGCGGGCGGTGCTGGTCTTCCTGAGGACCAACCGGCACCGTCCCGAGCATATCCAGTACAACCCGAGCGTCATTGTCGAACTCGACCACCCTACCGCCGATAGCCGCTTGATCCTCGCTGCCGCCGGGCAAGCCCTGGAGCGCATCTACCGGCCGCGCTACTGGTTCATGAAGGCCGGTGTCATGCTGCTCGACCTGATCGACGCCGAGCGCCAGCAACTGCGATTATTCGACGCTCCCCAGCAAGCCGCCGAGCGTGAGCGCAGTGAACGCCTGATGGCTACGCTGGACACGCTTAACCAGTGCATGGGGCGCGGCACCGTGCGCCTGGGCATGCCCCGCGGTGACGCCGCCTGGCATCTGCGCTGCGCCCATCTCAGTTCACGCTACACCACCCGCTGGGGTGAGCTTCTGCGGGTCAAGGCACGCTGATTGGCCAACCCCGTTGCCGGCTCAATACGGAACAGAAGCGCAAAAAAAGGCCCGGCCTAAAGAAGGCCGGGCTTTCAGTAGTGCTGCGTTTCCTTGCGACTCCCGCGAGCATCCTGCTCACGCATCCCTGGTTAGTGAGTCATCCTGACTCGGTTCATCCCTGTCCGGGCTCGCTCCCTGCCCGATGTGCCCACTCTCTCAAAAACCTCACCGGGCCTAGATAACCCATGTTAAACATTGGGTTAATTTTTTATAACTGCCGAATTACATAAACCGACAGCGGCTTACCTCATCCCAACGTAAGAAATCGCTTACAGCATCTATCAGCTATTTCTCACAGCCAGGACTCAGCCTCCCCCGTAAGCTGTGTTGTCGTTGCCTTTGCTGTCGTCCGAGGGGCTGCCAGACCGGCCGGGGGCGAAAGGATCAGACATCAGTGGCCAGCAAGGTCAGCAGTCACCAGGGAGAGTGGCCATGAAACATATCACCCGGGAAACCGACGCCCAGGGCAACGACATCCTGATGTGCGATTGTGGCAATGTCGAGATCGCTGCCCACGACCCCGACGCGTGGGCGACCTTCAGTTACCATCATCTTCTGGGGGCATTAGGTTGTGTGAAATGCCTGCGCTGCGCACGCTACGAAACCGTATCCTTTCGCGCCCCCCTCCAGCGCGCCTGACCTGCCCTTGATGGCCAGCCCTGAGCGGGCCAATACTCAGCAGAGCCCTCAGCCCAGTCCAACAGGGTTGCAAACAGGGCCATGAACAGTACTCACGCAAGACCTTCACCTACCAGGGTTGGTGCCCTTTCAGCTCTTTCCTACACTTAAGGGGCATTCAACAAGGAGGTGTCCATGCGATCACCCAAGCTAGCCATTGGCGTCAGCCTACTGGGCCTGGTCCTGCCAGCCTTGACCATCAGCAATGCCTGGGCGGAAGTGTCGACGGAGAAAGCACAGCAATTGGTGGAGCAATGCCGGGACAAGACGCTGCAGAGCAACGAAGGACAGATGCTCGCCGGCAACCCGACCAAAGGCGAGAGCGATGCCCAGAGCTATACGCCCGGTGAACCCTACGAGTTGCATATCAATTTCACCGGGCATGGCAATACTGTCTACAACGTGACCTGCCAAGTCGACGCGCAGGGCAAGATCAGCTTCAAGGAAGTCGACGAGTCGGGCAGCGCCGAAAAGTAAGCTTATATATAGCCGCCCTTTCACGGCCTCGCCTATTGCCTATTACCTATCGCCTATAACGCCCCATTCTACTGGGGCGTTACGTTTTGGCAGCGTGCGGCTCCTTGCAGCCGCACGCTGCCAGCTCGTCCTTCGAGCCATGGGCAATTGACGAGCAAGCGCGCATAGCCGAGTTTATCAGCGCGGCCAAACTGCCCGGGAAAGAGAACTTGGCAAAGCCTCGACCAGCACTGCCACTCCCGGCCAGGCGATCAAATCTGCTAGACTAGAATCATCCCCGTTACCGCTTTTATCGCCGTTATTGTCTATCGTCGTTATCGTCATGATTGCACAGCCCTCGTTAAATGGAGGTGACACCACGAGGGCCTAGCAAAAGGAACCCAGCATGTCCTTGCCAGAAGTCTGTGTCTCAGACAATCTTAGCCACTACATGCCGCTGACAGCCAACGACAAACAGCTGCTCTCGGAACTCGAACAGAACCCAAGGAAAACCACCAAGGGTGAAGTGTTGTGGCGGCACGACGAAGCGCCGGCCACGCTCTATACGCTGCGCAGCGGCTGGGCCTATAGCCTTCACAGCGCAGGCAGCGGCAGTGAACAGATCCTGGATGTCTTCCTGCCCGGCGACCTGCTGGGTATCCGCGAACTCACTTTTCCAGTCTACTCCACCTCGGTGATCATGCTTACCGAGGGCATCGTCTGCCCTTTCCCCGCCGAACGGCTGCTTAACATCTTCGAAGCATCGCCGACCCTGACCCTGGCGATTCATGCCTCGGCGGCGCGCCAGCAGGCCATCATTACCGAAAGGCTGGTCAACATCCTGCGTCACGATGCTCGCTCGCGCATCGCTCACTTCATGCTCGAACTCTACTATCGGCTCAAGCGCATCGATGCCCTCTCCACCCAGGATTTCATGTTGCCGCTGAGTCAGCGCGATATGAGCCGCTTGCTGGGTATGACCACGGTGCATGTCAGCCGCACACTGACCGAACTGGAGCGTGAAGGGTTGCTGTGCAAGACCCGCAAGAATGTGCAGATACTCGACCTCGAGGGGCTGACCAAGATCATGTCCTTCGACCCCTTCAAGGTGACTGACCAGCTCAACCCCCTATTCGAAGGCTCCGGCTCGCGGGCTTACCGGAGTCCCGTCTCGAGCGCCCCGCCCAACGACCAGCCCCGATAACCGCCTCCCGGTGCAACACGCAGCCGAACGCAAGAAAGCCTGACCTTTTGGTCAGGCTTCTGATAGGCCACGTCTCCCTTTGCCAGCGGCGGGACACCAAGAACCTTGGCTAGGGCGAGGGCGATGGGGCGGCTGATTTCGATTTCATGCGAAACAGTAGGCGTTCATAGAGCACCCAGGCGTGGAAGATCGCGAACACCGCGACGAAGTCGATAGCGGTTACTTTAAGTATCGCCAGGATGTAGGCCTGCTCGACGAGAAACTCGGCACTCGTCACCGTCATGTAGGTCTGGGTGCCGAACAGGCCCCACAGGCTGAGGGTGGCCAGGACCAGCGTGGCGTCACGGAAGCGATAGCCCAACCCACGCCGTTTGGGGTTATTGATGATCATTGGGCCAAGTTTGTTATTCACGGAAAGTTTCTCCTCTATCCGGGCTGCTCCAGGTGGCGAGTTGGCCGCGGCGACGTACCAAGGCCTTGGGGAAGGCGATCACCACGGTCATCATGTTCAGAATCCAGTAGAAGAATGGATACCAGATGCTCCAGAACAGGCAGTTGGCCATGGACTGGTCATAGCGGCTGTCGATGAAGAAGCTGACGCAGAACTGAATTAGGCAAAGGAAGACTAACAAGCCCCCCGACCAGCTCAGCACGGCTAGTGCGGCATCCCAGCTAGGGATTCCCAGGGCCAGATCAGTAAGCCCAATCACGATCAAGGCAACCATCGAATAGCACCAGGCGACGCTGATGGCGTATTCGCCAAGCAGCGGCCAGAAGCGGCGGTTGCGCCAGCGAATGGCCTGACCGAAATGGCGCAGGAACGCTTCGGCTCCACCTTGGGCCCAACGCAGACGCTGCAGGAACAGGCCGCGCAGGGTTTCCGGCATCAATACCCAGCACAAGGCGTGCGGCTCGTAGCGTACTTGCCATCCGGACAGTTGCAGCTTCCAGCTGACGTCGATGTCCTCGGTGATCATGTCGGTGCTCCAGCCACCGATCTGTTCGAGCGCCTTGCGTCGAAAGGCGCAGATCACCCCGGAAATGGTGAAGACCATGCCGTAGATGCGCTGGGCGCGCTTGATCAGGCCGATGATCGAGGAAAATTCGCCGGTCTGAATCTTGCCGATCGCCGTGGAGCGTGTCCGCACCCGTGGGTTGCCGGTCACGCTGCCGACCCGCGGACTGCGCAGGAAATGCTCCGCCATCCAGCTCACGGCGTCGTAGTCGAGCACGGAATCGCCATCGATGCCGACGATGATCTCGCCACTGGCATGGGCCAGGCCATTGTTCATGGCGCTGGCCTTGCCCTGGTTGACCTGATGCAGCACCTTCAGCGCCGGGTACTGATGAGCCAGCGCATCCAGACGTTCTCCGGTATCGTCCCGGCTGCCATCGTTGATGGCGATTACCTCGAGATTGAGGTAGTTCTGCCGGAACAGATGACCGATCGTCTCGTCGATGTTCTTGCCCTCGTTGTGACAAGGCACCAGTATCGTGACACGCGGGGCAGCAGGATCATTGGCCAGGGCCGGTCGCTGCGTCTGCTTGCGCTCCCAATGAAAGATAGTAGTAGATACCGCCGCAGATCCACACGGTGGCCATCAGGCTGGGGTAGCCGATGGTGAACAATGCCAATGCTTCCATCGCACTCATTGCACATCACCCAGGCTGCGCTGCCAGCGAGAAATTACGCCGCAACACCCCGATCTGCGGATGATCGTTGAGAAAGTCATCGGGGTAGTAGCCGTAGTTTTCGATGCCGGCGTTGCGGATCACCTCCATCCAGTGAGCCAGCGTCTTGCTGGGCACCTTGGACTGGTCGCGCCAATCGGTGGCCTGTAGCTCGAAGACCAGGCGATCGGCGGGCACACGCTTCAAGGCCTCTTTAGCGAGTCGCTTCAGCCAGCGGTCGGCGTCCTTGACGCCCTCCATGTACGGCATGGCCATAACCGCCGTGTAATCGTAGGCCTTGCCGAATTTCTCGAGATCCTGCGCGAACCACTCCTCACTCTCGGGATTCAGCACCACCGGCGCGTAGATATTGCGAGCGATCTCGAACTGCTTGTTGTCGTATTGGCGATAACGATCGGCGGCGTTGCGCAGCTGATAGGTGAAATCGATCAGAAACTGCGTCTTGTGCCGGGTCCATTGCGCCATCAGGTCCTTGTCCTGGCGGATCTGCGTGACACTGGGGGGCAGGTTCCATTCGCTCGCATACCACTGCAGCGCAGCCGGATTGGCATCCTCGAAGTCGGTCAGGAAACCGTCATCATGGAACAGCAGGCTGTCGAAGCTGGATAGCCGACCGAGGTCCTCGTAGATCTCGCTGATGATGCGGCGATTCTTCTCGCTATAAGGCGAGAGACGCAGATAGTTATTAGGGTTGGGCTGCCCTTGGCGAACGTCGTTGACGTACTGATAGCCCTCCCCCATATCGAAGGCCATGACCGGCATCCAGGCATAGACCTTGACCCCCGCACGTTTCTTGAGCTGCCAGGCGACGCGGTTGAACAGATCCGCCTTCATCGGCATATGGCGGTTGGGGAAATACATCGCTTCGGCAACCCCATCGCCATCCGCATCGGCGAAGGCCTGCAGATACACCGCGCTCACGCCCTGCTGCTTGACGCGATCGAGCAGCAGGTCGAGATTGCGGCCCTGCTGGGCCTCGTCCTCGTCATACACGTAATCAAGATCGACATGGACAATGCGCTTGACGCCACGCTCCCAGGTCTTGTCGGCAAGGATCTCCTCGATGGTTTCCAGCGAAGTCTCCTGATCGATCAGGTAGCGCCCCATCTCGCTGGGGTCGTCACGCACATTGTTGATGTGCTCCAGCAGGCTGAAGGTTTGCGGCATGCCGGCCTCGGCAGCCAGCTTGAGCGTCGCCTTGCTGTAGGCGCCATAGGGCCAGACCATGATCCGCGGCGCCTTGCCCAGCTCGTCCTGAAAGCGCTGGCGGGTCAGCTGCATATCGTTGCGTATACGATCCACATACTCGCTTTCGCTTTCATAGCCGGAAGGCGACCAGACACTGGTCGTGGCGGCCGGCTGCTGATTGCCGAACGGATTGCCGACGACGCCCTTGTGCAGGTCATAGGTGTGCGAAGCGACCTCGACCAGCGGGGACTGCTGCATTTCACGCAACTCGTCCCAGGTCATGAAGCGCTCCCGGGGCAGGGTCGTTTCGCCATAAGCCACCTGCTGCCCGTCCGGCACGTCGATCCAACTGCCGACCACGGCGGTAACGGCGGGATAGTCATAGAGCTTGAGCAGCGGATAGACGATGTCGTAGAAGCTGCGGTAGCCATCGTCGAAGGTCAGCATGATGGCCTTGTCGGGCAACGGCTGCTTGCCGGCCCGCGCATCGAGGACCTGCTGATAGCTGACCGGGTGGTAGCCGAGTTCGGCAATCAGATTGAAATGCTGCACCAGCAGATTGCGGGTGATGGTCTGCGGGAAGATCTTCATGTCCGGGGTCTGGCCCAGATCGACCACGTCGTGATAGCTGATCACGCTGAACTCGCCGGGATCGCGTCCCGGGTCGCGGCCTGAATCCATGGCCGCAAAGACCGGCATGGCCAGGGACAAGGCCAGCAGGGCTGCAATCCATTTGCTCACAAAAACCTCCATTCAACACCCGCGGTGATGTAGTTGCCGTACTCGGGAGTGCCGTCGTAGACGGCTTTCTGACGGGAAAAGCCATATTTCAAGATGACGTCGGGCTCGAACTCCCACGCATGCTGATAACCCACCGACCAGGTTGGCTCGCTGCCGTAACCGTCCTGCCAGTAACTACCGCCGCCCAGCGTCAGGGTCTGTACGAAGGATTTGCGATAGCCCAAAGGCAGTGCATAGCCGAATTCGAGTTCGCCGCTCAGGCTGGCATCGCGGCGTGGGTTGAAGTAGCTGGCCTCGACGTCATCATTTTTAGACGCACCGGCGAACAGCTGGCCCGTGACGGCCCACTCATCGTGGTTGTAGAGCGTCTCGGTCCAATAGCCCGAGATGCCACGCCGCAGGTTGCCGTCGTCCAGGTCCATGAATGTCAGGCCGACCCCGCCCATGCCGGACTCGTCACGCCGATAACGCCCTTCGAACCGGTACAGGTCGGCGTAGACCTCGTCGCGCAAGGCGCGCAGCGGGACCTCGGCGGTATTGATCTCGGCACCGAAAATCCCCGTCCAGTGATCGGACATGGCATAGCTGAGCTCACTCCAGACCAGCGGGTCCTCGTTGAGCTGGGCGCCATCGCCGACCGCCAGCTTCAGCGTGGCGGGATACAGGTTGAACTCGTAGCCAACAGCGGTGTAAGCGGCATACAGCCCTTTATCCTCGTAATCTCCATACAGCCCGATGCGCTGGGCGAAGAAGCGCGAACCGGCATCGTTGCGCGGCGCCTCCAGCAGCGTCTCGTAGCGCCAGTCGCGTGAACTCTGCACGCCGGAGCCGGTGCTGTCGCCACGTGAGCCCTTGATGCTGAGCCGGCCGGCGCGCTGCTCGCGCAGTTCCCGGGCCAGGGTATCCAGCGATACGCTGGGCGGGTCCTGCTTGATGCGCTGCTCGATGGTCTTGACGTTACCGCGCCAGTCACCGCGATCGAGACGTGACATGAGGATGCCGTAGGTGGGCACATTACGGTCATCCGGCGACGACAGCTCGGCGGCCCGCTGATAATCCGCCTCGGCCTGACGAGGCCAGCCGCGCCAGCGGCTCAGGTCCCCTTTGATACGCCACAGCGAAGCATTCGCCGGGGCCTTTTCAAGCAGGGCATCGAGGCGCTCGGAGGCGACATCCTCGTCGCCACGCCAGGCGGGGAGCATCACTTCCAGGTGTTGAACCCGTTCGTAGTTGGGGTTGCTGATGCGCTGGGTTCCGGTGAAATCCCAGCGTGAACCGGGCTCGGCCTTCTTCCATTTATTCAATACCCGCTCGGCATCGTCATACTGGCGGGCATCGGCATAGGCATAGATCAGCGACTGGTAACGTGGTTGATCCAGGTCGCGTGCCAGGTTGGGATTGGAGGCGATCAGCGACTCATAGATATCGCGCGCCTCGTCCGGGCGGCCCAGGCCGCTGAGCGCATCCGCACGCGCTTCGAGGACGTAATTGGGCAGCGGGCCATAGCGGGTCTTGAGCTGCTGTGCCAACGCTTCGGCTTGCTTGAAGCGCCGCAACGCCGCGAGCGCCACCACCTTGTCGTACTGCGCTCGCTGTACCAGCCCGGGAGCGGCATCGGGTGCAGCAATCACGGCCTCGAAATCGGCCAGGCCCGCTGCGGTGCGAGTCACCTCGTTGGTGCTTTCGGCCAGGCGAAGCTTGCTCACCCCATCGTAGTAACGCAGCCAAAGACGGTCCGACTCGGTAAACGCATCGGGATAATCCTGCATCAGCCGCTCGGCGGCACTGCGTGCCCCGAGCGTCACCGCGAGCCGATACAGCGCCTGGACCTCTCCCTGGTTCTTGGGCTGGCGCTCGACCAGCAGCTGACGGGCCTGCAGTTCAGCGATGGGATTGTCACTGCGTGCCGCCAGGTAGGCCCGCGCCTCGAACCAGTCATTGGTGCGCCCAAAGCGCTCCTCGTAACGGGTCAGGGCCCAGTTGGCCGATTCGTAATAGCCCTGGTCGATGTTGGTCAGCGCCATGCCGAGCCATCCCTGGGCATTGTTGGGGTCGCGAAAGGTCAAGGTCTGGTAGAAGGCCATCGCACGCGCGTGCTCGCCTGCCAAGCGTGCCGCCCGGCCCAGCGCTTCCAGGCTGACACTGGAATAGTCCTCCAGGCTGCACTGCTTACAGACATCCAGGGCCTGCTGATAACGTTCGTCACGCACCATCAGCGCAATCAAGTCATCGAGCACGGCACGGTCGCCGGTCTGCGCATAAAGGTCCGAAAGCCCCTCGATCGCCTTGTCCAGCTGCCCCTGACGAGCCATGATGACCCAGGATTCTCGTTGGGAATCGAGATCGCTCTGAGCCAGCGTTACATCCGCGCCCAGCAGCGCCATGGTACATACTAGCGCCCTTGTCCCCTTGTTCATTCAATGCCCCCTTGGCACCTCGTTGGCAACGACCCCATACGGCAAACGCGGCCTGATTCTTACGTCAAGCCTGCGTATGCCGAATATATCGGGCCGTAGATAGCGCTATGGTAAGGCTGGACGAGGGCCGACCCAACCTGACATTGACTCATTATTCGGAGGGTTTATTTGCTACTGAAATGGGCTCAAAGACTTATTTTTGTCAGTAAAATACGCGAGATAAATAATTTAAAAATATTAATAACTACATGCTGAAAATTGGCTGATCAAGTGAGGAATCACTGAGTAAAAAAGCACACACTATTTTAGCAGTTACTGATAGCTAATAATGTTAGCTGCTAAGCGATCCTGACGCAACAAGCCTGACCGTTTGGTCAGGCTTCCGATAAGCCTAGCGGCTTTGCCACGAGTAATGCGGCCCTGGATGAGGTAAACTGCCGCCCTTTCTCGAACGGATTTCGATGTGCTCGGACGCTTGAGTGTCGCCGCCGGCGATCGTCCAAATGACCACGGTTCCGAGTAAACCATCCAAACAACTGTAAACACGAACAGTTATGGCTGATATGGCGACCGCCACAACCCGCATGAATCCTGGTATCACGCGTCCTGCCCTGGATCGCACGTTCAGCGTCGCGCCGATGATGGACTGGACGACCCGCGACTACCGCGCCTTCGCCCGCACGCTGACGCGTCAGGCGTTGCTGTACACCGAGATGGTGACCACCGGGGCGATCCTGCACGGCACGCCGCGCGAGCGTTTCCTGGGTTATGACGCAGTGGAGCATCCCCTGGCCCTGCAACTCGGCGGCAGCGATGCCGGGGAACTGGCCGAGTGTGCGGCAATTGCCGAGCAGTGGGGCTATGACGAGGTCAACCTGAATGTCGGCTGCCCCAGCGACCGGGTGCAGAACAACCTGATCGGCGCCTGCCTGATGGCGCACCCGCAAAGCGTCGCCGCCGCGGTGCGCGCGATGCGTAAGGCGGTATCGATCCCGGTCACGGTCAAGTGCCGTATCGGCATCGACGATCAGGACGAGGACGCCGACCTGACGCGCTTCATCCAGCAGGTCGCCGATGCCGGTTGCGAGACATTCATCGTCCATGCCCGCAAGGCATGGCTGCAGGGTCTGTCACCCAAGCAGAACCGTGACGTGCCGCCGCTCGACTACCCGCGCGTTCAGCGTTTGAAGGCCCAGCACCCCGAACTGCACATCGGCATCAACGGCGGCATCAAGACGCTGGCCGAGTGTCGCGAACATCTGGAAACCGTCGACAGCGTGATGGTGGGTCGCGAGGCGTACCAGAATCCCTGGCTGCTGGCGGGTATCGACGAAGCGCTCTACGGCCAGCCCGGCCCGGCGACATCGCGCCACGCCGCCGCGCGGGCGCTGCGCCCCTACATCGCCCGGCGGCTCGCGGAAGGCGCCAAGCTCAACCATGTCACCCGGCATCTACTGGGGCTGTTCCAGGGCTGCCCGGGCGGGCGGCGCTTTCGTCGTCATCTATCCGAAAACGCCCACCGCGAGGGCGCGGGGCTTGGCGTCTTCGACGACGCCCTGGGGCTGGTAGCCGAACCGCACGAAACCGCTGCCGGCGCCCCCACTCTGGCCTGAACCGCCGGTCATAACATGTCCGGCGTACCCTCGTAATCCGACTGGAACGACTCGACGGCGTTCTCGGCCTCTTCGATTGCCTCGAAGCGGGCGACGTGAAACAGCGCCTCGCCTTCATTGGCCAGCGGCAGGTTACCCATGCCGATGACGATGCCATCGGCATTGGCCACCACCTCGTTCTCGGAGTTGCCGAACGGGTCGGCGACGAGCCCCAGCACCTGACCCTTGGCGACTCTAGCCCCCAGGCGCACCCGCGGACGCAGGATGCCGTCGATCGGTGCCCGCGCCCAGCTCGAGCCATTGGCGACCTCGGCCGGCGGCGGCTCGCGACGGCGCCGGCTGGCCGCCAGCATGCCCAGATGGCGCATCACCCGCAGCACCCCGCGCGCGCCCGGCGCGATCGCCCACTCATCGAAGCGCAGCGCCTCGCCGGCCTCGTAGGTCAATACCGGCACGCCGAGATTCTGCGCATAGGCACGCAAGCTGCCCTCGCGCAGTTCGGCGTTGAGGATCACCGGCGCAGCGAAGGCCTCGGCCATTGCCGCCGTCTCGCTGCCCACGCTCAGTTGCGCACGCACCTGCGGCAGGTTGGTACGGTGAATGGCGCCGGTATGCAGGTCGATGATGTGGCTCGCCAGGTCGACGATCTGCTCGCGGAACAGCGCCGCCACCCGCGAGCCCAGCGAGCCGACCTCGCTGCCCGGAAAGCAGCGATTCAGATCGCGCCGGTCGGGCAGGTAACGGGAGTGCTGGACGAAGCCGAAGACGTTGACGATCGGCACCGCGATCAGCGTGCCGCGCAGCCGGCGAATCGCCGACGAGCGCAACAGCCGCCGCACGATCTCGACGCCGTTGATCTCGTCGCCGTGGATCGCCCCGCAGACCAGCAGCACCGGCCCAGGCTGGCGCCCATGCACCACCTCCACCGGGATATGCAGTGGCGCATGGGTGTAGAGCTTGGCCACCGGGACGTCGATCTGCGCACGCGAGCCGGGCGCAACGCGCACGCCGGCGAGTTCGAAGGGAGCTCGTGCCATGATCCATCGCTCATATAACAGAAAATCTGGCCCCCTTATACGCGCACTGCGCCGGCTTGACGACCCTGGACAGTCATCGCGCCCCGCGCCGGGGTCACGCTGGTAAACTGCCGCACCCCGCCGCAGAACGAGGAAAGAGCATTGAGCCTGCCCGACTATTCGCTACTGGCGTGGACGCTGATCGTGCTGTCGACCTTTCTCACCGGCGTGTCCAAGGGCGGCTTCGCCGGCGGCTTCGGCACGCTCTCGGTGCCCCTGATGGCGCTGGCGATCGGCCCGATCGAGGCCGCCGGACTGTTGTTGCCACTGCTGCTGGTGATGGACGCCTTCAGCGTCAAGGCCTGGTGGGGACGCCAGGCAACCCGCGAGGTCTATCGGCTGCTGCCGGGCATGGCCGTCGGGGTGGCGATTGGCACGCTGACCATCGGCATCCTCGACGAGAATCTGGTCCGTCTGCTGCTAGGGGTCATCTCGCTGTTGTTCGCTGTCTACATGCTACGCCGGCCCGGCGCGGCGCGGCCGATCCATCGCTACTGGGCGCTGCCCGCCGGAGTCGGTTGCGGCTTCACCAGCTTTCTCGCCCACGCCGGCGCGCCGCCGCTCAATCTCTATCTGATTCCGCGCAGACTCGACAAGCAAGCGTTCATCGCCACCTGCGTGGTGGGGTTTGCCGCGGTCAACCTGATGAAGCTCGGCCCCTATCTATGGCTGGGCGAGATCAACCTGACCAGCGCCGGCGCCTCGCTGCTGCTGGTTCCCGTTGCCTGGGCCGGCGTGCGCAGCGGCCTGTGGCTGCAGCACCGGGTCAACGAGCGACTGTTCTATCGGCTGGTCATTGTTGCCATGGCAATCGTCGGCGTGCAGCTGATCGTCAAGGCGCTGGGCCTCGTTTAACCGAGTCGCACGACGAGGCTCACTGGCGGATCGCCTCCAGTTCGAGGATCAGCTCCACCCGATCGCCGACCAGCGCGTCGGCGACACCATAGCTCATTCCCCAGCGGCTGCGCTCGAGACTGGTCCGCGCCGACAGCCCCAGAGTGTAGCGCTCATGCCCGAAGGGATAGCGTGCCGCCTTGTTGAGGGTCACCTCGAGAGTGATCGGGTGCGTCTTGCCGAGCATCGACAGGTCGCCGGTGAGCGTGCCATGTCGCTCATCATCGGCCGTGAACCCGGTCACCTCGAAGACGATACGCGGGTAGTCGGTGACATTCAGGAAGTCCTCGCTGCGCACGTGTTCATCGCGCGCCTGATGGTTGGTGAAAACGCTCGCCGCGTCGATCTCGACGCGCCCGGATGCCAGCGTCCGGTTCTGCTCGTCGTAGACGAAGCTGCCCTGCCCTTTCAGGAACTGGCCGAGCAGCTTCTCGTAACCGGCATGGTCAATGAGAAAGCCGATCGAGAAGTGCGTCGGGTCGATGCGATAACGCATCGCCTCGGCTTGCGCGCTCGGCGCCGCGAACGAGAGCGCCAGCGCCATGGAAAGCCCGGTCAGCCAGGCCACGACGGGCTGGTAGAGTGAGTTTCTTGCCGTATTCATGAGACATTCTCCTCGGGGCCGAGCCACTGCTCGGGGCCGCCCCTGGGTAAGGCGTCGAATGACGACCGCTGACGCCTGAGCCAAACGATATCGACGCCGAACGAATAGCCCAGCAGCCCCAGCGCCAGCGACGCCAGGCCGGCAGCGACCCAGCCCGGCGCCCAGGGCAGCAACCCGATCAGCAACGACGCCACCTGCCACACGCAGATCAACTTGCGCCGGCGGCTGTCCGGCAACGGCCGACGCAGCCAGGGCCATGGCCGACCGGCCAGCACGAAGGCGTAGCGCATCACACCGATCGCCAGTACCCAGGCGCCTACCTTGTCGAGCGCGAGCAATGCCGCGCTCAGCACCAGGATGAAGAAGGCGTCGAGCTCCATGTCGAAGCGCGCCCCGAAATACGACATCGAACGCGTGAGCCGCGCCACGAAGCCATCCACGCCGTCGAGCAACAGCGCCAGCAACGCCAGCCCAGCCATTGCCAACGGCTGGCTAGCCATGAACTCGGGGAAGATCAGCGCACCGGCGATAAAGGCCACCAGCATGCCGCGCAGCAGGGTGATGCGGTTGGCCCAGCCCAGCCAGCGCCAGGCCACCGGCCAGCACCAGGCGATCAGCCCCAGCATCGCCAGAAATACCAGCCCGGCGCTCAAGCGCAGCCCCGTGGGCGCGGACAAGCCCGCCAGCAAGCCCTCGACCAGCGCCATGAACAGCACCAGCCCCACCGCCATTTCAAGCAGCGTGGTCGGCGCCAGGCGCCGCACAGGACGCATCGAATCGTTAATCATCTGCGCTTCCCTCTCCATGAGACGCTTACTGCCCCTGTACCGAAACACTTCTAGGGCCGATCCGCTTGACGCCGAGGCCGGCACGCTCGAAGTTAGTATGGCAGGCCATGAATCCGGACATCATGCCTGTCGGGCGGTTGCCGGAGCCCGCGCTAATAGCTATACAGTCTTTGTACAATAGCTGAACCCATCGACCCGCGCCGGGTCGAAAGGTTCATACCCCAAGGAAGGACCCATGCACGCCATGACCGCACAGGCTTTCTGGACTCTTGCCCCGGGCCAGGGCGCACTCCGCGAGGAACCGCTGCCGCCGCTTGGCAGCGACGGCGTGCTGGTGCGCAATCGCTTCAGCGCGATCAGCCGCGGCAGCGAATCGCTGGTCTTCAACGGCCAGGTGCCGCCGAGTGAATATGCCCGCATGCGCGCGCCCTTCCAGGCCGGCGAGTTCCCGGGCCCGGTCAAGTATGGCTATGCCAGCGTGGGAGTCGTCGAACAGGGTCCCGAAGCGTTGCTCGGGCGTTCGGTATTCTGCCTTCACCCCCATCAGGATCGCTACGTGGTTCCGGCCGGCGCCGTGGTGGCGCTGCCCGATGGCCTGCCCGCGGCACGTGGCGTGCTTGCCGCCAACATGGAAACCGCCGTCAATGGCCTGTGGGATGCCGGCCCGCGCCCCGGCGACCGTATCGCGGTGATCGGCGCCGGGGTGGTCGGCGCACTGATCGCCTACCTCTGCGCGCGCATCCCCGGCACCCGGGTCGAGCTGATCGATACCAATCCCGACCGCGCGGAACTGGCCGCCGCGCTCGACGTGGCCTTTCGCGCCCCCGAGGCGGCCAGCGGCGACACCGACCTGGTAGTCCATGCCAGCGGCAACGCCGCGGGGCTGCGCCACGGCCTGGAGCTGGCCGGCCACGAGGCGTTGCTGATCGAGATGAGCTGGTACGGCAGCCAGCCGGTCAGCCTGCCGCTGGGCGAGGCCTTCCATGCCCGCCGCCTGACCCTGCGTTCGAGTCAGGTGGGCACGGTCTCGCCGGCCCGCAGCGCGCGCTGGAGCCACGCGCGGCGCCTGACCCTGGCGCTCGATCTTTTGCGCGATGCGCGCCTCGATGCGCTGATCGACGGCGAAAGCGACTTCACCGAGCTGCCCACGCTGATGCCACGGCTGGCCGAAGCCCACGGTGCGCTGTGTCATCGCTTACGCTACTGATCGTTTACGCTACTGACAGGGGCCGCTAGCGCGCCACTCACCTTCGTACTGCCCGCACAAGGAGTCCCGTGCATGTTCAGTCTCACCGTCCGCGATCACATGATGATCGCCCACAGCTTCCACGGCGAGGTATTCGGCCCCGCACAGCGCCAGCACGGCGCCACCTATGTGGTCGACGTGACCTTCAAGCGTCCCGAACTCGACGATCACGACCTGGTGGTCGACATCGGCCTGGCCAGCGAGGTGCTCAAGGCGCTGCTCGGCGAATTCAACCTCGGCAACCTCGACGACCACGAGGCCTTCCGGGGCCGCAACACCACCACCGAATTCATGGCCCATGCGGTCTTCGAGCGCATGGCCGCGGCGATCCGCGACGGCCGGCTGGGCAGCGGCGCCCAGGGCCTGACCCAGTTGAGCGTGACGCTGCACGAATCGCATATCGCCTGGGCCAGCTACGAGGGGACACTGTGAACAAAGAGGACGTCATGAGCGCCGACGACAGTCGAAACCAACGCACCCTGAGCCTGATCGTTCCCGGCGATCCCGGACAACTGACCGGCGGCTATATCTACGATGCGCGGATCGTCGCGGCGCTGCGCGAACAGGGCTGGCAGGTCGCGGTCATCGGCCTCGACGGACGCTTCCCCGAGCCCGACGGCCAGGCCGCCGACGCGCTGGAAGAGACGCTGGCCGGCCATGCAGACGGCGCGCGCGTGGTGATCGACGGCCTGGCGATGAGCGGTCTGCCCGAGGTCGTTGCCCGGCACGCCGAGCGGCTCGACCTGACCGCGCTGATTCATCATCCGCTGGCCGACGAGACCGGCCTCGACCCCGCCCAGCGCACCCGTTTCACGATCAGCGAGACTCGCGCGCTGGGTGCGGTGGGCCGAGTGATCGTCACCAGTGCCTTCACCGCACGGCGGCTGGCCGATTTCGATGTCCCCGCCGAGCGCATCACGGTGATCGAGCCCGGGGTCGCCCGCGCGCCGCTGTCGCCCCGCGTGACGGCCGACCAGCCCGGCCCGACGCGACTGCTGTGCGTTGCCACCATCACCCCGCGCAAGGGCCACGATGTGCTCATCGAGGCGCTGGCCCGGCTCGCCGATCGCGACTGGCAGGCGACCTGCATCGGCGGCCTCGACCGCGATGTCGGGCACGTGCGTCACGTCCACGAGCGCATCGCCGCCCATGGCCTCGAGGCGCGGATCACCCTTGCCGGCGAACGCGCCCACGATCAGCTGATCGACGCCTACCAGGACGCCGACCTGTTCGTGTTGCCGTCGCACTACGAAGGCTATGGCATGGTCATCAGCGAAGCCTTGGCCCATGGCCTGCCGGTGATCACCACCACCGGCGGCGCGCTGGCCCACACCCTGCCGCGGGAGGCCGGGATCGCCGTTCCGCCCGGCGACGCACAGGCGCTGAGCGAGGCTCTGGAGCGCTGGTTCGACGACCCCGAGTTGCGCCAGCGATTGCGCCAGGGCGCCCAGCGCGCCCGCGATGAGCTCGCCGACTGGTCGGAGGCCGGACATGCCTTTGCAAAGGCGCTCGAACGCGACCCGGTCGGCGCCGGAGCGCGAAGCCATGACTGAACCCGGGCATTTCGCCGCCGGCTGGCTGAGCCTTCGCGAGCGTGCCGATCATCAGGCGCGCAGCTCGCTGCTGACCGGCCAGGCCAGCGACTGGCTGCGCCGTCGGACCAGTGACCGCCGCGCGCTGTCGCTGGTCGACCTGGGCTGCGGCAGCGCCAGCAATCCGGCGTATCTTGCCGAGCGATTGCCCGGCCCTCAGCACTGGCGGCTGGTCGATCATGATCCCGCCTTGCTGGCTCAGGCGAAGGCCCGGTTGAATCGCCTCGTCGACGAGGGCGGCCAACCGCTCGAGGGGTGCTGCGTGCGCCAGCCGTTGACGCCCCTGCCCCCGGCGCTGCTCGACGGCGCCGACCTGGTGTGCGCCTCGGCGCTGTTCGACCTGGTTTCCCGCGACTGGGTCGAGCAGTTGGTGCACGCCTGCGCCGAGCGCCGGCTCGCCGCGCTGTTCACGCTCAGCGTTACCGGCGATTGGGCGTTCATCGATGGCCAGGGGCAACGTCGCGACGATGGCGAGGATCGCTGGGCGCGTGAGGTTTACCGGGCCCACCAATGCCGCGACAAGGGCTTTGGCACGGCGCTCGGCGGCGCCGCGCCAGAGGTGCTGAGCGAAGCATTCAGCGCCCACGGCTATGTGGTGAGTCGCGCCGCCAGCCCCTGGTGGCTACCGCCCGGCAGTGCCGAAAGCCGCACCCTCGGCAGCGCGCTGCTCGCCGGCTGGGGCGATGCGCTCCACGAACAAAGTCTCGACGCCCGCGAACGGGTGGATGCCTGGCTGGAAGCACGTCACGCGGCACTGGAAGCCGATGAGCTGGGTATCACAATCGATCACCTCGACCTTTACGCCGAACCCGGCGAGGCGCGACTGGGCGAGGAGCAGCCGTGAAACGCCCGGCGATGGCCGCCCTGCTGCGCCTGGCGTTCAGCCTGGGATTGCTGGTGGCCGTGCTGGCCTGGCTGGATGTCGCGGCGATTGTCGCCGAGATCGAGAATCTGGCCGCCGGCTGGGTCCTCGTCGCGCTGCTGCTGACGCTGCCGCAGGTCGCGGTTTCGGCGTGGCGCTGGCGATTCACGGCCCACCTGCTGGAAGTGCCGCTGTCACGCCGCGCGGCCTTTGGCGATTACTACCTGGCAACGTTTCTCAACCAATTATTGCCCGGCGGCGTGATGGGCGACGCGACCCGCGCCTGGCGCCATGCCAGCGCCAGCGGCGCGCGCGGTCCGGCGATTCGTGCGGTGATCATCGAGCGCGTCTCGGGCCAACTGGTACTTTGGCTGATCGCCCTGCTGGCGCTGGCCACGCCGCTCTGGCACGCGCCGCTGAGCCAGGCCGGCCACGCCGTGCTGGCAGCATTGGCATCAATCGACGCCCTGGGCTGGATAGCGCTGGCGGTCATCGTGACCACCGCGCTATTCGCCCTCGCCCGGCTTAACAGACGCCCGCCGCTCGCCATCCAGCGGTTGTCGCAGCTACTGACCAGCGGGCTGGCTCGGGATCTCGCCCGCACCTTGACCGATGCCCGGGTCTGGCCACGCCAGTTGCTCGCCTCGCTGGTGGTGGTGGTCAGTTATATCGCCGTGTACGTCTGCGCGGCGCGGGCGATCGGCGCCGACATCGCCCTGCCCACGCTGCTGGTATTGATTCCGCCGGTATTGATGGCGATGGCCCTGCCGCTGTCGGTGGCCGGCTGGGGGCTGCGCGAAGGCGCCGCGGCGCTGGTCTGGGCCAGCGTCGGGCTGCCCGCCGAGCAGGGCGTGGCGATCTCGATGGCCTATGGCCTGCTGGTGCTGGTCTCGAGCCTGCCCGGCGGGGTGTTTTTGCTGCGCGCTCGTCAGCGCTCAGGCATCGAGCAGGCGCAGGTCGAACAGCGTGTCGTCGCCGAGGGAGAAACAGCGCGACGGCGGCCGACGCGCCTGGTCGAGGGTGTCGATCGGCGGCAACCTCAGCCCGGGACGCCCCGAGCCGATCAGCAGCGGCGCCACCAGCAGATGCAGGCGGTGCAGCACATCGGCATCGACGAAGCGCGACACGGTCACCCCGCCGCCTTCGATCAGCACGCGGGTGAGCCCACGCTCGGCCAGTGCGGCAAGGATCGCCCGGGGGGCTGACACCGTTTGGCCCGGCCGGCAGCTCGAGGCGTTCGACGTGGCCGCCGACGCCGGTCAGAGCGGGCGCGCCGCGGCCGACCAGGTGCAGGGTGGGCGCCTCGCCGGACTGGAAGACGCGATGCCCCGAATCGAGCCGGCCGCGCGGGTCGAACACTACCCGCCACGGGTTGCGGCCCGCGACGTGGCGCACGCTGAGCTGCGGGTCGTCGGCGGCGACGGTGCCCGCGCCGACCAGCACGCCGTCGACCAGCGCCCTGAGGCGATGCAGGTGAACGCGACTGGCGAGGCCGTTGATGTAGTGCGAGGCGCCGCTGTCGGTGGCGATGCGCCCATCGAGACTCTGGCCGAGCTGGGCAATCGCCAGCCCGCCGTGACGGGCCACCAGCGGCAGCAGGCAGTCGAGCAGCTCGCGGCAGGCGACGGGCAGTTCGTCGGCGCGTTGCAAAGTGCCCTGCAAAGTGCCTTGCCAGGCGCCGCCCCGCGCGACCCGCAGGGTCAGCGAACCGCTACTCAGCGTCGCGGTGGCCGCGACTGACCAGTCTTTATCGAGCGCCTGGCGGATGCACTGCCAGGCTTCGTCGACATACGAGTCGCTCATGTCTTCTCCGGAAGGCGTATCGCGACTCATCATGCGCAGCGCGCGGCACCGGGGCAACCCCGCCGTGACAAGGAGACGCTCATGCATCAGGTCGAACGCGCTTTATTCGATATCCGCCGGGGACTGCCGGTACTTCTGCGCGACGCCACGGAATCGGTGCTCGTCCAGCCGCTCGAGAGCCTCGACGATCATAGCCTGGAGCGCCTGGTGGCGAGCGCCGGTAGCGAGCCGGGTCTGGTGCTCAGTCGCCACCGCCTGGCATTGCTGGGTCATCAGATAAGCGCCGAGAGCGCGCGCCTGCCGCTCACACCCCGCGAGCTCGACGATCTCGCTCGGCTCAACGCGCTGGCGTTCGGCCAGCGCGGGCCGACGCTCACCCCCGCGCCGGTCGCCGCCAGCCGTGCCGATCAGGCCGCGCTGACATTGATGCGCCGCGCGCTGCTGATCCCCGCGGCCCTGACCGCACGGGTCGCGCCGCATGCCGAAGACGCAGTCCATGCACGGGTCGGCAACGGCTCGCTACTGGCCGTCGATGCCGCCGATGCGGCACGCTGTTTCGAAAACGCCAACGGCATGCTCAAACGGGTCAGCGAGGCGCGCATCCCGCTCGCCGAGGCGCCGGAAAGCCGTTTCATCCTGTTTCGCGAACCGGATGGCCTGCGCGAGCACCTGGCGATCGTGATCGGCGATAGCGCACGCTGGCCGACGACCGTGCCGGTGCGCCTGCATTCGGCCTGCCTGACCGGCGACCTGTTCGGCAGCCTGCGCTGCGACTGCGGCGAACAGTTGCGCAATGCGGTCGCCGAGATCCACGCCCTGGGCGGCGGCGTGCTGCTGTATCTCGCCCAGGAGGGGCGCGGCATCGGCCTGGCCAACAAGCTGCGCGCCTACAGCCTGCAGGACGAAGGCCTCGATACGCTGGACGCCGACCAGGTGCTGGGCTTCGGCGAGGACGAACGCCGCTACGGGGTCGCCGTCGATATGCTCGCCGCGCTGAAGATCCAGCGTGTGCAACTGCTCACCAACAATCCGGTGAAGATCGCCGCGCTGGTCGAGGGCGGCATCGAAGTCGTCGACCGCCAGGCGCTCTATGGTCGGCTCACCGACGAGAATCACCGCTACCTGAGCGCCAAGGCCAGCCGCGCCGGGCATCTGCTCGATGAGCTGATGGGCGGTATGCACGGCGACGCGCGCGACGATTCTGACAATACCCTCGACGGCCCACGTGACGAGGCGAGCGTCGGTCAATCGGGCTCGCGACAGGCCTGAAAGTCGTCGATATCGAGCGCGCGGGTCTCGTCGAACAGCCGCGCCAGGCGCTCGGCGTAATGGCTCGTTAGCCGCTTCCCGAGTGCGGCGTCGGCGAGCCGGGCGTTGCCGACCACCCCGCCGGGGTGCAGGTCCTCGGCCATCCAGGCGAACGCCGCCTCGCCCTCGGGGCCGAGCATTTCGCCGCGTTCGGCCATCGCCTCGCCGCGCGACGGTGGATGGCTGAGCGCCTCGTGACGTACCTTGTGCGGCGCCAGATGCAGCATCAGCGCCGTTTCCAGCGCGCCGCCATGTAGCCCATGGCGCAGCTCCTCGACCGGCAGGCCCTCGTCGGGCGGGGCAAAACGCGTGTAGTGCGCCTTGACCACCAGCATCCCCCAGCGGCGGCGCAGCGTGAGCGCCGCCAGGTCCATCACCGCCTTGTTGCCGCCGTGGCTGTTGAACAGCACCAGCCGCCGCACCCCGGCGCGCGCCAGGGCGTCGCCGTGCGCCTCGATCACCGCGATGGCGACTTCGGGCGGCAGGCTGAGCGTGCCGGGGAATGCCGTGTGCTCGTCGCTGGCACCCACGGCGAGCGCTGGCAGCACGAGCAGCGGAAAGCCGTCGGGCAGGCGTTCGCGTGCGGCGTCGAGCAGGCCCTGGCCGATATCCAGATCGGTGGACAACGGCAGATGGCCGCCATGCTGTTCGATCGCCGCCATCGGCAATACGGCGACGCTCTCGGCGTTGACTTGCGCGGCCAGCTCGCGGCTGGTGAGATCCTGCCAGTCGCAACCCCGGTGGCTAGCGCTCATGGCGCCTCCTGATGGTCGAAATTGAGTCGATGTTGGCGGATTGTCATCGTCACTATGGCAGGATAGGCCACAGCGCGTCGCCAGCTCAGCGCCACAGATCGCAACCCTTCGCCGGAGCCTGCCATGCTGGAAGTCATTTGTCTGTCGTTCGCCTTCGTCCTGGGCCTGGTGGCAAGGCGCTGCGGCCTGCCGGCGTTGATCGGCTTCCTGGCGGCGGGTTTTCTGATCAATCCCTTGGCCAGCCAGCTGTCGCTGCCGGCCTCGACCCCGGCGGTGCTCGATCACGTCGCGCACCTCGGCGTATTGTTGCTGCTGTTCACCGTCGGCCTGAAGCTCAAGCTCAAGAGCCTCGCCCAGCCCGAGGTGATCGGTGGCGGGCTGGTGCATTTCGCCGTCACCGTGGGGGTGTTCGCGCCGGGCCTGCACTGGCTGGGCGGCGTTGCCTGGGGTCCTGCGCTGTTACTGGCTATCGCGCTGGCGTTCTCGAGCACCGTGCTGTCGGCCAAGAGCCTCGAGTCGCGCCGCGAGCTGCGCGCCTTCCACGGCCGGGTGGCGATCGGCATTTTGATCATCCAGGATTTGATCGCGCTGTTCGTGTTGGCGTTCTCGACCGGCCAGGTGCCCTCGCCCTGGGCGTTGGCGCTGTTCGGCCTGCCGCTGCTGCGGCCGCTGTTCTATTGGTTGATCGATGCCAGCGGTCACGACGAACTGCTGCTGTTGATGGGGCTGGTGCTGGCGGTGGTCGGCGGCGCGGGGTTTTCCGCGCTGGGGCTATCGAGCGAAGTTGGCGCGCTGGTGCTGGGCGCGCTGGTCGCCGGCCATCCACGCGCCCAGGAACTGGGCAAGTCGCTGTGGGGGCTCAAGGAGCTGTTCCTGGTCGGCTTCTTTCTCAAGATCGGCATGTCGGGGCTGCCCGACTGGCAGGCGCTGGGTTTCGCGGTAGCGTTCACCGCGTTGCTGCCGCTCAAGGCGGCGCTGTTCTTCTTCCTGCTGATCCTGTTTCGGCTGCGCGCGCGCAACGCCTTTCAGGCCGCTGTCAGCTTGACCAGCTACAGCGAGTTCGGACTGATCGTCGCCGCGGCGCTGGTGCCGGATGCGCTGGTCGGCCTGGCGCTTGCGGTGGCGCTGTCGTTCCTGATCGCTGCGCCGCTGCAGCGCAACGCCCATCAGCTGTTCGCCCGCCTCGAGCCGTGGCTGTTGCGCTTCGAGACGCGTGCCTGGCATCCCGATGAGCAGCCCGCCTCGCTGGGCGATGCCCGTGTGCTGATCCTGGGCATGGGGCGTACCGGCACCGCTGCCTACGATCGCCTGTGCGAGGACGACAAGCGCCTCATCGGCATCGACGCCGACCCCAGCCGGGTCGAACGCCATAGCCGCGCCGGCCGCCACGTGGTCTACGCTGACGGCGAGGATATCGGTTTCTGGCACAGCCTCGCGCTGGATACCATCGAGGTGGCGGTGCTGACTCTGCCCGACGCCGAATCGAAGATCTTCGCCACCCGCCAGCTACGTCAGCATGGTTTCACCGGGGCGATCGTCGCGCATAGCCTGTACGAGGACGAGGCCGAGGCGATTCGTCGCGCCGGCGCCAACCAGACCTACCTGACCATGCACGAGGCCGGGCTTGGACTGGCCGAGCATGTGCGTCAGGGGCTGGCGCTTGTCGAGCGTCCCGGTTAGGCAGACACGCGGTAATTCGTTAGCCGCCACGGTATTTTACCGCTCGGGGGCTTGCCAGCACTCTGGCAAGCCGTTGCAATGGTCGTTTCGCGCATCGCATGCAGGAGGGCCCATGAAGCCCCAAGCGCCACCCGTACCGCGCACGAGCGAGGGGCATTTACGCCGAGTCGGCGTGGAAATCGAATTCGCAGCACTCGCCCCGGCAGCGGCCGCCGCCCTGGTGCAGGACCGTTTCGGCGGTGACATTCGTCAGCTCAACCCGCACCGCTTCAAGGTCGAGGGCGCCCGCTGGGGCGATTTCACCGTCGAACTCGACTCAAAATACGCCCATCCCGACGACAAGCTGCTGGAAAAGACCCAGGCGAGCGGCGGCGACGCCGAATGGCAACGCCTGCGCACCGAACTGCACAACCGCACCCGGGCGCTGATCGGTGATGCGGTATCCGGCGTGGTACCTACCGAGATTGTCTGCCCGCCGATTCCCTGGCTGTCGCTGGGCGAGCTCGACTCGCTGTTCGATGCGCTGCGCCTGCAAGGCGCCCGCGATACCCGCGAGAGTCTGCTCTACGCGTTCGGCCTGCACCTGAATCCGGAAGTGCCGAGCACTGACAGCGCCAGCATGCTGGCGCACCTGCGCGCCTACATGATTCTCGCCGAGTGGCTGCGCGAGGAGATCGATGTCGATATCACCCGCGAGGTGCTGCCCCACGCCAACCCGTTCCATCGCGATTACGCCCTGCAGGTGCTCGACCCGGAGTATCACCCCGACCTGGCGACCCTGATCCGCGACTACGCCACAGCCAACCCGTCACGCAACCGCGAACTCGACCTGTTCCCGCTGTTCGCCTACCTGCAGCCCGGCGAGTTACCCCAGTTGCTCGGCAACGAACTCATCAAACCGCGCCCGACCTACCATTACCGGCTGCCCAACGCCCAGTTCGCGCAGCCCGACTGGAGCGTGGTCGCGGAGTGGAACCGCTGGGTCGAGGTGGAGCGCCTGGCTGCCGACGAGACGCTGCTCGCCGAGCGCGGCGCGGCCTATCTCGACCACCACCGTCGCATACCGCTATCGCGCTGGCTGGATCGTCTGCGCGAATGGATGAAGGAAGCATGAAAGGACGCACGCCATGAAAAAACGCCCGCTGATTGGCATTACCACCTCGGATTACAAGAGCCGGTTGGCCTGGTACTGCGATTGCCTGGCGGTGTGGCGCGCGGGCGGCCGGCCGGTGCGGCTGTCGCCGGCGCGATCCGACGGATCGCGCCTCGACGGCCTGATCATCGGCGGCGGCGACGACATCGGCGCGCAGCTCTACGGTGGCGAAATGCAGCTCGACGTGCGCGTCGACCCCCAGCGCGACACCCTCGAACTGGAACTGCTGACGCGGCTGGTTCCGGCCGGCTGCCCGGTGCTGGGCATCTGCCGCGGCTCACAGATCATCAACGTGTTTCTCGGCGGTACCCTGCTCAGCGACATCTATGCCACCTACGAGCATATCAAGCCGCGCCGCACGGTGCTGCCGCGCAAGACTGTCGACATCATCGAGGGCAGCCGGCTGCACGACATCCTGCGCGTCAACTGGTGCCAGGTGAACAGCCTGCATCACCAGGCCATCGACGCCACCGGCCACGGTATCGATGTCGTCGCCCGCGACCGCGACGGGCTGGTCCAGGGCATCGAAAGCCACCATCACGACTTTCTGATCGGTGTCCAGTGGCATCCCGAATTCTTGCTCTTCAACCGCCCGCAGCAGCGCCTGATTCGCGCTCTGGTCGACCACGCCGCCCGCTACGCCGAACGCAGCGAGGCTCCTTCACGCGCCGGCGCCTGATCCACGCGCTGGCGCACGCGCCATCGCATCACCGACCTTCGACTATCGTCGGCTCTCGCCGCAGGG
This sequence comes from uncultured Gammaproteobacteria bacterium, assembly GCA_963773565.1. Lineage (GTDB taxonomy): Bacteria > Pseudomonadota > Gammaproteobacteria > Pseudomonadales > Halomonadaceae > Modicisalibacter. The sequence continues at coordinate 153,826 of CAVZBU010000005.1, read as the reverse complement.
CACCTCTCGCCTAGTCTGGGAGCATCCAATAACGACCAGAGACGCCGCCCATGACGCACACCCGCTGCTACCCGGCCACCGACACCCTGATCGTCGGTGCCGGCCCCGCCGGTTGTCTGCTCGCCAAACGCCTGTCCGAAGATTCGCATCACCAAGTCACGCTGGTCGAGGCCGGTGGGCGCGACAACTACCCGTGGATCCATATTCCGGTGGGCTATCTGCATTGCATCGGCAATCCGCGTACCGACTGGTGCTATCGCACCGCAGCCGAAGCCGGCCTCAACGGCCGCGAGCTGGGCTACCCGCGCGGCCGGGTGCTGGGCGGCAGCTCATCGATCAACGGCATGATCTACATGCGCGGCCAGGCCGGCGACTATGATCACTGGGCCGCGCTGGGCAATGCCGGCTGGGACTGGCAGAGCGTATTGCCGCTGTTTCGCCGCAGCGAGGACCACTACGCCGGCGCCAGCGATGTGCACGGCGCGGGCGGTGAATGGCGGGTCGAGCAGCAGCGTCACCGCTGGGAGATTCTCGAGACCTTCCGCGAGGCCTGCGCCGAATGCGACATCCCGCCGATCGAGGATTTCAACGGCGGCAACAACGAGGGCTCGAGCTATTTCCAGGTCAACCAGCGCCGCGGGGTGCGCTGGAACGCCTCGAAGGCGTTTCTGCGCGGGCTCGAGAAGCGCGACAACTTCACCCTGATCACCGATGCCGAGGTCGACCGGGTGCTGTTCGACGAGCAGGCCACGTCACCACGCGCCTGCGGCGTGCGCGTGCGGCTGGATGGCGCCTATCAGTCGCTCGCCGCCGGCGAGGTGATCCTGTCGGCCGGGGCGATCGGCTCGCCGGCGATCCTGCAGCGCTCCGGCGTCGGCCCCCGCGAGCTGCTCGAGTCGCTCGACATTCCGCTCGTCCCGCGCATCGCCCGGGGTCGGCAGCAACCTGCAGGACCATCTGCAGCTGAGGATGATCTTCCGGATCGAGGGGGCGACTACCCTCAACGAGATCGCCGGCTCGTGGCACGGCAAGCTGGGCATGGCCTGGCAGTATCTGAGCTCGCGCAGCGGCCCGCTGACCATGGCACCCAGCCAGCTCGGGGTATTCGCACGCTCCGACCCGGAACAGACCAGTGCCAACCTGGAATACCATGTCCAGCCGCTGTCGCTGCCGGCCTTCGGCGAACCGCTGCACCCCTTTCCGGCGTTCACCGCCTCGGTCTGTCACCTGCGCCCGGCGAGTCGTGGCAGCGTGACCATTCGCTCCCGCGACAGCGCCCAGGCACCGCTGATCCGGCCCAACTACCTGAGCGAGGAGAGCGATATTCGCGTCGCCGTCGATGCCATCCGGCTGACCCGCCGCATCGCCGCCGCGCCGGTACTGGCCCGCTATCGCCCCGAGGAGATCAAGCCCGGCCCCGAGTGGCAAAGTGACGAGGAACTGGCCCGGGCCGCCGGCGATATCGGCACGACCATCTTCCACCCGGTGGGCACCTGCAAGATGGGCCACGACGCCCAGGCAGTGGTCGACGATCGCCTGCGCGTGCACGGGGTCGAGTCATTGCGCGTGGTCGACGCCTCGATCATGCCCACCATCACCTCGGGCAACACCTGCTCGCCGACCCTGATGATCGCCGAAAAGGCCGCGGCGATGATTCTCGAGGAGCGCGCGGGGAACGCCACGCGCCACAGCGCGCCCGAGCCCGCCGTCTCGCAGGCCTAGGCCACGCGTCGAATCCACACGCAAAGAAGCCGGCCCGAGAGCCGGCTTCGTCTGTGCTCTGCAACGTCGCTTTCGACCCGGCGGCAGCGCATGAACGCATGCAGGCGCCGCCCGGCCGTCAGCGTCAATTCTCGAGCTTGGCGTCCAGGGTGATGTTGGCCTTGAACAGCTTGGATACCGGGCAGCCCTCCTTGGCCTTGTTGGCCGCGGTCTCGAAGGTCGACTGGTCGGCGCCGGGGATCCTGGCAACGGTATCGAGATGGATCGCCGAGATGGTGAAGCCGCTGTCATCCTGCTCCAGGGTCACGGTAGCCTGGGTGTTGATGCGCTCGGGCTCGAGATTGTCCTCGCCGAGAATCATCGACAGCGCCATCGAGTAGCAGCTGGCATGGGCGGCGCCGATCAACTCTTCAGGGTTGGTACCCGGCTCGCCCTCGAAGCGCGTGTTAAAGCCGTAGGCAAGCTCCTTGAGCGCACCGCTCTCGCTGGAAACACTGCCCTTGCCCTGCTTCAGGCTCCCTTGCCACTGCGCGGACCCTTTCTTCTGAATACTCATGTCATCTCCTTTGGTTGGCCGATGGCAGGCCTTGCCATGCCTCGCTCAAGTGTTCTGAGCGTCTGGCGCCCCTCTCACTGTAGCCGATCGGCGAGCGTTGCGGACAACGCACTGCGCCGTAGCTCACCAGTGCCACTCTGCGACATGGTCGCCCGAGCGCGTGCTTTCAAGGGTCATCGGTAACCGGCCGGCATCAATCCTCGCCCGTCGCCTGGCAGGCGGCGCGTTCGGCATCCAGCCGGGCGTTACCCAGGCGCCGCATCAGCGTGACGTTGCGTTCAGGAATGGCCTGCGGGTCGGGATAGTTGTCCAGCGCGCGGCTCACGCTGTCCTCGCGCAGCAGGTGCAGCATCGGCCATGGCGAGCGGTTGGTGGCGTTGGCCGGGTCGTCGGGCTCGGCGCCGTCGAAACAGTAGTCGGGATGAAAGCTTGCCAGCTGATAGACGCCGCTGTAGCCCTCGGCCTCGAGCAGTGCCTCGGCGAGATCCAGCAGGTCCAGGTAATCCTCGAAATCATCGACGCCGCTGGGCAAAATCAGCAGCGTGGTCTCGATGGCCGGCGAGGCGTCGAGCGCACGGCAGGCCTCGACCAGCGCCAGCAGCGCCGCCTCGAAGTCATCCGCCGCCAACACCTGATAGCGGATGCTGTCGCGGCGCACCTCGCGGGCGGCAAACGGGCAGACATCATGGCCGACGACGAAGCGCGACACCCAATTGCGGGTCGCGGCGATCACGGCGGTTTCGGTTGGAACAACGGACATGCCAGGCGCCCCCGAGCGGTTGGAAGGATCGGAACGCGGTGAGCGTCCCGATCATGAAATCAGGCCGGCAGTGTAACCGATCGCAGCGCAAACCGGTGCCAGCCTCACCCCGCCCCTAAAACAGCGAACCGCTGGGCTCGACGAAACGGCTGCCGCGCCGCGAGGCGATACGATCCGCCAGCCGCGTCGGCTCCGGCAGCTTGGTGCGGCCCAGGCAGGCGATCGTCCAGTCCAGCGCGGTGGTCAGGCTCAGGCGATGGCCCGGCGAGACGATCACCGGCTTGACGTTCTCGCGCGAGCGCAGCATCGCGCCGATGATCACCCGGCCGCTGGCATCGAGCGGCGCATCGGCCGGGTCCTCGTCGCGCCGCTTGTCGCTCAGCAAGGTCCACTCGCCCTTGGCCTCGGGCACCTCGCCATGCCGGCCACACAGGCGTTTCTTGGCCACCCCGAGGGTCGGCAGATCGAGCCACAGGCCGAGGTGCGCGGCGATGCCCAGACGGCGCGGGTGAGCGATCCCCTGACCGTCGACCATCACCAGGTCGGGGCGCCGCGACAGGCGTTCGAAGGCGCTCAGCGCCGCGGGAATCTCGCGAAACGACAACAGGCCGGGAATATAGGGCATGCGAGTCGGCTCGCGATGGACGATCTCGTCGACGGGGGTCAGATCCGGCCAGTGCAACAGCACCACCGCGGCGCGGGTGGTGGCGCCCTCGTCCTCGAAGCCGATGTCCATCCCGGCGATCCACTCGACCTCGTCGAGGCGATCTTGACGCTCGACCCGCGGGGCGAGTTCGCGTTGCAGGGCGATCGCCTGCTCGGGGCTCAACGACCAGTCATGAAGCGGTTCGCGGGGGGAGAGAAGCGAAGTATCAGGCATAGCGGCAAGTCCCTTTGTCGTCCTTGCTCCTAGCCTAGCAGTCAGGCTTCGGGAATCCGAAGCGATGGATCGGGTTCGCCAATCGGCGCCCAGGCGGGATGAAACCACTCAAGGCACCGGCTGCGAACGTTTCAGGCCGCTTGTTGCTTGTTTTTGTGGCGACGGACATGAATGCGCAGCGGGCGAATCAAGAAGCTGGCGTTGCTCCAGGTATTGTTGTTGCTTGCGTATTGTTATTGTTGGTGTTTTATCGGACTCTGGCGTGCCGCGACGGCGCCCGACAGCTCCATTCAAGCCGTTGAGGATCGTTCTGACAAGCTATCCATCCGTCTAAGATGCACTGCACAAAACCGCCTCCGAGCGCCTGATCATCGAGATGGACCTGCTTCATCGAGGCGCTACACTGGGCGCACTTTTTTCTGGCCGCTCGGGAGCCCTTCGTTCGTGAAACTGCTGCACACCGCCGACTGGCACCTGGGCCAGACCTTCCATGGCCAGGAGCGTCATGTCGAACACCAGGCGTTCCTCGACTGGCTGCTCGAGACCCTCGCGCAGCGCCATAGCGACGCGCTGCTGATCGCCGGCGACATCTTCGATGTGGTCAACCCCTCGCTGCGCGCCCAGCGACAGCTCTACGACTTCATCGTCAGCGCCCATCAACGGCTGCCACGGCTGAGAATCGTGCTGATCGCCGGCAACCACGACAGCGGCGCACGCATCGAACTGCCCGGGCCGCTGCTGGAGCGCTTGCGCACCCATGCGCTGGGTCGCGTGGTCTGGCTCGACGCTGGCCAGGACGAGGCGGCCCGCCTGGATGCCGAACGACTGCTGATACCGCTCGAGGCCGCCGATGGCCAGGTCGCGGCCTGGTGCCTGGCGCTGCCCTTTCTGCGCCCCGCCGAAGTCACCGGTGGCGCCCACGGCGACGACTACGTCAGCGGCGTCGAGCGCGTCCACCGCGAGCTTATCGAAAGCGCCGAGGCGCGGCGGCGACCCGGCCAGGCGCTGGTCGCCATGAGTCATGCACACATCCAGGGTGCCAGCGTCTCGGCCGACAGCGAGCGGCCGATCGTCATCGGTGGCGAGGAGTCGCTACCCAGCACGCTGTTCCCCGCCTCGCTGGCCTATGTCGCCCTCGGCCACCTACATCGTCCACAGCAGGTCGGCGAGGCGCGCATCCGCTACAGCGGCTCGCCGCTGCCGATGGATTTTTCCGAGGTCGACTATCCGCATCAGGTCGTCGAAGTGACTCTCGACGGCGAAGCACTGGCCGGCTGCGAGGCGATCCGAGTGCCGCGCGCAGTGGCCCTGCTGCGTGTCGGGCCGGCACCGCTCGACGCGGTACTGGCTGAACTCGCGGCGCTCGACGACGATACCGAAGCGCCGCGCGAACGCTGGCCCTGGCTCGAGGTCCGCGTCGAGCTCGACGCCCCGCGGGTCGACCTGCGAGTCAGCATCGAGCAGGCGCTGGCCGACAAGCCGGTACGGCTGATCCGCATCCAGTCGCTGTATGCCGGCCGCCGCGACGCCGCCAGCCACGATCCCGCGCCCCAAGAGGCACCCGAGCCGGCGGCGCTGTTCGCCCATGCCTGGGAGCAGCAGTTCGGCGCCCCACCGGATGACGACGTCACGGGTGATTTCGCCAGCCTGCTCACCGAACTCGCGCATGCCGACTCGGCGGAGGACGCCGACGCGTGAAGATCCTCGCCATTCGCCTCAACAACCTCGCCTCGCTGGCCGGCGAGCACGTCATCGAGTTTGCCGCCGGGCCGCTCGCCGACAGCGGCCTGTTCGCAATTACCGGGCCCACCGGCGCCGGCAAGAGCACCCTGCTCGACGCCCTGTGCCTGGCGCTCTACGGCAATACCCCGCGGCTGCGCCAGGCGCCGTCGCGGGACTCGCTGGCCCCCGATGTCGGCGACGAACGGCTGACCACCGCCGACCCGCGCACCCTGCTGCGACGCGGCACCGCCAGCGGTTACGCCGAGGTCGACTTCGTCGGCCGCGACGGCGAGCGCTACCGGGCCCGCTGGTCGGTACGCCGCGCCCGCAACCGTCCCGACGGCCGCCTGCAGGCCGTCGAGCAAGCGCTCATCGAACTGCCCGACGGGCGCGTGCTGGCTGGCCAGAAGCGCGACTTCGAGCGCCTGCTGCCACAACGCCTGGGACTCAACTTCGACCAGTTCACGCGTGCCGTGCTGCTCGCCCAGAGCGAGTTCAGCGCCTTTCTCAAGGCCGACGACAACGCCCGCAGCGAACTGCTCGAACGGCTCACCGATACCGGCATCTACTCGCGCATCTCGATCGCCGCCTATCAGCGCGCCAAGCAGGCCGCCGTCGAGGTGCGCCAGGTCGAAGCGCGCCTCGACGGCGAGCCGCCGGCCGACCCCGCCGAGCGAACCGCGCTGGAAGACGCGGCACGCGATGCCGACCGCGACTGGCAGGCGATCCAGCACCGCGAGAAGGCGCTGCACGCCGAACAGGCCTGGCTCGACCAGGAACTCAGCCTGCGCCAAGCCTGGCAGCAGGCCGAGCGCGAAAGCGCCGCCCGCGAGGAAGAATGGCACGCGCTCGAACCGGCGCGCCAGACGCTCGAACGGCTCGAGACGCTGGCCGCGAAGCGCCACGCCTTTCATGAGCGTGACCGGCTGGCCCGCCAGCGCGATGAGCTTGGGACTCGGCTCGCCGAGGTGCAGGCAGCGCACCAGGTCAGCGAAGCCCGACAAGCCGAGCAGGACACCGCCTTCCAGGCTGCCGACCGGGCCCTGGCCACGGCCCGCCAGGCTCAGCGCGATGCTCAGCCCGCCTTGCAGGCCGCCAGCGAAAGCCGCCAGCGCCTCGACTACCTGTCCCGCGAGCTCGACGAACTCGACGCCGAGCATCGCCGCCTCGGCGAGCATCGCGCCACATTGACTCATGAGCTGGACGATCAGCGCCGTCAGCGCCAGCAAAAGGCCGCTGAGCTCGCCGCCCTCGAGCAGCGCCTCGGCGGAGACGATCCGGAGCAGGCACGCCTGACCCTGCTGGCCCGCCACGACGAGACGCGCCAGCGCCACGCCGAACTCGACGCGCTGCGCCATGCCGCCCAGCGCTGGCAGACGCTCGCTGACGAATACACCACTCTCGACGAGCGCCACCGCCGCGATCAGGACCGCCAACGGCAGGTCCTCGCCGACGGCAGACAGGCCCGCAGCCGGCTTGATGCCTGCCAGCAGGACGCCGAGCGCTGTCATACCAGCATCCAGCGCCTGCGCGCGGCACGCAGCGAGCGGGTCGAGTCGCTACGCGACCAGCTCGAGGCCGAGCATCCCTGCCCGGTCTGCGGCAGCCATGAGCACCCTTACCGGCATACGCCACCGCCCTCTCCCGACCAGGCCGCCCTGGCAGCAAGCATCGCCGAGGAGGATCGTCAGCTCGCCGAGGTCGATCGGGCGCTCGTCGAGGCCCGCGACGCGCATCAGCGGCTAAGCCGCCGATTATCAGGCGCTGCGCGCGCAATGCCAGCAACGCGCAACGCCTGGCGGAACTCAGCGAGTCGCGCGATGCGGCACGCCAGCGCTCGATGCCCTGCCGCTGGCCAGCGAGTACCTGGCCCGTGACGACATGCAGTCGTCGGCCTGGCTGAACGAACAGCTAACCGACAGCCGACAGCGTCGCGACGAACTCGCCGCCGAACTGACCCGCCTCGACGAGGACCGCCGCCGTCAGCAGCCACTGCGTGAGGCGCTCAACCGGCATGACGTGACGATCGGCCGTCAGGAGAGTCAACTCGAGCAGATCGTTGGCCGACTGGGTGAGACCGAGCACGCGCGACAACCTCGTCGCACGCAGCGCGATGAGCTGCAACGTGAACTCGCCGCCCAGCTCGGCGCCCATGCCAGCATCGAGGCCTGGCGCCACGCGCTGGAGCAGAGTTGCAGCGAGGCCCAGCAACGCGCCGATCGGCTTCGCGAGTCACGCGACGCCGCCCTGCTGGAGAGCCAACGCCTGGCCCAGCAGCAGCACGACCTGACCACACGCATCGACGAGACGCGTAGCGAACATCGCATGCTGGCCGCCGAACTGAACGCCTGGCAGGCCGCCAATCCGGCATTCGACGATGCCACGCTGAGCGAACTGCTGGCGATGGACGACGCTTCGACAACGCGCCTTGCGCGAACGCATCGAAAACGCCCACAAGGCGCGGGAAGCCTGCCGGGTGCGCGCCGGCGAGCGTCGCAGCGGACTGCTCGAGCAGCGCCGTCAGGGCCTCGACGAAATCGATCGACAAGATTCCCGAAAACGACCACGCACGCCTCGACCAGCGCCGCGAACAGGCCCGCCAGGCCCGCGAAGCGCTGGTATCCACCAGCCAGGCCGCCCAGCAGCAGCGCGACCGGGCGATGGCCGCGCTGCACGACGACGACCGTCGCCGGGCCCGCCAACAGGAGCTGCAAGCCGCGCTGGAAGCGGCACGCGATGAGCATCGCCGCTGGGGACGCATCAGCGAGCTGATCGGCTCCGCCGACGGCAAGGCCTTCCGGCGCATCGCCCAGGCCTACAACCTCGATCAACTGCTCGCCCACGCCAACCAGCACCTCACCGGCCTCACTCGACGCTACCGGCTGGCCCGCGGCGGCAGTCCACTCGGCCTGCTGGTCGTGGATACCGAGATGGGCGACGAACAGCGCTCGGTACATTCGCTGTCCGGCGGCGAGACCTTCCTGGTTTCGCTGGCCCTGGCCCTCGGCCTCGCCTCCATGGCCTCGGGCACGCTCAAGATCGAGACGCTGTTCATTGACGAGGGCTTCGGCAGCCTCGACCCGCATTCGCTGGCACTGGCCATGGAAGCGCTCGACGGCTTGCAGGCCCAGGGTCGCAAGGTCGGCGTGATTTCCCACGTGCAGGAGATGCATGAGCGGATTCCGGCCCGCGCACGGGTCGAGCCGACCGGCAATGGCGCCAGCCGAATCGTGCTGGAAACCACACGGCTGGGTTGAGAAGGCCGGTGAAGACCAGGCGAAGCGTCGAGCGGCCCAAGCCTAATGGCGTATCAGCCCTAATGGTGTATCAGCCGGCCAGCTTGGCGGTGAGCTTGGCCACGTGCTCGCCCTGGAAGCGGGCGATGGTCAGCTCGTTTTCGCTGGGCTGGCGGCTGCCGTCGCCGCCGGCCAGGGTCGTCGCGCCGTAGGGGGTGCCGCCGGATACCTCGTCGAGTTCGGTCAGCGCCGCGCAGGAGTACGGCACGCCCACCACCACCATGCCCAGATGGAACAGCATGGTATGGATCGAGGTCAGAGTGGTTTCCTGGCCGCCGTGCTGGCTGGCGGTGGACGTGAAGGCGCTGCCGACCTTGCCGACCAACTTGCCCTGGGCCCAGACGCCGCCGGTCTTGTCCCAGAAATTGCGCATCTGCGAGGTCATGTTGCCGTAGCGGGTGGGCGTGCCGATGATGATCGCATCGTAGTCGACCAGCGCATTGGGATCGTCGAGCACCGGCGCCTGCTGATCGAGCTTGTAGCCCGACTTCTCGGCGACATCGTCCGGCACCAGTTCGGCGACGCGGCGGATGTCGACCTCGCTGCCGGCGACACTGCGCGCGCCTTCGGCAATGGCGTTGGCCATGGTCTCGATATGCCCGTAGCTCGAATAGTAGATCACCAGAATGCGGCTCATGACGGCTCCTTGGTTAGGATGAGTTGAACTAAATAGGAAGATCCGTCTTCAAGATGGGTTACCGCGGGCATCCGGTCAAAAGCGCTGCCGGCCCGGCCGGCACGCATGTTAGGCTGGAAGCCCCTTCCTCGGAGCCCCTCGGAGCCACCATGAGATCCGCCCAGCAACTCCTCGAAACGCTCGTCGGTCACCCCAGCGTGTCTCGCGATTCCAACCTGGAACTGATCCGCTTCATCGAAGGCTATCTCGACGAATTCGGGCTGCCCTATCGGCGTATCGAGAACGACGAGGGTACCAAGGCCAACCTGCTGGCGCGCATCGGTCCGCAGGTCGAGGGCGGCGTGGTGTTATCGGGTCACACCGATGTGGTCCCGGTCGATGGCCAGCCGTGGACCAGCGATCCGTTCTCGCTGACCGAGCGTGACGACGGCCGGCTCTATGGCCGCGGCAGCTGCGACATGAAGGGTTTCATCGCCTGCGCGCTGGCTCAGGTACCGCGCTGGGTGGAGCAGGAGCTGAGCCGGCCGATCTATCTGGCGCTGTCCTACGACGAAGAGGTCGGCTGCGTCGGCGCGCCGCGCCTGATCGAGGCCCTGATGGCCGACGAGCCCCGCCCCGCCGCGGTGATCGTCGGCGAACCGACGCTGATGGCGCCGGTGGTCGCGCAGAAGGGCATCACCAATCTGCGCACCACGGTAAGCGGTCGCGAAGCGCACTCCAGCCAGGTCCACCAGGGCGTCTCGGCGATTCACGTCGCCGCTCGACTGGTCGCCAAGATCGAGGACATCATGGCCGAGCTGACCGCCGAGGGGCGCGTCGATGAAGCCTTCAACGTCGCCCACTCAAGCCTGCATGTGGGCAAGATCCAGGGCGGCACGGCAATCAATATCACCGCCCGCGAGTGCCAGTTCGACTGGGAGATTCGCCATCTGCCCGATGACGGGTTCGACCGCGTGTTCGCCCGTTTCGACGACTATGCCCGCCGCCTCGAGGCCGAGCTGCGCGAGCGCGCGCCCCAGGTGAGCATCCGTACCGAAAATCTTACCGATACCGTGCCGGCACTGGCCGACCGCGACAACGCCGCGGCAGTATCGCTGTGCCGTGAGTTGCTTGGCGAGCGCGCCAGCGAGGCGGTGGCCTACGCCACCGAGGCCGGCCAGTTCCAGCATGCCGGTCTGCCCACCGTGATCTGCGGCCCGGGCAGCATCGCCCAGGCCCACCAACCCGATGAATACCTCGAAATCACCCAGCTCGATGCCGGCGTGGCGTTCATGCAACGCCTGGGCGATCGCCTGACGGGGCGTTAACCAGTGAGCCACTGTCACACTTAAGTGACATTGCCCAAATGTTGAACATATGTCAGCGTGAATCAAACACTGGTTGGAATTACTAACGTGAAGGCAAAGCAACGCAAGTCACCGCAGCGGCCTAGCGTCGCCGAGGCGCTTGCCGAATCCATCTTTTCCGGGCACTACCAGCCCGGCGACTTCGTCCCCAAGGAACTCGCGCTGTGCGAGCAGTTCGCCATCAACCGCTCGGCGGTGCGCAGCGACCTGCGTCAGCTGGTCGACGTGGGGATTATCGAGCGGATTTCCGGGCACGGTTCCAAGGTTCGCGAATACGCCGACTGGAACATTCTCGATCCGCAGGTCACCGCCTGGATGACCCGCTATGCGGCACCCAATGCCAATGTCCAGCGCGAGATCCTGGCCTTTCGCCTCGACGTCGAGCCCTACGTGGCGATGACCGCCGCCAGGCGTGCCACGGCGCGTGATCTGGTGGCGATCGAGGAGGCCTACGAGGGCATGGGCCAGTATCTGCACAACGCCGACAGTGGCGAGGCGCGTCGGCTGCACAGCGATTACGACGTGGCCTTCCACGAGGCGATCTTCAAGGCAACCCACAACATCGTCTGGGCGCAGCTCTCGCATATCCTGCGCCCGTCCATCTACCTGCTGGTGTCAATGTCCAACGTCAGCGAGACCGACGATCCCGCCGAAAGCCTGGAACGCCATCGGCGGTTGATGGAACACATCCGCGCCCGCCAGCCGCGCGAAGCGTTCCGCGCGGCGCAGGCGGTGCTCGCCGGCACCGCCAAGGCGCTCGGCCTGGAAGCCCCCGAGACGTCGCTGGGGCGTAGCGTGGAGCTCGACTGAGCTCGCCTGCCAGGCGCCCTTTTCATACAGACGCCCTCTTCATACAGACGCCCTTTTCATACAGGCGCCTTTCTCATACAGACGCCCTTTTCATAACAGCAGTCCGCTCAGTGGTTGTCGCGCGGCGGTGAGCGGCGTGCCACGTCGCGGTACTTGGTCGCCGGCTCCAAGGTCATGCCGCGGTCATGTTGCTCGACCATGCTGCGCTGGATTTCCTGCCATGGCGTCTGATGCGCCGGATAGATATAGCCGCCCCGCGCTGCCAGACGCTCGTGACGCTGTGCCAAGTCGTCATCGGCTATCAGCAGATTGGCCTCGCCCTTGCGCAGATCGATGCGAATACGATCGCCGCTCTCGAGCAGCGCCAAGCCTCCGCCCACTGCCGCCTCGGGCGAGGCGTTGAGGATCGACGGCGAGCCCGAGGTTCCCGATTGACGTCCGTCGCCGATGCACGGCAGTGATTCGACGCCCTGACGGATCAGCGCCTCGGGCGGCTGCATGTTGACCACCTCGGCGCCGCCGGGATGGCCCACCGGCCCGGCACCGCGCATGATCAGGATGGTGTTCGCGTCGATCGCCAGGTCGGGGTCGTCGATGCGCGCGTGGTAATCCTCGGAGCCGTCGAACACCGCCACGCGTCCCTCGAAGGCGTCGGGGTCCTCGGCGCGACTCAGGAAGCGCCGACGGAAGTCGCTGGCGATCACGCTGGTCTTCATCAGTGCCGAATCGAACAGATTGCCCTTGAGATTGATGAAACCGGCAGCCTCGACCAGCGGATTGGCGTAGCGGCGAATGACATCGTCGTCATTTGTTTCGCGACCGGCGGCATTGGCGGCCAGGCTTTGGCCGTTGACGGTGCGCACCTCGCCATGCAGCTTGCCGGCACCAAGCAGTTCGCTGATCACCGCCGGCACGCCGCCGGCGCGGTAGAACTCCTCGGAGAGATAGATACCCGCCGGCATGACGTTGGCCAGCAGCGGAATCTGGTGCCCCAGGCGCTGCCAGTCGTCGTTGTCGATCTCGACACCGGCATGGCGGGCAATGGCGTTGATGTGCACCGGCGCGTTGGAGGAGCCGCCCAGTGCCGAACACACCACGATGGCGTTCTCGAACGCCTCGCGGGTCAAAATATCGCTGGGTCGCAGATCCTCCCAGACCATCCCGACGATGCGCTCGCCGGTCTGGTAGGCGACCATCGAGCGTTCCTTGTAGGGCGCGGGGATCATCGCCGAGCCCGGCAGGCTCATGCCCAACGCCTCGGCCATCGAGTTCATGGTCGAGGCGGTGCCCATGGTGTTGCAATGACCCACCGAGGGCGCCGAATCGGTGATTCGGGCGAGGAATTCAGGGTATTCGATGTCGCCCGCCGCCAGGCGCTTGCGCAGCTCCCAGACCACGGTGCCCGAGCCCACCCGCTCGCTGCCCCGCCAGCCGTTGAGCATCGGCCCACCGGACAGCACGATCGCCGGAATATTGACCGTCGCCGCCGCCATCAGGCAGGCCGGCGTGGTCTTGTCGCAGCCGGTGGTCAGCACCACGCCGTCGAGCGGGTAACCGTGGAGTATCTCGACCAGCCCCAGGTAGGCCAGGTTGCGATCGAGTGCCGCGGTCGGCCGACGCACGTTCTCGTGAATCGGGTGCATCGGAAACTCGAACGGCACCCCGCCAGCGGCGCGGATGCCGTCCTTGACCCGCTTGACCAGCTCGATGTGGTGTCGGTTGCAGGGCGTCAGGTCGGACCCCGACTGGGCGATGCCGATGATCGGCTTGCCGCTGGTCAGCTCTTCCAGGGTGATGCCGTAGTTCATGTAGCGTTCGATGCACAGCGCGGTGGTCCCCGGGTGCTCGGGATTATCGAACCACCAGCGCGAGCGCAGTTGCTCGGGCGTCATGCGGCGTGACTCGTTGGCCATGTCAGCTCCTTGTCCTTGCTGGGCGCCGGGATTGGCTGAGCGTAAGTCAAACATACCTTTCGTATGTTCAACATACACAAATAGCCGTAAACAATCGCTCCTCGGATCGCTCGTCATTAATGACTGTGGTCCACAGAGCACCAAGTGTGAAATAGGACGCGCGTAATGGCAGAGGACGAACCGAAACGCCGCCGGCTGAACCGGCGGCGCTCTTATATATAGCCTCTCCTTTTATTGTCGCCGGTCATTCTGCTACTAGCACTTCAATGCGAATGCCTTGGCACCTCGGCGCCGCGGCAGCCGACCAGGAAGTCGAAGTCGCAGCCTTCGTCGGCCTGCAGCACCCGCTCGATGTAGAGCTGGCGATAGCCGCCGCTGGCGGCGATGGTCCGCGAGGCCTCGGTGGGGTCGCTCTCGGCCAGCCGGCGTTCGAGCTCGGCGTCGTCGATGTCGAGGTGCAGCGTGCCGGCGTAGGCGTCGAGTTCGACCCAGTCGCCGTTTCTGACCGCGGCCAGCGGGCCGCCGGCGGCGGCCTCGGGGGCGACATGCAGCACCACGGTGCCGTAGGCGGTGCCGCTCATGCGTGCATCCGAGATGCGCACCATGTCGGTAACACCCTGTTCGAGCAGCTTGGCGGGCAGGCCCATGTTGCCGACCTCGGCCATGCCGTGATAGCCGCGCGGCCCGCAGTTCTTCATCACCAGCACACTGTCGGCGCTGACGGCGAGATCGGGGTCGTTGATGCGCGCCTTGTAGTCATCGAAGTCCTCGAACACCACCGCCTGGCCACGATGACTCATCAGCTCGGGGGTGGCGGCGGAGGGCTTCAAGACCGCGCCGTTGGGGGCGAGGTTGCCGCGCAGCACGCACATCCCGCCGTCTGCGCGTAATGGAGAGTCCAGCGGGCGGATCACTTCCTCGTTGTACAGCGGGGCGTCCTTGACGTTGTCCCACAGGCTCTGGCCGTTGACGGTCAGGGCGTCCTTGTGGGGCAGCCGGTCGGCCTCGCCGAGCCGGCGCAGTACCGCGGGCAGGCCGCCGGCGTAGTAGAACTCTTCCATCAAGAAGCGCCCGGAGGGCTGCAGGTCGACGATCGTCGGCGTGCCGCGACCGATGCGCGTCCAGTCATCCAGCGGCAGGTCGACGCCGATGCGCCCGGCGATGGCCTTCAGGTGGATCACCGCGTTGGTCGAGCCGCCGATCGCGGCGTTGGTGCGGATGGCATTCTCGAACGCCTGCTGGGTGAGGACCTTGGACAGCGTCAGGTCCTCGTCGACCATCTCGACGATGCGGTTGCCGGAGAGATGCGCGAGTACGTAGCGCCGCGAGTCCACCGCCGGGATCGCGGCGTTGTGCGGCAGCGAGGTGCCCAACGATTCGGCCATGCAGGCCATGGTCGAGGCGGTGCCCATGGTGTTGCAGGTGCCGGCGGAGCGCGACATGCCGGCCTCGGCGGCCATGAACTCGTGGATCGAGATCTTGCCGGCCTTGACCTGCTCGGAGAGCTGCCAGACCACGGTGCCCGAGCCGATGTCCTTGCCTTCGTGCTTGCCGTTGAGCATCGGCCCGCCAGTGACCACGATGGTGGGAATGTCGCAGCTTGCCGCGCCCATCAGCAGCGCCGGGGTGGTCTTGTCGCAACCGACCAGCAGCACCACCGCGTCCAGCGGGTTGCCGCGGATCGCTTCCTCGACGTCCATGCTCGCCAGGTTGCGGGTGAACATCGCGGTGGGCCGCAGGTTGGACTCGCCGTTGGAGAACACCGGGAACTCCACCGGGTAGCCGCCGGCTTCCAGCACGCCCTGCTTGACGTGCTCGGCGAGCTTGCGGAAATGCGCGTTGCAGGGCGTGAGTTCCGACCAGGTGTTGCAGATGCCGATGATCGGCTTGCCCTGGAACTCGTGATCGGGAATGCCCTGGTTCTTCATCCAGCTGCGGTACATGAAGCCGTTCTTGTCGGCCGTGCCGAACCAGGCGGCCGAGCGGAGCGGTTTTTCTCGAGTGCGTAGCGGTTTTTTATCGGTCATTGCAATCTCCTTCGCGGTCTTGACGCCTCATGGGCTGCTGACCGGCTATCTGGCGAGTCCAAGTCGGCCCAACATACCCAGGCCGCCAATATCCTAAAAATATAAAAAGCACTCTAAATTGATACGCAAAAACATATCGAAGATTTTTTAACGGCAGACCATCAGCCTGTTGACGAACTTTCGGCATTAGGTTCGCCGTCATTCGAAGCATGCCCCAAGCGGCGTCGTGGCCAGCGTGAGTACACTAGGGGATGCTCAAAACAACACCCAGCGCGGGGCGCAAATGATGCCATGTGTGTCCCTCTCGGTAGCCAGACCCTACCAAAGTATATGTTGAACATATATGCTCTATGTTCAACATTTAGGGCCACTCTGATCAAAGACAACATTCGATCAACGACAACACTCGGCTGAATAGGCTCGTAACCATGCACACCCACGCACTGCTACCCCGGGATCTGCCCGACAACCGTCTGCTCGGCCGGCTCTGGGACCCTGATTGCCAGGGTCCGCGGCTGGTCACGGTGCGTAATGGCTGGTTGCACGACATCAGTGCCCTGGCGTCGACGCTCAGCGCACTGCTCGAGCGCGACGACCTGACGGCGTGTATCGAGGCCGCCGCCGATGCCCCGCTGGTGGCCGTGGACGAGTGCCTGAAGAGCTCACTCGACGCCCAGGGCGACCCCACTCGCCAGTACCTGATGGCACCCTGCGATCTGCAGGCGATCAAGGCCTGTGGGGTAACGTTTGCCAGTTCGATGCTCGAGCGGGTGATCGAGGAGCAGGCGCGCGGCGATGCCAGCCTGGCGGCCTCGATCCGCGAAACCATCGAGGAGCTGATCGGCGACGACCTGTCGCGGCTCGAGCCGGGCTCCGAGGAAGCCGCCGCGCTAAAGGCTCGGCTGATCGAGCTGGGCGTCTGGTCGCAATACCTCGAGGTCGGCATCGGCCCCGATGCCGAAGTCTTCACCAAGGCCCAGCCGATGTCGTCGGTAGGCTTCGGCAGCCAGGTCGGCATTCACCCCGCCTCGGCCTGGAACAACCCCGAACCGGAAGTGGTACTCGCGGTGGATTCGCGCGGCCGGGTGCGTGGTGCAGCACTCGGCAACGACGTCAATCTGCGCGATGTCGAGGGCCGCTCGGCACTGCTGCTCGGCAAGGCCAAGGACAACAACGCGTCCTGCGCCATTGGCCCCTTCGTGCGGCTGTTCGACGAGGGCTTCGGCATCGATGACGTGCGCCGCATGGAGGTACATCTCGAGGTCGCGGGCAGCGACGACTATCGCCTCGAGGCGATCAGCTCGATGGCCCAGATCAGCCGCGACCCGCTCGATCTGGTCGAGCAGACGATCGGCGCGCATCACCAGTACCCGGACGGTTTCCTGCTGTTCCTGGGCACGCTGTTCGCACCGACCCAGGACCGTGGCGAGCCGGGCAGCGGCTTCACCCACAAGATCGGTGACCGCGTCACCATCGCCGCACACGAGCTCGGTGCCCTGATCAATGCGGTCGAGCGCTGTGACCGGATTCGTCCCTGGCAGTTCGGCAGCGGCGCTCTGCTCGACTATCTGACCCGGCGTGCAACTGGCCGGAGCTGACCGGCCCGCGCTGCACGAGCTCGGGTACGGCGCCACGCGTCGACCCACTCCCTCCCCTCCGGGGGTTCACATCCAACGCTCGCGTTCATAACAACAAGCATCACTTGGAGATAAGTATGTTCAAGCTCAAACAACTCGTAGTCGCCACCAGTTCAGTCGTGCTGATGGGGCTCTCCGCCGCCCAGGCCGCCGAATATGACTGGAAGTTCCAGGCCTCGGAGACCTCCGGCGAGCCCAGCTTCAAGATCAAGCAGGAGTGGGCCGACAAGATCGAGACCATGACCGATGGCAAGGTCCACATCGAGGTGATGCCGATCAACTCGATCGTCGGCCCCACCGAAACCCTGCAGGCCGTCTCGTCCGGCATTTTGCAGGGCCACATGACCGACCCCAGCTACTTCTCCGGTCAGAACCCCGCCTACGGCATGCTCGGCAACCTGGTCGGCGCCTGGAGCGATCCCTACGACTTCCTCGAATACATGAAGTACGGCGGTGGCGAGGAGCTCTATAACGAGTTGACCGAACCCTACGGTGCCCACCTGATCTCGGCGGCCACCTTCCCGCTTGAATCGATCCCGTCGAGCGTCAAGATCGATTCCATCGATGATTTCCAGGGCCTCAAGATCCGCGCCCCGCAGGGCATGGTCTACAACATCTTCGAACGCATCGGAGCCTCGCCGGTCAATCTGCCGGGCTCCGAGGTCTACACCGCGCTCGAGAAGGGCGTGATCGACGCTGCCGACTCCACGGTGCTGTCCAACAACGACGCCCAGGGCATCCACCAGTTCGCCCCCTACCCGCTCTACCCGGGCTTCCACTCCATGCCGATGATTGCGGTCTCGCTCAACAAGGAGATCTGGGACGGCCTGCCCGAGGATCTCCAGGTCACCCTGAAGACCGCCTTTGACCGCATGGCCTATGACCTGATCGCACGGCTCAAGGAACAGGACATCGAGACGCTGCAGAAGCTCAAGGATAACCCCGATATCCATCCGATCGATCTGTCGCCGGAAGAGCGCAAGAAGTTCCGCCAGGCCGCCGAAAAGGAATGGAAGGAGTGGGCCGGCAAGAACGAGATGACCCAGAAGGTCTACGATTCCGCCACCGCGTTCCTGAAATCCCGCAACCTGCTGTAATCACGGGACTGCAGACGCAACCCCGAGGGGCCGAGCATATCGGCCCCGTTTCTCCGTCTCTTGAACCTCGCGGCGCCGATCGCGTCGCGTGGAGGAATCATGTCTCCCCCTCCTTCCGAACATACTCATCCTGACGACCCGGACGCGGCGCTGGCCGAAGCCCGCAGCCGCGAGGAAGGCCCGCCGCCGGTGCGCAGCGCCTTCGATCGCGGCGTGGTGTGGTGTGCTCGCCGGGTCGCCTGGCTGGTGTTCATTGCCATGGCGATCAGCGTCTACGAGGTGATCATGCGCTATGGCTTCAACTCGCCGACCTCGTGGGTCCACGAGTCGGTGGTGATGCTGGTGGCGGTGACCTTCGCCCTCGGCGGGCCCTCGGCGCTGGCCAGCAACAAGCACATTCGTGTGCGCATTCTCTACGACACCGCCGGGCCGCGCTTTCGGCTGTGGCTCGATCGGTTCAACGACATCGTCACCTTCGGCTTCTGCCTGGCGATGAGCTACGCCGCCTACGTAATGTTCTGGGACGCCTCCCACAACCCGTTGGGCGAGTGGTCGCTGGAGCGCTCCGGGAACCTCCTGGAACCCGCCGTTCCCGGCGCTGGTCAAGGGCATCATCATGCTCGCGCTGGTGGTGATGTGCATCCAGGCGTTCATCCACATGCTGCAGTCGCTGCGCGGCAAGCCCGCCCTGCCGGCCACCGATGACGAGGGGAGCGCGTAATGGATATCGCCGACGGAACGATCCTGATGGTCGGGGCGATCTTCGCCCTGCTGGTCACCGGGCTGCCACTGGCCTTCATCACCGGCCTGGTGGCGCTGGTCTTCACCTTCGGCTGGTTCGGCGGCAATGCGCTGCCGCTGGTCACCAGCCGGGTGTATGGCTTCGTCACCGAGTATTCGCTGGTGGCGGTGCCGATGTTCGTGTTGATGGCCTCGTTGCTCGACCGCTCGGGGATCGCCAAGGATTTGTTCAACGCCATGCGGGTGTTCGCCGGGCGGCTGCCCGGCGGGGTCGCCATCCAGACCGTGGTGGTGGCATTCTTCCTCGCCGCGCTGTCGGGGATCATCGGCGGCGAGATCGTGCTGCTGGGGATCCTCGCGCTGCCGCAGATGCTGCGCCTGGGCTACGACAAGCACCTCGTCGATCGGCGTGGTGTGCGCCGGCGGCTCGCTGGGCACGATGATGCCGCCGTCGATCGTGCTGATCATCTACGGGCTGATCGCCAGCCAGTCGATTGCCGATCTGTTCACCGCGGCGATCACCCCGGCGCTGATCCTGATGGGCAGCTACATCGGCTACGTGCTGATCCGCTGCCTGCGCAACCCCGCGCTCGGCCCGCCGCTGACCGAGGAGAACCGCCAGGAGACGTTCGCCACCAAGGGCCAGGCGCTCAAGGCGATCATCGTTCCCGGGCTGATCGCCTTCATGGTGCTGGGCTCGATCTACGGCGGCGTGGCCTCGGTCACCGAAGCCGCGGCGATGGGCGTGTTCGGCGTGCTGCTGGCGGTGATCGCGCGCGGCGAGTTCTCGCTCAAGACCATGCACGAGAGCCTGGGTCAGACGCTGATGACCTGCGGCATGATCATCTGGATCGGCATCGGCGCCGCGGCGCTGGTCGGGGTCTACAACCTGATGGGCGGCAACCGCTTCATCTCGGCGCTGATCATGGGCCTGGACGTCGCGCCGATCGTGATCATCCTGGTGATGATGGCGATCCTGCTGGTGCTGGGCATGTTCCTCGACTGGATCGGCGTGGCGATGCTGACGCTGCCGATCTTCGTGCCGATCATCGACCAGCTGGGCTACAGCCCGATCTGGTTCGGCATCCTGTTCGCGGTCAACATGCAGGTGTCGTTTTTGTCGCCGCCGTTCGGCCCGGCCGCGTTCTATCTCAAGGGCGTGGCGCCGGCCGGGATCAGCCTCAAGGACATCTTCGTCTCGCTGCTGCCGTTCATCGCCATTCAGCTGGTGGTGCTGTTCGCGCTGCTGTTCTGGCCCAACCTGGCCATGTGGCTGGTGTGACGACCAACCCCGCTACACTGCTCAATGGGAGCCCGTTATGCGACTGATACAATGTGAACACCAGGGCCGGCTGCGCGTCGCGCTGGTCGAGAATGAGCAACAGGTTCGTCTTCTGGATGCCGAATACGGTACCTACGGGTTGGCCCAGCACGCCATTCGTGAGGGTCAGGCGCTGAGCGCAGCCGTCGAGGCTGCATTGACCGATACCCGACTGGACTACGCCGAACTCATCGCCAATGGCCGTGTCCGCACGCCGCTCAGCCACCCCGATCCGGCCCACTGCCTGATCAGCGGCACCGGCCTGACGCATCTGGGCAGCGCCGACACGCGCTCGGCGATGCATGCCAAGGCGCAGGCCGCCGAGGAGACGCTGACCGACTCGATGCGCATGTTCAAGATGGGTGTGGAAGGCGGCAAACCCGCCGCCGGCGAGATCGGTGCCCAGCCGGAATGGTTCTACAAGGGCGACGGCGGCATCGTCGTCGACCCCGAAGCGCCGCTGTCGGTGCCGGCGTTCGCCGAGGATGCCGGCGAGGAACCCGAACTCGCCGGGCTGTACGTGATCGGCGACGACGGCCAACCGTGGCGGGTGGGCTACGCGATCGGCAACGAATTCTCCGATCATGTCACTGAGCGCCACAACTATCTGTGGCTGGCGCACTCGAAGCTGCGCGCCTGCAGCTTCGGCCCGGAACTGCTGATCGGCGAACTGCCCGAGCATCTCGAGGGCACCAGCCGCATCGTGCGTGACGGCAAGACACTGTGGGAAAAGCCGTTTCTCACCGGCGAGGCCAACATGGCGCACACCCTGGCCAACCTCGAATATCACCACTTCAAGTATCCCGGCTTCCGCCGTCCGGGCGATGTCCATGTGCACTTTTTCGGCACGGCCACCTTGAGTTTTGCCGAGGACATCCGCACTCAAGAGGGTGATCGCTTCGAAATCGAGCTGCCAGCCTTGGGACGCCCACTACGCAACCCGCTGACGTTCGTCGCCGATAACAACGGCGCCATCGTCAACGCGCTCTGAATCATATTCTGCTTAGCTCTGAATCATATTCCGCTTAATAGCCAGGCTCGTATCACCGATACGACACACGCTGTAGCGACAACCCAGGAGGAAGTCATGACCTTGGAAGGCAAACTACTCATCGGCCAACAGGCCGTTGCGGGGTCCAGCGATCCCATTCAGGCCATCGATCCGAGCACCAACGAACGCCTGGAGCCGGTCTATACCGGCGGCACCGCCAACGACGTCGACCGCGCCTGTGGCCTCGCCTGGGCGGCCTTCGACAGCTACCGCGAGACCTCGCTGGAAGACCGCGCGGTCTTTCTCGAGACCATCGCCGAGGAGATCGAGGCGCTGGGCGAGCCGCTGATCGAGCGCGCGGTGACCGAATCGGGGCTGCCCCAGGGGCGCATCGAGGGCGAGCGCGGGCGCACCTGTGGCCAGTTGCGGCTGTTCGCCAGCGTGGTGCGCGCCGGCGAGTGGCTCGACGTGCGCGTCGACCCGGCGCTGCCCGAGCGTCAGCCGATGCCGCGGGTCGACCTGCGCCAGCGCCACATCGCGCTGGGTCCGGTGGCGGTGTTCGGCGCCTCGAACTTCCCGCTGGCGTTCTCGGTGGCCGGGGGCGATACCGCCTCGGCGCTGGCCGCCGGCTGCCCGGTGATCGTCAAGGCGCACTCCGCCCACCCCGGCACCTCGGAGCTGGTGGGCCGGGCGATCCAGCGCGCGATCGCCAAGTGCAACCTGCCCGAAGGCGTGTTCTCGCTGCTGTTCGGCTCGGGCCGCGAAGTGGGCACCGCGCTGGTCGCCGACCCGCGGATCAAGGCCGGCGGCTTCACCGGCTCGCGCAGTGGCGGACTGGCGCTGCTCAAGGTCGCCCAGAACCGTCCCGAGCCGATCCCCTTCTACGCCGAGATGAGCTCGATCAACCCGGTGTTCCCGCTGCCGGCGGCGCTCAAGGCGCGTGGCGAGGAGATGGCCAAGGGCTTCGTCGCCTCGCTCAACATGGGTGCCGGGCAGTTCTGCACCAACCCCGGGCTGGTGATCGCCGAGAAGAGCGCCGACCTCGACGCTTTCGTCAAGACCGCCGGCGAGGCGCTCAAGGAGAGCGCCGCGCAGACCATGCTCACCCCGGGCATCTATGACGCCTACCAGCAGGGCACCGCGCGGCTCTCGAGCCACGACAAGGTCCGCGAGGTCGCCCGCGGCCAGGTCGGCGAAACGCCCAACCAGTGCCAGGCCGGGCTTTACGTCACCACCGCCAGCGACTTCCTCGCCGATCCGGCGCTGCAGGAAGAAGTGTTCGGCTCCACCTCGCTGGTGATCGAATGCCAGGATCAGGCCGAGGTCAAGCAAGTCGCCGACCGCCTCGAAGGCCAGCTGACCATCACCCTGCAGATGGACGACGCCGATCACGACGCGGCCCGTGCGCTGCTGCCGACGCTCGAGCACAAGGCCGGCCGGCTGCTGGTCAACGGCTGGCCGACCGGCGTCGAGGTCAGTCATGCGATGGTCCACGGCGGGCCGTTCCCGGCCACCTCGGACGTGCGCACCACCTCGGTGGGCACCGCGGCGATCTATCGCTTCCTGCGTCCGGTGTGCTATCAGAACCTGCCCGACGCACTGCGCCCCGAGGCGCTCAAGGAGAGCAATCCGCTGGGCCTCAAGCGGCTCTACGACGGCCAGCGCGAAGGCTGAACGGCGAGCGCCGTGACAGCCACATGAACAGGGCGGCCCTCGGGCCGCCCTTTTTGTAATGGCCATACTTGTTAGTGGCCATACCGTTATTTTCGAGATTCCCCGTCAAGAATACGCCATGAACTGTTGCGAGCCGGCCCCGCGGCCACGGTGCCGTCGAGTCAGTCAGTGATGAAAGAGCCGACCCCATCGCAATTCAGGGGCGCTGCTGCAAGGCCAGCTTGATTCCAAGCGCCACCAGAACCGTGCCGGTCACGCTATCGAGGGTGCGCGATACCCAACGCTTGGCCAGCCAGGTGCCGGCCCGACCAACCATCAGGACGATGGCAATCTGCCACACATTGGCGATCACGAAATGTACCCCGGCCAGCCACAGCGACTTGAGCAGCGCCGGGTCGCTCGGCGCAATGAATTGTGGCAGGAAGGCCATGTAGAAGATCACGGTCTTGGGATTGAGCACATTGGAGAGAAAGCCCTCGCGCACCGGCAGCAGGGTCGGTACGTCGCGGCGCGGCGCCTGCATCCCGGCAACCGGGAGCGGGTTGCCACGGCGCGCACTGAGCAAGCTCTGCACGCCCAGCCAGATCAGGTAGGCGGCACCCACCAGCTTGAGCAGCCCGAAGGCCCAGGCCGATTGTAGCAGAATCAGCGAGATGCCCAGCGCCGATACCGTGGCATGCACGAACAACCCGCAGCAGATGGCCACGCTGGTGATGACGCCGTCACGCACCCCGCCGCGGGCGGTGTTGCGGATCACCAGCAGCGTGTCCACACCGGGGGTCATGCTCAACAGGGTGATTGCCACCACGAAGGACAGGAACTGGGCATCAATCAGCATCGCCACTTGCCTCGTACAGGTTTCATGAAGCCGGTCGATAGCTCAGGGCAATAGCCAGCGCCAGATAGCGAAGGCGCCCAGTGCCACCACGGCGAGGCCGATCACTATCAGCAGTCCATCCTCTGCCGCCAGGCCCAGTCCCAGCAGGGCAATCGCCAGCGCCGGGATCGCCGCGGCAAACGGCAGCAACTCAAGGGGAATCATGGATAACGCCAGCAATCCCGCGAATACTGCCACCAGGCGACGCGCCAGCGGACTCGCCAATGTCTGCAGACGCGGCTTGAGCAGCCTGTCAAAGCGTTGCGTCCAGGGACGCACCCGAGCGACAGCTTGATGGAAGCGTTCATGACTGAAACCACGCTCACGCAGGCGACGCGGCAGCCAGGGAGTCTGCTTGCCCAAGGCTAGCTGACCGGCCACCAGGGCGATGAACAGTCCGCACAGACTCGGTATGCCGGGTATCGCACCAGTCGGCAACACGGCAATCAGCGCCGGCAGCACCAGCAACGGGCCAAAGCCGCGCGATGAAAAATTGTCGACGATATCCTGCAGATGAATTTTGTCCCCGCTTTGCGCTCCATCGAGCTTATCGAGCAGCCCAGTTAACGCCATCCGCTCAGCCATCTGCGTCTCCTTCCCTGCGTCTATTATCGCGCCTGACTGGTGGCGCCTAGCCATCCCGGCCGATAGCGTGATTACTGACTGAACAAACCGCGCCGGGCATGCTTGAGCGATATCTGATCATTCAAAGTCCAGAAATCGTAGAGCACGCCGATCAGGAATAACCCGCCGGTGAACAAGTAGATCAAACCCGTGAACCATTTCTCCATATACATGCGGTGCAGACCGAACACACCCAGGAATGTCAGCAAGACCCAGGCCAGCGTGTAGTCGATCGGCCCGCTATGGAAGCGCATATCCGCCTGGCGATCCATTGCCGGAATCAGGAATAGATCGATCAGCCAGCCGATGCCCAGTAGCCCGAAAGTGAAAAACCAGATCGTGCCGGTGACCGGCTTACCGAAGTAGAAGCGATGAGCGCCGGTGAACCCGAATATCCACAATAGATAACCCACCAGCTTGCTATGCGTGTTGCTGGATGCAAATTGTGTCACACCTCTCTCCTTGTAGAGCTTGAGCATAGCAGGGCCCGCACAGGTAACGGGGAGCACCACGACAAGCCCGTAGGCTGTATTTACCCCGTCGGGATAAACACGGCAACCCTACGCTTTGTCTGATAAATGCCTGCGCTCACCCATACGGTGTTAAAAATCGACTGGAGCGCCAGCCCGGTCAAAATGCTCATTTACACTGCGTAAACTCCGCTTTCTCGCCAATTTTTGCCTTGTCTGGCCATCGCTCGCCGATTTTTCAGACAGAGCTTAGTACTACTGTGTCACAAACTAGCTTGTTACGATGGGCAAAATGGCCCCAAAGTAACGGTTGAAGCCTATGCCGCGTCCCTCGATCCACGACAGCTTCGATGCCTACCTTGATGAGCTGGCTCCCAAGCTGGGACACGCCGACCGCGTGCCCAGCTTCAAGGACTACTGCTATGGCTTGATGTTACCCCTGCCCCGCAAGAGCATCGAACCCCTCGCCGCGAGTGTCGATCCGGAGAACGTGCAGGCGCGCCACCAGGCGCTTCACCATCTGGTGGCCAAGGCCACGTGGTCCGATCGCGCTCTGCTAACCGGCGTGGCGCAGTGGGTGTTGCCCCACCTGCTGCCCGGCACGACGCCTTTCTGGATCATCGACGATACCAGTTTTCGCAAGAAGGGGCGGCATTCGGTGGGCGTCAGCCGTCAGTATTGTGGCGAAATCGGGAAGCAGGATAACTGCCAGGTCGCCGTCAGTCTGTCGGTGGCCACGGAGCGAGCCAGTCTACCGGTGGCGTGGCGCCTCTATGTGCCGAGGTCGTGGATGGACGACCCGGCACGCTGTCGCCGCGCCGGCATCCCGGCGGACGTGGCCTTTGCCACCAAGCCGGACATCGCCTTACATCAGGTTCGCGAGACGCTGGACGCCGGCATCAAGCCCGGGATCGTGCTGGCGGATGCCGCCTATGGCAAGGTGACAGCGTGGCGAGCGCAGCTTGCGCAGTGGGGGTTGAGCTACTGCGTGGGGGTCCACGAAGACCTCAGTGTCTGGGCGCCTGGGACTGAACCCTTGCCGCCCCACTGGTCCGGCAGAGGACGGCCACCAACGCGATGGCAACAGACGGCGGAGCACCATCCCGTATCGGCAGAGGCGTTGGCTCACGCGCTGGAGAGCGCCAACTACCAAGTAATAACCTGGCGAGAGGGCACGAACCAGTCTTTAACGTCACGGTTTGCCGCCGTTCGCGTGCGAGTGGCGCGGGGTATGCAGCGTCGTGAGCCCGAATGGCTACTGATTGAATGGCCCGAAAGCGCTGACAAGCCAGCCAAGTACTGGCTGAGCAACCTGCCCGAGGATACGTCGTTGGCGACCTTGGTGAATGTCGCCAAGGCCCGTTGGCGAATCGAGCGTGACTACCAGGAACTCAAGCAGGAGTTCGGACTGGATCATTATGAGGGGCGCAATTGGCGCGGCTTCCACCATCACGCCAGTCTCTGCATTGCAGCTTATGGCTTTCTGGTCGCCGAACGGTTGCGAAGGCGGGATCAAAAAAAAATCCTGCGATTCCCGATGCCTGCCCTACCCGCGAGCTACCGCCCGCGGGGTGGTGCAGAGGGCCCAGCGTCATGTGAGTGACTCTATTACCACGCTGCGCTGGACCTTGTATCAAGGCATCATGATGGTCTTGGGCAGCAAACGACGATGTTTGTGACACAGTAGTATTAGCATGCTTGTCATGAGCGACCGGCCAAGCGGTTATGCCCGCCCGCCATGAGTGCACCTCGTCAGGCCCCGCGAAATAATCATTGACTCTTGCCTCGCACCGTGCGGCCCGCAAGTCTAGACGCGTTCCGCATTAGCATCTATGGTGCTGAAGGCGGGCATCGTAACGTGCAAGCCGCTTCCAGCGTAGCTTGGTGTGGTTCATGGCAACGATGTATACGCCGCTGCGTGGGCAGCTAGTGGGAATGGCATGCAATGGTTTGTCGGCTTCTAGAACTTTTGCGCGCAATTCCCTTGTCATCCACGCATTGACGGGCAAATCGCGAGCAAGGTTCTCGCAGCCCAGCACCATCAACGGTAAGTTAAGGAAAAATCGACAATGGCAACTGGCACTGTCAAGTGGTTCAACGATACCAAAGGCTACGGCTTCATCTCTCCCGATGACGGCGGTGATGATCTGTTCGCCCACTTTTCCGAGATTCAGGCTGAAGGCTTCAAGACCCTTCAAGATGGCCAGAAGGTCTCTTTCGAGGTCACCCAGGGCAAGAAAGGCCTTCAGGCCGCCACTATCAAGCCGCTCTGACCCCCATGAGCGTCGTACGGTGCGTCTCGCATGAATTGCAACCGTATAAGGCCCGCTTCGGCGGGCCTGGCTTGCGGGCTGCGCGGCTGAGCAAACTCATCCTCCAGCGCCTGGCCAATTTAAGCTTGACCCGCAACGCTTAAGCACGCATCATTCATGCGACTGGTTTGTAGACAGAATGACGTCAGTTGTTAATCGATTCCCTCGATAACCCCGTGCGCGTTTCTCTGGCTTATAAGCCTCGCACCGGCGGTTCGTAGCAGTCCGTAAGGCTTCACGTAATCGCATCATCATCAGTAAGTTAGATAGTTAAGGATTCGACAATGGCAACTGGCACTGTCAAGTGGTTCAACGATACTAAAGGTTTTGGCTTCATCTCTCCGGACGACGGCGGCGATGATCTCTTTGCCCACTTCTCCGAAATTCAGGCAGAAGGCTTCAAGTCTCTGCAGGACGGCCAGAAGGTTTCCTTCGACGTCACTCAGGGCAAGAAAGGCCTTCAGGCCGCTAACATCAAGCCGGCCTGAGACGTCTAATCACGTCCAGGCTGCACCGACTGCAACGTTTACGGACGTAGCATCGTAAAAAGGCCCGCCTTGGCGGGCCTTTTTAATGCGCGCTCGACACGATTCAATTGGAATCGTTTGAGCTGCCATCGGGCGACTCATCCAACTCGATCGCCTGCTGCTCCTTGACGTCCTGCTGCTGCGCCTGCTCGAACTGATCGTTAATCTCTTTCTCGGCTTCCTTGAATCGCCGCTCGGTTTCCTTCAGGGCCTGGTCTACGTCATCCTCTGAATTATCCCAGGAATCATTCGCGGCCTCTTCGCCCGCTGATTCGCCGAGCGCAGTATCGCTTGCAGCCGGACCGCCGCCCTGTTCCGTCTCATTGTTCCCCGTCGTATCGGCGTTTCCGTTAGCACCGGCCTGATCCTGGCCACCGTCGGCCGATTCATTACCTGCCGTGGTATCCGTTGCGCCGCCGTCGACACCCGCCGATGTCTCGTCACGCGGTGTACGCTCAGCTGACCCAGTGCTTTCGGCCGAGGCCTGCGATGATTGACCGTTTTCCTCAGCTGCCGGGGCGCTTTCTTCATCGCCCCCGTTACAGCCCGCCAGGCCGAGTATCAGCGCCAAGGGTATAGCCGTCATCATCCAGGGCGTCTTGGCCATTGCGTATTCTCCTAGTCGTAAACCAAAGGGTGAGTGGTTGGTGCCGCGCCATTGCAGCAAACGCCTCGCCGGCGCGCAAGGCGCGCTAGACGCCGATGTCTTCATTCCAGACCTCGGGATGTCGGGCAATGAACGTTGTCATCAATTCGCGACAGATCTCGCTATCGATCACTTCAAGTTCAACGCCCTGTTCGCGCAGATGCGCCTCGGCTCCCATAAAGGTACGGTTTTCACCAATCACCAGCCGAGGAATGCCATACAGCAGAATGGCCCCGCTACACATCGGACATGGCGACAGCGTGGTATAAAGTGTCGCCTCACGATATACCGAAGCCGGTTGGCGTCCGGCATTTTCCAGGGCATCCATCTCCGCGTGCAGCACCACGCTGCCCCGCTGCTGGCGCTGATTATGGCCGCGACCGATGATCCTCCCTTCATGAACCAGCACCGAGCCGATCGGCACGCCGCCTTCATCCAGTCCCTTGCGCGCCTCGTCGATCGCCGCCTGCATAAACGTATCCATGATCGTTCCTCGTTTCAGGTCGCGAACAGTTGCCCTTCGATATCGCGAAACGCCTTGAACTCCAACGCATTTCCCGAAGGATCGAAGAAGAACATGGTTGCCTGCTCGCCGGGCTCGCCCTGAAAGCGAATGTACGGCTCGATCTCGAAGCGCACGCCGGCCTGCGTCAGGCGATCGACCAGCCCTTCCCATTCACTCATGCTCAGCACCACACCAAAATGCGGTACCGGCACGCCATGCCCGTCGACCGGATTGCGATGCACGCCGGTCCCCTTTTCATCGAGTTCGGGATTGAGGTGACAGACGAATTGATGCCCGTAGAGGTTGAAGTCGACCCAGCGATCGCTGGAACGCCCTTCCGGACAGCCCAGCAACTCACCATAGAAGCGTCGCGCCTCATCTATGTCACGAACCTGGACGGCCAAATGAAAAGGATTGGGCATGGGACTCGTTCTCCTGGTATGAAATTAACGCTCAGTGGGGTGAGCTCAGTAGCTCGCTCGTGCCGGGCATCGCCAGCTTGATGGCACGCGACTCGAGCGTCACCTCGAAATGTTCGAGGTGACGCGGCTCACCATCGAGATTGAGTGGAAAGCTGGTATCGCTGCGAAAACTCAGCCGGGGCGTGCGAATCGTCCGTACGAATTCACCATCCTCCGGTAAACGTTCGATCTCGCTGAGCAATTGGCGCATCTCATGCAATGACGAGAAATGCCGCACCACCAGCACGTCGAGCAGGCCATCGTTCAACTTGGCGGACGGCGCCAGACACTGCCCACCACCGGCCTGGCAACCGTTGCCAATCGCCAGCAAAAACAGCGGCGTGGTCAACTCGCCATCCGGCCAGCTGAGTACCCCCTGATAAGGCTGATAGCGCCAGGCCTTGAGCATGCCCATCAGTGAATAGGCGCCACCTCCCAGCAGACGCTTCAGAGCGACCGGCGTTGAAGTAGTGATCTCGGCACCGAAACCACCGGTCGCCATATTGATGAAGCAGTCTTCACCGAGGTGCGCCACGTCCACATCGTGGCCATGGCCGCTCAGCGCCAGTTCGAGCGCAGGCTGCGGCTCCAGCGGCAGTCCCACCCCCTGAGCGAAATCATTAGCACTGCCCAACGGCAGAATCCCCATCGAAGGGCGTCGCTCAGGGGCCACCGCCATCAGCCCGGCGACAATTTCATTGACCGTGCCATCCCCGCCTCCGGCAATGATGCGTGAGACCCCCTCTTCGGCAGCCTCCTGCACCATGCGCAGGCCATCGCCGCCTTCCCAGGTAACGCGCACGTCCAGTGCATGGCCGTTTTCGCGCAGTGCCGAGACCGCCTCGCGCACCTCGGGGATTTGTGCCGATTTGCCATTGATGATCAAGCGCGCCAAGTTGCTCGAGTGAGCCATTCACTGGGTTCCTTGTACTGTCACTCCGTTATTCGCTATACCATCGCCTGTCGGCGCATGCATCGCAAGCACATCAGGCCATCGCCACTCCGCCGTGCCTGTCGCTGATCAGCAACACGGCAACCGGCAAGACGGCGACCAAGGCCAGTGCGCCCTGCAACGGGATGCCCGTCGCCAGCATCGCGGTAGCGAGTATCGCGCCACCACCCAACTGAACCGCACCGAGTAACGCCGCAGCGGTACCGGCCAGTTCGCGAAAGGCTTCCAGCGCAAGACTCGAAGCGGCCCCGAGCGTCAGCGAGAAGCCTACCGACAATACCGCCACCGGCCCCATGAAACTGGCAATCGACAGTGGCAGCGCGAGCACTGCCATGCCATGCAATAAGCCGGCCACCAGGACCAACATCAAGCCAATTCGCACGGTAGGCCGACGCCCCAGGCGATGAATGATCCGCGGCGCGACGAAAAAGGTCGCGATGTTGATCAGCGCGTTGCCGCCGAAGCATGCGGCGAAGGCCAGCTCGCTGAGCTCGAGCCGCTCGACCAGCAGTACCGGCGCCGCCGAGACGTAAAGCAGGATCGTCGCCATGCAGATACCCGCCGTACCGGCGTAACGCGCGAACGCCCGGTCACCCAATACCTGCCGGTAGCGTGACCAGCTGTACAGCGGACGCGGCAGTTGCACGTCGCTGGGTCGCGTCTCGGCAAACCACCAGGCTCCGGCGACCAGCAGGCCGAGCGCAAACAGCGCCATGAACGCGAAGTTGCTGCGCCAGCCCAGGGTCACCGCGAGCACCCCGCCGACTACCGGCGCCAAGGCCGGAATCAGGCATAACGCGCCATTGAGATAGCTATACAGTCGCGCCCCCTGGGCCGGCGTAAAGGCATCACGCACCGCGGCGAAGGCCACCGTGGTCGTGGCGCAAGCTCCCAACCCCTGAAGAATGCGCGAGGCATAGAGCGGCCCCAGGCTGGTCGAAGCCATGCCCAGCAGGGCGCCGAGCGCATACAGCGTCGAGCCGGCCAGCAACGCCGGGCGGCGGCCGAAGCGATCGGTCAGCGGGCCTACCACGATCTGGCCAAGACCGACGCTGAACAGCAACAGCGTGATGGTAATCTGCAGCGCCGTAGCAGGCTGGCCGAGATCGGCAGCCATGACCGGCAACGACGGCAGGTAGATATCGATCGCCAGCGGCGTCAACATCACGCTGGCGACCAGCAGCGCCATCAAGCTGGTTCGGGTGGGCTGCAGAGCCATGAACGCTCCTGCTATCGAAGGAGAGCCACTGTAACGTCCTGCCTGCAAATGGCAAACGGCTCATTCACCGGCCGGCGACAGGCGAAATTCGAGCAGATCGCATGATGTATGACGTAGATGGCCGGCCAGCCGTGCCAGATTACGACGGTCATTGGTCTGCAAGACCATGTGGTAACGATAGACCGCGCCATGTTCGTCCAGGCTATAACTCATCGACTTGACCCGACAGCCATGCTGGCCGATGAGTGCGCGGACCTGTTCCTCGCTCGGCGTCTTCTCGATGGCATAACTGAGCACATGATCGGCGTAGTATTCGCCGGGCAGGTGCTGCTCGACCCAGCGAAACAATGACAACGTCAATACCGTAGCCACGGTGGCCACGACTGCCGGCAGCCAGAAACCCACCCCGAACAGGATCCCCAATACCGAGGTGATCCAGATCGACGCCGCCGTGGTCAGGCCGTGGACGTTCAGACCTTCCTTGAAGATCACCCCGGCACCGAGAAAGCCGATCCCGGTCATGATGCCCTGCGCCATGCGCGTGGGGTCGGTACGAATCGTCGATGCAGGGATGTCGGTATCGAGCCATTGCCACTGATTGGTACTGACGATCATCAGCAATGCCGAAGCGCCACAAACCAGGGCATGGGTACGAAACCCCGCAGGGCGGCCATGAAAGCTCCGTTCCAGCCCGATCAGGCTACCCGCCAGCCACGCAGCCCCCAGGTGATAGACAATCGCCAGGCTTTCCCCAACCATAGACTCACTCCCTGCGTCATCAGTCAGTTACCAGAATAGCCAAGTTCAACACCTCAGAGGCTTGCCAGTTCGCATGCCTTCGCTCACAGTCAGTTGGCGTCGCTCACCTCCCGCGGAAGGAACCGCTGTCCATGAATAACCGATCAACGACGCCGCCGAGCGGCGATCTGCAGCTTGACGGCGACCGGCTGCCCTCCCAGGCGGCGGCAGTGCACGAAACGATCCGCAACGATGGCGAGCGGGAACTGACTCGCACCGTCTCGGCGCTGTTCTGGTCGGCACTGGCTGCCGGGTTGTCGATGAGCTTCTCGATGCTCGCCAAGGGCCTGCTGGGCGCTCACCTGCCGGACAGCAACGTTGCCTACCTGGTCTCCTCGTTGGGCTATACCGTGGGCTTTCTGGTGGTAATTCTCGCCCGTCAGCAACTGTTCACGGAAAACACCGTCACTGCCGTGCTGCCACTAATGAGCGAGCCCCACCTTTTCAAGCTGCTGCGCCTGCTGCGACTGTGGAGTGTGGTTCTGGTCGGCAACCTGGTGGGCACCGCCATCGCGGCCTACGCGATCGTTGCCATGCCGCTGTTCGACGGCAAGACCCATGAGATATTCCTTGGCCTGGGCCATCACTTGCTCGAGAACGACTTCGGTGAAATGTTCGCCAAGGGCATCATCGCCGGCTGGATGATCGCCACCATGGTATGGCTGATCCCCGCCGCCGGGCAGGCCAAGATCTGGGTGATCCTGATCGTCACCTATCTGGTCGCCATCGGCGGCTTCACGCATATCGTCGCCGGCTCGACCGAGGTGATCTACCTGGTGTTCTCCGGCAAGGCTAGCCTGGGTGAGTACCTGGTGGACTTCGTCCTGCCTGCGCTCACCGGCAACGTGGTCGGTGGTACCTTCATCTTCGCCCTGATCAGCCACGCCCAGATCCGCAGCGACAGCTGAACCGGCCCGGTAGATGCAAAGAAAAACGGCCGCCCGGGAGGCGGCCGTTTCTCGCTGGAACCCACTGCTCAGGCGGTTATCGCCGCGGCGTTGGCTTCACGCTCGCTGGCGGATGAGCGACCGGCGCGATTGAGCGCCGAAAGTACCGCCTTGAGCGACGCGCTGACGGTATCACCGTCTTCGGCCATGCCGCTGATTCGCCGGCCGTCGACATTGAGCTGAACGAAGGCGATCGCCACGGCGTCGCTGCCTTCGCCGAGCGCATGTTCGCCATAATCGACCACGTTGACCGAGCCACCGCTATGCCGTTGCCAGGCATCCATGAACGCGGAAATCACGCCATTGCCATTGCCTTCAAGCGTCAACACCCGGTTGCCGTCATGCAGCGTGACGGCCAGTTGCTCCGCTTCGTCGCGATCCAGGCGGTAGCCCTTGAGCGTAAGCGGCGCCTCGTTGGCAAACGTGGTCATCAGAATGTCGCGGATCTGCTGACTGGATAGCTCGCCGGGGATCTTCTCGCTGGCCTGCTGTACGTGTGGTGCCAACTCCAGAGTCATCCAGCGCGGCAGACTGATGCCGAAATCGCGCTCGAGCAGGAACGCCATGCCGCCCTTGCCCGACTGGCTGTTGACGCGAATCACCGCCTGGTAGTCGCGTCCCAGGTCGTGCGGATCGATCGGCAGATAGGCGACCTGCCACGGCTCGTCGGTGCCCTGTTTCTGCAGGCACTTGCGGATCGCATCCTGATGGCTGCCCGAGAAGGCGGTATAGACCAGTTCGCCGATCCACGGATGGCGCGGATGTACCGGCAGGTTGGTGCACTCGGTGCAGACCTGGATGATCTCGTCAGGGTTCGACAGGTCGAGTTCAGGATCGATGCCCTGGCTGTACAGATTCATGCCCAGGGTCACGATATCCATGTTGCCGGTGCGCTCGCCGTTGCCCAGCAGCGTGCCCTCGACGCGATCGGCGCCGGCCAGCAGGCCGAGTTCCGCCGCCGCCGCCGCGCCGCCGCGGTCATTGTGGGTGTGCAGCGAGATGATCGCGGCCTCGCGGTTGGCGAGGTTGGTAACGAAATACTCGATCAGATCGGCAAAATGATTCACCGGACCGACCTCGACGGTTGCCGGCAGATTGAGGATGCAGGGGTTTTCCGGCGTCGGCTGCCATATCGCCATCACCGCCTCGCAGATCTCCACGGCGTAGTCGGGCTCGGTACTGGTGAAGCTTTCCGGCGAATACTGGAACCGCCACTCGGTATCCGGGTAGCGTTTGGCATACTCCTGCACCCAGCTCGCGCCCTGACGGGCGATATCGATCACCCCGGCGCGATCCATCTCGAACACCCGCTCGCGCTGGGCGGTCGAGGTGGAGTTGTAGACATGGACGATGGCACGCTTGACGCCCTTCGAGCGCTTCGTAGGTGCGCGCGATCAAGTGCTCACGTGCCTGGACCAGCACCTGGACGGTCACGTCGTCGGGGATCTGATCCTCTTCGATCAACCAGCGCACGAAATCGAAGTCGGGCTGGCTGGCCGCCGGAAAGCCAACTTCGATCTCCTTGAGACCGACCTTTACCAGCAAGGCCCAGAGACGCTTCTTCTGTTCGACGCTCATCGGCTCGAGCAACGCCTGGTTGCCGTCGCGTAGATCCACGCTCGCCCAGATCGGCGCGCGGCCCAGCGTGCGCGACGGCCACTGACGGGGCTGGGTCAGCGATACCGGCGTTGCCGGCGTGTACTTGCGATGGTCGAACGAAGCCATGGATGTAATCCTTGCCGATAGTTAGAGGATGAAAGCGACCGGGGTCGCTGGCGGAATGGACGCCGAAGGCCGGGTAGGCGTTAACGGCGAAAACGAAGCCCGCTCTTGTGAAGCCGGCAACCTGAACGAAACATAGCATTCCGGATAGCGCTTGTGGCGACGGTTACCAGTCTAGCCCCGATTACAGGGCGATAGATTGCTAATTGCGGATGAATACTCGACCCCCATGGCATAAAATTGCTGTAAAACAAGCCCGACAACATTAAATTGCCGAATATGACTACTACACCGTCCATGCCTGCTCTTGATCGCTACGACCGTTTCATTCTCGATGTGCTGCAGCGCGATGGCCGCATCAGCAACCAGGAGCTCGCCGAACGCATCGGCCTGTCGCCCTCGCCCTGCCTGCGCCGGGTGCGCGCGCTGGAGGACAGCGGCATGATTGCCGGCTATCGCGCCATGGTCGACAGCAGGCGACTCGGCTACAGCCTGATGGCGCTATTGCACATCTCGATGGACCGTCACACGCCGGAGCGCTTCGCCAACTTCGAGGCCAAGGTCGCCGCGCTCCCCCAGGTGCAGGAGTGTCTATTGATAACCGGTCAGGAAGCCGACTATCAGCTCAAGGTGATCGTCCGCGACATGGACGATTACCAGGACTTGCTGCTCAATCGCATCACCCGCATCGAGGGCGTCAGTGGCGCCCATTCGAGCTTCGTGTTACGCCGGGTCATCGACAACCCCGTGGTGCCGATGGACTGACTTCACCCCGCCCTATCGCCAATCACTGGCGTAACGTCTGGGCTTTTTACACGTCACTGCACAGCCCACTGACGGATGCTATGGTTGGCGCATTCTCACCACCCACTGGAGTTGGCATGTCTCAGAAGATCTACTGCATTGCGAGTTTCAAGCCCAAACCCGGCAAGGAAGACGCAGTTTTCAAGGCCCTGCAAGCGCTGGAGCCCAACGCTCATCGCGAGGATGCTTGCCTGAAATATACCGTGACCCGCCACATCGACAATCCGTTCGCCCAGGGTTCGAGCTACCCTATCGTCTTCCATGAGGTCTGGGCCAACCGCGAGGCCTTCGAGGCTCATTGCCAGCGCCGCGAAATCCGCGAATTCTTCGCTTCGCACCTGGAAGCCGACGATGGCGATATCGAAGACGCCAATGTCTGCGTCTATACCGATGAGCCGAACGAGTTCGATGCTCCGCAATCATGAGTGCGGTGCGGTCAAGTGACGGCCGCACTTCTACCTCACAGGAGACGTAGCCCCTAGGGGCCTGTTCGAGATGCATTTGCTTAACCTACTGCGCCGCCGGCAAACCGCTGGAAGGGTTACCCAACGCCTGAATATCGACATGCGCTCGCGGCTCACACGAGCCTTTTATTGGCTGCTCGCCATCACCGCCCTGCATTCCCTGGCGATGGTGGCTTTCGAGGGGCTGGGCGGAGGCGATGCGCTATGGCTGACGCTGACGACAATGACCACGGTGGGTTATGGAGACTACTCGGCTGCCACGCCGCTCGGTCGCGCCGCCACCGTGCTGCTGCTCTATGTCGCGGGCATCACCCTGCTCGCCCAACTGGCCAGCGATTACATCGATTACCGCCTCAAACGCAAGGAATCCATGATCAAGGGCCGCTGGAGGTGGCAGATGCAAGACCACGTACTGATCATCAACAGCCCGAACAACAATGCCGCGGTCTACTTCGAGCGCCTGGTGAGCCAGCTGCGCTCGACCGCGGACCTGCACGACACACCGGTACAGATTCTCACCGACGCCTTTCCCGAGGGGCTGCCCGAGAGTCTGCGCGCGCAAGGCGTGGTCCACCATCACGGCGAGCCTTCCGATCCTCAGGCGCTGAGGGCAGTCACCCCGACGCAGGCCAAGGCGATCATCGTCCTGGCCCGTGACGAGTACAGCCGGGTCTCCGATAGCGTCACCCTGGATGTGTTGAGCCAGTTGCGGGAGCTCTGCCAGGCGGGGTTGCCCTACACCGTGGCCGAGTGCGTGCATGAAGACAGCCGCAGACGCACCGAGCTGGCGGGCGCCAGCACCACGCTACGGCCGATCCGCGCCTACCCGGAGATGCTGGTTCGCTCGCTGGTAGCGCCGGGAGCGGAGAAGATCCTCGAGAACCTGTTCACCCATCACGACGACCATGCCATGCGCTATCCGGTCCACCTGGAAGATGCCGTATGGTCCGACGTGACCTGCCAGCTGATGGCAGCGGGCATGGGCACGCTGATGGCCTATGTGGCGGAGGACGGCCACATCACCTGCCATCCGGCCCATGACCACCGCTTCAACGCCAAGGCATTGATCGTGATGGTGCGCGAAGAGTTCGTGCCCACCACCCAGGATATCGAACGTTGCATTCAACAGGCCACGCATACGGCCCCACGAGGCTGACCGCCAGGGCTTTCTGGAGCGCCCCATGAACGAAAACGGCGGAGACTCCCGCCTCGCGGCCTATGCGATGCCGGAGCGCACGCTAAACCTCGGCGGGCAAATCGTGGCGCTGAGCAAAGCCGGTATCGACCATGTCGACGTGGCGGAGCGGCTGGTCTTCGCCAACATGCGCCCCTACCTACGCAACGCCGACTTGGCCTGGGAAACCGAGCGCTTCCGCCAAGGTTTCGCCACGGCGGACAACTATCTTCTAAGCGTGGATACGGACATCATCGGTTTGCTGTCGTTGACCTACGCCGCGGATCACACCTACATACGCGAGCTGCAGCTGATAGCGGCCTACCGGCGCCGCGGCATCGGTAGTTGGCTGATACACGAAGTTGAACGCCTCACCCGCCAACGGGGGCTGAGTCGCATCCGCTTACGGGTGCTGAAAACCAGCCCGGCGCTGGCTCTTTACCTACGCCAGGGTTTCAGCGTGCTCGAGGAAGCAGCCACTCTGGGCATGGAAAAACGCCTGACCGATGCATCGTGAGCCTTCTTTTTGTCTCAATAATGTAAGCCGCATTTACTGCACTGCGCACGTAAGGAAGCAATCGTTACCGAAGACGGCTCTCAGCTCACTGATAATTAACATTACTCGAGTCTTTTAATCGATTCTTACGGTTTTATTATGTCTCCGTGACGAACCGTGAAAAACATTCTTTAATAGCACTACCGAGGTGGTTATAAATAACAAATTTAGCGTTTGCTGATAGCAAATAGCCGAAAACAGAGCGCGGGGCTCTCAACAATGAAGCATTTTTTCAGAACCCTGTCCGTTATCATCAGGAAAGGCAAAAAACTATTTTGCGTTATTATAGTTAGGGACTTAACAAATATCCTCAAATTTGGTCCTCATGCCCCAAGATATTCGCAGACACTGTTTTTGAATCCACAAGAGATCAGCCTGGCTATGTTACCTGACCTGCTGTTCCGGGAAGATACCGGAAAAGTCATGGGGGGCGACTGGGACCTACATGTCCGACAAGTACACGAAATCGAGAAGATTTCTATGGTCAAAGCACGGTTACTAGAGGGAAAAAACTGGGAGGCTGCCGGTGCCTATCAAATCATGAACGAGCTCATTCAGAAGCATCGCGTTCACGACGACTGCAAGACCATGGAAGACGTCCTACAGCGCTATGAGCGGCTCGACAGGGTGATTTTTGATATCAGATCGATCGGCTTCTTGCGCATGTCGAAAATTCAGAAGGGGGTGTTCAGAGAAAGCGGCGGCGTCTACGTGCATATCGGCAGAAACGGTGAATACATCTTCGGCTTAGGTGGCTGCCATCGGTTGGCGATCGCCCAGGCGCTCGAGCTCGAGCGCATCCCCGTGCAAGTCGGCGTCGTCCACAAGGAAGCGATCACCAACGGACATTGGAAAAAGCTCAATAGAGATCAGCACCGATTCGAAGGGGGAGAGTCGCATTGTTCGACTAGGCGCTCACCCATACGAGATTCCGAAAACGCGGCGAGGGAGAAGTGTGGGCCAGCCAATTCATGAGGCTTGAGCCGACCATCAATGGCGCTTCAGCCTACATCCTCGTGGTAAGTACCATCGATACCACGTCAGATCAACGCCCTGTATTCTGACGCGCATAGCGCTCTGACGGCTAGCCCTCCTCCAGCGCGAACGCCAAGGCGGCGTTGACGTGTAGTGCCGTGGTGTCGTAGAGCGGCATCGCGGTGTGCTGCTGCTCCATCAACATGGCGATTTCGGTACAGCCGAGTATCACGCCTTCGGCGCCCTGTGCGGCCAGCGCGTCGATGATCGCCAGAAAACGCGCCCGCGACGCGTCGTTGATCTCGCCCTGAACCAGCTCGCTGAAAATGATCTCGTGAACGCTTACGCGCCCGGCCTCGTCGGGAACGACGACCTCTATTCCGAAACGCTCCTCCAATCGCTGGCGGTAGAAGGCCTGCTCCATGGTGAAGCGGGTACCCAGCAAGCCGACCCGTCGGACACCGTCGTTGCGCAGGGCTTCGCCGGTGGCATCGGCAATGTGCAGAAGCGGGATTTCGATGGCCGCGGCAATCTCTTCGGCGACCCGATGCATGGTATTGGTGGCGATCACCAGTGCTTGTCCCCCGCCCGCCTCGACCTGGCGTGCCGCCGCTGCCAGCGCCTGCCCCGCCCCCTCCCAATCGTCGTTGCGCTGGAAAGCCTCGATCTCGGCGAAATCGACACTCACCAGCGCAATCCTGGCGGAATGGAAACCGCCCAGTTTCGCTTTCACGCCTTCGTTGAGCAGCCGGTAGTAACTCAGGGTGGACTCCCAACTCATCCCGCCGAGCAGGCCGATCGTCTTCATGGGTTTCTCCTTGGTGATCAAGATCCCGACAACTAGTGACGTCCACAGCCAAGACAGTAACCCTCTTTGCCGCACATGGCAGCTACGGTGGCAGTTATGGTAGCGCCGGTCGATGGGTGCATGGCGAGTCGCCCGACTCGCTAGCCGTCGGCACAGGCCTTACCATAGAGAGAAACCTGCTACCCAGAAGCGCCCATGAAATATCTCGGAGCCCACGTCAGCGCCGCAGGCGGACCCGACCAGGCGGTAAAACGCGCCCACGAGATCGGTGCCGATGCACTGGCGCTATTTACCAAGAACCAGCGTCGCTGGCATGCCAAGCCCTTGAGCGATGAAGCGATCACTGCCTTTCGAGACGCTTGCCGGGAATACGGCTTTGGTGCGGCACAGATGCTTCCCCACGACAGCTACCTGATCAACCTGGGTCACCCCGACCGCGAGGCGCTCGAGAAGTCCCGCGCGGCGTTCCTCGACGAATGCCAGCGCTGCGAACAGCTCGGGCTGACACTGCTCAACTTCCACCCCGGCAGTCATCTGGAGCGGATCAGCGAGCGGGACTGCCTGGCGCGCATCGCCGAGTCGATCAACGAAACCCACGCCCGCACCGAGTCGGTGGTCGCGGTGATCGAGAACACCGCCGGTCAGGGCACCAATCTGGGCCACCGTTTCGAGCATCTGGCCGAAATCATCGAGCAGGTCGATGACCGCTCGCGGGTCGGCGTGTGCATCGATACCTGCCACGCTTTCGCCGCCGGCTACGATCTGCGTACGCCCGAAGCCACCCGCGCCACCCTTGATGAATTCGAACAGATCGTCGGCTTCAACTACCTGCGCGGCATGCACCTCAACGACGCCAAGAGCGGCTTCGCCAGTCGCGTCGACCGTCACCATAGCCTGGGTCAGGGCAACATCGGCCTGGAGGCGTTCACCACGATCATGCGCGACCCTCGAATCGATGGCATTCCATTGATTCTTGAAACCATCGAGCCGGCCTTGTGGTCGGAGGAGATCGCCTGGCTGCGCGCGCAACAGCACGACACGCCGGGCACGGACGGCGCCACGCAATGACATCACCGTTACCAGGGACGAACGATGCAAGATGATGGATTTTTCAATTGGCTGGGGGAAACGATCGGCAATGCGATTCGCACCCTGGTCGACTTTCTGGGCAATATCTTCGGCGGGCTCTACTGGATCGTCGACGACTTTGTCGATGGCCTGTCCAACTCGCTGGGTATCAGCGGCTCGCTGTTCAGCCTGATCGTACTGATCGTTGGTTTGATCATGCTCTACAAGGGCTTGCGCGCCTTTCTGCGCGGCGCAGTGCTCGGCGGGGTGGGCTGGGTGCTGGTGGGGCTATTGACGCTCAGTTGGTTGATTGCCTGACACGCACGCTGATTACAGTCATTGCCACCGCCACGATTGATTGCTTCCATGACAGTTCTGGGTCGAAGCGACCCTAACAACGATGACAGGAGACGGAAATATGTTGAACCGCTTTGCGCCGCGCCACTGGGCCTTGTCACTACTGGCCACGCTTGCCCTGGCGCCGGCGGCATTCGCTCAGCAACCTCCCCCGGGAGACGCCAACGTCGACATCCAGCAAGTCCAGGATTGGGAAGTGCGCTGCCCGCAAAGCAATACGGCCCAGGGCGCCTGCACGATGAGCCAGTTGATCGACAACCCCAATAGCGGCCAACCGCTGATGCGCGTGGTGCTGGCCTATCCCCCGGAAATCGACAGCGCGGCGCTGGTCTTCCTGCTGCCGCTGGGCGTGCGTCTGGCGCCGGGCATGCAGCTGAGTATCGACGGCGGCGAGCCGATTCGTTTCCCCTATCAGGTCTGCCAACAGCAGGGCTGCCGCGGCGACCTGCCGGTCAAGCCCGAGCTGATGCGCCAGCTGCGCGGCGGCAGTACCGCCACACTGAGCATGATCGGGCCGCGCGGCGAGCGCA
Source organism: uncultured Gammaproteobacteria bacterium (assembly GCA_963773565.1). Taxonomy (GTDB): domain Bacteria; phylum Pseudomonadota; class Gammaproteobacteria; order Pseudomonadales; family Halomonadaceae; genus Modicisalibacter. The sequence continues at coordinate 111,900 of CAVZBU010000005.1, read as the reverse complement.
TGGATCTGGATATCTCGCTGATGGGCTTCACCGACGCCACCCAGCGCATCGCGCCGTAGCCGGTTACTCGCGCCGGCAATAGCCACATCCGCAAGATACTAAAACGGGCCGCTCCAGGAGCGGCCCGTTTGCGTTGCGTAGCTGTCAGAGCAGCGCGTTAGACAGCCAGCGCCTTCTCGACCACCTCATAGACATTGGGTGACAGCGGCTCGGCCTGGATGCGTTCCAGCTCGGCTTTCATCAGCGCCTGACGCTGCTCGTCGTAACGCTGCCAGCGGGTCAGCGGGGTAATGATCCGTGCGGCGATTTCCGGGTTGAGCGTGTTGAGCTCGATGACCACGTCGGCGAGCAGCGTGTAGCCCTGACCGTCGAGACGGTGGAAGTTGACCCGATTCTGGCCAGCGAAGGCGCCGATCAGCGCGCGCACCTTGTTGGGGTTCTTCAACGAGAACGCCGGGTGGCCCATCAGATACTTGACGCGCTCGATGGCATCCGACTGCGGGCGCGTGACCTGCACGCTGAACCATTGATCCATGACCAGCGGATCGTGAGCCCACTTCTCGCCGAAGGCACGCAATGCCGGATCGGCGATATCGCCGCGCGAACTGTGCACCAGCAGCGTCAGGGCCGCACGCACGTCGGTCATGTTGTGAGCGGCCTCGAACTGCTCGCGGGCCAGTTCGACCGCTTCGTCGTCCTCGATGCTCATCAGGTAGGACAGCGCCACGTTCTTGAGGCGTCGCTGGGCGATCTGCTCGGCGCTGGGCGCGTACTCGGCAGCCGACTGGTTATCGCGGTACAGCGTCAGGAATTCGTCGCGCAGTGCGGTCGCCAGTGAACGCTTGACGAAATCGCGCGCGGCGTGGATGGCATCGACATCGACCATCGGCTGCTGCTCGGCGATATACGCCTCGGAGGGCAGCGTAAGCATCTCGGCGAGTACCGCCTTGTCGTCGGCGGGCGCCGCCAGCAGGCCACGGAATGCATCGGTCACCCGGGCGTCCATGACCTTCTCGACACTGTTGCGATGCGCGGCGATCAGGTCGTCGAGCGCCAGCATGGTCAACCGCTGGCCGGCATCCCAGCGATTGAACCCGTCGCTATCCTGCTGCAACAGGAAGGCCAGATCTTCGCGGCCATAGGGAAAGCGCAGCTTGACCGGTGCCGAGAACCCGCGCAGCAGCGAGGGAACCGGGGCTTCGGCCAGATCGGTGAAGACGAAGGTCTGCTCGTCCTCGCGCAGGTGCAAGACGCACTCCTTGCCGCGCGACTCGCCATCCACCGTGAGATCCAGATCGTCGCCGGACTTGGTGCCGACCAGGCCGATGCTCACCGGGATATGCAGCGGCAGCTTGTCGGGCTGGCCCGGCGTTGCCGGTGTCCGCTGGCGCAACGTCAGGCGATACTCGCTGTTGGCGTAATCGTATTCGCCATGGGCATCGATCTCGGGGGTGCCCGCCTGCGAATACCAGTGCATGAACTGGCCGAGATCGATATCCGAGACTTCCGCCATGCAGGCGACGAAATCCTCGATGGTCACGGCCTGGCCGTCGAAGCGCGAAAAGTAGAGATCCGAGCCCTTGCGGAAAGCTCCCAGCCCAGCAGGTTGCGCATCATGCGCACCACCTCGGCGCCCTTCTCGTAGACCGTCAGGGTATAGAAGTTGGCGATCTCGATGTAGGGATCCGGGCGCACCGGATGCGCCATAGGCCCGGCGTCCTCGGCGAACTGGGCGGTGCGCAGAAGGACACGTCCTCGATGCGCTTGACCGGCGCCGACTCCATGTCGGCGGTGAATCTCTGGTCGCGGAAGACCGTGAAGCCTTCCTTGAGGCTAGAGCTGGAACCAGTCGCGGCAGGTCACCCGGTTGCCCGACCAGTTGTGGAAGTATTCGTGGGCGACGATCCCCTCGACGCGCTGGAAGGCGGCATCGGTGGCGGTCTCGCGGATGGGCCAGCACAGCAGCCGAATTGAAGATGTTAAGCCCCTTGTTCTCCATCGCGCCCATGTTGAAGTCGTCGACCGCGACGATCATGAAGAGGTCGAGATCGTACTCGCGGCCGATAGACCTGCTCATCCCAGGCCATCGCCGACTTGAGCGAGCGCATGGCGTGGTCGGACTTGTCGAGATTGCGGGGCTCGACCTAGATGTGCAGTGTGACCTCGCGGCCGCTCATGGTGGTGAACGATCCTCGACGCTGCTCGAGGTCCCCGGCGACCAGCGCGAACAGATAGCTGGGCTTGGGAAACGGATCTTCCCAGGTGACGAAATGGCGGCCATCGCGCAGTTCGCCCCGCTCGATCGGGTTGCCGTTGGACAGCAGCACCGGATACGGCTGCGATCGCCGATCACGGTGTCGGAACGTGGCCATCACATCGGGGCGGTCCGGATAGTAGGTGATGCGTCGGAAACCTTCGGCCTCGCATTGGGTGCAGAACATGCCGTTGGACAGATAAAGCCCTTCCAGCGCGGTATTGCTGGCCGGATCGATGTCGACCTCGGTTTCCAGGCGGAAGCGCTCGGGCGGCTCGGCGATGGTCAGCGTCTCGGCGTCACACCGATATTCACCCTCCTGAAGTTCCTGGCCGTCGATGGCGATGCGCTTGAGCGAGAGCCGCTCGCCATTCAGCGTTAGTGGCCGATCAGCTGCGCTGTCGGGATGACGCTCCATGTGCAGGACCGCACTGACGCGAGTCGCCGAGGGCGCAAGATCGAACTTGAGTTCGGTATGGGTGACGCGAAAGGCCGGCGGCTGGTAATCCTTGAGATAAATCGGTTGCGGCTGCGCATCGACCGGCTTGATTTCGGCCTCTTCGGAAATCGGCGAATCGGACATGAACGGGTACTCCTTGTACAAGACTGACGCCATTGTACGGCGAGCGAGGCAGGAGGCTCAAAGGCATCACCCGCAGCGGCCGCTAAGTGCCCTCTTCGCTGCGCTATCAAAGGCCCATTCGGCGTCAGCGATTGGAGCGCTGCGAGGAGCAGGAAGCGCCAGTGAGGCGCTCGGAGGTCGCGGGCAGCATCGGACAGCGGCCGAGTCCCTCGCGCGGCGTCGGCCGGGTGGCGATCCACAGCGACAGGCCGCTCAGACCGACGATCAGCGCCACACGCACCGGCAACGATTCGACACCCAGGGCGATGACGATCATCGACACCGCCAGCATCGCCAACGCCCAACGCTTGGCATGCCGAGGAATCGCCCGCTCTCGCTCCCAGGCGTTGATCGAGGGGCCGAAACGAGGATGCTCGCGGATCCACAGCGCAAAGCGTGGCGAGCCCCGCGAGGCCAGCCAAACCGCCAGCAGCATGAAGCAGGTCGTCGGCATCACCGGCAGGAACAGGCCAATCACGCCCAGGGCGAAACTGATGCCCGCCAGGGCCGTATAGATGGCATGTTTGATGTTGGGCATCGAGCCCTCCTTTAGCGACGCCCCTGGACAGGGGGTAACCACCGAGCCCCACGGGAGCACACTCGTCGGTTGGCGCCCGGCGATTACCAGCGGTTATTACAGCGTGACCGGCCTGCCGAGGGAAATAACCGGTGCCTATGATCATCCTAGGCAACTTCAATCGGCGCGTCATCCGCGTCCAGGCTACCCGGGAACGCTTCGGCGAAACTTGATCCAACGCAGCTCAATCGCGGAAATTATCGAACTGCAGCGGCAACTCGATGGACTCATCGGCCTTGAGCAGCGCGATGGCCTGCTGCAGATCGTCGCGCTTCTTGCCGGTGACCCGTACCTTCTCGCCCTGGATCTGCGTCTGCACCTTGAGCTTGGCGTCCTTGATCGTCTTGACGATCTGCTTGGCCACCGGCTGGTCGATGCCCTGGCGCAATTCCACGCGCTGGCGGGCGCGTACGCCGCCAGTCTCGGCGGGCTGTTCGTCGAGGCAGCCGACGTCGATGCCGCGGGCGATCAGGCGCCCCTTGAGAATGTCGAGCATCTGGCGCAACTGGAATTCGGCATCGGCTTCCATCGTTACCGCCTCGCCCTCCTCGCTGAAGCTCGCGGTGACACCGCGAAAATCGAAGCGCGTGGCCAGCTCGCGGTTGGCCTGGTCGACGGCGTTGGTGACTTCGTGCTTGTCGAGCTCGGAGACGATGTCGAAGGATGGCATGGCAGTGCTCCAGTAAAGTAGACGGCAGGCATGCTAGCCCAAGCGCGCCGCGGGTGCAGCCTCTACGCACCCGCGCGGCGTTTCGCCGGCCTCGCCCAAGGTCTTGTCCATCTGCCAGGCGGCACAGCCATCGACGTAGTAGTCCTCGAGCCAGCATCGCGGCAGAAAGCCCATGCGTCGATAGAGACTCATCGCCACACGATTGTCGGCGCGCACTTCGAGGGTCAAGCGCTGCATGCCACGGTCGAGCGCCTCACGCTCCAGCGTCTCGAGCAAGCGTCGCCCCAGGCCGGTGCCGCGCGCGTCTGGGTGCACACAGAACGAGTACAGCCGCGCGCTGCGGCTATTGCGCCGAAACAGCAGCGTGCCGTACCCCAGCAGCGCGCCCTCAGTGGTGTCGGCGACCCAGGTAAGCGCATGGGCGCGATTGAGCAGGTGCGCCAGCTGACGACGGGTAAAACGGTCACCCTCGAAGCTGAGCGACTCGAGCCGAGACAGGGCATCGAGATCATTGCCGCACGCAGGGCGCAGCGTGGAAGACTGCAACGGATTCATGACGAACTTTTCAAGCTATTGAGCGCAAGGCCGGGAGTAGCGTCAACGCGGCCGGCAGGCCACGCGAGCGGCAGCATGTTGTGTGATTGAAGCTATTGTAGGCGGCCCCGGTCAAGTGCATTCTAGCGCCAATCGAATCCGCCACTCTCTTCATTTCAGGCGGTCACTTCAGGCAGTTACTTCAGACAGTCATCTCAGGCAGAGAGCCCGCCCATGTCACCGTTGCGCATCGTTGTCGACCGACTTTCCGACTGGCGCCCGTATTATCCCAGCGACGACCTGATCAGCGCCGCCGACTATCTGGCCCAGGAGGCCACCGGCACTCAGGACAGCGCGACCCAGGTCATCAACCTGTGCGGCGGGCTGGATTACCTGGATACCGGCTACTACGTCTCGCTGCTGGCCCAGGCGCGCGGCCAGCGTGTCCTGCCCAGCGTCGAGACGCTCAACCAGCTGTCGCGCAAGGCCCTGGTCGATTTGCAGCTCGAGTCGCTGGCACCGCTGATGGACGAGCTGTCGCGGCGCGGCGCGCTGCCCGGCGAAGCGTTCACACTGCGCGTGATGTTCGGCGAGTGCCTCGAGGAAGGCCTTGGCCGGCTGGCGAGGCGGCTGTTCGAACGCCTGCCCTGCCCGCTACTTGATGCGCGCTTCCAGCGCCGCCAGGGGCTTTGGCGGCTGACCCGGCTCAAGCCGCTGGCGCTCAGCGCCCTGCGCGGGGCCGAGCAGGACCGCTTCGCCCAGGCGCTGAATCGCCATTCGCGCAAGGTCTGGCGCACCCCCAAGGCGCGCCGGCGCTACCGCTACGATCTGGCGATTCTGGTCGATCCCAAGGAAGCCCTGCCGCCGAGCAACAAGAGCGCGCTCAAGCAGTTCATTCGCGCCGGGCGCCGGCTGGGCATCGATGTGTCGTTGATCACCAAGCGCGACGAGGGGCGGCTGGCCGAATTCGACGCGCTGTTCATTCGCGAGACTACCAGCCTCGATCACCATACCTACCGCATGGCGCGGCGGGCCGAGCATGAAGGCCTGGTGGTGATCGACGATCCGCGCTCGATCCTGCGCTGCACCAATAAGGTCTACCTGCACGCCCTGCTCGGCGCTCGCGGCGTGCCGGCGCCGGATGGCCTGCTGCTCTACCGTGACGATCTCAAGCGACTGCCCGAAAAGGCCGCCGGGCTGCAGTTCCCGATGGTGCTGAAGATTCCCGACGGCGCCTTCTCGCGGGGCGTGGTCAAGATTCAGTCCGCCGAGGCACTGCAGCAGGAAGCCGCGCGACTGTTCGAATCGTCGGCGCTGCTGCTGTTGCAGGAATGGCTGCCCACCGATTACGACTGGCGTATCGGCGTGCTCGACGGCGAAGTGCTCTACGCCAGCCGCTATTACATGGCCCGCGGTCACTGGCAGATCTACGACCATTCGCGCGGCAAGACGCGCAGCGGCGGATTCACCACCCATGCCCCCGAAGATGTCCCGAAGCCGGTGATCAAGGCCGCGCTGAAGGCCACACGGCTGATTGGCAACGGCCTCTACGGGGTGGACATCAAGCAGATCGGCGAGCGGGTGGTGGTGATCGAAATCAACGACAATCCCAACCTGGATGCCGGCGTCGAGGATCTGGTGCTCGGTCCGCGACTCTACGACAAGGTGATGGAGGTGTTCCTCGAACGCATGGAGGCCAATCGTCGCCTCCCGCACTGACCCGGCCTTGCGCTCGTCAAAGTTGCCCGAAAGAGACGGCAATCAGCTCTTATGCATTCGCCGCAAGGCCATGCGCAACAGCAGGGGCAATACCAGCACCAGCACGCTGATGCGCAGCAAGTGGTGCGAGGTCACGAAGGCCGGATCGATGCCCAAGGAGAGCGCCACCAGGCTCAACTCGGGCGCGCCACCTGGCATGTAGGCCAGCAGCAGCGCCGCTGCCGAATAGCCGGTAATCGCGTGCACGAGCCAGGCGGCGGCGAGGGTGATCAGCAACAGCGCCAGCGCCTGAAACACGGCCATCAACAGATTGATGCCCACCGCGGCCAGCGACGTCCCGCTGAAACGCACCCCCACCGAGACACCGATGATAATCTGCGCCAGCGCGACGATGGTCGGCGGGATCGTCGCCTCGGTGATGCCGGTCACATGCAACGCGCCGGACAGCAGGACCGGTCCGAATAGCAACGGATTGGGCAGGTGCAGTCGTCGTCCCAGCCACATGCCGATGACACCGGCCCCGGCCAGCAACAGGGCATCGCCCGGGGCCGGCACGCTCAGCCATTTGCTCAGAGTCAGGCCGCGCGGTTGCAGGCTGACGTGACCGATCAGGTCGAGCACCGGTGGAATCGCCAGCAGCAGCACCAGAATGCGTACCGCATGGGTCAGTCCCACCATGCGCAGATCGGCGTCAGATTCCGCCGCCATCAGCGTGACCGCCGATACACCACCGGGCACCCCCGAGTACATCGCGGTAGACATGGAGTAGCCAGCGACGCGGCGACCGAACCACACCGAAAACGCCATCATCAACGCCGTGGCCAGCAGCATAAGGGCCAGGCTGGTCCCCCAGAGGGTCACGTCGCCGGCCATATCGGGTGTGAACGCCGACCCGAGCATCACCCCGATTACCACCAATACTGACTTGCGCGAGGTGGTAGGAGCGCGCAGCTGTGCACCCCCCAGGCTCAGCACGGTAGTGGCAATCAACGCGCCCAGCAGCCAGGGCAGCGGGATCTCGAAGGCATAGGCGCTACCACCACCGGCGGCGCCGATGGCGAGCGTAGGGAGCAGCTTGCCGGTCGCGACGCACCGACCTTTGATTGTGCCAATCAAGGCGAAACCTCATTCAAGAATCTATAGAAGCATCAGGCCCGAAACCGGCACTCTACGAGTACGGTCCCGGGCCCAACGGCACCAGAGGATACGGAACGTTTCAGGCGGAGCCTGGCGACTTGCGGGATAACAGCTTCGGCACCATCCACGGCAGCGCCAGCAGCGCCGCCGCCGCGATCCACAGGCCCAGCGAGATGCCGGACTGCCAGAGAATTCCCAAGTCGCCACCGCTGATCGACAGGGCGCGGCGCAGGTTGTCTTCCATCAGCCCGCCCAGCACGTAGCCGAGAATCACCGGCGCCAGCGAGAAGCCCAGCTTGCGCAGCAAATAGCCGAACACGCCGATGACCAGCATCAGGTAGATGGCCATCAGGTCAGAGTGCAGCTGATAGACGCCGGCGAAGGCCAGAATGGCGATACCCGGCACCAGTACCCAGCGCGGGATGGTCAACACCTTGGCGAATACCCCCGCCAATGGCAGATTGAGCGCCAACAGCACCACGTTGCCGATATACAGTGAGGCGATCAGCCCGCCGGCCACCTCGGGACGCTCGGAGAACATCATCGGGCCCGGGCGTGATGTTATAGAGCATCAATGCCCCGAGCAGCACCGCGGTGGTCCCTGAACCGGGAATGCCCAGTGTCAGCATCGGCACGAAGGAGCCCGCCGCCGAGGCGTTGTTGGCCGCCTCGGGTGCGGCCAGGCCACGCATATCACCAGTGCCGAAGGTGCCTTCCTTGTCGGAAATCGCTTCTCGGTCGTATAGGCGACGGCCCCCGCTACCGACGCCCCAGTGCCCGGCAGCACGCCGACGATGAAGCCGATCAGGCCACAGCGCAGCATGGTCCACTTACAGTTGCAGCACCTCCTTGAGACTGACCATCACCCGCCCCAGCGGCGGCATCTCGTCGTCGCTATCCGGGCGATTGGCATGCTCGAGCATCAGCAGGATCTCGCTGATCGCGAACAGCGCCGATGACCATCACCACGAAATCGATGCCGTCGTAGAGCTCGGCCATGCCGAAAGTGTAACGCAATACGCCGGTGCCGGAATCCACACCCACCATGGCGATCAACACCCCGAGTACCGCACCGATGGCGGTCTTTATCGGGTCCTTGCCCATCATCACCGCCATGGAAGCAAAGGCGAACACCATCAAGGCGAAGAACTCGGCGGGGCCGAACATCACTGCGACCTCGGCCAGTAACGGTGCGAACAGGGTCAGGCCGATGATGGCAATGGTCGCACCGACGAACGAACTGACCGCCGACAGTCCCAGCGCTGGGCCGGCCAGGCCCTTTTTGGCCAACGGATGACCGTCGAGGGTGGTCATCACCGCGCCGGCGTCGCCGGGCACGTTGAGCAGAATGCTCGACATGCGCCCGCCATACTCCGCCCCGGTATAGACACCGGCCAGCAGAATCAACGCCGACTCCGCCGGCAGGCCGAGCGTATAAGCCAGCGGCATCAGAATGGCAATGCCGTTGATCGGGCCGATGCCCGGCAACGCACCGAACAGTGTCCCCAACACCGCGCCCATAAAGGCCAGCCCCAGATTGAGTGGGGTAAGCGCGACGCCGAAACCGTCTATCAGAAAATCGAACATGCCGGGCTCCTCAAACGTAATCGGGCAGCCAATAGCCGCCTGGCAAGGAAATTCCCAACCCCTGGGTGAACAGCAGATAGCTGCCCATCGTCATCAGCACGGCGGCGATCAGCGCCTTTAACCAGGTCGCATCGAACAACCTCGCCAGAGCCAATACTGCGAAGAAAGTGGTCACGATGAACCCCAGACGCGTAAACAACAGCGCATAGACCAGCAGTACGCCCAGAACAGCCAGCAGCTTCAGGCTCAGCACCTTGTCAGGCCAGTGACCGTTGGCGCCCGGACGGAATACCAGCACCAGAGACAATGCGGCCAGTATCACAGACAACAGGATCGGAAAGGCCTTGGGCCCGACGGGCTCGTAACTGAACGGGATATGCAGGTTGGCGGCCTGGACGGCGGCAAACGCCGCCAGACCGATCAAGGCGAGTCCCAGGATACGGTCGGCGGCGAGTTTCATTTCGTCAGACCCACTTCTTCGGCGAGTTGCTTGAACTGAACGACCTGATCCTTGACGTAGCTGTCGAAGTCAGCGCCGAAACGCGACATCGGGAACAGCCCGCGCGCCTCGCGCAGTTCGGCGAACTCCTCCTTCTCGGACAGCGTCTTGAGCTTGTCCACCCAGGCCTGGTAGGCCTCGTCGCTGACATCCGGCCCCATGTAGTAGCCGCGCCAGATCGGCCACTGCACGTCATAGCCTTGCTCGGCGGCGGTGGGAATGTCGGCGTAGGGCCCGCCCAAACGCTCCTCGGACAGCGAGGCCAGCACGCGGATCTTGCCGCTTTCCAGATGCGGGCGTAGCTCCGACATGTCGCCGGTGAAGACCTGGATATGGTCGCCGAGCAGCGCCGCCAGCGACTCGCCGCCACCCTCGAAGGCCACGTAGCGCAGATCACGCGGGGAGATGCCCGCTGCCTTGGCGGTCAGCGCCGCCTTCATCCAGTCCTGACTGCCCACAGTGCCGCCGGCACCGAAGACGATCTTGCCCGGCTGGGTCTCGAGATCCTTCATGAGTTCCTCGAGGTTCTGCCACGGCGCATCGGCCTTGACCACGATGGCGCCATAATCGGCACCCAGCGCACCCAGCCAGCGCACCTCGTCGGCGTTGTACTGACCGAACTTGCCCAGCGCCAGGTTGACGGCCGCTCCGGTGCTCGCCGCAACGATCAGGTTGGGATCGTCGTTACGCACGCCGTTGACGTGGTTGTAAGCCACAGCGCCGATGCCGCCCGGCATGTAACTGACCATCATCGGCTTGTCGATCAGGCCGGTTTCCTGCAGGGCGTTGGCTGCGAGGCGGCAGGTCAGGTCGTAACCACCGCCCGGCTTGGCCGGTGCGATACATTCGGGGGCGTCGGATTGGGCCTGGGCCGTGCCGGCCATCAGCGCGCCGCCGAGTAGCAGCAGCGAGGACCAGTGGCGGAATGCCGAGTTGAATTTCATGGCGGACTCCTGTTTCTTTGTTGTCAGTGGTGAGGGGCGTTCCCTCCTTGCTGTCATCGCCTCGATGACTCGAGAGATGCTAGGCACCCAACCTTTCATCAACCTGTCATTCGTGACCTATCTCCGTGAGACTTTGGTCCAATGCGCCTGCTTATCGTCGAAGACGACCCGTTGATCGCCCACTCGCTGGTCAAGGCCCTCGGCCCGCTGGGCAATACCGTCGAGACATTCTCACGGCTGGCCGAGGCCCGCGCGGCGCTGGCGCATAGCCGTTTCGACCTGATCGTGCTCGACCTGGGGCTGCCCGACGGCAATGGCCTGACTTTGCTTGGCGAATTGCGCGAGCGCAGCGATGCCACGCCGGTGCTGATCCTCACCGCCCGCGACGGGGTCGAAGAGCGCGTACGCGGGCTGGACCTGGGTGCCGACGACTACTTGGCCAAGCCGTTTTCGGTGGCCGAACTCGAGGCGCGAGTACGCGCCCTGCTGCGTCGCAGCCAGCAGCGCACCGACAACCGGCTGCAGTTCGGGCCACTGTGCTTTGACCCGACCACAGGCGTGGCCACGCTGCATGGCGAGGCGCTGGCGCTGCCGCGCCGCGAGCTGGGATTGTTGGAAGGATTGCTGCTGCACGCCGGCCGAATCGCGCCCCGTGAAATGCTCGAGACACGTTTGTTCGGTTTCGGCGAGGTCGGCCCCAACGCGCTGGAGGTGTATATCAGCCGTCTGCGCAAGCGTCTGCAGACCAGCGGCCTGCGCATCCGCACCTTGCGCGGACTGGGTTATCGCCTGGAAGACGATCCGCCGTGATCGTCGTCGACGGCACGCTGAAGCGGCGCTTGGCTGTCTGGCTACTGGCTACCGTCGGCGTGCTTGGCGCATTTCTGCTGATCGAGGCCTACACCAGCGCCCACCGTGCCGCCGATCGTGCCTACGACAGCCAGCTCGAGGCCGCCGGCCTGACCATCGCCGAGGCAATCCAGTGGCAGGATGGCCAGCCGATCGTCGAGGTGCCGGCGGCGGCCTTCCAGATCCTGGCCACCGATCAGCAGGAGCGCGTGTTCTATGGCATCATCGACGCGGCCGGCCACGAGGTGACCGGCAATCTCGCCGGGGCCGTGAAGCCGGCTTGGCAGCGCGCCGCCGAGGTCAAGCCGGCATGGATGACCGTGCGATACCACGGCACCCCGATCCGCCTGTATGGTCGGGAACTTACCTCGGCAGGCTGGGAGTCGCTGGATCCGGTGCAGATCTGGGTCGGACACACCCTGTCGGGCCGCGAGGCCCTGGCCAGCGACCTGTTCGTGCGCACCCTGACCCGCTTTCTGGCCATGGTGTTATTGGCAGGACTACTGATGTTGTTGGCCATTCGTACCGCCCTCGGCCCGGTACGTCGCCTGCGCCAGTTGCTACGCCAACGTGATGCCGATGATGTGCGCCCGCTGCATGCGCGGGTACCTGGCGAGCTCTACGATATGGCAGAAACACTCAACGCCCTGTTCGCCCGTCAGCGCGAGGGCCGCGATGCGCTGCTGCGCTTCACCGCCGATGCCAGCCATCAGCTCAAGACTCCACTGGCCGGCTTGCAAAGCACCAGCGAGCTGGCGCTGCAGAGCGAGCGCCCCGACGACTGGCGCCAGGCGCTGGAAACCGTCCACGACAGCGCGGCGCGTACCAGCCGCCTGGCCGGCCAGTTGCTGAGCCTGGCGCGATTGAGGCATGCCGATGAGGGCAGTCTGAAAAGAATCGAGCTATCCGCCCTGCTGCGCGACACCGTGATGGAATGGGCCGAGCGCGATATCGCTCAGCATCATGACCTGGGTCTGGCGTCATTACCCGACGCGCCGCTGTATATCCAGGGCGAGCCCTGGTCGCTGCGCGAGATGATCGGCAACTTGATCGACAACGCCCTGCGCTACACGCCGCCGGGCAGCGAGATCACGCTTGGCCTGGAGCGCCTGCCCGAGGCGGTGATACTAACCATCGAAGATAACGGCCCCGGGGTCAGTGCCGACCTGCTCGATCGACTCCACCAGCCCTTCGAACGCGGCGGGCGGCAGGACACCCAGGGATCGGGCCTCGGCCTGGCCATCGTCGACTCCATCGCCCATCGCCATGACGCCGTGCTGAGCGTACGCAGCGCTGCAGGGCGTGGCCTGTGGGCCGGCATCCGCTTTCCCTTGCTGGCGGAGGCAATCTGAAATGCTGCGACGCTGGCTGGTGTGCCTGACGTTGATCTGCCTAATGCCGCTCACCGCGCGGGCGCAAACCCGAACGCCGCTGGTGATCGAGGCCGCTCTCGACCACCAGGTGGTCGCGCCATTGCTCGCAGCCTTCGAGCGCACCCACCCCGAGATCGCCCTGACGTATCACGACCGCTCCACGCTCGAGGTCGACCGTCGCGCCCGCGAGGTCCGCCCGGCGCCCGACGTGGTGATCAGCTCCGCCATGCCCTGGCAACTGGCGCGGGTCAACGAAGGCCTCGCCCAACCGTTGAACAGCGCTGCGGCGCACGACTGGCCCGCATGGGCGAAATGGCGCAACGAGGTATTCGGCTTCACCTTCGAGCCCATCGTCACCGTCTATCGGCTCGACCTGGCGCGGCACATGATTCCGCCCACCACTCATGCCGACCTGCAAAACATCCTGACCACTCAGCAGGAGCGCTTGCGGGGGCGCGTGACGACCTACTCCCCGGGCCGCAGCGGCGTCGGCTACACCCTGTTCCAGCAGGATGCACGCTACTCGCCGCGCTTCTGGGATCTGGTCGCCGCCATGGGCGCCGCCGAGGTCAGCCTGGAAGATAATACCCAGGCCATGCTCGACGGCCTTAGCGAAGGCCGCTATTGGGTGGGCTACAACCTGCTGGGCTCCTACGCCATGCACTGGGCCCAGGATCATCCGGAGCTGATCGTGCAGGTGCCCCAGGACTATGCACTGGTGATGATGCGCATGGCCTTCGTGCACCGCGACGCGCCGCATCCGGTGGCCGCCAAGACGTTCGTCGACTTCCTGCTCGGTGTCGAGGGCCAGCGCATTCTCGCCGGCAGCACGCCGCTGTTCAGCGTGCTGCCCGAGGTCATCGGCCCCTACACCGCCCAGCGCCTGCGCGATCAGGTCGGCGAGCGACTCTATCCGATCCCGATCAACGCCTCGCTGCTGGCGTTCGTCGATCCACTGCGCCGCGATGCTTTCATGGCCCGCTGGAACCGGGAAATCAGCATACTCGACCCTTCGGATGCGCATCGGCGCCAGCAAAGCCAGCCCGGGCAACCCCCTGATTCGTAACGATCGGTGGCGCCAAACTCTATCTATCGCCTATAAAAACCCCGGCACAGGGCCGGGGTCGATACAGCATGCCAATCGCAACATAGTATGAGGTCAGTTATTCCACGCTGATCTCATAGCCGGTGAACTTGCGCAGGTTGATCACCCCGGTATCGAACATCAGGTACTGGCCCTTGATACCCATCAGCGTGCCGCCGACGCCAGGCGTCTTGTCGAAGTTGTGCGAGACCACCTTGGTCGGCGATTCGAGGATCGGATAGTCGATAGCCAGCGGCTCGGCATCGAGCGTGCGGATGGCGTCTGCGCCGAAGCGCTCGCGCAGCTCGGCGAGTCCGTCGGCCAGCGTCGCCAGCAGCCGGTCACGCTCGGCGCGTAAATCGAGCGCGGCAACCTCACCCTTGAGCATCGCCCGCCAGTTGGTGCGATCGGCAACCTGGCCCTTGAACAGCATCTCGACGAAGCCCGACTGCTGGCGGGTGTCCACCTCGAGAATCGGCAACGCCTGGATGGCACCCTGGTCGAGCCAGCGGGTCGGTAGCTGGGTGCGCCGGGTGATGCCCACCTTGAGTCCCGAGGAGTTGGCCAGGTAGACCACATGCGGCTGGAAGCAGTGGCGCTCGCCCCACTTGGGATCGCGGCAGGTGCCGGCGAAGTAGTGGCAGGTTTCCGGCTTGACGATACAGGTGTCGCACTGCGCCAGGCGCTTGAAGCAGGGGTAGCAATGGCCCTGGCCGAAACTCTTGCGCGTGGGCCGCCCGCAGTGGGTACAGGCGATCGCCCCGCTATGCCTTAGCCGCAGCGGCTGGCCCAGCCGCGCATTGAGATCCAGCCGCGACTCACCGGCGCGTAGCGTATAGCGCGCCAGACCGTCATCGCCCATGGCGATCGCCATCTTGGTCAGGCACCCCTGCCGGGCGATCAGTTGATCCACTTGATGCTGTCCTCGCCCTCGCTGTCCGGCGACTGGCTCTTGCAGCTACTCTGCATATAGCCCACCCGCTCGCTCTCGGGCACATTGTGCTCGATCTCGTAACGGATCACCGCCTCAAGACACAGTTCGGTCTGCTCGTCGCTGAGGCGCTTGCCGTCGGGCCACTTGCGCAGCGCCACGGCCTGCTTGAGGCTTTCGTAGATCGTCGGCGTCATCTGCGTAATCATGCGCTCGAAGGTCATTTCACTCATCGTCATCTCCGAAATAGCCGGTATCGCCATCGATTGTGGCATGCGAGCCGGCAACGTATCGCGAACGAGCGCCCGCCCCGCTTGGCGGATGCCCGCTGACTCAATCCAATGGGCTTTCAGTGTGACTGGGCACGCTGGCTGGCCAGCCAGCCGATCGCCAGGCCCAACAACAGTCCCCCCAGATGGGCCTCGTTGGCGACGTTACCGAAGCCGACCGGTGCGGCGAAGTCGGTCATGGTGAAGACCATCCAGCCGAGCATGAAGACCACCAGCATGGTCGGCACGAAAAAGCCACTCTGCGGCGCCCGCCGGGACATCAGCCACACGTAGCCGAGCAGCGCGTAGTCGACGCCGGACATGCCGCCGAACAGCACCGTGCCGGTGGCGTATTGCGCGAGGTTGGAACCCACCGCGCTGATCGCCACGACCCACGCCAGCCGCGCGCTGCCATGCAGGCTTTCGATCTGGCGTCCGAAGTACCACAGCCACAGCATGTTGAAGATCAGATGCATCCAGCCGAAGTGCAGAAAGGCCGGCGACAGCAGGCGCCAGAGCTGGCCGCTGCCCAGGCCGTCGGCCAGCGTGCCGACACTCAGACTATTCCCGACCACGCTGACCGGGACGATGGTCAGCCAGGCGATGACCCGATCGCCGAGCAGGGCCATCAGCGCGAAAACCACCAGACAGAGTGCCACTATCCCGGCGGCCAGCGGTGCCTCGGCCAGCGCGCCGTGACGCCAGCCTGAGCCGGCACGCGGTGGATCGTCGTCGCGCAGCAGCGGCTCACCACGCTGCCAGCGTTCTATGAGCTGCATCATCTGCGCGTGCTGGCGCGGGTCAGCCAGCCACAACACCTGGGCATCGCCTTCCTCGCTGAAGCGATGGCCGATGCGCCGCGCCCAGAGCGCCTGGCGCAGGGCACGGGTATCGATTTCACGGGGGATCATCAGCACCTTGTGCATGACCGGTCCTTATCTTCTTCAACCAGGCCCCAACAGCCGGGGCGTATCGCCATTGGCTCGCCAGCCCGGTGCCGAGCATGCCTGGATGCACGGCGTAAATAGGCAGCAAGCGCGCAAAAAGAAGAGTCCGGCGGTGGGGGCCGCCGGACAATAAGCAAGGGATCATTCAAGGGAACACTCACTCTGACGGCCGCCTCGGGAACAAGTTTCATGGCGTGGCAAAAAAATGTGTAATTAATTGTAGCGTCATGAATCCAGGTCGATTTCCCAGGGCCGGGGGCGGGCCTGTTCTTCCTGAGGCACGCGCAACCAGACGAACTTGTCGGCACTCAGGGCCGTCTCGCCATCCCAGCGATAAGCGACCAGCCGGCCGAACTTGACCGCACTGTAGTCGAGACAGGCGATGTTCGGCGCCGGCAGTGCCGGTATCCCCTCGCACCAGTAGTGCCCCAGAAACAACGGACACTGCTCCGGCCCGTAATAAGGCAGCTGCGCCCGCTCGGCGGGCGATAGCCGGCGTTGTTCCAGGTCGCCGGGCAAGTTGTCGGGCTGGAAGACCACGTCACCGTAGGTCTGCGGATCGCGGGCCCAGAAATGCGCGCGAAAGGTTCGTCGGGTAAAGCCATCCCCGGAGTGGATCTCGGTGCCCTCGGGCAGGTGCAGATGCACGCCCCGGGTCAACCGCTCGAGCACCCTGAAAGGCGAAGCTTTGCGTATGCACGGATTCCTGCAGAAAGGCCGCATCGATACGGCCCTCGGGGTACATGGCACGAAAGCGTTCGATCAGCGGCGCATCCCAGCAGGCATGCACCACCCGCAGACCGTCACGCTCGAGCAGCAACGGAATTTCCATGAACCAGGCCAGCGTGTCGTCCCATTCGGCGGGATGATCGCGATACTGCTCGAGCGTCTCGCGGATGACCCGGTTATGCCGCGGGGTATGTTCGCGCAGCCATTCGCAACCGGTGCCCGGAGGGCAACGTTGGCTGTAGGCCAGCGCGTTGATCTCGTGATTGCCCATCACGATGAACGCCTCGCCGGATTCGACCATGCGCCGGGCGATCGACACCGCCAGACGAATCCGCGGGCCCCGGTCGATCAGGTCGCCGAGGAAGATCACCTTGCGGCGCGGATGCCGGTAAACACCGCCCTTGAGGTGATAACCAAGTTTTTCCAGCAGCGCGCCCAGCGTCGCGCCACAGCCATGCACATCGCCAATCAGGTCGTAGCCGTCGATGTCGCCGGTCATGTTCATGTCACTCCCCCAGCCGGCTGCTCCAGCCGAGTTTGCTGCGGCAGATCTCGTAATAGTTGTGACCGCGCGGGTGAATCAGCGTCAGGCGTTGCGCCTTGCGTCGCACATAAAGGATGTCGCCGGGCTTGGAGACCACCTGGGTCTGGCCGTCACAGCTGACATGCGGATAGGCTTCGTTGGTCTCGCCGATATGAATCTTGATCTCGCTGGCGGCATCGACCACGATCGGCCGGCTCGACAGCGTATGCGGGAACATCGGCACCAGGGTGATCGCCTCGAGCCCGGGGTGCACGATCGGCCCGCCGCCGGACAGCGCATAAGCCGTGGAGCCGGTGGGTGTGGCCATGATCAAGCCATCGGCGCGTTGGCTATAGACGAACAGACCGTCGATGAACAGCTCGAACTCGATCATTTCCACCGCCTTGCCGGGGTGCACGACCACGTCGTTCAGCGCATCGGATGCGCCGACCAGTTCGCCATCGCGAAACACCTCGGCGTCGAGCAGGAAGCGCTGCTCGGTCTCGTAGTCGCCGGCCAGCACCTCGCCCACTTTATCCTCGACCTCATCAGGCAGGATGTCGGTCAGAAAGCCCAGCCGGCCGCGATTGATGCCGAGTACCGGCGTGCCGCTGCGGCACAGCGCGCGACCGGCGCCGAGCATGCTGCCGTCGCCACCGACCACGATCACCAGATCGCAGAGCTCGCCAAGCCGGCCGCGGCTGGCCTCCTGCTGGCCATGCTCGACCAGCCCGCTGGCGGTACGGTCTTCGATGATGACATGATGGCCACGCGCGCCCAGAAAGCGAATCAGCCGGCGCAGCGTCTCGACCACGCTGGCGCTGCCGTGACGGCCGATCAGGCCGATGTTCTTGAAAGGTTCCATGGGCGCTCCCAGCCACGTCGAGCCCGCTATTATGGGGGCTCGACGGGGCCCCGGCAAACCGCGCTGCGGTTATTTGCAGCCCGCTCGCAACCCGCCACGAGGTGCTACATGTCCCGTTCCTATCGGCCCGAGGCCGCACCCGGCGGCTACCGGCACCCGCTGGTTCGCGACCTGGCCTGGTTGCTCGACGCCCCTGACCTGCTGGTGAGTGCCTACGCCGGGCGCCCCACGCTGGCGGAACTGGGACTGGCCGACCCCGCCCGCAAGAAGGCCTGGCTCGCTGCACTCGAGGGCAACCCGCTAGCGCTTGAAGCGTCGCTGGCCACGCGCCGCGCCGGCCGCCTGGGGCTCTACCATGAAGCGCTGTGGCACTTTGTGTTGGCCCACGCCCCGGGCACCCGCCTGCTGGGCACCAACCTGACGGTTCACGATGTGCGCGGGGTGACGCTGGGCGAATTCGACCTGCTTTACGCCAACATCGACGATGCCGCGCCCATTCACCTCGAGCTGGCCATCAAGTATTACCTGGGTCTGCCGGAGGGTCCCGGCCCGCGCCACGACGCGGCGCGCTGGATCGGCCCCGGCTGCGCCGATTCGCTGGCCATCAAGTGGCAGCGTGCGCTGGCTCATCAACTGCCCTTGGCCCACCGCCCCGAAGCTGCCGCCATCCTGGAACGCTTCCGCAGGGCCTCACCCCAAGGGGCACTTGAACAACGCCTGGCGATGCTCGGCGTGCTGTTTCAGCCGTGGCGCAGGGAGGCCTTGCCGCTGCCTCTGGGAATCCATGCCGATGCCCTGCTCGGCGAATGGCTTTATCGGTGCGACTGGCCGGATTTCTGCGCCACGCTCGATAATACGGAGTCGCACCACGGAGCGTTCCTGGCCAAACCGCACTGGCTGGCGCCACCTCCCGACAGCCTCTTGTTGCCGCTGGCCGAGTTGACGCAACAACTCGACGCTCACTTCGCCGTGCGCCAGGCGCCGCGTCAGCTAGTCCTGCGCGAAACGAACGAAAGTTATCGGCGGCTGTTCGTGGTGGCCGATGACTGGCCGCGAGCGATTCCGCTGCCGCCAACCAAGCCTTGAAGACAGCCGACGCTTGACCCTGTAGCGCACTCCAGGGTTTAGACTGGTTGAACACTCGTGACGCTAGGGTAAATCCGCTGTGACCTATCTCGATTATTTCTTCCAGTGGCTGAACGCGTTCTGGCAATTATGGCTGGATGCCGCCCCCTGGCTGCTGCTGGGCCTGGTGGTGGCGGGGTTGATGCAGGCGTTGCTCGATGCCAATCGACTGGCCCGCCACCTGGGCGGCGAAGGCGCCTGGCCCAGCGTCAAGGCGGCGCTGCTCGGTGCGCCGTTGCCGTTGTGTTCCTGCGGGGTCATCCCGGCCGCGCTGGGCCTGCGCCGCAGCGGCGCGTCACGCGGCTCGACGGCGTCCTTTCTGATTGCCACACCGGAGACCGGGGTCGATTCGATCGCCCTCTCCTATGCACTGCTGGGGCCATTGCTGGCGATCGTGCGCCCCATCGCGGCGATCGTCAGCGCGATCACCGCCGGCGTGCTGACCAGCGTCAGTGAACCGCGCCCGGCCAGTTCGCTGAGCGCCTCCGCCGTCGACGCAACGGCCGGTACGTCACGCGAATCCAGCTGCTGTTCGAGCTCTGGTTGCGGGACCGCTCGCGGGGAAAGCGAGCCGGCCAGAGCGCCCTTGATTCAGCGCCTATTGGCCGGACAGCGCAGCGCCTTCGGCGATCTGTTCGGCGATCTGGCCGGCTGGCTGCTGATCGGCCTGGCATTGGCCGCCGCGGTCACGGCCTTCGTGCCCGAAACTTTCCTGACCCGCTTCGGCGATGGCCTGCCGGCAATGCTGGTGATGGCGCTGATCGGCGTGCCGATGTACATCTGTGCCTCGGCCTCGACGCCGCTCGCCGCCGGCCTGCTGATCGCCGGCGTATCGCCGGGGGCGGTGCTGGTGTTCCTGCTCGCCGGGCCGGCTACCAATATCGCCACGCTGGGTATCGTGCGTCGTGAACTGGGCACACGGACCCTGGGCATCTACCTGGCCAGCGTGGTCGGCGTGGCGATCATCTTCGGCTATCTTACCAATGCGCTGGCCGGCCTCTGGGGGCTCGACGTACAGACCGAACTGGCCGCCAGCGGCGAGCTGTTGCCAACTTGGCTGACGCTGATTTCCGCGCTCGTGCTCGGCGCGCTCACCCTGGGTTGGCTCGTACGTGCCTGGCAGGCAGCGCGCCGCCCGGTGGCCAGTGGCTGCGACGACGGCTGCTGCCACTGAGCCATTCGGCGGTCGCTACACTGCTGGCGTCGAGCGGCGATTCGCCGGGCGACGCTTCGCCGGGCGATGCCTTGCCCACCACTCGTTGACCAGCAGCGCGGCGACGATGATCGCACCACCGGCGGCCAGCCTGGGCAGGTCGGCGTCACGATTCCAGATCAGCAGATTGACCAGCAATCCGGCGGGAATCAGCAGGTTGTTCATGATCGCCAGTGCGCCGGCATCGACCTGGGTCGCGCCCTTGTTCCACAGGAAATAACCGAGCCCCGAGGCAGCCAGCCCCAGCCAGGCCAGCACGCCCCACTGCACGCCGCTGCTGGGCAGCTGGGCCGTGCCGAACAGCGCATAGGCGATGCCAACCAGCGCCAACGCGCCCAGGTAGAACCAGCCGAACACGCTGTGCTGGGGGGCTTCGGTCGGCAGCCGCCGCGCCAGGTGACGGTAACCGACCTGGCCGATGGCGAAGCACAGGTTGGCGCCCTGGACGACGGCGAAGCCCAGCCAGAAATCGGCACTCACCCCCTGGTAGCGAATCACCGCCGCACCGGCCACCGCAACCGCCGCGGTGACCAGGTAGAATGGCGTGAAGCGCTTGTCCAGGGCATCGTCGAGCAGCGTCACGTAGAGCGGCGTGAAGATGGTGAACAGCAGCACTTCCGGCACCGACAGCAGCAGAAAGGATTGATAGAAGAAGATGTACATCAACCCCAGCTGGACGGCGCCGATGGCCATCAGCGCCAGCTTGTGGCCATGGCTCAGGGCGCGTGGACGCAGAAACGGCAGGAACAGCAGGCTGGCCAGGGCGATCCGCACCAGCACCGCGAAGTAGCTGTCGACCTGACCGGACAGATACGCGCCGATCAGCGAGAACGAGAAGGCCCAGAGGGCCGTGACACCGAATAGATAGGACATGGAAGCGATCCGTGAATCAACCAATCGAGGCGGCTATCTTAGCGCTGCGCCAACGGCTTCTGTCAACTTCAAAAGTATCTTTTAGTTCACAGCCGTTGCCGGGCTCGCGCAGCGGCTGGGCCGGCCGGGGCAGCGGCACGGTCGAGCGTAGCGACGCATGCCGACGCCAGCCTGACGTTCACCGAAAGCGGTCGCTTTAAGCTCGACGGGTGCGAGTCGAATCATCGCCTTTCGCAACGTCTTTCGTTGGACGCCGCAGCCGGACGCCATCTGCCTTGAGCCACGAGCGTCGCGGCGCCGCAGCGGCCGTCCGGCTGTTCGAGCTGATTCCGGCCGGACCCGGCGACAGCGCCGATTGGGTCGCCCGCGAGGCACATCAGTGCGCCGCCGATCGTTACCGCGCGCGACTCACGCTGGCCGATGAAGGCTTCGATCTTGAATGGATCATCGAAGGCCCGCGCAAGAACGAGCGTCTTTACTACCGCTATCGCTGATAGCGTGCCTGGCTACTTACGCGATTTCGCGCGATCACAAAAACGGCGCCCGCAGGCGCCGTAAGACAGCAAAGAAGAAGACGCTCCCAGCGTTTCAGCTTTCCTCCCAGGACTTGACCATCTCGTCGTAAGGCACGGTCTGCCCCTGGGGCTTCTCGTTGTCCAGCTTGGGCTTGGGTGCGCCCGGCTTGCTTCAGCCAGTACTCGGGATCCCGCTTCTCGTTGAGCTTGGGACCGCACTTACCCTGCACGCTGGCACGCTCGAGGCGCGCCATGACGTCGTCCTGGGCCTCGGCCAGACCATCCAGCGCTTCCTTGGGCGGTGCTTTCGCCGCTGGCCGCCTCGCGATATGTACTGCCACCAGAGCTGCGCGAGCTTGGAGTAGTCAGGCACGTTGGTGCCGGTGGGCGACCACTGCTTGCGGGCCGGGCTGCGATAGAACTCCACCAGGCCACCCAGCTTGGGTGCGGCTTTGGTCATGGCCTCAGACTTGATGTCCGACTCACGAATCGGCGTCAGGCCGACCAGGGTCTTCTTCAGCGACACCGTCTTGGACACCACGAACTGGGCGTACAGCCAGGCGGCCATCACGACGCTTCTCGGGAGTGGACTTGAAGAAGGTCCAGGAACCCACGTCCTGATAGCCCTTCTTCATGCCCTTCTCCCAGTACGGCCCCACCGGCGACGGTGCCATGCGCCACTTGGGCGTGCCGTCCTCGTTGACCACCGGCAGGCCGGGCTTGGCCATGTCCGCGGTGAAAGCGGTGTACCAGAAGATCTGCTGGGCGATATTGCCCTGGGCCGGCACCGGGCCGGCCTCGGAGAAGGTCATGCCCTGCCGCTTCGGGCGGCGCGTACTTGTGCAGCCAGTCCACGTACTTGGTGGTGGCATACACGGCGGCCGGGCCGTTGGTGGCACCGCCGCGGGCCATGCTCGAGCCCACCGGACGGCAATCGTCGACACGGATACCCCACTCGTCAACCGGCAGACCGTTGGGAATGCCCTTGTCGCCCTCACCCGCCATGGAGAACCAGGCATCGGTGAAGCGCCAGCCCAGGGACGGGTCCTTCTTGCCGTAGTCCATGTGGCCGTAGACGCGCTTGCCGTCAATCGGTCTTCACCTTGTCGGTAGAAGAACTCGGCGATGTCCTCGTAGGCGGACCAGTTACTTGGGCACACCCAGTTCGTAGCCGTAGATTTCCTTGAACTTCTTCTTCAGGTCAGGGCGGGCAAACCAGTCGGCCCGGAACCAGTACAGGTTGGCGAACTGCTGGTCAGGCAGCTGGTAGATGACTTGCCATCCGGGCCCGGTGGTGAAACTCAGACCGATGAAGTCCTTCAGGTCCAGGGTCGGCAGGGTGTCCTTGCTTGCCCTTCATCATCTCGGAGATCGGCACCACCTTGCCATAACGGAAGTGGGTGCCGATCAGGTCGGAGTCGTTGACCCAGCCGTCATAGATGTTGCGGCCCGACTGCATCTGGGTCTGCAGCTTCTCGACCAGTCGCCTTCCTGCATGATGTCGTGGGTGAGCTGAATGCCGGTGATCTCGCTCGAACGCCTTGGCCAGGGTCTTGGACTCGTACTTGTGGGTGGTCAACGCCTCGGAGACCACGTTGATTTCATACCGCGCTAAGGCTTGGCGGCCTCCTTGAACCACTTCATCTCCTTGAGCTGCTGTCCTCGCTCAGGGTCGACGGCTGGAATTCACTTTCCACCCATTTCTTCGCGGCATCCTCGTACTGGTCAGCGTCAGCGTGCCCGCTCAGTCCCGCCAGGGACCACGACGCCAACATCAGGGCCCAGGGCCTGGCGCTCAGCGCTGTTGCCTTGTTCTTGTTTTCCATGATCAACCTCTTCTTTGTGGTCGCTAATGCGTACGCACCGGCCGGTTCTGCTCCGGTACGCGTCCTTGTGTCGGCCAGTGCCGACGGCGGAACCTTGGCCCCACCTGTTACAAGTCGAATCGCTGGCTAGCCCCAGCGCATCATCACGATGAGCCAGACGAGCGAAATCCACCGGGAATCCACAGGTCATGCCGGTCAGCCACAGCAGGATCAGATGCGATATAGCGCGGCGCCCAGCAGGCCGATAAAAAGGCGGTCGCCGCGGGTGGTGGCGATCGGCAGCAAGCCCTTGCGCTCGACAGTCGGGCGAGATCGAGTTCCCAGGCCGTCATCAGCGCAAGCATCACCGCCGACGACGCTGAAAAACAGTCGCGGTGGGCAGGGTCCAGGCCATCCAGTTCATGCATCGTCTGATCGTCCTCCTATACCCGGCCCAGGGCAAAGCCCTTGGCAACATGGTTACGAACGAACCAGACCACCAGCAGGCCGGGCAGAATAGTCAGCACCCCGGCTGCGGCCAGCAGCCCCCAGTCGATACCCGAGGCCGAGACGGTGCGGGTCATGATGGCGCCGATCGGCTTGGCATCCACCGACGTCAGGGTCCGCGCCAGCAGCAGCTCCACCCAAGAGAACATGAAGCAGAAGAAGGCGGTCACGCCGATGCCGGAACGGATCATGGGCAGGAAGATGCGCACGAAGAAGCGCGGAAAGCTGTAGCCGTCGATATAGGCGGTCTCATCGATCTCCCGGGGCACCCCGGACATGAAGCCTTCCAGGATCCACACCGCCAGCGGCACGTTGAACAGGCAATGCGCCAGGGCCACGGCGATATGGGTGTCGAACAGCCCGACCGAGGAATACAGCTGGAAGAACGGCAGCAGGAACACCGCCGGCGGCGCCATGCGGTTGGTCAGCAGCCAGAAGAACATGTGCTTGTCGCCCACGAACCGATAGCGGCTGAACGCGTAGGCCGCCGGCAGCGCCACCGACAGCGAGATGATCATGTTCATCGCCACGTATTCGATGGAGTTCACATAGCCCATGTACCAGCTCGGATCGGTGAAGATCTTGTGGTAGTTGGCCAGAGTGTAAGGTCCTGCGGCCACAGGGACAGGCCGCCGAGAATCTCGCTGTTGGTCTTGAACGACATGTTCATCAGCCAGTAGATCGGGCACCATCAGAAGCAGGATATAGACGCGTGATACCAATGATTTTGCGCTATGTTCATGGCGACTCCCCTACTTGTCCTTGTCGCATGTGGGTCATGGCGGTAAAGAACAGCCAGGCACACCAGCAGAATGATGAGGAAGTAGATCAGCGAGAACGCGGCGGACCGGCCCAGGTCGAACTGGCCCACCGCCATTTTGGTCAGCGTCTGGCTGAGGAAGGTCGTGCTGTTACCGGGCCCGCCACCGGTGAGCACGAACGGCTCGGTATAGATCATGAAGCTGTCCATGAAGCGCAGCATCACGGCGATCACCAGCACGTTCTTGAGCTTGGGCAGCTGGATATAGCGGAACACCGCCCAGTTGCGAGGCCCGGTCGATGCGCGCCGCCTGGTAGAGACGCCTCGGGAATGGCGCGCAGGCCCGAATAGCACAGCAGCGCCACCAGCGAGCGTCCAGTGCCAGACATCCATCAGCAGTACCGTGGCCCAGGCATCGGTCGGGTTGGAGGCGTAGTTGTAGTCGATGCCCCAGGCGTTGAGCAGCCAGCCGAACAGGCCGATATCCGCGCGACCGAAGATCTGCCAGATGGTGCCGACCACGTTCCAGGGAATCAGCAGCGGCACCGCCAGCACGATCAGGCAGACCGAGCGCCATGCGCCCTTGGTGGGCATCATCAGCGCCACCGGCGATGCCCAGCGGAATCTCGATAGCCAGCACGCAGAACGAAAGATGAACTGGCGCAGCAGCGATCCTGCAGATCGCGCGTCACGCAGAATTCTCGGAACCATTCCGCGCCCACGAACAAGCGGAGTGCGTCGGGTCGAAAATGTCCTGCACCGAATAGTTCACCACGGTCATCAGCGGCACGATGGCGGAGAAGGCCACCAGCAGGAATACCGGCAGCACCAGCCACCAGGCCTTGTTGTTATGCACGTTTGTTCATGATGATCTCTCCACCGAGCCGATCGTCGGCATAGAAACGTGGTCCAGCGCGTCGGGCAGCGAGACCCGGCACCCGGAACCCTCGGGCACCGCCTGGTCATTCCTCGATGCGTACCTTGATCGGCGACCTCTGAGTCATCGTGGCGCCTTCGAGCATGCAGAGTCGATGATCTTGTAGGTGCCCAGATCCTCGACATGGTCGACCCGGGCGTTCAGACGGCGTCTTCCGCCGGCGCGTCACCAGATGGATGAACTCGGGCGGATACCGATCCTGATGCCGCCGGTCCGAACTGGCGTGCCAGCTGCCGCGCTACACCTCGTCCGTCAACGGCAGGTCACAGCCGGCCAAGCTGACGCCGTCGGCACTCAGCGCTGACCGGACACAGGTTCATGCCCGGGCTGCCGATGAAATAGCCCACGAAGGTGTGGGCGGGGGATTCGAACAGCTCGCGCGGGCGTGCCGAACTGGACGATCTCGCCGCTCATACATCACCGCGATCTTGTCGGCAAAAGTCGATGCCTCCAACTGGTCATGGGTGACGTAGACCATAGTGATATCGAAGCGCTTGTGGATCTGCTTGAGCTTGCGGCGCAGCCGCCACTTGAGCTGCGGGTCGATCACCGTCAGCGGCTCGTCGAACAGAATCGCCGAGACGTCATCGCGCACCAGGCCGCGGCCCATCGACACCTTTTGCTTCTCGTCGGCGGTGAGGTTCTTCGCCTTGCGCGTGAGCAGGCTGTTCAGCTCCAGCACCTCGGCCACCTCGCGTCACCTTGCTCGTCGACCTTGGCCTCCGGCAGTTCATGGTTGCGCAGGGGGAAGGCCAGGTTGTCGAACACCGTCATGGTGTCGTAGACCACCGGAAACTGGAAAACCTGGGCGATGTTGCGCTGCTCCGGGGCGATAGCGGTTGACGGACTCGCCGTCGAACATCACCCGGCCCTGGAGGGCGCGAGCAGCCCGGAGATGATATTCAGCAGCGTGCTCTTGCCGCAGCCCGACGGGCCCAGCAAGGCATAGGCGCCGCCCTGCTCCCAGACATGATCCATCTCGCAGACGCATAATCGCTGGCCTGACGGGGCTGCGCATATAGCTGTGGGCCAGTGGCCGAGTCTGATCTCCGCCATGACGTTGCCTCCTGAGCCGCAAGGGATGGTGCCCGAACCAGCTCGCCCGTCGCGTCGAAGACGAACAGCTTGGTGCTGGGGGCATAGACGCGGATCGGCTGTCGACCGGGAAGTCGTGGATACCGCCGAGGTGCAGCACCAGCTCGAGATCGTTGCTGGCGACATGCAGGAAGGTTTCC
This sequence comes from uncultured Gammaproteobacteria bacterium, assembly GCA_963773565.1. GTDB lineage: Bacteria > Pseudomonadota > Gammaproteobacteria > Pseudomonadales > Halomonadaceae > Modicisalibacter. Next base: position 84,817 of record CAVZBU010000005.1, on the reverse strand, counting down.
GAGCCGCTGATCTCGGCGATACTCGACCTCGACGACAGAATTCCAGATCATCGTCGTGCAGGGGCGTCAGTCCGAGGTGGCTGGGGCGGATGCCCAGACGATAGTCGCCGTCGCCGAGGCCGCGCAGCGGCCCGGGCAAGGGAAAGTGCATGAAGTCGTCAGATGCGCACCTCGCTGCCGGCAATCATGACCTCGCAGCAGGTTGATCGGCGGCTCGCTGAACAGCTAGGCGGCTTCGGCCGACGCGGGACGTGGTAGACCGCGTCGCTGGGACCGCTCTGCAGGATCCGCCCCTGGTGCAGCAAGGTCGTGGTGTCGCCCAGTGCCAGCGCCTCAGAAGGTTCGGTGGTGGCGTAGACGGCGATGGTGTTGCGCGAGCGGAACAATTTGCGCATCTCCAGGCGCAACTCCTCGCGCAGCTTGTAGTCGAGGTTGACCAGCGGCTCGTCGAACAGCACCAGGTCGGCGTCCTTGACCAGCGCCCGGGCCATCGCCGTGCGCTGCTGCTGGCCGCCGGACAGCTCGAGCGGGATAGCGCCCCAGCAGGTGGTCGATATGCAGCATGGCGGCGATCTCCTCGACACGCCGCTTGATCTCCTGCTTGGGGACCCGGGCCAGCTTGCAGCGGCGAGGCGATATTGTCGAATACCCGCAGCGAGGGGTAATTGATGAACTGCTGATAGACCATCGAGACGTTGCGCTTGCGTACCGGAATGCGGGTCAAGTCGGATCGCCGTACATCAGACGCGCCCGCGATCGGGCGTATCGAGTCCCGCCATCAGCCGCATCAGTGTGGTCTTGCCCGACAGCGTATGGCCCAACAGCACGTTGAAGGAGCCCGGCTCCAGGCTCAGGCAGGCATCGCTGATGTGTTTCTCACCGCTGACCGTGCGGTCGATATGTTCAAGGACTAGAGACATGACGTAGGGCGATCCTTTTCATGTTCGCAAACTCTTCATGTTCATAAGCGAACGCCATGCCAGCTTTCCTTAAAAACACCACGCTTTCCGCAGCTTCTCTTCAGTCCATTGAAAAAAATGCAGTTTATGAACACCCTACCTTGGTATAAGCGTAATTATGGACAACTCGACTAGGCTGGATTGAACACACCCTGAACATTTGCTGGACACTCGATTGTGCACCTGAATGTTCGAAAGCGAAAAACAAGACAAGGGAACCCGCCATGAACGAGGATGCCAAGCATCGGCCTCGCGCCCACATAGCGCGTGCCGGGTATCGCCTGGGAAACATGCAAGGCTCGGATGGCCCCCGCCAGCCTGCCCGCCACTCGGCAGCCGGCATCGAGCAGCGGCGTACGCTGGCCCACGCGCTCCTGGAACTATTGGACAAGGAGCTCGTGCCCGAGATCGCCGCCATGCTACGCCATTGGCAATGTGTGCTGGTGCTGGCCGATCGCGATGCCGTGATCCTGGCCCAGTGGGGCGATTCAAGGACGATACTCCCCCGCCATGAAGCATGGTTGCACCCCGGCGCGCAGTGGCAGGAAGCGCAGCTCGGCTGCAATGCCATCGGCAGCTGCCTCGCCGAAGACGAAGCCTTGGACGTGGTCGGCCGCGAACATACCTGCGATATCCTGCAGCACCTCGCTGGCCATGCGGTGCCGGTGCGCAACTGGCGCGGCGAGAGCGACGCCTGCCTGGCGCTGCTCAGCGACCCCTACCGAGACCGTTCGTCACGTTACAGCGGCCTGCTACAGGTGCTGGCGATGCAGATCGAGAATGGGCGACTGGATGCGCACTACCGTCATCGCTATTTCCGCCTGACCTTCAATGCCAACCGCGACGATATCGACGGGCCGCGCTCGGGGCTGTTGATTCTCGACGCGCACGGACAGCCGGTTAACGCCAACTCACGAGCCTGCTGGCTGCTGAAGCTCGAGCGCGACGCGCTGGCGGGCACCGCGCTCGACATGCTCTTCGACAGAAGCTGGCCGGAACTGATGGCGCGCTGCAACGAGTTGACGCCACTGCGTGTCGCCGATCGCTACCACTGCTACGGACGGCTCGCCGCCCCGGACCGTGGCCCCGAGGCCGAAGCAGAGAAACAGCGTCCACCTTCACCGCTGGCGACGCTCGACCTGGGCGACCCGTGCCTGCGCCAGGCGATCGTGCTCGCCGAGCGCCTCGCCGATCGCGGCATCGCCATGCTGCTCTATGGGGAAACCGGTACCGGCAAGGAAGTCTTCGTCAAGGCGCTGCACGCCGCGAGCCACCGCGCCGACAAGCCACTCGTCGCCATCAACTGCGCCGCCATCCCCGACGCGCTGGTCGAAGCCGAACTGTTCGGCTATGTGCGCGGCGCCTTCACCGGCGCCGACCCGCGCGGCAATCCCGGTCGCTTGCGCGAAGCCCATGGCGGTCGGCTGTTCCTCGACGAGATCGGTGACATGCCATTGGCGGTTCAGGCTCGTCTGTTGCGGGTACTGCAGGAGCGCAAGGTCACGCCGCTGGGCGGCAGCACCGACTACCCGGTGGATATCGAAGTCATCGCCGCCACCCATCGTCCGCTCGCCGACGAGGTAGCCAGCGGGCGATTTCGCGCCGACCTGTATTATCGACTGTGCGGGGTCGAGCTGAGCCTGCCGCCGCTGCGCGAACGAAAGGACATTCCTGCCCTGATACAGGTGTTGCTGGCGCAGCTGTCGCACGAACTCTTCCCCGCAGCAGCACGCGACACGACGCCCCGGCCTACGCCCGAGTTGCTGGACTGGCTGTGCCGGCAATACTGGCCGGGCAATATTCGCGAGCTGGAAAATGTCCTGCGTGTCGCGCTGGCGATCAGCGACGGCCCCTTGCTTGGCCTGCAGCACCTGCCTGCCAATGCCTTCGCCCCGGCGACCCACCCTGTCGCCTCGTCACCGATGGCTCATGAAATACCGGATCGCCGGCCAGGGCCGGTACCGTCGGCTCCCGCCGAAGCATCGGCCGGTCTGCGCGAACGCCTTGCCACCCATGGCGGCAACCTGTCGGCGCTGGCACGCGAATTGGGAATAAGCCGCACCACGCTCTACAAGCGCTTGCGCGAACAGACCGCGACCGGCATGCAAGCGCTTGGCTAGCATGCCGGCGCCTTGGTGGGCGGACTCGCTGGCAGCCTGGATGACCCAGGGGCCCGGTATCGAGCTCGATGGTGGCGCTGGTCCCGAGCGCGGGATTGAGCAAGAAAAAGCCCCCTGGGAAGCAGGGGGCTCGATGAGGATTCGGCGAGTTAGCTCAGCGCCGGGCGATGATCCAGATCGCGTGAATAATCCCGGGAATATAGCCAAGTATCGTCAGCAGGATGTTGAGCCAGAAATGCAGCCCCAACCCGACCTGCAGAAAAACCCCGAGCGGGGGCAGCAGGATAGCCAGAATAATGCGGATCACGTCCATGGTGTGTCTCCTATAGATGCGCTAGGTGCCGTTCCTTGATTGAGCGCGAACTGTGCGTCGCGAACGCTAACTGGGCATATGGGCCCGACGGCCGGGCTATTCAAGTCATGACTTGTCCGAAGATTTTTCATCGTCTTGCCGATGTGCCGCGGGATCGTATTTCTGCGCGATCCGTTCGGCATCGTCGGCGAGTTGCGCATGGTGGCGCTCCCAATCTTCCCAGTCATGCGGCGTACCGCTGCGCGGACGCTGGCTTCCGGCGTGACGTGCCCGCTGCCAAGCCAGCTCTTCCAGCGTATTGGGGCGGTCTTCGTCACGCTCGAGCGCGATGCCCTGCTTGGCGAGATAATCTCTTGCGTTCATGGCAGTCTCCTTGCAGCGTCGCGCCGGCCAGCCTGAGGCGACCGGCGCATCGTCTATGACGCATTTATGACAATGGCTCCTTGTTATCGCCGTTCATCCGCTGAGCGACGTCAGCCGGGGCGCCCTCACGACCACGAAATCCATGGATGAGATCAGGATAGCAGCCGCGTACGTGATGGACGCACCGACGAAGCAAACGATCATGCTCGTGGGGCTGGGCTATGCTGAAACCGGAAGCGCAAGAGACGCCATGTGGTAGCGCTTTCAATCGCACCGCAGGAAGCGCGGGCCGGGCAGTTCCGGTTGGACAGGGTCGCGTCCAGTAGGGTTTCAGTCCTTCGAGGAGGCTAAGCACATGTCCCACAAGGCGCCCATGACGGTACGCGACATCATGTCTCGTGACTGTTACCGAGTCACCGCCGACACCTCGGTGGCAACACTCGTAGCCGGCCTGGCCCTGCACCGATTGCCCGGCGCCCCGGTCGTCGACGCGCGCGATCACCTGATCGGCTTCATTTCCGAACATGACGTGATGGCCAAGTTGTTCGAAAGTGTCTACCTCAGCGACGAGCCGCCACCGGTACGCGAGCTTATGCGCCATGAAGTGCTCACGGTCACCCCCAACAAGAGCGTGACCGATCTTGCCCAGGAGATGCAGGGACGCAAGCCCAAGATCTACCCGGTGGTCGAACAGGAACACCTGGTCGGCATCGTTACTCGCCGCGACGTGGTCGGCGCCATTCTGCAGATGCGTAGCGCGCATTGAACGCAACGCGATTGCAGGGTATAAGCCAGCCGGCGACGGCTGCATAAAAAACCGCCGCATCGAAGATGCGGCGGCCAATAGATCGAATGCAGTAAGCAAAGACACAATTCTCAGCGACTGCCAAAAATTGCGCTTATCCCTGTGACCACAGGTTGCCGATATCTATCCATGCAATTAGAAATTTCTTCGCCCCGCGCCCTATCGCCCGCGTCACGCCCATACCAGACCGGCCGCCAACAGTGCCAGCGTCGCGAGCAACGTTGCGACATTGACGCCCATCACCTGCATCAGGGCCTCGGGATCGCTCCAGCGCCCCGGGCAGGCGCAGGGCCACCCACAGCGCCGCCGGAAACGTCAGCCAGGTCAGCCAGGTTTCCACCGGAAAGAGTTGGCTGACCTGCCCCAGCGCGATCAGCGCATAGGCGCCCAGCAACAGCGCCGCCACCCACCGCGAAGCGCGTGGCAATCCCAGCACGATGGGTAGATGGCGACGCCCGATACGCCGATCGGCCTCTACTATCGGGAAACTGGTTGATCAGCAACAATTCGCTGACCAGCAGCAAAGCCACCATCGCACCCAGCAGCGCCATGCATCGACATGTCCGCCCAGCGCGATCAGGGCTCCCCAATACCATGACCGGACCAAACCCCAGCCCCGGCGCCAGCAGGCAAACCCAGGCCGAGTGGGTGATCCAGCGCGTATAAGCCATCATCAGCAGCATACCGCTCAGCCCCAGGAGCAGCATCGGCCAACCGCGCAGCCACAGGAAGTAACCGCCGATCGCCACGACGCCGACCAGCATGCCCAGCGCCGTTATCAGTACCGAGGACGCGGCCGCAGGTGCTTCAGGCAACGCCCCGCTGCCTCCCGAGAACGGCGTGCGCCGAGTCATCAGGTCGAGCCCCGAGCGAAAATCCTCATATTCATTGAGCAGATTGACCGTCCCATGCGCCAGCACTCCACCGGCCAGCACCAGCATGAGTTCCAGGGGCCCCGGGGCCAGCGATTGACGGGCGGCGATGCTCGACCCCGAGCAATACGCAGAGCGGTGCCAGCAGCAGAAAGTTCGGACGCGTGGCGCGCGCCACCGTAAGGCCCTCATCAGCTCCTTATCCAGTCAGCCAAAATCTAACGCGCCTGAACGCATTCCTTGCCAGCACGCCCGAGGATTCATTATCATCATCTCGCCGAGCGGGTATAGCTCAGTTGGTAGAGCATCAGCTTCCCAAGCTGAGGGTCGTGGGTTCGAATCCCATTGCCCGCTCCATATTTTCTGCGAAAGACAACTCGGGGCTCGGGCTGGAACGCCAGTCCGGCGGAAGGCCGCCCCATCGATCCCTTTGCCGCGCCTCATCTTATACACACCCGCTTATAATTAACGCGCCCTGCGTAATCCGTTAGGCACGCTACTTGCCGCCGGATATACCATCACGATGCTGAAAAGGCGCGAATCATGAAAAACACCCTGCGCATGCTGGCGCTGACGTCCGCCCTGCCCTTACTATCACTCCTCAGCGCTTCGGCACATGCCCTTCCCGAGGGCAAGACCGAATGCATCGCCCCGGCGCAACCCGGCGGCGGCTGGGATTTCACCTGCCGCAGCGTGGCGCGTACGCTACAGGAACTCGACTTGATCCCCGCCATGTCCGACTCGCTCGGCCTGGTCAAGTAACCGCCACCCATGGCGCTCTTCCTATTGATATTCGTCGTCTCGATGCTCGTCATCGGCGGCACGATCGCGATGATGATGCTGGCCCGCACCCCTCGCTATCGCACCGAACCGCAGCACCTGCTGCGGCTGTTCGATCGCGTGCTCGATGGCCAAGCCTCGGCGAATGAATGGCATACGGTGGTCGGCTACCCGGTGCGTCATGACGAGTACCTCGAAGGCGTACGGCGTAGCGCAATGCTGATCATGGACGAATATGGCCGCCCCTCGCAGGCATCGACCGGCGGCTCGCTGCTGACGCGTGCCGGTCGCGAGGAATTGAGCGTGCTGCGCGACCATCTCGCCGCCCACATGGCGCTCAAGGAGGGCCAGCGCGAATTTTAGTTGCAGCGCCCGAAGCGCACCGCCTAAAGGCTACCGGGAAGCGCCGCCCCCTCTCGTCTTGTCGCCAGCGACGGCCTACAATGGGCGTCACTGGCGTCACGAGGTAACCACATGTCTAGCGCCATTCGTCTGACTCCGCTCGACAATACCATCAAGCATCATGCCCACGACTTTCACCAGATCGTGATCGGTCTCGACGGCCATGCCGATTTCGAGATCGAAGGACTCGGCGGGCGCATCGCCGCCCTCTCGGGCTGTATCGTTCCTGCCAATTACCTGCATTACTACGAGGGCATCGGCACCAACCGCCAGCTGATCTTCGACCTGCCCGACGATGCGCCGGCGTTGACCGGCAGTCATCGCGCGCATGCTCGGCTGTTCGATGCGCCGCGCTTTTTCGCGCTCGACGCCCCGCTACGCGTCTACCTGCGCTTTCTGGTCCGCGAGCTCACCCAGCCGCAGCCGGCGCCCGGCGATCTGCTCGCCGCAACGTTTCTCGGCTGTCTTCATGCACGCATGCCGGACAACGCCCCTCAGCGCAGCCGACACCTCGACCTGGCGTCTCTCGACGGTTATATCGGCCAGAACATCGAGCGCCGCCTGAGCGTCACCGACCTGGCCCGCCACGCCTGTCTCAGTGTTGCGCATTTCAGCGAGCTGTTTCGCGAACAGACCGGTGTAACGCCCTATCAGTATTTGCTGCGCCAGCGCCTGGCGGCCGCTCGGCAGCTGCTCGCCGACTCGCCATTGCCGCTCAGCGAAATTGCCGCTCGAACCGGCTTCGCCAGCCAGAGTGCGCTTTCTCACGCCTTTCGGCGCGTGCATGGCCATCCACCCGGGCAGTTGCGCCGTCGCCCACCGCCGGGACACGAGGCGCTGAGCAGGCCATCACGCCTTAAACTTTCGTCGCAAAGCTGATCTGAGCTCAGCCAGCTTCCGAGTTTTTAACAAAAGTCACCGCGAAATTGGCAAGACGCGGCATCTTCTCCCACCCTAAATTCAGGACACACTGGGTTTACCTCTCGGGCCCCGATGTTTCACACCGGGGTTTCGGCGTTCGCGTGCCTTCACGGAAGGGGGCCTTCGGCGGCGCCCGAGTCACACCGCCATCAACGGGGTCTTCACATGCTCGATGCCAAGACCATGCTGGACAGCCAGACCTGGCAACAGGACCTGGATACCTTGCTCAAGCGCCTGAGCGAACATTATACCGTCGACGAGAACGCCTTCATGGCCGAGCTTGTCGCCGTTCTGCAGGCCGACGAAAACGACTTCGCGCGAATCGGTGAAAAGACCGCTGAGCTGGTACGCGAAGTGCGCGAGATGGATACCGCCGTGGATTCCATCGATGAGCTGCTGCAGCAGTACAGCCTCGATACCCACGAAGGGCTGATGCTGATGTGCCTCGCCGAGGCCATGCTGCGTATTCCCGACAAGGCCACCGCCGATGCGCTGATCGAGGACAAGCTGGGCCCCGCCGACTGGAAGTCCTATGTCGGCCAGAGCGAGTCGTGGTTCGTCAACGCCTCGACCTGGGGCTTGTTGATGACCGGGCGTGTCATCCAGCTCGACAAACCGCGCGACGGCAAGCCGGCCAACTTCATCAACAAGCTGGTCAATCGCATGGGCGAGCCGGTGATCCGCAGCGCCATGTACCAGGCGATGAAGATCATGGGCCGTCAGTTCGTGCTCGGGCGCACCGTCGACGAGGCCTTGAAGCGCTCGCAGCCGCTGTTCGACAAGGGCTACACCTACTCCTACGACATGCTCGGCGAGGCCGCGCGGACCCGCGAGGATGCCGGACGCTACTTCGACGACTACGCCAACGCCATCAAGCGTGTCGGCGAGGTGAGCCGCAAGCTCAGCGACAAGACGCCCGCCCCATCGATCTCGATCAAGCTGTCCGCGCTGCATCCGCGTTACGAGTTCGGCCACCGCCAGCAGATCCTGGTCGAGCTGGTCGACACCGTGAAGCAGCTCGTCGCCATGGCTCGTGAGCGCCATGTCGCGATCACCATCGACGCCGAGGAAGTCGACCGCCTGGAGCTTTCACTGGAAGTCTTCCGCGCCGTCTATGAAAGCGAGGAGTGCCGCGGCTGGGGCCACTTCGGGCTGGTCGTCCAGGCCTACGCCAAGCGCGCCCTGCCGGTGCTGCATTACATCAACCGCCTCGCCGACCAGCAGGGCGACGAGATTCCGTTACGCCTGGTCAAGGGCGCCTATTGGGATACCGAGGTCAAGGAATCCCAGCAGCTCGGCGTCGACGGTTACCCGGTGTTCACCCGCAAGGCAAATACCGACGTCGCCTACCTGGTCTGCGTGCACTTCCTGCTCTCCGAGAACACCCGGGGGCGGATCTTTCCGCAGTTTGCCACCCATAATGCCCATACCATCAGCACCATCCTCGAGCTGTCCAACGCCAGCGATCGGCCGTTCGAATTCCAGCGTCTGCACGGCATGGGTGAGGCGCTCTACGATGCCGCCCTCAAGCGCGCCCCCCAGGGCACCTACTGTCGCATCTACGCGCCGGTCGGGGCCCACAAGGACCTGCTGCCCTATCTGGTCCGCCGCCTGCTCGAGAACGGCGCCAACTCGTCGTTCGTCCATCAGCTGGTCGACCCACGCGTGCCGGTCGAGTCGCTGTGCGTGCACCCGGTCGAGACGCTCGGCCAGTACGAGCAATATGCCAACCCCAGAATTCCGCTGCCACGCGACATCTACGGCGCTCATCGCAAGAATTCCAAGGGCGTCAATTTAAACATTCGCAGCCAGTATCAACCGCTCGTCGACGCCATGGCTCAGTTCATGGACCAAGAGCACCACGTCAAGCCGTTGCTGGGCTTCGACGTCGCCGACGATCCCGAGCAGCGCCAGGAGGTCAGGAACCCCTACGACACGCGCCAACTCGTGGGCAGCGTGCAGTGGACGAGCCGCGAGCAGGCCGAACGGGCCGTGGAAGCCGCCTGGCAGGCTTTCCCGCGCTGGGACGCCACGCCGGTCGAAGAGCGTGCGCAGATCCTCGAACGCTTCGCCGATCTGATGGAGGAGCACCTCGCCGAGCTGATGACGCTATGCTCGCGCGAGGGCGGCAAGCTGCTCACCGATGGTGTCGACGAGATCCGCGAAGCGGTGGATTTCTGCCGCTACTATGCCAACCGCGCCCGCGAGCTGTTCGCCGAGCCGACCCAACTGCCCGGCCCGACCGGCGAGTCCAACGAGCTGATGATGGCCGGCAAGGGTGTGTTCGCCACGATCAGTCCGTGGAACTTCCCGGTGGCGATCTTCTGCGGCCAGATGGTCGCCGCCGCCGTGTCCGGCAACAGCGTGCTCGCCAAGCCGGCCGAGCAGACCTCGCTGGTCGCCCACCGGGTGGTCGAGTTGCTCCATGAAGCCGGCATGCCCCGCGATGTCGTCCAGCTATTGCCCGGCGATGGCCCTACCGTGGGCAGTGTGCTGAGCTCCGATCCGCGCATCACCGGCATCGCCTTCACCGGCGGTACCGATACCGCGCAGATCATCAACCGCTCGTTGGCCGAGCGCGAAGGCGCCCCGCTGGCCACGCTGATCGCCGAGACCGGCGGCCTCAACGCGATGATCGTCGACTCCACCGCGCTGCCCGAACAGGTCGTCGCCGATGTCGTCCGCTCGTCGTTCCAGAGCGCCGGCCAGCGCTGCAGCGCCCTGCGGGTACTCTACTTGCAGGACGACGTTGCCGATCGCGTGATCGAGATCCTCAAGGGCGCCATGGCCGAGCTCAGCGTCGGCGATCCCCGCGACCTGGGTACCGACGTCGGCCCGGTGATCGATGACGAGGCACGCCAGGGGCTGCTCGCGCATATCGAGCAACTCAAGGGCGAAGGACGGCTGATCGCCGAAACGTCTCTCGACCCGGCGCATACCGCCCACGGAACTTTCGTGGCTCCGACAGCCTTCGAGATCGACAGCATCGGAGCGCTGGAGCGCGAGCAGTTCGGGCCGATCCTGCACATCGTGCGTTACAAGGCCGAAGATATCGATCGTGTGGTCGAGACCATCAATGCCAAGCAATATGGATTGACCTTCGGCGTGCATAGCCGCAACGAATCGTTTGCCAAGAACATTGCGCAGAAAATCCGTGTGGGTAATGTCTATGTAAACCGTAATATCATTGGTGCTGTCGTCGGTGTACAACCCTTCGGTGGCCAGGGACTTTCGGGAACCGGACCCAAGGCCGGCGGGCCCAACTACCTGCTGCGCTTTGCCACCGAAAAAGCGTTGACCATCAACACCGCCGCCCTGGGCGGCAATGCATCCCTGCTGGCTCTGGGCGATGAGTGACCAGGCCGGGTAGGCTGTCATGCGGGGTGACAAAACCCCGCATGCCGGATACGTACGAGAAGGCCGCGCCATTTACCTATAAAAAGCAGGGCCCTTTCGTTTGACAAAAATACAACTGCAGAAGGACGCCAGCATGGCTGAAAAAAATCTGACCACCGACTTTCCCTTCGCGCTCTACCTGAGGGCGGTACTCGGCATCGGCCTGATCGCCTAGTTGCGTGAATGGGAGTGAGAGTTATAAAAACAAAGCGTGACACTACCGAATTCTGCACGGTAATCGCGCTAACCGGTCGGAGCTAGTTCCGTCCTAATGAACTGGAGAAGTTCCATGGCTATTGGTGTTTGGATTAGTCTATTTCTTTATTTTGCGCTGATGATCGCCATCGGCGTCTATGCAATGCGCAAATCCACCTCTTCATCGGAAGATTATGTGCTGGGCGGGCGGGGCCTCAGCCCAAAAGTAGCGGCCTTGTCGGCCGGGGCCTCGGATATGAGTGGCTGGTTGCTCCTAGGGCTCCCCGGGGCGCTCTTTGTGAGCGGTTTGGCTTCCGCATGGATTGGCATCGGCCTGTTCGTGGGGGCGTTCGTCAACTGGATTCTCGTCGCCCCCCGGCTTCGGGAGCAGACCGTGCATTACGGGAATGCCCTGACGATTCCATCCTTTCTGGCCAACCGGTTCCCGACCAGGTCCATGTCACTGCGAACCGTCTCTGCGGTTGTCATTGTCGTATTCTTCGCGGTTTATACGGCATCCGGCCTGGTTGCAGGCGGCAAGCTGTTTGAAAGCGCATTTGGGGAAATCATCAATGTCGGAGGCATGAGCGATTACGCAGTCGGCATCATCATTACCCTGGGCGTCGTGCTGGTTTATACGGTTGTTGGCGGCTTTTTGGCAGTGAGCATGACGGACTTCGTTCAGGGATGCATCATGGTCGTAGCGCTGGTGCTCATGCCGATTGTCGTGCTCTTTGGCGAAGGTGGCGGTGGCTACTCCCAGGCATCGCAGACCCTCAACGAGGTTAGCCCCACATTCTTGTCGTGGACGACCGGGCTTACCTTTATCGGCTGGCTGTCTGCAGTCACCTGGGGGCTTGGCTACTTTGGCCAGCCTCACATTATCGTGCGCTTCATGGCGATTCGTACTCTGAAAGAGGTTCCGACGGCGCGTAATATCGGCATGACCTGGATGGGTGTGGCACTTATCGGTGCCATCTCTCTGGGTATCTTTGGTCGCGCTTTCGCGGTACGCAACGGTCTGAATGTCGAGGACCCCGAAACCATCTTCATCATTCTGGCAAAACTGCTGTTCAATCCGTTCATTACCGGCTTCCTCTATGCGGCATTGCTGGCCGCGATCATGAGTACCATCTCAAGCCAGCTTCTGGTCTCCTCGTCCTCCCTTACCGAAGACTTCTATCGCTTGTTTCTGCGCAAGGAAGCGAGTGAACGTGAATCCGTGACGGTGGGCCGTGTGTGTGTCGTACTGGTTGGCCTGGTTGCAGCCATTATTGCCTCTAACCCTGACTCCAATGTCCTGGCACTGGTCAGTAACGCCTGGGCCGGCTTCGGTGCGGCATTTGGCCCGCTGATTATCCTGTCGCTGATGTGGTCGCGTACCAACGGCGCCGGTGCCATCGCAGGCATGGTGGTGGGTGCTGCTACCGTCATCATCTGGATTTCCCTGGGCTGGAACTCCGAGTTCATGGGTGGCCCGGGGGTGTACGAGATCATTCCTGGCTTCATTGCTTCCTTGATTGCAATCCTGGTGGTGAGCAGCGCGACTGCCGATGCTGGGGAATATAAGCATATCGAGCGCTAAAAAAGCGTCCATAATGCATTCATGCAGTGAAAGGGCTCCTTAGGGAGCCCTTTTTATATTACGTGAGGCCCATGGCCAACCTATGTGAGACCCATGGCCAGCCTCAACAGCAGCAGCACGCCGAACATGCCCAACGCCAACCAGCACCAGGGCGCGCCCAGCCAGCGCCTCACCGGACCGGGACGCACGGTGAGGCCGGCGCCATGGGCGAAGCCGGCTCCCAGCGCCCAAACCCCGAGCAGCCATAGCGGCAAGCGCCAGACGAGCGGCAGTCCACTGATGATTTCCGGACGCAGCAGCAGCAGCAAAGCCATTAGCGAGGCCAGCACTAGCGCCAGTAGCCGGGTTCCTTGTCGATAACTCGCCGCGAGCATATCTCGCTCCTTGATCGTTGACCTTCTTCCAGTAAAGCGGCTCACCGTGTTAAGCGCCAAGAAGCGCATGCGCTGCAACAAGCGATCAAGATAACTTGCTTTAGACTTTCGTCTAATAACAAATTTTTACATGACATAAGCGAACAGTGTTTTCTATACTGCAAGCACAGTTTGAAAACGCTGTTTCATTAAGCTCGGCAAGGGCCCGAGAGCAAATAGACAACGGATGTTGTAATCCGCTTAAAGCAAGGAGCCTCCCATGACCAAGATGAAACTGCTTTCCGCCTCTATCGTCGCCGGCAGCCTGATTGTTGCCTCTCAGGCCACTCTTGCGTATGAGGCGGGTGATGTTCTGCTGCGCGGTGGCGTCGCAGAGAACAATTCCACTGGCGATGGCGTCGATATCAGCGATGACAGCGCCTTCGTCGGCAGCGTCGGCTACATGGTCCACGACAAGATCGGCGTGACTCTGGGCAGCAGCGACAAGTTCGAGCACGACCTGTCCGGTGGTGGTGTCGATGGCGAAGTTGAAAGCCAGCCGATCGACCTGATGGTCGAGTACTATCCGCTTGGCGGCCTTGATTCACGCATCCAGCCCTACGCTGGGGTGGGCGCCAACTACACCCGCTTCTCGGATGAAAGTGACGGCCTCAGCGTTGATAACACCTGGGCACCCAAGGGTGAAGTGGGCGTCGACCTGGTGGTCACCGACTATCTTTCGTTCAACGGCTTCGCGTCCTACGCCAACGTCGACCCGGACTACAACGCTGCAGGCGGCGCCAGTGGCGAGTTGGATACCGATCCGGTCATCGTCGGTGGCGGCGTGACGCTGAACTTCTAAGACCGTTTCGACGCGCAGTAACGCGAACGCCGGGCGAAAGCCCGGCGTTTTTATGCTCGCTACATTTCATCGCAGTGTCGAATGGCCCCCTCTCGGCCAGCCCCGCCCTGCCAGCCAAACGGATCAACGCGGCGACAGTCGCGACAGCCCCAGCATCGTCAAGGTCTTGTCGGCCAACCCCTCGACGGCATCGACCTCACGCAGGCGTGCATGATAACGCTCGGAAAGGAAGGGCTTGCCGGCCAGCAGATGATCGAGATACTCGCGCGCCGGACGCAACGACTCGCGAGTCTTGCCGGCGACGGCGATATATACCCACGCCTCGACCGGCCCTTCGACCGTCTCGACGATACAGGCGTAACGGCAATAATCATGGGGTACGCCTTCGAAGGGGTCCATGAGCTCGATCTGTTCAGGATAATGCAGCTCGAACAGCGCGCCCTCGACCTGCGCTCCTGGCTCGGCAGCCACATTGGCGTGAGCGATGCCGGGCACCCGCGAGGTCTTGTCGAAGCGCAGCGCATAACCTTCCAGCACGCCCGGCAGCGCCCGACGCGTCTCACCGATGCGTGCCGCCACACGGGCGATGTTCATGTTACTGCCGTAGGCAAAGTAATAGGCCATGTTCAGGCCTCCGTAACGATACGATCCACTTCGGCGACTGCCGCCACCACGACCGCACGGTTGCTTGGTCTGCTGTGCTGAAGGTAAGCCTCGGCGGCCGGGGCTACCTCGCAGGTTGCCGGTAATGGCGCCCGAGCGTCCACCAACGCCTGGAGTCGCGCGATAAAGACATAGCGCAACCATTGCGCCAGATCCATGGTATCGACGCAGAACGGCTGAGCACTGTCGAAAGCCTCGGGATCGGGACGCGCGGTGCTCCAGAGATCGACACTGCGCAGCGCCGCTTCGAGTTCGTCAAGCGCCTGATCGAGATTCTGGTGAGCGGTCATTGCGGCTCCGTCATTGCAAAATACCATTATCGCGCGGTCCCAGGTGTGCGCCAAGGGATTCGCCAGGCAGTCTCAAGACCAGCATGACTTTCGTCTGCGCAGCCATGGGCGGCAACTTGATACACAGTTTTGCTGAAAGAGCCTGTGGATAAACGTTGGAAAAACCCTGCCTGCGCCCGTGCAGCCTGACGCCTCGCAGGCTGATCAAAAATTGATCAGCCTGCGAGGCGTCAGGGTAGAAAGGGCGACGGTGACGCGCTACAGTGCGCGGCTCAACCGTGAGGACGTCATGCCACCGATACACACGCTTTGCGACTTCTTTGCCCGCAGTGGTGCCGAGGCTCATTTTTACGCCATGGGCCGTCGGGTCGTTGCCTGTTCCGAAGCGACACTTGCCGCGTTCGAGTCGGGCGATCAGCCCTGGCCGCTACCCTGGTTGGGCCGCGCCCAGTTGGCCTGTGTATTTCGCCTCGGCGCGGCCGACGATCCGTTGATCTGGTTTTTGTCGCTGCCTGTTGACGAGCAGGGTCTGCTCGACCCGGCGCCACGTGATGCCTTCCTGCAGCGTCTGCTGGAAACGCTGGGGCGTTCGGCCCATCGACTGCAGGGCGATGACGATGGACAGATCGGCAACCTGATGCAGGACAACCCGCTGGCCTTTACCCCGGACATCGTTCAGCGTTCCCTGCTGCATGCCCGCGCCAGTGTCGATCTGGGGCGTCCCGCCAGTGAGCATTTCGAACTCGCCGAAGGTTATCTGGTTGCCGCTGATGAAATCGGGCAATGGCCGGCACTGGGCCTGCAGGGACTGGCTGATTTCAGCGTACGCCACGACGACGCTCAGGCCGGTAGCTTGGCGGCCCGGCTGCAAGTCCTTCCGGTCGAAGTGCTACGCCCTCTGGGCCACTGCCTGGAGCACATCGAACCTAGCGAGGAACTGACCCAGGCGCTGATCGCCCGCGGCGAAGTGGCAGCGCACGAGGGCGATATCGAAACGTTCACTGCCTGCGTACGCAGCGTCGGTCAAGGCGCGACCGCCCTCGTCGGTCCCTGGTACGATACCTTACTCAGGGACGACGCCGCCTGCGGCCCGGACCTGCTCGCGGCGATCGCTGCACGCGGCTGGGCGCACCTGGAACACGCCCAACGACTGCCGCTGTTTCTTGATGCCTTGGCCCGCCATAGCCCCGACGGCTTCACTGGCGTAGTCCGCGATCTGGCACTGCTACCCCGGCTACGGTTACCGTTACTGATGTTTCTGCGCCAGGCGCCCCCGGAATCACCGGTCGGCCAATGCCTGCAGCCACTCACCCACTGAATCTTGTACAGCCCAGTATGCCGATTCGAAGGAGCGCCGATGAAAGCATTGCCCTATCAGGCCAAGGCGGTGATCGGCCGCCGCGAGATGGTGACCCTGCCGGAAATCGGCCTGACCCTGTGCTGCAAGGCCGATACCGGGGCACGCACCTCGGCCCTGCATGCCGAGGAGATAGAGACCTTCGAGAAGCACGGCCATTTGTGGGTCAGCTTCGTGACGCGCGGTAGCGGCGTCGAAAGTCCGGCGCATCCGGTCAGGATGCATCTCCACGACCGCCGCAAGGTGACCAGTTCCAATGGCCACGCCGAGTGGCGCTATATCATCCGCACCCATATGCAACTCGGCGAGCTCGACTACCCGGTCGAACTCTCGCTGAGCGATCGTCGCAATATGCGCCATCCCATGCTATTGGGTCGGCGTGCCATGCGCCGTCTACTGGTTGCCCCGGGTGCCACCTTCCTGCATGGCGAACCCTGAGCTATTGCATCACGCTATCCACACCGCTTACGTCCCGTCCGGAGAACATCATGCACATCGCCCTATTGTCGCGTAACCGCAATCTGTACTCCACTCGCCGACTGGTCGAAGCGGGCCAGAGCCGCGGCCACAGTGTGCGCGTGGTCGACACGCTGCGTTGCTACATGAACATCGCCTCGCATCGCCCATCGATCCATTACAAAGGGGCTGAGCTCGAACCCTTCGACGCGGTGATTCCGCGCATCGGCGCATCGGTGACTTTCTATGGCTGCGCCGTGTTGCGCCAGTTCGAGATGATGAGCACCTATGTGCTCAACGATAACGTTTCCATCACCCGCTCACGCGACAAGTTGCGTTCGTTGCAGCTACTTTCACGCAAGGGCCTCGGCCTGCCGATTACCGGTTTCGCCCACTCACCCGACGACATTCCCGATTTGATCACCATGGTCAAGGGCGCACCGCTAGTCATCAAGCTGCTGGAAGGCACCCAGGGGATCGGCGTGGTACTGGCCGAAACCAACCAGGCCGCCGAAAGTGTGATCCAGGCGTTCATGGGCATGAAAGCCAACATCATGGTGCAGGAATACATCAAGGAGGCACGTGGGGCCGACATCCGCTGCTTGGTGATCGGCGACAAGGTCGTCGCATCAATGAAGCGTCAGGCCGCGGAGGGCGAGTTTCGCTCCAATCTGCACCGTGGTGGCAGCGCCAGCGTGATCCGTATCACTCCCGAGGAGCGCTCCACGGCGATCCGCGCCGCTAAGGCGATGGGGTTGCGTGTCGCTGGCGTCGACCTGCTACGATCCAATCATGGTCCGGTGATCATGGAGGTCAACTCCTCGCCGGGCTTGCAGGGCATCGAGAACGCCACTGGCCGCGACATTGCCGGGTTGATTATCGAGCATCTGGAAAAGCACGCCGTCACCCCGCGCAAGGCGCCGCCCAAGCCTAAAGGTTAAATCCAAGGGTTAAGTGTAGTGCCTCGCCGCCGATAACCTCGGGCAATGGGGTTTCGAGGGAAACATGGTATTTCTTGCTGCCGGGGGTAGCAAAACACTGTTTCCAGCCGCACAATCTGCGTCACCGGAGGAGGTGACCGCTCATGTTTCTCGATAATCGCCAAGTGGCGATGGACAACGTACTGGAAGCGCTGGCAGACAGCCTCGATTACTTTCAGGACAACCTCGAACGCTTGCGCCCAACGTTGCGCGACGCGCTCAAGCCGCACTTCGAAGAGCGCGGCGAAGCGATGCGCGAACTGCAGGCGCTCGCCAAGCAGCACCTCAACATCCTGCCCCGCGACGCCGATGTCGAGCGCGATGACTACCTGTGGCTATGGAGCCGGCTGAAAAGCTTTGTCGGCGACGATAGTCAGGTTCTGGTCGGCGAACTGCTCGAGCAGGAACGAGTGGTCATGCAGTCGCTGTCGACGCTTTATACGCACCCCCTGCCCGACCCCATCGAGCCGGTCATGGAGCGTTGCTGGAAGGGGTGCCGCGCGCTTATCCGCGAGCTCTACAAGTTGCAGAAGCCCAAGCAGCGCCGTTAGGGACTGTGGCGGGGAAGCAGCCGCCCCCCTCTGAGCGCTTGACCGGCTGTTTCAGTCGCAAAGCGCGTCTAATGCGTTGCCGGCGCTATCTGTAGCGGTTCCTGGGGGCCCAGGAAATAGGGCTCGCGGTGCCACAGGTAAAGATCGCCCAGCGTAGCCACCCGCGCCAGCCATTCCCGCGCACGCAAGCGCCATTCCCCCGCCACGCGCTGTGTCGGCGCGGCGCAACCAGTCGCCTCGATGCCCAGGGCATCGGCAATGAACAGCGCTCGCGGCAGATGCCAATCCTGAGTGATCAATAGCGCATGTTCGACGGCGAAGATCTCGCGCGCACGAACCAGGGTATCGAAGGTACTGAAGCCGGCGTAATCAAGCGTCATGGCGCTATCGCTTACATTGCTCGCGCGCAGATCGCGCCACATGGTGACCGGTTCATTGTAGTAACGGGTGCGGTTATCGCCGGAGAGCAGCAGATGCTGGACGCGCTGCATGCGCAGTAATCGCGAGGCGGCACTGAGTCGCGCGGTGTAATGCGGATTACGCCCGCCACCACGCGCCCAGTAGGACGTACCGAACACGATGCCGACCGGAGCCGCGCGGCACAACAACAGCTCCTCTTCGATACGCCCTTGGGTACGCGACAGCAACCACCAGTTGGCCGCCAGGACCACTCCGATGGCCAACACGAACAGGGCGGCAGCCACTGCTGCCGCCCCTTTGAGCCATGCGTTGCGCTTTGCCGCCATCGCCAGTCAGCTCTCCCGCCGTTGCCGGGTCGCGCCGCACCGCGCGCACGGCATCGAGTGACCGACCCGCCCGCGCATCAGAATAGACCCAGTTCGAGCCGCGCTTCCTCGGTCATCATCTCACGGCTCCAGGGCGGATCGAACACGATATCGATATGCACCCGCGAGATCGGCTCCGCACCGAGGATCTTGCGCCGCGCGTCCTCGGCGATCACATCGCCCATACCGCAGCCGGGGGCCGTCAATGTCATGCGCACGGTTACCATGCGCTCGCCGCTCAGCAAGTGTTCGATGCGGCAACCATACACCAAGCCCAGGTCGACGATATTGATCGGGATCTCGGGGTCGTAGCAGGTACGCAGCTGTTCCCAGACGAAGCGCTCGAGCGTCTCGTCGTCGGCGTCCGCGGCCAGTGTCGGCCTGGGTAGCGCCTCCAGACCGAGCGCATCGAGATCGCTGCCCTCGATCAGGAACATGCGCCCCTCAAAACCCACACTGACGGTGCTGCCCTTGGCCTGCATGATCGAGACGATCGCGTCCTCGGTGAGCGTGACGCTCTTGCCGAATGGAATCGAGATCGCCTCGACGTCGCGTTGCAGGGGCATCTGCTGCCCCTTGTAGAGAAGACTTTCCAGTGGCTGCATTGCGGCTCCGTTGCCGAATCTATCGCACCATCTCGACGGCACGCGCGAGCGCCGCGACGAAGATATCGATCTCCTCGGGCGTGTTGTAGGCGGCAAATGACGCCCGGCAGGTTGCTGTCACGCCAAAGTGCTGTAATAGCGGTTGCGCGCAGTGATTGCCGGTGCGGATAGCCACCCCCAACTGGTCAATCAACAGCGCGATGTCCTGGGCATGCGCCCCGTCGACGACAAACGATACCACGCCGGCCTTGTGCGGTGCGGTGCCCAGCAGGCGCAGGCCGGGAATGCTGACGAGTTGCTCGTGCGCATGCGCCAGCAGACGTTGCTCCCAGGCCCCGATCAGCGCCACGCCGGTCTGCTCGACCCACTCGAGGGCCCGGCCCAGTGCGATCACCTCGGCGATCGCCGGGGTCCCCGCCTCGAACTTGTGGGGGATCGCGGCGTAAGTACTTCCGGCCTCGAAGGTCACCGTGTCGATCATCTCGCCGCCCCCCTGCCAAGGCGGCATGGCTTCGAGCAGTTCGGCCTTGCCATACAGCGCGCCGACGCCGGTCGGGCCGTAGACCTTATGCCCCGAAAAGGCATAGAAGTCGGCGTCGAGTGCGGTCACGTCGACCGGCTCATGAGGCGCGGCCTGGGCGCCGTCGATCAGAATCAAGGCGCCATGCGCATGGGCCACGCGCGCCATCTCGGCGACCGGGTTGATCGTGCCGATGGCATTGGAGACGTGGTTGACCGCCACCAGCCGGGTGCGCTCGCTGAACAGCTCGCGATAGGCTTCCATGTCGAGCACGCCGCGTTCGTCGATCGGGATGACCTTGATGGTAAAACCCACTTCGGCGGCCAGTAGCTGCCACGGCACGATGTTGGAATGGTGCTCGAGGCGCGAGATCAACACTTCGTCGCCCGGCTTGAGATTGCGGCGCCCCCAGCTGTTGGCGACCAGGTTGATCGCCTCGGTGGTGCCACGGGTGAAGACGATCTCGCGTGATTCGCGGGCGCCGAGGAAATCGCGCACCGTGGCCCGCGTCGTTTCGAACGCGGCGGTCGCCTCGTCGGCCAGGGTATGCAGGCCGCGATGGATATTGGCATTGTAATGCCGGTAATAGTGATCGAGCGTCTCGATCACCTGGATCGGTGTCTGACTGGTCGCGGCATTGTCGAGATAGACCAGCGGCTTGCCGTGGACCTGCCGATCGAGGATCGGAAAATCACGCCGCACCTTCGCCACATCCAGGGTCAGCTCAGCCATCGCGGTCATGTTCGCTTTCCTCCTGAGTGTGGCGGCCGCCCTGCTCAAGTGCGGCGACTTCCACCAGGCCGGTGAGGTTGAAGCGCTCGGGGAGCTTGCCGGCCACTGCCCGTTCGACCCGCTCGGCGATGGCGTCGAGCGTCACCCGATCCATCACCTCGCCGGCAAACGCCAGGGTCAGCAGTCCGCGCGCGGTCTGCTCATCGAGCCCGCGGGTGCGCAGCGCAAACACGGCCTCCTCGTCGAGCTGGCCGGTGGTCGCGCCATGCGAGCACTTGACGTCATCGGCGTAGATCTCGAGTTCGGGCTTGGTGTCGATCTCGGCGCGATCGGAAAGCAGCAGGTTGGCGTTGCTCTGGTCCGCCTCGATCTTCTGGCTGTCGCGCTTGACGATCACCTTGCCGTTGAACACGCCCCGCGCACGATCGTCGAGAATCCCCTTGTAGTTCTCGTTGGAGATCGTGTGCGGCGCATTGTGATTGACCAGCGTGTGATTATCGACATGCTGGCGCCCCTGAGCGTAGAACAGCCCGTAGAAATGAGCCTCGGCACCTTCGGCATTCAAATCGCTGACCAGATCATTGCGCACCAGCGCCCCGCCCAGGTTGACGTTGAACGAGGTGAAGCGACTGTCGCGACCCTGGTCCACCTGCAGGCTGGTGATCAGCAAGTCACCCAGCGGTGCCTCCTGAAGCGTGTAATGGGTGAGGATCGCGCCACGCTCGAGCAGCGCCTCGGCCACCACATTGGTGAAATTCGCGGCATCCGTGTCACCGACGAAATGCTCGATCACCGTGGCCTCGCTACGTGCGCCGGCCTGAATCAGCACCCGCGGGTGACTCATCACCGGCGCCGCGTTGGCCCGCGACAGGAACTGCACGACAATCGGCGTTTCGACTACCGTGCCCGGGGCCAGGCGGATCACTGCGCCTTCTTCGGAAAACGCCGTATTCAAGGCGGCGAACGGCGAGAAATCGACGCCGGTCAAGCGCCCCAGCACGCCTCCCACGGCTTCGTGATTATCACTCAACGCCTGAGACAACGGCTCGACCGTGACACCGGCGGGCAACGCGGCGAGATCCGACAGTTCGGCGGAAAACACCCCGTCGACGAAGGTCAGCCGGATCGCCGAAGCCAGCGGCAGGGTCAGTGCCGCCGCCTGGCCCGGCGAATAGTCGGCGTTGTCGGCCAAGGCGAAATCACCCCGGCTGATCCGCCGCACATCGGTATATTTCCACTGCTCGTCACGCTTGGTGGGAAAGCCCAATGCCTCGAAACGCGCAGCGCCTGCCTGACGCCGCGCGGCTACCCAGGTCGGCTCGGTGTCACGCGATTCATCGCGCACCTTCAGCCGCTCGAGAAAGCTCTGCTCTTCACTTGCAGGTCACTCACACTGCGGTCACTCATGCTGCGGTCTCCTCCACGACCCATTCGTAGCCGCGCGATTCGAGTTCCAGGGCCAGATCCTTGTCACCGGACTTGACGATACGACCATCGACCAGCACGTGGACCTTGTCGGGCGTGATGTAATCGAGCAGACGCTGATAATGGGTCACCATCAGGATCGCGCGATCGGCATTGCGTAGCGAGTTGACGCCCTCGGCGACGACCTTCATGGCGTCAATGTCGAGCCCTGAGTCGATCTCGTCGAGCATCGCCAGCTTGGGCTCGAGAATCAGCATCTGCAGAATCTCGTTGCGCTTCTTCTCACCGCCTGAAAACCCCTCATTGACGGCGCGCTGCAGGAAGCTGGGGTTCATCTTCATGAAGGCCAGCTTCTCCTTGACCAGCTTCATGAACTCCGGCGCCGGGATTTCGCCCTCGCCGCGCGCTTCACGCTGAGCGTTGAGCGCCGCCTTGAGCAGGTAGATATTCTTCACGCCAGGGATCTCGACCGGATACTGGAAGCCCATCAGCAAGCCGGCCTGGGCGCGCTCTTCGATCTCCATCTCCAGCACATCGCGGCCCTCGAAGGTGATCGTGCCCGCAGTGACTTCATAGCCCTCCTTGCCGGCAATTACCGCCGACAGGGTCGACTTGCCGGCACCGTTGGGGCCCATGATCGCGTGGACCTCACCGGGCAGGATCGTCAGCGAGAGCCCCTTGAGAATTTCCGAACCTTCCACGCTGACGTGCAGATCTTTGACTTCGAGCATATCTTGCCACCTTGAATCTGGATTCGAGCCGCCTCGACGACCCCGATAAATTTAGTGCGCCGCTGCCGATGCATCAGGCACGTCATGACCGAGCGCGATGGCGCCTTAGCCCACGGCGCCTTCGAGCGTCACGTTCAACAGCGCCTCGGCCTCGACCGCAAACTCCATCGGCAACTCCTGAAAGACGTCCTTGCAGAAACCGTTGACGATCATGTTGACGGCGTCTTCTTCGGAGATGCCGCGCTGGCGGCAATAGAACAGCTGATCCTCGCCGATCTTCGAGGTCGTCGCCTCGTGCTCGACGGTCGCCGTGCTGTTACCGATTTCCTGGTAGGGAAAGGTATGCGCGCCACAGCGATCACCGATCAGCAGTGAGTCGCACTGCGTGAAGTTGCGTGCGCCCCGCGCTCGCGGGCCGATCTTGACCAGCCCGCGATAGGCCTGGTCGCTACGCCCGGCGGCGATCCCCTTGGAAACGATCGTCGACTTGGTGTTCTCGCCGATATGGATCATCTTGGTGCCGGTATCGGCCTGCTGACGGCCATTGGTGACGGCCACCGAGTAGAACTCGCCGACACTGTCCTTGCCGCGCAACATGCACGACGGATACTTCCAAGTGATTGCCGAGCCGGTCTCGACCTGGGTCCACGACACCTTGGAGCGAGCGCCACGACAATCGGCACGCTTGGTGACGAAGTTGTAGATGCCGCCCTTGCCGTCCTCGTCACCGGGATACCAGTTCTGCACCGTCGAGTACTTGATGTAGGCGTCTTCCAGGGCGACCAGCTCGACCACTGCGGCATGCAGCTGGTTCTCGTCGCGCTGCGGCGCCGTGCAACCCTCGAGATAGGACACCTGTGCCTGCTTGTCGCAGACGATCAACGTGCGCTCGAATTGGCCAGTGTTGGCGGCGTTGATGCGGAAGTAGGTCGACAATTCCATCGGGCAGGTCACCCCTTCGGGCACGTAGACAAACGAGCCGTCGGTGAATACCGCCGAATTGAGTGCTGCGAAGTAGTTGTCACCCTGCGGCACCACGCTGCCCAGGTATTGCTTGACCAATTCGGGATAGTCGCGAATCGCCTCGGAGATCGAGCAGAAGATCACTCCTGCCTCGGCAAGCTTGTCCTTGAAGGTGGTGGTCACCGATACCGAATCGAACACCGCATCCACCGCCACGCCGGCCAGCGCTGCGCGCTCGTGCAGGGGAATGCCCAGTTTCTCGTAGGTCTCGAGCAGCTTGGGATCGACTTCGTCGAGGCTCTGCGGGCGATCCTCGGGCTTCTTGGGCGCGCTGTAGTAGGAGATCGCCTGATAATCGATCGCCGGGTAGCTGAGGTGCGCCCAGGACGGGGCCGTCATCTTCAGCCACTGGTGATAAGCCTCGAGACGCCAGTCGAGCATCCACTGCGGTTCGCCCTTCTTCTGCGAGATGAAGGCGATGACGCTTTCATCCAGGCCGGGCGGAACCGTGTCGCTCTCGATGTCGGTCACGAAACCCTGGGTATACTCGCGACGAACGAGTTGCTCCATTTCCTCTGTAGCCATGATCTTCCCCTCTGGGCAGTCTGCTTTGAGCCCTTTCAAGCGATGAGTGGCGTGTCAGCCTTCGGCCGAAGCCGCTAGCGTCACGCTCTGTATGGGTAGCTGCACGGGTAACTTGATTGGCGTGGTCTGTGCCAGATGTGTCAAACTAACGCTATCAAGCAGTGTTTGAACGCCTAATGTGACGCGCTGCCAGTTGTCGGCGACGCTGCAATTGCCCAACAACTCGCAATCACCATCGATCTGGCTGCATTCGGTCATGGCCACCGGCCCTTCGATGGCAGCAATGATGTCACTGGCCGAGATCTGCGATGGGGCACGCGCCAGGCTATAGCCACCCCGCGCGCCGCGCCGCGAAACCAGCAGGCCGGCACGTACCAGCATCTTCAATGTCTTGCTGACGGTCGGGTGCGGCAACTGTACTGCTTCAGCAAGCTCCGTAGCGGCATAGGCCCGATCGGGATGGCGCGCTATCTGCGCCATCAATACGGCGGCATAGTCGGTCAGCCTCGAAAGCTTCAGCATTGCTGCTCTCCAGCTTGATCAGCGATTGAGTACCATTTTAGTCCCATATGACCACGCTGTGAAGACAGGGCTATCATTGAACGTTTTCGAACAGTGTATTCGAAAAAAACCAAGGCTAGGTTTTGACGTGAGGGCCAGCATTTCCTAGGCTAGTGACCGTAACCTCCAAGTTACAAAAGATTACTCAGCTAAATTAGAAGATTGGTATGCCGGCATGATTCGACAACCACCCTCGACAGCCGGTAGCCAACCAAAGATTTCAGTGGCACCTCGGCACTGCCGACTGCTCTCACGTTAGAAAAGACTCGCGTTAGAAAAGAAAAGGATAGACAAAACAGCCTGACGCACTCGTGCAATGACCGAGACGGGCGTATACGCCCTCCGGCCTAAAGCGATTTTGATAAAACACCATGGAGAGGTGATTGAATGAAGATAACTATCTTCGGATCCGGTTATGTCGGCCTAGTGACTGGTACCTGCCTGGCCGACGTCGGCCATGAAGTCGTCTGTGTCGATGTCGATGCCGACAAGGTCGCCCGCCTCAATCGCGGTGAAGTACCTATCTATGAACCTGGCCTCGAGCCGATGATCGCCGCCAACATGCGTGCCGGGCGGCTGCGTTTCACGACCGATGCCGCAGAAGCCGTTGCCTTCGGCAGGTTGCAGTTCATCGCTGTTGGCACGCCTTCTGACGAAGATGGCAGCGCCGATCTCAAGTATGTGCTCAAGGTCGCCGAAACCATCGCCCAGCATATGCAGGAACCCAAGGTCATCGTCGACAAGTCCACCGTACCGGTGGGCACCGCCGACAAGGTTACCGAAGCCGTTCAGCGTGTTCTCGACGAACGGAATGTTGATCTGACCTTTGACGTCTGCTCCAACCCCGAGTTTCTCAAGGAAGGCGCCGCCGTCCAGGACTTCTCGCAGGGCGCGCGTATCATCGTCGGCACCGATTCCGACCGGGTCATCAAGGCAATGCGTGAATGCTACGCACCCTATAACCGCAACCATGAAAAGCTGATGTTCATGGATGTGCGTAGCGCCGAGCTGACCAAGTACGCAGCCAACGCCATGCTGGCCACCAAGATCAGCTTCATGAATGAGATTTCCAACCTGGCGGAACGCCTTGGCGCCGACATCGAGGATGTCCGTCATGGTATCGGCAGCGATCCGCGGATCGGTTATCACTTCATCTATCCCGGCTGTGGTTATGGTGGTTCATGCTTTCCCAAGGATGTTCAGGCGCTCGGCCGCACCGCTGCGGATATCGGCTACGAAGCTGAGCTATTGGGCGCCGTCGAGGCCGTCAACAAGCGTCAGAAGGGCAAGCTATTCCAGAAGCTCGAGCAGGCTTTTGACGGCGATCTTGCCGGCAAGACCATCGCGTTGTGGGGGTTGGCCTTCAAGCCCAACACCGACGACATGCGCGAAGCGCCGAGTCGTACGCTGATGGAGGCGCTATGGGCAGCCGGCGCCCGGGTACAGGCGTTCGATCCCGAGGCAACGGATGAATGCCGCCGCATCTACGGCGAACGTGATGACCTTACCCATTGCGAGCGTCGCGACGAAACGCTTGAAGGCGCTGATGCACTGGTGATCTGCACCGAATGGAAAGCGTTCCGCACCGTGGATTTCGAGCATATAGCCGCCACCTTGCGCACCCCGGTCATCGTCGATGGTCGCAACCTCTTCAATCCGCAGAGCGTGAAAGCTGCCGGATTGCTCTACTACGCCATGGGGCGTGGCGACTCGCTGAAATCACACAAGGCAGCTTGATAGTCACTCGGTCCCCGGCCATCTCACGCGCGTCTCAAAGTGACGATGGCGGTCCATCATTCGCGCCGCTGACTAAGCTGGCCGAAAGCTAGGGGACACGCCTGCCGCCGGGGGATGCCAAGGAAGCGCACCCCCCGGTGAGCTCATCAAGCGCCGGTAGCGACCGAGTACGCTGCCATAGACAGTCCTGGAAGGGTTGCCAATGTCGCCAAACAAACACAGCAAGGGCTCGACAGCCAGTCGCATCACCGAACTGACGACTCTGCTGTTCATCCTCTCATTTCTGGTAGTGCTCGTCTTCGAGCTACCGGCAGAGGTCTTCTCGCCCGGCTCCAAGAGTTTCATTCTCGCCATCGGCCTGATTGGCGCTTGGCGTTACTCCTGGTGGTTTACGCATGTCCTGCGCTCGCTCTGGTTCAACAAGCGGGTCTTTCCGCGGCTGCGGCGAGAGGCCGACATTGCCGACACGGCCGAGCGCCCCGACGCCCTCTACGTGCTCTGCACGTCCTTTCGCATCGAGCCGGAAGTCACCTTCCCGGTCTACGATGCATTGGTACGCGAAGCCCGTGAATATGGCGTTCCGACGACAATCTTCGCGGCGATCTCCGATCGCAGCGATGTCGACGTCATCGATCACGTGATGGCGGAAAACGGCTGGCCGGAAAATGTCGAGGTCAGCTACATGTTCCAGAAGGGCGACGGCAAGCGCTCGGCGATGGCCGAAGTGCTGCGGGCCATCTCGCGGCGCATGCCCGGGCCTCGTTCGCTTTTGATTACCATGGATGGCGACATCCAGGTCGAGCCCGGAACCCTGTCCCGCTCATTATCGTTCTTTGCCTCGCAACCCGAGCTTGGTGCACTGACCACCAATAACCGGGCCATCGTCGATGGCGACGACGTGACCAAGGAGTGGTACGACCTGCGTTACGCTCAGCGCCATTTGATGATGAGTTCGATGGCGGTCTCCGAGCGGTTGCTGGTACTTACTGGTCGCTACAGTGCCTTTCGCGCTGAGCTCGCCACCGATCCTGACTTCATCGATCTGGTCGAGAACGACCATATCGAGCATTGGCGCTTCGGCTATTTCAAGTTCCTGTCCGGCGACGACAAATCGACCTGGTACTGGCTGATCAAGAACAACTGGAAGATGCTTTACGTACCGGATGTCTATGTGTCCGGCTTCGAGGAACTCCCCGACAGGGACCGCTTTTTCAAGTCGTCACTCGACCTGATGCGTCGCTGGTTCGGCAACATGCTGCGTACCAGTGGGCGGGCCATTGCGCTGGGCCCCAAGAGCATGGGCCTGTTCACTTGGTGGAGCCTGGTCGACCAGCGCCTGTCGATGTGGACAACGCTGATCGGGCCATCGGTCGCGATCATGCTGACCCTGTTCGTGCGCCCCTCGTTCATCTTCGCCTACTTGTTATGGATTTTCTTCACCCGCAGCATCGCCTCCTGTGTACTGGCCATGCAACACGGGCGTTTCAGTCTGCTGTGGGTACCATTGCTGTACTACAACCAGATTTCCGGGGCCCTGCTCAAGGTCTATGTCAGTTTCCGCTTCAACCGCCAGTCCTGGTCGCGCCAGGGGATTTCGGCCGGCGAGCCGGACGATCCCAAGGCCGCCAGACGACAACGCCGCATGAGCCACTTCATGCACAGCGTCTACCTCGGCAGCATGCTGTTGGCACTCGCTATCTTCGTCGGCGTGGTCGCGCCGCCCGATAAGACGTCGTTGACCATCATGCAGGACGAAGGCGGACTCGGTGCCGAGCGCAGTGGTGTCGATGACGACGGCGACTGGCTGGCGCTGGCTTTGGCCGACGCGGCGGAAGGCACTCATGTGCAGCTCCCCCCCGGCAATCTGCATGTCGGCTCGCAATTGACCGAAAAGCTATTCGAACTGGGTGAAGTTCGCACCCGGTCAATTCGCGGCTACGGGGGTGAGCGGCCTACTGTCTTGCAGTTCAGCCCCGCGCTCGCCGAAGGGCTGCATGACAGCAGCGGCCGCACCCTGATCGACAACGGTGAGTTTCGCTGCCCTCGGCAAGCTCCCTGTGAACTGGAAACCATGCTTGGCGCAGTCACTCTGACTGACATGGAAGTCAAGCTCGCGTCCCGTCAGGACTGAAAATACGGACACGGACCCGGACAAGGAGATAATGATTATGAGCGAAGAACATACCCGCGACCCCAACAGAAAAGAGCCAACGCTGGACGGACCTAGCCATGGGCGAGACCAGCCGACACCTAGCGATAAAGGTCAAGCGCCCCACCCAGGCGAGGCGCACGACGAGCATATGGCACGCGACAGCCAGTTGAGCCATGAACGTCGCGACGAACGGCGTCACGTTCGCGTAGATGCGCCTTTTCAGGTGCGTTTCGGAGACGATGCCACGCTGCCCGGCCATGACCTGTCGCTGGGCGGCTTTTCGGTCTACAGCGATACTCCCATTGAGTCGGGCAAGCTGGTTTCGGTCTCGTTGCTGCTGATGGCCGGTGCCGCTGAGCTCATCGTGCCTGTCGATGCCAAGGTGCTACGCGGCGAGGGACATCAGCAGAACAAGCAACACGAGGTCGCCTTCGAGATCACGCACATCGAAAGGCGCCATCGCGAACTGCTACGGCGCGTCATTCGCGCCCATCTCAGTGGCAATCACGCTTCGGTTGAGAGCCTGCTCGCGACCGAGGATCCGCAGACGCCGCGCAAGCGAAAGGCCACTGGCACGCCCCAGCATCAGCCTCGTCAAAGCAAGCCCTGGGGTCGCTATCTGGCACTCACGCTGGCTGCGCTGGCCTTGCTCGCGGTACTCGCTGCCACGGCCTATCGCAACTTCATGCTCATCGAGCCCGATTTTGCCGCCGTCACTGCGCCGCGTATCGACATCCTGGCGCCCGGTGCCGGCCAGCTCAGCGATCACTCACTGCAACCCGGCGACCGGGTGGAGCGCGACGAGAAACTGGCCAGGGTCAATAATAGCGACCTGCAGACGGATCTGATCCAGGCCAAGGCCGCTCACGACTATAATTCCCGGTTGATCGAAAACATGCGCGAGCGCCTCGGAAACTCGGACGCTCAACAAATCAGCATGGCGCAGTCAACGACGCCGTCGAACGGCCGCCCGCCCAGCTATGAAACGGTCTCGCCCGAAGTCGCCGAGATCCGCATCAAGCAGTTCATCCAGGCTCGCGACTACGAACAGTCGCGTGTCGACGCCCTCCAGGCCCGTGCGTCTGCCAACATTATATACAGCCCTTGTGACTGCGTGGTGGCCTGGGCGCTGGGTAGCAGTGGCGGCACCTTCATCAACAAGGGCGATCGCATCGCGACGCTGATCCGCACCCAAGAAAACGACATCATGGTCGAAGCGCTGGTGCATATGGATCAGATCAGCGATATCGAGCCTCATCAGGTCGCCTATGTCGCGCTGCCCAATGCCTCCGAGCCGATCGCCGCACGCGTTCGCTCCGTTGCACTGGACGTCGAGCGCCAACCACGTGCCGGCTTCCCTGAATGGGTACGCCAGGAACAGAACGTTGCCAGTGTGCTACTGGTTCCCGAGGAACCACTCGACGCCAGTGATGTCGGCAAGCCTGTCGATGTCCGCTTCTCAGAAGCGCCGTTCATCGACGGTGCAGCAGAATGGCTCTGGCAAGGCGGTCGTGCCGTCGTCCAGACAATCGGTGGCTGGTTCGACATGGCATTGGCCAAGGCATCCAGCCTGACGGAGTAATTCAGACCGGCAACAATCGCAACATGGCCGAGACTCATCGAACAGCACGGTCCCGTCCCGGTTTATCAGTGGGATTGTTGCCGCCTGGCCGGTACCGCTAAGTACCGCCAGCCAGGCCATACATCCAAGCGCCAGGAGGATATGGCGATGACACGGAACCAAACAACGCTAGCAGTCAGCGCGCCCTACGTTGGGAATCGCTTTCCAACGTGGCGCCTGTCGCTTTTCGGATTCGCACTGGGTAGCGCCCTGCTCGCGGTCGCGGTGCCGGCTTCGGCTGACGACGATGAAAATTCGTCGCTTTCCATTCCTACGGTTTCAGAATGTTCTTCGCGCTACCCGCTGGTGGCGTCTCCCCAGCCTCGCGACAGTGGCGGTGACATGGAACAGATCATCGAAGCCAGTTATTCGGCCGAGAAAAACTGGGGACTGGACAAGAATGTATCCCTGCTATCGGCCGCGCAAAGCGATCTCGGCGAACCCGCTTTTCGCGTGGCCTATCCCTGAAGGCACTTCGGCCCCCAGCGATACGACCGAAGGGGGAGCGGGATTCTATGCGCGACTCCATCAGCTCGAGGGCGCCGAACGTGCCTGTCTCAAGTATCAGGTGCGTTTCGAGAAGGGTTTCGATTTCGTCAAGGGCGGCAAGCTACCTGGCCTCTACGGCGGAGATGCACCCAGCGGCGGTGATGATGTCTCGGGCGAAAACGGCTTCTCCATGCGCTTCATGTGGCGCAAAGAGGGTCAGGGCGAACTCTACGAATATGTCGCCAATAAGGATAGCGACTATGGCGATTCGGTGGGCCGAGGCAAATGGACCTTTCCGACAGGCGAGTGGGTCACTCTCGAACAGGAAATCATCCTCAACGACCCCGATAGCGATAACGGAATCGCTCGGGTATGGGTCGATGGTGAACCGGTCCTCGAACAACACGGTATCATCTACCGGACCACCGATGAGGTGAGTGTGGATGGGCTGATGTTTTCCACCTTCTTCGGTGGGCATGGGAAAGACTGGCGGACCCCACGCGACCAGACCGCCGATTTTGGCGCGTTCGAGGTCTTCGCACCGAAATACTAACACGGATCGTTACCTAGCCCGCTGCGACAGCCAGCGGGCATAGGCTGAAGTTGCCACTGACATCAGCCGAGCGAGTCATGACCTCAGGGAAGACTATCGATGATATTTCGTTTCACCCAATCCCTTCTCGGTACGCCGAAACCTCTTCAATTGCTGACAGGCCTCTTGCTGACCGGCGTGGTTTGCACATCGGCCTGGGGGTATGGCTATGAAGAGCGCCAGGAAAAGGATTTTTCGCAGTATACGGTCACCGACCCCAACGCCTCGTATTTCGACGTGGACGCCCGCATGGAGCTTCTGGAAAACACGTCGAATTCGCTGCTACTCGGCGCCATGGACCAGTTGCAGATCATGGACAGTTGCGCCTCGCTATTAGACGTACCACCACTAGACGAGCGCATACGTATCCCTGGCTTTTACCCAAGCCCCCAGGCCTGGCGCGAAGCCTCGCAACCGCTTTTCGATTTCGAGGACAATGTCAGCCGCTTGGCCGGTGCCTACGTCGCCACGCAGGACAGCTACTACAGCGAATGCCTGGTCAAGTTTCTGGACAAATGGGCAGAAGCCAATGCGCTGTGGAAATTCTATTATTCGCTGGATGATCGCCAAGCCTGGTACGCCACCGAGTCGATGATGTTCGCCGCCGCCATGGCCTATTCGATCGTGCGCCCTCGTGTCGAAGGCATGGAGGAAGAAAAGCAGCATATCAACGACTGGCTCAATCGCTTGGCCAAACGACATTCCAACATCGTTGGCGGCCTCGATGGCAGCTGCTGCAATAACCACTTCTATCGCCGCGCGCTGTATGCCTCGATGATCGGCGTCCTGACCGATGATGATGATCTCTTCCAGTTCGGCGTGAGTGCCATCTATTCAGCGCTTAGCGACCTGACCCCGGAGGGCGGCCTACCCTACGAACTCGCCCGTGGTCGCCGGGCCACTCACTACCAGAACTATGCCCTCCTCTACCTGGTCACCAACATGCAGGTGATCTCCCGGCAGGGCTATGATGTCTTCAACCTCGAGATCAACGGTCAGACGATTCAGGATCCGGTAACCTACCTGTTCCAGATCATCGACGACCCCACTCGGCTCAAGGACTATGCCCCGCATGAGCAATATCAAGGTTTCCTGCATGACGAGCAGTACTTCTCGTGGATGGAGATCTATTTGCATCACAAGGATTATCCGCGCATGGAGCGTTTCATGAAGCAGTACCGGCCGGTCGATAACCGCGGTGCCGGTGGCTACATTACGCTGTACTTCATGGACCCGGAGGCACAGCAACGCATCGTGCGCGACGATTCACTCGAGCAACGTTCGGAGATCACCATCCCCGATGCTCAGGATTAACCCAAAGCGGCTATCGCCGAGGCAAACAGGAGGACGCCTAACCATCGGCCAACTGCATACCGTAATGCCATCAATATAACGATTACTACTTATAAACTTAGTCGTGCTTAAGGTACCAGGGAAAACGCCATGAACAGGTCATCAGCAAGAGCAAAGGCCGCCTCGAATCAAAGGGCTTCGCCCATGCATGGTTCGCGATCGGTGAAAGAATTATTAGCAAACATAAAACCATCCTTCACGACTCGTTAACGTCACCGCGGATCCGAGTCGTGATCGAGGTAATCCGTTGTACGGCATGGTTGTGCCTCTTGCATACCGGCCTTTTCGGGAGCATGAGGCATATTCATGGTTTCCTTCGACAATTTTCGGCAACTATAGAGTCTCAAGGGAGCACACGCCGGCTTCGGCACATTCGGGTCTTCGATGAGCTAAGCAAGAGTCATGACCGCAGGGAAATCATCGATGACATTTCGCCTTACTCAAAACCCGCTGCTCCGCCACCTCAAACCACTCCAAGTGATTACGGCCGGCGTGCTGAGTTGTTTGCTCTACACATCAGCCTGGGGGTACACCTATGAAGAACGTCAGCACAAGGATTTTACGCAGTACACGGTCACCGACCCCGACGCATCTTACTTCGATGTGGATGCCCGCTTGGCACTGCTGAAAAATAGCTCGAATTCGCTGCTGCTCGGCACAATGGACCGATTGCAGCTGCATGAGAGCTGCAACTCGTTAATGGCCACCCCGCCGTTGGACGATCGGATACGCATCCCCGGCTTCTACCCGAGCCCCGATGCCTGGCGGATGGTTACCCGGCCGCTGTTCAACTTCGAAGACGATGTCAGTCAACTAGCCGGTGCTTATGTCGCAACCCAGGACGACTATTACAGTACGTGTCTAGTCAAATTCCTGGACAAGTGGGCCGAGTCCAATGCGTTGTGGAAATTCTATTACTCCGCTCATGACCCGCAGGCCTGGTACAGCACCGAATCGATGATGTTCGCCGCAGCCTTGGCCTATTCGATCGTGAGACCGCGCGTCGCGGGCATGGAGGAAGAGAAGCAGCATATCAACGATTGGCTCGACCGGCTCGCCAAGCGGCATTCCGGTATCCCGGGCAGCCCTGGTGATTGTTGTAACAATCACTTCTATCGTCGTGCGCTTTACTCCTCGATGATCGGCATCTTGACCGACGACGATGAACTCTTCCAGTTCGGTGTGAGTGCCGTCTACTCGGCACTCGACGACCTGACTCCCGAAGGCGGCTTGCCACATGAGCTCGCCCGTGGGCGCCGTGCAACCCATTACCAGAATTATGCGCTGCTTTATCTGGTGACCAACATGCAAGTAATCGCTCGCCAGGGCTATGACATATTCAATCTCGAGCTCAATGGACACACGATTCAGGATCCGGTGACCTATCTGTTCCAGATCATCGACGACCCCACCAGGCTCGGAGACTACGCCCCCCACGAGCAATACCGGGGCTTCCTGAATGACGATCAATACTTCTCATGGATGGATATCTATCTGCACCACAAGGATTATCCCCGCATGGAACGCTTCCTCAAGCAGTACCGACCCATCTATAACCGCGGTGCCGGTGGCTACATTACACTGTATTTCATGGACCCCGACGCCCAGCAGCGTATCGTGATGAATGACTCGCTCAAAGGACAAGCGGATATCACCATACCCGAAGCCCAGAAGTAGCGCGGTTTTGGCTCATCAAGGCCGTCGTCGCCATCCGGCAACGACGGCTGTCGTTCAACCGGAATCCAGGATGGACCCATGATCAAGCAGCAACGGCCAATCGTAGGCGGACACCAACCCCGCTATAGCAAGACATTAGCTGTGCTGGGCGCGGTTTCACTACTCAGTGGTTGTGGTGCCGTCGGCACCAGCCAGCACATGAGCGAGGTCGAGGCCCAGCTCGACCCGCAATACCAGGACTGGTTCGATGGCGGCACCCCTGCAGATGTGAGCAACATGGACTGGAGCCGCATGGATTTCGCCCGCCAGGCGCTCGAGCAAGGCGAGACGGAGAAAGCGATCGAACAACTCCAGGCGCTGTCGACCGGAGGCCTCCTTCCGGCGTACTACGAGCTCGGCAAGATCTACGACGATGGCGAGTATGTACCCCGCGACCCCGCCAGAGCGGCCACGCTATATGGCCAGGCCCTGCACAACCCCTCTTCGGTGCTCGATAACGCCTCGCACCGGCTGGGCCGCCTGTATCGGGATGGCGAGGGTGTTGCGCAAAACAGGACCCTCGCCTACTTCCTGTTCCAGCAAGCCGTCGAAAATGGCGACCTGGCGAGCGCCAGGGCCGACCTGGCCGACATGCTGGCGACCGGCAATGGTGTCGAGGCCGATCCGCAGCGCGCCCGTAAGCTCTACGAGGCGGCCGCCGAAGGCGGCAATACCGGGTCGCTTCTGTCGTTGGCACGCGGCTATGCGCCAGGCGGCTGGTTAGAGACGAATCCTGAACGCTCCCAACACTATGCTGAGCGCTACGCCAATGCGCTCAGACAACCGGCTCAGGCGGGCGACACCCAAGCCATGGTGCAACTGGCACGCCTGTATGCCGACGACGGTTTGCTCGGCGCGCAACCCGGGCTCCACCGGAAATGGTTGACCGCAGCCGCCGACTCCGGCAACCCCGATGCCCTGGGTGAAGCTGGCGAAATGTTCCTGGAATCCGGTCAGCAGCAACGTGGGCTGGAGATGCTGAAAAAAGCCGCCGACGCCGGCGACGTTGAAGCCATGAACCAGTTGGGCAACGCCTATCTGGGAGATAACGGCGTCGCGGCCAATCCCGACCAGGCCCAGCGTTGGCTCGAGCGCGCCGTCAGTAGCGGCTCGACGAATGCCGCCATCACCCTGGGACGCGCCTATTTGAACGGCGATGTTCTGACTGCCGCGCCGCAGCGCGGTCTCAGCCTGCTGGAAAAAGGCGCTGAAGCGGGCGATGGTCTGGCCTACGCCGCGCTCGGCCGGGCCTACATGGAAGGCAATGGAGTTCGCGCCCAGCCAGCCAAGGCGGTCCAGTACCTGGAGCGCGGCCACGAGGCAGGCCATCCCTATGCCACCGCGCAACTCGGCGAGGCCTACCTCACGGGCACAGGCGTACGCCCTGATCCCCAGCGCGCCCAGACGCTGTTGCAGGAGGCCGCGGAACAGGGACAGACCACCGCCGCCCGTCAGCTTGGTGAGGCTTACCTTGAAGGCAAGGCACTGCCTTTCCAGCCCGCCGAGGCCGAGCGCTGGCTGCGTCGGGCGGCCGACCAGGGCGATGTCACTGCAGCGACCGAGCTCGCCGATGCCTATCTCAGCGGCAAGCTCAGCAATGGCGACCCCGCCAAGGCGATCAGCATGCTGGAAGAAGCCGCCAACCAGGGCGACGGCTATGCCATGGTCGTCCTGGGGCGTGCCTACCGCGAAGGCCGTGGCATCCCGCGTGACTACGCCCAATCCGAGTATTGGCTAAAGAAGGCGCGTGAAAGTGGCCATCCCTCGGCGGCCGAGGCGCTGGCCCGCACTTACCGCGACCTGGGCGAGCATGGCGATATCGGCGCCCTGCGCAAGGCCGCCGACATGGGCAACGCACCGGCCATGGCCGCGCTCGGTCGCGCCTACCTCAACGGCAACGGCGTTCGCCGCGATAATCAGCAAGCGCTGAGCTGGCTACGTCGAGCGGCGCAGCAAGGCCACGGCGGAGCTACGGCGACCCTGGGTCGCATGTATCTCAAGGGCCAAGGGGTCACCCGCGATGTGTCACGTGGCGTCGACTACCTCGAACGCGCCGCCAGACTGGGCCATAACGGTGCCAAGGCCGACCTGGGCGAAGCCTATCTCAAGGGCCAGGGAGTCGCTGTCAGACCCCAGCGCGGGGTTTCACTACTGCGTGAAGCTGCCGCTAGCGGCAATTCCTCTGCACGTATCGTGCTCGGCGAAGCCTACCTCAAGGGCCAAGGCGTTCAGCAGGATGTCAATCAGGGCCGTCGCTACCTGACGGATGCCGCCCAAAGCGGTAATTCCTATGCGGCTCAGTTGCTCGGGACGGCTTACATGGAAGGAACGGGCGTCGAGCAGGATACCGATAAGGCCGTACGCTGGCTCGAGCAGGCCATCGACGCCGGTGACCTGACCGCACAGCAGTACCTTGGCCGCACGTTGCTCTATGGCGACTTCCAGCTCGAGCAGGATGTCGAGCGCGGTCGCCAGTTACTGACCGATGCCGCCGAAAAGGGCCATGCCGGGTCGATGGCAACACTGGGCCGTGAATACTTGAGAGGTACCCTGCTGCCCATGGACAAGACCCGTGGGGCGGAATATCTCTACAAGGCCGCTGAACGCGGTCATCCCACGGCGCGCCTGGCACTCGCCAAGGCTTACCTGAGGGCTAATGGCCTGGAAAACGTCAGCCAGGAACAGGCGTTGGTGTGGCTTGATAGTACGCTCGACTCGGGCGGTGAAATGGGTCTCCAGACCATGCGCGACCTGCTGACCGATGAAGCCGCCGCACAAGCGGCCAGCAACACCACGCAGAGCGAGTCACGCTAATCGCTCGGCGTTGATTGCAGCCGCGAATCCGGGCCCCATTTGGGGCCCGTTTTTTATGGCTGGGCACTTGCTTGTCGCCGACAACGGCGCGACACTCGGCCACCACAGGAAGGGGAGTATTCCCTATGTGGAGATCGTGGCTTAGCAAGGCCGCTCCACCACGGTGTCGTCGTCAGCACGGGCGCCAAAAACGTCCCGGCATCATCGGTCCCGGTCCGGCTCTTGTCTATAGAGCGGCCATTCGGGACGGAAGAGACCTTCGGTGTCCGTTAACGACAACCGGAGAGTCTCCTATGTCCGTCCCGACCTGGGTATGGCTGGCCACCGTGGCCGGCATCATCGCGCTGTTCTGCTTCGACTTCATCTTTCACGCCCGCAAGCCCCACGAGCCGACGCTCAAGGAGGCCGCTGGCTGGTCGGCGTTCTTCATCGCCATCGCGTTGCTGTTCGGCGCCGGTGTCTGGCTGGTCTGGGGCGCCAATCACGGCACTGAGTATTTCGCCGGCTTCGTCACCGAAAAGAGCCTGTCGGTCGACAATCTCTTCGTCTTCGTGATCCTGATGACCAAGTTCGCGGTACCGCGCAGGTACCAGCAAAAGGTATTGCTGATCGGCATCGCCATCGCCCTGATCATGCGCGGGCTGTTCATCGCCGTCGGTGCGGCCGCCATCGCCCAGTTCAGTTGGGTGTTCTATGTGTTCGGTGCGTTCCTGCTGTATACCGCGGTCAAGCTCGCCCATGACAGCCTGCAGGATCAATCGGCCGGTGGCCCGCAGTATCATGAGACGCGCTTCGAACGCTGGGCCCATAAGGTCTTTCCGTCGACCAGCGAATACCATGGCAACCGGCTGCTGACCCAGGAAAACGGCAAGCGTGTGGTAACGCCGCTGTTCTTCGTGGTCATCGCGCTGGGCTTTACCGACCTGTTGTTCGCGCTGGATTCGATTCCGGCGATCTATGGGCTGACCAAATCCCCCTATATCGTCTTCACCGCCAATGCCTTCGCCCTGCTCGGGCTGCTGCAGCTCTACTTCCTGCTCGGTGGGTTACTCGATCGCCTGGTCTACCTGGGACTCGGACTGTCGATCATTCTCGGCTTTATCGGCATCAAGCTGGTCTTCGAGGCGCTGCATGAAAACACCCTGCCGTTCATCAATGGCGGCGAAGGAGTGCACTGGGCCCCGGAGATTCCCATCTGGCTGTCGCTGACGATCATTGTCGGCACCCTGGCCGTCACGACCGCGGCCAGCCTGCTCAAGTCACGCCACGCCGTGGCCGACAGCAAATAGTCGCCTGGACCATGCAGCCATGAAAAACCCGCCACCGAAAGGTGGCGGGTTTTGCGGTCCAGACCAGCGACACCGGCCTGACTCGACCTCAATCGACAAACGGATTACGCAATACGATCGTCTCGTTGCGATCGGGGCCGGTCGAGATGATGTCGATCGGCGTACCGGTCTGCTCCTCGAGGAAGCTGATATAGGCGCGGGCGTTGGCCGGCAAGTCCTCGACACGCTTGATGCCCAGCGTCGACTCGCTCCAGCCGGGCAGATCCTGATAGAGCGGCTCGACGGCCTCATAACCCTCGGAATCCACCGGTGCATCCAGGGTCTCGCCATCCTTGCTGCGATAGCCGATACAGACGCGGATATTCTCCAACCCATCGAGTACATCGAGCTTGGTCAGGCAGATGCCGGAGACCGAATTGACCTGCACGGCGTGACGCAGCGCCACCGCATCGAACCAGCCGCAGCGACGCGGACGCCCGGTGGTGGCACCGAACTCATGGCCACGCTCGGCCAGGTGGCGACCGAACTCATCGAACAGTTCAGTGGGAAACGGCCCCGAACCGACGCGCGTGGTATAGGCCTTGGTGATGCCCAGCACGTAGTCCAGGTACAGCGGCCCGACGCCCGACCCGGTCGCGGTGCCGCCGGCGGTGGTGTTGGAACTGGTGACGTACGGGTAAGTGCCGTGATCGATATCCAGCAGCGAGCCCTGGGCACCCTCGAAGAGGATGTTCTCGCCGGCCTTGCGGAAGTCGTGCACCAGGCTGACCGTATCGCAGACCATCGGCCGCAGTTCCTCGGCCATGGTCATCGCCTCGTCGAGCACCTGCTGGAAATCCACCGCGGGCTCGCCATGATAGTGCTGAAGCACGAAGTTATGATAATCCAGCACTTCGCCGAGCTTGGAGGCGAAGCGTTCGCGATGCAGCAGATCGCCCAGCCGCAAGCCGCGACGCGCGACCTTGTCTTCGTAGGCCGGACCGATGCCGCGCCCGGTGGTGCCGATCTTGGCGATGCCGCGGGCCTTCTCGCGGGCCTGATCCAGCCGTACGTGGTAAGGCAGGATCAGCGGGCAGGACGGCGACAGCCTCAGGCGCTTGCGGACCGGCACGCCCTTGGCCTCCAGTTCACGAATTTCGCTGATCAGCGCTTCCGGCGACAGCACCACGCCATTGCCGATCACACAGGTCTTGTCGTCACGCAAGATCCCCGACGGGATCAGGTGCAAGACAGTCTTTTCACCGTCGATGACCAGCGTGTGGCCGGCATTGTGCCCACCCTGAAAGCGCACGACCGCGGACGCTGATTCGGTCAGCAGATCGACGACCTTGCCTTTGCCCTCGTCACCCCATTGGGTGCCCAGTACGACTACGTTCTTGCCCATTACTCTCGTCTCTTGATCGAAGAATCCGCCTGGCCGATATTCGACAGGCGTCTCGCTGCTATGCCAGGGGCGATACCTGCCAATCGTCACCCAGGCGCACCAGGCGGCGATTGCAACGATGCTCGACAGGGCCGGTATGCTGACCCGGCAGGGCCTTGACGACCCGCTCCCCCGCCTCGCGCAGACGCGCGATGATCGCATTGAGTTCGCTTGTTTCGGCCGCCTCGCCGGCCGGTGCCCAGATCCCGTCGCAAGGCGGCTGCTGCTCGCTCAGCGTAGCCAGCAGCTTGAGGTCCATCGAGAAACCGGTGGCGGGACGCGCCCGGCCGAAGGCTCGGCCGGTATCGTCGTAGCGCCCGCCCTTGACCAATGCCTGGCCGTAGCCCGGCACGTAGGCGGCGAACATCATGCCGGTGTGGTATTGATAGCCGCGCAGGTCCGCCAGATCGACGTACAAAGTGACATCGCCAATGCCGTCAGCAACCCCTTCGCAGAGCGCCTGGAGCTGATCGAGCGCATCGTCGAGCGCCGCCGGGCCATCGGCGAACACGGCGCGGGCCTCGTCTAGCACAGCGCGGTCTCCGTGCAGGCCGGGGAGCGCCTTGACCATGCGCGCAATGGCCGGATCATGGATCTGGGCATCGACCAGCGCCTCGGTTTCCGCCGGCGACTTGCGCTCGATGGCCTCGAACAGCGCCAGTTCGGCTTCGCGCGA
Organism: uncultured Gammaproteobacteria bacterium; assembly: GCA_963773565.1. GTDB lineage: Bacteria > Pseudomonadota > Gammaproteobacteria > Pseudomonadales > Halomonadaceae > Modicisalibacter. The sequence goes on along the minus strand of CAVZBU010000005.1, from coordinate 43,825 downwards.
CAGCGCCGCGGCCTCCACCAGGGCGCGGTAGATGCCGATGTGGCCCAATGCCAGGTGGATTTCCCGCGAACCGGCGGTCACCAGACTGGCCAACGCCAGCCTGAGTATCTCCAGGTCGGCTTCCAGACCGGCATGGCCGAACAGCTCCACCCCAACCTGGACGGGGCTGCGGCCACCCTGATGCTGATCGGCCTTGGCACGCAGCACATGGCTGCAGTAGCACAACCGCGCCGGGCCACGGTGCTTGAGCGAATGCGCATCCATGCGTGCCACCTGGGGGGTCACATCGGCACTGGCGCCCATCATGCGGCCGGTGAGTTGGTCGGTGAGCTTGAAGGTCTGCAGATCGAGGTCGGTGCCGGTGCCGGTCAGCAGCGAATCGAGGAATTCGACCGGCGGCGGCATCACCAGGTCGTAGCCCCAGCGGTAATAGAGATCGAGTAGCGCTCGGCGCAGCGTCTCCATGCGGGTCGCCTGCGGCGGAAGCACTTCGTCCATACCGTCAGGAAGCAGCCAGCGATCAGCGATGGTCATGAGCCTTTGCCTGTCTAGCAGAGATGAATGGCCACAAAAAAACCGGGGCACGCCCGGTTGTCAAATTCTAGCATGTTTGCCCTCCGGGTGTACCCCGGAGGGCGAGACGATCGGCTAGGAACCGTTCGCGTCGTTGCTCTGCTGGGACTGCGGACTGGCGCTTTTCAGGTAGCGGAAGAAGTCGCTGTCCGGCTCGAGCACCAGCAGATCGTCCTTGCCATCGAAGCTGGCCCGATAGGCATCGAGGCTACGATAGAAACGGAAGAACTCGGCATCCTGCTGATAGGCGCCGGCATAGATCGATGCCGCCTCGGCATCGCCCTGACCGCGCAGGGTTTCCGCCTTGGACTGTGCCTCGGCGAGCAACACCTGGCGACGACGCTCGGCATTGGCACGCACCTTCTCGGCCTGTTCCTGACCCTTGGCACGATACTCGCGCGCCTCGCGATTACGCTCGGTGCGCATCCGCTCGTAGACCGCCTGGGTCACTTCGTCGGGCAGATCGATACGCTTGATACGAATATCGATGATTGCCACGCCGAGCTCATCGCGCAGCAGCTTATTGAGCTGCTCGGTAGGCCCAGACATCAAGGCGTCACGCTTTTCGGCGATGATCTTCTGCAGTTCGAGGCGACCGAACTCGTTACGCAAACTCTCATCCACTCGGGGCGTAATCAGGCGTTCGGCGGCCTGCTCGTCCCCGGCAGTGGCCTCGTAGTACCGCGTCGGATTGACCACCTGCCACATGACGAAGGAATCGACGATCACCGCCTTTTTTTCCAATGTCAGATAGCGGCTGGTATCCGTGTCCAGCGTGCGGATACGCACATCGAAGTTACGTACCGTCTGGGTGACGGGGATCTTGAAATGCATCCCGGGCTGGATATCGGTCTCGACGATCTCGCCGAACCGCAGTTTGATGGCACGCTCGGTCTGGTCGACGATATACAGACTGTTGCTGCCTACCCAAGCGACCGCGGCCAGGCCGGCGACGATGAGCAGGGAACGATTATTGATCATTAACGACCCTCCCTGCGAATACCACTCGTGTGCGACGAGCTGCTGCTACTTGTCGAATTGTTGCGCATCTGCTCGATCAGCGACGGCGTAACGTTGATATCCTGCTGCGATCCTGAGCCGCCGGCACCGGCGTTGCCACGGTCCAGCTTGTCGAGCGGCAGCACCATCAGCGGGCTGCTTTTGTCAACGTCGACCAGCACCTTGCTGGTCTTCGACAGTACTTCGGTCATGCTCTCCAGATACATGCGATCGCGCATCACCTGGGGTGCCTGACGGTACTCGGTCAGCAATGAATTGAAGCGGTTGGTCTGGCCCTCGGCCTTGGCGACCACCGATTCACGATAGCCTTGGGCCTCCTCGAGCATTCGCTGCGCCTGACCCTGCGCCTCGGGAATGATCGCATTGGCGTAGCCGATGGCATCGTTGATCAGCCGCTGACGATCCTCACGGGCCTTGATCACGTCGTCGAAGGCGTCCTGCACCGCATCCGGTGCCGAGGTCGACTCGACGTTGATTGCCTGGATTGTCACACCAATATTGTAATTGTTGAGGTAGGTTTGCAGGCGCGTAGTTACCGTGTCTGCAAGCAACTCACGTCCCGATGTCAGGATCTGATCCATTTCCGTACCGCCGACCACATGACGCAAGGCAGAATCCAGTGCGTTTTCGATAGTCAGGTCCGGGTTGCGGACATTGAGCACAAAGTTGCCCGGATTCGCGACACGGTACTGAGCCGACATCTCGACCTGGACGATATTCTCGTCCTGGGTCAGCATCGATTTGGTCTGGGAAATCGCCCGTACCCGGGTAACGTTGACCATGCGCACGTCATCGATGATCGGCGGATTCCAGTGCAGGCCGGGGTCGACGATCTGCTGGAACTTGCCGAAACGCAGCACGACCCCGCGCTCCGACTGATCGACCAGGTAGAAGCCCGAAGCCGCCCAGATCGCCAGGGCGATAATGGCGAGCAGTCCCGGCAGAGCGAAGGTGCTGCGTTTGCCGCCGCCGCCACCGCCGTTGCCGCCGCCCCCACCGCGCTTGCCGCGACCGCCGAGCATGCGATTGAGCTTGTCCTGAAACTTTTTCAGCGCTTCATCCAGATCGGGCGGGCCCTGGTTATTGTTTCCGCCGCCATTACCGCCACCGTTGCCGTTACCGCCGCCACCACGTCGGCCACCGCCACTCCAGGGGTCGTGCTGCTTGCCACCCCCACCCGGCTCATTCCAAGCCATACGTCGTCTCCACTAGGTTTTGTCCGGAAAGTCAGCAAAATTGCGATGTGCGGCGAGGCCGCCGTCTGTGATCAAGACGGCGGCCTCGCAATCATCCTCGGACACCATCGGCCCAGACCGGTGGCGCCAGCTCCTCCGGTGGCAGGTAATCCTCGGCTTTCTCGCCCAACCGGGCGAGCAGTTGCATGAATTCGCGGCGTGGCAGGCGAATCGTCAGCAGGCTGCGGCCCTGATCGTCGAAACGCTCGCTGCGGACCGCATCCAGTTCGTGCAACCCCGCCCGTAGCCTACCCTGATCGGGCGTCAACGTCAGTTCCAGATCGAGCAGATCCTCGGCCAAGCGTTCGGACAGTGCCTGATGCAGCAGGTCGAAGCCGCTACCTTGCTGCGCCGAGAGCCACACTTCCTCGGGCACGCCGTGGCCATCACGCTCGATACGCGGCGCGCTGTCGAGCAGGTCGATCTTGTTCATCACCCGCAGGCAGGGCACTTCGTCGGCGCCGATCTCCTCGAGTACCGAGTTGACTTCGGCGACGTTCTGCTCGCGTTCGGGGTCGGCGCAATCGATCACATGAATCAGCAACGAGGCTTCGTTGGCTTCCTGCAACGTGGCCTGGAAGGCTTCCACCAACTTGTGCGGCAAATGGCGGATGAAACCCACGGTATCGGCCATCACCACCGGCCCCACATCGGCTACGTCGAGCCGGCGCAGGGTCGGATCGAGGGTCGCGAACAGCTGATCGGCGGTATATACCGTCGACGCGGTCAAGGCGTTGAACAGTGTCGACTTGCCGGCGTTGGTATACCCGACCAGCGAGACACTGGGAATTTCGGCCCGCGAGCGCGCCCGGCGATTCTGCTCGCGCTGACTACGCACCTTGTCGAGCCGCTTGTGAATCGCCTTGATGCGCGCACGCAGCAGCCGGCGGTCGGTCTCGAGCTGGGTTTCACCCGGCCCGCGCAGGCCGATACCGCCCTTCTGGCGCTCAAGGTGGGTCCAGCCCCGCACCAGCCGCGTGGACATGTACTCAAGCTGGGCCAGCTCTACCTGCAGCTTGCCCTCGTGGGTCCGCGCACGCTGGGCGAAGATGTCGAGAATCAGCCCGGTACGATCGAGCACGCGGCATTTCAGCGAACGCTCGAGATTGCGCTCCTGGGAGGGGCTCAAGGTATGGTTGAAGATCACCAGCTCGGCATGATGGACGGCGAGCAGCTCACGCAGCTCTTCCACCTTGCCGCTGCCGATGAAGGCACGCGGATCGGGCCGACGCCGGCTCCCCTGCATGAGGGTCGCCGGCTCGGCGCCCGCGGAACGCACCAGCTCCAGGAATTCACCCGGATCTTCGCGCTCTTGCTCGTCATGAAAGTCGACATGGACGAGAACCGCCGTTTCACCGGCGTCGGGACGTTCAAAAAACAATCAGTACCTCGCGATCAATCGTCCTGCCCGGCCATATTGGGATCTTGGGCCGGCAGGCGCACGTTGCGTGACGGTACCACCGTTGAGATGGCATGCTTGTACACCATCTGGCTGACGGTGTTACGCAGCAGAATCACGAATTGGTCGAAGGACTCGATCTGGCCCTGCAGCTTGATTCCGTTGACCAAGAAGATGGACACCGGAATGCGTTCCTTGCGCAGGATATTCAGATACGGGTCTTGAAGGGACTGCCCTTTGGACATTTTGCTCTCCCTAACTGTCTCTAGTTAATGTCATTTTATGGTCGCCCCACAGGGCTTTATGAGGCCTAGGCCGCGCCGCCAACAAATTACACCACGACGAAAGCCTCATCTTACGCTAAGTGCTGCATTGGCGCACGATTTTCAAGGCCTCGCCGAGCGGCGATGGCGCGCACGAATCGATCCATCTGAGTGCCGGCCAGGAGCGCAGCCAGGTCAACTGGCGCTTGGCCAGTTGACGCGTTGCGATCACGCCCCTCTCACGTAGCGTAGCCCGATCGTATTGGCCGTCGAGATGCGCCCATGCCTGGCGATAGCCGACGCTCTTCAATGCCGGCAGGTCGGGACTCAGATCGCCCCGCGCGCGCAGAGCGGCCACCTCGTCGAGAAAGCCCTGCTCGAGCATGGCGTCGAAGCGCCGGGCGATACGCTCGTGCAGCACCGCTCTATCGGCAGGTGCGAGACTTATGGACAACGTCCGCCAAGGAAAGGTTTCCGCTTGCTGTTCACGCCACAGCGCACTCATCGGCTGGCCGCTCAGCCGCTGCACTTCCAGAGCACGCATCAGCCGCTGCGGATCGTTGCGGTGAATGCGCGCCGCCGACTCGGGATCGACCCGCGCCAGCTCCTCGTGCAGGGCGCCCAGACCGCGCTCGGCCGCCCAGGCCTCGAGCTCGGCACGCAGCGCCGGGTCCGCGGCGGGCAGGCGGGCGACACCGCCCAGCAGGCTACGGTAGTAGAGCATGGTGCCGCCGACCAGCAGCGGGATATTGCCCGCGGCACCGATCTCTTCCATTTCGCGGCGCGCGTCATCGCGAAACTCGGCGGCCGAATAGGGATCGCCGGGGTCGCGAATATCGATCAGCCGGTGCGGCGCGCGGGCCAGCTCGGCGGCGGATGGCTTGGCAGTACCGATGTCCATCTCGCGGTAGACCATCGCCGAGTCGACGCTGATCAGCTCCGCACCCAGGCGCTCGTGAAGCGCCATCGCCAGGTCGGTCTTGCCCGACGCCGTGGGCCCCATCAGCAGGATCACCAACGGCCTCTGGTCGTGCTTGTCGCTCGCGCAGTTCATTGGCCGCGCATGAACAATTTGTCGAGTTCGGCCATCGACATCTCGGTCCAGGTCGGCCGCCCGTGGTTGCACTGCCCGCTACGCTCGGTACGCTCCATGTCGCGCAGCAGGGCGTTCATTTCGGGCACCGTCAGACGACGGTTGGCGCGCACGCTGCCATGACACGACATGGTCGCCAACAGCTCGTTGATATGTGCCTCGAGCCTGTCCGAGCGCCCGTAACGCTCGAGGTCGCCGAGCATATCGCGGATCAGTGACTCGACGTCGGCCTGGGCCAACAATGCCGGTACCTGTCGCACCAGCAACGTTTCTGGCCCCGCCACATCGAGCTCGACACCCAGCCGACTGAACGCCTCGTGGCAGGCCTCGGCGGTCTCCACGGCGTTGGCGCTGACCGCCAGCGATACCGGCACCAGCAGCGGCTGAGCCTCGAGCGCGCCACCATGCACCTGGGTCTTCATGCGTTCGTAGACGATCCGCTCGTGAGCGGCATGCATGTCGACCACCACCAGCCCGCGCGCGGTCTGGGACAGAATGTATACGCCATGCAGCTGGGCCAGCGCATAGCCCAGCGGCGGCGCCAGGGTCGGGTCATCATCGGGCAACGTGACCCGCTCGGGCGCCAGCCGGCTGCGCTCGGCCAAGGCAGTTTCCGCCGCCGTTCCGCCCGGGGCGGGCGCGGCCTGAGGCGTCAGCAGGCTGGCCTCGTGTTCGGGATGCAGCGCATGGTAACCGGCCATGAATTCGCGCACCCGCGAGGCGCCGGGGTGGCCTTCGCGCTCGCCGCCGGGCCCCGAACGCAGCGCCATGGGTTGCTGTTGCCAACGCGGCTCGGAAACGACACTGTCGACCGCCTCGGTGACGTCTTCGCCCTGTTCAGCCATTGCCGGGTCCCCTGCCGGCGCCGCCGAGCCATCCTGCGGGCGGACCTCACCGAGCGCCCGATGCAGGCTGGAAAACAGAAAGTCATGCACCAGCCGGCCGTCGCGAAACCGCACTTCATGCTTGGTGGGATGCACATTGACGTCGACCACCAGCGGATCGACATCCAGGTAGAGCACGAAAACCGGATGGCGGCCATGGAACAGCACGTCGCGATAGGCCTGGCGTATGGCATGGGCGACCAGCCGGTCGCGCACCACCCGGCCGTTGACGAAGAAGTACTGCTGATCGGCCTGGGCCCGCGAGTGAGTCGGCAAGCCCACCCAGCCCCACAGGCGCATGCCGGTGGCCTCGAGATCGACATGCAGTGCATTGTCGAGGAACTTGGCACCCAGCAGCGCGGCGATACGCCGCTCGCTGCCCGCATTGTCGTCTGCCGGGCGCAGCTGGTGGACGGTCTTCTGGTTGTGGCGCAATACCCAGCCGATGTCGTAACGCGACAGCGCCAGGCGTCGAAAGGCCTCTTCGGCATGGCCGAACTCGGTCTTCTCGGTACGCAGGAACTTGCGACGTGCCGGGGTATTGAAGAACAGATCGCGTACCGTCACCGAGGTACCGCGCGGATGAGGGACCGGCGAGACCCGCGGCTCCATCTGCCGGCCCTCGGCGACCACCCGCCAGCCCGACGCCGGATCGTCGGCGGTATTGGAGGCCAGTTCGAGACGCGAGACCGAGCTGATCGAGGCCAGCGCCTCGCCGCGAAAGCCCAGGCTGGTCACGCCTTCGAGCTCCTCGAGCGAGACGATCTTGCTGGTGGCGTGGCGCGACAGCGCCAATGGCAGATCGGCCTCGTCGATGCCGCTACCGTCGTCACGTACCTTGATCAATCGCGTGCCGCCGCTTTCCAGGTCGATCTCGATGCGCCGGCTGCCGGCATCGATGGCATTCTCGACCAGTTCCTTGAGTACTGATGACGGGCGCTCGACCACCTCGCCGGCGGCGATCTGGTTGGCCAGGCGCGGATCGAGGATCTGGATGCGGCGTGTCTGGATCATGTCGGCTACCTTCATCAACCGCGTGGAATGCGCAATACCTGGCCAACGCGAATCGAGTCGCCTTCCAGTTCGTTGGCGCGGCGCAAGGTACTCAGCGATACCTGATTGCGGACAGCGATCTCCGACAGGGTATCACCCGGCTGAATACGGTATTCGTTGGCCTGGCCGCCCCGCCCTTGATCGCGCTGCCAGGCGATCAGGCTGCTGGGCGGCGGGTTCTGGTGAAAATGCGCATCGATACCCTTGAATACCGCCCGGGCGAGCTGACCCTGGTAGCCCGGATCGCGCAATCGGCGCTCCTCCTGAGGGTTCGAGATGAATCCCGTCTCGACCAGCAGCGACGGAATGTCCGGCGACTTGAGCACCACGAAACCGGCCTGCTCGACCCGTGACTTATGCAGGCTATTGATCTTGTCGAGCTGATCAAGCACCTGGCCGCCCGCCGCCAGCGAATCGTTGAGCGTGGCGGTCATGGTCAGGTCCAGCAGCACGCCGCGCAGCGTCTCGTCCTTATCGGCCAGATTCAGGTTGCCGTCGACGCCACCGATCAGATCCGAGCGGTTCTCGCTGGCCGCCAGCCACTTGGCGGTCTCCGAGGTCGCGCCGCTCTGCGACAGCGCGAATACCGAGCTGCCGGTCGGCCGCGGGCTCTTGAAGGCATCGGCATGAATCGAGACGAAGAAATCGGCCTTCTGATCGCGTGCCAGCAGCGTGCGCTGACGCAGACCGACATAATAATCGCCGTCGCGGGTCATAATCGCCTTGTAGCCGGATGTGGCATCGATCAACGCCTTGAGCTTGCGGGCGATCGCCAGTACCACATCCTTTTCCTTGGTGCCATGTGCGCCGCCGGCGCCCGGGTCCTCGCCACCGTGGCCAGCATCCACGGCAATGATGATATCGCGCTTGGGATGCGGCTTGGCGGCCGTCGCGGCATCGACCGTTGCCGCGGCCGGCCGGCCGCTGGCAATCGCCTCGGTCTGGGCGCGCCCGGCGGCGATCTCCTGTTCGCGAATCATCGACTCGATGGGGTCGATGGGGTCCTCAACGGCACTTTCGCCGGGGTACTCCAGGTCGACCACCAGCCGGTGGCCGTACTGGTCGTTGGGCGCCAGAGTGAAGTGGCGCGGCTTGATTTGGCGCTTGAGATCGAGCACCACGCGCAGATCGTCGCCATTGCGGGCACCGCTACGAATCTTGCTGATCGCGCTGCCTTCGAGATCGACGCCGGCCAGATTGGCTTCGAGCCGGCTATCGTCGAGATCGATCACCAGCCGTCGCGGGTCGTCGAGGGAAAAGATGTTGGCCTGCGGCGCGCTGGTCATGTCGAAAACCAGGCGCACGTGGTCGGGTGCCGCCCACAGCCGCACATTGTCGACCTCGTTGGCCCACGTCGGCGACGCAGCGCCTGCCATCGCGACAGCGCACAGCACGGCGGCCAGTCCGCGACGCAGGCCCACCAAACGAGCCCGGCACTCTCGCCGAATCCAGCGAATACAGAAAGTCATGGTCTAGCGTGTATCCTTAGTCGACGGACGGGGCCGACAAGCGCTCGATGATGGCCTCGCCATACGCCGTTTCCGCCTTGATATGGGCCTGGCGACCCGGTCCCGAAACGCTCAGGGAAACCACCAGGTCGGGCGTGGGTAGCCAGCCGACGCCACGGCTCGGCCACTCGATCAGATTGAGCGAATCGGCGTCGAACAGATCACGAGCGCCGATGAACTCCAGCTCCTCGGGGTCGCCCAGCCGGTAAAGATCGAAATGATTGACCTGAACCTCGTCCAGCCGATAGGGCTCGACCAGCGTATAGGTCGGGCTCTTGACCGCCCCCTGATGGCCATAGGCACGCAGGATGCCGCGCGCCAGGGTGGTCTTGCCGGCGCCCAGTTCGCCCTCCAGATGCACCACGCCGCGTCCAGCGAGCGCCCGGCCCAGGGATTCGCCGAACGCCACGTGGGCGGCTTCGTCGGGTAAGGAAATCATCATTGTCGCGTTATCGGCCGGCCATTCGCCAAAATTCGCGCATAGCATGCCAGATCGCCCGCCAGCAGACCACGTTCACCGTCCACGCTCGCCGCTTCATCGGCGGCCCGGGCATGCAGCAACGTACCGACCCGCGCCGCGGACTCCAGCGTCAGGCCCTGGGCAACGAGCGCGCCGAGGATGCCCGACAGTGCATCGCCCATCCCGCCGCTGGCCATGCCCGGATTGCCGTAGGGACACACGCCGATACCACGGGGGCCGGTCACCAGGCTTCCTGCGCCCTTGAGGATGTGCGTGCCGCCGCGCCGCGCCTGAAGCGCACGGCTCGCCGCCAGTCGATCGGCCTGGACCTCGCCGCCGCTCATGCCCAGAAGGCGTGCCGCCTCGCCGGGATGCGGTGTCAACAGCCAATCGTCACGACGCAGCTCGGGCCAGCATTCGACCAGCAGATTGAGGCCATCGGCGTCGATCACCAACGGCTTACCGCTGTCCAGCGCGGCCTGCATCAGTCCCTGCCCCCAGGCGTCGCGCCCCAGCCCGGGGCCGATCACGATCATGTCCGCCGCCTCGATCATCGGCATGGCGTCGCCCACCCCGCGCACTCCGCGGGCCATGATTTCGGGTGTGCGAATCAGGCTCGCACCGACGTGCTCCGGCGCAGTGGCCAGGCTGACCTTACCGGCGCCCAGCCGCGCCGCCGCCTGGCTGGAGAGCAACGCCGCACCACCCAACCCCGGCGCCCCACCGATCACCAGCACGTGGCCAAAATCGCCCTTGTGGCTGGCCTGCGCGCGCGGGGGCAGGGCCGCCGCGATCAGACTTGCATCGAGCAACTCGCCGACCGGCACGATATCGGCCTGCTCGGCGCTGTCGACCCCAAGCGGACAGAACGCCAACTCACCGACATGATCCGCGGCCTGGCCGGTGTGCAGGCCGAACTTGTCGGCGATGAACGTCGTGGTCAGCGTAGCGCGCACGGCCACGCCCAGCACCGCGCCGCTGTCGGCGGCCAGCCCCGAGGGGATGTCCAGCGCCAGTACCGGCCATTCGCTGGCGTTGATGGCGTCGATGGCCGCGGCGTAAGGCTCGCGCACCTCGCCACCCAACCCGGTGCCCAGCAAGGCGTCGACGATGACTTCGCCGGTCAGCTCGGTATCATCCGCCCATGGCTGCGCGGTCAGCCCGGCACTGAGCGCCATCTCGACGCCGCGCGCCGCTTCGCCCTTCAATGCCTCGGGGTCGCGCAGTGCAACGAGCTGAACCTCGAGACCGTCGCTGGCGGCCAAGGCGGCGAGCACATAGCCGTCGCCGGCGTTGTTGCCCGAGCCGCACACCACGCTCAACCGGTGCGCCCGGGGCCAGTGAGCGCGCAGCGCGCGGTAGGCAGCCATCGCCGCACGCTGCATCAGCGCGAAGCCGTCGCCCCCCCTCTCCGAGGCGATCACCCGGGCATCGATGTCACGCACCTGGGCGGCTAGATAAAGCGGATGACGGGGCGGTGCGTCACCCGGGTTACGGGGATGGCTTGAATGACTGGAATGGTTCGACATGCACTCCCTCCGGTATGACCCTTAAAGTGCGATAGTGTAGCCTGCGCTCTTTTTCCGAACGTTCTCCCAGAACTGTCAGAACTAGAACTCTGCGAGTTTTCTCAGCAGTGGCTTGGCAAGGGCTTGGCTTTGCTTGCAACAACAGCCTATCGTGTGTGGCTTCTCTTCGCAGTGGCTTGCAGGGCCACCCGACCGACGTGGATCGATGACTTCAGGCGAACGCGCACAACCCGACTACCCTGAATTGGCCGAACGCATCAAGCAGTGGGGCCGTGAACTGGGTTTTCAGCAGGTCGGCATCACCGACACCGACCTGGGCAACCATGAGCGCATCTCGAGCGCTGGCTGGCGGCCGGCCACCACGGCGAGATGGATTACATGGCGCGGCACGGCACCAGGCGCACCCGCCCGGCCGAACTGGTGCCCGGCACGCTGCGGGTGATCTCCGCGCGCATGGACTACCTGCCGCCGGAGGCGAGCCGACCCAGCTGCTCGGCCAGCCACGCCGAGCGGCCTACGTCTCGCGCTATGCGCTGGGCCGCGACTATCACAAGCTGACTGCGCAAGCGCCTGCAGCGGCTGGCCGAGCGCATCGACGGCGAGATCGGCGCCTTCGGCTACCGCGTCTTCGTCGACAGCGCGCCGGTGCTGGAGAAGGCGCTGGCCGCAGCAGGCCGGGCTCGGCTGGATCGGCAAGCACACCATGCTGCTGATACGCCGACGGCCGGCTCGCTGGTTCTTCCTCGGCGAACTCTACACCGACCTGCCGCTGCCGGTGGACGCGCCCGCGAGCGACCACTGCGGCACCTGCACGCCTGCATCGACGTCTGCCCGACCAGGCGCATCGTCGCGACCCTACCAGCTCGACGCGCGGCGCTGCATCTCCTATCTGACCATCGAGCTGCACGGCAGCGATTCCCGAAGAACTGCGCCCGCTGATCGGCAACCGCATATACGGCTGCGACGACTGCCAGCTGGTCTGCCCCTGGAACCGCTTCGCGCAGCCCACCGCGAAGACGGATTTCGCCGCCGCGCCACGGGCTCGACCGCGCCGAACTGGTCGAACTGTTCGCCTGGAGCGAAGACGACTTCCTCGCCCGCACCGAGGGCAGCGCCGATCCGCCGCATCGGCTACGAGCGCTGGCTGCGCAACCTCGCCGTCGCGCTGGGCAATGCGCCCGGAGCCGGGCCATCGAGGCGGCGCTCGACGCGCGGCGCGCCTACCCCTCCGACCTGGTGCGCGAGCACGTGCGCTGGGCGCTCGACCGGCAGCGCCGCAAGCAGCCCATTGCGCTATCCAGCGATTGAGCCGATGGGCGCTTACTCCTCCTCGTCGCGGCGCGGCGGCTCGAGGTTGAGAAAGGTACGGCGGTAATGGCGCAACTCCTCGACCGACTCGCGAATGTCGCCGAGCGCCTCGTGGTTGTTCGCTTCACGAAGCCCTTCAGCGCCGCCGGCTTCCAGCGCTTGGCGAGCTCCTTGAGGGTCGAGACGTCGAGGTTGCGGTAATGAAAGAACGCCTGCAGCTCGGGCATCTCAGCGCGCGAGAAAACGCCGGTCCTGGCAGATCGATGCTGCCGCATATCGGCGAGACGTTAGCCGGCACGTGCTGCTTGAGAAACTCGAGCGCGCGCGCTCGGCCTCGCGCTGTCGACGCCGACCGCCTTGACCTTTTCGATCAGGCCCGAGCTGCCGTGGGTCCCTTGTTCCAGGCGTCCATCGCTCCCAACACCTCGTCGGACTGGCTGCACCACCAGCACCGGCCCTTCGCGCCACCGTGCTCAGATCGCGCATCGGTGACCAGCAGCGCCATCTCGATGATGCGATCCTAGTCCGACTGCAGCCCCGTCATCTCCAGGTCGATCCACACCAGCAGATCGTTGCGGGGGGCGGCTTGCGCGGGCATCGAAGGCTCCTTTACGTGCATAGTGGCCTGGCCCGCCGGTATCCGACCATCTCAATAACGTCTCGGACAGCCGCGGCCAGGCTGGTTACAATGCACATCATTGTACGCCCAGCCGAGGTCGCATGAGCAAACGCAAGTTGTCGCGCCAGCAGCGCTGGCGCATCGAGAAGATCCAGGCCGAGCGCCAGGCCCGGGCCACCAGGCACGACGTCCACGAGGGTGACACGCTGGAGAGCGGCGAATATGGCAGCGAGAAACCCGGCCGGGTGATCGCCCACTTCGGTCGCAGTCTCGACGTCGGCAGCGCCGACGACGACGTGCTGCACCGCTGCCATCTGCGCGCCAACCTCGACAGCCTGGTCACCGGCGATCGCGTGGTATGGCGCGAGGCGAGCGACGGCAGCGGCGTGGTGGTCGCCCGCGACGCCCGTGACAACGTGCTCGAGCGCCCCGATCCGCGCGGCCAGCTCAAGCCGGTGGCCGCCAACATCGACCAGATCCTGATCGTCTTCGCCGTCGAACCGGCCCCCCATGCCAATCTCATCGACCGTTATCTGGTGGCCGCCGAGGCCACCGGCATCGAGCCGGTACTGGTGCTCAACAAGACCGATCTGCTGCCCGCCGACGGCGGCGAACAGGGGCGCCTGCTGGCCCGCTACCAGGCGCTGGGCTACGCGGTGATCAAAGCCAGTACGCGCCGCGACGGCGGCCTCGATGCGCTGCACGAGCGACTCACTGGACGCACTTCGGTATTCGTCGGCCAGAGCGGGGTCGGCAAGTCCTCGCTGATCGACGAGCTGCTGCCGGATACCGCACTGCGCATCGGCGCGCTGTCCGAGGACTCCCGCAAGGGCACGCACACCACCACCACCGCGCGGCTGTACCGCCTGCCATCGCCCCTCGCGAAAGAAGGCGGCGAGCTGATCGACTCGCCGGGGATCCGCGAATTCGGCCTGAGCCACCTCGACGAGCAGCAGATCACCGACGGCTTCATCGAGTTTCGCGAGTATCTCGGGCGCTGCCGTTTCCGCGACTGTCGCCACCGCGAAGAGCCGGGTTGCGCGCTGCGCGATGCCGTCGAGCGCGAAGCGATCAGCGCCGAACGCTTCGCCAGTTACCGGCGCATCCTCGACGGCCTGACGCCCGGCTAAGCGGGTTGCCACATCGGCTCGCCCACGAGGCGCCGGCTATGCCATTATCGCAACAACCCGACTGATCATTCCCTTCTCGTAGAAGGAGTCACCGATGAGTTCCGAAGCGAATCTGCTACCGCTGATCGTCGAGCCCGAACAGCTCGCCGAGCACCTCGAATCGCCCCAGTTGCTGATCGTCGATGTACCGCTCAAGCCCGACAGCTACGGCGAAGGCCACGTGCCCGGCGCGGTCTTTCTCGACTACAACCGGCTGATGGCCGGCAGCGGCGAGGTGCCCAACGAGGTGCCTGACGAGGCCGCACTGTCCCAGTTGTTCTCGTCGCTGGGACTGACCCGCGATACCCATGTGGTGGCCTACGACGACGAGGGTGGCGGCTGGGCCGGGCGGCTGCTGTGGACGCTGGAGTTGATCGGTCATACCCGTTACTCCTACCTGAACGGCGGCATCCACGCCTGGCGCGCCGCCGGTCTACCGCAGTCTCAGCAGCCACGCCAGCCGCAGCCCAGCAATTACCAGGCGGAGATTCTCAATCCCGAGGTCATGATCGACCGCGAAGAGCTGCTCGAGCATCTCGCCGACACCCAACTGGCGGTGTGGGACGCCCGCTCGCCGGAGGAATACCGCGGCGAGAAGGGCCAGAACAAGCATCTCGGCCACATTCCGCGTGCGGTCAACATGGAGTGGACCGAGGCCATGGATCGCCAGCGCGACCTGCGCATCCGCGACTACGCCGAACTGATCACCGAACTCGAAGCGCTGGGCATGACGCCGGACATGGAAGTCGTCACCCACTGCCAGAGCCACCACCGCAGTGGTTTCACCTGGCTGGTCGGCAAGGCGCTGGGCTTTACCCACATGCGCGCCTATCCCGGCTCGTGGAAGGAGTGGGGCAACCGCGACGACACGCCGGTCGAGAAATAGCCGCATCGAGCATCGCCCGAGTATTGCGACGTCCCGCTGCTGCGACTAAGGTGGCGGGCTCTCTTCGTTGCCGTGGGTACCGAGCCGTGGATCGCGCCGAACTGTTTTCCCTCATCCAGTATCCCCTGCCCCATCACCTGATTTCACGGCTGGTGGGCCAGCTTGCCGCGTGCCGCTCGCCGTGGCTCAAGGATCTGATGATCGAGCGTTTCATTCGTACCTTCGACGTCGACATGAGCCAGGCCCGGGAGCCCGATCCGCGCGCCTACCCCAGCTTCAACGACTTCTTCACCCGCGCGCTCAAGCCGGATGTCCGGCCGATCGGCGAAGGCCTTGTTTCGCCGGCCGATGGCGTGCTTTCGCAGTCCGGGCGCATCGAGCACGGCACGCTGATCCAGGCCAAGGGCCAGACCTATTCGCTGAGATCATTGCTTGGCGGCGATGCCGACGCGGCCGCGCCGTTTCGACAGGGCAGCTTCGCCACCGTCTACCTGTCCCCGCGCGACTATCACCGCGTGCACATGCCGCTCGACGGCACCCTGCGCTCGATGACCTACGTGCCGGGCCGGCTGTTCTCGGTCAACCTGGCCACGGCGGCCCATGTGCCCGACCTGTTCGCGCGCAACGAGCGGCTGGTATGCCATTTCGACACGCCCCATGGGCCGCTGGCGATGGTGCTGGTGGGGGCGATGATCGTCGCGGCGATCGAGACGGTCTGGTCGGGCCAGGTCACCCCGCTGTCGGGGAACATCGAGACCACCCGCTTCGACACGCCGGTCCGGCTCGCCAAGGGCGAGGAGATGGGCCGCTTCAAGCTCGGCTCGACGGTAATCCTGTGCAGCGCCTCGCCGATCGCCTTCCGCCAGGATCTGAGTGCCGACGCCACCATGGTAAGCATGGGCGAAAGCCTCGGCACTGCCCCGGGTATAGCACCCGATAACGGCGACGAGGCGATTCCCGGTACCTACACGGCGACATAGCGTGCCGCGACCGACCCGACCTAGCAGCGCGGGCTGGCGAATGCCATCACCTCTTCGACGCGCGCCTTGCCCAGCGCCAGTTGAATAAGCCGGTCGATGCCCAGCGCCACGCCGCTGCCCGCCGGCATGCCGGCCTCGAGCGCGGCGAGCAATCGTCCATCGACATCCACCTCGGGTTTACCCAATTCGCGCCGCCGGGCGTTGTCGGCGGCGAAGCGTCGCGCCTGTTCGGCGGCATCGGTGAGTTCGTCGTAGCCGTTGGCCAGTTCGAGCCCGTCCACGTAGAGCTCGAAACGCGCCGCGACAAGCTCACCCTCGGCGTCGCGATGATGGCGTGCCAATGCCGCCTGGCTGGCCGGGTAATCGATCACCACGTCGATCCCCTCGCGGCCCAGCGTCGGCTCGATCACCAGGCCCATCAGCAGGTCGAGGCAGCCATCGCGGTCGGTGTCATTCATGTCCAGCCCGCCGCGCTCGCCGGCCAGTCGACGCAGCGAGGCCAGCGGCGTAGTGAACGGGTCGACCTGCAATTGCTCGCGGAACAGCTCGCGGTAACAGCGCAGCCGCCTTGGCCCGGCTTCGGGCAGCAACTCGCGCACCAGCGCCACGCTCTCGTCGATCAGCTCGGCCAGCGAAAATCCCGGGCGATACCACTCGAGCATGGTGAACTCGAGATTGTGGCGCGGGCCCACTTCGCCGTCGCGAAAGCAGCGCGCCAGTTGGAAGATCGGCCCGCTGCCCGCCGCCAGCAGGCGCTTCATGGCGAACTCCGGCGAAGTCTGCAGCCATAGCCGCTCACGCCCGGCGCTGGTGGTGGCGCTCAGCGACAGCCCAGCGAGATGCACATCCGTGCTGCCGCCATGGCCGAGCACCGGCGTTTCCACCTCCAGCACGTCACGCGCGGCGAAGAACGCCCGCACGCGCGCCAGTAGCCGCGCCCGCTCGCGCAGCGTCTCGATAATCGCCGTAGGCTGCCAGTCGCTTACCATTGTTCTTCTCCAAACGCAAAAGCCACGCCCGTAAGCGTGGCCGATAGCTATCCATGACCGGGAAGCCTCTCCCGAGTAAAACACGCGTCTACAGGCGCGTCCATGAGCAAGCCGAGCCCGGTTTCAGCGCCGTATCATTCGAGCGCCATAGCTCCGACAGTAGACTATCAGGCGCGAGAGACGTACTCGCCGGAGCGGGTATCCACCTTCAACACTTCGCCCTCGTTGATGAACAGCGGCACACGCACCACCGCGCCCGAGGAGAGTGTCGCTGGCTTGGAGCCGCCCTGGGCGGTGTCGCCCTTGACGCCCGGGTCGGTCTCGGTGACCGCCAGCTCGATGAAGTTGGGCGGCGTCACGCTGATCGGGTTGTCGTTCCACAGCGTCACGGTGTAGGGGACCTGTTCCTTGAGCCACTTCTCGGTGTCGCCCAGGCCGCGCTTGTCGACCGCGTACTGTTCGAACGAACCGTCGGTCTTCATGAAGTGCCACATCTCGCCGTCGTTGTAGAGATACTCCATGTCCAGGTCGAGCACGTCGGCGGCTTCCAGTGAATCCCCGGACTTGAAGGTACGCTCCCAGACGCGGCCGGTGATCAGGTTGCGCAGCTTGACCCGGCTGAACGCCTGGCCCTTGCCCGGCTTGACCAGCTCGTTCTCGACGATCGAGCAGGGATCGCCGTCCAGCATCACCTTCAGACCGCCCTTGAATTCGTTGGTAGAATAGCTCGCCATGATTCCTCGCTGATGGTCTCGGCGTGGTCGGGGCTCCGGCCTGCCACGCGCATGTACGAAACGGCGAAGCGCCCGCAGGCCTTCGCTTCCTTGAATGGTGGCAAATGATAACCCGAAGCCCGAAGCTTTTGCAGCGCGCAAACCAACCCGGTGATGGCCTGGTCGCCGTCGAACGCAGCTGGCAGGCCCAGTTGCGCGACGTGATCCGCGACCCGCGCGAGCTGCTTGCCCGGCTGGAGCTGGACGAGAACTGGCTGCCCGGTGCGCAGGCCGGTCACGCACTGTTCGAAGTGCGCGTGCCCGAGGCCTACCTGGCGCGCATGCGCACCGGCGACCCGTTCGACCCGCTGCTGCGCCAGGTGCTGCCGCTCGACGCCGAACGCGACACCGTCAGCGGCTTCGTCAGCGACCCGCTGGAAGAGGCCGAACATACCCCGCGACGCGGGCTGATTCACAAGTACGCCCGGCGCGTACTGCTGATCGCCAGCCCCAGCTGCGCGATCAACTGCCGCTACTGTTTCCGCCGGCATTTTCCCTACGGCGAGAATTCACCGTCCCGCGAGCAGTGGCAGGAGAGCCTCGACTACCTGCGCGACGACCCGTCGATCAACGAGGCGATCCTCTCCGGCGGCGACCCTCTGGTCTCCAGCGACAAACGCCTGGCCTGGCTGTGCGAGCAGCTCGCCGAGATCCCCCACCTGGCCCGGCTGCGCATCCATACCCGCCTGCCGGTGGTGATCCCCGAGCGGGTCGACGACGCACTGCTCGGCTGGCTCGCCGCGACACGCCTGCAGACGGTGATGGTGCTGCACATCAATCACCCCCGCGAGATCGACGACGCGGTCGTCGCCGCCTGCGCCCGGCTCAAGGCCGCCGGGGTGACGCTGCTCAACCAGAGCGTGCTGCTGCGCGGCGTCAACGATGACGCACTCACACTGGCCGAGCTTTCGGAGACGCTGTTCGCCGCCGGCGTGCTGCCCTATTACCTGCACGTGCTCGACCCGGTAGCCGGCGCGGCGCACTTCGACGTGCCCGATAGCGAAGCACTCAAACTGCACGCCGCGCTGCGCGAGCGCGTCGCCGGTTTTCTGTTACCGCGGCTGGTACGCGAGGTGCCCGGCGAAACCAGCAAGACCCCGTTGTAGCTCCCGAGGGGTTTGAGGCCAAGACTGGCAGCCCGAGGCCGGGCTAGCCCGTGGTCACCGCCGGCGTGGCCATGATCGTCAGCAAGCGCTGCGCCTGCTCGGCGGCCTCGTGCCCCAGCCCGGTCAGGTAGCCGCCATCGGGGTGGGTCACCAGGCCCCGTTCGAACAGCCGCTGCGCCGCGGCCACGCGCTGGGCATCCGCCGTGGAGTGCACCTTGAGGCCCTCCTGGGTGGTGTCGAGATTGTAGAGGCAGAGCAGGTTGAGCTCTTCGAACATCTCGGGGGTGAAGGTCATGGGCACCTCGGTCATCGTGTTGTCATCACATATATCTATCGCCGTTAACCACCTGCTCACTGTAGGCCAGGATGATGCGCCATGAGCGGCTGCCTGACGAAAGGATAAGACACCTGCTCACTCCTCGTCCGGCTCCTCGCCCAGCTCGCCATGCCGCCATAGCGATACCAGCGAGCCCGGCGCCCGGGTCTCGTCGACGCTCAGTGTCCAGCGCGGCTGAGCCGGAGCAGCCGAGGCCTCGTCGACCGCCTCGCCCGGCTCGTCGATCGCCAGCCGAAAGACCCGCCGGTCGGCGCCGGTCGCTTCACCCTCGGCCTCGACCTCACAGCGTAACGCTGCGAGAAGCAGATTCTCCAGCCAGCGCCGCTGGCCCGGCGTGCACTTGTCGCCCTCGATGCAGCGCGGCGCCGCCAGGCCGGGAAAATGCGCCAGGCCACCCTCACGACGAATCACCAGGCGGCTGTGCGGCCCCAGCAACGGTCGGGGTGGGTCGTCAACTCGCGTAGACTCATGGCATGACCCCGACCGTCCGCCAGGCGTCGCGGATCGCCTGCTGCTCGCGGCTCTGGCGGCCATAACGACGATCGGCATTATCGATGGTCAGTGCGGCAAAACCGGCGAAATCAATATCTGGACTCAGTCGCTCGTCGCGCAGCGTCGCGTACCAGACCCGCCCCGCGACTTCCCAGGCGTAACCATCCAGCGCCTGGGCGGCGAGATAGAAAGCGCGATTGGGAATCCCCGAGTTGATATGCACGCCGCCATTGTCGGCTTGGGTGACGACGAACTGGTCCATGTGCGCGGGCTGGGGATCGCGGCCCAGCACCGGATCGTCGAAGGCACTGCCCGGCTCGGCCATCGAACGCAGCGCCCGCCCCTGGACCGCCTCGGTGAAGAGCTCGGCACCGATCAGCCAGTCGGCCTGTCCGGCCCGCTCGCCGCGATGGAACTGCTTGACCAGGCTGCCGAAGACGTCGGACAGCGATTCGTTGAGCGCCCCGGACTGCCCGGCGTAGATCAACCCGCTCTCACGCTCGGTGACGCCGTGGGCCAGTTCGTGGGCGACCACATCGACGGCGACGGTGAAACGCCGGAAAAGCTCGCCGTCACCATCGCCGAAGACCATCTGAGCGCCGTTCCAGAAGGCGTTGTCGTAGTCCTGGCCGAAATGCACCGTGCCGATTAGCCCCATGCCCCTGGCATCGATGGAATGCCGCTCGAAGACCTCCCAGAAGAAGCGGTAGGTCGCGCCCAGCCAGCGATAGGCCTCCTCGACCGCCGGATCGTCGACGCCCGGCTGGCCCTCCTCACGCACCAGATCCCCCGGCAACGTCTCGCGGTGCTCGGCGGAATAGATGTAGCGCGCCGGACGGCCCGGCACCGAGGCTTCGGGCGGCGCTATCGCTGGCTGAGGACCACGCACGGCGCGAAAGCCCTGGTCGCGGGTCAACGTCGCCTCGGCGCAGCGCCGCTGACGCGGGCTGCCGTGTTCGCGCAGTCGTTCGAGAATATAGGGGGGCATGAAGCCAAGGCGTGAAAGCGTGATGTCCAGTCGAGCCATGCGTCACCTCCTTCGGGCATGCAGGCGAATCAGGCAACCTGGCCCCAAGAACAGGTTGACCAGTTCGCCACGCATGGTCCTGCTGGTCAGATCCATCTCGATGGCCACCGCCATGCCGGGCCCGATCTCGGCGCGAAAAGCGTTGCGGCGATGCCAGACATCGAGCCGCTGCAGTTATCGTTATGGTTCTTGTGTTATTTCTCAAGCTCGCCGGGCTCGGCATCAAGATCGGCCTGGCGATAGCCGATCAGGTAAAGCACCGCGTCGAGTCCCAGTGTGGATATCGACTGACGCGCCTGACTCTTGACCAGCGGCTTGGCGCGAAAGGCGATGCCCAGCCCTGCGGTCGCCAGCATCTTGAGGTCGTTGGCGCCGTCGCCGACGGCGATGGTCTGCTCCAGCGTCAGCCCCTCGCGCTCGGCGATCTCGCGCAGCAACTGCGCCTTGCGCTCGGCATCGACGATCGGCTCGCGCACCTCGCCGGTGACCTTGCCGCCCTCGATCAACAGTTCGTTGGCATGGATCTCGTCGAAGCCCAGGCGCGCCTGCAGATGGCGGGCGAAGTAGCTGAACCCGCCGGAGAGAATCGCCGTACGATAGCCCAGCCGCTTGAGCTGCGTCATCAACCGTTCGAGGCCGTCCATCAACGGCAGATGCTCGGCGATTTCGGCGAGCACCGATTCGTCGAGCCCCTTGAGCTTGGCCATCCGCTCGCGAAAGCTCTGCTGGAAATCCAGCTCGCCGCGCATCGCCCGCTCGGTGACCGCGGCCACCTCGTCATAGACGCCGTGGCGACGCGCCAGCTCGTCGATCACCTCGGCCTGGATCAGCGTCGAGTCCATGTCGAAGCAGATCAACCGGCGGTGACGACGCCAGATCGAATCTTCCTGCAGGGCGATATCCACGCCGTGCATGGCGCCGAGCTTAAGGCCTTCTCGCGCAGCGCCGGCAGGTCGATCATCTCGCCGCGCAGCCAGCACTCGATGCACGCGCCGTGCGCCGGCGCCTCGCCATCCAAAGGCTCACGCCCCGATAGACGGTGGATCAGTTCCACGGTCAGGCCGTGCTCGGCGGTCAGCGCGCCGACCTCGGCGAGAATGCCCGCCGGCAGGCGCGGCGCGAGCAGCGTCAGGATCAACCGTGGCCGGCTGGCCTGGACGCTCCAGTGGTGATACTCCTCGGCGCTGACCTGGATCGCCTGGATGTCGAGCCCCAGGCTCTCGCCAGCTTCGGCGAGTGTCGCCTCGAGTTCGCTGTCACGGTCGAGCCCGACCAGTGCCTCCAGCGAGACCCTGCCGAAGGTCACGCTCTGGTTGATGTCGAGCAGACGCGCGCCGCAGCGGGCCATCGCCCGGCCCAGCCCGGCCAGCTGGCCGGGCGCGCGCCGCCGGTGGCGCGGATCAGAATGCGTTGAGTCATGGCAACCTCAATTCATGAACAGCCGGGAGCAACGCGCCACGGGCTGCAGGCAAATTTCATCGTGCGACGTTCAGGAGTCTATCTCGAGGCGGTCGACTTTCTGGAAGCCGCGCGGCAACTTGCTGCCGCGGCGTCCGCGTTCGCCCGCGTAATAATCGAGATCGTTCGCCTTGAGCGTCAGCTTGCGCTTGCCGGCATGGATCACCAGCGCCGTACCGGCCGGCATCACCACCAGGTCGCGTACGAACTCCTCGCGGCGGGCCGCCCGCGTGCCGGGAATATCGAGCATTTTGTTGCCCTTGCCCTTGGTCATCTCGGGCAGCTGGTCGATGGCGAAGACCAGCAGACGGCCCTCGTTGGAGACCAGCGCGACCCGCGCCTGGGTGTCGCGCGGCACGGCTTGGGGCGGCAGCACGTTGCAGCCCTTGGGCACGCTGAGCACCGACTTGCCGGACTTGTTCTTGCCGACCAGCTCATCGAGCCGCACCACGAAACCGTAGCCACCATCGGAGGCCAGCAGGTAGCGGCTGTCGGGCGGCGCCAGCATCAGCCCGACCATGTGCGCGCCGGCGGCAGGATTGACCCGCCCGGTGATCGGCTCGCCCTGGCTGCGCGCACTGGGCAGGTTGTGTGCCGCCAGGGTATAGCTGCGGCCACTGTCATCGAGCAGCACCAGCGGCTGGTTGGTCTTGCCGCGCGCCGCCAGATGGAAACGATCACCAGACTTGAAGCCCAGCCCGGTGGGGTCGATCTCGTGGCCCTTGGCCGAGCGGATCCAGCCCTTCTCGGAGAGCACGACGGTAACCGGGTCGGCGCCCATCAGTTCGACCTCGGACAGCGCCCTGGACTCGCCGCGCTCGACGATCGGCGAACGCCGGGCGTCGCCGAAGCTCTCGCCGGCCTCGCGCAGTTCGCGCTCGATCAGATCGGTCAGCGCGGCGTCGTTGCCCAGCAGCTCCTTGAGGCGTTTGCGCTCCTCGAGCAGCTCGTCCTGCTCGCCGCGGATCTTGAACTCCTCGAGCTTGGCCAGGTGGCGCAGGCGCAGCTCTAGAATCGCTTCGGCCTGACGCTCGGAGAGCCCGAAGGCGTTGATCAATGCCGGCTTGGGCTCGTCCTCCTCGCGGATGATGCGGATCACCTCGTCGATATTGAGATACGCGGCGAGCAGGCCCTCGAGGATGTGCAGGCGATCCTCGACCTTGCCCAGGCGATAGTCGAGACGCCGGCGCACCGTGGCACGACGGTATTTCAGCCATTCGCCGAGGATCTCGTGCAGCGCCAGCACACGCGGACGGCCATCGAGTCCGATCATGTTGAGGTTGACGCGTACGCTTTTCTCGAGATCGGTGGTGGCGAACAGGTGCGCCATCAGCGCGTCGATGTCGACACGGTTGGAGCGCGGCTCGATCAACAGCCGGGTGGGATTCTCATGCGTCGACTCGTCGCGCAGATCGGCGACCATCGGCAGCTTCTTGGCCTGCATCTGCGCGGCGATCTGCTCGAGCACCTTGGAGCCGCTGACCTGATAGGGCAGCGCGGTGACCACGATGCTGCCGTCCTCCAGCGTATAACGACTGCGCAGCTTGACCGAGCCACGGCCGCTCTCGTAGAGCTTGGCGAGATCGGCCCGCGAGGAGATGATCTCGGCCTCGGTGGGAAAGTCCGGCGCCGGCACGTACTCGACCAGATCGCCGACCGTGGCCTCGGGATGGCGCAGCAGATGGCAGGTCGCGTCGACGATCTCGCGCACGTTGTGCGGCGGAATGTCGGTGGCCATGCCCACCGCGATGCCGGTGGCGCCGTTGAGCAGCACGTGCGGCAGGCGCGCCGGCAGCACCGCCGGCTCGTTCATGGTGCCGTCGAAGTTGGGCATCCAGTCGACGGTGCCCTGGCCGAGTTCGGCGAGCAGCGCCTCGGAGAACTTCGACAGCCGCGCTTCGGTATAGCGCATCGCCGCGAACGATTTGGGATCGTCGGGGCTACCCCAGTTGCCTTGGCCGTCGACCAGCGGGTAGCGGTAGCTGAACGACTGCGCCATCAGCACCATGGCTTCATAGCAGGCGCTATCGCCGTGGGGATGGAACTTGCCCAGCACGTCGCCGACGGTACGCGCCGACTTCTTGTACTTGGCGTTGGCGGTCAGCGACAGCTCGCGCATGGCGTAGATGATGCGCCGCTGGACCGGCTTCATGCCGTCGCCGATATGCGGCAGGGCACGATCGAGAATCACGTACATCGAATAGTCGAGGTAGGCCTTCTCGGTATATTCGCGGAGCGACAGGCGTTCGACGTCGCCCTCCGCAACCTGGATATCCATGGTCATCAATTGACCTCTTTCATAATTCGATTTCCCGAGTTCCACAGCGCTGGAGAATCTAGCCGAGCGACGGCGAGACAAGGCGGATGCTTACCCTCACACTTCGATGTCGGCGAGATTGCCGTAGTCTTCTAGCCACCCCTTGCGGTCGCTGGCGCGCTTCTTGGCCAGCAGCATGTCGAGCATCTCGCTGGTGCCGTCACCGTCGACGCGGGTCAGCTGGACCAGCCGGCGGGTATCCACCGCCATGGTGGTCTCGCGCAGCTGCAGCGGGCTCATCTCGCCCAGCCCCTTGAAGCGCTGAACATTCACCGTGCCGCGCTTGCCCTCGAGGCGCTTGAGGATCGCCGCCTTCTCGCTCTCGTCCAGCGCGTAGTGCACCTCCTTGCCCAGGTCGATGCGGTACAGCGGCGGCATGGCGACGTAGACATGGCCGGCGTCGACCAGCGCCGGAAAATGACGCACGAACAGCGCGCACAGCAGCGTGGCGATGTGCAGGCCGTCGGAGTCGGCATCGGCGAGAATGCAGATCTTGTGGTAGCGCAGTTTGGTCAGATCGGCGCTGGCCGGGTCAGCGCCGATCGCCACGGCGATGTCGTGGACTTCCTGGGAGCCGTAGATGTCGTGGGACTCGACCTCCCAGGTGTTGAGGATCTTGCCGCGCAGCGGCAGGATCGCCTGGGTCTCGCGGTCGCGCGCCTGCTTGGCGCTACCGCCGGCGCTGTCGCCCTCGACCAGGAACAGCTCGCTGGCCACCGGGTCCTGCCCCGAGCAGTCGGCCAGCTTGCCGGGCAGCGCCGGCCCCGAGGTGATCTTCTTGCGCGCCACCTTCTTGGAGCTCTTCTGGCGACGCTGGGCGGCGCTGATCACCAGCTCGGCGAGCGCCTCGGCCTGATCGACATGATGATTGAGCCACAGCGAGAAGGCGTCCTTGACCACCCCGGAGACGAACGCGGCGACGGTGCGCGAGGAGAGCCGCTCCTTGGTCTGGCCGGCGAACTGCGGGTCGAGCATCTTCACCGAAAGCACGAACGAGACCCGCTCCCACAGGTCATCGGCGGTCAGCTTGACACCGCGCGGCAGCAGGCTGCGATAGTCGCAGAACTCGCGCAGCGCCTCGAGCAGCCCCGAGCGCAAGCCGTTGACGTGGGTGCCGCCGAGCGGTGTGGGGATCAGGTTGACGTAGGATTCCATCAGCGGCTCGCCGCCTTCGGGCAGCCACTGGATCGCCCAGTCGCAGGCCTGCTCGTCGTCGGCAAAGTGACCGACGAACGGCGATGCCGGCAGCACTTCATAGCCGTCGGTGGCCTGGGCCAGGTAGTCGCGCAGGCCGTCCTCATACTGCCAGGTGCTCTCGGTGCCGTCGGCCTCGATTAGAATCACCTTGAGCCCGGGGCAAAGCACCGCCTTGGCGCGTAACAGGTGCTTCAAGCGCGGCAGCGACAGCCGCGGCGAATCGAAGTAATCGAGCTCCGGCCAGAAGCGCACCACGGTGCCGGTGGCACGCTTGGCGCAACTGCCGATCACCGCTAGCTCCTCGACTTTCTCGCCCTTGGCGAAGGCAATGGCGTGGCGCTCGCCGTCGCGACACACCTCTACTTCCAGGCGCGTGGACAGCGCATTGACCACCGAGACGCCGACCCCGTGCAGCCCGCCCGAGAAGCGATAGCTCGACTGCGAGAACTTGCCGCCGGCATGCAGCTTGGTGAGGATCAGCTCGACCCCGGAAAGACCGTGCTCGGGGTGAATGTCGATGGGCATGCCACGTCCATCGTCGGTCACTTCGATGGCGCCGTCTTCGCTGAGCCGTACGCGAATTTCCCGGGCATGCCCGGCCAGCGCCTCGTCGACGCTGTTGTCGACGACTTCCTGAACCAGATGGTTGGGTCGCGTGGTGTCGGTATACATGCCGGGGCGCTTGCGCACCGGCTCGAGACCGGAAAGGACTTCAATGGAAGTGGCACTGTATTGCGTCATGCGGTGTCCATCAGGCTATCGAGAGTCATTGAATGGCCGTGAGCGGCGCGCCGAGGGCATGGCCACCGTGGGCCAGTACCGCCGGCAGGTAGACCGCCAGCCGGCTGAAGCCGTGATCGCCGCCCGGCTCGAGCAGCGTGCGACAACCGTGATAGGCAGCGAATGCCTCGTGGCAGTCGAGCGTCTCGTCGGCGGTGCCCAGCAGCAGCAGGTAACGTTCGGGCGAGAGTCGCGGCGGCGACAGTGCCGCGAGTTCGTCGCGATGCGCCGATTCGATGCAAAAGCGCTCGCCGCTGTAAGGGTTGACGAACTCCATGCCCAGCCAGGCGTCGACCAGCCGCGCCGGCGATACCGCGGGGTTGATCAGCACCGCCGCCAGATCGTGGCGCTCGGCCAGGACGCTGGTCAGAAAGCCGCCCATCGAACTGCCCACCAGCAACACGTTGTCGCCGAGTTCAGCGAGCGCCGATTCGGCGCTCGCCAAGGCCTCGGCAGGCCGGTGCGACAAGTGCGGCGTTCGACAAGGCAACGGCTTGCCATGATGCTCGATGCGTGAGCAGGCTTCGCGCATCAGGCGCGCCTTGGGCGACTCGCTACCGCTGTTGAAACCGTGCAGATACAGCACCCCATCGACCGGGGCTGCCTGCAGGGAGCCACTCAGCATACCCTAAAACCTGGACAGATAAACAGCATTCAGCGTTGTTCCTCGGCACGCCAGACCGCCTCGATCAAGTGGCGGCTGGACTCGTCAAGCGCCTCGAGGCCTTCGCGGCTGGCGAGTACGCGCTCGGTCTGGGTGGCGATCTTCTTGCCCAGCTCGACACCCCACTGGTCGAACGGATTGATGTCCCAGATGGTCGCCTGGACGAATACCTTGTGCTCGTAGAGCGCCACCAGCGAGCCCAGCGTGCGCGGTGTCAGGCGATCGAGCAATACCGTTGTCGATGGCTGGTTGCCGCGATAGCGCTTGTGATTGGGCCGCGGACCGTCGTCCTCGATCGCCTCGTCGCCGAGCATCAGTACCCGCGACTGGGCGAAACAGTTGGCCAGGGTCAGGCGGTGCTGCTCCTTGAGCAGCGCGCGGGTGGCGTCGTCCTTGATGCGGTCATAACGGCGCATCGGCGCTATGAAGTCGCACTCGACCGGCTGGGTGCCCTGATGCAACAGCTGATAGAAGGCATGCTGGGCATTGGGGCCCAACTGCCCCCACAGCACCGGGCAGGTCGAGTAGGACGTGGTCTGGCCGGAATTGGTGGTCGACTTGCCGTTGGATTCCATCTCCAGCTGTTCGAGGTAGCTGGCGAAGAACTCCAGCCGACCGTCGTAGGGCAGGATCGAGTGCGCGCGGATATCCAGAAAGTTGACGTTCCAGATCCCCGCCAAAGCGAGCAGTACCGGTAGATTATCCTCGAGCGGCGCGCTGGCGAAATGGCGATCCATCTCATGGGCGCCGGCGAGCAGTTCGCGGAAGTTGTCCATGCCCACCGCCACGGCGATCGGCAGGCCGATGGCGCCCCACAGCGAATAGCGACCGCCGACCCACTCCCAGAATTCGAGCTGATTGGCCTCGCTGATGCCCCACTCGCTCATTTTCTCCGGGCTCGCCGAGACACCGATGAAGTGCTGACGCATGACCAGGTCTCGATCACCGCGGCCGTTGACCAGGTGCCCCATCAGCCAGTCCTGGGCGGTGCGCGCGTTGGACAGTGTGTCGATGGTCGTGAAAGACTTCGACGACAGCACGAACAGCGTGGTCTCGGGATTGAAGCGGCGCAGATAGTCAGCCAGTTGCGAGCCGTCCATGGTCGAGGCGAAATGCACCTCGACCGGATGGATGCCGCTCGGGCGATAGGAGGCCAGCGCATGGGTGACCATCAGCGGCCCCAGGTCGGAACCGCCCACCCCGAGATTGACCACGTCGGTGATCGCCTTGCCGGTGGCGCCGCGCCATTGCCCGGCGTGAAACTTGTCGACCATCGCCTCCATGCGCTCCAGGGTGCGATGCACGGCCGGCACTACATCCTCGCCCTCGACATTGAGGTGCGCGTCCGCCGGCAGGCGCAGCGCGGTATGCAGCGCCGGGCGGTCCTCGCTCAGATTGACCCGCTCGCCGGCCAGCAGCCGCTCGATGCCCTTGGGCACACCGGCGACGCGCGCCAACTCGAGTAACTTGTCCAGCGTCTCGCGCCGCCAGCGCTGCTTGGAGAGATCCAGCATCAGGCCCGCGGCGCGGCGGCTGAAATCCGGATATCGCTGGTCGGATTCGTGAAACAGGTCCTTGAGATGCACGTCGCGCATCGTTGCGGCGTGGTCGAGCAGCGCCCTCCAGGCGGGATGCTGGTCGATCGTCGTGGCTTCGGTCATCGGCTCCTCCTTGAACGGATCCTTACGGGTCATACGGCCGGCGGCCGTGGCTGGGCGTCGTCGCGGCGGGTGCAAGCCGGACGGTCGGTGGGTAAACTGTCAGCGCTTGGCGCGCCGCATGCTCCGCCTCCTCTCTTCACCAAGTTTGCTTAGCGAATGCCCATGAGTGATGCATCTTACCGTGACGCGATCTTCACGACACCCCTCGACCGGGTCGCGCGATTTTCCTTCGACGAGCAGGTGGTCGCCTGCTTTCCCGACATGGTGCGCCGCTCGATCCCCGGCTACGGCCAGATCCTCGGCATGCTCGGGGTGATCGCCGAGCGTCATCTGCGCCACGGCGGCCACGTCTATGACCTGGGTTGCTCGCTGGGCGCGGTGGGTCTGGCATTGGCGGGGCGCCTGCCGCCCGAGGCATTTTCGCTGACCGGCGTCGACCTGTCGCCGGCGATGGTCGCCCGCGCCCGCGAGACGCTTGCCGCCGAGTGCCCCGCGCATACCCTCGAGATCGTCGAGGGCGATATACGCCAGCTCGATTACCGCCCGGCGAGCATGATCGTGCTCAACTTCACGCTGCAGTTCCTCGACCCCGGCGAGCGCGACGCGCTGATGACGACGCTGTACGAGGCGCTCGAACCGGGCGGCGTGCTGGTGCTCTCGGAGAAGATCGTCGCCGCCGACGAAGCCGAGAACGCCTGGCTGGTGGAACGTTATCACGACTTCAAGCGCGCCAACGGCTACAGCGAGCTGGAGATCAGCCAGAAGCGTACCGCACTGGAAAACGTGCTGGTGCCGGACACCCTCGAGGCCCACCACGCGCGGCTGGCGCGGGCCGGCTTCGCCCGCACCACGACCTGGTTCCAGTATCTCAACTTCGCCTCGATGATCGCATTCAAGGACGCCCGGTACAGGGACGCCCAGTATCGGGACGCCCGGCCCAGCGACGCCACGAGTATGAATGAGGAGCCACGCTGAGATGGCCGGCACCGACCGCGCCCAGCAGGCGCTCTATCACGCCTTCGTCGACCAGCAGCTGCACACTTGGCTGGCGCGCCTGCCCGAGCAGTTCGCACGTGGGCTGGACCGGCGCCGCCACGGCGACCTGTCCGGCTGGGAGAAGGCCGTGGCCAAGCTTCCTCAACTTCCCGATCCCGCCCAACTCCCCGAGGCGCGCCAGGTGGCGCTCGATCGCGATACCGTCAGCGTCGATGTCGCGCTTTCTGATGCCGACCGGCGGCGTTGCCATAGTCTGTTGAAGGCGTTGATGCCGTGGCGCAAGGGCCCCTACCGGCTAGCCGGCATCGCTATCGACACTGAGTGGCGCTCGGACTGGAAGTGGCAACGCGTCGCCCCGCACCTGGCGCCGCTGGCGGGCCGCCGGGTGCTCGACGTCGGCGGCGGCAACGGCTACCACGCCTGGCGCATGGCCGGCGCCGGTGCGTCATTCGTGCTGGTGATCGATCCCTCGCCGCGCTTCTATTACCAGTTTCAGGCGGTGCGCCATTTCGTCGGCGATGCCGATGGCGGGCGCACCCACTTTCTGCCGGTGGGCATCGAGGACGTTCCGGCCAACCTGGAAGCCTTCGATACGCTGTTCTCGATGGGCGTGTTCTACCACCGCGCCTCACCGCTCGACCATCTGCTGCAATTGCGCGGCGCGCTGCGTCCGGGCGGTGAGCTGGTGCTGGAAACACTGGTCGTCGAAGGCGATGCAACGACGGTGCTGATGCCCGGCGAGCGCTACGCGCGGATGCCCAACGTGTATTTTCTGCCCTCCTCGGCCGCCCTGTGCCACTGGCTGGAGCGCTGCGGCTTCATCAACGTGCGCGTCGTCGATGAGGCAGCGACCGGCCTCGACGAGCAGCGCAGTACCGAGTGGATGACGTTCCATTCGCTGACCGATTTCCTCGACCCCGACGACCGCACGCGGACCGTCGAAGGTTATCCGGCGCCGCGCCGCGCGGTGCTCATCGCCAACAAGCCCTGAAAAGCAGCGACCCGCCGGCTGGCGGGTCGATCGGTAAGTGAGCTGGACTAAGCGTTTTAAAGCAGGGCTAATTGCATCCAGTGGCGAGTGCCTATTCCACGGTTGCCGTGCCGGCTTGCCGTATCAGCGTATCGAACGAGATCCCGGCCTTGGTCATCACGTCGACCGACTGTACCTCGCCGCCCGTGTCGTGATCGCGGGTCATGGCGTACTCGACCGCCTCCACCGCACTCTTGCCGTGATCGATGGCCGCGAGCGCCCACTTCCAGCCGGTACCGTAGGCCACCGGGCCGGTCACCGGCATCCTGACCAGGCGGTCGAACATTTCAAAGACGCCGTCGGGGCCGGCAATGATCATCTCGATGCGCGACACGTTGGGCTTGGCGTTCTTCGGCGCGCCGGCATTCAGCCATTCCATGACTTCCCACCAGCCCTGTTGCTCACCGGCGAAGGCCACCCACTCACCATTGGCGAGTTTGAAAAGTTTCTGGGCGTGATTGTAGGTAGACCCGTTCACGCTGATCAGCGAATCCGTCGCCAGTGTCGCTCCATCCCATACGATCGTGGTCATTTGCATACCTCTCGGATGTTCAGGCGAGATGCTCAGGGCACTTTATTTCAGGGCACTTTTTATAGTGGGTTTGCTTGTCATGGGCTGCTTGCCATGGGTTTGCTTGCCATGGGTTTGATTTGTCGGCTTGCTTGCCATTCGCTTGCCCGTTCGTCGCCCTGAATCAGGTATACGTTAACGGCAAAAAATGGCAGAAATCGTCACCTATCTTGCCTGCTCATCCTCCGAGCCATGCCCGGAGTAGCGCCGTTCGCCGGCGGTTAATCGAGTGTTTAACGCCGCAAACGACAGCGCCCCGCCGGCGTCGAAACCGGCGAGGCGCTATAGCGATGTGCACGACTCTCGCAGTCTATTTGCCCAACAACTCGCGCACGTCCTTCGCCTCCCAGTGCGGGAAATACTTGCGCACCAAGGCGTTGAGTTCGAGCTCGAAGGCCTGCCAGTCGACCTCGCCGGTCGCACTGCCGCCTTCCAGCGCGCCGCGTACCATCCCCGCGCCGACGGTGATGTTGCTCAGCCGGTCGATGACGATGAAGCTGCCGGTGCCCGGGCTCACACGGTAGTCGTCGACCGGCACCGGCGCGGTCAGCTCGACCCGGCAGCGGCCGATGGCGTTGAGCGCGAGCCGCTCGGCACGGTGATGCTCGAGGGTGTTGACGTCGACCTGATAGTCGATGGCGCTGACCTGACCGGCGAGATCGCGGGTGGCGAGTTTGATGTCGTAGAGCTTGCCGGGCTCGAGCGCACGGTCGTGCATCCATACGATGTCGGCCTCGAAGGCGTTGGACAGCGCGATCTCGGCATCGCCGGCGACCAGCCAGTCGCCGCGCGAGATGTCGATCTCGTCTTCGAGAGTGACGGTGATCGCCTGGCCCGGGTAGGCAGCGTCGAGATCGCCGTCATAGGTGACGATGCGCTCGACCGTGGAAATCTTGCCCGAGGGCAGCGCCTTGATTCGCTGACCCGGGCGCAGGATGCCGGCGGCGAGCGTGCCGGCGTAGCCGCGGAAGTCGAGGTTGGGCCGATTGACGTACTGCACCGGCAGGCGCAGGTCGGCCAGATTGCTGTCGTGAATGATCTCGACGGTCTCGAGCAGCTCGAGCAGCGGCGTGCCCGGCTGGCCGTCGTCGTTCCGGTACCAGGGCATCTGGTCGCTGGGGTTGACGACGTTGTCGCCCTCCAGCGCGGAGATCGGCACGAAGCGGATGTCGCGGGCGCCGAGCTTCTCGGCGAATGCGCGGTACTCGGCGACGATCTCGTCGAAGCGCGCCTCGGGAATAGTCGACCAGGTCCATCTTGTTGATGGCGATCGACCAGGTGCTGGATGCCCAGCAGCGTCGGCGATGAAGCTGTGCCGGCGGGTCTGGGTCTGCACGCCGTGGCGGGCGTCGATCAGGATCACCGCCAGGTTGGCGGTGGAGGCGCCGGTGGCCATGTTGCGGGTGTACTGCTCGTGGCCCGGGGTGTCGGCGATGATGAACTTGCGCTCGGTCGGTGGAGAAGTAGCGGTAGGCGACGTCGATGGTGATGCCCTGCTCGCGCTCGGCCTGCAGCCCGTCGACCAGCAGCGCCAGGTCGACCTTGTCGCCGGTGGTGCCGCTGGTCTTGGAGGCCTGGGTGATCGCGGCGAGCTGGTCCTCGTAGATCATCTTGGAGTCGTGCAGCAGCCGGCCGATCAGCGTGGACTTGCCGTCGTCGACGCTGCCGCAGGTGATGAAGCGCAGCAGGTCCTTGTTCTCGTGTTCGTGCAGGTACGCTCGATGTCGTCGGCAATCAACGTTGACTGGTGTGCCATTTAGAAATACCCCTCGCGCTTCTTGCGCTCCATGCTGCCGGCCTGGTCTTGATCGATGACGCGCCCTGAGCGCTCGCTGGTGCGGGTCAGCAGCATCTCCTGAATGATCTCGGGCAGCGTGGCGGCGTTCGATTCCACCGCGCCGGTGAGCGGGTAGCAGCCCAGCGTGCGAAAGCGCACCCACTTCTCTTCGGGCACTTCGCCTTCCTCGAGCGGCATGCGCTCGTCGTCGACCATGATCAGCATGCCGTCGCGCTCGACCACCGGCCGCCGCGCGGCGTAGTACAGCGGCACGATGGGGATCGATTCCAGATAGATGTACTGCCAGATGTCGAGCTCGGTCCAGTTGGACAGCGGGAACACGCGGATCGATTCGCCCTTGTTGATCTTGGCGTTGTAGATGTTCCACAGCTCGGGACGCTGGTTCTTGGGGTCCCAGCGGTGGTACTTGTCGCGGAACGAGTAGACCCGCTCCTTGGCGCGCGAGGCTTCCTCGTCGCGCCGCGCGCCGCCGAAGGCGGCGTCGAAGCCGTACTTGTCCAGCGCCTGCTTGAGCGACTGGGTCTTCATGATGTCGGTGTACTTGGCGCTGCCGTGCTCGAAGGGGTTGATGCCCGAGGCGCGGCCTTCCTCGTTGATGTGCACGATCAGTTCCATGCCGACCTCGTCCGCCATGCGATTTCGCGGAACTCGATCATCTCGCGGAACTTCCAGGTGGTGTCGACGTGCATCAGCGGGAACGGCGGCTTGCCCGGGTAGAAGGCCTTGCGCGCCAGGTGCAGCATCACCGAGGAGTCCTTGCCGATCGAGTAGAGCATGACCGGGTTCGCGAACTCGGCGGCCACTTCACGGATGATGTGGATCGACTCGGCTTCGAGCTGCTTGAGGTGGGTCTGGCGTTCGGGGGAAAGCATCTCGGCTTGCGACCTCTCGTAAGCAATGGGCTCCCGCATCGGCCAGCGTGAAAATAACGCACCAAGCCCGGACGCAGGAAAACGAACGGAGATACGTTACCGAGCGACCGGTGATAACGTCAAAGAATTAAGAAACATTCCTTAATCGCATTAAAGAATATAAAAATCAGCTGTCGATGCGCTCGACCCAAGTGCTGAGGCCCGACTCATCCAGGTCGACCACGCGCAATCCCGGGCGCGAAGCCTCGTCGATGGCGAACTCCGGCGAGCCGGCGAGGAACTGATCGGCGGTCGCCGGGCAGCCGTAGATGACGATCTCGCCCTGCATCGAGGCATGGCGGGCAGTAAAGGCCTGGTGGATGTGTCCGAACAGGATCGCCCGCACCTGCGCGTAGGCGGCAAGGGTCTGCCAGAAGGCCTCGCGGTCGGTCAGGCCGATGGCGTCCATCCACGCCGAGCCCACCTCGACCGGCGGATGGTGCAGCGCCAGCAGGGTCGGCCGGGCATCCTCCTCCAGCGCCAGCGCCAGGGCCTGCAACTGGGCCTGGCCGAGTTCGCCATGGGCCTGGCCGTTGACGTGCGAGTCGAGCAGCAACAAGCGCCACTCGCCCAGGTCGACCTCGTCGAGCAACTCACGCTCCTCGGCCATGTACTGTGGACGGTCGTGGTTGCCGGGCAGCCAGAACCAGGGACAATCCAGCGCCGAAAACGCCTCGGCGGCATGACGGTAGGAAGCTGGCGATTCGTCCTGGCTGATGTCTCCGGTCACCAGCAGCAGGTCGGGGCGCAGCGAACGCGCCCGTTCGAGTACCGCGTGGAGCTGACGATGCGGCACACCCATCCGTGAGCGGGCCGCGGGATCGGCATGCAGGTGACAATCGGTGACTTGGACCAGCCGCATCGTGCGTTCACTCCATGGCTCGAAAGCGCGTGTCATGCCCGTCGTTCAGCGCACGCAGGCATTCCGGTCGCAAGCCCAAACGAGGGGAATCGGCAGTGGCGCGACACGCGCGGTATGCTGGAAGTACCTAGCGCATCAACGACTAGCGCGTCGCCGAGAGATCGGTCGCATGACCGTGCGCCAGGCCGTGCTCGAGCCACTCGCCGAGAAAGCGGTTGAGCTGGAGCTTCTCGTCGGGCTGATGCATGCGCGGATTGGGGTAGCGATAACGCCCGCTGAAATGGCGCTGACGCTGAAAGTCGGTGACCTCGGCCATGCGCACATCGTGATAGAGATGCACGTTCATGCGCGGCGAATCGATGATGCCGTCGAGCACTCCGGTCTGGGCCACCCGCACGATGGTCGTATAAGGCGCGCGCTCGGCGACCTCCAGCCACAGCGTGCCGAAACAGCCGGCGTTGCCATTCAACGGCACTTCGCGCACCTCGCCGGCTTCCAGCTCGCCAAGCAACCGCGACAGGCGCAGATAGTTGGCGGTGCATTCGCCTTGTAACGTTTTCAGATCAGTGACATACGCGGTTCTGGCCACGGCTTATCTCCTTGCTCGCAGTGAGGCCCGTTCGCGTGTCAGCCAGAGGAAGGCGATCAGGCACATGGCGTTATCCAGTCGCCCCGCCTCAAGCAGCTCCCAGGCGCGGGCGAAGGGCAGCACGTGCACCTGGATATCCTCGTTCTCCTCATCCAGGCCATGCACGCCGCCCAGCTCGCGGCTGTCGACCAGCCCGCAGAACAGCGTGACGCGTTCGTCGCTGCCCCCCGGGCTGGGATAGTAGCTGTACAGCTCGATCAGCTCGTCGATATGGCAGCCCGCCTCCTCCATGGCCTCACGGCGCGCCACCTCGGCCGGATCCTCGCCGGCTTCGATCAGTCCGGCGACGGGTTCGAGCTTCCAGGGGCTGAACGGATCGTCGAGCGCTCCGGCGCGCAGTTGCTCGACCAGGACCACGCTATCGCGTTCGATATCGTAGAGTAGCACGCCCACTGCGTCGCGGCGCACGTGCACCTCGCGGTCGAGCACGCGGCTCCAACCCCCCTTAAAAAGGCGGTGGCGCAGGTGGCGACGCTCGAGGCTGAAAAATCCCTGATACAGCGCATCGCTTTCCAGACGCTCGACGTCGGCACCGGTAAAGCGCGTGATGGCCAACGAGTTGTCGTCGTTCATGAACTCTCCAATCGGCCGGGGCGAACCCGGGCACGGGCACAATGCGCCCCATTATCCCGGGCCGGCGGATGGATTCCAAGTCGCGCTCCGACAAACCTGCCGTCGCTGGCGACACATCGCCAGCGCGGAAACTATTTCAACTCGCCGAGCAACCGGTCGATCTCCTCGCGCAGGCCCTTGTCGGAAGCGTCCCGCCCCGCCCGTCCGGGCGCCTTTCGCGCGCGCCGGGCGTACTCCAGCGCCTCGGCGTCACGCCCCTGCTCGTGCAGAAAGTCAGCGTAGAAGTACAGCGTGTCGATGCCTTGCGGGCGGATCTCGACGGCTTTCTTGAGCAGTCGTTCGGCCTTCTCCTCATCGCCGAAGCTGACCGGCCAGCCCGGCACCTTGGCGTAGAGCGTGCCCAGGGTCACGTAAGCCGAGCCGTCATCGCCCCGGGGGTCGATCTCGATCGACTTTTCCAGCGCCGCACGCGCCTGCTTGGCCAGCCCCAGGGCACCCATGCCCCCCTTGGCACGGGCCTGCGAGGCCAGGATGATGCCCTGCCAGGTCAGCACGTGGGCATCGTTGGACTGCCTCATCGCCAGTTGGTCGGCGTCGCTGGCGAGTTGCGCGAAGGCCTTTTCCTGCGCGTCCCCCTGCATGTGGTAATTGATCTGCGCCCAGCGCTTGATCAACGGGTAGACCGGGTCGGGCTGCGCCATGGCGGCCCCCGCGGTTGCCACACTCGCTAACAGCACGACGGCCAGCGCGGCCGCTCCCAGCAGGCGTTTACAAAGCATCGCTCGACTCCTCGACAGGTCCGCCGCAATGGCGGTGAAACGAGCCAGCCGGCTCGTCGCGTATCCTACTACCCAGCAACATAACGAACGTTTGTATGATTCACTATGCGGTCTTCGTCGAACCCCTGGCACTGCTTGGCCTTCACCGCCGGTTTGCGTAGGCTGGCCGGATTACCGCAAGCCGCTATGACGACCGATGCCATGAAAGGCCGCAACATGACGCGTTGGCGCGATCCCGCCAAGGATCCGCGCCAGGAAGCCAAGAGCAACCTGATCACCCCGGAAGGCCACGCCCGCCTCAGCGGCATTCTCGACCATCTGTCGCGGGTGCGCCGCCCCGAAATCTCGGCCAAGGTCGGCGAGGCCGCCGCGCTGGGCGATCGCAGCGAGAACGCCGATTACACCTACAACAAGAAGGAACTCAACCGGGTCATCGCGCGCATCCGCTACCTGGGCAAACGGCTCGACGAGCTGCAGGTCGTCGACCGCCTGCCGGCGGATACCGGCCGCGTGTATTTCGGCGCCTTCGTCACCCTGGAAGACGAGGATGGCGACGAACTGGCGATCCGCATCGTCGGCCACGACGAGACCGATACCGCCAAGCGCTGGATCAGCGTCGACGCGCCGCTGGCCCGCGCGCTGCTCGGCAAGGCGCTGGACGACGAGGTCACGGTCGCCGCGCCGGGCGGCGAGACGAGCTACATCGTCACCGCGATCGATTATCGCGACCCGCAACGCTGAGCGAGCGAGTCAGCGGCTTATCGCCCGATAGACCCGGAAGCGCCGGTCGTCGGCGAGAATCGAGAAGCGCCCGAAAGCCGCCTCGAGACGGTCGGGGTACGGCAGGAAGGCATTGGCCACCAGCAGCAGGCTGCCGCCGCGTTCTAGCCGCGCGGGTGCTTCGGCGATCAATCGCGCCGCCGGGCCATAATCGATCGCCCGCCCCTGATGAAACGGGGGATTGCTGACGATCGCGGCGAAGCGCTCCCCATCGGCCAGGCCGTCGTAGACGTCGCTCTGGATCACCGTACCCTCCGGGGTATCGGCGGCCAGGCCATTGAGCGCCAGCGTGCGCCGGGTCGCCTCCACGGCGAAGGCGCTGACATCGAGCGCAGTAACCGCGGCGCCACGTTGCGCCAGGCTCGCGGCGATGACTCCGTCGCCGCAACCCACATCGAGCACGCGCTCGCCGTGACGGCCGAGCTCAAAGGGCAGATGCTCGAGCAACAACCGCGTGCCGGCGTCGAGCTTGCCGTGGCCGAATACGCCGGGGTGGCTGGCCAGCGTAAGCCCGGCCGCCTCGAACTGTTGCCACACCGCATCGGGTTCCAGCGCGACCGGCCCGACGCGGGTCTCGAACAGCGTGCAACGGCGCGCGCTGTCGAGCTTGCGACACCCTAGCCCCAGCGCCGCCAGCACCTTGAGCACCCGCTTGATGCCGCCCTGATTCTCGCCCACCACCTGCAGCGGGGTACCCGCGGGCAACCGCCGACACAGCGCCAGCAGCCACCATTCGCCCAGCGCATGGGCCTTGGGCCAGAACAGCACGGCACCGGGCGGCGTATCGAGCTCGGCGTCCAGCGCGTCATAGGCCGTCAAGCCAACGCCCCGCCACTGCCGAACCAGGGTGAGATCGGCGCTCCATAACGGCCCCGGCGCCTGCGCCGTCAGCCAGGGGTCGGGCGGCGGCGCCACCCACAGCCAACCGCGATAGTCCGCACCCTGACGTTCGAGTAGCTGGCAGACCGGAGTCGTCGCGCTCATCTTGCACCTCCGCGAGTTTCATTCGCCTGAACGGCCCGGTCGGGTTTGCGAATGTGATACAGCAAGTAACGCCCCAGCCGCCAGTGCGGATCGACATCGCAATAGCGTCGCTCGAGCTCGAATAGTTGCGCCAGCGTCGCGGCGTCCGGGTCGCGTTCGCGCAGGTAATCGTGAAAGACCCGAATACCGGCGACATGCTCGATGACCAGCCCCTCTTCGGCGAGCCAGCCACTGACCTCGGCATGTGTCAGCGGCGAGATCGGGGTCAAGCGTTGGCG
Organism: uncultured Gammaproteobacteria bacterium; assembly: GCA_963773565.1. GTDB lineage: Bacteria > Pseudomonadota > Gammaproteobacteria > Pseudomonadales > Halomonadaceae > Modicisalibacter. The sequence continues at coordinate 4,834 of CAVZBU010000005.1, read as the reverse complement.
CCGGCCGGTACCCGCCAGCCGATCGTCCAATGCCTTCTCCAGGTTACCCTTGACGATGTTCGAGAAACGCAGCGCATCGCGGTTGAAGATCATCAGCGAGAGCTGCCCGCCCGGCGCCAGCAGCCGGTTCAACGCCGCCAGCGCCTGGCGCGGCTCGGCGAGCCATTCGAGTACCGCATGACAGACGATCAGCGGCCACGGCCCGGGAACGGCCTCGCCCAGCGCCTGCAACGGTAGCTGTCTGAAATCGATCGACAGCCCGGCATGCGCGGCGCGCGCCCGCTCGAGCATGTCGCCGGAGGGTTCGGCCAGCGTCACCGGATGGCCGCGCCGCGCCAGCCAGCCACTCATCTGGCCCAGCCCGCCGCCGACATCCAGTGCCGGCTGACCGCACAGCGTCAGGGTGCGCGGCAACAGATCGTCGAGCAGCGCCAGGCGCAGCTCGCCGCGCGGCTTGCCATACAGACTGTCGGCGAACTTGTCGGCCAGGCCATCGAATATGCGGTCGCGAGCACTCACCGTTTGCCTCTCATTCAAGAAAGCCGCCAGTCTAGCCTCGCCGTTCGCGGGGCTCTACCCGCCGGCCGAGGAAGCGCTGAACAAAAGGTCAAAAAACTGTACGGACTGAGCTCGTTCTGGCCCAGGGCTTTCTGTTCAGCGAGCCGATGTCGGCGGCAGCGTTAACCGAGCGCTACCTGAATGCCGACGCATGCCCCGACTACCCCTTGAAAACCGCCCTTCTCCCCGAGCAGCCCGCCTGAGCGCTAAGACCTCCCGTCGCAGAGGTTTATCTCGGGCTGTCAGGCGCTTATAATGCGCCTCGGTCGGTCGCCTAGGCCGGTCACGTCCAGCAGGCCCCTGCAGGCCAAGCCCGAAGTAAAGCCCCTATAGCTCAGCTGGATAGAGCATCCCCCTCCTAAGGGGAAGGTCTCAGGTTCGAATCCTGATGGGGGCGCCATATAAATCAACGAATTATCTCAAAATCTCGCGATAAATTTTGCCTTCTTGGCCCCTCCGCCCCCTAGCTCGCCCCCTAGCTTTAGTAACACTACCCTTGCTCGCCCCTGAACGGTGTAATGCACAGAACACCAGCGCCAAGACGGCCACAAGCGTGTCGTTCTCGCATTCCGGCACACCTTCGTGGATGTGGCCCGAAGCGGAAAACTCCCTCGTGGAGAAACCGTCATAGATAGCAGGGTCAGGATAAGGGCTTAGCCTTGGAACGATCATCGAGGCAGTAAACCATCATGGTATAAAGCTCGGCTTGACCAGGCGAAAGTTGGTCAAGGTTGGACGAGGTATCAGCTCGGCAAGCACCTCAGGAAAAAGTGCGAACGCTAGAGTCCCTTGGAACCGGCCCAGCGATCGGACTCGAACCGACACGCTATCGCTATCGGCGGGTTTTCAATTGCTTACTGTAGTGGTCACCTAAGAGTGCCTTTCAAAACCTGCCTTGGAGCTTGTTCAGACAGACCAGAGAGCAGCCCAGCAGCGTAAAGGCATAATGGATATCGACTCGCCGTTCATAGCGAGTGGTGAGTCGCCTCATCCGGCCCAGCCAGGCAAAGGTTCGTTCGACAACCCAGCGATGGCACCCGAGCCGCTGACTATCCTCTACACCTCGACGAGCAATGCGGGGCTGAATGCCACGCCTTCGGCACGCTCGGCGGCAACGTCGATGATCGTATGCCTTGTCCGCATGGAGTTTGTCGGGGCGACGGCGAGGCCGCCCCGGCCGACCCGACGAAACCGATGGAACGCTGTCGAGCAGAGCTGCCAATGGCACACTATCGTTCATGTTGGCTCCCGAGAGCAGGACAGCCAACGGGACGCCGTGACGATCGGTCAGGAGGTGCCGTTTGGTGCCGGGCCTTCCTCGGTCTGTCGGGTTGGGGCCGATCGCTGAGCCCCCTTTTTTGCCGGTAGGGAGGCACTATCCATACAGGCTCGCTCCCAATCCAGCTGATCCGCATGCTGCAAGTGTTCGAGCAACGTCTGATACAAGCGTTCCCAGACACCCGCTTCATGCCAGTCACGCAGGCGCCGCCAACAGGTCACGCCCGAACCGCAGCCCATCTCTTGAGGGAGCATCTCCCAAGGGATACCCGAGCGCAGGACGAACAGGATGCCTGTCAGGGCTGCACGATTGGAAACGGGAGGCCGGCCGCCACGCGGCTTGGGCTGAGGCGGAGGCAGTAGCGGCTCGACGATGGACCAGAGTTCATCGGATACGATCTTCTTAGCCATGCCCCAAATCTAGAAATGGCTGGAGCCGCTTTCAAGGTTTTGAAAGGCACTCTAATCCCGGACAGTATTTTAAGGTTTTCCTCGGCGGCATTAGGCGAGATGCCGCCGTTGAATGCGTGAGGTCGCTGGCGGTTGTAGTAGTCCATCAAGTAGCTCCCCACATCTCTCTGGGCATCGGACAGGTTTCGATACCCCAGCACCGGTATCCATTCCGTTTTCAGACTCCTGAACAACCTCTCCATCGGTGCGTTGTCCCAACAGTTGCCACGCCGGCTCATGCTCTGGGTCATTCGATAACGCCAGAGCCTCTGACGGAACTTACGGCTGGCGTACTGACTTCCCTGATCCGAATGGAACATGACCTTCTCGGGCCGACCACGCTGTTCCCAGGCGTGATCCAGGGCCTTTACAACCAAGTCCGCATCCGGGCTGGCGGACATCGCCCAACCGACAACTCGGCGGGCGTACAGGTCCAGCACCACAGCCAAATAACTCCATCTCTGCCCACTCCAGATGTAGGTAATGTCCCCACACCAGACCTGGTTGGGCTGATTCACCTCAAACTCACGGCCCAGGTGATTCGGGATATCCGGCCGCTCAACGGTGGCCTGCTTATAAGCGTGGGGGCCGGGCTGCTTACAGATCAGCCCCAGTTCGCTCATCAGACGTCGGACTTTGAAGCGACCGATGACAATGCCTTCCTCGCTGAGCAAGCCGTTGATTGTCCGGCTGCCGGCAGAGCTCCGGCTCTTGGTAAACAGCCGGTTTACCTGAGCCTTCAGGGCCAGGCGCTCTACATCCACGTGGCTCCGCCGTTGGCGGTACTCGTAATAGCTGGAGCGGCTGATTTCAAACGCTTTGCAGACCAGTTCAATTGACTCTTGCTCTCCCAACCGGTCTATCAGCGCGTACGATTCATCTCGTCCGACATCAAGAGAGCTGTAGCCTTTTTTAATATCTCTTTCTCCCGCTCCAGACGATTGCAGCGGGCTTCCAATTCCTGAATCCGGCGCTGCTCCGGCGTTAAGGCCTTACCCTTGGGAGTGACACCGTCGCGCTCCTCGGCCAGCTGGTTAACCCAGCGTCGAACAGCGGTTTCACCAACTCCCAGGGACAGACTGGCCTGCGGAATTGTGTAACCTTGATCCAGCACCAGGCTAGCTGCTTCCTGTTTGAATTCAGGAGAAAAAGAACGTCGCTTTCTGGTCATCAGACACCTCGTTTATGGTGGCGATCTTACCACCTACATTGGTGTCCGGAATCATTGAACCACTACATACGCACGAAGCATAAAACCAAAACCATCTAAAGTTTGACACCTAATCGTGTCATCGTTTGAAGCCTAGCGTCTCTTCCCTGGCTTCACAACCTTTAGCAAATGATCATGTGAGCACCCCACCAAAGCTACCCCTCAGCGGTTGCATCTGGAACCATGCATTAGCAGCTGTTAATCCACCTACGACTGATAAGGGAAAGCTGCCTACTGGTGACGTATCCTACAAAGGATGCGCATTTTCATTTTCCCGCTTCCTATGGAGATACCCTCATGAGTTCGCCTTCTTCTTTCCCTCTAGAAGTAATCCCCAATATTAGCGGCTGCCAGAGGACTACCGACTACTCCAACGCATTCCTATCTCACGCCCAAATACCCAACTCCCGATTGAGCTTAGCCCGCCGGTCGGGGATGAACGTCCCTTGGTCATTGTGGATGTCGAGACGACGGGACTTGATCCCTTGTCGGACAAGATCATCGAGTTAGGGCTAGTACGGGGGACCTTGCAGTCCCTCGGCAGAACGTATCACCTCGATTCTGGGAATCCCATTCACAGTTCGAAGACCGCAGGCACCCCCATTCCCGAAGTTATTACCAGCATCACCGGCATCACTGACCAAGACGTAGCAGGGCAGCACATCGACGACGCATGGCTCGCCATGATGCTACAGGGGGATCCCTTGGTGATCGCACATAATGCCCAGTTCGATAGGGGGTTCATGGAAACACGCTTCCCCGCCTGCGACAAACAGATCTGGGCTTGTAGTCTGAGCGAGGTGGATTGGAAAAGCTTAGGCTACGAAGCACGCAAGCTAGAATACCTACTCCTCAAGACAGGGGTATTTTTACCAAGGGCACAGAGCCGAGGTGGACTGCCTAGCAACTGCTTGGTTGCTGCATTGCCAGCCAAAATCTTTCTCACTTCTGCTGGCAAGTGCCCGTCAAAAAACGTTCTCTTGATCGTACGAGCATTTGGTGCTCCTTTCGAAGTGAAGGACGCACTCAAGGACCGTGGCTACCGTTGGCATAACGGCGACCAGGGAAACAATAAATGCTGGTGGACGATCGTCCCTGAGTCGAACCTTCAGGCGGCAGCAGGGAGTCCCCTCAACGATACCTATCATAGTGGGGCACAGCAGGCACACTACCAAGCACAGACAGCCCGCTCTCGGTTCAAGCCAGACAGCTTGTGAAACGGAAGGAAGCTTGTTTCCCACCCAGCCATCCCTATTTGCTTGGCGCGAAAGCTCTTCATCGCCTGTCTAGCGCCATGGAAACCAAGATGAGAGTATCTAGATTTTAACCATCTTCGTA
>CAVZBU010000004.1:0-133493 GCA_963773565.1 uncultured Gammaproteobacteria bacterium | reverse complement strand
TGGCATAGGGGAACGGGCGGGGCTCTTGGGGTATGACTTCCCTGGGTCCACTTTTGGCACAGGTGAAGGTGTGCCATGGCATAGGCTGTCAGGATTACCAGCGCCAGCCCATCAGTTCACCTACCGGCTCCCGCACCGCGTTCTCTCGCACAATCTGAGCGACTGGCAAGGCATTGCCCCTGCGATTTCACGCTCAGGCTCCCATGAGGCGGCGGGTTCGTCGTCCATTACCGAGGATTCTCGGAGTTGGCCCAGTGTCACGCCGTCGCCTTGGGGAGGCGGGAATGGATCAGATCAAGCCCACTTCGTTGACTCCGTACAGGTCACAGTGAGCGGAAGGAACGGGACTCCGGCGGGACTCCTACCGGGCGCGTCTTTGACTCCGTACAGGTGGCAGTGAGCGAGAGGAACGGGACTCCTGCCGGGACTCCTATCTGCTGGGACTCCGGCCTTATTTCATGGCGCATATCTGAACCGGCATTATATGTATATGTGCGGCACAGCTTCCCCGTTACCCCGTCGAAGAAACAGCTTCAACACCCTCACCGGGACTCCTACAGCCTCACCGCTACCTGGATCGTCGTCCTTGACGGTCAGCCCAGCGCCAGCCTCACTTCCACAACTTGTGGAGGTGACCTGCTCTGCTCCTTACTGGCTGGATCAAAAGGTACACCTTGTGGGCCATGCTCAGGTGGTAGGTCACGGGCTGGATCATTGCTGTTGAAATCCATTGAGCCATGCCTTACATTGTGAGCCACACTCAATGAGCCAAGGGAGGACCGGCCATGTCCACCATCGCCTATGCCCGCGTCAGCACCAGTGATCAGACCATCGATACCCAGCGAGCCACCATCGAGGGCAAGCACAAGGTCGACCAATGGTTCAGCGACGAAGCCACCTCGGGCGCAGTGAAGGCCAAGGATCGCAAGGGCATGGCTGCTTTGCTCAACTATGTCAGGGGCGGCGACACTCTGATCGTGTATGCCATCGACCGCTTGGGACGCAACACCATCGACGTGCTTGAGACGGTCGAACTGCTCCAGCAGCAAGGAGTCTCGGTCATGTCTGTGCGGGAGGGCTTCGATCTGGCGTCACCGATGGGCAAGGCCATGCTCACGATGCTGTCAGCCATGGCAGAACTCGAACGCTCGAACATCAAGGAGCGGCAGACAGCGGGCATCAAGCGGGCTCGAAACGAGGGGCGCAACCTCGGACGGGAGAAGACGATCAACGATGGCGAGGTGGCTCAGTGGCGTCAGGAGAACAGCGCCAGCATCAAGGCTACAGCCGAGCGATTCGGGATCTCACCGGCATCAGTTAAGCGGGCCTGTCGTACAGCCACCACGTTAACTAGTGGGTAGGTGTATTTTTGTTTTCGGATGCGCAGGAATACAGCGTGTCTCTGGGCTAGGTTGAAGCTCCGAGAAATGCGTGGAATGACTATAGTTTCTTCCAGCGATATGTAATGCCCACATTGCTAGCTTGTAAGACCTCTAGTCGTTTGCCCTGAAAGCCCACAACTGTCGGTTCTCCTGTGAAGTCGAAGACGAAGTCTCGGGTATCGCGCTCGCTGCCTTCCTTCTTCAGCGTGAAGTGGAGCTGGTCTCCATAGTAGCCATCGAACGTGACCCGAGTGAGCTGGCGAACATCAAAGGGAGTCGCGCTCTTCTGGGGTTGATACTCCGAGGCTTCCGAAGAGTCGATCTGTCGAGACCAAATCGTCTGGGTGCCGTTATGGTTGGAGTTGTCTACCACCCATTCGGGAGCACCACCATTGACAGGAACTCTGATGCCGATGCAATCGCCAGGGCTCACGACACTTCCTAGGCCGGGGAAAGAAGCTGCTGATGTGGAGAGGTCACCGCAGAAATACTTCCAGCCACCATGGATACCGGAAAGCTCCAGCCGTCCCTGCGCGACGTGAACCGGGAAAGGGATCATCATTGAACCAGGAATCATGATGTCTACGGACTGGGACACTTCTATGTACTCACCTTCAATGTAGCTACCTTCCATGAAGATCGAGTCACCTGTGCTTGCCTCTAGCTCCACGTTCGTTGGGGCGTTGAACTCCTTGACTGTGACTGTCGGTGCAGCGCTTGTCGGAGAACGCTGAGCAACGCAACCCGCAAGCGTGATGATGGCGAGTAGAGTGGCAGCTATTCTTGTCATATGAGTTCCGGGCACAGGTAAGAAGTACGAGAGGATGTGGTAAACACATGTGGTAAATAAGCGAAAGGGCATGTCCTCTAAGCCCTTGAAAAGACTCGAAAACATGCCCTTGAAAGCGGGGTGGCGGAGGGACAGGGATTCGAACCCTGGGAAGGCTATAAACCTTCGCCGGTTTTCAAGACCGGTGCATTCAACCGCTCTGCCATCCCTCCGGCTTACGGAGGCGTATATTACCATTATTTTCTCAGCCGTCAACTCCCAGGTTGCAATCAATACAAAGCCTTACAGACAAACGATAGAGGGGGCCAGCCCAGAGGGGCGTGCGGGCTGCTTGCAGAAAAGATGTTGGGCTATGCCCAGAGTGACTGCTACGGTTAATGGCAAGCGCCAAGAGGCGCTTGCATGGAAGCAACCAGGCAAGGAGAGACAGATGAATAATGATCAGGTAAAAGGCAACTGGAAACAGGTCAAGGGCGAAGCCAAGAAGCGTTGGGGCAAGCTGACCGATGATGATCTGGATACCGTTGATGGCGAGTATGAACGCTTGATCGGCGTTCTGCAGGAGCGCCACGGTATGGCGCGCGAAGAGGCCAAGAAAGAGGTTGATGATTTCTACGGCAAGCTATAAGCATCTTACCGGGCCGTAAAGGAAGCGATCAGGACAAGGAGAGGCTAGATGCAGACTGAGTCCGCACATAATGACACTCTGCTCATCGAAAAGGCTTCGGGCGAGCGCTTGGGGCCTTTACAAGGCACAGTTGAAGGCAACACCGTGATCGTCGAGGCGCTGCATGAACTGACCAAGGGCGATACCATCGTGTATCGTGGCGATCAGGAAGAGCAGCGCCTGGAAGTCACCGATCCGCGCTATCATCCGCAGGTCGGTGACGTTCCGGCACACTACGAGGCACGCGTCAGCCACAGTGGATTGACGGCGTCCTGAGCGGTAGTGGCAGTGCAGCAAGGCTAAACGAGGCAACAGGAGCATGACATGGAAATCACGATCCTGAACGCAAGCGAGGACGAAGCGGCATTCCACGAGATAGTCGCGGGTGAAATGGGCACCGCGCTACGTAAGGCTGGCAAGGATTACATCGGGCAGCGTGATCTCTCTGAAAACCAGCTGCTGGCTATGCAGCGATTCCGACGCATTGAGCCGGCTCGAAGCGGATATGACCACCCATGCCTTGGAAGTCGCAAACGTACGTCAGGATTCTGGAGTTGTATTGCGCCTCAATCTGCAGGGCGATAAAAAAGCCTGAGCCTGGTCATCCTGTTAGATCAGCAATATTCAAGCCCCGGCCATGCCGGGGCTTATCGTATGCATCGTACTTGTCTGAATCGGCCAGTCATTATTCAGAATGTACTTCGAGGAGCGAGCCTATGAGCGAGATGCTCCAACGTTTTGCCATCAATCGAATGGGCACGGATTACGTCGTAGGCGATATTCACGGCTGTTACGATCTGCTCCAAGCGGCACTCGCGCGCAAGGGGTTTGATGCCACGCATGATCGGCTATTCTGCGTTGGCGACCTGATCGATCGAGGCCGCGACTCGCGGGCTTGCCTGGAACTGGTTTTCGAGCCGTGGTTCCACGCGGTACGCGGCAACCATGAAGAGCTTGCCGCTCAGGCCCTGCAAAGTGGCGATTGGGCGCTGTGGATTGCGAATGGTGGGGGCTGGGCCTTGAGTGAGCAGCCTGGCGAACTGGCTGAATTGCTGGAAAAGGCGCTATCTCGGATGCCTTTCGCCATCGAGGTGGCGCTCGCTGACGCCCGGGTCGGGATCGTCCACGCCGAACCGCCGGACGACTGGCTGGCGATACAACGCCAGGGCCAAGCATTGAAACAACAGCTGACCTGGGCCCGTCGGCGTATCGCTTCTCGCTATGAAGCGCGCATTGCCAACATCGATGCCGTGGTGGTTGGCCACACCATTCTGGCCGAGCCGACCAACCTGGGGAATGTCAGGTACATTGACCTGGGGGCGTTCAGCACCCAGGCCTTGCATGTCGAAGCATTGCACGAGAGTGCCTCTCAATTTCCAAGCAAAACATAAGCCAGCAAACTGCGTAAGCCTCCGAAATCGCGTTGTTGCCGCTTGCGTGGGGAACCCTCAGGCGGCATGCTAGGTCATACTCATAGTTCCCCTTCAACACTCGTTCCCTTTAACGACAGGAGCCTGAAATCATGGCCTATCAGTCATCGCAGGTCAGCGACCGTCGCACGTCGGCGTTGGCGACCAACAAGGTACTGCGTAACACCTACATGTTGCTGGCAATGACACTGCTGTTCTCGGCAGTAACCGCCAGCGTAGCCGTCGCCATGGGCGTCGGTCAGATGAACATCCTGATCTTCTTCATCGGCGCCTATGGCCTGATGTTTCTGGTGCACAAGACTGCCGATTCGGCGGCGGGCCTGCTGGCTACCTTCGCCTTCACCGGCTTCATGGGCTTTACCCTCGGGCCGGTGATCAATCTCTATTTGTCGATCCCCAACGGCGGTCAGTTGGTCATGACGGCGCTCGCCATGACCGGGGCAACTTTCGTGGGTCTGTCAGCCGTGGCACTGATCACGCGCAAGGATTTCGGCTTTCTCAGCAACTTCCTGATGGCCGGCGCCATCGTGCTGATCCTGGCCATGGTCGTGGCGATGATCTTCAATATTGGTGCCCTGGCATTGGCGGTATCCGCCGGCTTCGTGCTGTTCTCTTCGGCGGTCATCCTCTATCAGACCAGCGAGATCGTCCATCGCGCCGGTGAGACCAACTACATTCTGGCGACCGTGACGCTTTATGTGTCGATCTACAACCTGTTCCTCAGCCTGCTGTCGATTCTGGGTGTCATGAATAACGATTAACAGCCGGTGGCGTAATAGCAAGCCCCCGCCGGGTAAGCCCGGCGGGGGCTTTTGTATTTACTGGCCGTGCGGAGCGCTCGCGCGCAGGCGGCCATTGCCTTCGTCGGGCGGTGTAAACGACAATAAGCATTGATTTTAAAGGGGAGCAAGATGCGTTACGGTCTGGTTGTCATGGGCGGCCCTTATTCCCATCAGGCGGCACACTCGGCGCTGCGTTTCGCTCATGCCTTAGTCGATAACGGCCACCGACTGGAGACCGTGTTCTTCTATCATGACGGTGTCTACAATGCCTCACTGTTGAGCGCGCCGCCGCAGGATGAGCCGCACCTGGGTGATGCCTGGCGGCGCTTGGCCGATGCTCAGGGCACCGAGCTACTGGTGTGCGTGGCTGCGGCCTTGCGGCGGGGCATGGCCGACGAGCGAGAGGCGCGGCGCCATGGCAAGCCGGCCTATAATGTCGAGCCGCCTTTCGAGCTTACCGGACTGGGCCAGTTGGTGGAGGCCAGCCTGACTCATGATCGCCTGGTGACGTTTTCACCCTGATGCGGAGATTACATGGATAGACCGCAACAGATACTGGTGATACTGCGCCACGCCCCCCACGACAGCAGCTGGCTGCGCGAAGGGCTTGACGTTGCGCTGGTGGCCGCGGCCCTCGGTCAGGCAGTGACTCTGCTGTTTCTCGGCGATGGTGTCGAGGCGCTGCGCAGTGGCCAGCAGGCCGGGCCGCTCGGCCAGAAGGGCAGCCATACCACGCTCGACATGCTGGCCATGTACGACATCGAGGATATCCGCGTCGACGCCGAGTCGCTGACCCGGCGGGGACTCACCGTGGAGCAGCTCAACTGGCCGGCGTCCCGGGTATCGGGTGGCGCCTTGCACGATCTGCTGGCAACAAGCGCGGCGGTCTTCAACTTCTGATATCGTCCAGCGAGGATCTATCTGGTCATGCTCCTGCATCTGCTTAACCGCTCCCCCTCTTCGAACTGTGTGGCCCACGATGTGTTGCGCGCGATGGGGCCGGATGACCGGCTGCTGTTGATAGAGGCGGGCGTCTATGGCGCAGTGGGCCCTCAGGCGGGGCTTTTTTCGCCGCTGAAAGGACGCTGCTTCGCGTTGGCTGATGACCTCGCCTCGCGGGGCTTGAGTGAAGACTGCGCTGAATGGGTAACAGTGCTGGATATGCGAGGCTTCGTCATGCTGACGGAAGAAACCCAACGCACAGTGAGCTGGTTCTAATGGTCAGTACGTATCCCGCACGCTATCTGGAAATCGATCAGCAGCGAATCGCCCTGGACCCCGAAGGCTATCTCATCGATCTCGACGACTGGTCGCCTGCCGTCGCCGAGGCACTGGCCACCGAAGAGGGCCGTGAGTTGAGCGACGAGCATTGGCAAGTGATCGAGATTCTGCGCGACTTCTATCAGCGTTATGAAATGGCCCCGGCGATGCGCCCCCTGGTCAAGGCGGTCGGCCAGCGGCTGGGGTCCGACAAGGGACGTTCGATCCACTTGATGCGCCTTTTCCCCGACAGCCCGGCTAAGGTCGCCGCGCGGTTGGCGGGGCTGCCCAAGCCCACCAACTGCCTGTAAGGCGACGCCCGTGAATTTTCTCGCACATGGCTGGTTGGCCCGCGGCGGCACGGATGAGTTCCTGTATGGCAACCTGATCGCCGATGGCGTCAAGGGCGCCGATCTCGGCGACTGGAGCCCGGCCACTGCGGCTGGGATACGCCATCATCGTCGGGTCGACGCCTGGGTGGACCAGCACCGCGTGGTGCTCGAGGCCCGCTCGCGGGCACCGAGCACCGGACGCCGTTATGCGGGCATCGCGCTGGACATGGTGTGGGATCACTTCGTCTCCCGTGACCATCTCGACCCAGCGCTGGTCGATCGCTGCTACCGGGAGCTGGCGGTGCGCGGAGCACCGGCCCGTCTGGCAACAATGGTGCCGGTGCTGATCGAGCAGGACTGGCTGTCGCGTTATGCCGATCTCGACTTCACCTGTTCGGCGATCGCCAACCTGGGGCGGCGCTTGCAGGGCCCCAATCGTCTCGCTGAGCTAGTACCCTGGATTGAGGCCGACTACGCAGCCCTGGAGCGGGATTTTTACTCGTTATGGCCTGCGCTCAATAGCGAGCTGGCTATCACGCGCGAAGCCAGCACGGGCTAAACGGAGCCATCACGCGCTAAATATAGTTACCCCCTAAATATAGTTACCCCTCTGTCAGCCACAGGCAGCTGATGGAATCGCCCTCGTTGATAGCGCTGTGAGCCGGAATGTCGGCGAGGGCGTCGGCAACGATGCAGGATGACAATACTGCCGAGTTCTGATCGGCGAAGGCCTGCGCGACGATTCCTCTAGCGTCGAACTCGAGCGTCACCCGCATGAAGTGACGCCGTGCCTGGGTGCGGGTCGAGAACCCTGCACGGGCAGGCAGCCGGGGCAGCGCAGCGAGCGCGCCGCAATCCAGCAGCGCGCCGATCAGCGGTCGCAGGTAGAGCCAGGCGCCGACGAAACTCGAGACCGGATTGCCGGGCAGGCCGACGAACCGGGTCTCGCCATCGGCATGGGGCAAGCGACCCAGTGCCAATGGCTTGCCTGGGCGCATTGCCAGGCGCCATATGTCGAGCCTGCCGAGGCGTTCGAGCGCCGCCTTGACGTGATCCTCTTCGCCGACACTCACCCCGCCGCAGGAGACGACCACGTCGGCCCGTTGTGCCGCCTCGCTCAGTAGGCGACAGGTCGTGGCGAAATCATCCGGCAGGGTGGCCGTGTAAACGACGTCGGCACCGAAGCGCTCGAGCAGGCGCGTCAGCATCGGCCGGTTGCTGTTGTAGATCTGCCCTGGCTTGAGTGGCTGTCCGGGTTCGACCAGTTCATCGCCCGTGGTCAGCAAGGCGATGCGCGGGCGGCGGCGAACATGGACTGAAACGATACCCTGGCCGGCAATGTGCCCCAGAGCCGCACCTTCGAGGCGCGTCCCGGCGGGCAAGAGGGTGCTGCCCGCGGCGACGTCGCGGCCACGGCGACGCACGTTTTCGCCGCGGGGCACGCCGGCCGGTATCAGTGCGCCATTCTCGCTCAGCTCGACCTTTTCCTGCATCACCACGCAGTCGGCGCCCGGCGGGATCTCGCCCCCGGTGAAGATCCGCGCGCAGCTGCGCGGCGCCAACGGCGCCGCGGCGCTACCGGCGGCAATGCGCTGGCTGATCGGCAGTAGTGTGCCGGCATCGGCGGCGCGCAGGGCGTAACCGTCCATCGCGCTGTTATCGGCAGGCGGCACATCGCGCGCGGCCATCACCGGTTCGGCGAGCACGCGTCCGCCGGCCTCCTCGGCGGGCAGCTGCTCGCCGGGGAGCGGCGAGACGCCGGCCAGCAGGGCCTCGAGCGCCGCCTCCACGCCTTGCAAATCGGCCTGCAGGTCAGCCATGCGTTCCTCGTCCAGGAATCACCAGGTTGGCGTAGTTGCATGGCTGATGCTGGCTGTCGAGCTGCTCGCGCAGGATACCGTGCCAGGCGGTCCGGCAGGCACCGGTGGAGCCCGGCAGGCAGAATACCACCGTGGCGTTGGCCAGCCCGCCGAGGCAGCGGCTCTGGATAGTCGAACTGCCGATCTCCTGCCACGACAGATGGCGGAAAAGCTCGCCGAAACCCTCGATGCGCTTGTCGAGCAACACCGAGACCGCCTCGGGGGTAGAATCGCGCCCGGTGAAACCAGTCCCGCCGGTGGTCAGGATCGCCTGGACCGCGGAATCGGCGATCCATTCGGCGACCACGGCGCGAATCCGGTAGACGTCATCGACGACGATCCGCTTGTCGACCAGTTGATGGCCGGCTTCGTCGAGACATTGCACGAGCGTCTGTCCGGAGCGATCCGTCGACTCATCGCGGGTATCCGAAATCGTCAGTACCGCCACGCCGAGCGGCACGAAACCTTCGCGCTCATCACTCATGCGTTTTCCTTGCGCTGCTGACGGGCCTCCAGGGCGGCGAGCTGTTCGGGGGAGGCTGGTGCCTGATAGTGGGTCTTCCACTCGCTGTAGGGCATGCCGTAGACGTACTCGCGGGCCGCCTCGTAGTCAAGCTCGGTACCACGCTCGTCGGCGGCGGCAACCAGCCATTTCGACAGGCAGTTGCGGCAGAAGTCGGCCAGAATCATCAGGTCGATGTTCTGCACGTCCTTGTTGGCATCGAGGTGCTGCAGTAACCGGCGAAAGGCCGCTGCTTCGAGTTCGGTGCGTGTGGCGTCGTCAAATTCATGCATGGGGAAACGCTCCGCTTGGACAGGACTGGAAAGGATAGCAAAGGTCATTCGCTAGGAAAGCGCGCACGCTAAGCGACCATCACCAAGGCGACTTGGGGATACACTCAACTGGCGTCGGCACGCGTACAGACAGACAGCACCGTGGCATCCGTTTCGCTGCTCGAGACCAGGGCGTGGCCCATATCACTATCGAAGTAGATGCTGTCGCCCTGCTCGAGTGCCACGGGCTCATAGAACTCGGTATAGAGCAGGATGCTGCCCTCGAGCACGATCAGGAATTCCTCACCATCGTGGCGCACCCATTCTTGAAACTCGTCGAAGCTGCGCGCCCGGACGATGGTCTTGAAAGGAATCATGCGCTTTTGCGCGAGTTGATGGGAGAGTAGTTCATGCTCGTAGGTCGGCGTTGGATGCCGTTGCCCGTCGCCGACTCTCGTCAGGTCGCGCCGCCCCATGGTGGTCGTTTGCGGCTTGGGCGGACGCAGTAACTGTGGCAAGTCGATGCCCAGCCCGCCGATCAACTTCTGGACCACCGTGAAGGTGGGCGATAGCTGACTGTTCTCGATCTTGGAGAGCGTCGAGCGTGCCAGCCCGGTACGCTGACTGACCTCCTCGAGCGTCCATTGATTGGCGAGGCGGATCTCCTTGAGCCGCTTGCCAAGACGCAGCGGCTCGACGAAGGGCTTGCGTCCGGAGGCGATCTGCAGGGCAGCGTCCTGGTCGGTAGTGGCCATTGGCGGTTCACGATCGGAAATTAATTTCCACCATCCTAGCATACGACAGTGGCTGCGATCGCCGCTGTTACGGCACTGGCAACGCTGATTGCGACAGGTTCGTCGGGTGCTGTTTCCACAGCCGTGGAAACAGCACTTACTTTGTCGCTGCGGCGGGCACGTAGGGTTGGCCGAGCAGAGCACGCACATGAGCGGTAGCGCTGCGGCCCAGGGCATCGAGTGCATAGCCCCCCTCGAGGACTGACACCAGCCGGCTGTCGGCATGGCTGCGCGCGACCTCCATGAGCCGTTCGGTAATCCAGTGGAAATCGTCGTCTTCCAGACACACATCACCCAGCGGATCTTCCCGATGGGCATCGAAGCCGGCCGAGACCAGAATCAGTTCGGGGCGATGCTGTTGCAGGGCGGGGAGCCAGTCGCGTTCGACCAACGTGCGGAAGGTAGAGCTGTCGCAGCCGGGGTCGAGCGGCGTATCGATGACATTGTCGAACCCGGGCCGCAGGTAACGCCAGGGATAGAAGGGGTACTGATAGCTGGTACAGATCAGCGTGTCGGGGTCGCCGCCAAAAATATCGATCGTGCCATTACATTGATGCACATCGAAGTCGATAATGGCGATACGCCGCACGCCATAATGCGCTCGGGCATGGGCGGCACCGACGGCAACGTTGTTGAAGAAGCAAAAACCCATGGCCTCGCTGGCTTCGGCGTGGTGGCCCGGCGGACGAACGGCGCAGAATGCGTTGTCGGCCTGATGCCGAAAAACCCGGTCGATGCCCGTTATGACCGCGCCGGCGGCGAAGCGCGCGGCCTCGAGGGTGTCCGGATTCATGAACGTGTCGTTGTCGAGATTGGTCAGCCCATGTTCCGGGACGCAGCGCTCGAGCGCCATGAGATGGCGGGCCGGATGGATGCGTACCAGTTGCTCGTCGGTCGCCCGCTTGGCGTCGGCCTGCATGGTCTGCTGGAGCACCCCGGCAAGCGCCATATGGGCACGGATGATTTCCAGCCGCTTGGGATTCTCCGGATGCTCCGGCCCCATATGGTGGCGATCACAATGGGGGTGACTGATAAGGGCAGTGATCATATCGGGTCTCCGGCCGGCAGCTGGTCACAATAAACGGCGGCAAGGCTTGCATGACACTGTCCTTAAGTCGTACACAGTGAATATCGTCGAGGCAAGGGGAGAGTAGCGTGAGCACGCGGTTTTTGCGGTATTTCTTCGAGCCAAAGACCCTCGCGGTCATAGGTGCCTCGGAAAAGACTCATTCGATGGGCGGGCTGGTGATCCGCAATCTGATCGACAGTGGCTTTCCGGGCAACATCTGGGCCGTCAATCCCAAGGGCTACGCCAGTGTCCACGACAAGCCATGTGTCAGGCGCGTCCAGGATCTCCCCGAAGTTCCCGACCTGGCGGTTGTTTGCTCACCGGTGGCGAGCCTGCCCCGGCTCATCGAGCAGCTCGGGCGCTTCGGTGTACGTGCGGCCATGGTGCTCTCGGGTGGTGCGCATCTCGATGACCGAAGCGGCGACGGCGGCTCGATTCGTGAGCGCATGCTGGCCTCGGCGCGGCGCTCGGGGATCCGTGTGCTGGGACCGGAATGCCTGGGCATGATCGTCCCGGGAAAGCACCTTAACGCCACCTACGCCAGTCAGCCGGTGAAGGCCGGGCGTGTCGCCTATCTCGGCCAGTCGGGAATGCTCGGCAATGCCATGATCGACTGGGCCGCCGGGCGCGGCATCGGCTTCTCCCATCTCGTCACGCTGGGCGACAGCGTCGATGTGATGCTGGCCGACCTGATCGACTACATCAATCAATACTCGCCCTGCCAGGCGATGCTGTTGCATCTGGAGCGCATCAACGACGCCCAGCACTTCATGACCGCGCTGCGCGAATCATCGCGCAATCGCCTGGTGCTGGCCATCAAGAGTGGCCGCACGCCGGGCTCTGATTTGTCGGGTGCGCCGCCAACCCCCGGGGTAGCCAACCGCGACGTAATCATTGATGCCGCACTGGCTCGTGCCGGGGTGGTCCGGGTCGACGACTCCGACGAATTGTTTGATGCGCTGGAGACACTGTCACGCATGAAGCCGCTGCGTGGAGATCGCCTGGCGATCGTCGCCAATGGCCTGGGACCGGCCTTGCTGGCGATCGACAAGCTGATCAGCGCCGGCGGACGACTGGCGGAATTTTCCGAACAGACCCGCCAGGCGCTGACCGAGGGCGAATTCGACATCAGCCTGCCGGGGCGTAATCCGGTCGACCTGGGTGGTAACGCCACACCCGAGCGTTTCGTCGAAGCGCTAGAGATCGTCGCTGCCGATCCCAATACCGATGCCGTGCTGGTGGTTCACGCGCCGACCCGACTGGCGCCGTCGCGGGCAACCGCCCAGGCGGTCGTCGCCAACCGGCGGCGCTTCAAGCGTAATTTGCTGACCAGTTGGATGGGATTGGAGGAGGCGCTATCGGCCCGTCACGAATGCAACCTGGCCGGGATTCCTACCTATATATCGCCCGAGAAGGCGGTCAAGGCTTTCATGCACATGGTGGATTATCAGCGGGTCCAGGCGCAGTTGCAGGAAACGCCGCCGAGCCTGCCGTTTACCACCACCGCGGCGATTCGCGAACGCTGCCATCGGTTGATCGGCGAGGCCAAGGCGCGCCAACGCGACCGGTTGACCCACGACGAGGCCGCCCAGGTGCTGGCTGCCTATGGCATTCCGGCGGCGCCGAGCCGTTATGTGTTTACCCCGCAACAGGCCGCCGAGGCGGCCAGCACCTTCTCGGGGCGCATGGCGCTCAAGATCGTCCACGAACACAATTGCCTGCCGTTTCGCTACCGCCAGCACCCGCACAAACTCTCGGCCGGATTGCTGCAGGATTTGCAGACCCCCGAGGAGGTCGCCGAGGGCGTTCGCCGTCTCGGCGCCAAGGTCGAGGAGAAGTTTCCTGACAGCCGCATCTTCAGTTACTGCCTGCAGGAAATGCAGCGTGGCAAGCATTCGCTGCAATTGTGTGCGGGCATCACTCGCGACCCGATCTTCGGCCCGGTGATCGTGTTCGGTATCGGCGGCTACAAGGTCAATGTACTGGCCGATCGGCAGGTCGCCTTGCCACCCTTGAACATGACTCTGGCCAACGAGCTGATCGGGCGAACCCACGCGGCGAAACTGATCGGCGAGCATTCGCGCGATCCGCAGCGGGATATGGAGCGGCTCGGACAATTGCTGGTCAAGCTTTCCCAGATGGCCTCGGACCTACCCGAGCTCAAGGGACTGGAGCTCAATCCGCTGCTGCTCAACAGCGAGGGGCTGGTGGCCGTCGATTTCGCGATGGATCTCGGCGACCCGGCTCGTCACGCCATCATGCCTTACCCCGAGGAACTGCGTGAGTGGGTCGAGCTGAACGACGGTATGCGTGTCGAGATTCGCCCGATTCGTGGCGAGGATGCACCACTGATCTCGGCCTTTCACGCTCAGCTTTCCGAAGAGAGCATCCGTTTTCGCTACTTCCATAACAAGGCTGATCTCAGCAAGCGTGACCTGTCGCGGCTGGCCCAGATCAATTATGACCGCCAGATGGCCTTTATCGCCGAGCACCAGCGCGCTGATGGCAGCAAGGAGATGCTCGGCGTGGTGCGGGTCTGGAACGACCCTGACAATATTCGCACCGAATTCTCGGTGATCATTCGCGACGACATGCATGGCCATGGCCTGGGGCGGCTATTGATGGAAAAGATGATCCGTTACAGCCGCGGGCTCGGCACCCTGGAAATGGTCGGCAAGATCATGGTCGACAATGGCCCGATGCGTTCACTGATGAAGCAGCTCGGTTTCACCAGCCACTACAACATGGAAGAGCAGGTCGTCGATGCCGTGCTCAGGCTCAACGAACCCGCCAGTGATTGGCAGCGTCATCGCCTCGAAAATCAGCCCTACTGAGCGGTTCAGGACCCGGGGCAGGCCATCGGGAAATTGAACCGTTGATCAATCATCAGTTGTTCTGATTTGAAGCAATATTAATAAGATTGTATGATGCGGCAAGAATTATAACTCCTGCTTATGAAAATGCGGCACTGTGATGACTCTGCTACATCATTGCCGCATCGTTTCGTAACAAACAAAACGATCACGACATACAGGCAAAGCCGATGAGCGACACGCAACAGACCAAGATTCAGGTGCGCGGCCTGAGCAAGGTCTTCGGTAATCAGCCGAAGAAGGCCTTGGAATTGCGAGACAAAGGCAAGAGTCGCGGTGAAATTCTTGAACAGACCGGCCAAACCCTAGGTCTCTCGAATGTCAGCTTCGATGTCCACGAGGGCGAATTGCTGGTCATCATGGGTCTCTCGGGCTCGGGAAAGTCGACGCTGATCCGCTGTCTCAATCGCCTCATAGAGCCGACCGAAGGCGAGATCATCATCGACGGCGAGAATATACCCAAGCTATCCGAGAAAGAATTGCTGCACTGCCGGCGTCGCCATTTCTCGATGGTGTTCCAGAACTTCGCGCTGTTCCCGCACCGCACCGTGCAGCAGAACGCCGAATACGGCCTCGAGATTCGTGGCGTGGACAAGCAGGAGCGCACCCAGCGCGCCCGTGATTCACTCAAGCAGGTTGGCCTCGATGGCTGGGAAGATGCCTTGCCCAACCAGCTCTCCGGGGGCATGCAGCAGCGTGTCGGTCTGGCACGCGCGCTGGCCAATGACTCGACCGTGATGCTGATGGACGAGGCCTTTTCGGCACTCGATCCGCTGATCCGCAAGGATATGCAGCAGGAACTGCTCGAACTGCAGCACCGCATGAAGAAGACCACCATCTTCATCACCCACGATCTCGACGAGGCCCTGAGCATCGGCGATCGCATCATCCTGTTGAAGGATGGCGAGATCGTGCAGATCGGTACGCCCGAGGAGATTCTGACCAACCCCGCCGACGATTATGTGGCTCGCTTCATCGAAGGTGTCGACATGTCGCGCATCCTCACCGCGCGCCATGCCATGCGACCGGTGCGTGCCACCGCGCGCGAGGACGACGGCCCGCGCACGATATTGCACAAGCTCAGCGAGAACGGCCTGGACTCGATCTACGTCACCACCCGTGAGCGCAAGTTGCTCGGCCTGGTCGAAGCCGACGCTGCCGACCGGGCTGCCAAGGAGGGTGCCCAGTCCATCAAGGAGCTTATTCATAACGACTTTCCCAAGGTCGGCCCCGATGAACCGCTGCATAACCTGTTCGCGATGTTTAACGAGAAGAGCTACCCGATCGCCGTGGTCGACGAAGACCAGCGTCTACTCGGCGTGGTGGTCAAGGGCGCCGTGCTGGCGGAACTGGCTGAAGCTGGAGAACACTAATGGCTATCGATATTCCCCGCATACCGCTTGGTGACTGGATCGAAGGCGGCCTGGACTACCTGACCACCGAATACTCTTCCGTGACCCGGGGCATCTCTCGGTTCACTCAGGGCGGAATCAACGCCATCAACGATGGCCTGGCCTGGATGCCCGAATGGGCGCTGATGGCGCTCATCGCGCTACTCTGCTGGCGGGTATCGGGCATCCGCCTGGCGATTGGTTCCGTTCTCGGCCTGGCGCTGATCTGGAACATGGGGCTCTGGTTCCCGATGATCGAGTCGTTGACGCTGGTGGTGTTCGCCACGCTCGTCGCCGTGGTCATCGCGCTGCCGGTGGGCATCCTCGGGGCGTTGTCCGATCGGCTCTATGGCCTGATCATGCCGATACTCGACTTCATGCAGACCATGCCGGCCTTCGTCTATCTGATCCCGGCGATTCCGTTTTTTGGTATTGGTTCGGTCTCGGCGATCTTCGCCACGGTGATCTTCTCGATGCCGCCGGCGATTCGCTTCACCACCCTGGGAATTCGCCAGGTACCCAAGGAGCTTATCGAAGCGGCCGACGCTTTCGGCTCGACGCGTGGCCAGAAATTGTTCAAGGTACAGTTGCCGCTGTCGCTGCCGACCATCATGGCGGGGATCAACCAGACCATCATGCTGGCTCTGTCGATGGTCGTGATTGCCGCGATGATCGGCGCCGATGGTCTGGGCAGCGAGGTCTGGAAGGCAATCCAGCGCCTGCGTCCGGGCGACGGCTTCGAGGCCGGCATCGCCGTGGTCATCCTGGCCATGCTGCTGGACCGCCTGACCCAGGCGTTCCGCAAACCCAAGAAGGCGCGCTAAGACGCCATGGCCGGTGCCCTGGATGGGGGCCGGCGGGTGCCCCCGGGATATCCTGGGCGGCGCTCAAACACTCAACCAAGAAGGGGAAAGTGATGAAAACGTTCAATGCTATGTCACGTGCCGTGCGTTTCGGTTCGCTGATGATGGTTGCCGGTCTCGGTGTGAGCGGTGCCGTTCAGGCGCAGGAAGAGGGTAAAGGTAACGTCACGCTGGCCTACGTCGAGTGGTCATCCGAAGTCGCCTCCACTAATGTGGTTCGCGCGGTGCTCGAGGACATGGGCTACGACGTTGAATTATCGTCACTCTCGGCGGCGGCGATGTGGCAGGCCGTGGCTTACGGCGATGCCGACGGCATGGTTGCGGCCTGGCTGCCGACAACTCACAAGAACTATCTTGAACAGACCAAGGACAAGATCGTCGACTTGGGTACTAACCTCGACGGCACCAAGCTCGGCCTTGCAGTACCGTCCTATACCGATATCGACTCCATCGAGGAGCTCGGCGAGAAGGCCGATCTCGTCGATGGCAAAATCATCGGTATCGATCCCGGCGCTGGCCTGATGGGCCTGACCGAAGACGTGATCGACAAATACGGTCTCGAGGGTGACATCAAGCTGCGCAGCGGCAGCGGCGCCACCATGACCGCCGCGCTGCAATCCGCCATCCAGAACAAGGACGATATCGTCGTCACCGCCTGGACGCCGCACTGGATGTTCTCGCGCTGGGACCTCAAGTATCTTGACGATCCCAAGAACGTCTATGGCGACGCCGAGCAGATCCATACCATCGTGCGTCAGGGCCTCGAGGAGGACATGCCGGAAGTCTACAAACTTCTCGATAACTTCGAGTGGACGCCGAAGCAGATGGGCGAAGTCATGCTGATGAACCAGGAAGAGGGCGCCGACCCCTACGCCAATGCCCAGAAGTGGGTCGAGGAGCATCAGGACGTCGTCAACGAGTGGAAGGGCGAAAGCTAAGCCTTCGATCGGCTAGATTCGTTGACGTGAAAGCGCCCGGCCTAAGTAGGCCGGGCGCTGCTTTTGTGGCTGGCTGTTTTCAGCGATCAAGGCGCCAGGCGAACCTTGGTCCAGCTATCATCATGACGCCGGTAGCGCAGCCGATCGTGCAGACGATCGGCCTGGCCCTGCCAGAACTCAACGATCTCCGGAATGACACGGTAGCCGCCCCAGTGAGGAGGGCGATCCACGTCCTGGCCGTTGTAAAGCCGCTCGAAGCGACCCTTACGCTCCTCGATCCACGTCCGGCCGGGGATCTCGACGCCCTGCTGCGATATCCAGGCACCTAACTGGCTGGCCCGCGGGCGATTCTTGAAATATTGGTCGGACTCACTTTCATCGACCTGAACCACGCGCCCCTCGATACGCACCTGACGCTGGGTAGTCGGCCACCAGAATACCAAGGCAGCGTGCGGGACATTGGCCAGTTCGGAACCCTTGTGGCTCTGATAGCTGGTATAGAAGGCAAAACCACGCTCATCGAAGCCCTTGAGCAATACGATTCGAGCGTGTGGCAGGCCCTGGCTGTCGACGGTCGCCAGGGTCATGGCATTGGCGTCGTCGGTTTCGCGCTCGAGCGCCTGGGCGAGCCACTGCCGGAACAGCGTCAATGGCTCGTCGGGGGTATTGCTGGCGTCGAGATGGTCCCCGCCGTAATTGCGTCTGACGTCGGCGATATCGGTATTCATGGCGCTCTCCTGTGCATGGCGCTCTCCTGATAGTTTCACTCATCATCGCTGCTGATTCGATCGCACTCAAGGCAAGCGAGCAAAACACGCGCGATGGCATAAATCGCTGGCCTGTACGTAAATGCTTGGCTCATGATCGTTATAAAGACGTGGTCTGGCCAGTATTGCAAGCCTTGCTGCAGCAAGCAGTGCAACAAGCAGAACTGCAGTAAAAGCGATCAGCCCCATTGAGCATGAGCCGCAAAGATCAGCCCACAGGCCAGCCAGCCGAATACCGCATAAGGCAGGTTCCAGCTCAGCATGTGCCGAGCGTTGACGCCATAGCGGGCGCATAGCACCAGATTGCTACCGGACAACGGGCTGCTCCCGGTGCCTAGTGCCCAGCCCATCAGGAAGACCATGCCCAGCAGCGTCGGATCCGGGTCCAAGGTCGCCAACAAGGGCGCGAGTGTGGTTACGCTGACCAGCGGGTGAATGCCAACAAAGGCCACCACCACGATGAATCCCAGGCTTAGCCAGGCCTGCCAATGGCCGTAGTCGACGAATGGCAGTGACAGCCCCGCGGGGAAGCTGGCGAGCAGCGCGCTCAGGCCGCTGGATAGCACTCCGGCGGCCAGGAACAGTGCGAACTGGGGCACCAGCCGCGACAGGCCGTGGTCGAGTTGCTGTTGCAACCGCTCACGCCGTTCATGCCGGGGAGCCAGCAGCAAGGCGGCGATGGGCGAGACGATGCTGATGATCAACGGGATCGACATCTCGGGTTGCCATCCGTGCATCGCCATCACGGTAATTGCCAGAACACCGGGGAGGATCAGGGCGCTGGCATTCAGCGGGTAGCCGATGAACGGTCCCTGGACGCGCAGCGTATCGAGTGCTACCAGGCTCAGCAGCAGCGCGGCGCAGGCTGCACCCCACGGCAGCAGTGCCGTGAAGTCGAGCCCCGGCGCGTAGGTGAGCGCAACCCCCATGGCGACGAAGAAGGGCGACCAGGCGGCGGCGGCCGGAAATGCCCGGCCGAGTACCATTGCCTGACGCCGGCTCAGCTTGCCGTCACGCTGCATGCGATCGGCGAACAGGAAAAGCGCCGAGAGATTGATTACGGCGCCGAACAGGTGAACACCGAACAATGTTCCCCACAGGCTGCCGTCCTGCGTGCGCTCGTCAGCCGGCAGGGTGGGCGTCGCCATCGATAGAAAGCTGACCCCGGCAAACATCATCAGCAGGGCCTGGTTGATGGTCAGTGCCTGAAGCGGCGCATAGGGCGTGTCGCGGATCAACGCCGCCAGCCATATCAGCACCCCGGCGCCACCCAGCCACAGTACCTGATGGCGCGACGCCCGCGGTAGCTGCCCGGCCAGGCGCAGGGTGGCCAGCCAGCTTAGCAGCGCCGCCGGCCACATCGGCCAGCCAGCCAGGGTACTCGCGATACTCGTCGCGAGCATAGCCAGGATCAGCGCACTGGAGGGCCTCACTGGTGCAGCAGGCGACTTTGCCAGCGGGCATACAGCGCGCTGGCAAAGAACAGCGCCATCGCCGCCAGTACTTCGAGCCAGCCCAACCAGGCCTGGCCGGGTAGCGTGGTGAGCATCGCCCCCTGGGCGAGATACAATAGGCTGACGAAGGCCAGCCAGGCGTGCCCGCGTGGCCGCCGAGTAAGGATCGAAGGCAAGAAGAGCACCAGCGGCAGTGCGCGCACCAGCACCGGCAGCCACTCGACACCGTTATTGCTGCGCAATTGCCAGCCACTGATCAGCAGTAACGCAATCAGCAGCACGAAACTGATCAACACGGCTTGACGCGCTTTGCGGGTCAACGATTCGAGTCCGTGGCGCGCCTCGAACTGTTCGAGTGCGTTCATCCGGGGCTTCCCTGAGTCGTCTGCAGGGCCAGCGCCAGCCGCGCGATACGCTTGCCCTGCGCATGGGCCAGCTCCCGCTCGGTATCGTCGACGCTGCGCTCGCCGCGGGCACCGGCGACGTGACTGGTACCGTACGGGGTGCCCCCGGAGGTCGTCGCCACAAGCCCCGGTTCGCTGTAGGGTACGCCGGCATACACCATGCCGTGATGCAGCAGGGGCACCAACATCGTCAACAGCGTCGCTTCCTGGCCACCATGCAGGCTGGCAGTGGAGGTGAAGGCGGTTGCCGGTTTGTTGACCAGGGCCCCGTTCAGCCACAGCTCACTGGTTCCGTCGAGAAAGTACTTGAGTGGCGCGGCCATGTTACCGAAGCGCGTAGGGCTGCCGATCGCCAGGCCGGTGCAGCCGCGCAGGTCATCAAGCGTGGCATAGATTGCACCTTCGGCGGGGATCTCGGGCTCGACCGCTTCGCTGACCGCCGAGACCGCCGGTACCGTACGCAGCCGGGCATCGATCCCGCCCTGACTCTCGATGCCGGCAACGACTTGTTCGGCCAGAGTGCGGGTGGCCCCGAAGCGAGAATAATAGAGGACCAGCACGTAGGGACGTGAAGTGCTCATGACGGCTCCTAGTTACCTGCAATCGAACGCTCAGGAGGCATCGACCAGGGCGAGATTGGTTTCGGGCGGGTGCGTATCGAGACAGGATCACGAACGTCAAACGCAGTCTTACCGAAACAACGAATTAGCCATCCATTGTAGAGTGCGCCAAGTGCCTGCCACAACTTGCCTTCCCGGCGTCATGCGTGCTGGCTCAGGATTGAATGCGCGCATAGACCCAGACCTCTTGGCCATTGGCCAGTGTCAGTCGATGCCGGTTGTAACGCACACCGAGCCGCTCATAGCGATCGAGATTGGCCAGCTCCTCGCCGGAGACGCTCAATACGTAGCCTTCGACCTCGGCCCCCGGCTGTCTCTCGATGTCCAGGCCTTCGCGATGATAGCCCGGCAGCACGCTAGGCCGGGGATCGCCCCAACGGCCATAGACTAGCCAGCGCACGACGCCGAAGCGTAACGTGCCATACACGAAGACTCGCTGCGGCTCCTGACGGGCGATGGCCGGCAGGTTTTCAGGCGGCGTGTAGCCGTAGGGACTGGCGAACACCACCCAGAGATAGCCGCTGGCCAGGGCGATCAGCAGTACCAGCGCCACGAGCAGGCGCTTGAACAATCTCATGGCTGCTTCCTGTAGGCATGAAAAACGCCGCCGATCATGCCATAGCGTGCAATGGGCTGCGACCGCTTGTCTTTGAACGATTCATTACTGCTGAGGCACTAAAAGATCCAACGCTTGGCCGTTGCTCATACTTTCTCCATCCCCTCGTGACACATCACGACCCGGTTCCTGCCATCGCGCTTGCCGACGTAAAGCGTCTGATCCGCGCGTGCGATCAACGATTCGAGGTCGGCCTCGCCAGGGCGCGCTACGGCAATACCGATGGTGACGCTCAGCCACAACTCACTCATTCCTTCCTTTAATGGCAACTCGGCGACCTGCTTTTTCAAGCGCTCCGCCACGCCTTGTGCCTCGTCGGGGCTGGTGTCCGGCAGGGCTACCACGAACTCTTCACCACCGAAACGGCCTATGATATCCGTGGGGCGGAGCGATTGCGCACAGGTCTCCGCGATCTTGGTCAGAACCCAGTCTCCGTGACTATGGCCCCAGGTATCGTTGATGCTCTTGAAATGATCCACATCGATCATGAAAAGGCTGAACGGCGTTTTTTCCAGTCGTGCGCGCTGCAACAGTGCCTTGGCCCGCTTGATGAAATGACTCCGACTGTCGAGCCCCGTCAGAGCATCCCGCTCGGCGACCATGCGCAATTGTGCTTCCAGTGATTTTCGGTGAGCTATTTCCTTGAGCAGCCGGCGATTTTGATCACGCTCTTCGTGAAGCAGCGCAAATTGCTTGCGCTGCAGACTCTCTAGGCGCAGCAAGGCACAGAAGCCCACTATATTAGTCATCATCAATAGCAGCGCTATGCGAAGTGTCTCTTCCGGTGCAATCTGCGTAAACAGTACCGCAGACGCCAGAAAGCCAATGTTCAAATAGAGACTGGCGAACGTCACCACCTTCAGCAGATTGGGGATCAGGAGATAGAAAGCCATGGTAGCTACTACCACCGCTGTTACCTGAGTGGAGAGGCTTCCTGGGCGCAAGGGAACGATCAAGATGATTCCCGTCGCCAGTATCCAGAGCGGCAAAGCGTGCAACCAGACTTTACGGGAATAGCTGCCCCAGCGTCTGATAATCAATGCCAAGAGAATGCAAAGGCTAACCACCACGATACGCATGGTGATCAATAGATAATACTCTCTGGTCAAACCGAGCAGAGAGTAGTCTGAAATAGCGAACATGCCAAAGATCAAGGCGACCAGAGTCAACGAAAGGCAGGATTCAAGTCGTACTCTCGTCTTGATGGACTTGCGATACATTGATTCACTGCCATGTTCGCAAAACTGACCCGTCAACCAATGCACTTGGTATTGTGTTTTTAGTGATGACAAAGCCCTGCTCCCTATTTAAAACGGCGACTTCTGTGGGGCCGGTCAGCGAAGATCCTACATGGAATCTTGACTGAATCAGATTTCTTGGAAAACAGCCCCATTTTTATGTTTTATTTTTCATAAATTAATCGGCAACACTGCAGCGCTTGGAGCTTTCTTGAACACCAATCACTCAATGGTGGCCAGGATACCGCACCGCTACGATTGCACATTGTCGACGAACCATCTCGGCAAAACCAGAGCGAGGTGTATTCGGAAATTTTTAAGGAAGATGGCCAGCCGGAATCCGGGCTCCACCGATGACTGGCAGGTAGCGGCGAGGGGCTTGATGCGGCGTTTGTTAAGGCCAGTGGGTGACTTTGGTATAGTGAGTATTACGATGAACGGCCGGAGGGCGTAGCCATGCCTCGTCAACTCGACGAAGACAGCGATTTCACGCAATTGATGGCCGGTAAGGTACGTCCGGTTTCCAAGGGGCGCGACAAGGCCAGTCTGGATACCCAACCCGCTACGCCCAGTGAGGCGCAACTGGCAAGGCGGGCCAGCGCCGAGGCCGAAGCTGAGGCGGCCAACTTCCTGAGTGACGAGTTCGTCGACCTGCTGCCGCCGATCGACCCGATCGAATACCGTCATGACGGCATTCAGACCGGGGTGCTCGATCGCCTGCGCCAGGGTGGCTACAACCCCGAAGCGCGGCTGCATCTGCTCAAGCGGCCGTTACGCGATTGTCGCCAGGAGCTGTTTCGCTTCATCGAAGACGCCACCGCCAATGATCTGCGCTGCCTGCTGGTCGTGCATGGTCGCGGCAGGGCGGTGGACAGCCACGCCAATGTGGTGCGTTCGTATGTCGCCAAATGGTTGCAGCAATTCGAGCAGGTTCAGGCTTATGCCTCGGCGGTGCCGTCCCACGGCGGGATTGGTGCCACCTACGTAATGCTGCGCAAGTCCGAGCGGGCCCGCGCGCGCAACCGCGAGCGTCAGCAGAAACGGCGCGGCTAAAAGCGCCATTCATACAATGCCCAACTAAAAGCGCCGCCCATCGGGCGGCGTTCTGGTTCGGTGCTTCCCGCTCAGGTCGCTTCGCGCAAGCGACGCTCGAAGAGCGCTTCCCTGAGGTCGGCAGCGGGCTGATAGCTGACGCTGAAGGCGCCCAGTGCACGCAGCGCGTCGTCCAGGTGCTGGTCCTCGCGCAGCGCCAGGGCATCGAAGCCGCAACGCGTCATGTAGAACAGTTGGTCGACCAGCACGTCGCCGATGGCGCGAATCTCGCCCGTATAGCCATAGCGTTCGCGCAGCAGACGCGCCAGCGAATAACCGCGGCCGTCGGTAAAGCTCGGGAAATCGACGGCGATCAACGGCGCCTGGCGCAGCTCGTCGTAGAGCGGCGCGTCGAGTTGGGTGTCGCTGGGCAGCCAGGGCGCCAGCGAGACGTCGTCGCGGTGCTCGCGCCATACGCTGAGCGGCACGATAGTCGGACGCGCCTCGGGCAGGCTCTCCTCGTCGCGGGACAGTGCCCAGGTATCGCGTTCCGGCTGGCCGAGCTTGATCAGACTGGTATCAGGCATAGACACGCTCCTTGAACGGCTTGATGCCGATGCGGCGATAGGTATCGAGGAAGCGTTCGTCGTCGTGGCGTTGCTCGACGTAGACCTTGAGCACCTTGTCGATCACCCCGGGCACATCCTCGCGATAGAAGGAGGGGCCGAGGATCTTGCCCAACGATGCATCGTCGCGGGCATTGCCGCCCAGCGAGATCTGGTAGTACTCCTCGCCTTTCTTGTCGACGCCAAGGATGCCGATATTGCCGACGTGATGGTGGCCGCAGGCGTTCATGCAGCCCGAGATATTGAGATCCAGCGGGCCCAGGTCATAGAGAAAGTCGAGATCCTCGAAGCGCTCCTGGATTGCCTGGGCAATGGGGATCGACACGGCGTTGGCCAGCGCGCAGTAGTCGCCGCCCGGGCAGCAGATGATGTCATTGAGCGTACCCACGGTGGGGTTGGCCATGCCCAGCTCGCTCAGTTGCTGCCAGAGCGCCTCGATCTCGTCGACCGGTACGTCGGAAAGCACCACATTCTGCTCGTGGGTGACGCGCATCTCGCCGAAACTGAAGGCCTCGGCGAGATCGGCGATCGCTTCCATCTGACCGGCGGTGACATCGCCCGGCGCATGCTCGCGGCGCTTGAGCGATAAAGTCACCGCCTTGTAGCCGGGGTCGACGTGAGCGGTGACGTTATTGGTGACGAAGCGCGCGAAATCGCGATTGTCGCGACGCAGCGTTTCATAGCCGGCGATCGCCGCTTCACTCACGGCGCGGCGTGGCGGCTCGGGGAAGTGTGCCCGGGCCGAGGCGACCGCGGCCTCGGTCAGCGTCTGGGCGCCATCCTTGATGTGCGCCCACTCTTCCTCGACGCGCCGGCGGTACTCTTCGATGCCCAGCGCCTTGACCAGAATCTTGATGCGCGCCTTGAACTTGTTGTCGCGACGGCCGAACTGGTTATAGACGCGTACGCAGGCTTCCAGATAGGTCAAAAGGTGCTGCCAGGGCAGGTCCTCGCGCACCACGTCGCCGATCATCGGCGTACGGCCCATGCCGCCGCCGGCGAGCACCCGCACGCGCAGTTCGTTGGCTTCGTTGCGCCACAGCCGCAGACCGATGTCGTGGACCTGAATCGCCGCACGGTCATGGTCGGCACCGGTGACGGCGATCTTGAACTTGCGCGGCAGGTAGGCGAATTCCGGATGCAGCGTCGACCACTGACGGATCAGCTCGCACCACGGCCGCGGATCCTCGATCTCGTCGCTGGCGATGCCCGCGAACTGGTCGCTGGTGGTATTGCGGATGCAATTGCCGCTGGTCTGGATGGCGTGCATCTGCACCTCGGCCAGCTCGGCGAGAATCTGCGGCACGTCCTCGAGCTTCGGCCAGTTCAACTGCAGGTTCTGGCGGGTCGTGAAGTGACCGTAGCCACGGTCGTAGCGGCGCGTGATGCCGGCCAGTGTCCTCAGCTGGTGGCTGGACAGCATGCCGTAGGGAATCGCGATACGTAGCATCGGCGCATGACGCTGGATGTACAGGCCATTCTGGAGTCGCAGCGGGCGAAATTCGTCCTCGCCCAGACGACCGGCCAGATAGCGGTCCATCTGATCGCGGAACTGGGCGACGCGTTCGTCGACGAGCGTCTGGTCGTAGGTGTCGTACCGATACATACCGAATGTCCTGCTAGTCAGGGCGAAATGGGATCCTTGCCTTATGGCAGAGACCATACTCCGTTTCGTTTATTCTATGAAAGAATAAATAGTCATAGTTTGTTAAGCTATATGTTATTAAAAGTGCCGATTGAAAGGCCCCATTACGGCTGTGGTCGAGAGCAGCGCCTCGTCGACAAGACTCATTGCTGCCACGCCCAGACCGACACCGGCCAGCCTGAGAATAGTCTGGCTACGCCGTGGGTCCGGCCGCATACTCAGTCGCGGTCGTAGCTCAGCACCGGCGACAGCCAGCGTTCCAGTTCGCCCAATGCCATACCCTTGCGATCGGCCAGCGCCTCGACCTGGTCGCGGGTAATCTTGCCGGTGGCAAAGTACTTCGACTCGGGATGCGCGAAATACCAGCCGGACACCGCCGCCGCCGGCCACATGGCGAAGTTCTCGGTCAGCTGGAGTCCGGTGCGGGCTTCGGCCTCGAGCAGCCGGAAAAGGGTAGCCTTCTCGGTATGGTCGGGGCAGGCCGGGTAGCCCGGCGCGGGACGGATGCCCTGGTATTTCTCGGCGATCAGCGCATTGTTGTCGAGCGTCTCGTCGGGCACGTAGCCCCAGTACTCCTTGCGCACCCGCTCGTGCATGCGCTCGGCGAAGGCCTCGGCAAGCCGGTCGGTCAGGGCCTGGACCATGATCGCGTTGTAGTCGTCGCCGGCCTGCTCGTAGCGCTTGGCCAGTTCGTCGACGCCATGCCCGGTGGTCACCGCGAAACCGCCGATCCAGTCGGGCTTGCCGCTCTGCTCGCCATTCACGTCATAACGCGGCGCGATGAAGTCGGCGAGGCTGTAGCAGACGCCGTCGCGGTTGCGGGTGGTCTGCTGGCGAATGTGGTGCAGGCGCTCGATGACCGTCTCGCGGGACTCGTCGGCATACACCTCGATGACGTCATCGTCGACGCTGTTGGCGGGCCACAGGCCGATCACGCCGCGCGCGGTGACGTGTTTCTCGTCGAGCAGCTTGCGCAGCATCGCCTGGGCGTCGTCGAACAGGTTGCGCGCGGCCTCGCCGACCACCTCGTCGTCGAGGATCTTCGGATACTTGCCGGCCAGCTGCCAGCTCATGAAGAACGGCGTCCAGTCGATGCGCTCGATCAGTTCGTCGAGCGGATAGTCGTCGAAGGTCTTCAAGCCGGTGAAGGTCGGCGCCGGCGGCGTGTACGCCGGCCAGTCCGGCACGAAGCGTCGCTCGCGGGCCTCGGCATAGGAAAGGTCGGCGGCCTTGGGACGGCGCTTGGCATTGCGCTCGCGAACCTGGATGTACTCGTCGCGGATGGCCTGGACATAGTCCGGCTTGCTGTCGGCGGAGAGCAGCCGACTGGCCACGCCCACCGCGCGCGAGGCATCGGTGACGTAGATCACCGGGTGCTCGTACTGCGGCTCGATCTTGACCGCGGTATGCGCCTTGGAGGTGGTTGCGCCGCCGATCAGCAGCGGAATCTCGAAGCCCTGGCGCTGCATCTCCTTGGCGACGTGCGACCATCTCGTCGAGCGAGGGAGTGATCAGCCCCGACAGGCCGATGATGTCGGCATTTTCCTCGCGGGCGGTCTGCAGGATCTTCTCGGCGGGCACCATCACGCCGAGATCGACCACCTCGTAGTTGTTGCACTGCAGGACCACGCCGACGATGTTCTTGCCGATGTCGTGGACGTCGCCCTTGACCGTGGCCATGACGATCTTGCCCTTGGCCTGGGTCTCTTCGCTCTTTTCCGCCTCGATGTAGGGCAGCAGGTAGGCGACCGCCTGCTTCATCACCCGCGCCGACTTGACCACCTGGGGCAGGAACATCTTGCCCTCGCCGAACAGGTCGCCAACCACGTTCATGCCATCCATCAACGGCCCCTCGATCACCTCGATAGGGCGTTCGACGCGCTGCCGGGCCTGCTCGGTGTCTTCCTCGATATGCGTGGTGATGCCCTTGACCAGGGCGTGCTCGATGCGCTTTTCGACCGCCCAGCCGCGCCACTCGAGGTCTTCCTTCTTGGCCGCGCCGCTACCGTCGTCCTTGTAGCGTTCGGCCAGCTCGAGCAACCGCTCGGTGGCGTCGTCGCGACGATTCTGGACCACGTCCTCGACCGCCTCGCGCAACTCGTCGGGCAGGTCGTCGTAGACCGCCAGCTGACCGGCGTTGACGATGCCCATGGTCAGCCCGGCCTTGATGGCGTGATAGAGGAACACCGAGTGGATCGCCTCGCGCACCGCGTTGTTGCCGCGAAACGAGAACGACACGTTGGACACACCGCCGGAGACCATCGCGTGGGGCAGGTTGTCGGTGATCCACTGCGTCGCCTCGATGAAGTCGACGGCGTAGTTGTTGTGCTCCTCGATGCCGGTGGCGATGGCGAAGATGTTGGGGTCGAAGATGATGTCCTCGGCGGGGAAGCCGATCTCGTCGACCAGCAACCGATAGGCGCGCTGGCAGATCTCGGTCTTGCGCGTGAAGCTATCCGCCTGGCCCTGTTCGTCGAAGGCCATCACCACGATCGCGGCGCCGAAACGACGGCAGGCCAGCGCCTGCTCGCGGAAGGCGTCCTCGCCCTCCTTGAGCGAGATCGAGTTGACCACCGCCTTGCCCTGGATGCACTTGAGTCCGGCCTCGATGATCGCCCACTTGGAGGAGTCGACCATGATCGGCACCCGCGAGATGTCCGGCTCGGAGGCGACCAGGTTGAGGAAATGCACCATCGCCTCCTGCGAGTCGAGCATGCCCTCGTCCATGTTGATGTCGATCAGCTGGGCGCCGTTCTCCACCTGCTCGAGCGCCACTTCCAGCGCAGTGGTGAAATCCTCTTCCTTGATCAGCCGCTTGAAGCGCGCCGAGCCGGTGACGTTGGTGCGCTCGCCGACGTTGACGAACAGCGAGTCGGCTTCGATGTTGAAGGGCTCGAGACCCGACAGTCGGCACGCGCGAGGGCGCTCGGTAACCTGGCGCGGAGAAATGCCAGCGACCGCATCATGGATCGCCGCGATATGCTCGGGGGTGGTCCCGCAGCAGCCACCGATAATGTTGACCAGCCCGCTCTCGGCGAATTCGCGGATGATTGCCGCCATCTCCTCGGGGTTCTGGTCGTACTCGCCGAACTCGTTGGGCAGGCCGGCATTGGGGTGGGCCGAGACCAGCGCGTCGGCTTTGGTCGATAGCTCTTCCAGGTAGGGGCGCAATTCCGCGGCGCCGAGCGCGCAGTTCAGACCCACCGAGAGCGGCGATGCGTGGCGGACCGAGTTCCAGAACGCCTCGGTGGTCTGTCCGGAGAGGGTGCGGCCGGAGGCGTCGGTGATGGTGCCCGAGATCATCACCGGCAGGCGCTGGCCGCGGCCATCGAACAGCTCCTCGAGGGCGTAGATCGCCGCCTTGGCGTTCAGTGTGTCGAAGATCGTCTCGATCATGATCAGATCGGCGCCGCCCTCGATCAGCGCCTGCGCGGCCTCGTAGTAGTTCTCGCGCAGCTCATCGAAGGTCACGTTGCGCTTGGCCGGGTCGTTGACATCCGGCGACAGCGACGCCGTGCGGCTGGTCGGCCCCAACACGCCGGCGACGAAGCGCGGCACGCCGGTTTCTTCGCCGACCGCGTCGCAGACCCGGCGGGCCAGGCGTGCGGCCTCGCGGTTGAGTTCGACGACCAGCTCCTGCATGCCGTAGTCGGCCTGCGAGAGCCGCGTGCTGTTGAAGGTGTTGGTCTCGACGATGTCGGCACCGGCTTCGAGGTAGTCGCGGTGGATGCGCTCGACCAGCGCTGGCTGAGTCAGCGCCAGTAGATCATTGTTGCCTTGCAGTTGCGTCGCCCAGTCACTGAAGCGCTCGCCGCGGAACTCTTCTTCACTTAGCTGAGCGTTCTGCAGCATGGTGCCCATGCCACCATCAAGCAGCAGGATGCGCTGCTCAAGGGTTCTGGCGAGCGCCTCGGGCGTACTGGCAGGAAGCGCGGAGGAAAGCGATGAGGAAGATGAGAATAGGGGCGCGGTAGCCATGGTCGGCATCTGTCTCCAGCGATCGGTCTCGGTTGTCATGGCCCGGCTGTACGCCGATGGCCGGCCCGAAACGCCTGGGCGCGGGCCTTGTCGATGGTCGCCATGCTATCAGAAACGCATCCGCTCGGGGCACTGACGACCATCCTCTTCGCGCGCCCGGAGCTTCACTCTTCGAAAATCCGAGTATTTCAGTCGGGATTGTGCCGACCGGGGTTTTTGCATACCATTAGGGTAAATCACCGTATTGTCTTGATGGGTCGAGATTCATGAGCGAGAACATCCAGATCACCGATAGCGCCCAGGATTACCTTGCCGAGCTGCTCGCCAAGCAGAACGTCGAAGGGATTGCGGTGCGCATCTTCATCACCCAGCCGGGCACGCCGTATGCCGAGACCTGCCTGGCCTACTGCCGGCCCGGCGAGGAAGAGCCCAGTGATGAGCGCCTGGCGCTGGACAAGATCACGGTTTTTCTCGACACGCACAGCGTGCCGTTTCTCGAGGAAGCGGTGGTCGACTTCAATGCCGATCGCATGGGCGGGCAGCTGACCATCAAGGCGCCCAACGCCAAGATGCCCAAGGTCAACGCCGACAGCCCGATGGAGGATCGCATCAACTATATCCTCTATAGCGAGATCAACCCCGGGCTGGCCGCCCACGGCGGCGAAGTCAAGTTGATCCAGCTGACCGAGGAGAACATGGCCATCCTGCAGTTCGGCGGCGGTTGCCAGGGCTGCGCGGCGGTCGACCTGACCCTCAAGGAGGGCGTCGAAAAGACCCTGGTTGAGCGCATTCCCGAACTCACCGGCATCCGTGACGTCACCGATCACACCGATACCACTAACGCGTATTACTGATCGCCTCGTAGCGCCCGGCCACAGCGAAACGACGCCTGACCGGGCAGATTATAGAGCCTGTAGCCAGTAAGCACGTCGCCAGCAAAAAAGCCGCCTCGACTGACGAGGCGGCTTTTTCGCGTTTGGCCGTTAGAGGTCGGCACGGCGGGCAACATCAATAGACGAACGGCGGCAGGCTGACCCGCGCCAGCCGCGCTTCGGCATCCTGCAGACGTTCGCGCAACTCGGTCACGACTCTCTCGTTCTCGGCGCGGTCATCGATGTATTGGCGGGCCTGGCGCTCGCGTTCTCCGAGCGTATCCTCGGCTCGGGCCAACGCCCACTGCGTTTCGCGGTGCCCGGCCTGCTCGTCGGCCAGCGCACGGCGGTTGGCCTGTCTATCCTTATCAGCTTCGGCAAGACGCTTCTCGAGCGTATCGATACGCTGCTGATGGCTCTTTTCACTACGCTGCTTTTCCTGGCGCGCGTCGTCGAGCAGGGTCATCAAACGTGCTTCAGCCGCTTCATGACGCTGTTCTTCCTGCTTGAGCTGCTCGCCCCAACGATCGTCACGCTTTTTCAGCGCCTCCTGATGACGTGTCTCCTGCTCACGGAGCCTGTCCTGGGCGGCATCCAGCTGTCGGCCGGCGTCTGCCACCTGTTGGCAGAGCTCCTTTTCACGCTGCTCGGCGGCGTGTTGCGCCGTTTCCAGGCGCGCGATCAGCGCGCTGTATTCCTGCAGGCGTGCCTGAGCCTGGCTCCAATGTTCGTTGATCGCCGCCTCGCGCTGCAGGGCATCCTCGGCTTCGCGCCGCGAACGCTGGGCCTGTTCGCGCGCCGCTTCGACCAGCCGGTCAGCTTCTTCGCGGTAGTGACTCAAGCCGTCGCTGGCGTGCTGCTGTGCCTGCTCCCAGAGTGAATGAACGAGCGCCTCGACGGGCTCGGGAATCTCTTGCCAGGTGGGCTGGGCACGGTTGGCGTCGCGCTGTTCACGCCACTCACGGAAGTGCTCGCTGATGGTGGTGAAACTCCCGGTACCCAACACATCACGAATCTTCTGTATGCCCGGTGTCTCGCCGCGCTTGAGCAGCACGTCGATCGCCCGCTGGACATCCTCGAACTGCACTCCACTGCGCGCCATGACCTCTCCTCGATGCTATGTGCGTCTGATCCAAGCGATCCATTTTCTCGAGCGCTCGATTCTAACCCACCCCTCGCTTTAACGGCATTCTGATAGGTTAATTACATATTACGTAATATGGATAATACGGTACAAGGAAGATTAAAAATTCATGATTACGCGCCTTATCTTGATTATTGTGCCGCACTATTCGACAATTCACACTGCGGAGCACACGGGAAAGCAGCGATCATGAGCATCGAGCACAGCAGGGATGACCCGCGGCATGGGCAAGGGCAGGGAAGCGCTGAGCGCGATCTTGCTCCGCTGTCAGCGCTGGATGAAAGGGCGCCGACAGAGGAGCCGGACGTTCGAGTTACCGCTCGGAACATGCCGGCCTCGGCGCGTATCCAGGCCGAAAGCGACGCCCAGGCGATCGCCTGCTGGCTGAGCGAGTACGTCGCCTCACCGCAGACCCAGCGAGCCTATCGCAAGGAAGCCGAGCGATTGATGCTGTGGCTGGCGGCAAATGGGCTGACGCTCGGCGAGCTGGACCGAACCCAACTGCAGCGCTTCGAGGCGTTTCTCGCCGACCCGCAGCCCCGCGAGCGCTGGATCGGACCACCCCGCGCACGCAGCCATCCCCAGTGGCGGCCGTTTCGCCGGCCACTATCGGCGGCCAGCCGGCGGCAGAGTCTGGTCATTTTGCAGGGGATGTTCGCCTGGCTGGGGGAGGCCGGCTGGCTGGCTCACAACCCGTTTCGACTGATGCGCGACAAGCGTCGGCGCCTCGACAATCGTCAGGCGCCGGTCGAGCGCTATCTCGAGCGGTCGCTCTGGGAATGGCTGTGGGGGTGGCTCAACCGGCCGCTGACGGATGCGGCGACGCCCCGTGCGAAGTATCTGCATCGCCGTCGCCGGCTGATCTTCGGTTTCGCCTATCTGCTGGCCCCGCGCATCAGTGAGATGGCCGCGGCGCGGATGGGCGATTTCGGCTACCGGGAGGGCCAGTGGTGGTGGCGCGTGACGGGCAAGGGCGCGCGCACGGAGCGCATTCCCGTGCCCGCCGACATGATCGCGCTGCTCGGCGAGTGGCGTGAAGGCCTGGGCCTGGCGGCACGACCGACGGACGATGACCCGACGCCGGTGATTCGCGCCCTGGATGGCCAGCGATCGCTGGGTGACAATCAGCTCTATCGGTTGATCAAGGCGACCTTCGCGGAAGCCGCGCTGGCTCTCGAGGCCGAGGCCCCCGATGGCGAGGCGCGATCTTTGAGCCACCAATTGGCCCGCGCCACGCCGCACTGGTTGCGGCATACCGCGCTGACCCATCAAGCTCAGGCCGGAGTGGAGCTACGCTATCTGGCCAAGACCGCAAGGCATTCGCGGCTCGATACCACCGCCCGCTACCTGCATGCCGAGGCCGACGAATGGCAGCGCCAGATAGCCGCGCACCGGCTGGGCGACGATTGAGCCTCATGGCGGACGACGCCCGAAGCTAAGCGTTATAATCAGCGATACGATCGACCGAGGAGAGACCATGAGCGCTCAACAAGCCCAGGCCGAGCTGATCGAAGAATTCGAGCTGTTCGACAACTGGATGGACCGTTATCAGTACATCATCGATATGGGCAAGCAACTGCCGGCGTTTCCGGATGAACTCAAGACGCCGGAGACCAAGATCCAGGGCTGCCAGTCGAACGTATGGATTCATCACGAGAGCCGTGACGACACCGTGCATTTCGAGGCGACATCGGATGCTGCCATCGTATCGGGGCTGATCGCCGTGCTGATGCGTATCTACAACGACCGTCCGGCCAGCGAGATCGTCGCCACTCAGCCGACCTTTCTTGAGGAGCTGGGGCTCGACAAGCACTTGTCGCCGACGCGCTCGAACGGCCTGAATGCGATGCTCAAGCGCATCTATGCGGTCGCCGAACAGCAAACGGTATCTGGCTGATCAAGCGCTATCGAAGCGATAACGCGCGCACAAGGGACGGTCAGCGGGTCTCGTCCGTCGCCGAGGTGGACTCGCCGGAAGCCGATTGCCGACAGCTCGGGCAGTCGGGCACCGGGTCGACACCGCCGGCATGCCAGGGGTGGCATTTGGCGATGCGCTTGAGCGCCAGCCAGCCGCCCCGCACAGGGCCATGCAGGCGCAACGCCTCGATCGCGTAGTTCGAGCAGCTTGGCCAGAAGCGACAGCGCGGGCCAAGCAGGGGGCTGATCAGGTACTGATAGCCGCGGAGCAGAACCACCAGCAGCCCGGTAAGAATTTTCCGCAGCAGCCGAGCCATGCGTTTAGCGCTTGTCGTCATTGCGATAAAGCGTGGCCGGATCCACCAACGGCTCAGCGTCGACTTCGCCATCCTGCCTGCCTAAGGCGATGTAGAAGCAGCTGCGC
The DNA here is from genome assembly GCA_963773565.1 of uncultured Gammaproteobacteria bacterium. Taxonomy (GTDB): domain Bacteria; phylum Pseudomonadota; class Gammaproteobacteria; order Pseudomonadales; family Halomonadaceae; genus Modicisalibacter. Next base: position 99,552 of record CAVZBU010000004.1, on the reverse strand, counting down.
CGGCCGGTATGGCAGGCGGGGCCGGTCTGGTCGACGCCGAGCAACAGGGTATCGCCATCGCAGTCGAGTCGTGCAGTGACCAGGCGCTGCACCTGGCCCGAGGACTCGCCCTTGCGCCATAATTTTCCGCGCGAGCGCGAGAAATAGCAGACCCGTCCGCTGGCCAGGGTTTCCTCGAGCGCCCGGCGGTTCATCCAGGCCATCATCAATACTTCGCCGCTGTCGTGTTGCTGGGCGATCGCCGGGATCAGGCCGGCGTCGTTCCAGCGCGCAGCATCGAGGAGGGCATCGGTATTCAGGCGTTCGCCACGTGGGGCGGATTCCAGTGACTTGAACAGTTCACTCATAAGCTTCCGTTACGTTTGAGGTGCCAGCGGATTCAAGATTCTCGTTAACGCTATCAGGATCGGGCCAGCGCCAGCTGGCAGGCATCACAGGTGCCCAGCAGCTCGATGGTCTGACGATCGACGCGGAAGCCGAGCTGCGCGGAACGCTGGCTGAGTTGTGCGCTGACTTCATCGAGGTGCAGCTCCTCGACCCGGCCACAGTTGCGACAGATCAACAGCTGGAAGCCGTGGCGGTGCTCGGGGCAGGGGCAGGCGACATAGGCATTGAGCGATTCGATGCGGTGCACCAGGCCCTGTTCGATGAGAAAATCGAGCGCCCTATAGACCGTCGGCGGCCTGGCTGCGGCATGCTCCGTTGCCAGCTTGTCGAGCAGGTCATAGGCCTTCAACCCGCCGGGCGAGGCGGAGATCATTTCCAGCACGCGCCGGCGAATCGGCGTGAAGCGAACGCCTCGCTGGTGGCACTGACGCTCGGCCTGCTGGGTCAGGGTCTGGGTATCGGGCATCGACAGTGTATCAAGAACCGTGGGCCATCTATTTTACGCGCCTGAACGATGAGCGGCCAGGCGCGTTGGCAGCGCGGTTGAGGGGCTGGGCTGCAACTCGCCGGCGCGGGCGAAGTGATGGCGGGCAAAGGCGACACGCTCGGCGACGCCGACTCCCGGCGTCTGTTGCTCGATCAGGTCGAGACGCGGCCGCAGGCCCTCGCCGTTGGTCATCTGGATCGCCAGGCCGGGCCGGGCGTTGAGCTCGAGCAACATTGGCCCGTGACGGCGATCGAGCACCATGTCGGTGCCCAGGTAGCCGAGTCCGGTCATCTCGTAGCAGCTGGCCGCCAGGCGCAGCAATGTCTCCCAGTCGGGGACTCGCAGGCTGGCCAGCTCATGGCCGGTATCGGGGTGATCGCTGCGCGGGCGGTCGAACTGCACGCCGCGCAGGGCATATCCGGTGGCAATATCCAAGCCTACGCCCACCGCGCCCTGATGAAGGTTGGCCTTGCCGTCCGACGCGGCCGTCGACAACCGCATCATCGCCATCACCGGGTAGCCCTGGAAGATGATCACTCGAATATCCGGGACCCCTTCGTAGGTATAGGCGGCCAGCGTTTCGTCGAAGGCGATCAGCGACTCGACCAGCGCAACGTCCGGCGAGCCGCCCAGTGAATAAAGCCCCGAAAGAATATTCGAGACGTGGCGCTGCAAATCCTCGCGTTGCAAGCGGTTTCCGCTGGGCTTCACATAGCCTTCGCCATCATGATGCTCGATAACCAGAATGCCCTTGCCGCCGCTGCCCTTGGCCGGCTTGATCACGAAGCCCGGGTGAGCGTCGACCATGGCCGCGATCCGTTTGACGTCGAACTGGGTCGAGACGGTGCCGATGAGCTCGGGCGTGGTGATGCCATGCTGCGTGGCAAGCAGCTTGGTCTTGAGCTTGTCGTCGACCAGCGGATAAAGGCGGCGATCGTTGTAACGTCCGATATAGCGGATGTTACGTCGATTCATGCCGATGATGCCTTTGGCGTTCAGCTTGCCGGGTGAAGCCCACATCACTCAGTCCTCCGTGACCGGCTTGAAGCGGCGCAGTTCGAGCAGTCGGTAACCGGTATAGTTGCCGAGCATCAGGATCAGCGCCATGAGAATCAGCTGAACGCCCAGGAAATTGAAGGTGATGTGACGAATCCACGGATTGTTCATCGCCAGGTAGGCGAGGACCGCGGTGAGCAGGCTGCCGCCGCCCTGGAGCAACACTTCCTTGGGACCTTCCTCTTCCCACAGGATCGACATGCGCTCGATGGTCCAGCTGAGGATGATCATCGGGAAGAAGGTGATCGTCAGTCCGGCGTTCAGGCCCATCCGGTAAGCCACCACCGAGAACAGCGAAATGATCGCGATGACGGTAATGATCACCGCCGACACCCGGGCCACCAGCAGCAGGTTGAGGTGCGATAGATAGCTGCGGATCACCAGGCCCACCGCGACGATCAGCAAAAAGCCCACCAGCCCGGTGAATAGTGACGTCTGAATGAAGGCCAGGGCGATCAGCACCGGCATGAACGTGCCCGAGGTCTTGAGCCCCACCAGCACCCGCAACAGCACGACCACCAGCGCGCCGATGGGAATCAGCAGGATGGTCTTGAACAACGACTGCTCCTCGAGCGGCAGGCTGTGGATCGAGAAGTTGAGCAGGGTATCGCCGGCCAGCTGATTGCGCACCGCCACGGCGGCCGGCTCGTTATGACGAATCATCGAGAAGGTCACGTTCGAGCGGCTGCCGCCCTGGACCTCGAGCACTGCCTGATCGCCGGCTTCCCATAGCAGCAGATTGTCGGGGCGACCCTGCTCGCCGGTTTCGGGATTGATCAGCACCCATTCGCCGTCTTCGTTGAAGACCTGGAGCCAGGCGCTCAGGCTCTGTCGGCGACGGCCATCCTCGAGCATCAACGTATTGACCTTACGCGTGGCGATCCCCGCCTGATTGAGCAGGCGTACCAGCAGGGTGGCTCGGTCGAACTGGGTCAGCAATAGCCGGGCGTTTTCCTCCTGCTGATCGCCGCCGAAATGACCCACCAGCTCGCGCGAGAAGGTGAAGGCGTCGGCCGAGCGCTGCCTGGCGCGGTCGATGATCGCCTGCGCGGCGGTATCGTACGGATGTTCCCAGGCGATGTCCTGGCGTACGGCCGGGCGCTTGGTGGACGGTGGCGTGGCATCGGGAGCGACCAGCATCTGTACCGAATAGTAGAGTTGCTGAGCGCCGGCGGCCTCGCGAATCGCCCACTGGGCGCGCCGACCGGTGGGCTCGTCGAGATAGGACAGGCCGTAACCCGACGACGCCGTATTCTCGGTCAAGAGACGAAAGCCGCGTTGATGCATGGGTAGCGCCAGACTGGCCTTGACCGGCCCGCCGTCGGCGACGAAGTTGACCTGTGCTTCGACTTCCCAGATATGCCGCTGTGCACCGGGTGACCAGGGGACCTCAAGGGCCACATGTCGGTATACGGTGGCTACGATACCGAGCAGCAGCAAAGAGCCGACCAGCAGATAGAAAGGCACACGAGACATGCAGATTCCTCATTCTTCATCTTCGTCGCTGTCGATCGCTTCATCGGCCTCGGCCTGGGCGGCGGGCTCACCACCCGGATACTCGGGACGCGGGTGAAGATAGCGTTGGGCGACATCGACCACCGCGATGTCCATCAGGAAACGACGTCCCAGCAGGACCGGATAGTTGAGATGGCTGCGGTCGTTGAGTGTGAATTCGACGTGCTGCTTGAATGGCCCCAGGGCCATCATCAGGCTAATTACCGGCCGGCTGTCCTCGCCGGAGGCCTGAATGATGCGTACCCGGCGTACGACTTCGGCCTCGATCCATCGATCGCGGGCAGCGTCGATGACCACTGCGTCGTCGTCGAGGGCGAGCTTGAAGCGTACCCAGTCCTCGCCATCGCGCTCGAATTCGGTAATTTCGCGGGCCGAGATCGAGCCGGTATTGGCGCCGGTGTCGAGGCGCGCCTTGAGATAGGTGCCCACGCCAGGCAGGCCGATCCACTCACTGCGACCCAGTATTTCCTTGTTCTCGAGCGATTCATCGAGGTTGGCCGGACACTCGGGCACCACGACCTGCGACTCGTGTTGCAATCCTTGCATAGCCTTCTGAAGTTGCTGCAACTGGCCAGTGATTTCCCGGAAGTTACCGTCGAGCGCTTCCAGCCGCTGAGTGCGGGCGTCCCGCTCGAACTGCTGACTGTCGCAGCGTGCCTCGAGGGTCTGCTCCAGACCGCTCAGCCGCGTATCGAACTGACTGCGAGTCAATAACGGCGCGAAGCGGCTATCTTGTGGCGGTGGCTGCAGCGCGCAACCACCGATCGTTATCAGACTGGCGAGCACCGCCAGTCGCGTCAGGCGATTCAGCATGGCATCGATTTCCTCGGCATCCTTATGGATGCAGTACTCGGCCGCCCGGGCCCAAATGATGGGTCAAGTGCCGCACGATGATAAGGAGCGAGCCCCGCGATGTCCACGCGGAGGCGCCGGTACCGCTCAATGGCCGGGCTGCACCTCATGGCCGGCATCACGGAGCGCGTTGTGATCGCGGGCCAGCAGAATGTAGAAGGCTGGCAGCACGAACAGCGTGAACAGCGTACCAATACCCAGCCCGGAAGCGATGGTCAGGCCGATGTCAAAGCGGCTGACGGCGCCCGCGCCGGTCGCGATCAACAGCGGTACCATGGCCACGATCAGCGCCACCGAGGTCATGATGATCGGGCGCAGGCGAATCGTTGCCGCCTCGATAACTGCCTGGCGCTTATTGAGACTGCGCTCGTGCTGTAGCGTATTGGCGAACTCGACAATCAGAATACCGTTCTTGGCGACCACTCCGATCAAGGTGATCAACCCGACCTGAGTATAGATATTGACCGTCGAACGCCGAGCATGATGAAGGCCATCGCGCCGGCCACCGACATCGGTACCGAGACCAGAATGATCAGCGGATCACGCCAGCTTTCGAATTGCGCGGCGAGCACCAGATAGATTACCAGCAGCGACAGGAAAAAAGTCAGAATCAAGGCGCTGCCCTGATTCATCAATTGCCGCGAGGCGCCGGTATAATCCACGGAATAGCTTGCGCTGAGCGTTTCGGCAGCATTCTGGTTGAGCCAGGCCAGGGCATCGCCCAGCGCCACACCGGGACGCGGCACACCTTCCAGCGTCAGTGCATTGAGCTGCTGGAACTGGGTACGCTTGGAGGGCTCGACGCCGCGCTCGAAGCTGACCAGGCTGGCGAGCGGCACCTGACGTTCCGAGTCGGCGGTAATGTAGTAATTCTCGATCATCGAGGCATCGAGCCGGTAGGACTGATCGACCTGTGGAATCACCTTGTAGCTACGACCCTCCATGCTGAAGCGGTTGATGAAGCCTTCGCCGAGCAACGTGGCCAGCGCCTGGCCGACGTCGGCCATGGTCAGTCCCAGATCGGCGACCCGGTCCCGGTCGATGTGAATGTTGGTTACCGGTCGGTCGAGGTTGATCGACTTGCGCAGGAAGACGAAATTGCCGCTGGCCATGGCCTTGCCGAGCAGCTCATCGGCGACGGCGCTGAGTTCCTCGAAACTGTTGGCGGTCGTCAGCACGAACTGGATCGGCAGGCCGCCACTCGAACCCGGCAGGGAAGGGCGCGGGAACGCCGCGGTCTGCAGGCCGGTGACCTGCGACAGGGCGGCCTGGAGCTTGGGCAGCACCGTCATCTGCGATACTTCGCGCTGGCTCCAGGGCTTCATCTTGAAGCCGCCGAATACGGTATCGGCGCTGGTACCGCCGAGGATCATGAAGGTCTCGTCGTAGCCGTCGATCTGTTCCGCGCCGGCCTGTATGTCGTTGGCAAAGCGCTTGAGATATTCCAGCGTCGCGGTCTGGGGCGCCGTGCCCTGGAAGAAGATGATGCCCTGATCCTCGGTCGGCGCCAGTTCGTTCTGGCTGGTGACGAACATGAAGTAGATCGAGACCAGCACCACCACGGCGAACACCACCAGCACCGAGACCGTCTGCAGCGCCCGCGACAGCAACGAGCGATAACCATTGGCCAGACCATTGAAGGTGGCTTCGACGCCACGCTCGAAGCGTGACGGGTTGCCGTGGGGCTTGAGCACCTTGCCGGCCAGCATCGGCGACAGGGTCAGGGCGATGATTCCCGAGATCACCACCGCACCGGCCAGAGTGAAGGCGAACTCGGTGAACAGCGAGCCGACCAGCCCGCCCATGAAGCCGATCGGCGCATAGACGGCAACCAGCGTAGTCGTCATGGCGATGATCGGCGTGGCCATCTCGCGGGCGCCGTTCAGGGCAGCCTCGAACTTGCTTTCGCCGGCTTCGATGTGGCGATGGACGTTCTCGACGATGATGATCGCATCATCGACCACCAGACCGATCGCCAGCACCATCGACAGCAGCGTCAACAGATTGAGCGAGAAGCCCAGCAGCAGCATCACGAAAGCGGCACCGATCAGTGACAGCGGAACCGCCACGGCGGGAACCAGCGCGGCGCGGAATGAGCCCAGCGACAGGAAGATCACCACCAGCACGATGACCAGTGCCTCGGCGAGCGTCTTGATCACCTCGTTGATCGAATCCTCGATAAATTCGGAGGCATCGTAGGGCAGCACCACATCGAGCCCCGAAGGCAACTGGCGACGGATCTCCGGCAGCGTTTCACGCACGGCCCGCGCCACGTCCAGCGGGTTGGCACCCGGCGCCTGTTCGATGGCCATGAAACTCGCCGGGGTACCGTTGTACCAGGCGGTACTGTCGTAGCTTTCCGCGCCCAGCTCGGTACGCGCGATGTCGCGTAGCCGCACCAGAGCGCCGTCGTCGTTGCGCACCACCAGATCCTCGAACTGCCCGGGATCGCTGATGTCGGTATTGGCGGTCAGGTTGACGGCCACGAACTCGCTGCGCGTCTTGCCGACGCCGGCCTGATAATTGTTGCTCTCGAGTACCGCGACGACTTCCTGTGGGGTAACGTCGAGCGCGGCCATGCGCTGGGGGTCGAGCCAGATGCGCATGGCGAACCCCTGACCGTAGATACGCGCCTTGGCGACCCCGGGCAGCGCCTGCAACTTGGGCTGAACAACCCGGGTCAGGTAGTCGGTGATCTGCGGCACCGGCATTTCGCTAGAATAGAACGACAGGTACATCAGCGCCGTCGAGTCGCCGGTCGAGGACTCGATGACCGGGCTTTCCGCGGCTTGGGGCAGCACGCTGCGCTGACTCGCCACCTTGGCCTGAATCTCGGCCAGTGCGGCATTGGCATCGTAGTTGAGCATCATGTGCACCTCGATGGTCGAGGCGCCCTGGATGCTTTGGGCATTGATATAGTCGATGCCGTCGGCTTCGGCGATGGCCTGTTGCAGCGGGGTGGTGACGAAGCCCTGCACCAGTTCGGAACTGGCGCCGGGGTAGGCGGTGGTGACCGTGATCACGGTACTTTCCAGTTGCGGATACTGGCGCACTTCCATGTCCATCGCGGCGCGCAGGCCCATCAACAGGATCAACAGGCTGACCACGGTGGCCAGGACCGGCCGGCGGACGAAGAGGTCGGTGAACTTCATCAGCCCTGCGCCTCCGCGTTCGAGGCTTCGCTGTCAGTAGCTGTTGCGCCGCCGTCCGCATCTCCCGCCGTGCCTGCCTTGTCCTCGGTGCCACCGCCTTTGACCTGGATCGGCTGACCATCGCGTAGCCGGAGCTGGCCGGTGGCGACGACCCGGTCGCCAGGCTCGAGCCCGCTGGTGATCTCTACCAGGTCGCCCCGCAGGCGTCCGGTGCCGACTTGGGTGCGCTGGGCGATCGTCTGACCCTGATCATTCTCGGCGATCTTGAAGACGTAATCGCCATAGGTATTGAAGGCGAGGGCGGTGCGCGGCAGCGTCGGCACACTGACCGTGTCCGGCGCCAGGGTGCGTACGTCGGCGAACATCCCCGGGCGCAGCAAGCGCTCCGAGTTGGTGAGCTTGGCCCGCACATCCAGCGTTCGGCTGCTTTCATCGACGGTCGGCGCCACGGCCTCGATCTCGCCGTTAAAAGTCCGCTCAGGGTAGGCCGCCACATGAATCTCGACCTGGCGACCGGCCTGAACCCGCTCGAGCTGCTTTTCGGCCACGCTGTAGTCGACATAGATCGGGTCGAGCATGTTCAGCTCGACGATTGGTGTGCCGACGGCAATGTATTCACCCAGATCGACCTGACGCAGCCCGACCACGCCATCGAACGGTGCGCGGATGGTCTTCTTGTTGAGCTGTGCCTGTTGCTGCGCAACATCGGCTCGTGCAGCCTGATAGTTGGCCTGGGCCTCGTCGTATTGCGACTGTGAGATGGCATTGCGCGGCAGCAGATCGGAATAGCGCCGGAACGTCTCGTTGGCAAGCCGGGCCTGAGCTTCCAGGGCGGCCAATCCGGCCTGATCGACACTGTCCTCGAGATTGATGAGGATATCGCCGCGCGCAACCCGCTGACCGGATTCGAACGCGATTTCACTGACCACGCCGGCGACTTCGTTGGAGACAGCCACACCGTTGATCGCCCGCAGCGAGCCGACCGACTTGATTTCCGGTCGCCAGGCTTCGGCGGTCAAGGTAACGCTATCGACCGGCGTCGGTGGTTGGGCCTGTGACATCTGTTCGCCCATTTTCTGCATCTGCAGAAACTTCCAGCCAAAGATCCCTCCGAGGATCACGGCCAGCAATACCAGGACGACGATCATGCGTACGACGGTTTTCATGCGCGGTTTCTCGAATTCTTTTTAGGCTTTCAGCAGAGCCAAGCTGAGCGGGTAACCGCGTATCATGCGAGTAACGCACAGCGAAAGCCAGTAGTCGCAAGACAACGTTAAGCAAACAAGGCAGGTTATTGCCGGACGCAAGGCGGAAGAATGGTTGCGGCTGGTGGAAATTCAGTACTAATTTAACATAATATATATTATGCGAACTCAAGGTACTGCCAACAAGCAGCCGAGCTTTTGCGCTCTTGTCCCGCCACCTTTATCGATCTCAACGAAGGTCTTTCTCGAGCACAGCTTTGTATGGTGGATACTGATATGTGTGGTGATACTGAACAAGACGACCCCGCTTGATGCGGGGCCGTCTTGTCTTGCTGCTAGCGTCGTTGGCTATCAGTCTCAGAGCTCTTCGGACGGTGCATAGGAACCATCGGGGCGATGATCTTCCTTGCCGGTCAGGCCCGGCGTGAAGACACAGGCCAGCACCAGTGTCTCGGAGGCGCGCAACATGTGATCGTCATGCTGATCGAGAATGTAGATGTCACCCGGGCCGATCGGCCAGAGCTTGCCATCGGCCAGAGTCTCGACTTCACCCTTGCCTTCGATGCAATAAACCGCTTCGAAGTGATGCTTGTAGTGGATGTGGGTCTCGGTGCCACCGAAGATCCGCGTGATGTGAAACGAACAGTTGCCGCCATCGTCGGCAAGAGATAGCCGCGTGCTATCCCAGTTGCCATTCGCTGCGGTAACCAGCCGGTCGGTCTGGCGCGCTTCCTCGAGATTGCGAACGATCATAGTGATCTCCTTGGTGTGACAAGCCGTCTAGGTGTCGACGGATAACTGAGTCACCATCGCGTCGCTCATTGCTAGCCGACGAATGGTGACCTCAGAGTATCAGCTGAAGGCCTGGTGGGTACTGGATTCCAGGATATCGAGCCCTTCGAGCAGATCCTCGTCAGTGATCGTCAGCGGGCACAGGCACTTGACCACTTCGCCATCCTGACCACTGGTTTCGATGATCAAGCCGTTCTCGAATGCCTGATGAGTGATCTTGTCGGCGATGTCGCCGCTACCCACATCGATACCACGCATCAAGCCGCGGCCACGTTCGGTGGCTTCGATGCCCCGCTCGCTCAGCCAGCCAGCGATCTTCTGGAAACGCTCTTCGACGATCCGCCCCTTGCGCTGCACGTCACGCTCGAAGGTATCGTCGCTCCAGTACTTGCGCATCGCGGCGGCGGCAGTCGTGAACGCCAGATTGAAACCGCGGAACGTGCCGTTGTACTGCCCAGGCTTCCATTTATCGAGCTCGGGGCGCATCAATACATGCGCGAACGGCAGACCATAGCCGGAGAGCGATTTGGAGTTGGTGACGATGTCGGGCGTGATGCCGGCATGTTCGAAGCTGAAGAACTTGCCGGTACGCCCGCAACCCGCCTGGATATCGTCGATGATCAGCAGGATGTCGTTGGCGCGGCAGATGCCTTCCAGGCGCTTGAGCCATTCCAGACCGGCGACATTGATGCCGCCCTCGCCTTGCACCGTCTCGACGATCACCCCAGCCGGCGTATCGAGGCCGCCGGACTTGTCACCCAGCAACTTTTCGAAGTAATCCAGCGTGTCGGTCGCCTCGCCCATGTAGCCGTCATACGGCAGGAACGAAGCGCCCTGGGTGGGAATGCCACCGGTCGCCTCGCGGAACTTGCGATTGCCGGTAGTCGCCAGCGCGCCCATGGTCACGCCGTGAAAACCGTTGGTGAAAGACACGATGTTGTGACGCCCCTTGGCGACCCGTGCCAGGCGGATCGCCGCCTCGACGGCGTTGGTGCCGGTCGGCCCGGGTAGATGGACCTTATAATCGAGCCCGCGGGGCTTGAAGATCACTTCCTCGAGAGTCTCGAGATAATCACGCTTGGCGGCGGTCCAGAAATCCAGACCGTGGACGATGCCGTCCGAAGTCAGGTAGTCGACCAGCGCCTGCTTGATATGCGGGTTGTTATGGCCGTAGTTGAGGGTGCCCGCCCCGGCCAGGAAATCGATGTACTCTCGGCCGCTCTCGTCGGTCAGACGCGCATTCTGTGCCTTGGTGAAGACGACTGGAAAAGAGCGCGAATAGGTCCTGACTTCGGATTCCATGCGTTCGAGGATCTGTGTCTGCATTACGACCTCCAGGTCGATAGAGAATAGAAAAGAGCGACGCGCGATGACATGGCGTCTAGATGGGTGACGTCAGAGAAGACAGCGCGCCCATTGGCGACCGGGCGCGGATCAGATGCGTTCAGGATCAAAGGGACCAATACGCACCAAATTTTCCGGATCGTGCTCGCCACCGAGCTGGTCGGTGGAAAAGTACTCGCGACTGTTCAGCGGCGCCTGCCAGCGATCGGCAAGACGCTTGAACAATCCCCACGATGCCTGATTGTCCGGGGTGATGGTGGTTTCCATATGGCGTACCTGAGCCATCTGCGGACGCCGCATTACCGCTTCGACGAGACGCCGGGCAAGCCCCGTGCCACGCGCCTTCTCGCCGACGGCCACCTGCCACAGGAAATAAGTATCCGGCGCATTTCGCTTGGGATAGCCCGAGACGAAGCCAACCACTTCGCCCTCCTCGTTGGTGGCGACGGCACAACTGTCACGAAACTGGGTCGCCAACAGCAGATAGGCGTAGGCGGAGTTGACATCGAGCGGCGGGCAGGACTTGACCAGCTCGTAAATACCCCAGCCATCATCGGTGGTGGGTTTGCGAATGAACAACGGGTTGTGATCATGACCCACTATGGCATCGGCGACGCTGGGCTTCGCCAGGTCGGCCGAGGGGATGAAAGGCTGCGTTGTCATATTCATGAGTTTGGTTCGCCGTTGCGAATTTGAAAAGAACTTTAACAGGCACTTAGCGATAAATCAAAGATCAGGTTATTACACTGAGCACGCTCCATAAGGCTGGGTTATGCATCAGTTGGATAATGCCCTTGTTGAAGTCTAGACCAATCATGCCCACTTATTGGCTGAGGAATTTATACGGCCAAATCAGTCGGCGTGCGCAAAAAAACAGGCCACTCGGGGTGGCCTGTTCATGCGCATGGCAGGTTGCCTGCTGCGTTGCAGACCTACCATTTTCGAGGTTTTTTTGCCTCAGCGCCGACTCGGGGTGCGCATGGTGACGAACTCCTCGGCGCCGGTCGGATGAATACCGATCGTGGCATCGAAGTCGGTCTTGCTCAATCCGGCGCGTACGGCGATGGCGATGCCCTGGATGACTTCACCCGCCTCCTCGCCAACCATGTGCGCCCCCACGACACGGTCGCTGGTGTCGTCGACGATCAGCTTCATCAGGCAGCGCTCATCGCTTCCCGAGAGCGTGTGTTTCATCGGCCGGAAGTCGGCCGTATAGATGCGCACCTCGTCGTAGTGGGCGCGTGCTTCCTCCTCGCCGAACCCCACGGTGCCGATGTTGGGATGGCAGAATACCGCCGTGGCAATGTTGCGATAGTCCAGCGGCCCCGGCGGATTCGAGGTGAAATGATGTTGCACCATGTGCATGGCCTCGGCCAGCGCCACGGGCGTCAGCTCGGGGCCGCCGGTGACATCGCCGAGCGCGAGGATCGACGGGACCGATGTCTCGTAGCGCTCGTTGACCTTGAGCGTGCCATCGGAGTTGAGGGCGACATCGAGGGCGTCCAGTCCCAGCCCGGCTAGATGCGGCCGGCGGCCGGTCGCCGCCAGCACGGCATCCACCTCGAGGGTTTCGCCATTGGTCAGGGTCACCTGCAGCACGTCGCCCTGCTTCTCGATGGCCTCGATGGTGGTCTCGAAGTGCAGGTTGACGCCCTTCTTGGCCATTTCATCGCGGGTGAATTCGCGCACCTCATGGTCGAAGCCACGCAGAAACAGCGCACCGCGATAGACCAGATGCGATTCGCTGCCCAGGCCATTGAAGATGCTGGCGAACTCGACGGCGATATAGCCGCCGCCCAGGACCAGAAAACGCTTGGGAAACTCATCCAGATCGAACACCCGGTTGGAATCGAGCACATGCTCATTGCCGGGGAAGTCGGGGATCCACGGCCAGCCACCGACCGCAACCAGGATCTTTTCGGCACTCACCGTCTCGCCATTGACCTCGACGCGGTGGCCATCGACGATCTTGGCGCGCGCGTTGATCAACGTCACTCCGGCATTATCGAGCAGCCGGTTGTAGATGCCGTTGAGGCGCTTGATCTCGTCTATCTTATTGTCACGCAGAGTGGCCCAGTCGAAGCGCGGCGCCTCGGACAATTGCCAACCGAAACCGGCACTATCCTCAAAGGCCTCATGGAAGTGCGCAGCGTAGGAGTAGAGCTTCTTGGGAACGCAACCCACGTTGACGCAGGTTCCCCCGAGATAGCGGTCCTCGGCGATGGCAACTCGGGCACCGGTCGCGGCGGCGGTACGTGCGGCGCGTACGCCCCCCGACCCGGCGCCGATGACGAATAAATCGTAATCGAACTCAGCCACTTGCTTTCTCTCCTGTTTACCAATTGACGGCGATGATAACAGCCGTGTTGGCCTGCCGGGAGGCCCTGGCCATTGACCCTCTCTATATCGGTGATAAAGAATGCTAGCCGCCGAGCGGTCTGACCATAAGGAGTCCCCTATATGAAAACCGAAATGAAGCGTCTGCTGGAACGCAACCGCGAGTGGGCCGACAACATGAGTCGCCAGGACCCGGATTTCTTTGCTCGCCTGTCGCAACAGCAGAACCCAGACTATCTATGGATCGGCTGCTCGGATAGCCGGGTCCCCGCCAACCAGATCATTGACCTCCCCCCCGGCGAAGTCTTTGTCCACCGCAACGTCGCCAATATTCTCCAGCACAATGATATGAATGCGCTGTCGGTTGTTCAGTTCGCCGTCGATGTGCTCGAGGTCAGACATATCATGGTGGTCGGCCATTACGGTTGCGGTGGCGTCAAGGCGGCGATCACCGGCGGTGAATTCGGCATGGTCGACTATTGGCTGCATTCGATACGCGCGCTCTACAGCCGTCATCGCGACAGCCTCAAGGATCTGCCGCTCGAAACCCAGGTCGACCGCATGTGCGAGCATAACGTGCGGGCCCAGGTCGCCAACCTGTGCCAGACCAAGATCATTCAGCGCGCCTGGCTGCGTGGCCAGCCGCTCGCCGTGCATGGCTGGGTCTATGGGCTCAGCGACGGGCTCGTCACCGACCTCGACTGCACGATCGAAGGGCTTGACCAGGTCTCGCAGCTGTATCGGGTCGACCGCATCGAGCCAACGACAGCGACCGACTGAGCATGCCCTGAGCCGGTATTGCTCAGGCTGGTAAAACATCGCCGAGCGAGGCGGCGGGCAAGGCAAACGCTGGCCTCATACGTAGCGCGTATGGCATCTGTCGGTTTTTCGATTGTCCCGCTCCGCCCCGCTCTTTATGGTGATACAGGGACCCAAGGGTCATACAACGAACAATCAACCATTTCGGGTTTTGACATGATCTTCAAGAAAACACTGCTCGCCACCCTGGTGGGGGCCTCGCTGAGCCTGCCCATGGCAGCCATTGCTCAGGATAATCAGGATATTACCCTGCGCGTCGCCTATGACGCCGATCCGGTATCGCTGGACATCCACGAGCAGCTCTCAGGCGGCATGCTGCAGCTTTCCCACCTGGTTTTCGACCCGCTGGTCCGCTGGACCCAGGACTTCGAATTCGAGCCGCGTCTCGCCACGCAATGGGAACAGCTCGACGACACCACCCTGCAGATGACTCTTCGCGAAGGCGTCAAGTTCCATAGCGGCAATTCCTTCACCGCCAAGGATGTCGCCTGGACCGTCGAGCGCCTCAAGCGCAGTGCCGACTTCAAGGCGATCTTCGAGCCGATCGACAGCGTCGAGGTAGTCGATGAGCACACCGTCAAGTTTCATACCAAGAAGCCCTACCCGCTGCTGCTCAACCTTGCCACCTATATCTTCCCGATGGATAGCGAGTTCTATTCCGGCGAAACCGATAACGGCAAGGACAAGGGCGAGATCGTCAAGAACGGCAATTCCTACGCGTCGCGCCACGTTTCCGGCACCGGCCCCTATCAGGTCACCGAAAGGCAGCAAGGGGTCAAGATCGAGTTCGAGCGCTTCGACGATTACTGGGATAAGCAATCGCCGGGCAATGTCGATCACATCGTGATGACCCCGATCAGCGAGAACGCCACCCGCGTGGCCGCACTGCTCTCCGGCGACGTCGATTTCATCGCCCCGGTGCCGCCCAACGATCTGGAGCGGGTCCGCGCGGCCGACGACGTCAAGCTGGTGACCATGTCGGGTACCCGCATCATATTGATGCAGATGAACCAGAAGCGCGTCGAAGCCTTCAAGGATCCCAAGGTCCGTCAGGCTTTCGCCTACGCCGTCAATCAGGAAGCGATCGCCGATCGCCTGATGAAGGGCTTCGCCACGCCGGCAGCACAGCTCTCGCCGAAAGGCTATGACGGTCACAACCCGGATCTCAAGCCGCGTTACGATCTCGCGAAAGCCAAACAGCTGATGAAGGAAGCCGGCTATGAGGACGGTTTCAGCATCACCATGATGGCGCCCAACAATCGCTACGTGAATGACGCTCAGATCGCTCAGGCCGTATCGGCCATGCTGGCGCGGATCAACGTCAAGGTGGATCTCAAGACGTTGCCCAAGGCGCAGTACTGGTCGGAGTTCGACGATCGCGCCGCCGACATGATGTTGATCGGCTGGCACGCCGACACCGAAGATTCGGCGAACTTCTTCCAGTACCTGACCGAATGCCCCAATGCCGATACCGGGGCCGGCCAGTACAACTCCGGCAACTACTGCAACCCGGAACTCGACGAGAAGGTCGCCGCGGCCAACCTGGAGACCGACCGCGAGAAGCGCGCCAAGATGCTCCAGGCGGTGGAAAAAGGCCTCTACGACGATGCCGCGTTCATCCCGTTGCACTGGCAGGACCTGGCCTGGGCCGCCGATAACAATGTTCAGATCGAACCGGTGCTCAACGTCATGAACTTCCCCTATCTGGGCGACGTGGTCGTCAAGCCGGAATAAGCCGTACCTACCCGCCACGCGCCGGTGCAAGCCGGCGTGTGGCTAGTCATTCGACACTCAAGCCAAGGAAGCGCGTCCTGGCGGCCGACGGCCGTCCAGGTGCCTTTCGTTTGCCGACAGGACCCGCAATCCATGATTGCCTTTCTGATCAAGCGCCTGTTTCACGCCTTCCTGGTGATGTTCATCATCAGCGTGATCAGCTTCGCCATCCAGGACAACCTCGGCGACCCCATCCAGCAGATGGTCGGTCAGTCGGTTCCCGAGAGTGAACGCGCCGAGTTGCGTGAGGAACTGGGCCTCAATGACTCCGTTCATGGTGCAGTATCTGCGCTTCGCCAAGAATGCCGTGCATTTCGACTTCGGCTATTCCTACTTTTATGGCGAGCCGACCATCGATGTCGTGCTGCGCCACCTGCCGGCGACGTTGGAGCTGGTGTTCGCCACGACGCTACTGATCATGCTGCTGTCGGTGCCGATCGGCGTCTATAGCGCCATCAAGCCACGCTCGCCGCTGTCGCGACTGTTCATGGGCGTTTCGATCGTCGGCATTTCGATACCGGTATTCCTCACCGCCATCGTGCTGATCCAGATCTTCGCCATCGGCGTGCAGGTCACGCCCTTTCCAGCCGACACCGGCTGGGGCAGCTGGCTCAACGGCGTACTGTCGACCGATGGGGGCATGCCCGCCTACGGGCGCGGCGACGTGGTGCACGTGTTCGGCACCTGGAGTACCAACTTCGCCTCACTGGAAGGCCTGACCTACCTGGTGCTGCCGGCGATTTCGCTGGCCTCGATCATGCTGCCGCTGTTCATTCGCCTGATCCGCGCCGAAATGCTCGAGGTGCTGCAGTCCGAGTACGTCAAGTTCGCCAAGGCCAAGGGTATCAGTATGCGCCGCATTTACTTCCTGCATGCCTTGAAGAACACCATGCTGCCGGTGATCACGGTGGGCGGCGTGCAGATCGGCACGCTGGTCGCCTACACCATCCTCACCGAAACGGTCTTCCAGTGGCCCGGCGTGGGGCTGATGTTCCTCGATGCCATCGAACGCTCCGACATTCCGCTGATCGTCACCTATCTGATGATCGTCGGCCTGATCTTCGTGATCACCAATACGCTGGTCGATCTGATCTACGGCCTGGTCAATCCCACCGTGAAACTCACAGGGAAGCCCGCATGACTACCGCCAAGACTTCTTCCCCGGCCCCCTCTCGCTGGGCGCACTTTCGCAGTTCCTATCTGCTCTACAGCTTCAAGCGCGACTGGGTCGCCCAGGTCTGCTTCGTCGTCTTCGTGCTGCTGGTGGCGGCGGCGATCCTGGCGCCCTGGCTGTCGCCGATGAATCCCTACGATCTGGCCCAGATCGACATCCTGGCTTCGGAGTTGCCGCCGTTCTGGATCGATGGCAGCGATCCGCAGTACCTGCTGGGCACCGATGCCCAGGGCCGCGACCTGCTGTCGACGATCCTCTACGGCGCCCGCGTATCGCTGATCATCGGCTTCGGCGCGGTGATCATGCAGGCTCTGCTGGGGGTGACCTTCGGCCTGCTCGCCGGTTACCTGGGCGGACGCGTCGATGCCTTTCTGATGCGCATGGCCGATATCCAGCTGTCGTTTTCCACACTGATGGTGGCGATCATCGTTGGTGCGGTGATCAAGGCCAGCTTCGGCGGTGCCGTCTACAGTGAATACGCGGTGTTCATCCTGGTGCTGATCATCGGTCTCGCCGAATGGCCGCAGTATGCGCGTACCGTACGCGCCTCGGTGCTCGCTGAGCGCAGCAAGGAATACGTCGATGCCGCGCGGGTGATGGGCTTTCGTGCCAAGCGCATCATGTTCCGGCACATCCTGCCCAATACGCTGTCGCCGATCTTCGTCATTTCCACCGTGCAGATTGCCAACGCGATCATCTCGGAAGCCGCGCTGTCGTTCCTCGGTCTGGGCATGCCCGAGACCCAGCCGTCGCTGGGCTCGCTGATCAAGTCCGGCTTCGATTACCTGCAGTCGGGCTCCTGGTGGATCACGCTGATCCCCGGTGCGGTGCTGGTGGTGCTGGTGCTGGTGATCAACCTGCTTGGCGACTGGCTGCGTGACGTCATGAATCCGCGACTCTACAAGGGCTGACCGCATGGCTTTACTCGAAGTTTCCAATCTCGATGTGCGCTTCGCCCTGCGCCAGGGCGAAGTCAAGGCGCTGCGTGGTGTCAGCTTCACGCTGGATCGCGGTGAACGCCTGGGGATCGTCGGCGAATCCGGTGCCGGCAAGTCGGTGGCCGCATTCACGATTCTCAACCTGATCGCCAAGCCGGGCTACATCGCCGGCGGCAGCATCCGTTTCGACGGCCGCGAGCTGACCACCATGAAACCGCGGCAGCTGCAGCAGGTGCGTGGCAACCAGATCTCGATGATCTTCCAGGACCCGATGATGACGCTCAACCCGGTGTTGACCATCGGCGAGCAGATGATCGAATGCCTCAAGGCGCACCGCCGCATCCGCAGTCGCGATGCCCGCGAGATCGCGCTCAACAAGCTGCGCCAGGTCTACATTCCCTCGCCCGAGCGGCGTCTGGACCAGTACCCGCACGAGCTGTCGGGCGGCATGCGTCAGCGCATCATCATCGCCATCGCCCTGTTGCTCGACCCTGACGTGATCGTTGCCGACGAGCCGACCACCGCGCTCGACGTGACCATCCAGGCGGAAATCATGGAGCTGCTGCTGGAGTTGTGCGAGCAAGCACAACGTGGCGCTGATCCTGATCACCCACGACCTGGGCGTGGTCAGCCAGGTCACTCAGCGCACGCTGGTGATGTATGCCGGGCGGGTGATCGAGCAGGGGCCGACCCGCGAGATCATCAACGACGCGCAGCATCCCTATACCCAGGGGCTGATCAATGCCCTGCCGCAGATGGCTACTCCCGGGCAGCGTCTCAACCAGATCCCCGGCTCGATGCCGAGCCTGGCCAATACCCCGCCCGGTTGCGCCTTTCATCCGCGCTGCAGCTTTTCGGTCGACGCCAATGGCGAACGCCGGCGTGACTGTCGCGAGGTGATCCCCACCTTCGTGCGTTCGGGCAATTGCGATGTCGCCTGTCACATGGTGCGTGAACTGGTCGAGGCGCATCCGACCGAGCCCAATGCCACCAAAAACGGCCCGAGCGAACAACGGGAGGCCCTATGAGCGAGATCATGCAACCCGCGCAGCGCCAGGACGGCGACTCGGCACAGGCCGGTGAAACACTGCTGCAGATTCGCGGGCTCGAGAAGCACTTTCCGCTTTCCGGCGACTTCCTGGAACAATTGCGCTTCGAGGGTGGCAAGCTGAAGCGCCGTCAGGAATTCGTCCACGCCATCAATGGTGTCGACATCGACGTCAAGCGTGGCGAGACGCTGTGCGTGGTCGGCGAGTCCGGCTGCGGCAAGTCCACGGTGGCGCGCATGGTGATGGGGCTGTTGCATCCCAGTGCCGGCGAGATCCGCTACGACGGCAAGCGTATCGACAATCTCAGCCCGCGCCAGTTGCTGCCCTACCGGCGGCGCATGCAGATGATCTTCCAGAACCCCTATGCCTCGCTGAACCCGCGCATGAGCATTCAGCAGACGCTCGAGGAGCCGCTGCGCTTTCACCATCCCGACTGGAATCGACAGCAGATCCTCGACAAGATCGCCGAGGTGATGGCTTCGGTCGGCATCGATCCGGAATGGGGCAAGCGCTTCGGCCATGAATTCTCGGGCGGGCAGCGCCAACGCATCGCCATCGCCCGGGCGCTGGCCGTGGAACCCGAGTTCATCGTCGCCGATGAACCGATCTCGGCACTCGACGTGTCGATCCAGGCGCAGGTGCTCAACCTGCTGATGGACGCCCAGGAGACGCATCACCTCACCTACCTGTTCATCACCCATGACCTGGCGGTCGTCGAGCATTTCGGCACCCGGGTGGTGGTGATGTACCTGGGGCGTGTCTGCGAAGTGGCCGAAACCCGCTCGCTGTTCGACAGCCCGCGTCATCCCTACACGCAGGCGCTGCTCTCGGCGATCCCGCGTCTGGATGACGACGGCCCCGATCACATCAAGCTGTCCGGCGAAGTGCCCACGCCGGTCAACCTGCCTTCGGGCTGCGTGTTCCATGGCCGCTGCCCGCATGCAAACGAACGTTGCCGGCGCGAAATACCGCAACTGATCGAGTCCCAGGGCAGTCAGGTGGCGTGTCATGGTGTCGAAGAGGGCCGCATCTAAGCCGTTCGCTATGGCTACGCGTGTCGACATGGCACAATCGGCGCCTGCCCACGAGCGGGCAGGCGCCGTTAGCGCGGGTTTCATGCCCGCCGCCATCGACCCATCACGCGTGCTAGCAGACGAGGTAACCGATGGAGATTCGCTGGCTGGAAGACTTCATCACGCTGGCCAGAACGCGTCACTTCTCGCGGGCCGCCGAGGCCCAGAACGTCACCCAGCCGACCTTCTCGCGACGCATCAAGCTGCTCGAGGAAGAGATGGGCACCACCCTCGTCGACCGTCAGACCCTGCCGCTCACGCTGACTCCGGCCGGTGAGGAGTTCCTGCGGCTGTGCGAGCAGATCACCGAGCGGGTGCGGTTGACCCGTGAGCGCATCGGCCAGATCGCCGACGATCAAGCCCGGCGTATCGTGATCGCCGCGCCCCAGAGCGTGCTGTCCTATATCCTGCCCGGCTGGCTGAGCCAGCACGGTCTACGCCAACGCGTCGAACCCTATTTGCGGGCCACCAGCTGGCTGCTGGGCGATTATTTTCAGGCCCTGGATCGCGACGAATGCGATCTCGCGCTGTGCTACTGGCCCCGCCAGACCGTATCGCTGGATGTCGACACCAGCGGCTTCGACTACCTGTCCATCGACACGGAGATTCTGGTGCCGGTCTGCGCGCCCGATGACAGCGGCCAGCCGCGCTTCGCCCTGCCCGGCCAGCGCCGCCAGCCATTGCCGTGCATCGCCTATCACCCGCGTGGGCTGATCCAGAAGGTCATCGAAGCGCATCTGATGCGCCTGACCCAACAATGCTATTTGATCACGCTCAACGAGAACGTGCAGACCGCCAACATCAAGGAGTTGGTGAAACAAGGCTACGGGCTCGGCTGGTTGCCCCAGCGCGTCGCCCAGCGTGCCCTGGACTCCGGTGAGCTGGTCCTTGCCGGGCCCGCGCGCTGGAACGTGCCGCTCGAGGTTCGCCTGTATCGGCGCCGCGCACACCGCCATCCCGGTCTCGACGAATTATGGCAACAACTACAGGAGACTCCGTCATGAGCGCAACGCGTTTCGACGAGCAACACGACGCCCATCTCGAGGGCCTGGAGAATGCCTACGCCCGGCTGCTCGAGGCACACGGCTATGATGGCGTGCTGTTGTACAGCGGCGCGGCGCATCACTTCTTCGGCGACGATCAGCAAGCCAGCTTCGCGACCTTCGCGCACTTCCTGCACTGGGTGCCGCTGGCCGGCATCGAGCACAGCTGGCTGCTGATTCGCCCCGGCCAGCGTCCGCTGCTGCGTTTTCATGCCCCGGCCGACTTCTGGCATCTCACGCCGTCGCTGCCGGAGGCGGCCTGGACGCAGCGCTTCACCATCGAGGCCAGCGCCGAGACCGCCCCTCCCAAGCCGCCCCAGGGCCGGCTGGCCATCGTCGGCGAGGTCGATGCACAAACGGCCGAGCGGCTGGGAGCGACACTCAATCCTCCGGCACTCTGCCAGGCGCTCGATGAATTGCGCATGCGCAAGAGCGACTATGAGATCGCTTGCCTGCGCGAGGCCAATCAGCTGGCGCTGGCCGGCCATGCAGCGGCCCGCCAGGCGTTTCACGACGGCGACGCGGAGCTCGATGTCCAGCTCGCCTACCTCAAGGCCAGCCGTCAGCGCGAGTCGCAGGTGCCCTACCAGAACATCGTCGGTCTCAACGCGCATGCTGGGGTGCTGCATTATCAACATTACGATATCGAACCCGAGTCACAACAGCACAGCCTGCTCCTCGATGCCGGACGACGCGTCGCCGGCTATGCCTCGGACATCACCCGCACCTGGGCCGGTCGTGACGCTGATCCGCAGTTCGTGGCGTTGATCGAGGGTGTCGGGCGGCTACAGCAGCGCTTGATCGCCGAGCTGCGCCCGGGGGTGAGCTTCGTCGCGCTGCACGAGCAGATGCATTTCGAGCTGGGACAGCTACTCAACGCCCAGGCACTGATCACCTGCTCCCCCGAGGCAGCAGTCGAGAACGGCATTACCCGGGCCTTCTGCCCCCACGGCCTGGGCCATTCGCTGGGGCTACAGGTACACGATGTCGCCGGGCGGCGGAGCTCCAGCGGCGAGCCGCTGCCCGCTCCCGAGCGCGACCCGGCACTGCGTCTGACGCGTGTTCTGGAAACCGGCATGGTAGTCACCATGGAGCCGGGGCTTTATATCATCCCGATGCTGCTCGAGCCGCTGCGCGACCAGTCGGCAGGCCACGCTATCGATTGGGCCGGCGTTGCGCGTCTGGCGCCGCATGGCGGCATTCGCATCGAGGACAATATTGCCATCGGCGAGAGCGGGCCGATCAATCTGACCCGGGACAAGGAAATTTCAGAGCGCGCTATCGACGGCTTGTAAGCCGCCGTGGGCGGCATATGCTGAAAGAATGATCATAGGGAAGCGGTCATCATGGCACGCACCATCATTCCAGCTACTTTTACCGCCGCGCGTGGGCTGGGCAATCGTCACGTCCAGACCTTACTGCCGCGCTTGCGGCCGCTTGCGGCGCTGGAACGCGACATCGAGATTCTCGATCTACCCGACGGCGATTTCGTTGAGCTGGCCTGGGTCCGCCCGGCACCGCTCAGCGACGACGCGCCGCTGTTCATTCTATTTCACGGCCTCGAGGGCTCATTCAACTCGCCTTACGCCCGCGATTTACTGGGCATGGCCAGCCGTCTTGGCTGGCGGGCGCTGCTCATGCACTTTCGCGGTTGCGGGCAGGCGCCCAACCGCCTGCCGCGCGCCTACCATTCCGGCGACACCGCCGACGCCTACTGGTTGATCGGCCAACTGGCGCTGCGCTATCCACGTGCCATCAAGGTCGCCGCTGGCGTTTCGCTGGGCGGCAACATGCTGGCCAAGCTGGTCGCCGAACAGGGCGGTGACGGTCTCGACCTGGCCGGCGCCATCGTCATCAGTGCGCCACTCGACCTGGCCGCCAGTGCCGATGCCTTGAATCGAGGCTTTGCGCGTGTCTATCAGCGTCACCTGCTCAAGGCGCTCAAGAACAAGATCGCCGCCAAGATGGCCAGCGGTCCGCTGCCAATCAGTCTCGCCGCCCATCAACTCGCACGCCTCGACAGCTTCTGGGTCTACGACAACGAGGTGACCGCCCCACTGCACGGGTTCGCCTCGGCCAACGACTATTATCGCCGCGCCTCGGCCGGTCGCTTGCTCGGCGAAATCGAGTTGCCGACATTGATTCTGCACGCCGACGACGACCCTTTCATGCCGGGCGATCTATTCTCGCGCCTGCCGGCCGCCAGCGACGCGGTACGTATCGAGGTTGCCCCTCAGGGCGGCCATGTCGGCTTCATCGAAACCCGCAACGGCCGGCTGAACCCGTGGCTGACCGAGCGCGTGGGACGTCAGCTCGAGGATTGGGCGAGCATCCCGACACCCGCCAGGGCCGCCCCCAGCCGCTCGTAGCCCTTTTGACGCGCTATCAGGCGATCGGACAGCTCACGCCGGTCCCCTTGAGTCCGCAATAGCCCCCCGGATTCTTGGCCAGGTATTGCTGGTGATACTCCTCGGCATAGTAAAACGTCTTGAGCGGCGCAATCTCGGTGGTGATCGGTCCCTTGCTTTCGCTATCCAGCGCCTGCTGGTAGCGTGCCCGGCTCTGTTCGGCGATCGCCTGCTGATCGGCGTCGGTGGTGTAGATCGTTGAACGATACTGACTGCCGATATCGTTGCCCTGACGCAATCCCTGGGTCGGATCGTGAGCCTCCCAGAATACCTGCAGCAATTCAGGCAAACCGATCACGGTCGGATCGAAGACCACCCTGACGACTTCACTATGCCCGGTCAGGCCGGTGCAGGTCTCTTCGTAGCTCGGGTTGGGCGTGTAGCCGCCGGCATAGCCCACCGCCGTGACATGGACCCCCGGCAACTCCCAGAACAATCGCTCGGCCCCCCAGAAGCAGCCCAGGCCGAGCACGATCTCCTCGTAGCCTGCCGGGAAAGGCGGTAGCATCGAGCGCTGCGTGACGGCGTGAATGCCACTGATCGCCATCGCCTGGTCGCGCCCCGGCAGGGCCTGGTCCGGCGTAGGCATGCGCTGTTTATCTCGATTCCACATGACGTCTATCTCTCTTGAATGATGGAAATTGATGCGACCGCCAACTGCCCCTGCGGCAGCCAGGCATCCTATGCTAACTGCTGCGCGCCGATTCATGTCGCCCCAGCCCTTGCATTGACGCCCGAAGCGCTGATGCGTGCCCGATTCAGTGCATTCGTGCTCGGCGACAACGATTTTTTGATCGCCAGCTGGGCACCGTCCACCCGGCCACCGCGCACGGCGCTCGAAGGCTCCGGCGAAGACCCTGGGCCGCGCTGGCGACGGCTGCACATAGCCGCCAGCGAGAGCGGCGACGACCAGGGCTGGGTAAGCTTTCGGGCGCTTGCCCAGCAGGCGGATGGCTGGATCGCGCTTGAAGAAACCAGCCGTTTTCAGCGCATCGGCGGGCAATGGTTCTACCTTGACGGCGATGCCGACTGGCAGCGGCTACGTGTCGGCCGCAACGCACCCTGCCCGTGCGGCAGCGGACTCAAGGCGAAGCGCTGCTGCGCCCGAGGCTGAAACTGTAGATCAGGTCCACGGCCTGAGCCGCCCCGGTCACTGCCTCCAGATAAAGGTTCTGCATCAGCTTGTAGCGTAGCGTCAGTTCAGCGATCGGCGAGAACACGCCGACGCCGTAACTAACCTCGAGGTCATCGAACAGCTGGCCGCTGACCACTACCTGGCTATCCTCGCCGCTGCCGGCAGTGTCCAGGGTCAGATCCTGCACGCCAAAGGCCTGGCCCAGGCGGCCGACCGCGTTGCCGGTACGCGACAGTGATAGCCCGATCAACGCTGACGTCAGGGCACCGTCACTGCCGGTATCGTCCGGCGCGCGACCGCGCAGCAGGTAAGACAGCGCACGACTCTCGGCCATCGCCGGGTCGGAAAATACTTCCAGGCTGGGCTGTTCCGCCGGTCCGCTGACGCGCAGTCCGGCGATCACATTATCCTCGGTAGCTTCCGGATTGCGGATCGCCTCGAACTGCAGGCGGGGTTGCGAGGCCGGGCCGCTGAACAGCACCTGCCCCTTGCGGATCAGCAGATCCTGACCGAACGCACTGTATTCGCCATTGATCAGATTGACATCGCCGAACAACTGTACCGGACCACTACCCTGGCGAACCTGCAGGTTACCGGTCAATTCGGCCTCGAGGCCATAGGCCTCAATACGTACGTCGGGACCAATGTTCAGGTCGACACGTACGTCGAGGCGCATGCCGGCCTCAGACAGCGCCTGGGAGGTCGCCTCGTCAGCCCCCTGGCCCGCTTCATTGGCGGCTTGGGCCGCCTCGCGCTGGGCGCGCTGCTCGTCGCGCCGGGTGATGATCACCTCATCGCCGCTCGGCGCCACCGCCGAGGCCGGCAGCTGGCCGACTTCCAGGCGCCCCCAGGGGATATCGACTCGGCCGCGAATCTGCAACAGCTCCGGCGAGGCGGAGACCTGCAGGTCCGGCGCCACCCGCAGGCGGCCGAACTCGGGCATCGTCAGTTCCAGAGGCTGTTCGATACCTTCGAGTGACAAGTCGGCCTGCCACTGCCCGGGTTCAGGCCAGCGTGCGTCACCGGACAATTCCAACCGGCCCTGCTCGGCGGCGACGAAGCCCTGGATATCCGCCTGGTGTCCGCTCAGCGTGATCGCCAGGCGACCGTCGCGCACTTCGACGGGCACTTCGCCGCCGTTGGCGCGCACCCCGTCGAGGACCAGCTGACCGTCGAGCTCGGGATTGACCAGCGCACCGGCCATTGCGATATCACCGTCGAGCGTGCCCTGGAGGGTATCGACGCCCGCCACCAGCGCCTGGAAAGGCGCCAGATCCAGGCCGTTGACGCTCAACTGGCCATCCAGTGCCGCGTTGCCGATGGGATCGTCGACATTCGCCTGCAGGCGAATCGTCCCGGCCTCATCGATGTTCACCCGGGCGCCGATGCTCGCCTGGGCGGGATCGGCATCCAGGTTCAGCTCGAGTTGCGTGGTCGGCAGACTCCAGGGCTTGCCATAGGCATCGAGCCCCTCCAGATCGAGCTGGCTCTGCAGCTCGGCGTTGGCCTGCCAGCGGCTGACTCCAGAGGACCATGAGAATTCCAGCTGGCCGTCGCTCTGGCCGGTGGCGCGCCACTCCTCGGGCAGCACCAGATCCAGCAGGTCCATGGGCACCTGCTGCAAGGCCATGACCACCCGCCCCTGATCCGGCGAGGCCTGCAGTGCCTGGGTGGCGCACAGCCGGCCACCCTGCTGGCGTACCAGGCAGAACGGTTGCATGCTGAACTGGCTGGCAGTCAGATCGACGGCGAATGGTGTCGCTTCGGCGAGACGCAGCTCGGCCTGGTCGCTATCGACCTCGAGCGACGCCAGTTGTCCCCGATAGCGGCTGCGCTCGGCATTCAGCCCCCCTTCGATACGCAGCGAAGCGCGCGACAGCGGCATGTCCTCACCGGCCTGCACCGACAGGTCCAGACGATGCTGCGAGAGCCGGCCATCGACGCCCAGATCCAATTGTTCAAGACGCTGCCCGCCGGCGATGACGTTCGCAAGATCCAGATTGATAGCGAGCTTTGGATCATCAAGACCGGCGACATTGGCCTCCAGCGTCAGCGTACCCACACTGTTGGCGGCGTAACGCAGCTCGCTGCCTTGCAACTCGGCAGTGATCTGCGGCGCCTCAAGCGTCCCGCCCAGGCTGAAACGACCATTGGCGGAGCCGCCGAGTTCGGGTAGCAGCGAGTCCAGCGCCGGGGCGTCGAGGCGACCGGAGAGATCGAGGGTATCGGCCATCTTGCCCTGTGCGGTCAGGCGATTGCGGCCCTGGCGCAGATCCAGCGTGTCGATCTGCCAGCGCATGTCGCTATTGCCGCTGAGCTTGGCCTGCAGCGAGAGCGGCCGATCCTGCAGCGTACCGTCGATCGCCAGCTTGGGCACCGCCAGCCGCCAGCCTTGTTCTTGCTGGCTGAAACGCACCTGGGCATCGCCGTTCAAAGTGCCGTCGATCGCCTGGGTGACGGCACCCAGCGCGAAGTTGTCGAGATTGAGAGTGGCATCGACCGCCAGGGCCGGTGCCCAATGCACCTCGCCACGGCTGATCAGCGCACCCTCGGCGGCGGACAGCGACAATGGCAGCCAGGCGAAGTGCTCCAGATCGCCGTTTCCCGTCAAGCCCAGCTTGACACTGCTGGGCAGCGCTTGCCCCGAGACCCGACCCTGCAGCGCCACGCGATAGCTGGTGAGGTCGCCTTCGGCACGTAGCTGGAGGTTATCCACGCGGTAGTCGGGCGGGCCGGTTAACGCCGCCTGCGGGGTTTCGCCTGAGCCTAGGGTGACGCCACTGACGGCCAGTGCGGCTTCAACATCAACGTTCGCCATCGGGATCAGCGGCCAGGCCAGTTGCTCGGCATCGACATTGACTTCGAAGGGCACGGTGGGGGCCAGCACATCGGCACGCGCGCTGAGCGAGGCGCTGACCGGACCCTTGGTCTCGATGTCGGCGGCAAGATCGGCCAGCGAGCCGGAGATCTCCAGATCGAGCCGTTGGCCGGCGAGCGGTGGCTGATGAATGACGCCCTCGAGACTGGCCGTCAGCGGGTAGTCGTCGCGCAAGGCAACCGACGCCGAGAGTTGAGCATCGGCATCCGGCGAGGTCAGCGCCAGGCTGTGCAGGCGTATGTCATGACCGTCGCCCTCGAGATTGAGTGCCAGCCGCTCGATGCGGCGTGGCGATGGCCCCTCGAGGCGGAAGTCGCTGACTACCAGGCTCGGCACGCGAATCGCCAGAGGTAGTTCGATCTCGGGCAGTGAACGCCTTGGCTGGGCCTCGAGCGGCGTCGAACTCTCAGATTCCTTGACGTCCGTGAGGCCACTATCGGCCAGCGACACGGAAGAATCCGGCGTGGCGAGCGCAATGCTGGCATCAATCGCCGCGGCGCTGACCGACCGCCCATCGCTGGTTCCTTGGGCATTCGGCGTGGCGATTTGCTGGCCGGGCGATTGCGGCAACTGCAAGCGCACATGCGCCAGACGGGTCGGCAATAGCGTCAGTTCGCTGCCGGTGATTCGCGCCCCGCTGGTGAAGCGCTGCCACTCGAGGCGCGTACCGTCGGCGAGGCGTATCGCCACGTCGTTGACCGCCAGTGCACGCAGCTCGATCGGAAATGGCACGCCGATCGAGGGCATGCCACCAGACTCACCGGGGGGCTTCTCTTCAGCCGGCGCGGGTGCAGACGGTTCTAGTCGGACGTCGACGTGCTCGAGTTCAAGTGCATCCAGGCATAAACGGCCATCGAGCAGGCAATCTTCAGCCCAGGCCAGATGCAGGCGCCCGACGCGCACGTGCGCTGGGCCGGCCTGCATGGCGAAGCCCTCGAGCGTGAACGTATCCAGCGGCGAGCCGCTGACGCGCTCGAACTCGAAAAAGCCGCGCTGCTCGCCCTGCTCGGCCAGCCAGGCGGTTCCCCAGGGCGATAGTCCAAGGCCCACCAGCAGGAAAACCAGCCCTAGCAGCCAGAGGGGCAACCAGAGTAACAAGCGTAATAAAGGGATGATCAAAATTCGGGCCCTATGGCGAAATGCAGCCGCCACGAGTCCTCCTCGTTGTCGAAGGGGTGCGCGATATCCAGCCGAATCGGGCCAACCGGCGAGACCCAGCGAACCCCCAGACCGGCGCCGGTCGCCAAGTCCTGTGGCCACCAGTCGGTAAAGGCGTTACCGGTATCGACGAAGGCCGCGCCCCACCAGGCGCCGGTCAGCCGCCGCTGGGCCTCGATGCTGGCAACGAATTTCTGCTGGCCGCCCAGCAACTCGCCGTCTTCGTTCTCGGGTGCGAGGCTCTCATAGCCATATCCGCGAACACTGCGATCGCCACCGGTAAAAAAGCGCAGCGATGGCGGAATCTTGTCGAAATCGCTGGTGCTCATCGCGCCAATGCTGGTACGACCGATGAAGCGATAGTCGGAACCGAGCATGCGTACCCATTGTGAATCCAGCGTGCCGCGCACGAAGGTAGCATCCGACCCCCAACTGGTATCCGAGATGGCCAGCGACAGCCGCTGGCTGTCTCCCCAGGTGGGAAAGCGCGGGTTGCGGGTGCGGGTGCGTGACCAGCTGACGCCCGGATAGTAGAGCAGTACCTGCTCATCCTGATCGGCCTGCGTGAAGTCTTCGTAGGTGGAGCGGACGAACAGGCGCTGGGTCCAGCCATTATCGAGCACCCATTCACGGGCCAGCTCCACCGAGGCCTCCATGCTCTGGGTATCTTCATTATCGACGTTCTTGAGGCCGTATTGCAGCTCGTAGCTGTCGCGCAGTGGATCGGCCAGCGGCATGCGATAGGTGCCGCTGAACTGCTGCTCGGGGGCGGACAGGTACAACTCATGGTTGAGGCTGTCGCCATCCTCGTTGAGCCACGGCTGATCCCAGCTGAACTGGGTACGTGGGCCAACATCGGTCGCATAGCCGATCCCCACTTCGAATTGATGGCGATCGGCGGGAATCAGGCTGACTTCCACCGGGACCCGCGGCGGCCCTGGCGTGGCGACGTTGCGTGCCGTGTCGAGAGCCTGGGCGCTGAGCAACGCTGGCGATTGTTGATCGGCTGACCCCGACGCGCCATCGGCTGGTCGGTGATCGACGGCCTGCCACCAGGTTCGCTGGGCCTGAGCCAGCGAGGGACCACTCTCGATATGTGGCCTGACGCTGATGCCGCGGAACCAGTTGGTCTGGCCAAGACGCTGGTTGTATTCGGCCAGCTGTCCCGCCAGGTAGGGATCGCCCTCGTCGAACGGCAGCATGTTGCGCAGCTTGGCGACGTCGATCTGGCTGCCGGAGTAGCTGACCCGACCGAAGCGATAGCGCTGTCCGCTGTCCATGGTCAGGTAGATACGCGCGCTCTGTTGCCAGGGCCGCACTTCGATACGGTGGCGCGGGAACGCCGCATCGAAGTAGCCACGCTCGGCCGCCAGTGTGGAGAGCTGACCGCGCAAGCCTTCATAAGGTGCATGCAGGAGCGGCTCGCCCTCTTTTAGCGGCATGGCGTCGATGGCATCGGTGAATTGGCGATCGTTGCTGGCGTCGCCAGTCAGCTGGATATCGAGGGTTTCGACGGTGACTCGTGGGCCCGGGTCGACGCTGATGACGGCGCGCTCGATGGTCTCCGCGTCATCCCCCGTTTCCAGGTTCACCTCAATCGTAGGCTCGTAATACCCATAGGCCTTGAGCGCTTCGCGGCTGCGGCGCTGGATTTCCGATTCCAGGCGGGCCCTGCCGTAATCAGCCGCTTTCAGCTCGGCGAGATAATTGACGATATTGCTGGCAGCCGGCCCTTCGAGCCCCTCGACACGGGTCTCGAGAGCCACGGCCCGGCCACCGGTTGCGGCCAGCATGGTGATCACCAGAGGCCCCAGCATCAGAGAAACCAGATAGCGCCGCTGCATGTTAGCGCTCGTTGGACCGCGAAGCGGTTGCTACGAGCGTACGCTCATCGCGCCGATTGCCTATGACTGCATCCATTCGTTTCTCTGCTCCCTGAAACCATCGCGGTGATCAGTTGCCGGCGCCCAGACTTTCCAGACTGGCATTGATTGCCAATTGATTCTGGCGCAATTCCGTAATTGCGGTACGAATTTCGTCAATTCGCGACTGAAGCTGGTCCCGCTTGCGCTGTTGTGACTGGCGGGTCTCGTCCAGCGAATCGACACGCTCGGCAAGCGTGGTGATGCGCGTCTCCATACCGTCCAGCGACTCGACCTGCTGCTGCAGGCTGCGCTGAGTCTGAGCCAATTCGTCGGTCCGCCCCGCCAGCGCCTCGCGTCGCTGAGCTGCCTGCTGTTGCTCGGAAGCGAGACGCGACAGGCGCTCGGACAAACCCTGGCGGGCTTCGTTCCCCTGCTTCTCGAGTGCCGTCAGCGACCGACGGGTAGCATCGAGGGTCGCAGCCAGTGTGTCACCCTGGGCCTCGAGGTTGTCAATTCGCTGGACCAGATCGCCGATGCGCGTGCTGTCGGCCGTGTTCTGTGCGAGGCTTTCGACGGTCGAGCGCAGCTCGCCGAGCTTTTGGGACAGTGATTGCTGGTCCTCGTTGAGGGCGCCGAGCTTGTTCGACAATTGCTCGGGTGACATGCCGCTACCGTCATCGAGATTATCCAACCGGGCGTGCATATTGGAAACCTGGCCCTCGAGCTCGCGCTGGGTCGCCTGCCAGCCCTGTCGGTCCGTCCAGTAAAGCCAAGACAGTGCCGCAAGCCCGGTCAACAACAGGCAAAGCAGCAACCATAGCGGCCAGACGCGCGCGCCCTGGGCATTGCCCGGCGAGCGATGCGTCCTCAATTCATCGCCGGGCCCCGGGACGATCGGGGTTGTCAGGCGTGGTTCGTCAGAGCGATCCACCATGGAGTCTCCTCGTCTATGCCTGGCGATAGCGACTCACCAGCGTTGCTTTGTTGCGCTCCTGGCTGCGCCGGCTGCAGTAGCTGAATTGGCGAGCATACCCCAGGCTGGTAAGATCAGCGACTTAAGCTTACGCAGATACTTGGTATTGTAAGGTTTTTTTACCCGGCCTGTATTCCACGGTGGCTACTAATTCCACGGTGGCTACTACACGGTGACTACTAAAAGAAGAGGAGTTAACTCATGGCGTTCGAATTGCCCGCGCTGCCCTATGAAAAGAATGCGCTGGAACCGCACATCAGCGCGGAAACGCTCGAGTATCACTACGGCAAGCATCATCAGGCCTACGTGACCAAGCTCAATGAGCTGACCAAGGGCACCGACGACGAGAACAAGTCGCTCGAGGAGATCATCCAGTCGGCTTCCGGCGGCCTGTTCAACCAGGCGGCTCAGGTGTGGAATCACACCTTCTACTGGCATTGCCTGTCCCCCAACGGCGGTGACCAGCCCTCCGGTGCGCTGGCTGAGGCCATCAACGCCAAGTTCGGCTCCTTCGAGGCATTCAAGGACGAATTCAACGCCAAGGCCGCCGGCAATTTCGGCGTCGGCTGGACGTGGCTGATCAAGGCCGCCGACGGCGGTGTCGATATCGTCAACACCGACGATGCCGATACGCCCATCGCCCATGGCCAGACGCCCTTGCTGACGATCGATGTGTGGGAACATGCTTATTACATCGATTACCGCAACGCGCGTCCCAAGTACCTGGACGCAGTATGGAATATCATCAACTGGGAGTTCGTCGCCCAGAATTTCAGTTGAAGAATTTTATTTTAAAGAACGACAACGCCCCGCTTTAAAGCGGGGCGTTGTCGTATCGGTAAAGCCAAGCGAATCGCTGTCAGGGGTCGGCGCGCCGTCCAATGCCCCGATAGACCAGCCCGCGAGCGGCGACATAGACCGGGTCGTAGATGTTACGGCCGTCAAGGATCAGTCGCGCGCCGAGCGTCTCGGTCAGACGCCGCCAGTCCGGATTCCAGTAGCACTTCCACTCGGTGACCAGCATCAGAGCATCAGCGCCCTCGCAGGCGGCATACGGATCACCCTCGTGCAGGCTGAGCAGCGGATGCTCGCCCAACTCCTTGCGCAGCGCCGGCAACGCCGCGGGGTCGTGCAGGCGGACATGCACACCCTGCGCCCATAGTGCCCGCAGCAGCGTCAGTACGGGGGCATGGTCGATGCGCGTGGTACCGGGCTTGAAAGCGGCGCCCCAGATGGCCACCGTGCGGCCTTCCAGCTTGCCATGGAAGTGATTCCACAACTTGCGGAACAGGGTTTCCTTCTTGCTCTCATTGATGTCAAGCACCTGCTCGAGCAGCTGCGATGCACGCCCCGTCTGGTGCTGGACATCGGCCAGGCGCATCAGGTCGCGGGAAAAATTGGGCCCGCCGAAACCGATCCCCGGATACAGGTACTCGTAGCCGATGCGAGTGTCGGCGCCCATGCCCTGCCGGACATGCTCGACGTCGACACCCAGCGAGTCGGCCAGCCCGGCGACTTCGTTCATGTAGCTGATGCGCGTCGCCAGCATGCCGTTGATCGCCAGCTTGGTCAGCTCGGCGGCGCGACGCGGCATACGCTGGAAGACCTCGGCCCGGCGATTGAAGGCACGCAGCAGTTCGCGCACCTGGTCGGCCGCCCAATCATCCTCGCAACCCAGTAGCCACCGCGTGGGCCGGGTGAACACCTGCCAGGCGCGCCCCTCCTCGAGCATGTCCGGCAGCACCACCGCGACCTGCGAGGCATGCCGCAGCAGCGCTTCCAGTGCCTCGGTCTGGCCCACCGGGAATGTCGAGTTATTGACCACCACCAGCGGCGAACGCTGCACGCCGGCGATAGTATCAACGAACTGCTCGGCGGCAGCGCGCTGGTCAGGCGCCAGACCCAGCCAGACGATATCCGCCTCCGGCTGTTCGTCGCGAGAAAGCGGCGTATCGTGAATATGCAAGGCACCCGACTCGCGGCTCGCCGCCAACTCGTCGGCGACGAAGGGCTCGCCACTTAGCCAGTCAGCCGCTGAAAGCTGCGCCCAGCTGGCGTCGGCATGCGGGTACCAGTCGACCCGATGACCGACCGAAGCCAGCGCGGCTGCAGCGGTCGCTGCGGCCAGTTCGCTGCCGTGTACGATGATCCGCATCGGCCTTTACCCCTCGTTGGCGTAACGCTTGAGCAGTGCGTTGAAGCCTTCACCGAACTTGGGATGGCGTTTGCCGAAGGCCAGCGTGGCTTCAAGATAGCCCAGTTGATGACCGCAATCGTAGGTCTCGCCCTGCATGCGATAGGCCGCCACACCCTGCTGCTTGCGCAGCGCATCGATGGCATCGGTCAGCTGGATCTCGTTACCGGCACCCGGCTTGGTCTTGGCGAGCAGTTCGAAGATCGAACCGGGTAGCAGGTATCGCCCGATCACTGCCAGCGTCGAAGGCGCTTCCTCGACCTTGGGCTTCTCGACCATATCGCTGATCAGCGCGCTCTTGCCGGGCTCGGGAACATCGCCCTCGAGGGCCACGATGCCATACTTGTGGACCATGTCCCGAGGCACATTCTCGACCATGATCTGGGCATCGCCGGTACGCTGGTAGGCATCGATCATCCCGGCCAGATCGTTGCGTGGCAGGCCTTCGCCATCGACCAGCACGTCGGGCAGCAATACCGCGAAGGGCTCATCCTGGCCGATCACCGAGCGCGCGCAGAGCACGGCATGGCCGAGACCCAGCGCTTCGGGCTGGCGTACTGCAATGATGCTCACGTCATCGGGGACGATGCTACGCACTTCGGCGAGCATGTCGTCCTTGCCCTTGGCCTCGAGCATCGTCTCGAGTTCGAAATGCTTGTCGAAGTGATTCTCGATGGCGCCCTTGCTGGAGTGCGTGACCAGCACGATCTCCTTGATCCCGGCGGCCACCGCTTCTTCAACCACATACTGGATCACCGGCTTGTCGACGATGGTGATCATTTCCTTGGGAATTGCCTTGGAAGCCGGTAGGCAACGGGTGCCGAGACCGGCAACGGGTAGTACGGCCTTACGAATCATGGGGGTCCCTCCTGCATGAATGTAACAATAAGTATGCCATAGTGGGGCGCAAAGCGAGCCCCGCCATGGCCAAGTGAAACGGACAGCCTGTCCGATCAGCTAGCAACCGCGCTGCGTAGAGCGTCATCCACTGGCTTGACGCTGTCAATCCACCGCCTTCCGCTTCAGGCTGAGCCATCCGCTGCTACGGTGGCATCTTTGCCCAAAGCCTGTCGAGAAGGAGTAGAATGCGGCCATCTTACCGGAGGAGATGCGCCATGCCGCCCGACGCCCCTTTCGACGTCGGGTTGCTGATCGAGGCCCGCCGGATACTGCCGATGAGCGAGGATTTGCCGGCGATGGCGACACTGGCCATGGCCACCCGCGACCGCACTCATATGCTAGGGCTCGATACGCGCATCGGCCAGCTTCAAGGCTACCATGGCTGGGTCGCCGGCCGACCCAAGCTCGTCGATGGCGAACTGTGCGACATCGACGTTAAGGAACTCAAGCACATGGCCGCGATCCGTCAGCGCGCCATGTCCCAAACCCGCCAACAGGGAGAGGCGTAATGAACCAGGCACAACGCGACACCCAGCGCGATAATGTCGACCCCAGCGAAATTGCCAAATTCGAGGCCTTGGCGAGCCGCTGGTGGGATCCGGACAGCGAATTCAAGCCGCTTCATGAGATCAATCCGCTGCGCCTGGATTTCATCGATGCGCGGGCCGGACTCGCCGGCAAGCGCGTGCTCGACGTCGGCTGCGGCGGCGGCATTCTGAGTGAAGCCATGGCGCACCGCGGCGCCAAGGTAACCGGCATCGACCTGGGTGCAACGCCGCTGGAAGTCGCACGCATGCATCAGCAGGAAAGCGGCGTAACGGTCGATTATCGTCAGATCAGTGCCGAACAGATGGCCAGCGAACAGCCCGGTGAATACGACATCGTCACCTGCCTGGAGATGCTCGAGCACGTACCCGATCCCGCCGCGGTGGTGCGGGCCTGCGCGACGCTGGTCCGCCCCGGGGGCCATGTATTCTTCTCGACCATCAACCGCAACCCCAAGGCCTATGCCTTTGCGATCATCGGTGCGGAATACGTACTCAGCCTGTTGCCGCGCGGCACCCACGATTATCGCAAGTTCATCCGCCCCTCGGAGCTCTCCAACTGGTGCCGGGCCACCGGCCTGCGCGTACGCGAACAGAGTGGATTGACCTACAATCCGCTGACCCGTACCTACCGTCTGGCGCCGCGCGACGTCTCGGTCAACTATATGATGCACTGCTCGATGGAGGCGCCGTGAGCCATGCGCCACTCGGACTGCTGTTTGATCTCGACGGCACGCTGGTCGACACCGCGCCGGATCTGGCCCGGGCAACTAATGCCCTGCGTGCACACCACGGCCTCGACGCGCTGCCCTTCGAGGTGATTCGTGCCCAGGTTTCCAATGGCGGTAGCGCCCTGGTGACGCTGGCGCTGGGGTTCGAAACCACGCACCCCGAGCACGCCGCGGCTCGTACCTTCCTGCTCGATAGCTATGCCCGCGACGTCGCCGCCGAGAGCCGGGTCTTTCCGGGGCTCGAGCCGCTACTCGTAAGCTGGTCGCAGCCACCCCGGGCCTGGGGCATCGTCACCAACAAGCCACGCACTTATGCCGTGCCGCTGATCGAGGCACTGGGCCTCAGACCAGGCGCACTGCTGTGTGCCGACGACCTGCCAGTAAGAAAGCCCGCGCCGGAACCGCTGTGGGCAGCGGCGAAGCGTCTGGGATTGAGTGCCGCGCAATGCTGGTATATCGGTGACCATGTACGCGACATGCAGGCCGCCCGAGCCGCCGGCATGGCTGCGATCGCGGTCGGTTACGGCTATATCGACGAGGCCGAGGACCGGCACAGCTGGGGCGCGGATCGCTGGTTCGAGCGCCCTCGGGATCTTACCGCTGCGCTTATCGAGAGCTGGACGCTTAGCCGAACCGTTTGATGGGCCCAGCCAATCCCGGCAAGCCGACGCCCAGCAAATCGAGGGCAGCGCAGCCTAGCTGCGTGCTGGCTGGGCGTCGAAACGCTCGCCGGTATGGCCCCGGCTGTCGGCGCCCATCAGCCACAGATACGTCGGCATGATATCGTCGGCAGTCCGCAGCGTCGCCGGATCTTCACCGGGAAAGGCGGCCTGGCGCATCCGCGTCCGCGTCGCGCCGGGGTTAAGGCTATTGACGCGTACCGCAGAAAGATTCTCGAGTTCGTCGGCGAGTACCTGCACGAACCCCTCGGTGGCGAACTTGGAAACCGCATAGGCGCCCCAGAATGCCCGTCCCTTGCGGCCTACGCTGGACGAGGTGAACACCACCGAGGCGTCGTCGGATGCCTTGAGCAATGGCAGCAGTGCCTGGGTCATCCGGACCGGTCCAGTGACATTGACCTGCATGACCTGATCCCAAAGTTCGGGGTCGTACTGCTCGAACGGGGTGATCCTGACCCAGCAGACCGGCATTATGCAGGATGCCGTCGAGGCGCGCGAACTCCTTGCTCAGCGTCGCCGCCATGTCCTGATAATCCTTGAGCGTGGCGCCTTCGAAGTTGAGCGGAAAGATCGCCGGTTGCGGTCCGCCGTCGGCCTCGATCTCGTCGTAGACGCTCTCGAGCTTGGCGGTGGTGCGCCCCAGCAGAATCACCGTGGCACCATGTCGTGCGTAACACTTGGCGGCGGCGCGGCCAATGCCATCACCGGCGCCGGTTACCAGAATCACTCGCCCCGCCAATAGATCCGCCGGGGCCTGGTAATCGATCTTGCAACTCATCATGACTCCTCGTTGCCGGTCACAGTCCGGACTGGTTGAGGAAATCGCCGGCCATACTGGCCGCGTTACTATCGGGGTACTCCTGCTGAACGCGGTTCAACAGTTGCTTGCTCTCCTCCGGCTGGCCCTGGCGAGCTTTCAGCAACCCGAGCTTGTAAAGCGCATCGGGAACCTTGTTGCTCTGTGGGTAATCTTCGATCACGGTTGTGAACGACTGGGCCGCCGGTTCCAGTTCGGAGCGCGCCGAATAGAGCTCTCCCAACCAATAATAGCCATTGGCACGCAATGGCGAATCGGGATGATTCTTGACGAAGGCCTCGAACGCAGTCAGCGCAGCATCAAAGTCGCGTGCTTGCACTTTCTGGAAAGCGGCCTGGTAAGCTTCGCGATCCTCTTGACCCGCGGCGCTGGCAGCGGCTGCATCGTCGGTATCTGCGGAACTGCCGCCGCTCGCTTGAGACGGCGAGCCTGAAGCGCTGCCACTACCGCTCGCGGCGACGGCCTCGATGCGCTTTTCCAGTTCCAGATAGCGCTCCTGTGCCAAGCTCTTTTGTTGTTCGAGCTGGTAGCGCAGTTCCTCGATTTGTCCACGCAGCTCCTGGAGCTGACGCTGACTATCCTGCAACTGGTTGAACAGCACCAGATTTCCGTGAGCTTCCGGACGAGCCTGGGTCTGCTGGTAGAGATTGCCCTGCTGGTTGGCCGAAAGATCTTCGACCACGGGAGCGGCCCATACGGATAGCGGGAGCATCAGAGCCCCCGCGCCGCACAATCCTTTCAGACTGTGTTTCATGCTTGACTCCGCCGAAGCTTAGTAAGCGATGACCACGCGACGGTTCTTCGCGTAGGACTGTTCGGAGTGACCATTCACTGCCGGGCGCTCTTCACCGTAGCTGACAACATCGACCTGCGATGACGAAACGCCCTGGACGCTGAGGTAACGCTCCACTGACTGCGCACGCCGCTCGCCCAGGCCCAGGTTGTACTCACGGGTGCCGCGCTCGTCGGCGTGCCCCTGCAGGACGATCTGAGCGTTGGGGTGATTGCGCAGGTAGGCCGCATGTTCGTTGAGCACGGATTCGAACTCGGGGCGAATGGAGTCCTTGTCATAGTCGAAATAGATGGTACGCACATCAGGTATGCCAGCGCGCTGACCAGCGCCCACCTGGGAGCCGCTAGCCTGGCCGCCGGAGATGCCCTGGCCGGTGGTCACGCCGCCCTGTCGCCCCTGGCCTTGCCCGCCGGCCGTCGAACCATCGAGGCTACCGTCCTGAGTGCCACCGCTGCTGGAACAGCCAGCCATGACGGCGAGGGACACAGCGACCGCCAGACCTTTGGCGTACGGTTTAAACTTCATTGTTAAACTCCTTGCTCAAAAATGCGAATGACCAGTCTGCTGCTGTCTGCCCCAGGCTCAGTTCATGAACGGCGACCACGCGGGCTCCCGCACATCGCCTTCGGCCGAGGGCAAGCGGTACGAGGCACCGCCATCGGCCGACACCACGCTCAACACCCCACTGTTTCCCTGCTGGGTGGCGAAGATTATCATGCTCCCGTTCGGCGCAACACTAGGCGATTCAGCCCACTGCGAGTCGGTCAGTATCGTCAGCCGGTCGCTGCTCAGATCCTGCTTCGCGACGTCGAAGCCACTGTTGCCACGATGAATCATAAACAGAGTTTCGCCGTCCGGCGAGTAGCGCCCGCGCGAATTGTAATTGCCGGTAAAAGTCAGTCGCTGGCTTTCGCCACTGCCCAGCGAATAGCTGTAAAGCTGCGGGCCGCCGCTGCGATCCGAAGTGAAGACCAAGCTGTTGCCATCTGGTGCCCAGGAAGGCTCGGTGTCGATCGACTCGTTCCGGGTCAGCCGCTGGAAACTGCGCGAGCCGATATCCATGATATAGATTTCCGGTTGGCCATCTTTCGACAGGGACATCGCCAATTTGCGACCATCCGGCGACCAGGCCGGGGCGCCGTTGATACCCGAAAACGAGGTGACCTGGACACGCTGACTGGTCGCCAGGTTCTGGATATAGATCGCCGAGTTGCCCGATTCGAAGGACACGTAGGCGAGCTTGTTGCCATCCGGCGACCAGGCTGGGGACATGATCGGTTCACGCGAGGTCAGGATCTGCTGGCTGTTGTGTCCGTCGGCGTCGGCAACATGCAACGCGAAACGCCGGTTATCGGCGGCGCCCTGAGCGGTGACGTAGGCGATGCGCGTCGAGAATGCGCCACGCACCCCGGTAATCGCCTCATAGACCTTGTCGCTGATGTAATGGGCGCCGGAGCGCAACTGGTTGGCACTGACATTGACCGCCTCGCCAAGCATGCGCCGCTCGCCGTAGATATCCATCAGCTCGAACTGGATACGATAGCCCTGGCCGCTCTGGCTGACCTGGCCGACGACCAGATAATTGCTGTCGACGGCACGCCAGTCGCGATAGCGAACCTCGTCGCTGGTGGTCGGCGAAGCGATCAATGTATTACGCGTTAGCGGATCGAACTGACCGCTGTGGGCCAGATCGTCGCTGACGATCTGGGCGATATCCTCGGGCAGCTGTTGCCCGCCGAAAGGCACCACGGCGATGGGAATCGCCTCATCACTGCCCTTGGTGATCTCGATGGTCAGATCCGCGCTGGCCTGGTTGCCGAACAGCAACATCAGCCAGCCGAGCAGGAACGGAGCTAGTCGTTTCATCAGCGCACATCCTCAGGATTGAAATCCAGGTTGAATTCACGGAATTGCCGCTGCGCGGCGGCTGGCAAATCGCGCATCTCTCGGAACGGCGCGGCACGTTCGACGGCCTGAAGGACCGAGCGGTCAAAGCTGGCACTGCCACTGCTTTGGCGAATTGAAGCATTGACCAATTCCCCGGTCGGCAGCAACTCGAGGCCGACCACGGCGCGCATCTGATTGGTGGCGCCCGGTGGGATATTCCAGGCCTGCTCGACCGCCCGCTTGACCAGCGTCTTGAAACCGTTCGCCGCTTGCGCCGCCTGCTTGGCATTGGCGATCGCCTGCTCCTCGCCGGCAATCGAGCTCGCCAGGGCCTGCTCCGAGGCGCGGCGGGCAGCTTCGGCGGCACGTTTGGCGGCCTCCTCGGCCTTGCGCTGTTTCTCGGCTTCGGCCTGCTTGCGAGCCTCTTCCGCCTTGCGCTGCTTCTCGGCTTCGGCCTGCTTGCGGGCCTCCTCGGCCTTGCGCTGCTTCTCGGCTTCGGCCTGCTTGCGGGCCTCCTCGGCCTTGCGCTGTTTCTCGGCTTCGGCCTGCTTGCGGGCCTCCTCGGCCTTGCGCTGTTTCTCGGCTTCGGCCTGCTTGCGGGCCTCCTCGGCCTTGCGCTGTTTCTCGGCTTCGGCCTCAGCTTGCCGGCGCGCAGCTTCTTGCTGTTGCTGCTTTTCTGCGGCTTCGGCCTGCGCCTTGCGCTCGGCCGCTTGCTGTTCGGCCTGCTCGGCGCGCCGCCGGGCTTCCTGTTCGGCCTGCTGCCGGGCTTCCTGCAACGCCTTGCGCTCAGCCTCACGCTGCTCTTGTGCCTGTATTTCGGCTTGGCGCTGTTGTTCGGCTTGTTGCTGTGCCTGCTGCTCGGCCTGCCCCTGCTCTTGCGTCTCGGCCTCGCTCTTGGCGGCCCGGGCCTGAGCTTCCTTGGCGCGCTGCGCCTGATCGGTCGCCGTTTCAGTGCTTACCAGCGTCGCCTGGACGATCGCCGAAGAGGTCTCCTCAGGCTCGCTGGCCGGCCAACGCAGCACGCTCAACAGCAAGATGCCGACATGCAGGCCTATCGCCAGCACCACGGGGAGTCCGTAGCCGACCCGCCTTTCCTGTTTCGCCATCGTGCGTCCTCACTGCTCCCGGGGAGGCGGGTCGGAAATCAAGCCGACATTGGGCACACCCGCAACCTGCAATGTGCTCATCAGGGTCACGACCTGGCCATAGGGAACATTCTGGTCGCCCTTGACCATGACCGGCGTCTGCGGCTTGCGCTGCAGCACCGCGATGACCTTGTTGCTGATTTCATCGAGGCTCAGCGGGGTCTCGCCATCGCCGATGGAGAGGAAATACTCGCCCTCGCTGTTGATCGAGGCAATCAACGGCTCGCTATCCTCGGGCATATCGATGGGTTCGGAGGCGACCTTGGGCAATTCGACTTGCACGCCCTGGGTCATCATCGGTGCGGTGATCATGAAAATTACCAACAGCACCAACATGACGTCGATGAACGGCACGACGTTGATCTCGGCCATTGGCTTGCGGTGCGGGCCACGATTGAAGGGGCCATGCATCATAGCGGCGCCTCCTCAGGCTGCTTCCCGGTCACCGCGCCCTTGCAGGTTGCGGTGCAGAATGGAATGGAATTCCTCGGCGAAATCCTCGTACTGACCGAGCAGCCGGTTGGACTGTGCGGACAGGCGGTTATAGAAGATCACCGCAGGGATCGCCGCGAACAGGCCCATGGCGGTAGCGATGAGCGCCTCGGCGATCCATGGCGCGACGGTCGACAGGGTCGCCTGCTGAGCCATGGAGAGACTCATGAACGAGCCCATGATGCCCCAGACGGTGCCGAACAGGCCGATATAAGGGCTCGATGAGGCGACCGTGGCCAGAAAGATCAAGTGCTGGTTGAGGCGCTCCTCCTCCCGCGACCAGGCCACGCGCATGGCACGCTGTACACCGTCGAGGATCGCCTGGTTGCTGCGGGTCTTGGGCAGCAACCGGTTGAATTCACGAAAGCCGGAACGAAAGATATGCTCGGCACCGAGCACGTCCTGCTCGGCCGGTATGTCGCGGTAGAGTTCGTTGAGATCGACGCCCGACCAGAAGCGGTCCTCGAACGTGCGATGCGCCTTGTGAGCCCGCCGCAGCACGAAACTGCGCTGGAAGATCACCACCCAGGAAGCGATGGAAGCCACGATCAGCAACAGCATCACCAGTTGCACCACCAGGCTCGCGTTCATGATCAGGTGAGGAATGGACAGGGATTCGTTCACGGGTGTCCTCGTCAGGGGGTCAGATTATCCGTTCAGGACCGAGGCGATTGCCGTCGGCCAGCGTATTGGACGAAGCCGCTGAGCATCGACACAGGCGATATCGACGCTGGCTTCGCACAAGGGTTCCTTTGCTGCACTCATTTTCTGTGCACTCACTGTCTGCCTGAAACGCACCCGGCAGGCCGAATGCTCGACGACCTCGGCGCTGACCGAAAGCTCATCATCGAGCCGTGCCGGCTTGGCATAGCGGCAATCGAGGCGGTGCACCACCAACTGGATACCGGCCTCGAGCAAGGCACGCTGATCGAGGCCGCTGGCCCGCAGCCATTCGCTGCGCGCCCGCTCCATGAACTTGAGGTAATTGACGTAATAGACGATACCGCCGGCATCGGTATCTTCGATGTAGACCCGCACGGGAATCGTGAAGCCACTCATGGCCGCCCCTCACCGCTGGCTTGGGGTGTGGCGTCGTCGGCGGCGAAACCGAAATGCAGATAGGCCTGGCGGGTGACCATGCGTCCCCGCGCGGTGCGCAGCATGAAGCCCTGTTGAATCAGGTAGGGCTCGATCACGTCCTCGATGGTATCGCGCTCCTCGCTGATTGCCGCCGCCAGGCTGTCGACACCCACCGGCCCGCCATCGAATTTCTCGATCATTGCCAACAATAACCGGCGATCCATATGGTCGAGGCCATGACGGTCGACGTGCAACATGTTGAGCGCCTGGTCGGCGATGGCCTTGGTCAGCCGGCCGTCGGCGCGCACTTCGGCATAGTCGCGCACCCGGCGCAGCAGGCGATTGGCGATGCGTGGCGTGCCGCGCGCCCGGCGTGCCACTTCGGCGGCGCCCTCGGCCTCGGCCTCGACACCCAGCAGCCGTGCCGAGCGCGTTACGATCTCGGTGAGTTCGTCGATCGCATAGAACTCGAGGCGCTGGACGATCCCGAAGCGATCGCGCAGCGGCGAAGTCAGCAACCCCGCGCGCGTG
Organism: uncultured Gammaproteobacteria bacterium; assembly: GCA_963773565.1. Lineage (GTDB taxonomy): Bacteria > Pseudomonadota > Gammaproteobacteria > Pseudomonadales > Halomonadaceae > Modicisalibacter. The sequence continues at coordinate 56,344 of CAVZBU010000004.1, read as the reverse complement.
GTCGCGCCGACCAGGGTGAAACGCGGCAGGTCGAGCTTGATCGAGCGCGCCGCTGGGCCCTCGCCGATCATGATGTCGAGCTGGAAATCTTCCATGGCCGGGTAAAGTACTTCCTCCACCGCGGCCGGCAGACGGTGAATCTCGTCGATGAACAGCACGTCGCCCGGTTGCAGATTGGTCAGCATCGCCGCCAGATCGCCGGCGCGTTCGAGCACCGGGCCGGAGGTTGACTTGATGTCGACGTCCATTTCGGTGGCAATGATATTGGCGAGCGTGGTCTTGCCCAGCCCCGGGGGACCGAACACCAATGTATGGTCGAGACTGTCGCCACGGCCCCGCGCCGCGGCGATGAAGATATCCAGCTGCTCGCGAACGCGTGGCTGGCCGATGTAGTCGGCCAGGGTCTTGGGGCGGATCGCATGATCATGACGCACCTCGCCCTGCTGCGGCTCGGCGGCGATCAGTCGGTCACTTTCGATCATTCATCGCTACCCTGCCAGCTTGCGAGTGAGTGCGGCCTTGATCAGCGCCTCGGTAGACAGCCCTTCGGCATGCCCGCTGAGCATGCGCGCCGCCTCGGTCGGCTTGTAGCCGAGCGTCACCAGCGCCGCCTCGGCATCGGCCAGCGGATCGTGCTGGCGAGACATCGAAGGCGGTGCAGCTGCCTGACCATCGCCCTGCTCTGCGGCCCAATGCGGGAAACGGTCGTGCATTTCAACAATCAGCCGCTCGGCGGTCTTGCGCCCCACTCCCGGCAGCCGGGTCAGAGCCTTGACGTCGCTGTCCATCACGCAGCGAATGAACTGGTCCTGCTCCATTCCCGAGAGTATCGCCAGTGCCAGCTTGGGGCCCACGCCATTGACCCGGATCAGCGCGCGAAACAGTGCGCGCTCGGGTTCACCGACAAAGCCATAGAGCAGATGCGCGTCGTCGCGGATAGTCAAATGGGTATACAGCTGCACGGTTTCGCCGACCCCCGGCAGGGCCAGCAACGTATTCATCGAGGCTTCGAGCTCGTAGCCGACGCCGCCGACATCAATTACCAGCCATGGGGGCTGTTTTTCCAGCAAGGTGCCACGCAGGCGTCCAATCATGCAGTTACGTTCCTTCGGCTGACTGGGGACTCACTATACTCATCACCCCATCGACTGACCAGCGTCCACCTCGCGGGGTCAGGATTCGGGCCGAAAGTCGCGCCAGCCCGTGCTCCGCGAACGTCGCCGCCGGTTATCCTTCTGGCCGAGCAAACCGGCCCGGGCGTGGGCATGAGTGAGCGCAATGGCCAGTGCATCGGCGGCGTCTTCCGGTGGCCGGGCATTGAGCGACAGCAGGGCGGTGATCATATGCTGCACCTGGGCCTTGTCGGCGGAGCCGGTGCCGGTCACCGCCTGCTTGACCTGGCGCGCCGCGTATTCATGCACCGGCAGGCCGTGATTGGCGGCGCATACGATCGCGGTGCCCCGCGCCTGCCCCAGCTTGAGTGCCGAATCGGGATTGCGGGCCATGAATACCTGCTCGATGGCCAGCTCCTGGGGGCGGTACTGAATGATCAACTCGGCGACTCCGGCATAGACCTGAGCCAGCTTCTGGGCCAGGTCATCGGCACGGATGCGGATGCAGCCGCTGGCGATATAGTGCGGTCGCAGCGTACTGACATCGAGCACCCCGTAGCCGGTGATGCGCGAGCCGGGGTCGATGCCCAGGATGATCAAGTGGCCTCCCCGGCATGCGCGGATACGAGAATAGATGTCATTCGAGCTCGCTCAGCACCGCGTCGCTGAAGTCGGCGTTGGAGTAGACGTTCTGCACGTCGTCGAGATCCTCGAGCCTATCGAACAGCTTGATGACCTTGTGCGCCACCTCGACATCGTCGATCGGTGCATAGCTGTCCGGGAACATGCCAACTTCGCTGCGCTCGGGAGTCAACTCAGCCTCATCCAGGGCATCCTTGACGGCGCCGAATGCCTTGGGTGTGGTCACCACCTCGAGGGCGCCGTCGTCGAGGGTGACGATATCCTCGGCGCCGGCTTCGAGCGAGACTTCCATGATCGCTTCCTCGTCGCTGTCCACGGCAAAACTCAAGCGCCCCTGCTGATTGAACAGGAAGGCCACCGAGCCGGTCGTGCCCAGGTTGCCGCCGTGCTTGCTGAAGGCATTACGCACGTCGGAGACGGTGCGGTTGCGATTATCGGTCATGCACTCGACGAGCACCGCGACGCCACCCGGGCCGTAGCCTTCGTAGACGGTCTCTTCCAGTCGCATCATCATCGGCATTGCCGGCGCCCCGATCGATGGCACGCTCGATGGTGTCCTTGTCATGTTGTTGGCCAGCGCCTTGTCGATCGCCGCGCGCAGGCGTGGATTATCGTCGGGATCGCCGCCGCCCTGACGCGCGGCCACGGTCAGCTCGCGAATCAGCTTGGTGAAGACCTTGCCCTTCTTGGCGTCCTGGGCCGCCTTGCGGTGCTTGATGTTGGCCCATTTGCTGTGTCCAGCCATCGAAAGCCTCCTCGTTCAGCAAAACCGTGCGGCGCTGAGAGCGCCGCCGGTTCAGGTTGAAAAGCTGCCTGTGTCCCGCAGCGACCTGGCACCACGGCGCCAGGTGCCGCGCGTCACTCCGTCGCCTGCCGCTCACGCTTGGCCTTCTGGCGCAGGCGGATGTGCAGTTCCTTGCAGCTGCTCGGCGTCCGACCTCGCCAGGCGCCTCGGTCATCAGACAGCGGCGCTCTGGGTTTTCGGGAAAGCGATCACATCGCGGATGGACCGTGCGCCGGTCATCAGCATCACCAGGCGGTCCAGACCGAAGGCCAGGCCGCCGTGCGGCGGGCACCGAACTTGCAGCGCATCGAGCAGGAAGCCGAACTTCTCCTCGGGCCTCGGCCTCGCCGATGCCCAGGACGTCGAATACCGTCTGCTGCATGCCTTGATCGTGAATACGGATCGAGCCGCCGCCGAGCTCGGTGCCGTTGAGCACCATGTCGTAGGCCCGGGACAGCGCGTTGGCCGGGTCGGTCTTGCCAGCTCTTCCGGGCTGCACGACGGCGCCGTGAACGGATGGTGCATGCGCGGTCAGGCTGCCCGTCATCGTCGTCCTCGAACATCGGGAAATCGACCACCCACAGCGGCGCCCAGGCGCGCGTGTAGCATGTCCAGGTCCTGACCCAGCCGGACACGCAGCGCGCCCATTGCCTCGTTGACGACGCTGCGTCTTGTCGGCACCGAAGAAGACGATATCGCCGTCTTCGGCGCCCACCCGCTGCATGATGGCCAGCGTCTCGACGATGCTCATCCAGGAACTTGACGATCGGCGACTGCAGCCCTTCGAGCGCCCTTGGCGCAGTTCGTTGACCTTGATGTAGGCCAGCCCCTTGGCGCCGTAGATACCGACGAACTTGGTGTACTCGTCGATCTGCTTGCGGGTCAGCTCGGCGCCGCCGCGGAACCCGCAGCGCCGCGACGCGGCCCTCGGCGTCGTTCGCCGGGCCGGAGAACACCTTGAAGTCGACATCCTTCATCAGATCGTCCACATCCACCAGCTCCAGCGGAATGCGCAGGTCCGGCTTGTCGGAGCCGTAGCGCTGCATCGCCTCGGCGTAGGGCATGCGCGGGAACTCGCGGCAGCTCGACACTCGAGCACTTCCTGGAACAGCTGCACGGATCATGCTGTTCCGTGATGCCCATGATCGCGTCCTCGTCGACGAAGGAGGCCTCGATATCGATCTGGGTGAATTCCGGCTGCCGGTCGGCGCGCAGATCCTCGTCACGGAAGCACTTGGCGATCTGGTAGTAGCGATCCAGCCCGGCCACCATCAACAGCTGCTTGAACAGCTGCGGCGACTGCGGCAAGCGCAAAAAAGTGCCCGGCATGGGTGCGGCTGGGCACCAGGTAATCGCGGGCGCCTTCCGGCGTGGCGCGGGTCAGGATCGGGCGTCTCGATATCCAGGAAACCCTGCCCTTCCAGATAGTGCGCGTACGCTGTGGGTGATCCGCGAGCGCAAGCGCAGCCTGTCGATCATCTCCGGGCGGCGCAGGTCGATGTACCGGTAGCTGCAGCCGCACTTCCTCGCCGACCTCGCCATGTTCGTCGAGCGGGAACGGCGGCGTGGCGGCGGTGTTCAGGACTTCGACGTCCTTGCCCAGCACCTCGACCATGCCGGTGGGCATGTTGGGGTTCTCGGTGCCTTCGGGGCGCAACCGGACGCGACCGTGGACTGCGCAGCACGAACTCGCTGCGCGCACGTTCGGCGGTGGCGAACGCTCCTGGGTATCGGGGTCGAACACGACCTGAGCGATGCCGTCGCGATCGCGCATGTCGAGGAAAATGACGCCACCGTGGTCACGGCGACGATGCACCCATCCGCAAAGCGTGACCTCCTGATCCACCAGGGTCTCGTTCAACTGGCCGCAATAATGGCTGCGCATGTCACATCCTGTTTCGTTGCTGTAAAAGTTAAACGCTGCCGGCCCGCGCCGGCAGCGGTATCAGGCGGACGCCTTGGCGTCAGATGCCGGGGCTGAAGCCGGCGTGGACTTGTCGCCACCGGCACCGTCGGACGGCTTGCTGTTGCCCTCCCCGGCCAGATTGCGCTTGGTGCCGCCCGATTTAAAATCGGTCTCGTACCAGCCACCCCCGGCGAGCCTGAAACCGGCTGCCGAAATCAACCGCGACAGCGCGTCGGTCTGGCACGCCGGGCACTCGCTTAGCGGCGGCGCGCTGACTTTCTGGAGTTTTTCCAGACGGTGGCCACAAGCCTTGCACTCATATTCATAGATGGGCATGGTTCTCATCACTCTGTGACTGAAACGGGGTCCGCAGGTAGCTTGGGCAATATGCGGCGATAATGATATGTGGCCACGCGACGCGCTTTCCAAGCCTGTCATGAAAGCGGCGTATTATAGCGTGTTGCGGCCCCTCTCGGGCAAGTTGTCGGCGCCCGCGGGCGAGTTCGTTCGTTCTCGCCATCTGGCAGTTGCACTCAGCCTTTTCTTCCGATCAAGGAGTTTCTATGAAAGCCGTAATACTGGATGCCGCCACGCTGGGTGATGACATCGACCTCGAACCGATTCGTCGCGAAGTCGATACACTCGATGTCCACGCGACCACCACCCCCGAGCAGCGCCAGTCGCGGCTTGCCGGGGCCGAGGTGGCGATCGTCAACAAGGTGGTGATCGATGCCGAACTGCTTGCCGCCCTGCCCGACCTCAAGTTGATCTGCGTGCTGGCGACAGGCACCAATAACATCGACATGACGGCTGCCGAGCGCCAGGCAATCACTGTTCGCAATGTCAGCGCCTATGGCACTGCCAGCGTAGCCCAACACACATTGATGCTGATACTGGCCCTGGCCAACCGCCTGCCCCGCTACCAGCAGGACGTTGCCAGGGGTGAATGGCAGCGAAGCCCGTTATTCTGTCTGCTCGGTCACCGCACCCTGGAACTCGCTGGCAAGCGCCTGGTGATCGTGGGAAGTGGCGAACTCGGCCAGGCCGTGGCCAGACTCGCCGAGGCCTTCGGTGTCGAGGTGATCTTTGCCGCCCGTCCCGGGAACGAGGCTGAAGATGCACGTCCATCGCTTGCCGAACTGGCCGACAGTGCCGACATCATCAGCCTTCACTGCCCGCTGACCGAGGCTACCCGGCATCTGATCGATGCCTCGATGCTGGCTCGTTGCAAGCCCGAGGTTCTGCTGGTCAATTGCGCTCGCGGAGGCGTTATCGATGAATGCGCTGCACTCGATGCCCTGCGGGATGGTCTGATCGGCGGGCTGGCCGTCGATGTGCTGCCTTCTGAACCGCCTCGCGATGGACACCCGCTACTCGATGCCCTCACTGAGCCTCTTAACCTGATTGTCACACCGCACAATGCCTGGATTAGTCCGGAAGCTCGGGCCAATGTCATCAAGCTGACGGTTGACAATCTTAAGCGCTGGAAAAAACTTATTTAAAAATATTTATAAAGCTTCATTAATATTGGTAATAAATAAAATATAACGGTATAAATAGTGCGGTTTGCATCCCCTGACACGAATACCAATACTCTTGGAAGAACATTAGCTCCTGTCCATAACGGACGTGTCACCGCCATCTCCGTCATCGCACGCTACGCTTGGCCTTTATCGGGAGGATCCATGCTCTACAACTATGGCTCGATCAATATCGACCATGTCTATCAGGTCCCTCACCTGGTTCGTCCGGGGGAAACCTTGACCAGCCATGGCTATCGCCAGGTTCTGGGTGGCAAGGGTGCCAATCAGTCACTCGCCGTCGCCCGCGCCGGTGGCAACGTCAGCCACTGGGGGCGGCTTGGACAGACCGATAGCTGGGCCCTGGAAACTCTTTCCGCGGCCGGTGTCGACACCAGCCACGTCGAATTGACCGCCGAACCCAGTGGACATGCAGTGATCCAGGTCGACGACCAGGGTGAGAATGCGATCATCCTCCATCCCGGTGCCAATCATGGCTTTACCGATGCCCAGCACATCGCCCTGCTCACCTCGGTCGATGAAGGCGACTGGCTGCTACTGCAGAACGAATGCAATGCGCTCGACAAATTGATGGCAAGCGCCGCTGACAAGGGCATGCAGATTGTCTTCAATCCCGCCCCCATGACCGCCAATGTACTGCGCTTGCCCCTCGAGCGTTGCCGGCTCCTGTTCCTCAATCGCGGCGAAGCGGCAACGCTCGTCAAACTCGACGAACATGACGAGGTCGAACGCCTGCTCGATGCGCTTCAGCAAAAGTTGCCGGATAGCGAAATAGTGCTCACGCTAGGTGGCGACGGGGTTTGCTATCAGAGCGGCGGCCAGCGGCTGAGACTTGCGGCGCACGAGGTTGTGGCGCGTGATACCACCGCCGCTGGCGATACCTTTATCGGCTATTTCATGGCGGCGCTCCAGCATGAACATGACGTCGCCGCGGCCTTGCGCCTGGCCAGCGCCGCCTCGGCGTTGTGTGTACAGCGCGAGGGCGCCGCGCCCAGCATTCCCGTACTCAGTGAGGTCAAGGACGCCGCCAGTCACTGGGGTGCGCTGGCAATAAACGCTAGCTGAGCATCAAGTCCAAGCAACAAGCACTGCGAAACTCCCATCAAAGGATTCCGATATGCCAACACCGATCATCTTCGATACCGATCCCGGGGTCGATGACGCCCAGGCCATCGCCATCGCCCTCGCCCACCCGGATATCGAATTACTCGGGATGACCACCACCTACGGCAACGTCGATGTCACCACCGCGACTCATAATGCCCTGCTGCTTGCCGAATTGGCCGGACAGCATATCCCGGTGGCCCAGGGCGCGGCCGGCCCCATGGTCAAGACGCGTTTCCCACCGCCCAAGCATATCCACGGCGACAATGGCCTGGGCAACATCGAACTGCCTGACATACAGAGCCGTGCCGAGGCCATCAGCGCCGCGCAGTTCATCGTCGAGCAGGTCAACGCTCGCCCCGGCGAGATCACCCTGGTCGCGGTTGGTCCACTGGGCAATCTGGCCGCGGCGCTGCAGCTCGACCCGGGCATCGTCGATCGCGTCAAGCGGGTAGTAGTGATGGGCGGCTCGATCCGTGAAGGCGGCAATGTCACGCCAGTTGCCGAAGCCAATCTGTTCAATGACCCCCACGCCGGGCAACGCGTGCTGACCGCCGGCTGGCCGCTGACAATGGTCGGGCTGGACGCCACGCATCGCTGCGTGCTCGACCCCGAGGCAATGGACAGAATTTCCGCCGGCCAGGGCAAACTCGGTGAAGTGCTCGCCGGCAGCTACGATTTCTACAAGGCGTTCTATCAGCAGGCGCTGGGTATCAACGGCTGCTGCCCCCACGACAGCTGCGCGCTGGCCTGGCTGATGAAGCCCGAACTGTTCACCACGGCCGATGGGCATCTTACGGTCGTCACTGAAGGCGATGCCGAGGGCCAGACGATCTTCGCGCCGTCAGATCGCCCGTTCATTGCCGAGCATTGGTCACGCACGCCGAAGGCGCAGGTGTGCCTGAATGCCAACGGCCCGGCCATCGTCGACTGGATCGTCGAGACCCTGAGTTGAAACGATTCGTCAGCAACTAGCGAGTCACGAAGCTGGTACGATCCCGCCACTCTACGCCCTGCAACTCGACATGGGTCACCCGCGCTGCCGGTGGCCCCAACCAGAGCCAATCGGTGAGCGTATTGACCGCCTCGCGATTGCCACACAGCAGCACTTCCACACGTCCGTCGGGTAGATTCTGAGCATAGCCTGTCACGTTCGTGGTGAGCGCACGCTCCTGAACCGCCGCTCGATAACTCACCCCTTGCACCTGGCCACTCACATAAGCTTTTACACAACAATTAGACTCCACCGGGAACTCCTTATCCGATTTAAATTGGGCTAACTTGCCTTGGCTCAATACCGGCGGCCGGTCATTGGCGCCGTGCGTATAGCCATAATGCATATAGCTAATAGTTGTAGCATCGTATCCACTGGCGGCCCAACCCTATCTGTCAGCGTAGTTGTCACCTGATCGAATTTAGAGGTGACCAACATGCGTTACGCCCCGGAGCGTAAGGAAGCCATTCTCAAGAAGATGGCGCCGCCCATGAGCCTGACCATTCCGGAACTGGCCGAGCAGGAAGGCATCTCGTCGGCAACCCTCTACAATTGGCGGAAACAGGCCAGAGCACGAGGACAGGTTTTGCCATCACGATCCGCCACGCCCGACCAGTGGACCAGCCAGGAGAAGTTTCGCATCGTCCTGGAGACCGCCCCGATGAACGAGGCGGAGTTCAGTGCCTACTGTCGTGAGCATGGGCTTTACCCCGAGCAGGTGGAGGCCTGGCGCGAGGCCTGCCTGAGTGCCAACGCCGATGCCGCTGAGCAGGAAAAGCAGCAGCGCAAGGCCCGCAAGGCGGAGCAGAAGAAACTCCACGAGTTGGAGCGTGAGCTGCGCCGCAAGGACAAGGCGTTGGCCGAGACAGCAGCCTTGCTGACACTGTCAAAAAAAGCCGAGGCGATCTGGGGCCGCAACGACGAGGACGAATGACCAGCCTCCCGGATCGTCAGCAAATCGTGGCGCTGATTCAGGAAGCACAGCGCCACGGTGCCCGGCTGGCCAAGGCATGCCGCGTGATCGGTATCAGCATCCGAACCTATCAGCGCTGGACGGCCAGCGGTGAAGTGGCGACCGACCGCCGCCCCGATGCCGAGCGTCCAATGCCACACAACAAGCTGTCGGCCGAAGAACAGCAGGCCATCCTGGCTCTGTGCAACGCCCCCGATTACCGCAGCCGGCCACCGGCCTTCATGGTGGCTGACCAGGCGGACCAGGGCCGTTACCTGGCCTCGGAGTCGACGATCTACCGGGTGCTTAAGGCTCATGATCAGCAGCACCACCGAGGGCGACAGCAGGCGCCTCAGCGCAAGCGCCCGGCGACCACGCACCAGGCCGATGCGCCTAATCGCCTGTGGTGCTGGGATATCTCATGGCTCCCTGGGCCGGCACGCGGTACTTGGTGGTATCTTTATCTGATCATGGACGTCTTCAGCCGAAAGATCGTCGGTCACGAAGTCTATGAAGCCGAAACCGGAGAGTTGGCGGCCGAGCTGATCCAGAAGGCCTGCTGGCGAGAGCGTCTGGCCAGCCAGTCCAAACCGTTGATTCTGCATGCTGATAACGGTAGCCCGATGAAGGCCTCGACGTTCCTGGAGAAACTCTATGACCTGGGCATCACGCCGTCGTACAGCCGGCCTCGGGTAAGCAACGACAACGCCTACTCGGAATCATTGTTCAAGACCCTGAAATTCCGGCCGGGCTTCCCGACAGCGGGCTTTGCCACGCTATCCGAGGCTCGAGTCTGGGTGCAGGCATTCAGCCACTGGTACAACCATCAGCATCGCCACAGTGCCCCTGCGCTACGTCACACCGGCGCAGCGTCATTCCGGCGAAGCGGAGAAAGTTCTGAGTCAGCGGCGCCAGGTCTACGAGGCGGCCAAGGCTCGCCATCCAGAGCGCTGGGCCAGCGACACCCGCAAACTGAGCTTGCCGAATGCTGTGCACCTGAATCCTGAGCGTGAGTCGGTATCGAAGACTGCGAGCTTTTAGAGAACGAGCCCGATTCAGGCGTCATCTATGTTGACAACCGGGACAGCAAGCCAGCGCTGCCCTAGGCTTGACTGAGCAGAGGGGCCAAAAGGCAACTGCCCGTGCCTTCACCGGCCGAAAAACGCACCTCCATGAGAGAGGGACAATAATAATGTCGATCTTCGATCACGCCGATTTCGCCGATCACGAGCAAGTCATCTTTGCCAGCGACCCGGTCAGCAGACTCAGGGCTATCATCGCTATTCACAACAGCTGTCGCGGGCCAGCGCTCGGCGGGCTGCGCATATACCCTTATCGCAACGACACTCAGGCGCTGGGCGACGCTTTGCAAGCATCGCGAGGCATGACCTACAAGTCGGCGCTGGCCGATCTACCCCATGGTGGCGGCACAGCGGTGCTTATCGCCGACCCACGCTACGACAAGACTGCATCGCTGCTGGAAGCGATGGGCCGGCTGATCGACAAGCTCGACGGCCGTTACATTACCGCCGAGGATCTCGGCTGCGATGCAACGGATATGCAAACCCTGGCAGGGGTCACGCCGCATGTCGTGGGGCTGAGGAACGCGGCCGGCGCTGGCGGTGATCCGTCACCCTACACGGCCTGGGGTGTCTATAGCGCCATGCGCGGCGCGGTCCGCCATACGCTAGGTAAGGAGGAGATGCGCGGCGTACAGGTGGCTATCCAGGGCGTTGGGCACGTCGGTGCCCATCTCGCCCGCTACCTGCACGATGCCGGAGCCCGGCTGATAATCAGCGATGTCGACACTCATGCCGCCAATAGCCTGGCCCGACACTTTGGAGCGCGGGTGGTCGCGCCCAAGGCGATCTTCGATGTCGAAGCGGAGGTCTTCGCGCCTTGTGCGAGGGGTGCAGTCCTCAATGTCGAAGTGTGTCGGCGCTTGCAGACGCGGATCGTGGTCGGCGCCGCCAACGACCAGCTTGCGGAGCCGGCCTGCGCCGAGCAGCTGCTTGCGCGAGGCATCGTCTACGTCCCGGATTATCTCGCTAACGCCGGCGGGGTTATCGAAGTCGCCTGGCACCGCCGCGCGGACTATGATCGTCAGCGAGTCATGGCACATATCGCGGGCATCGAACGTACCCTTGAAACGATACTCGAGCGTGCCAGATACGAGGGCCATTCACCCGTCGCGATTGCCGATCGTCTGGCCGAGGAGCGGTTCGCCGCGCCGCGCGGCAAGGCGCCCGTCTAGCGGCGCTCAGCCATGCAGCAACTCGGTTTTTACCCGCACCGCCATGTTGCGCGGAACGATGTCATAGCCGAGCGCCTCGAAATGCGTCCGTGTCAGCGCCGCACCGAACAGCAGAATCAGCGACGAGTAATAGACCCACAGCAAAATCAACACCACCGAACCCGCAGCGCCATAGGTCGAAGCAGTAGCAGTGTAGGCCAGATAGGCAGCGATGCCGTAGCGGCCGATGGCGAACAGCACCGCGGTTACCAGTGCACCTACCATCACATCCCGCCAACGCAGCATGACGTCGGGTAGGATCTTGAAGATCGTGGCGAAGAACAGCGCGATCACCAGCAACGACACCACCAGCTCACCCGCACTGAGCAGGAGCTCGGTACCCGGCAGCCAGCCGCCGGCATAGCGAAACGCCGCCCGCAGCGCGACCCCCAGGACCAGTGACACCAGCAATACGAAACCGATCGACACCACCACGGCCATCGACAGCACGCGTTGCTGGAGGAAGATCAGCAGGCTATTGCGGTCGGGGTTGGCGGTTACGCCCCATATAGTATTGAGCGAGTACTGCAGCTGGGCGAACACCGTGGTTGCCCCCACCAGCAGCGTACCGACCCCGAGCAATGTAGGCAGCAGCCCCGAACTCTCGATCCGCGAGGCAGAAACGGCGTTCTGCACGGCCTGCGCCGCACCGGGCCCGATCAACCCCTGAAGATGTGTGACGATCTCGCCCTGTGCCGCATCCTCGCCGAGCACCACGCCGATCACGGTGACCGCAATGATCACTGTCGGCGCCAACGAGAACAGCGTGTAAAAGGCCAGCGAGCCCGCATAACTGAAGGCATTGTGGTCGAACCACAGTTTGGTCGCGCCGCGCACGATGCGAAACCAGTAGGCGATAGTCTTGGCGATCACAGGCAAGTTTCCCAGCATAATGATGCATTCAGCATAACCGGGCTGCCCCCGGCATGCGAAAAGCCTCTCGTGATGTTCATACCATCCGCTGTAATGAACGTAGGCTCTAAACTCATGGCACCAAGCTCTTGCCGCCAGCCTTGTAGTACCAAGCTTGTAGTGCCAAGGACGGCCGCCCATAATGGCCGCGCCAATCTGACCGAAGTGCCAGGGGATCCATGTCCGACGCGATGCAGCAGCCCGATTTCGATTGCCTGGTATTCATTGGCCGCTTCCAACCGCCACATCTGGGCCACCTGGCAGTCATTCATGAAGCACTCAAGCAGGCTCGCCAGGTCATTGTACTGATCGGTTCGGCCTGGCAGGCACGCTCGCTGCGTAACCCGTGGCGCTTCGAGGAACGCCGCGACATGTTGCGCAGCGGTTTCAACGACGCCGATAACGAGCGGCTCGAGATCGAACCGCTGCTTGACGCGCTGTACAACGATGATGTCTGGGTGCGTGACGTGCAACGCAAGGTGCGCGACATTGCACGGCCTGCCCAGGGCAAGCTCCCGCGTATCGGGCTGATCGGCGCCAGTCGCGGCCAATCAAGTTATTTTCTGAGCCTGTTTCCACAGTGGGAATCGGTCAGCGTGCCGCTGGTCGACGGCATCTCGGCGAGCCAGATCCGCGAGCGGCTCTTTCACTCCCGCAATTCAGCCAGCGATTACCTGTCGACCGGCGCCGCCCACGACTTGCCCGCGAACGTGCATCGCGCCTTGAGCGCCTTTCACGATTCAGAGGCCTGCCAGCAATTGCTTGAAGAACAACAGCTGCTCGAGCAATACCGCAGCGCCTGGGCCCAGGCGCCCTACCCGCCGATCTTCGTCACCGTCAATGCGGTGGTGGTGCAATCCGGTCATGTGCTGCTGGTGCGCCGCAACGCCGCCCCCGGCAAGGGGCTGCTGGCCCTGCCGGGCGGGTTCATCAATCCCCATGAACGCCTGCAGGACGCCTGCCTGCGGGAGCTCCGCGAACGGGTGAGGCTGAAAGTCCCCGAGCCGGTACTCAAGGGCTCATTACGCGACCAGCGGCTGTTCGACAACCCGCATCGAAGCTGGCGCGGACGCACCCTCGCCGAGGCCTTCTATTTCGCGCTGCGCCCCGAGCAACGCCTGCCGCAGCTGAAGCCCGCCAGAGGAGGCGAGCAAGCACGCTGGGTGGCGTTGGCCGATCTCGAGCCAGACACGCTGTTCGAAGACCACTTCTTCATCATTCAGAATTTCCTTGGCCTTCCTGCGGGCTGGGCCATGCCCTGACAACCTGTCGATTCAGTCTCAGGCCTGGAGAAAATCGCGGGGCAGTTTCATCATCTGTCGCCAGAGTTGCTCCACGCCGGGCTTGTGCACCAGCGCGCAACGGTATAGCCGTACTTCCAGTGGAATGTCCCAGGCGCTGTCGCCGGCGCGCACCAGACGCCCGCTCTCGAGTTCGTCGCGAATGCAGAAGTCGGGTATCCAGGCCATTCCCACGCCCTGCAGCGCCATGCCCTTGAGCCCTTCTGCCATTGCCGTCTCGTAGACAGTCTTCAAGCGCATGCGGGCCGGATCGTTCTTCAACAGCATGCGTACCGAGCGTCCTAGAAAAGCGCCCTGGGTGTAGGCTAGAAACGGGATCGAACGGTCACCGCCAAGCGGATATTGTGGCCGACCCTCAGCATCGGGCATGCATACCGGCAGCATCATCGCCTTGCCGATCGAGAATGACGGAAAGACCTCGCCATCGAGTTGCATGGTCGCATAGGGATCATGGTAGCCGAGCATCAGGTCGCAATTGCCTTCGCGCAGCACATGAATGGCGTCGCCGACGTTCATCGCCGCCAGCCGCGTCGGCAGTTCGCCGACGCCCTTCTGCAGGCGCGAAATCCAGCGCGGGTAGAAGGCCAGCGCCAGCGAATGCGCCGCGACGATGTCGAGCGCCTCGTTGGCGATCGCCAGACCGCGCAGGTGACTCAGGCTTTCGCTGAGCTGCTCGACCAGGTTGCGTGCGGTGATCAGAAACAGCTGGCCTTCCGGAGTCAGCCCCACGGGGGTCGTCGAACGATCGACCAGGATCGCCCCGACGGCCTGTTCCAGCGAGCGAATACGGCGGCTGAAGGCCGGCTGGGTGACGTGACGCTGGCGCGCCGACGCCGAGAAGCTACGCGTGTTGGCCAGTGCCACGAAGTCTTCCAGCCACTTGGTTTCGAGATTCACCGTGTCTCCGCATCCGAAAGAAGGATAAGCGTCTGGATGATCGCCTATTCTGAAGCGCTTGAGTGCATCCAAGTCGGTATCCGCCCACCATCATGGCCGAGCACCGCTAGTGCTTGCGATTTCGTGGCTACTGCACCGGCGCCAGCAGATAGGCGGCACGCGATATCAGTTTGCGCCACAGTGGCCGGCTCTCCAGTTCTTCCAGAGTCACCCCGCGGCACTGGCTGAAGTCGCTTTCGAGCATCGTCTCGACCTCCTCGGCGAAACCAGGGTCGGCAATGAAGGCGGTGATTTCGAAGTTGAGCCGAAACGAGCGATTGTCGAGGTTGACCGTCCCCACCGTGGCGCTGTGATCGTCGATCAACATTACCTTCTGGTGTAGGAAACCGGGTTGATAACGGTATATCTTTACGCCGGCACGAATCATGTCAGGCAGAAACGAGAATGCCGATAGAAAGACCAGTAGATGATCCGGCCGTTCGGGCATCATCACTCGTACATCGACACCCCGCAGCGCCGCCAGATGCAAGGCATCCTGAACGCCCTGGTCGGGAACGAAATAGGGGCTGGTGATCCACAGGCGCCACTGGGCGTTATGAATGTTGTGCTGCGTCAGCAGGCTGGCGGTTTCCTGGCTGTCGGCCGGCCCCGAGGGCACGATCACCACGTTCTGGCATTCTTCGCAGGTCACCCTGGGCTTCCACTCGAGTTCGATGACCCTTCCCGTCGCCCAGTGCCAATCTTCCCAGAAGGCTTCCTGCAACCCCAGCACGCTGGGCCCCGACAGCATCAGGTGAGTATCGCGCCACGGCCCGTGGCGCGGATCTTCGCCAAGATACTCGACCCCGACGTTGAGGCCGCCCGTCCAGCCGAGCATGCCGTCGACGACGAGCAACCTTGCGATGGTTGCGGAAATTGAGCTGGAAGCGGTGACGAAAGCCCCGCGACGAATTGAAGGCACTGACATCGACGCCGGCGCGAGCCAGGTCATCGAGGTAGCCGTCATCCAGCGCATGACAGCCGATCTCGTCGTAGAGTAAAAAAACGCGTACGCCCTGCCCGGCCTTACGCTCGAGCAGATCCTTGAAGGCGATTCCCAGGCGGTCGCGCCGGATGATGAAGAACTGCACCAGCACATAATCCTGGGCGGCCTCGATACCGGCGAACAGGCTGTCAAAGGTCGCCTGACCATCGATCAGCAACGAAGCGCGATTGCCAGTGGTCAGCGGCATCATCGCCAGCTTTTCCACAGCCTTGACGTGCACCTGCGCCGCATCGCTGAGGTAGGGCTCTATCAAGGGCCGGTAGCGCGCGAGTATCCGCCGCAGGGTCGAGTCATGCTCGCCACGCGAGTAGACATAACCGTAGAAGCGCGGTCGACCGAAGACCCAGTACGCAGGCAGCGCGCATAGGGAAACGTGACCAGTGAAATGATCCAGGCTACCGCGCCTTGCGACGTGCGGCTGGAAAGCAGCGCCAGCACCGCCGAGATCACCCCTGCCAGGTGAATCACGAAGATGCCGATCCCTAGAAGCCAGGATGTCATCGGCGGCCCATGCTGCAAACGGTGTTCATCGCGTCTCCCGAGCATATCTGTCAAAACATGACCCCAGCCTACAGCTGGGGTCGATGGTCAGCCAACATGATGCCGAATCAGACCCGTTCGGCGATGATCTCTTTCCATTTCGCCGGTCCGGTCTGATGTACCGACTCGCCCCGGGAATCAACGGCGACGGTGACCGGCATGTCTTCGATCTCGAATTCATAGATCGCTTCCATTCCCAGATCCTCGAAGCCGACCACACGGGATTTCTTGATCGCCTGGGCCACCAGGTAAGCGGCACCGCCCACGGCCATCAGGTAGATCGCGCGATTGTCGCGAATCGCCTCGATCGCCAGCGGGCCCCGCTCGGCCTTGCCGACCATGCCCAACAGACCGGTCTGCTCAAGCATGGTGCGCGTGAACTTGTCCATTCGGGTGGCGGTCGTCGGCCCGGCCGGCCCCACCACCTCGTCGCGGATCGGATCGACCGGCCCGACGTAGTAGATGAACCGTCCCTTGAGATCCACCGGCAACGCCTCGCCCTTGGCCAGCATGTCGACCATGCGCTTGTGGGCCGCGTCCCGACCGGTCAGGAGCTTGCCATTGAGCAGCAAGGTATCGCCCGGCTGCCAGCTTTGCACCTCGTCGGGAGTAATGGCGTCCAGATTGACGCGCTTGACGTTGCCGCCTACCTCGCGGGTGATCTCGGGCCAGTCCTCCAGTTTCGGGGCTGGCAACTCGGCTGCGCCGTTGCCGTCCAGGCTGAAGTGGACATGACGCGTGGCGGCGCAGTTGGGAATGATCGCCACTGGCTTGTTGGCGGCGTGGGTCGGGTAATCCTTGACCTTGATGTCGAGCACCGTGGTCAGCCCCCCCAGGCCCTGGGCGCCAATCCCCGTGCGGTTGACCTTGTCGTAGAGCTCAAGACGTAGCTCCTCGGCACGGTTCTCGGCCCCGCGAGCCTGTAGCGCCTGGATGTCGATAGGATCCAGCAACGCCTCCTTGGCGAGCTCCATGGCCTTCTCGGCGGTACCACCGATACCGATGCCGAGCATACCCGGCGGGCACCAGCCGGCACCCATCTTGGGCAACTGCTCGAGCACCCAATCGACCACGCTATCGGAGGGATTGAGCATCGCAAACTTGGACTTGGCCTCGCTGCCACCGCCCTTGGCGGCGACGTGCACCTCGACGGTATCGCCCGGAACCAGCTTGTGGTGAATGACCGCCGGGGTGTTGTCGCGGGTGTTCGCCCGCTTGCCGTCGGGATCGGCGAGCACCGAAGCGCGCAATACATTGTCGGGATTCTTGTAGGCCCGCCGCACGCCCTCGTTGATCATGTCGTCGAGGCTCATGTCGCTTTCCCAGCGTACGTTCATGCCCACATGCACGAATACGGTGACGATGCCGGTATCCTGGCAGATCGGCCGATGACCGGTGGCACACATCCGCGAATTGATCAGGATCTGAGCGATGGCATCACGCGCGGCCGGGTTCTCTTCCCGCTGGTAGGCCGCATGCATGGCCTCGATGAAGTCCTTGGGATGGTAGTAGGAAATGTATTGCAGGGCATCGGCGACGCTCTGAATCAGATCGTCCTGGCGGATCACGGTCATGGGATGGGGGCTCCTTGGGTCACGCTCGCGCTCACAAACGGCCGCCGCCGGCAGGTCAGGCTACCCGGCGGATTCTGGGTGCCGGGATTATACCGCAACGCTAAGGGGACAGGCAGGTATCAAAGCATTTATGAATATTGGTATCGATTAAAAGATAACGGTATATTTGGCTACAGCGTTGCAACCCGGGCGACCAGTTATCAGACTAAACGCTTCAACCCATCCCGCCGCCGACATTCACCGTTCATTTCCTTCGGCCGGCGGCACGGCCCGGAGGCAGGAACGCCATGTATCGTCGCCACTTTTTCAGTTTTGTCCTTGTGAGCCTGGTCCTGATTGGCGCCTGGACCCTATTCCACCCGGATGCCACTTACCTGCTGCTGCTGTGGCTGGCCTTCGTGGGCCTCGGGCTTTACGACCTGCGGTCACATCACAACGTACTCAACAATTACCCGGTAATCGGCCACCTGCGCTATCTGCTGGAATTCATCCGCCCCGAGCTACGTCAGTATTTCTTCGAGTCCGAGCAGAGCGGCCGGCCCTTCAGCCGCACCCAGCGCGAACTCATCAACGCGCGGGCCGATGGCCTGGGCGACACGGCACCATTCGGCACCCTGCGCGATTTCGAAGCCGCCGGCGCCGAGTTCGCCGAGCACTCGCTGGCGCCCAAGGAGGTCCCTGAGGAGGTCGAACGTCTCTGGGTGGGCGGCGCGCAGTGCTCACAGCCCTACCACGCCTCGCGACTCAACATCTCGGCAATGAGCTTCGGCTCTCTATCATCCACTGCGGTCCTGGCGATGAATCTCGGCGCCCGGCAAGGCGACTTCGCCCACAATACCGGCGAAGGGGCGATTAGCCCTTATCATCAGCGTCACGAAGGCGACCTGATCTGGGAAATCGGAACCGGCTATTTCGGCTGCCGTACTCGCGAGGGGCGCTTCGATCCCGAAATTTTTCGGGACAAGGCCCGCCAGGCCCAGGTCAAGATGATCGAGCTCAAGCTCTCGCAGGGCGCCAAGCCCTCGCACGGTGGGCTGTTGCCCGGCAGCAAGGTCAACCGCGAGATCGCCGAGACACGGCTGATCGCGGTCGGCGAGGATTGCCGATCACCGGCCAGCCATCCCGAATTCGATACGCCGATCGGGCTGCTCGAATTCCTCGCCCGGCTGCGCGAACTCTCGGGGGGCAAGCCGGTGGGCATGAAGATGTGTCTGGGCAAGCGCAGCGAATTTCTGAGCATCTGCAAGGCGATGCTCGCCACCGGCATACGTCCCGACTTCATCACCATCGACGGCGCCGAAGGCGGCACGGGTGCCGCTCCCCAGGAATTTTCCGACCGTCTCGGCAACTACATCAACGAAGCCCTGCCCTTCGTGCATCAATGCCTGGTCGGCACCGGGCTGCGCGACGACCTCAAGCTGATCGCCAGCGGCAAGGTCGCGCTAGGCTTCGACATGGTCGTCAAGATGGCGCTGGGCGCCGACATGTGCAACGCCGCCCGGCCGTTCATGTTTTCGGTAGGCTGCATCCAGGCCCGGCGCTGCCACACCAACCAGTGTCCGACCGGGGTGACGACTCAGGATCCCAAGCGTAACCGCGCCATCAATGTCGGCGAAAAGGCCAAGCGCGTGACTCAATACCATCACGGCACCTTGAAGGCCTTTCGCGATTTGACCGGCGCCCTCGGCGTCAGCCATCCCGATCACTTGACGCCGGAAATGATCTTTCACCGCAGCGACTACGCTCCTGCCAGCACCTATCGACGTTTTGTCGTGCCCCTGGAACCGCGGCAACTGCTCGGCGATGATATCCCCGAGGCCTACCGCCCCCACTGGCAAATGGCCAGTGCCGAGCGGTTCTAGGCCAACCGGGCGGCCGCCTCGCAGATGCGAGGCGGTCACTGCAGTCATTTGAGTTCGATCAAGCGGGCATTGAGCGTCTGGACCTGGTCACGCAGCCGCGCGGCTTCCTCGAACTCGAGGTTGTGCGCGGCCTCGTGCATGGCATCCTCGATCTTGCCGATCTCGCGGGTTAGCTCGGGGACCGTGAGCGTGCGCAGCGCCTCGACGCCATACTCGCCCGGACCCTCGGCGACCTTGCGTTCGCTCTTGCGACGGCTGCCCTTCTTGCCCGGCGTCTGGGCGCCTTCCATGATATCGGCGACCGACTTGGTCACGGTCCGCGGCACGATGCCATGCGCCTCGTTATGGGCGATCTGCTTGTTGCGCCGCCGCTCGGTCTCGTCGATCGCCCGACGCATCGAATCGGTCACCCGGTCGGCGTAGAGGATCGCCTTGCCGTTGGCGTTGCGCGCGGCCCGGCCGATGGTCTGGATCAACGAACGCTCGGAGCGCAGGAAGCCTTCCTTGTCGGCATCGAGGATCGCCACCAGCGAGACCTCGGGAATATCCAGGCCCTCGCGCAGCAGGTTGATGCCGACCAGCACGTCGAACTTGCCCAGCCGCAGGTCGCGGATGATCTCGACCCGCTCGACGGTATCGATGTCCGAGTGCAGATAGCGCACGCGGACGCCGTGTTCGTCCAGATAGTCGGTCAGATCCTCGGCCATGCGCTTGGTCAGCGTGGTGACCAGCACGCGCTCGCCGACCTCAGTACGCAGGCGGATCTCCGAGAGCAGATCATCGACCTGGGTGGAGGCCGGGCGCACCTCGATCTCCGGATCGACCAGCCCGGTCGGGCGCACCACCTGCTCGACCACCTGGCCGGCATGCTTCTCCTCGTAGGGGCCGGGCGTGGCCGAGACGAACATCGTCTGCGGCAGCATTCGCTCCCAACTCCTCGAAATTCATCGGCCGGTTGTCCAGCGCCGAGGGCAGGCGAAAGCCGTATTCGACCAGGGTTTCCTTGCGCGAGCGGTCGCCTTTGTACATGCCGCCGACCTGCGGCACGGTGACGTGCGATTCGTCGATGAACAGGAGCGCATCGGGCGGCAGATAGTCGAAGAAGGTCGGCGGCGGCTCGCCCGGCTGCACGCCCCGAGAGATAGCGCGAGTAGTTCTCGATGCCGTTGCAGTAGCCCAGCTCGTGCATCATCTCCAGATCATAGAGAGTGCGCTGTTCGAGCCGCTGGGCCTCGACCAGCTTGTCGTGGTTGCGCAGCCACTCCAGACGCTCGGCGAGTTCGGCCTTGATCCGGTCGACGGCGGCGAGGATCGTCTCGCGCGGCGTGACGTAGTGGCTCGTGGGGTAGATGGTCATGCGCGGCAGCTTGCCGCGCATCTCGCCGGTCAGCGGGTCGAACAGGCTGATCGACTCGATCTCGTCGTCGAACAGCTCGATGCGCACCGCCTCCTCCTCGGATTCGGCGGGAAACACGTCGATCACGTCGCCGCGCACGCGGTAGGTGCCGCGCCGGAAGTCCATGTCGTTGCGGGTGTACTGCATCTCGGCGAGCCGGCGCAGGAAAGAGCGCTGGTCGATCTGCTCGCCGCGGTTGAAGTGCAGGCGCATCTTCAGGTACTGGTCCGGGTCACCGAGGCCGTAGATCGCCGACACCGAGGCCACGATCAACGAGTCGCGGCGTTCGAGCAGCGCCTTGGTCGCCGACAGCCGCATCTGCTCGATATGGTCGTTGATCGAGGCGTCCTTCTCGATGAAGGTGTCCGACGACGGGCACATAGGCCTCGGGCTGGTAGTAATCGTAATAGGAAACGAAATACTCGACCGCGTTATCGGGAAGAAACGACTTGAACTCGCCATAGAGCTGCGCGGCCAACGTCTTGTTGGGCGCCAGCACGATGGTCGGGCGCTGCAGGCGCTCGACCACGTTGGCCATGGTGAAGGTCTTGCCCGAGCCGGTGACGCCAAGCAGGGTCTGGTGCGCAAGGCCCGCGTCGAGGCCCTTGACCAGCCCCTCGATGGCATTGGGCTGATCGCCCGCTGGACGGTACTTGGATTGGATGCGAAATGGCTTGTTCATGGACCTGAAATGGTAGCGATGCGATGAAAGTTCAAGCGCTCGCAGCCGGATCCGATGCCAACTGGGTGTGAATCTCGACAGTGGCGTCGGTCATCAGGCGATGGATCGGGCAACGTTCGGAGATCTCGAGCAGACGCTGGCGCTGATCGGCATCGTCAATACCTTCGAAGACCAGCGACACGTAGAGATAGTAACGCCCCTTGCGCTCTTCGCGGTCGTTACGGGTCACGGTTACCGTGATTCCACTCAATGGCCACTGCTTACGCCGTGCGTACATGCGCGCAGTGATCGCCTTGCAGGCGCCCAGCGCCAAATCGAAGTAGTCGTGCGGGTCGGGCGCACTCTCGTCGCCGCCGACGATGGCCGGCGCGTCGACGAACAGATCCTCGAAATGCTCCAATTCGACACGCTGGCGCAGGCTATGGCCATCGCTGCTGATTACCGTGATCGTCATGCAGACTCTCCTCGTTCAGCAAATGCCGCGCTCAGCGGCCGTCTTGCTCAATTAGCTGTCTTACTCAGTTAACGGTGACGCCGAGCCGTTCGACCGCCTTGATCAGTGCCGTCCGGTTCACACGCCCTTCGACGTCTGCGCCATGGCGTCCGACCTCGGCACTCTCAACGCCATCGACCATCATCAGTTCGCTGGTCAGGCGGTTGACCAAATCGGCATCGTCGACGCCCTCGAAGGTCAGGGACACATGCGCCATTTCGAATCTCCCTTTTCGCTGCGAGTCAGGTGCGCCCAAGTCTAGCACGCACCATGGAGCGCGCCGCATAGCCCACGCTACGGATATCTTGCATTCGGCGCGTCACGTCCCCATTACAGGATCTCAAGAATCAATCAACGCCTTGCCTCGCGAAGGCGCTAGGAGACTGCATGAGCGACTGGATCGCCCACCTTGAACAGCACGGCGCCCGTCTCGTCGACGATCGCCATGTGGAATTCGACGCGCAGGAATCCGCACCGAACGCACAGCCGCAGAGTCTACTCGCGCCGCTGAACCATTTCGCGGTGCTCGAGATTTCCGGGGCGGATGCCGAGCGCTTCCTGCAGGGCCAGACCAGCGCCCAGCTCAAGCTTGCCGACGGGAGTTTTGCTGCGCCTACCAGTTTCTGCACGGCCAAGGGCCGCATGCTCGCCAATGGCCAGTTGCTGCGTGTCGACGAGACGCGCTTCTGGCTATTGCTGGACGCCAGCCTGCTCGAGCCGCTGCGCAGTCATCTGGCCAAGTTCGCGGTGTTCTACAAGGTCGAGCTGACACCGCGCGACGACCTCGCTCTGATCGGGCTGATCGGGCACGAGGCTCCGGCACTGGTCGAACGCCGGCTCGATGCGACGCCGCCGACCACCTGGCAGCAGGTCACCCTCGGTGGCGGCGTGGTGTTGCGCCACCCCGGCGCCCTGCCGCGCCTGGTGCTGTGTCTGCCCCACGACGAAGCCATCGGCGCCTGGCAGAACCTGGCCCACGAAAGCGTGCCGGTGGGCAATGCCGTCTGGCGACTGCACGACATTCAGACCGGCCTGGCATGGCTCGACGTGAGCCTGCAGGACAGTTACCTGCCGCAGATGTTCAATTGGGAAGCGCTTGGCGGCATCAGCTTCAAGAAGGGCTGCTATACCGGCCAGGAAGTGGTTGCGCGCGCGCACTTCCGCGGCCAGGTCAAGAAGCGCCTGATGCGCGGGCGCCTGGCGGGCGACACGCTGCCCGAGCCGGGTAGCGCCATCATCGATGCCGATGGCAAGTCGCGCGGGGACGTGGTTGCTGCAGCAAGCGATGGCGACGGGCGTGTGGAAATCCTTGCGGTGATGACCACCCGTGAGGTCAGCGAGCCGCTGACGATTGGTGATCAACGCCTCGAATGGCTCGAACTGCCCTATCCGATCGAGCGCGTCGACCCCGAGATGCTAGCCAATAGCGGCGCTTGAATGCAGCGCCGGCTCCCGACTCGCTAGTCATCGATGCCGAACAATCGCCGCGTATTGGTCGCGCTATGGGCGACAACCTCCGCCAGCGGCTGACCGCGTATTTCGGCTATCTGTTCGGCTATTTGCGCGATCCGAGCCGGCTCGTTGCGTTGCCCCTGGAAGCCGCACAACGGCATATCCGGGCTATCCGTCTCCAGTACGTAGCCGTCGTTGGGTAGCGCTGCCACCGCACGCTGCAGCCGTTGAGCACGCGGGTAGGTGGTCGCCCCACCCAGCCCCACCACGAACCCCAGATCGATGAAGCGCTGCGCCTGGTCGGCACTGCCGGCAAAGGCGTGAATCAAGCCACCGGCCGGCAGGTCGAGTTGGCGCAGCCGCTTGCTGAGCTTGTCGTTGGCATGCACGCAGTGCAGGACTATCGGCAGGCGACGCGCCTTGGCCAGCTTTAGCTGGGCGTCGAGCAGCTTCCATTGGGCCTCGAGAGTATCCTCGAAGCGCGCATCGATCCCGCATTCGCCCACCGCCACGGCCTCGGGATGCGCGTCCAGTGCCTGCGCCAGCGCTTCGATATCGTCTTCACCGTGGCATTCCATGAAGATGGGATGCAGGCCAAACGCGATACTGACGTCGTCACGCTCACCCAATGCAACGACCCGTGGCCAGCCTTCCCGGGTCGTACCGGGCACCACGAAGTGCCCGACGCCCGCCGCGTGGGCACGCTCGAACATCGCCTGTCGATCGTCATCGTAGGCCGCAAAATCGAGATGACAGTGAGCGTCTATCAGCATCTCGGCGCTCCTTTTTCAGATCAGTCAGTTCAGGTCAGCTCAGCCTGCTCGGTAATTTCGGGAAGCTCAGAGGTACAGGCCGGGCAGCGGGTGGCCGGCAACGGGATCTTGCTGATGCAGTAAGGGCAACTCTTGACCGTCGGCGGCGCCACGGTTTCCGGCTCGTGATGAAGGTTCTTGAGCCGGTTGATGTTGCGAATCAGCAGGAAGGTGGCGAAGGCGACGATCAGAAACGACAGCACGGCATTGAGGAACAGCCCGATATTGAGCGTCACCGCGCCGGCCGCCTGAGCCTCGGCGAGCGTCTGGTAGTCGCCACCGGGACTGCCGGCCTTGAGTACCCAGAACAGGTCGGTGAAGTTGACCCCGCCGGTCATCATGCCGATCAGCGGGGTGAAGATATCCTTGACCAGGCTCTGGACGATAGCAGTGAAGGCGGCACCGATGATGATGCCCACCGCCATGTCGACTACATTGCCCTTGACCGCGAATTCGCGGAATTCCTTGAGAAACTTCATCGCCATGCGCGTGCCCCGGTCGTTGCAATGTGATTAGCATCGCACCAAGCATTGGTCAGGCGATCGCGGTGAGCAAGCGCTTTCGCTCAATGCTCGCGGGTGGCGTTGAAGCGTATCTCGGGCCAGCGCTCCTGGGTCATCTGCAGGTTGACGCGGGTCGGGGCAATATAGGTGAGATAGCCGCCGCCATCCAAGGCCAGGTTGGTGCTCGCCTTGCGCCGGAACTCATCGAGTTTCTTGGCGTCGTCGCAGTATACCCAGCGTGCGGTCTGCACATTGACCGCCTCGTAGATGCAGTCGACCTTGTATTCCTCCTTGAGGCGATGGGCGACCACGTCGAACTGCAGCGAGCCCACCGCGCCGAGAATCAGGTCGTTGTTGTCCAGCGGCATGAAGACCTGGGTCGCGCCCTCCTCGGAGAGCTGCTGAAGGCCCTTCTGCAGCGCCTTGGTCTTGAGCGGATCGCGCAGCCGCACGCGCTTGAAGAGCTCGGGAGCGAAGTGCGGAATGCCGGTGAAGCGCATGTCCTCGCCGACGGTGAAGGTATCGCCGATCTGGATGGTGCCGTGGTTGTGCAGGCCGATGATGTCGCCCGGCCAGGCTTCCTCGACCTGCGACCGGTCGGAGGCCATGAAGGTCAGCGCGTCGGCGATCTTGACGTCCTTGCCGATCCGCACGTGGCGCATCTTCATGTTCTTCTCGTATTTGCCCGAACACACCCGCAGGAACGCGACCCGGTCGCGGTGCTTGGGGTCCATGTTGGCCTGGATCTTGAACACGAAGCCGGAGAAGCGCTCGTCCTCGGCGCCGACGTCGCGGGTATCGGTCTCGCGGGCCTGCGGCATCGGCGCGTACTCGACGAAGCCGTCGAGCATTTCGCGCACGCCGAAGTTGCCCATCGCGGTGCCGAAAAAGACCGGCGTCAGCTCGCCGCGGCGAGTAGGCCTCGAGATCGAATTCATGCGATGCGCCGCGCACCAGCTCGACCTCCATGCGCAGCTCCTCGGCCTGGTCGGCGCCCAGTACCTCGTCGACTTCGGGGCTGTCGAGTCCCTCGATGCGCACGTCGTCGGGGATGCGGTTGCCCTGGCCCTGCTTGTAGAGGTGAATGACGTCGTTGTAGAGATGATAGACGCCGCGGAAATCTCGGCCCATGCCGATCGGCCAGGTCATCGGCGCACACTGGATATTGAGTACCGTCTCGACCTCGTCCATCACCTCGACCGGGTCGCGGGTGTCACGATCCATCTTGTTGATGAAGGTCAGGATCGGCGTGGTACGCAGCCGGCAGACCTCCATCAGCTTGATGGTGCGGGCCTCGACGCCCTTGGCGCCGTCGATCACCATCAGCGCCGAATCCACCGCGGTCAGGGTGCGATAGGTGTCCTCGGAGAAGTCCTCGTGCCCCGGCGTATCGAGCAGATTGACGATCCGGCCGTTGTAAGGAAACTGCATCACCGAGGTGGTCACCGAGATGCCGCGCTCCTGCTCCATCTTCATCCAGTCGGAGGTGGCGTGGCGGTCCTTGCGCTTGCCCTTCACCGAGCCCGCCAGCTGAATGGCGTTGCCGAACAGCAGCATCTTCTCGGTGATGGTGGTCTTGCCCGCGTCGGGGTGGGAAATGATCGCGAAGGTGCGGCGCAACTCGGCGGCCTGCGCTATCTGGCTATCTGTCATTCGTGGGATCGCTGGTCTGGGTACAGCCGTCGCGGTGCACATCGCCGCGCCCGGCTGACGTGAATGGGCTGGTGACCAATTCTACGGGCTACACGGCCCGAGTTGTAGCCTGACGCCGGGCGAGTTCAGGTATCATGCGCCGACCAGCCCGCCGGAGCCGCCATGCAACAGCCCACACCCCTGCCCCTGTCGACCCCCAACCGCAACCTGGTGCGGCTGACCTTCGTGCGCGGCATTACCTGGACCGGCTTTCTCGCGGCGATCATCTTCGGCATCGAGGTGCTCGATTTTCAGTTGAGCGTCACCCCGGTGATCAGCGTGATCGTCGCCATGGGGCTGATCAATGTCGCCAGCTGGTGGCGGCTTGGCCGGCCGCGCTCGGTGACCGACATGGAATACCTGCTGCACCTGCTCGCCGACATCGCCGGGCTTTCGTTGCTGTTCTATTACACCGGTGGCGCGACCAATCCGTTCATCTCCTATTATCTGGTGCCGGTGACCATCGCCGCCGCCACATTGCCCTGGCGCTACGCCTGGACTATCGCCAGCGCCGCGCTAGCCAGCTATACCTTCCTGATATTGTTCTACGAGCCAGTCCCGCAACTCAGCCACGCCGTGGTCGGCCCCGGCATCAGCCTGCACGTGCTGGGTATGTGGCTTAATTTCGGTCTTTCGGCGAGCCTGGTAACCTTCTTCATCTACAAGATGGCGCATGCCCTGCGGCGGCGCGAGATGGCCCTGTCGCGAACCCGCGAGGCGGCACTGCGCAACGAACAGGTGCTCGCGGTGGCCACCCAGGCGGCGGGTACCGCCCATGAACTCGGCACGCCGCTGTCGACGATGGCGGTACTGCTCGCCGAAATGCGCCGCGACGCCGTCGATCAGCCGAACATGACCGCCGACATCGATCTGCTGCGCCAGCAGGTCGATACCTGCAAGGCGCGCCTTCAGCAACTGGTCGCCAATGCCGACCGGCGACGTCTCGCCGAGCCCGATTCGCGCCCTGCCGTCGCCTGGCTCGAGCAGGTCGTCCAGCGCTGGCTGGTACTGCGCCCCGACGTCACCCATCGGGTCGAGATCCTCGGCAAGCGCGGCACACCGATGCTGGCGGTCGACGCGACGCTGGAACAAGCGCTGATGAATCTGCTCAACAATGCCGCCGACGCCAATTCCGAAAACATCGTCATCAGCCTCGACTGGAACGCCGATGAGGTAATCATCGATATCCGCGACCACGGGCCCGGGGTTGCCATGTCGATCGCCGATCAGCTCGGCGACACCTTCGTGTCGACCAAGAGCAAGGGCATGGGCATCGGGCTGTTTCTCACCCACGCCACCATCAACCGCTTCGGCGGCGGAGTCAGCCTGTACAATCACGAAGAGGGCGGCACGCTGACCGAAGTCAAGCTGCCCCGCCTGATTGCCGGCCAGTGAATGACCGCCACACTCACCGCAGGAGGGAGTACCCGCCATGCACACCCACGAACGCCTGCTGATCATCGATGACGACGAGCTGTTCTGCCGCGTCATGGAGCGCGCGCTGAGCCGCCGCGGCTTCGAGGTAATGACCGCGGTGGATGCCGAACAGGCGCTGGACCTGGCCCAGCAGGCACCACCCCAGTTGGCCACGCTGGATCTCAAGCTCGAGCACTCCTCGGGCCTGAAGCTGCTGCCCGAACTGCTGGAAATCGTGCCGGACTGCCGCATCGTGGTTCTGACCGGCTATTCGAGCATCGCCACCGCCGTCGAGGCGATCAAGCTGGGTGCGGTCAATTACCTGTGCAAGCCGGTCGATGCCGACGAGGTGCTCACCGCCTTCGAGCGCGACGGCGGCGACCCGGATATCGATATCGCCGACAACCCGCCTTCGATCAACCGGGTCACCTGGGAGCATATCCAGAAGGTTCTGCAGGAGCACGACGGCAATATCTCGGCCACTGCCCGCGCGCTGGGCATGCACCGGCGTACCCTGCAGCGCAAGCTACAGAAGCGCCCGGTCAGGCGCTAGCCGATTGAACGCCCGGGCGGTATCGGGCCCCGCCCCGGGCGATGCTAGAATGAGCAGCATCAGACATCATCAGGAGGCCTCATGCAGCTCGCCGAGCGGCTCGCCATCGCCACCGACATCGCCGAGGAAGCCGGACGCGAAATTCTCAGAGCCCGCGAGAACCCGTCCTACGAGAAGCGCTACAAGAAGGGCACTGAGCTGGTCACCGACGTCGATGTCGCCATTGATCGGATGATCAGTGAGCGCCTCGAACGACACTTCCCCGGCGAACCCAGGCTCAGTGAAGAGCTTACCCCCGACCAGGAAACGCTCAACCAGCGTGGTCCGCTGTGGGTCGTCGACCCCATCGATGGCACGGTCAACTTCGCCCAGGGGCTGCCGCACGTAGCGGTATCGATCGGCTGGGCACTCGACGGCAAGGTTCAGGTCGGCGTGGTGCACGCACCGATTCTCGGCGAGACATTCACCGCTATTCGCGGCCAGGGCGCCAAACGCGACGACCGACAGATCCGCGCCAGTCTCGCTTCCAGGCTCGAGCGCAGCCTGATCGCCACCGGCTTTCCCTATCGCCGTGATGGTCGCGCGCCGTTGCTGCGGCGGTTTTCGGCCGTCATGCAGAATTGCCAGGACATACGCCGCTGCGGCTCTGCTGCACTCGACCTGTGCAACGTCGCCTGTGGCCGGCTGGACGCCTATTACGAAAGCGTCTCCCCCTGGGACTTCGCCGCCGGCTTGCTGATCGCCCGCGAGGCCGGTGCCCGTACCGGGCATGTCTACGCCTGTCCCGAGGGCATCCCCGAGGATCTGTATGGCGAACACATCGTCGTTGCCGCACCCGACATCTATCCAAGCTTGCGCAAGTTATTGAAAAGCGCCGATGAGGATCGTCACGGCACTGACGGTACGCGCTCATAGCAGCATGCAATAACCTGGGTAGTAGCACGCTATTGGCATACGCTGCCACGATGCCTGACAATTGCCATCAAAGCTTCAGCCAGCATCAACCTTCAGGAGAGTTCATGATCACTGTAATCTTCGGCCGTGCCGGTTGCCCCTTCTGCGTACGCGCCAAGGATCTTGCCGAGCAGCTCAGCAGCGCTCGCGATGACTTCGAATACAAGTACATCGATATCCACGAAGAAGGCATTACCAAGGCCGACATGGAAAAGACCATTGGCAAGCCGGTCGAAACCGTGCCGCAGATCTTCGTCGACCAGACGCATATCGGCGGGTTCACCGAATTCGACCGGTACGTGCGTGACAACAAGCTGATGCCCGAAAGCGTCAGCTGATCGGTGGCATAACGCTGCCCGCAGACACCGACCTTCTGGTCGGTGTTTTTGTTTCAGGCAACACCGGTGGCTTTCGTCAACCCCAAGGCATTTTTCATTTGCTGCCTGGTCGTCACCGAGAGCAACTGGTAACAGAATATTCGCAAATTCTTCAGCGTTGAATAACCCAGCGGGTAGTTGAAAGCTCATCCATGGCTAGCCCCTATACTAGTTCTCATGGCACCGGGCGTGGAGCGCCAACACATGCAACGCGAAGAATTCCTGCAGCAGCTATGGCTGGATTATATCCACCTGCACCCCGATTTCGGTTCGCTGAACTTCTCGCCCTCTGTTGAAAGTGCCGAATACCTGGCCATTATCACGCTCAATCATGGCCCCTTCTGCGCCGAGGCATTGCTGCCGGCCCTCCGTCATTTCGGCTATCGCTGCGCCGGGCAGTTTGCCATGGCCGATCGCGGGATGCTGGTCACGCTGCTCTCGCCGGGTGCCCCTGGCCCGTGGCTGGTGCTCGGCGAACTGCAGCCCGGCACCCTGACGCGTGAGCCGCGCCAGCTTCTGGAAACGCTGGTCAACCAAGCGCAGCAGTGCGACAGCCACGGTCAAAACCTGCTATGCCGCGGCCGCCCCTGGCCGATGCCCGACTGGGCGGCCTATCAGCAGTTACGCCAAGCCCATCCGCTGGCCGCCTGGCTGGCCGCGCTGGGCCCACGACTCCATCATGCCGGCTTCGATTGCGATAGCCTCGGTGACTCTCTTGAAGCCCTCGACTGGCGGCTGCAACAAGCGGGCCTGATCGGCTCCAGCGATCGCCAATCGGGGGTCTTCCCGGTATCGCCACTGCTCAACTACCGCTTCTACCCAGCCTGCACTCGCCGCCTGGCCTTCGCCGGTGGCGACGAACATCGCATTGCCCTGGGCGGCATCGCCATGGTGCAGAAGTGCCTTAACAACAACCGTGAACGTGCCGCCGAATTGTTGCTCCCCGAGCATACCCGCTGCGAAATCGTTTGAAACGACTCAATCCGCCCGATCGGGATAGATATGCCCACCGGCCGCACCGATAGCTGCCCGCCCCCGCTGCTCGGCAGGATCCATCTGCGGCTCGGCCAAGGCCTCGTCCTCGGCCGGCGCATCGTTATTGCCCGTATCCTCGTAGCCGTAATTGATGAAGTCGAACTCCAGCTGATGCGGCTCATGGCGGGGATCAAGTTCGCTATGGTAATGCGGTGTTTCCATGATCGGCATGGGCGCATAAGGCTCCTGCTCGATCGCTTTTTCGGCGACGCTCGGTGCGCTGTACAAGCGCACCGACACGAATACCGCCAGCGCCAGCGCAGCGGCACCCAGAAACAGCCACAGCCCTTCCGGCCCCAGCAACTGCATGACCAGCGAGGCGCTGAACGGGCCGATAATCGAGCCAATGCCATACCAGATCATCAGTTTGGCGTTGGCGGCGATGATCTCGGAAGGCTCTAACCAATCATTGGTATGCGCCAGACTCAGCGAATACAGCGTGTGCAGCATCGCCGTATGCAGGCAGGCCACGGCAAGCAGCGCCAGGTAGCTGTAGCCCGCGGCCACCGAGATGAAAGCCCCTGTCACGGCCATCACGGCGGCCATGCACAGGATCACCTTGCGCCGGTCGAGACGATCCGAAATCCGTCCCAATGACCACTGCGCGACCAGCGCAACCAGCGTGGTGGTCGCCATGAACTGAGCCGTCTGGCTCGTCGACAGGCCAATCTCCTGGCCGAAGAACGGCGTCATGGCGAAGAACGCCTGGGCCATCAGGCCTGCGGTGAACGCCCCCACCAGGCCCACCGGAGCACGCTTGAAAAGCTCCTTGAGCTTGATCTTGTGGGCGACGTCGTGGCTCGACTGCGAGGGCCCGTGAATACGATGGATCGACAACGGCACCAGCGACAGCGCGAACAGCATGCCGGCCACCGAGAACAACACGGCGGTGGACGGATCGGCGATATTGAGCATCCACTGACCGCCGGCCAGCGACAGGGTCGAGATCACCAGGTACCAGCCCAGTACCTTGCCGCGATTGTCGTTGCTCGATTCCCCCGAGACCCATGACTCCATGACCATCAGCAGCCCGGCGGTCGATGCCCCGCCAGCGACGCGCCAGACCAGCCAGGCCCAAGGATTGATCCAGATACCATGCAGCATCGCAGTGACCGCGAGCATCGCCGCACAGGCAGCGAATACCCGGATGTGGCCCACCGAGCGAATACGTTTCTCGAGAAAGTAACTGCCCAGCACGAAGCCCAGCGAGAAACTCGACATCAACAGACCCGCCATTTGCGACGGGAAGCCCTCCAGGGACATGCGGACCCCGAGCAGGGTCATGATCAGCCCGTGGCCGAGCAGAAAGCTGATTTCGCAGACGAAAAGAATCGGCAGGGTTGCCGGCAAGCCGCGCAAGAGCGTCACCTCCGGGGTCGATGGCGGAAAAACGAGGCTGCCGGAGCGGGCGAAACACCCCTCCGGCAGCTGGAATGCACTAATGGAGACAGATTGTAGCGTGCTGTGACCGCCCTCACCAAGCCCGTCCACCCACCCGCTAGTTATACACAGCAATTGTGCACAACCCTGTGAGCGATGGTTGGGCAATTTTCTTCAGGCCAGTAATGACGCGCCTCGCGGAAGCTGATCATGGCTTGATCAACTGACCTGTAAACCCACGACATAGGCATCACCCAAGCTCAGGCTGCAGGTCAGCACCTGAACCTTGACCAAGGCGATGATCCCCGCCTAACCGATAAGCAGCAGTACAAGCCAAACAACGGCTACCTACGACGTCATCCGAAAGGCTCCTTGTCGAGCCGCCGGGCAATCGTGACAATTCACCGGGAGCCGTTTTCAATGATAGGGTTTTGCGCTGCACAAGCCGTGCGTCCGGGTCATCACCAACTGTCGCACCATGCCCGCCATCGCTCGCTGGCCGCCCGGGAGTGCCAAGGCCATACCCAGCGCGGGGCAATCATAACCATCCCGGACAAGAAAAAAGGAGCGGAAAGATGACCATGCCACTCTGGCAGCCTTCCCAGGCGAGCCTCGAAGCCACCCAGATGCATGCGCTGATGCAGCGCATCAACCGCGAGCATGGCCAGTCGCTCGCCGATTACACCGACCTGCATGCATGGAGCGTCGAAAACCTCGAGCACTTCTGGCCGCTGGTCTGGGAGTTGGGCGGCGTGATTGCCGAAAAACGCGGCGACAGTGTGCTGGCGCGTCCGGACGCCATGCCCGGCGCCCGCTGGTTCCCCGAGGCTCGGCTCAACTTTGCCGAGAATCTGCTGCGCCGGCGCGATGACAAGCCAGCGCTAATCGCCTGTGACGAGCGTGGCCGCCGTCGCGAGTTGAGCTATGGCGAGCTCTATGAGCAAGTTGCCAAACTTGCCCATGCGCTGCGCGGCAGCGGCGTCACCCCCGGCGATCGGGTCGCCGGCTTCGTGCCCAATAGCGAGCATGCAATCATCGGCATGCTCGCCACGGCCAGCATCGGTGCGGTGTGGTCGTCCTGCTCGCCGGATTTCGGCTTCAATGGCGTGCTCGACCGTTTCGGCCAGATCCAGCCCAAGGTGCTGATCGCCACCGATGGCTACACCTGGAACGGCAAGTCGATCGATACCCGCGAACGCCTCGCTCAGATCAGTCAGGCGATCGACTCGCTCAATCAGGTCGTGGTGTTTCCCTTCCTGAACGACGAACCCGATACCCAGGGCATCGACAAGGCAGTGACCTGGGACGATTACCTCAGCAACCCGGCCCGCGACATCGCTTTCGAGGCGCAGCCCTTCGATCACCCGCTGTACATTCTCTATTCGTCCGGCACCACCGGCGCCCCCAAGTGCATCGTCCACTCGGCCGGTGGCAGCCTGCTCCAGCACCTCAAGGAGCACCGCCTGCACACCGATCTTGATAGCGATGACGTGCTGTTCTACTACACCACCTGCGGCTGGATGATGTGGAACTGGCTGGTTTCAGGCCTCGCCTGCGAAGCGACGCTGGTACTGTTCGACGGCTCGCCGTTCGCGCCGAATCCCCAGGTACTCTGGGAGATCGCCGCGCGCGAACATATCAGCGTGTTCGGCACCAGCGCCAAGTACATCGCCGCCTGCGAGAAGCAAGGCATGGCACCCGGTCGTGAGCATGACCTGACGGCGTTGCGCGCGGTGCTTTCCACCGGCTCGGCGCTTGCCCACGAATCGTTCGATTATGTCTACCGAGACATCAAGGACGATTTGCTGCTGGCCTCGATCTCCGGCGGCACCGACATCGTCTCGTGCTTCGCGCTGGGCTGCCCGATCCGCCCGGTCTACCGGGGTCAGTTGCAGTGCCGCGGGCTGGGCATGGCGGTCGACGTATTCGATGACGACGGCAAGCCGCTGCGTGGCGAGAAAGGCGAACTGGTCTGCACCCGACCGTTTCCGTCGATGCCGGTAGGGTTCTGGAACGATCCCGACGGCGAGCGCTATCGCGAGGCGTATTTCTCGACTTCCCGGGCATCTGGGCGCACGGTGACTATGCCGAGATCACTGCCGAGGACGGCCTGATCATTCACGGCCGCTCGGATGCGGTGCTCAATCCCGGGGGAGTGCGCATCGGTACCGCCGAGATCTATCGTCAGGTGGAAAAGGTCGAGGGCGTACAGGAATCGTTGTGCATTGGTCAGGAGTGGCACGATGATGTGCGCGTGATCCTGTTCGTGCGACTGAAAGACGGCCAGACTCTCGACGACGCGCTGCGCGACGAGATCAAGCGGACCATCCGTGCCAATACCACCCCGCGTCACGTGCCGGCACGCATCATCCAGGTCGCTGACATTCCGCGCACGCTGTCGGGCAAGATCGTCGAACTCGCAGTGCGTAATGTCGTACATGGCCGTCCGGTCAAGAATCAGGATGCGCTGGCCAACCCCGAAGCGCTGACGCTCTATCAGGATCTGCCCGAGCTGCAACGCTGAGCGCGGTGCTCGTCAGATGAGAAAAACCCCACTCACGCCCGCGCCAAACATGGCCAGCGTGGGTGGCGTAAGGCTGGGCAGCTTCCTGCGCTTGCAGTAGCATGATCGCCAAGTCACTGATGGAGAATGGCATGTCGACCCTGAGAGGGCTCGTCAGCCTGCTACTGCTGATACTCAGCACGCTGTTCTGGGGCGTTCCGCTGATTGCCCTGACACTGCTCAAATTGATCACTCCGACTCGTCGCCTGCGGCTGCACGTACTCGGCGGGCTCAACCAGGTAGCGCTGGCCTGGCTGGGTACCAACCTGTGGTGGATGCGACATTGGATACGCCCGCTCCTCGACATGCACATTCCCGAGGGCCTGTCGCCTAACCAATGGTGGCTGGTGATTGCCAACCATCGCAGCTGGACTGATATCTTTGTGCTGCAGATGGCGCTGCATCGGCGCATCCCCATGCCGCGCTTCTTCATCAAACGCGAGCTGATCTGGATACCAATCGTCGGTATTGCCTTCTGGGCGCTAGAATTCCCCTTCCTGCGCCGCTACAAGCGCGAGCAACTGTCCCGCAACCCGGCACTGGCCGAACGCGATCGCCGAGCCACCCAGCGGCTTTGCGAGCACGCCCAGCAGATGCCGATGGCAATCTACAACTTTGTCGAGGGCACGCGCTACACGCCCGCCAAGCACCAGGCGCAGAAAAGCCCCTATCGTCACCTGCTTCGCCCCAAGGCCGGCGGCAGCGCCCAGGTCATTAACCTGCTCGGCTCACGCCTCAACGGGATTCTCGACGTGACCCTGATCTATACCCGCGAGCGCCCGAATTTCTGGGATTTTCTCTGCGGCCGCGAAGGGCCGATGATTCTGCAGGCCCGGCGTATCGAGTTGCCACCCTGGATGCTCGGCGGCGATTACCACCACGACCCGTACTACAAGGAGCGCTTCCAGCAATGGCTCAACGCCCTATGGCAGGAAAAGGACGCCAGACTCGACTCGCGGCGCTGATCCTGCTTCTGCTCCTGCTGGTACTGAGCGGTTGCGCCTCGCAATCACGCTCCACGGTCAGTGGCGGCACGGCGCTCGCCGGCAACTGGGTCAATATCCGCCCCGGCGATACGCTCGGCGAATTGGCACGACGAGCCGATGTGCCACTATTGCGACTGCAGCGCTTCAACCCCGGCGTCAAGGCCCGCCAGTTGCGGGTCGGGCAGCGCATCCTGATCCCCACGCAACGCGAGCGCGCTCCAGGCGGCGGACCGTACCGCTACCAGATTCGCCCCGGCGATACCTATACCGAAGTGGCTCGCTTATTCGGCACCACGCCGGCACGCATTCAAGCCGCCAATTCAGGGCTGGGCCCCAACCAGCTTAGGGTCGGCCAGCTGATCCAGGTCCCTTTGTCGGGCGCACCGGTGCCAAGAACCGCCCGGCGCGCCACGCCCGCGAAAACCAGAACTTCGACCCGTGCCGCCAGCCTGCCCGATCCCGGGCCGCTGCCCAAGCAGCCCAAGCGCTGGCCCTGGCCGCTCGACGACTATCGTCTGGTACGCAGCTTCGGGCGTGATTCCCGTGGCACCCTCCAGCCGATGCTGCTGGCCACCCAACAGGGCGAGCAGGCGCATGCGGTCGCCGACGGCGACGTTCGCTTCGCCAACTCCATGCGCCAACTCGGCCAGGTGGTCATCGTTCATCATTCCGGCAACCTGCAGAGCGTCTATGCCTTGTGCGGCAAACTCGCGGTCAAGGAGGGCCAGTCGGTCACGACCGGCACGCCGCTCTGCACGGTGAGCCACAACGCCACCACCGGCCGCTATGATCTACTGTTCGACGTGCGTCATGGCGGCAAGCCCATCGACCCTCGCCAGGTCCTGCGCTGAGGGTCCTGCGCTTGAGTCGCGTCACCGACTCTTAATGCTCTTGTCGCGGGGCTACCATCCCCGAGGCCAGGCCGTGGCAGTGATCCCTGGCTGTGCATCGGGCTGGCCGGTATCCGATTAGCCAACTCTCGAGGCGTGTGACATGCTCGAAGCATGCTCTTTGACGACCCATCCGGCTGGGAAACCTTGCTTGCCCAGCCTCCGCTGCTGCTTTACCGACGCTGCCTGGAGATCGAGCGGGCCGATGCCCTGCTCGCGTGCCTCGAGCACGAGCCACAGTGGCAGCGCCCGGAACTGACGCTCTATGGGCGACGCCACCCGATTCCGCGAAGCCAGATATGGATGGGCGATCCCGAAGCCAGCTACCGCTATTCGCACCAGGATTTTCACCCCGAGCCCTGGCATCCGGCGGTGCGCGAACTGCGTGATCGCGTTCAGTCGCTGGTCGCCGAGCACGATCCCAGCGTGCGCTTCAACAGTGTGCTGCTGAATCGTTACCTCAATGGTGAAGAGCGCATGGGCTGGCACAGCGACAACGAACCCGAGCTCGGCGAGGCGCCGCTGGTCGCCGCGGTCAGCCTGGGCGCCGAACGGCCGCTGCGCTTTCGCTATCGTCATGGCCCACGCCAGCCTTTCAATGTCTGGCTACCCCACGCCAGCTTGCTGGTCATGGGTCGCGGCTGCC
Organism: uncultured Gammaproteobacteria bacterium; assembly: GCA_963773565.1. GTDB lineage: Bacteria > Pseudomonadota > Gammaproteobacteria > Pseudomonadales > Halomonadaceae > Modicisalibacter. The sequence continues at coordinate 19,055 of CAVZBU010000004.1, read as the reverse complement.
AGCAGGCGCTTCAACATGCGCTGCTGCCGCGTGCGATACCCGGGGTGCGTCTCAGCCTGACGTTTCGTCAAATAGGCACGCGTCGGTCCGACCCGGCTCGCGCCCAGCCAGCTCTGCAGAAACGATGAAGGCCGCCCGATTGGGCGGCCTTATGAGGGGTTATATTGGGGCTTATTTAAGATAACGGTATAAATACTACATCACGACAAACTCTCAGCCACGATAGTAGCCAGGCGCGACGAACGGCATCTTGCTGACCGTCATCGGCAGGCGTTTGCCGCGCACTTCGGCGTAGACGACATTATCGATCTCGGCAGCGTCAATGGAGACATAACCCATGGCAACCGGTTTGCCGACCGTCGGACCGAAGCTGCCCGAAGTCACCTGGCCGATCGCATGGCCATCGGCGTCGAACAGCTGCGTGCCCTCGCGAACCGGTGCCCGCCCTTCGCCGAGCAGGCCGACGCGCTTGCGCCGATGGTCGCGCGCCTGAATCTGATGCAGGATCACATCAGCACCCAGAAAGCCTGCTTCGCGCTCGCCACCGACACGCCGTGGCTTGCCGACTGCCCAGATCAGGCTGGCTTCGACCGGCGTGGTGGTCTGGTCTATGTCATGGCCGTACAGGCACAAACCGGCTTCGAGACGCAGCGAATCACGCGCCCCAAGGCCGATCGCCTCGACCTCGCTTTCCGCCAGCAGCAGGCGTGCCAGACGCTCGGCGTCCTCGGCGGGCACCGAGATCTCGAAGCCGTCCTCGCCGGTGTAGCCGCTGCGACTGATCCATACCGCAATATCGTCGATCTCGAAACGGTCGTGCTGCATGAACGTCAGCTCGCAGGCCGCCGGGCAAAGCCGGCGCATGACAGCTACCGCCTGGGGCCCCTGCAATGCAAGTAGACCACGGTCGAGCTCCTCGATCTGGTAGTCGCCGCCCAGCCCGGTACGCAAGTGGGCGATGTCCTGGGCCTTGCAGGCAGCGTTGACCACCAGATAGAGCTGCTCTTGGCCGGCATTGACCACCATCAGGTCATCGAGGATGCCACCCTCGGTGCCGGTGAACAGGGCATAGCGCTGAGTACCTTCCGCCAGGCCGACGATATCCGCGCAGACCAGACTTTCCAGGGCGTGGGCCGGCCGCGGCCCACGCACCAGAACCTGCCCCATGTGCGACACGTCGAACAACCCGCAGGCTGCGCGGGTATGCTCGTGTTCCTTCTTGACTCCCAAGGGGTACTGCACCGGCATCTGATAACCGGCGAATTCCACCATCTTGCCGCCCAGTTCGAGATGCAGGTCATACAGCGGGGTCGTGCGCAGATCACTCATCGAATGCTCCAGATCAGATTGTAGAGGCGCGGCTCAGCGATCGAGGTCCTCACCGGGCAGTACGGTCTTGCCGGCGAAATAGTCCTTCGACAGCTTGAAGACCACCGGCGACAGCAGGGCCAGAGCGATCAGGTTGGGTATTGCCATCAGTGCATTGAAGACACTGGCCATCAGCCACACGAAATTGAGCGGGGCAATGGCACCGGCGAGAATCGCCAGAATGTAGACCACCCGATAGACCTTGATCGAGGCAACGCCGAACAGGTATTCACAGCACTTCTCGCCGTAGAAGGCCCAGCCGAGAATAGTCGTGAAGGCGAACACTGCCAGCGCGAACGACACCACATACTGGCCGACACCCGGGAGGGCGCCATCGAAGGCCATGGCGGTCAGCGCAGCACCGGTCTCGCCTGACGTCCATTCGGCACTGGTCAGGATCGCCAGCGCCGTCACCGAGCAGACCACGATGGTGTCGATGAAAGTGCCCAGCATCGCTACCAGCCCTTGGCGCACCGGGTTCTTGGTCTGCGCTGCGGCATGAGCGATCGGTGCACTGCCCAGCCCCGCCTCGTTGGAGAACACGCCCCGCGCCACGCCATACTGGATTGCCTTGGCCACCGCGGCACCGGCAAAACCACCGGCAGCAGACACCGGCGTGAAGGCATGGCCGAAGATCAAGCCCAATGCTGCACCGATCTGCTCGGCATTGATGATCAGCACCAGCAGGCCACAGATGATATAGGCGATCGCCATGACCGGCACCAGCTTGCCGGCGACCTTGGCGATGCGCTTGATACCGCCGAGAATCACCGCGCCGGCCAGTACCATGATTACCACGCCGGTCACCCAGTGCGGCATGCCCAGCGACTCACTGAGGCCGTCGGCAACCGAGTTGGACTGCACGGTATTGCCGATGCCGAACGCCGCGACACCACCGAAGAAGGCGAACAGCCCGCCCAGCCAGGCCCACTTGCGTCCCAGGCCGTTACGGATGTAGTACATCGGCCCGCCGACATGATCGCCGGCCTCATCGACCTCGCGGTAGCGCACCGCCAGAACCGCCTCGGAGAACTTGGTAGCCATGCCCACCAGGGCGGTAATCCACATCCAGAATACCGCTCCCGGGCCGCCCAGGAAGATTGCGGTGGCGACGCCGGCGATATTCCCGGTACCGATAGTCGCCGAAAGCGAAGTCATCAGGGCATTGAAAGGCGACACCTCGCCTTCCTTCTGGTCACCCTCCGAGGTACTGCGTCCTTGCCAGAGCAACTTGAAGCCTGTCCCCAGCTTGCGAATGGGCATGACTTTCAGGCCCACCTGCAAATAAAACCCCACACCCAGCAGCAGAATCAGCATCAAAGGGCCCCACACCACACCCTCGACAGCTGAAAAAAAGTTGGTCAATGCATCCACGTCCGTTCTCCCCTAGCAGTTGTTGTCTTGGCGCTTATTTAGCCCGGGCACATCAAGTCCTTGTGAGCGCAAGCATGCGCCCTGGCAGAATTCGCTATTATGACGCTAAGCTCCAGCAGGAAAACCCGACTTTCTGCTGGTTTGTATAAAATGCGCAAGGCCTCTGGCTAAACGGAACAACCCGAAGGACCCAGGGAAAATGTTTCCCTTAGGAAACATGGCCACACTACCTAGCGTTACCGCGAACCACAAGAACCCACGCTCGCCCTTGGCAGCTTATTGAGCGTAGTAATCAGAACGGGCCTTTTCACGCTTCGCAAACGCCCGGGCTGGCGGGTTCAGCAAGCCCCTGCTTCGCCTGACTGGACTTGCCCGGCAAATCTGCCCACCCTTACCCTGACGGTCAGGCCATCCAATCCCGGGAGCGTCTCGCCAGTCACCGATCTGGTAGCCTAAGGCTCGCCAACCGGTGCTTTTCGCGATACGATTCCTCGATAAGAAAATCTTTTTTCGTATAGGAAAACTTCATGAGCAACATTCCCGCGAACCTGCGCTATACCGAAAGTCACGAGTGGGTCCTCGACAATGGTGACGGCACGTTGACCATCGGGATCACCGATCATGCCCAGGAGGCTCTGGGTGACGTGGTCTTTGTCGAACTTCCCGAAGTGGGACGCGCACTCGACAAGGGTGAAGAGTTCGGCGTGATCGAGTCGGTCAAGGCTGCATCGGACCTTTACGCGCCGCTGGATGGAGAAATCGTCGCCATCAACGAAGCGCTCGAGGACGCACCGGAAACGGTCAATACCTCGCCTTACGACGATGGCTGGCTGCTTACCATTAAGATCAGCGATAGTGACGCGCTCGATGATTTGCTCGATGCCGATGCCTATGCGGCCATTGTCGACGCAGAAGCGTGAATCCATGGGCGGGCAGCATGCCCGTCCTTTCACCACTCCTTGACGACCTTTTTTCCCGGGCCTGACCGCCCCCTCTTTCCTTCAGGGTGTTGCATGTCTACAGACAATCGCCGCCTGGCTGAGCTGGTCAGCCATGATGCCTTCGTTCAACGTCATAACGGCCCCGATGCCGACGATGCGCAAGCCATGCTCGCCGCACTCGATGTCGCCGACATGGCCACGCTGATCGACAAGACCATTCCAGCGGGCATTCGGCTCGATCGTGAGCTCAGCCTCGAAGCGCCACGCGGTGAAGCGGAAGCGCTGGATTACCTGAAGCGTCTGGCCCGCCAGAACAAGGTCTTCAAGACCTATATCGGCCAAGGTTACTATAATACGCATACCCCGGCGGTGATCGTACGCAACGTGCTCGAGAACCCGGGCTGGTATACCGCCTATACGCCCTATCAGCCGGAGATCGCCCAGGGCCGCCTGGAGGGACTGCTCAATTTTCAGCAGATGGTCATGGATCTCACCGGCATGGACCTGGCCAACGCCTCGCTGCTCGACGAGGCCACCGCCGCCGCCGAGGCCATGGCGTTGTGCCGACGGGCCAACAAGAAGGTCAAGAGTGAGCGCTTCTTCGTCGCCGACGATGTCTTTCCACAGACGCTCGACGTGTTGCGTACCCGGGCAACCTACCTGGGCATCGAACTCGTCGTCGATCGCGCCGAGAACGTTGCCGAGCACGACGTCTTCGGCGCGCTGTTTCAGTATCCCGGCGAAGGCGGTCGCGTGCACGACCTGGCGACGCTGATCGACGACGCCAAGAGTAATCAGGCACTGGCCTGCGTGGCTGCCGACCTGATGAGTCTGGCGCTGCTCAAGGAACCCGGCGCGCTGGGCGCCGATATCGTCCTCGGCAACTCGCAGCGCTTCGGCGTACCGATGGGCTTCGGCGGCCCGCACGCGGCCTTCTTCGCCACCACCGACAAGCACAAGCGTTCGATCCCGGGACGCATCATCGGCGTGTCCAAGGACAGCCGCGGCAATACCGCCCTGCGCATGGCCATGCAGACCCGCGAGCAGCATATCCGTCGCGAGAAGGCGACCTCCAACATCTGCACCGCCCAGGCCCTGCTGGCCAACATCGCCGGCTTCTACGCCGTCTATCATGGCGCGGAGGGCCTGCGCACCATCGCCACGCGCATCCATCGGCTGACCAGCATTCTCGCCGAAGGTCTGCAGCGCAAGGGCGTAACCCTGGAACATGACAGCTGGTTCGATACCCTGACGCTGACCGGCGTCGATGTCGGCAAGATTCACGGCCGCGCGCTGACCCACGAGGTCAACCTGCGCCTGCACGACGATGGCCGGGTCGGCGTCAGCCTCGACGAGACCACTACCCCTGCCGATGTTGCGGTGCTGTTCGACGTGCTGCTCGGCGAGGAGCACGAGCTCTCGATCAGTGCCCTCGATGAGGCGCTCATCGCCGACAGCCGGGACGGTATCCCGCCGGGCTATCATCGCGAGAGTGCCTACCTGACGCACCCCAATTTCAGCCGTTACCGTAGCGAGACCGAGATGCTGCGCTACCTCAAGCGGCTCGAGAATCGCGACCTGTCGCTGACCCACGCGATGATTCCGCTGGGCTCATGCACCATGAAGCTCAACGCCACCAGCGAGATGATCCCGATCACCTGGCCGCAATTCGCCCAGATCCACCCCTTTGCGCCCAACGATCAGACGGTCGGTTACAAGCAGATGATCGATGAGCTGGCGGCGTTTCTGGTCGAGATCACCGGCTACGACCATATCTCGATGCAGCCCAACTCCGGCGCCCAGGGCGAATACGCCGGGCTGGTGGCGATTCGCCGCTATCAGGCCGACATTGGCCAGGGCCATCGTGATATCTGTCTGATTCCCAGCTCGGCGCATGGCACCAACCCCGCGTCGGCGGCCATGGCGCAGATGCAGGTGGTGGTGGTCGAATGCGACGACAGCGGCAACATCGACGTTGCCGACCTGCGCGCCAAGGCCGAGCGGCATAGCGACCAGCTCTCGGCGATCATGATCACCTATCCGTCCACCCACGGCGTGTTCGAGGAGACGGTACGCGAGGTTTGTCAGATCGTGCACAAGCATGGCGGTCAGGTGTATATCGATGGCGCCAACATGAATGCCCAGGTAGGACTGTGCCGCCCCGGCGATTTCGGCGGCGACGTCTCGCATCTCAACCTGCACAAGACCTTCTGCATCCCGCACGGCGGCGGCGGCCCCGGCATGGGACCGATCGGCGTCAAGGCGCATCTCGCACCGTTCGTATCCAACCATGTGGTCACACCGATCGCCGGGGTCCGCGAAGGGTGCGGCGCGGTTTCGGCGGCGGCCTACGGCAGCGCCTCGATCCTGCCTATCTCGTGGGCCTACATCAAGATGATGGGTGCTCGCGGGCTGCGCGAGGCGACCGAGCTGGCGATCCTCAACGCCAACTATATCGCCCGGCGTCTCGCCGAGCATTACCCGGTGCTCTACCGCGGCGCCAACGGCATGGTCGCGCACGAGTGCATCATCGACACCCGTCCGCTCAAGACGAGTTCGGGTATCAGCGAGGAAGACATCGCCAAGCGCCTGATGGATTACGGCTTCCATGCACCGACCATGTCGTTTCCGGTGCCCGGCACGCTGATGATCGAGCCCACCGAGTCGGAATCGCGCTATGAGATCGATCGCTTCTGCGAGGCGATGATCGCGATTCGCGAAGAGATCAAGCGGGTCGAAGACGGCGAATGGAGCCTCGCGGACAACCCGCTGGTCAATGCGCCGCATACCATGGCCGACCTGCGCGATGCCGAGTGGCCGCATGCCTATTCGCGTGAGCTGGCGGCATTCCCGTCGCAGGCCACCAAGGCCGGCAAGGTGTGGCCGGCGGTCAATCGTGTCGACAACGTGTTCGGCGATCGCAACCTGATCTGCTCGTGCCCGAGCATCGACGAATACCGCGATTGACGGGCACCCGTCGCAAGCGCCTGCCACAAACCAAGAGCCCCGCTATCGCGGGGCTTTTCATGTCTAACATGTTACCTACTGCGTCGGGAAATCGCGCGGCCAGCTCAGATATCGAATCCGGGCTCCTCGACCAGGCCATACAGGGTATTGCGCCGATCCTCACGGAAATCATCGAGCAATTGTGTGTAACGTCGCGGCGTCTCGCTGCCTGCCTGAGTGACTACATACAGCGTCTCGTAGACCTGATGGGGTAACGTCATCGCCTTGACCTGTCGCTGCCAAGGCGAAGTCTCCAGCACCGGCCGCGAGATTACCGTGAAACCCAGCCCGCGCGCCACGGCGTCGAGCACCATTGCGACCTCGTTGGTATGGCCCTGGCGCGGAAAGTGACTCATCGAGCGGAACTCGCCGGCGAAATTAGCACGCAGCAACTGGCCAGCGTAATTGATGCCGTCCGAATAGTTCATGAAGCCCAATGCCATCAATTCCTGCAGCGAGGTGCCGGTAAAGTCGGCCGGCACAACCAGGCACAACGGTTCCTGATGCCAGGGCTCGAATTCCAGATCGGGGTGCTTGAGCACTTCGGTGACGATGCCTAGATCGTAGCGACCGGCCACCACATCCTGCACGATCTCGTCATTGAAGGCGAAGCTATAGCTGACGGTGAGTCCAGGGTGCATTTGCTGATAACCGAGAATGAACGGGTAGAACAAAAGCCCGACGCTGCCCGGCGAGGCAACGCGACAGTCGCCCGAATCAAGCGACTCATTGTCGAGCGAATGACGAAAGTGTTCATGCTCGGCGAATAGCCGAACCGAATAGTCGTAGGCGCGTCGGCCGGCCTCGGTAAGCGTAAAGCGACGCCCATAGCGATTGATCAGCGACTTGTCGAGGTAGTTTTCCAGCTTGCGAATGTGCTGACTGACCCCGGGCTGGGTCATCTCGAGTCGCCGGGCCGTGTGGGTAAAACTGCCGGTCTCGACCAGCGTTATGAAGGTACGGAAATACTGGGCATTGAACATGGAAACAGGCGACCACTCGCTGAAATTTCATTGACCACAGCGCGCCAGACAACAGCTCGGCACGGGCGCACCCCGGACCTTGCTGCCATCAGCTGACATGCCGGTCGCTATCTTAGCAAAGATGGCCCCACGGCGCAGCGCTGCGGCCGGGATGCCGGCGTGTTAGCATCGTTTAGCAGCTACTACGCTCGGAGAAACCGTTACCATGAAGCCCGATCTGGACACCTGGCGACAGGTAGTTGGCAAAAAAACGGGGCGTCAATGACCGCCCCGCATGGAAACTCAACCGATGGAACGACGCCGTGCGCGTCATGACACCTGATAGCAGGCATGACAAGGAACCGCTAATGCCGGAAACGATTTCGACCACGATTTCCCCGGAGGGCAGCCTCGAGGTGCTGTCTCAGCAGGAGGTCAACCGCCTGCGCGACACTTCGGCCAATGGCCTTCACGACCTGTTGCGCCGCTGCGCCCTGGCGGTGCTCAACTGCGACTCGCCAGTCGATGACGGGCTAGCCGTCATGGAGGCTTATCATGATTTCGACATCGAGGTACTGCAGCAGGACCGCGGCATTCGCCTCAAGCTGACCAACGCCCCTGCCGAGGCCTTCGTCGATGGACGCATGATCCGCGGTATCCGCGAACACCTGTCAGCGGTACTGCGCGACATCGTCTATGTCTTCAACGAAATTCAGCAGCACTCGCGCTTCGATTTGGCGACCGGAGACGGGACCACCAACGCGGTTTTCCATATCCTGCGCAATGCCGGTACGCTCAAGTCGTCCCGCGAGCCTAGCCTGGTGGTGTGCTGGGGCGGTCATTCGATCTCGCGTGAGGAATACGATTATACCAAGGATGTCGGCTATCATCTGGGCCTGCGCGATCTGGATATCTGCACTGGCTGCGGCCCTGGCGCCATGAAGGGGCCGATGAAGGGCGCCAACATCGCGCATGCCAAACAGCGCCGCAAACACGGTCGCTATCTGGGCATCTCCGAGCCCGGCATCATCGCCGCCGAATCCCCCAACCCGATCGTCAACGAACTGGTGGTGATGCCCGATATCGAGAAACGCCTCGAGGCATTCGTGCGGATCGGTCATGGCATCATCATCTTTCCCGGCGGTGTGGGCACCGCCGAGGAAGCACTCTATCTGCTGGGCATCCTGTTGCACCCGGAGAACGCCGATACGCCATTCCCGGTCATCTTCACCGGACCACCCAGCGCCGAGGACTACTTCAAGCGCATCGATGAATTCCTGCGTTACACACTGGGCAGAGAGGTCAGCAAGCGCTATCGAATCATCATCGATGACCCGCTACAGGTAGCTCGCGCCATGCGCGAAGGCGTCGATGAGGTGGCCGAATTCCGCCGCGCGCACAACGACGCCTTCTACTTCAACTGGCGCCTCAACGTGCAACCCGGCTTCCAGCAGCCCTTCGAGCCCACCCACGAGGCCATGGCTGGCCTGCAGCTCCATCACGACCAGCCAATCCATGAACTCGCCGCCAACCTGCGCCGAGCGTTCTCGGGCATCGTCGCCGGTAACGTCAAGGAGCCCGGGATCAGGGCCATCGAGGCGCACGGCCCCTTCCGCCTGCACGCCGAGGCCGAGCTGATGGCGCGGCTGGACGATCTGCTCAACTCATTCGTCGCACAGGAACGTATGAAATTGCCCGGCAGCCAGTACGTCCCCTGCTACACGCTGGGCTAAAGCGACGAAGCCATCGTTCCCTAGCCTTTTCCTCACGTCTCTGCAAAAAAGCCCCGATCGCCATGTCGGGGCTTTTTCATGGCAGATGAACCGCTATGCCTTCAAGCGCGCGTGCGTCGCCAACCAGACGCCAGGGCATGGATCAATAGCCCCAGCGTTGTGCCGTGCGAGAGTACGGCCAGGCCATCGATGCTGGCTATACCGCCCTGTATGCCCTGCCATACGACGATCACCAGCAGACTCGAGGCCATGGCCACACCCATGCGCCCCATTAATACAGGCAAGCGCTGCCGCGCGCCTTCGTCGAGTAACCGCCAGGAGGCCACGGTTACCGCCGCAACCACGACGGCGGCGATACACAGCAGAATCAGGCGATCCTGAGCTACCCCATTGGCGACATAGCGCAGCAAAGTCGCCAGCATGGCAATCAGAATGCCACTGAGAATACTGACCCTCTCGGCAGTCATGACGCGAGTCGTCATTGCTTGAACCTCGTCGTCATTCGGCGCGCAGGCCGTTTTCATCGATCCATGCCTCGACCCACGGCACCGCGGCATCGTCGGCCATGAAGGTTTCCATGGCATCGACCTCGAGGCGCTCGCCGATACGCTGAGCGCCGTGGTCCTCAAGTAGTGCATCGAGGCCGCGTCCACCGCCACAGAAGGTGTCGCCATAGGAGCTGTCACCCAGCGCGATCAATCCGTAGCGCAGCTCGCCGAGCACCGGATGCCGCTCTTTGATCGAACGGGCAAACGGCGTGATGTCGCCAGGATAGTCACCACTGCCGGTCGTCGAGACGCAGAACAGCGTCAGATCGGCGGCTTCATCAGTGATGTCTTCGAGGGTCGGCTGTTCGAGGATCGCGACTTGGTAGCCGGCCTGTTCGAAGAGCGGCTTGACCTGTTCGGCAACATCCAGAGCACCGCCATAGACGGTGCCGACAATGATCTTGAGCGTGGGCATGTTCAGGGCTTACTTGGAAAATTCGCCCGGATATTAGCACGTAAGCGCCCTTCACGCAGGCCTCGCCACCAGCCTGCCTGCAGCTTAGTCGGCCTGCTGCGCGCGATGCGCCGTGCCCACCTCGCTCGCCACCATCGCCTCATGAACATCCTGCAGGCTGGCAGGATCGTCGATGGTCGAAGGAACGCCGTAGGACTCGCCATCGGCGATATTGCGCAACAGCTTGCGCAGGATCTTGCCGGAGCGGGTCTTGGGCAGGCGCGAAACCACCAGCGCCTGGCGCAAACTGGCAATGCCGCCGATCTGCTCACGCACCAGGGCCACCAGTTCGCGTTCGAGCGCTGCCGTATCGCCATCGAAACCATCCTTGGGGATCACCAGCGCAATCGGCACCTGCCCTTTCAACTCGTCTTGAATGCCGATGACCGCGCATTCGGCCACCGCCGCATGCGATCCTACGATTTCCTCCATCTCCCCGGTGGATAGGCGGTGCCCGGCGACATTGATGACATCATCGCTGCGCCCCATGATGAACAGATAGCCATCTTCGTCGAAGTAGCCCCCGTCACCACTCAGGTAATAACCCGGGAAGGCCGCCATATAGGCGCGCTGAAAGCGTTGCGGGTCACGCCATATCCCGCTCAGGCAGCCCGGCGGCATCGGCTCTCGAATCGCCACGCTGCCTTGCTCGCAGACGCCGGCCGGTTCGCCCTGCGCGTTCAGTACCGCCACAGCGTACCCGGGAACCGGCAGCGTCGCCGAACCGGCCTTGGTCGGCATCGGCTCCAGCCCCTGAAGATTGGCAGCGATCGGCCAGCCGGTCTCGGTCTGCCACCAGTGATCGATGACCGGCACCGATAACAGGCCCTCGAGCCAATGGAAGGTCGGCGGATCGAGCCGCTCACCGGCCAGGAACAGTGTTCTCAGGCAGGAGATGTCATACCCTTCGAGCCTATGACCATCGGGGTCCTCCTTCTTGATGGCGCGAAACGCGGTCGGCGCGGTAAAGAAGGCCCGCACCCGATACTCCTCGATCAACCGCCAGAAGGCGCCGGCATCGGGGGTGCGTACCGGCTTGCCTTCGTAGACCAGCGTGGTGCAACCGTAGATCAACGGGGCGTAGACGATGTAGGAGTGGCCGACGACCCAGCCGATATCCGAGGCCGAGAAAAACACTTCACCGGGCGTCATGCCGTAGACGCGATCCAGCGAGTAGTGCAACGCCACCGCATGGCCGCCGTTATCGCGTACCACGCCCTTTGGCTTGCCGGTGGTCCCGGAGGTATACAGGATATACAGCGGATCGCATCCCTTGACAGCGACACAGTCGGCAGGCGAAGCGTTGGCCACCAGCTCCTGCCAGTCGCGGTCGATAGCGTTCAACTCGGCGCGCAGCGAATCGCGCTGCAGGATCACACAAGCCTCGGGACGATGGCGACTGCGCGTCAGCGCTTCATCGACGATTGGCTTGTAGGCGATGACCCGGTCCACCTCGACGCCGCAGGAAGCGGCAATCACCACCCGCGGCTCGGCGTCCTCGATGCGCACGGCGAGTTCGTGCGCCGCAAATCCACCGAACACCACCGAATGCACGGCACCCAGCCGGGCACAGGCATACATGGCAATCAATGCCTCGGGAACCATCGGCATGTAGATCACTACCCGATCGCCCTTGCCCACCCCCAGCGAGGCCAGCGCACCGGCAAACAGCGCCACCTCGTCACGTAATTGCCGATAGCTCAGCGTGCGCTTGCCCCCGGTTACCGGCGAGTCCCAGTGTATCGCGGGTTGCTCACCGCGTCCCTCGGCAACGTGATGGTCGATCGCCACATAGCAGGTATTCAATTCGCCATCGGCGTACCAACGCGCATGGCCCTGCTGGTCGTAGCCGAGAATTTCGTGGGGCTGGCGGAACCAGGGGATGCGCTGGGCCTGCTCGGCCCAGAAGGCCTCGGGGTGCTCGATTGATCGCTGGTATTCGCTCTGGTATGCGCTCATGAAATGCCTGCCATTTAAGGATGATCGACAGCTTCATCGATCGTCCCGGTTCATGAATAATTGTTGACACAACTCTAGAGCATACGCGCAGATTTTCCCGTCATACCATTGGCTAGTAGGCGGGAAATAGCGGCATTTATTGATCTAGCGCGTCACCGAGAGGTGATTTTGTTGACAATCTGTCTGTTCAAGGAGGCGTCGCGGCGCTGAATTAGCGTTGGCCGCTCGATCGCGGTTAAGTTGCGTGGTTGTTGAAGTTTCACTAAATCAGTAAGAGAGGCAGAGTTGTTGAGTTACCTCTCACGCCACCCGCGGCGGTTCCGAAAGCTTGCGATGCTCGCATCCATCGGCGGCGGGAAAATCGGCCAAGCGCCGGGCGTCTGTCGAGCTTGGCCGAGCGGCACGAGAAGCACGGATCTCGAGGCCAGTTTAGCGACCGATTGAAGCGAATAGCGCGCTAGTTAACGACGTGGATCGGTAACATTGGCCGAAAGGCCGGGGTTCGCAGTAGGTCAGTATTAAATTCGGCAGACTCCTATACCCACCGGCCACAGGAGACGAAACATGAGTAACCGTCCGCTCGCTGCACGGCTGCTGAACGACCCTAACGATGCCATTCAAGCCTCGACTAACCTGCTCAAGGCGGTTGCCAATGAGAATCGCCTACGTATCCTGTGCCTACTCGATAGCGACGAACTCTCGGTGTCCGAGCTCAATACCCGCCTGTCGTTGAGCCAATCGGCACTCTCGCAGCACCTGGCCATACTGCGGCGGGTCGGGCTGGTCACCACGCGACGTGCCTCGCAAACCATCTACTATTCACTGCAGGGTAACGAAGCCGAGAAGCTGATCGACACCCTGGCCGCGTTATATCTGGACTAGCTTAACGGCGCTGCCAACCGCTCGCCTCAAGCGCCTCGTAGACCCGCTGCAGGCCACTCTCGATGCCCCGCGACACGGCACGCCCCAGGCGCTCGGTCACGCCCCGGCGCTTTTCAAGGCTTAGCGTGACGACCTGGGCGTCTTTCATGCGCTCCAGCAGGTAGGCCTCGCTGGTTCCCACGCTATCGATCAGCCCCTTGCCCACAGCCTGGCTACCGTACCAGGTTTCACCAGTGGCGATGTCCTCGATGTTCAATGCCGGGCGACGTTCAGCCACGAAATGCTTGAACAGCTCATGGGTACTCTCCAACTCCTCGATAAACTTCTCGCGCCCCTCATCGCTGTTCTCACCGAGCACCGTCAGCGTGCGCTTGTAGCGCCCGGCGGTCAGCACTTCAACATCGACATCGTGACGCTTGAGTAGACGATGAATATTGGGCAACTGCGCGACCACGCCGATCGAACCCAATACCGCGAACGGCGCTGCATGCAGACGGTCGGCGCAACAGGCCATCATGTAGCCGCCGCTGGCTGCCACCTTGTCGATGCACACCGTGGTCGTCACGCCCGCCTCACGCAGCCGGTCAAGCTGGGCAGCGGCGAGCCCATAGGCATGCACCAGCCCGCCGGGCGATTCCAGGCGTATCGCTACCTCATCCCGTTCACCGATCACGCCGAGAATCAGCGAGATTTCCTCAGCAAGCCGTGCCGTTCCCGACGCCTTGATGTCACCGTGGAAGTCCAGCACCCATAACGTCGGACGCCGCTCAGAGTCACTCGCATCGCTCTTGTTGCGGCGCTTGTCATCTTGTTTGAAGGCCTTGAGCGTCGCCTTGCGGCGCTTCTTGTCGAGACCGACCAGCCGTAACTGACGCTGTCGAGTGCGATAGCGCTTGTTGAGCTCCTCGATGCGTAGCTGGCCGCGCGCGTGACCACTCTTGGCGCGGCTGGCGATTGCCAGCGCCGCAATGACCAACACCGCCAGCGTTATCAGTTGGGCCAGAAACAGGCCGTATTGCGCAAACCATTGACTCACCCGGCTTCTCCTCGTTGCGAGTTCAAAATCCACTGCCTTTCATTTGGCTGCCACAGGGTAACGCTTGATTCAAACGCCTGTTCAAAATAAGCTCGGGCCCTTCACCGTTCGCAGGCTGCAGAGAACCCATGAGCAACACCACCCAGGTAATCGACAATCTCAAGTCTCGTTTCGACCCGCAAGCCGCCACCGGCATGCATGAAACCTTTCAATTCCATATCGTCGATGCCGACGACTACTTCATGACCGTCGATGACGGCACGCTGGATATCCAACAAGGCGAGCACGACGATCCTTCGGTGTCGCTTTCAACAGACAGCGATACCCTCAAAGGGGTCTTGAGCGGAGAACTCAACGGCATGCAGGCATTCATGTCCGGGCGTCTCAAGGCCAGCGGCAACCTGATGCTGGCGACCAAGCTGAGCCAGTTATTCCCCTGATGGTCAAGCCAGCATAAGTTTGAGCCGCCGGTACGGCACGACACAGTTAAAGATCGTTGAAATCTTCCCCTACCTAAAGGTCGGGGAGGGACTCAACACCAGTAGCGAATGTAGTGGTCCAATGAAACCGGACACCAACGTAGATGGTATTGCCGCTATAAGCGAGGTGTCTGATGACCAGAAAACGACGATCTTTTACACATGAATTCAAGCAGGAATAAAGCAACTCTCTAAGGAGCATGGCGGGGTTATCCCTAACCAAAGCTCTGAACCGTATCGGCTTTCTCGTAAGTAGCTATACAAAAGTGATCCGATATTCGTTGCCGTAGCCTGACAACACCTGGTGGACATGGTCTCTCAAGGAAGAGAAGCTTTCGTAAGCCGTCAACGGCAGCCACTCATACTTGACCTTGCGCCAGAGAATCTCGATCAGGTTCAACTCTGGCGAATACGTCGAGAGATAGACGACATGAACCCGATGGTTCAGCCAGTCCAGTCGCTTGCGCTGGAAGCGCGCCGAGCGATGGATACTGGCATTGTCCAACACCACGATGGCAAAGGCGTCCGGCGACTTCTGGGCAACCAGGCGGTCAAAGGCCTCGATGACCGTAACCGGCCGCTGAACACACCTTCCGCGGAGGAGTAGTTCAGTTCGCCCTACAACTCAAAAAACCCAACACATTCAAACATTACTATACTAACATTTCTAAAATCCAGCTCAGGCCGGTTACGAGCAAAGCCCGACTCGTCGAAGTAATAGAGTTCCGTCTCGCCCCGATCCTCCCAACGCTGAAGCTCAGCCAACAGGCCTTGTGTATTCCGGAAATCCGTCTCGTCACGCCGGTCTTTCAGGGATCGCCGGGTGCGCTTGAAGCTATATCCCAGATTTTTTTAAGGCTCGCTTGAGCGTCATGGTGCAGGCGTGTTTCCCGGTTTCCTGTTGGAGCTGTGCCTGGACGGCCTTCAACTGATGAGGCTGCTCTTTGACAAGTTCAAGCAACCGTTCCCGCTCCGAGTCACTGTAGATGGCAGGGCGCCCGGTGCGTGGCTTGTCCCGGAGCCCTTCGAGCCCCTGGGCCTCCCAGGCGTCGAACCAGAGCGAGGCCGTCTCGCGGGTGACGGAGAGAATCTTGCAAATCTGATCGATAGTATGGCCCTGATGGCTCAGCACGATGGCGTGGGCCCTTCGCCGCAGGGCCGGTTTCTCGCCGTAGGTGTAAGTCGTCATCAACGCCTTGAGGTCAGCATCGGACAGCGGCGGCACAAAGCGGAATTTCATGCTCATCGTCCTGGTCCACGGGGCAGGACTATAATCATAGCGGAGAATTTCTGTTTAGGTACTTAGACCCGTTGCCCCGTATGACGCCCGATAATGATCGATGAAGTTGACCATCAATTGTCGTAGCGCAGGCGGCCTGCCCGTATCGCTCCTCCTGCGCAAAATAAGCTGATGCCTTACGCAGGATCTCGTTGGCCTGCTTCAACTCCCGGTTCTCGCGCTCCAGCGCCTTGATCCGTTCACATTCGGTGGTCATGGTACCTTCCCGGCGCCCCGCGTCACGCTTGGCCTGACGAACCCAGCCCCGCAGGGTTTCGGGCGCAGCCGGTCTTGGGGGCAATAGCACCGATAGCCGCCCACTGCGAGGCGTAGTCGGCTTCGTGGTCGAAGACCATACGAACCACTCGCTGACGAACTCCGGGGGAGTAGCGTTTTGATGTGCTCATGGCTCCATCCTCTCAAGGTTTGGAACCTCCGGAAATCTCGGTACAGTTCAGATTAGCCTCTTTGGGGACTCTTAGCGCGGCGGAATCTCTCGTTATGCTCGCCCAGGATTCGGGGTGTGGATCACGCCTCGGCTGTGCCGTATCACTCAACACACAACACACACAACCACAGGAGAAGCAACCTTCTCCGTAAGCGAACGGCGACCACCCTTTGCGGGTAATTAGTCGCCTGGTTGCCAGTGCTGGGGCAGCAACTCGTGAACCTGGCTGGCTTTCTGCGTTGGCAATCGAGCCAGCACGTCCTTCAGGTAGGCGTAGGGCTCAAGGCCGTTCAGCTTGGCAGACTGGATTAGGCTCATGATATTGGCGGCACGCTGGCCGCTGCGCAGTGACCCGGCGAATAGCCAGTTCGAGCGGCCCAGCGCCCAGGGACGGATTAGGTTCTCGACTCGGTTATTGTCGATCGGCAACCCGCCGTCATCCAGATAACGTGTCAGCGCCGCCCAGCGTTTCAGGCTATAGTCCAGCGCCTTGGCCGTCGCCGAACCGTTCGGGACCTTCTCGCGATGGGCCAGCATCCAGCGGTGCAGCGTGGCGGCGATGGGCCTCGCCCGGGTATCGCGTAGCCGTTGACGTTCTTCGGCACTCAGTGACTGGGCGTCGCGCTCCACCTGGTAGAGCTGACCGATGAGTTCGATGGCCTGCCCGGCAATCTGGCTCTTGCCGGCCACGTGCAGGTCGACGAACTTGCGCCGGGCATGGGCCATACACCCCACTTCGGTGACGCCATTGGCGAAGCTCTGTTTGTAGCCACCGTAATCGTCGCAGATCAGCTTGCCTTGCCAGTCGCCGAGGAAGTCACGGGCATGCTGGCCGCCACGCCCGGGCGCGAAGTCGTAGATCACGGCCTTCAGTTCGGCGTAGGGGGTAGTGGCGTAGGCCCAGAGGTAGGCCCTGTGGGTCTTCTTCTTGCCCGGGGCCAGCATCGGCACTGGCGTTTCATCGGCATGCAGGATCGGTGCGGTGAGCAGGGTTCCACGCAGGGCATCGACCAGTGGCTGCAGTCGCACGCCACAGATGCCGATCCATTCCGCCAGGGTGGAGCGTGGGATCTCCACGCCGGCGCGGGCAAAAATCTGTGCCTGTCGGTAGAGCGGCAGATGGTCGGCGTACTTGGCGATCATCACCTGGGCCAGCAACCCCGAGGTGGGGATACCCTTGTCGATCACGTGAGCCGGCATCGGCGTCTGGATCAGCGTCTCGCACTCGTCGCAGACCCACTTGCCGCGGATATGCCGCTCGATGGTAAACACGCCGGGCGTGTAGTCGAGCTTCTCGCTGATCTCTTCCCCGATGCGGCGCCGCCGGCAGCCGCACGTGCAGTGCTCGCTGTCGGGCTCGTGTCGGATCTCGACACGCGGCAGGTCGTCGGGCAAGGGCTGGCGTTTGGGCTTTTGCTGGATGGCGGGCGGCGTTGCCGGGGTAACGAGTTCTGCCAGCTCGGCCTCGATGGCAGCGATGTCGGCATCGACCCCCTCGTCCAGCAGGCTGATCTGCAGCCCATTGAGATGCTCGCTGCGTTGGCCGAACTTGTGACGCTTGAGCAGTGCCAGTTCGTGGGTCAGCTTCTGGTTGATCTGCTCGCTGTGACGCAGCGCCTGATCTTTTTCCTCGACCTGCGCCATCAGCGTCGCCGCCAGGTGGCGGAGCTGATCGGGTGAGAGCTGGGACAGATCGGGCGACGTAGTCATCCGCCGATTATGCCAGTCTGCTGACAACAGCGGGATGCGCGGATCATCGAATGGTCAGGCGCCGCGTTCTGTGCCGGTACTTGCCGGCTATTACAACACCGAAATGGCCCCCGCCGGGCCGATGCGCTGCCAGGGCAGGCCCTGAACCAGCGCCGTCACTTGCTCAGGCGACAGTTCCACTCGGTCGCCGTACCCGTTGCCGGCCCAATGGAACTTGCCCTGGTTCAGACGCCGGGCGCAGAGCCAGATGCCCAGACCGTCGTGAATCAGCACTTTCATGCGGTTACCGCGCCGGTTGGCGAACAGATAGGCGCAGTGCGGCCGGGCGGTGCCGAACACCTTCACGACCCGAGCCAAGGCCGTGTCGGGGCCGGCGCGCATGTCCAGGGGTTCGGTGGCCAGCCAGATCGCGTCGATACAGATCACGACAGCAGATCCCGAAGCAGCGCCCGACAACCCTCTGCATCAGCTACCGGCCACTCGATAGTTATTGTTCCCTTGGTGCCCGGA
The DNA here is from genome assembly GCA_963773565.1 of uncultured Gammaproteobacteria bacterium. GTDB lineage: Bacteria > Pseudomonadota > Gammaproteobacteria > Pseudomonadales > Halomonadaceae > Modicisalibacter. The sequence goes on along the minus strand of CAVZBU010000004.1, from coordinate 366 downwards.
ATCGAGAGGCGAATGGACTCGACATTCTGACGCTGGGCCGCCACCGGCGCTGTGGTGCTGGCCATTGGCAGCGGGATAAACGCTGGTGTGTCACTTACCGGCTCCGAGCGACGAGCGGCACGGATCCACTTGTGCACTAGGTTGGCGTTCAGGGCATGCTCCATCGCGATGCCGGCTACCGAGGCGTCAGGTTGCTGGCACGCTTCGACGATCCTGGCCTTGAACTCGGCCGTAAAGCGGCGGCGCTTGCGAGGCGCCTCCAATACGCTTAACTCACTCATGATAGGTGTCCACTAAAGAATAGGTGGACACCTACCGTCATCGAAGTCGGGGCTCAGCGGAAGGTGTGTTCACCGGCCGGATACC
>CAVZBU010000003.1:0-301321 GCA_963773565.1 uncultured Gammaproteobacteria bacterium | reverse complement strand
GAAATCGAGTAAGTCGGGGCACGAGAAACCTTGACTGAAGACGGGGGGACCATCCTCCAAGGCTAAATACTCCTGGCTGACCGATAGTGAACCAGTACCGTGAGGGAAAGGCGAAAAGAACCCCGGCGAGGGGAGTGAAATAGATCCTGAAACCGTATGCGTACAAGCAGTGGGAGCCGACTTGTTCGGTGACCGCGTACCTTTTGTATAATGGGTCAGCGACTTATATTCAGTGGCGAGCTTAACCGAGTAGGGGAGGCGTAGGGAAACCGAGTCTTAACTGGGCGACCAGTCGCTGGATATAGACCCGAAACCGGGCGATCTATCCATGGCCAGGGTGAAGGTTGAGTAACATCAACTGGAGGCCCGAACCCAAGTATGTTGAAAAATGCTGGGATGAGCTGTGGATCGGAGTGAAAGGCTAATCAAGCTCGGAGATAGCTGGTTCTCCTCGAAAGCTATTTAGGTAGCGCCTCACGTATCACCACCGGGGGTAGAGCACTGTTTCGGCTAGGGGCCCATCCCGGGTTACCAAACCGAGGCAAACTCCGAATACCGGTGAGTGCAGCGTGGGAGACACACAGCGGGTGCTAACGTCCGTTGTGAAAAGGGAAACAACCCAGACCGTCAGCTAAGGTCCCAAAATCCTGGTTAAGTGGGAAACGATGTGGGAAGGCTTAGACAGCTAGGAGGTTGGCTTAGAAGCAGCCATCCTTTAAAGAAAGCGTAATAGCTCACTAGTCGAGTCGGCCTGCGCGGAAGATGTAACGGGGCTAAACCAGGTACCGAAGCTACGGGTTCGCCGAATGGCGAGCGGTAGAGGAGCGTCGTGTACGCCGATGAAGGTGTGTTGAGAAGCATGCTGGAGGTATCACGAGTGCGAATGCTGACATGAGTAACGACAAGGGATGTGAAAACCATCCCCGCCGGAAGACCAAGGGTTTCTGTTCGACGTCAATCGGAGCAGAGTGAGTCGGCCCCTAAGGCGAGGCCGAAAGGCGTAGTCGATGGGAAACGGGTTAATATTCCCGTACCTCACGTGATTGCGATGGGGGGACGAAGAAGGCTAGGTGAGCCGGGCGTTGGTTGCCCCGGTGAAAGTGCGTAGGCTGAGAACTCAGGCAAATCCGGGTTCTTTAGGCCGAGACACGAGACGAACAGACTACGGTCTGGAAGTCATTGATGCCACGCTTCCAAGAAAAGCCTCTAAGCTTCAGATCACGCGAGACCGTACCCCAAACCGACACAGGTGGTCAGGTAGAGAATACCCAGGCGCTTGAGAGAACTCGGGTGAAGGAACTAGGCAAAATGGTGCCGTAACTTCGGGAGAAGGCACGCCGGCAGTAGGTGAACACCCTCGCGGTGGGAGCCGAAGCCGGTCGAAGATACCAGGTGGCTGCAACTGTTTATTAAAAACACAGCACTCTGCTAACGCGTAAGCGGACGTATAGGGTGTGACGCCTGCCCGGTGCCGGAAGGTTAAGTGATGGTGTTAGCCGTAAGGCGAAGCTCTTGATCGAAGCCCCGGTAAACGGCGGCCGTAACTATAACGGTCCTAAGGTAGCGAAATTCCTTGTCGGGTAAGTTCCGACCTGCACGAATGGCGTAATGATGGCCACGCTGTCTCCACCCGAGACTCAGTGAAATTGAAATCGCAGTGAAGATGCTGTGTACCCGCGGCTAGACGGAAAGACCCCGTGAACCTTTACTATAGCTTCACACTGGACGCTGATGTTGCTTGTGTAGGATAGCTGGGAGGCTTGGAAACCCGGACGCCAGTTCGGGTGGAGCCACCCTTGAAATACCAGCCTGGCATCATTGGCGTTCTAACTTGGCACCGTTATCCGGTGTGAGGACAGTGTGTGGTGGGTAGTTTGACTGGGGCGGTCTCCTCCCAAAGAGTAACGGAGGAGCACGAAGGTACCCTCAGCACGGTTGGAAATCGTGCAGTGAGTGCAAGAGCATAAGGGTGCTTAACTGCGAGACAGACACGTCGAGCAGATACGAAAGTAGGTTCTAGTGATCCGGTGGTTCTGTATGGAAGGGCCATCGCTCAACGGATAAAAGGTACTCCGGGGATAACAGGCTGATACCGCCCAAGAGTTCACATCGACGGCGGTGTTTGGCACCTCGATGTCGGCTCATCACATCCTGGGGCTGAAGTCGGTCCCAAGGGTATGGCTGTTCGCCATTTAAAGTGGTACGCGAGCTGGGTTTAGAACGTCGTGAGACAGTTCGGTCCCTATCTGCCGTGGGCGTCGGAAGTTTGAGAAGTGCTGCTCCTAGTACGAGAGGACCGGAGTGGACGTACCGCTGGTGTTCCGGTTGTCATGCCAATGGCATTGCCGGGTAGCTATGTACGGACGGGATAACCGCTGAAAGCATCTAAGCGGGAAGCCCCCTTCAAGATGAGACTTCCCTGGGGCCTTGCGCCCCCTGAAGGACCCTCGAAGACGACGAGGTTGATAGGCGCGGTGTGGACGTGCGGCAACGCATTGAGCTAACGCGTACTAATGGTCCGTGAGGCTTGACCATATAACACCCAAGGGGCCTGAACGGCCCCGGGCGAGAACACACGACGGATACGCAAAAGAGTCGTCTCAACCAGCTTGATTCACCTTGTTAAGACCAGGTAACGGGGCGTTGTCACGACAACGCGTCCACAGTTACGCCTGACGACCATAGCGAGCGGGTCCCACCTGACCCCATGCCGAACTCAGCAGTGAAACCGCTCAGCGCCGATGGTAGTGTGGGGCTTCCCCATGCGAGAGTAGGTCATCGTCAGGCATCTTCACGAAAAAGCCCCCGGAAACCCGGGGGCTTTTTTTATGCGCGGAAAACAACCAGCTAAGACAACAGCAGGCCATCCCTCCGTATCCGGCCGGTGAACACACCTTCCGCTGAGCCCCGACTTCGATGACGGTAGGTGTCCACCTATTCTTTAGTGGACACCTATCATGAGTGAGTTAAGCGTATTGGAGGCGCCTCGCAAGCGTCGCCGCTTTACGGCCGAGTTCAAGGCCAGGATCGTCGAAGCGTGCCAGCAACCTGACGCCTCGGTAGCCGGCATCGCGATGGAGCATGCCCTGAACGCCAACCTAGTGCACAAGTGGATCCGTGCCGCTCGTCGCTCGGAGCCGGTAAGTGACACACCAGCGTTTATCCCGCTGCCAATGGCCAGCACCACAGCGCCGGTGGCGGCCCAGCGTCAGAATGTCGAGTCCATTCGCCTCTCGATTCCGGGCACCAAGGGAACAATAACTATCGAGTGGCCGGTAGCTGATGCAGAGGGTTGTCGGGCGCTGCTTCGGGATCTGCTGTCGTGATCTGTATCGACGCGATCTGGCTGGCCACCGAACCCCTGGACATGCGCGCCGGCCCCGACACGGCCTTGGCTCGGGTCGTGAAGGTGTTCGGCACCGCCCGGCCGCACTGCGCCTATCTGTTCGCCAACCGGCGCGGTAACCGCATGAAAGTGCTGATTCACGACGGTCTGGGCATCTGGCTCTGCGCCCGGCGTCTGAACCAGGGCAAGTTCCATTGGGCCGGCAACGGGTACGGCGACCGAGTGGAACTGTCGCCTGAGCAAGTGACGGCGCTGGTTCAGGGCCTGCCCTGGCAGCGCATCGGCCCGGCGGGGGCCATTTCGGTGTTGTAATAGCCGGCAAGTACCGGCACAGAACGCGGCGCCTGACCATTCGATGATCCGCGCATCCCGCTGTTGTCAGCAGACTGGCATAATCGGCGGATGACTACGTCGCCCGATCTGTCCCAGCTCTCACCCGATCAGCTCCGCCACCTGGCGGCGACGCTGATGGCGCAGGTCGAGGAAAAAGATCAGGCGCTGCGTCACAGCGAGCAGATCAACCAGAAGCTGACCCACGAACTGGCACTGCTCAAGCGTCACAAGTTCGGCCAACGCAGCGAGCATCTCAATGGGCTGCAGATCAGCCTGCTGGACGAGGGGGTCGATGCCGACATCGCTGCCATCGAGGCCGAGCTGGCAGAACTCGTTACCCCGGCAACGCCGCCCGCCATCCAGCAAAAGCCCAAACGCCAGCCCTTGCCCGACGACCTGCCGCGTGTCGAGATCCGACACGAGCCCGACAGCGAGCACTGCACGTGCGGCTGCCGGCGGCGCCGCATCGGGGAAGAGATCAGCGAGAAGCTCGACTACACGCCCGGCGTGTTTACCATCGAGCGGCATATCCGCGGCAAGTGGGTCTGCGACGAGTGCGAGACGCTGATCCAGACGCCGATGCCGGCTCACGTGATCGACAAGGGTATCCCCACCTCGGGGTTGCTGGCCCAGGTGATGATCGCCAAGTACGCCGACCATCTGCCGCTCTACCGACAGGCACAGATTTTTGCCCGCGCCGGCGTGGAGATCCCACGCTCCACCCTGGCGGAATGGATCGGCATCTGTGGCGTGCGACTGCAGCCACTGGTCGATGCCCTGCGTGGAACCCTGCTCACCGCACCGATCCTGCATGCCGATGAAACGCCAGTGCCGATGCTGGCCCCGGGCAAGAAGAAGACCCACAGGGCCTACCTCTGGGCCTACGCCACTACCCCCTACGCCGAACTGAAGGCCGTGATCTACGACTTCGCGCCCGGGCGTGGCGGCCAGCATGCCCGTGACTTCCTCGGCGACTGGCAAGGCAAGCTGATCTGCGACGATTACGGTGGCTACAAACAGAGCTTCGCCAATGGCGTCACCGAAGTGGGCTGTATGGCCCATGCCCGGCGCAAGTTCGTCGACCTGCACGTGGCCGGCAAGAGCCAGATTGCCGGGCAGGCCATCGAACTCATCGGTCAGCTCTACCAGGTGGAGCGCGACGCCCAGTCACTGAGTGCCGAAGAACGTCAACGGCTACGCGATACCCGGGCGAGGCCCATCGCCGCCACGCTGCACCGCTGGATGCTGGCCCATCGCGAGAAGGTCCCGAACGGTTCGGCGACGGCCAAGGCGCTGGACTATAGCCTGAAACGCTGGGCGGCGCTGACACGTTATCTGGATGACGGCGGGTTGCCGATCGACAATAACCGAGTCGAGAACCTGATTCGCCCCTGGGCGCTGGGCCGCTCGAACTGGCTATTCGCCGGGTCACTGCGCAGCGGCCAGCGTGCCGCCAATATCATGAGCCTAATCCAGTCTGCCAAGCTGAACGGCCTTGAGCCCTACGCCTACCTGAAGGACGTGCTGGCTCGATTGCCAACGCAGAAAGCCAGCCAGGTTCACGAGTTGCTGCCCCAGCACTGGCAACCAGGCGACTAATTACCCGCAAAGGGTGGTCGCCGTTCGCTTACTCTCCTCCCGCCGGTTCTAGAGTTGACCTTGAGACAAGCAGTTGGCGTTGGTCGTTACGCGCTGTATGGTATTGGTTCTAATACCGCTGCGTACTCAGGAGGAGACGATGCAAAAGAATCTGCTGCGTAAGTTGGGTCTGGCCATGATGTTGGCACTGATGCTGGGCGGTGTAGCCGCCTGCGATGATCAGGGCCCGGCCGAGGAAGCGGGCGAGAACATCGACCAGGCGGCTGAAAATGCCGGCGACAACGTCGAGGAAATGGGTGAAGACGTGCAAGATGCTGCCGAAGACGCCCAGAACAACTAAGCGCTCTAGTTAGCGCGGCGTCCTTCATTCAGGACCCATGGCACTAAAAAGCCGGGCTTAAGCCCGGCTTTTTAGTGCGCTGCAATTGCCTCAGGCGCTGGGGTTCTGCTCGATGCCCTGCACGTACCAGGGCGATCCTTCACGGAGATCGCGGGTCAGGTGCCAGGTCTCGTTGAACTCGTTGTGATCGCCATTCTCGTCGATGATGCCATGGAAGATCACCGAGGCTTCGGCCTGCTGGGCATACTCCTGTATGTCGCCGAGCTCGACGAAAAGCCGCACAATCTCGGTGCGATTGTTGGCTGGCTGGTTGGCTCGCTCTTCACGCAACAGGTTGTAAAGCTCGGGCGTCACGTATTCCTGAATCTTGCTCAGGTCGTTATTGTCCCAGGCGCGCTGCAGCGCCATGTAATGTTCCTTGGCATCGTTGAGAAAGCGCGTCTTGTCGAACCATTCGGGTTGGGCACCGAGCCCGCCGCCCTGGGTGCCGGACGCGGTAAAGGCCTGAGGCTGTGCGGATTGAGCCGAATCGGACTGATTGTGATGGCCAGACGGACCGGTGGCGCTAGCCGAACGACGCCGGCTGAACAGGCGCAGGGCCAGCCAGATCGCGCCACCGATCAGCAGGATGTCGACCATGCGCATCCCGTCGAAACCGCCGCCGAAGAACAGCGAGGCCAGCAGCCCGCCGGCGAGTAACCCGGCAAACGGGCCGGCAAAACGTGACAAGCCTGCTGAGGGCTTGCGTTGAGGTGTCGATGAGGCAGCCCGCTGGTTGGCGGCAGGCTGTTGCGCCGTGGAGCGGGAATGGGAACCGAAACTCTTGCCTCCGCCGAGACGGCGGGCTTCGGCGTGATCGACGGCCAGGCCGAAGCCGAGCAGACCGACCATCAGCATGACGAATAAATGGCGCATGGGATTCTCCGGGAGCGGCATGAAGGTATTGCTACCATTCTACTGGGTTAGCAGAAGCGCTCCCAGCATGATGACAGTAGTAATGCAGTCGGGGCCAACCCCCGGCCAGCGCTAAGCTATTAGCCGTGGGCCTGTTCCTCGCGGGTGAATACCCAGGTATCACCCTGAGAGAGCGTGGCGTTATAGCGATAGCCGGAAACCCTGAAATCCTTGAGTCCTTCGGGTTCATCGAGCCGCTGGCGAATCAGCCAGGCGCTCATCAGCCCGCGCGCCTTCTTGGCGTAGAAGCTGATGATCTTGAACTGGCCATTCTTGGCATCTTTGAAGACCGGGGTAATAACCCGTGATGAAAGCCGCTTGGCATCGATCGCTTTGAAGTATTCGTTGGAGGCGAGGTTGACCAGCACCGGCGTGCCGCTTGCGTGCACGGCACGATCGAGGTCGCGAGTGAGGCGCTCCTTCCAGAAAGCGTACAGATCCTTGCCCGCTGGATTGGGCAGGCGCGTGCCCATTTCCAGTCGATAGGGCTGGATCAGGTCGAGCGGCCGCAACAGGCCGTACAGGCCGGAGAGGATGCGCAGGTGATCCTGGGCAAACGCGTTGTCGTCATCGCCGAAGGCGCTCGCTTCCAAGCCGACATAAACATCGCCCTGAAAGGCCTGTGCAGCCTGTTTGGCATTGTCCAGATCGAACGGTGGCTGCCATTCGGCGTAGCGTGCGGCATTGAGTCCGGCCAGCTTGTCGCTGATGCCCATAAGCTCGGCGAGCCGTTGCGGCGAGTAATCACGCAGAATGTCGATCAGTTCGCGGCTCTGGGCCAGATAGTCCGGCTGAGTCTGCATTGTGGTGGTCGGGGTGGTTTCGAAATCCAGCGTCTTGGCCGGGGAAATCACGCTCAGCATGGCGGGCTCCAGAAGCGAATGATCAGCAGGGCAGTATATCAAGCCGATAGCGGGGAGCCGATCGGCTCCCCGCTATCGAACTCATAGCCTGGTAGTTACGGGCTGGGGTTGGAGATGCGGTGATGAACCGTCTCGATCTCATCGAGCACCGCCGGGGACAGCACCAGATCTTCGCTGGCGATATTGCTGTCGAGTTGTTCCAGGGTCGTGGCGCCGATGATATTGCTGGTCAGGAACGGCCGGGAATTGACGAAGGCCAGGGCCATCTGTGCCGGGTCGAGGCCATGGCGTCGCGCGATGTCGACATAGGCGTGTGTCGCCTGTTCGGCAATCTCCGAGGTGTAGCGCGAGAAACGCTCGAACAGAGTAATGCGGCCGCCTGCGGGGCGGGCGCCGTCCAGGTATTTACCCGATAGCACGCCGAAGGCCAGCGGCGAATAGGCGAGCAAACCGACATTTTCGCGATCGGCGATCTCGGCCAGGCCGACCTCGAAACTGCGGTTGAGCAGGCTGTAGGGGTTCTGCACGCTGGCGACGCGCGGTAGGCCGAGAGAATCGGCCAGTTGCAGGCAGCGCATCACGCCCCAGGGGGTATCGTTGGAGAGCCCGATGGCGCGCACCTTGCCGGCGTCGACCAGTTCCTTGAGCGCTGTCAGGGTCTCCTCGAGCGGCGTGGCGTCTTCCTCGGGGTCGGGGGTGTAGCCCAGCTGGCCGAAGATATTGACGTTACGTGCCGGCCAGTGCAGCTGGTAGAGATCCACGTAATCGGTCTGCAGACGCTGCAGGCTGGCATCGATGGCCTGCTGAAGGTGATCGCGGGTCAGCTGTGCGCCTCCACGAATGTGTTCCATGCGTCCCGGGCCGGCCGCCTTGGTGGCGATGATCAGGTCGTCGCGCTTGCCACGTGCCTTGAGCCAGCTGCCAATATAGGCTTCGGTGAGTCCCTGGGTTTCCGCCCTGGGCGGTACCGGGTACATCTCGGCAGTATCGATGAAGTTGATGCCGGCATCGACGGCCCGCGTGAGTTGCGCATGGGCGTCGGCTTCGCTGTTCTGCTCGCCGAAGGTCATGGTACCGAGGCAGAGTCGGCTGACGCTGATCCCGGTATCGCCTAATGCTCGGTGCTGCATGCTCGAGACTCCAAAAAGTGGCGGAAAACAGCATGGTAGCGGGGTGTCTACAAGGCGGCAAATGGGGGTTGAGTCGGGCCATGGTGGGGCGTATGCTTGCCACCCGTTGCCCCGGCGGAGACCGGGCGGTTGGCAGTCAGGAGATGAGGCGTGGATTGGCTCGGGAAGGGGCCACACTCGACGCCGTCACTCAGGCAAACTCGATCAAGGTGTTAGTCGCCATGCCGCAGCCATCTTCCCTGTTCACCCGGCTTGAATTCCGGCTGGCTGAGCAGTTGTTCCATACCCGCTGGCTACCCCGTTCACCGCGCACCCAGCGTTTGACGCTGCGGCTTTTCCAGCGCTGTGCGGAAGCGGGTCATGTCACGGCCTTGTCGGTTTACGGGCATATGCTGTTTCATCGCGGCATTACCCCGCAGGACAAGGCCAAGGGCGCACGCTACGTGCTGCAGGCCGCCCAGACCGGTGACAGCCGTGCCCAATATCAGGCCGGGCGCATCCATGAATACGGCTGTGCCCAGTACCCGCGGCGCGATGACCATGCCGTGACCTGGTATGCGCGGGCCGGCGAAGCCGGGCATCCGCAAGCGGCGGAGCGCCTCGCCCAGGCCTATCACCTCGGTGAATTGGGGCTGTCCGTCGATCCGCGGCGCGCGGCCCAGTGGCAGGCGCTTGCCGAGCGCTACAGCGAGGTCGGTCAGCTCGACCAGCAGACCCTCACCCACTGAATACCATCCGGGGTCGCCTCGCGTCGTCTAACCCCGTACGCTAGGCGGACCGGGCAAGCTCCGGCCCGTGTCGCCACGAAGCTTGCCCACTGAGCTCATCGCTCGCCGCCGCTGCCGGTAACAAAGGATAGATGATGTGACGCTGCCCACTCTTCTTGATATCGAAGCGTCCGGTTTTGGCCGGGGCAGCTATCCCATCGAGGTCGGCCTGGCCCGGGCCGACGGCAGCGTCTGTGCCTTCCTTATTCAGCCCCAGGACGAATGGACCCATTGGGACCCCAAGGCGGAATTGCTGCACGGCATATCGCGCAGCCGTCTCGAGCGCGAGGGCTACCCGGTGGTCGAGGTGGCGCGTTGGCTCAACGACGAGCTCGCCGAGATCGGTATCGCTTACAGTGATAGCTGGGGCTATGACAATACCTGGCTGTCGCTGCTGTTCCATCATGCCGGCATGTTGCCGCGCTTTCGTCTCGAAGCCCTGCGCTCGCTGCTCGACGAGTCGCAACTGGCCCGCTGGAAGCGCACCAAGGAAGCGCTGATCCGCGAGCGCGGCATCCAGCGCCACCGCGCCGGTGAAGACGCGCGGCTGTTGCAGCTCACCTATCTGCGGACTCGCGACACCGAGCACTGAGTTCACCCTGTCCGTCCGCCCGTGCCGTGCTTTAGCCTTCGCCGCTGACCGACAGCAATACCTTGCCGAAACTGGCATTGCTTTCCAGGTATGCCATCGCCTCGCTCGGCCTGCTGGATCGGCCAGTCGCGATCGATCAAGGCGCGCAGTTCGCCGCTGGCCAGGCGTGGCCAGACATGCGTGTGCAGGCTGTCGAGGATCGCCCCCTTGGCCTGCGGTGACTTGCTGCGCAGGGTCGAGCCGATCAGTCGCTGACGTTTCATCAGCATGCGGCCCATGTCGAGCTCGGCGTGTCGTCCGCCCATCAGGCCGATCAGCACCAGCCGGCCATCCAGGTTGAGCACCTGCTGGTTGTCGGCCAGATAACCTGCTCCCACCGGGTCGAGGATCACATCGGCGCCGCCCCACCGCTTGACGGCATCGACGAAGCTGCCGTGATGGCGGTTCCAGCCGTCATCGGCGCCCAACTGCCGGCACTGGACGATCTTGTCGTCGTGGCCGGCGGTGACAAAGCAGGGGTAACCGAAGGCCCGGCACAGCTGGATCGCCGTGGTGCCGACGCCGCTCGCCCCGGCATGCAGCAAGACCCGCTCGGGCCGCCCCGCGACGTGACGCAGGCAGCCCTCCATGAACAGGTTCAGCCAGGCGGTGGCGTAGACTTCGGGCAGCGCCGCCGCCTCGCGCAGGCCAAAGCCCCGGGGCAGCGGCAATACCTGATCCTCATGGACGACGACCTCCTCGGCGTAGCCGCCTCCTGCCAATAGCGCGCAGACCTTGTCTCCCGGGCGCAGGCGTTCCACCTGAGGGCCGGCATCGATCACCGTACCGCTGATCTCGAGGCCCAGAACCTCGGAGGCGCCGGGCGGCGGCGGATACTGGCCGGCCCGCTGCATCACGTCGGCGCGGTTCATGCCCGCCCAGGCGACGCGGATGCGTATGTCATGGGGGCTTTCACTGCGCGGGGCATCCTGATCCTGCCAGCTCAGTGTCTGATTATTTTCAATGGCGATGGCGAACATCCGTTTCTCCTCGCTGGAATGCCTGCTGACTGTACTCAAGCCCCGGCGGCCACGTCACTGCCCCAGGGCGCTATAAGAGCATGGCGGATGGTGAGCGACAGCGCACGCGGCTGACGGGATCCGAGCGCTTTCCTGAACGATGTGCGACGAGGTTATGACGATGCGGACGACGCGACGGTGCCAGCCGGCTTGGTGAGCCGGTCGAGCAAGGCGCCGGGTTCCGACGCCGCAAACAGTCGGGCCCGGGTCGTGGCATCGAGGAAGCCGGATTCGGTGGCCTGGTCGAGAAATCCCAGCAGCGGGCGATAGAACCCCGCGACATCGAGCACGCCGATCGGCTTGTCGTGCAGGCCCAGGTACTGCCAGGTCCAGATCTCGAACAGTTCCTCCAGCGTGCCGATGCCGCCGGGCAGGGCGACGAAGGCGTCGGCGTGCGCGGCCATGCTTGCCTTGCGCTCGTGCATGTCCTCAACGCGGACTAGTGTCGTCAGCCCGTCATGGGCCAGTTCGCGGTCGACCAGATGATGCGGGATGACACCCGTCACCTCGCCGCCGGCGGCCAGTGCGGCATCGGCCAGCGCGCCCATCAGTCCGACTCGGGCACCGCCGTAGACCAGGGTCATTTCACGCTCGGCAATAGTGCGGCCGAGTGCCACGGCGGCTTCCCTGAAGCGCGGGTCGTGGCCTTCGCGTGAGCCCAGGTAGACGCAGATGCTTGGCATGGGATGCTCCTTCGGCAGTGGGCGCTCCGGCGGGCTCGTCTCAGGGCAGGCAGTCGACCACGCCGTATTCGCGATCGAGCCATTGGCCGATGATGTTGTCGCCGGACAGGTGATGGGCGTATTGGGTATGCAGGCAGCGCACCTGATCCCAGTTGCTGATGCCGCCGATGCCGCGCTCGCGGAACAGTGCGTCGTAGCCGCGCGCCGCGGCCAGTTGGCGATGCTCCTCGCGCATGCTCGACCAGCGCCGGGCGACATAATCTTCATGGCTGCGATGATAGGCGGCGAGGAACTCGGGCTCGTCCTGCAGGCGCGCCTCGAGTTGCTTGATCACGCCGGCGGCCTCGATGCGCGACAGCTCGATCTTGAGGCGCTCCGAACACAGCCAGTAGAGGGTGGGGAACGGCTTGTCGTCGACGATCGACTCCATGCGCAGCACCAGCGGTGTACCCTCGCCATCGCTGGCGGTGATCGCCTGGATGCCGCGCGGCGCGCGACCCAGTTGCTCGGCGATCAGGGCCAGCTGATGGTCGTTGGGGCGTTCATCGGTTCGGATCAGCATCAAAGGGGTCCCGCAGGAATTTGTTCGAGCGCGCCACCGCGCGGAAGAAGGCCTGATTGAGTTGCACCGGGGTGGGCGCGTAGCGCCACTGGCGCTCGCAGTAGTCGCCGGCACGAATGATCAGCGCATCGTAGAGGCGATTGAACGGCGCATCATAATCGTAAGGGTCATCGCCGAACAAGCGGATGTGCGGGTAGTCGGCGAAGCGCTCGACGAAGTAGCGCTCGAGATCCGCCTCCACGGCGCGGTGGCGCTCGGTGTCGTCCGGGTCGATCCACAAATCGTAGCGAATGGCCATGATCGTATCGCTCCTAGATCGGATAGCGAGCCACCGTCTTGCGCAATCCTAGCGGGCCAGTTCGGCGAGTCTCGCCGCGCTGAGCCGCACCAGATCGGCCGGCGCCAGGCTGATTTCCAGGCCGCGGCGGCCGGCACTGACGTGCAACTGTTCCAGCGCCTCGGCGCTGGCGTCGATGAAGGTCGCCAGGCGCTGTTTCTGCCCCAGCGGACTGATGCCGCCGACCACATAGCCGGTGGCGCGCTCGGCGACACCGGCCTCGGCCATGCTGGCCTTCTTGGCCGCGGCGGCGCGAGCCAGCGCCTTGAGATCGAGGGTGCTCGACACCGGCACCAGGGCCACGGCCAGACGCTTACCGTCGAGCATCGCCAGCAGCGTCTTGAATACCGTATGTGGGGGTAGCCCCAGCGCTTCGGCGGCCTCCAGGCCGTAGGCCGGCGTCGCCGGATCATGGCGATATTCGCGCAGCGTGAAGGCGACTCCGGCCTGCTCGAGGACGCGGACCGCCGGTGTCATGAGGCGAACGCCGCTTCGTCGGCAAGATGACTCTCCAGCGCCGCACGCACGTCGTCGGGAATCGGCTTGGCCTGCTTGGCCTGATGGTCGTAGTGGATCATCACCGTCTTGCCTTCGGCGCCCAACCGGCCGTGCTGATACAGCGCCTGGCTGACCGTGAACGAGCTCGAGCCAATCCGCGATACCCCGGTGCGAATCTCGATCGGGGCATTGAAGTAGAGTTCGGCGCGGTATTCGACCTCGATGCGGGCGAGGATCAGGACCCATTTCTGCGGGTCGAGGTCAGGGGTGAACAACTGGCAGACGTCGTTGCGTGCGAACTCGAACCACACCGGGATACGAGTGTTGTTGATGTGCCCCAGCGCGTCGGTGTCGCTGAAGGTCGGGTCCAGACTACGGGTGAACATGGCTAGCTCCTTGTCAGCCATTCAGAATCCAACGCCCGGCGGATGCGGTCAAGTCGCGCGCGCCGGATCGCGGGGGGCGAAAGCCGTCCGCAGGCGATTCCAGGCCAGCAGCCATAGCGTAGCGACGAAAAAGCCCGCCAGGGTGCCTGGCACCAGCCCCCAGGTTGAGTAGGTCAGCGAGACGCAAAGCGCGTAGCACAGCAGCGAGCCCAGGCCGGCCGGATAGTGCTTGATGACGGTCGCCGTGGGTGCCGCGCCATGGCCAAGATGCAGGATGACCAGAAACGGGAAGAAGGTGACCGGAAACGCCGAGAGCAGGCCCGCCCAGGCCGGCGGCAGCACATGCGCCAGGCCGGTGATCAGGAAGATGATCGCGGCGGCCAGCACGGCTCGAAAGGCCAGCGCTGACCAGGAAAAGACGCCCCGCGCGGTGGTCCGGCGTTCGGGGATGCGCCGGTAGAGGAGGCTGAACAACGCGATCGCGGCCAGCGTGGTCAGGCTGCCGCTCACGCGGGTGAAGTCGATGTTCGCCAGGACCGCGCTGGTCGCCAGCCAGCAGGCCAGCCCGCCGGCACTGCCGGCCAGTACGCCGACAAGACCATCGCGCCGCGCGCAGACAAGATAGCCGGCGCCCAGGGCCAGCGTCGCGGTGAAGCCGGCCAGGGTATACACCGCGCTGTCGGCGGCGAACTGGGGGCCGATCTCGAGGCCGATGAAGAACAGCGCGACGGCGGTCCCCAACGGGTAGCCGGAAAGCAGCCCGGCGATACGCGTGCTGATGCGTTCGGCAATCAGCGACAGGCCCAGCACGATGCCCACCGAAACCAGTAGCTTGCAGACCTGCCAGGCGAGAGGAACCTCCATCGATGATCTCCAGAACGAAAGTGGACATTGGCTAGGCGTGGGCGGTGGTCGAGCCGACGCTGGCGGGTGCCAGGATAGCGCGATGCTAGACGAGGCGTCGGCTGTTCTGGTCAACGAAGGCCTGTTCGAGCGGCTCGCGCAGTGGCTCGTGGAGATGTCCGGGCAGCGCGGCGAGGGCACTCTGCGGATTCTCGAAATCGCGATTGCGCAGCCAGCAGTAAGCCCAGGCGCAGGCTTCGATCTCGTCGCGCGGCAATGGGCGGCGGGGCATCTGCACCAGCAGGAACAGCGCGGTGCGCGCCGCCCATAGCGGTGGCTGGGCGTCGCCGCTCCAGGCCGTCAGGGTGGCGCCGTCGGGTGTATCCTCGGGCTCGCCGAGCTTGGCCAGCCGCGCGGTGTCGGCAAGGATCATCGCCAGCCGGTCGGGGCTGGCCTCGCCGATCAGCAGCCAGTGGCCGACCAGCCGTGAGGCGCCGCGCATGGCCTTGGCATAGAAGGTGGCTTCAGGCATCTTTGATTCTCATCGATTTTTGGCCTTTTCGGTTCGGTCCTTCAATTCGGCCCTTGCTCGGCCCTTTCAATAACGCGGGAGTCCGCATGCGCTTCGATTTTGCCACGTCCATCGACCGTCGCCAGTATGCCGCCAAGAAATGGCAGCGCTACGCCGACGATGTATTGCCGCTGTGGGTGGCCGACATGGACTTCGTGTCGCCGCCGGCGGTCGTCGAAGCGCTGAAGGCGCGGGTCGCGCATGGCGTGTTCGGCTATGATGCGATGCCCGATAGCCTGCGCCATACACTCTGTGAGTGGAGCGCAAGGCATTACAACTGGCCGATCGAGCCCGAGTGGCAGGTATGGCTACCCGGCGTAGTGCCCGCTTTGCATCTGGCCTGCCTGGCGCTGACTGAACCGGGCGATGGCGTGCTGACACTGACGCCCATCTACCCGCCGTTTCTCAAGGTCGCCGAGCGCAGCGGACGCGTCGCCCAGGTGGCACCGTTGGCGGAGCCGGCCGCGGGCGAGCCGTGGCGGTTGACTCGCGAGGCGCTGGAAGCGGCGATCACCCCGCAGACCCGGCTATTGCTGTGGTGTCATCCGCACAACCCCACCGGGCGGGTGTGGGACCGCGAGGAGCTGGCGCTGCTCGCCGAACTGGCCGAGCGGCACGATCTGACCATTGTCTCCGACGAGCTGCACTGCGACCTGATCCTGGATGACCAGCCGCATCGACCGCTGGCCGCGCTCCACCCCGAACTGGCCGCGCGCCTCATCACGCTGTGGGCACCCTCGAAGACCTTCAACATCGCCGGCCTGGGCTGCGCCTGCGCGGTGATTGCCGATCCCGCGCTGCGTCGACGTTGGCAGGCGACGATGAGCGGGCTGATGCCCGAGGTCAATCTGCTGGGACTGCTCGCCGCCGAGGCCGCCTACCGTGATGGCGAGCCTTGGCGGCAGGCGCTGCTCGAGGTATTGCGCGACAACCGGCAGCGCATTGCCGGTCATCTGGCAGGCTGGCCGAATGTCGAGTGCCGGCTACCCGAGGCGACCTACCTGGCCTGGCTCGATCTGCGTTACGCGGGGCTGGGTGACAATCCTCAGCAGTACCTGCTCGAGCATGCCCGGGTCGCGCTCTCCGATGGTGCCGATTTCGGCTGGCCGGGCTTTGCCCGGCTCAATTTCGGCACCACGCCTGAGCGCCTCGAGGCCGCCCTGCAGCGCCTGGATGGCGTGCTCGGCAAGGCCTGATCACAAACGGCCACCCAGGCGGCCGCGACCCGCTCAGCCAGGTGCGGGCGCCGCCGTTGCTCGGTCAGTAGAGCAGCGCGAACAGCTTGCGGCGATAGGCCACGGTCAGCGGGTGCTCGGCGCCCAGCGCATCGAAGACCCGCAGCAATGTCTTGCGAGCGATATCCTCACCGTAGGCGCGGTCACTCTTGAGTAACGCCAGCAGGCCTTCGAGGCCCTCTTCGTAGCGGCCATTGGCGACCTGACGCAGCGCGCGCTTGAAACGTGCCTCGCTGTCGTCGCGCCCTTCGAGCGCGGCGATCTCCTCGGCGTCCGGCGCTTCCTCGCCGAACTCGATGCGCGCCCGCACGCCACGCGCCTTGGCGGCGTCGCGATGCTCCGACGGCAGGTTATCGAGCAGTGCCCGCGCCTCGTCGGCCCGGCCCTCGCCGACCAGAGCGCTGGCCAAGCCGATCTGGTAATCGTAATAATCGGGATAGTCCTGCACCAGCTGCTCGTAGATGGCCCGTGCGGTGGCGCTGTCACCGTCGGCCAGCGCGGCTTCGGCCTGTTCCTCGGGGCTGGCCTCGGCGTCCTGCGGGGCGCTCAGGTATTGGGCCAGCCAGTCACGGATCTGTTGCTCGGGCAGCGCGCCCTGAAACTGATCGTAGAGCTGACCCTGCATGATCAGCTTGACGTCGGGGACCGAACGAATGCCGAGCTGGGCGGCGATCTGCTGGTTATCCTCGATATTGAGCTTGGCCAGCACGAAGCTGCCGGCATACTCGTGGGCGAGCTTCTCGAGTACCGGCGTCAGGCTCTTGCAGGGTTCGCACCAGGGCGCCCAGCAATCGAGCACCACCGGGATCTGCATCGAGCCTTCCAGCACGATCTGCTGGAAGTTCGACATGTCGACATCAACGATGTACTGCGACGGATCTGCCTGAGTCGCAGACGCCTCGGATTGGGGCGTGCTCAGCGGGTCTCCGGTGCGGGGATCGACGATCGGCATAGCGATAGGCCTTGGGGTAACGGGAAATTTAACTAGTTATGCGGGCGGCGGGGCGTCGATTCAAGAGCGCCGCGAGTGACTCGGGCGTTGCCTGCGGTTCCATGTGATAAGAGCTTCTTTCACAACCCAGCAGACCAATGGGGCTTTTCCGGGGCAAGACTTAGCGAGGGCGCTGTGACCCCTTCCTTGGGCGCTACCTTTGCCATCCATGGCAAAGGACCCCCGCTTTGCCTTGCCCCCGGCGTCCATTATCGCTGGGAGTTTGGAAATGAATTCTAAGGCCTGCTAGTGCTCGTGCATGGCTCGCTGGCTGAGGCCGAGGTAAGCACGTGACGGAGTCAGCGCAAAAGCTCGGCACAAAAAAAGCCGACACATAGTGTGTCGGCTTTTCATGTTTGGTAGCGGGGGCCGGATTTGAACCGACGACCTTCGGGTTATGAGCCCGACGAGCTACCAGGCTGCTCCACCCCGCATCAGATCGTGAGGCATATACTACCATCAAATTGCGTGACGTCAAGCGTTTGTAGGATGTTCGCACAGACCCGGCAGTCTCGACCATACTGACTCCAGGCGGCCTCATTTGACCTTGCCGCTGACGTCACGTAAATCGACGTTGGTCCCATAGGAATGCCTCAGGGGGAGATAAGATGACACAAACAGCACCCGTCGCCTGGGTAACTGGCGGTACCGGTGGCATCGGCACCGCGATTTGCCGCGCCATGGCCAAGGAGGGCTACCAGGTCGTGGCGGGCTATCACAATCCCGAAAAAGCCAAGCATTGGCTGGAAGAGCAGCGCGCCGAGGGTTTCGAAAACATCGACCTGTCCGGCGCCAACCTGATCGACTACGAGGACTGCGAAGCCGGGGTGCGCGAGATTCGCGACAAGTACGGTCCGATCAGCGTGCTGGTCAATTGTGCCGGTATCACCCGGGACACCACGTTCAAGAAGATGAGCCCCGAACAGTGGGGGGAGGTCATCAACTGCAACCTCAACAGTGTCTTCAATACTTGCCGTTGTGTGCTCGGGGACATGCTCGAGAGCGGCTACGGCCGTATCGTCAACATTTCCTCGATCAACGGGCGCAAGGGGCAGTTCGGCCAGGCCAACTACGCGGCGGCCAAGGCGGGCATGCACGGTCTGACCATGTCGCTGGCCCAGGAGACCGCGACCAAGGGCATCACCGTCAATACCCTCTCACCCGGCTACATTGCCACCGACATGATCATGAAGATACCCGACAAGATCCGCGAGTCGATTCGCGAGGGCATTCCGGTCAAGCGCTTCGGCGAGCCCGAGGAGATTGCCCGGGCGGTGTGCTTCCTCGCCGGTCGCGACTCAGGATTCATTACCGGGGCCAACCTGGATATCAACGGTGGGCAGTTCATGGGCTGAACATGGACTGAAATAGCGTCACGTCAGCTAAAAAACGGGCCTCGCATCAGCGAGGCCCGTTTTTTATGCACAGCGGTTTATGCACAGGGGTGCGATCGAATCAGGCCGGCGGCAGTTCGGCCAGCCGCGACAGCTGCAGGTCGAGCTCGCCAGCTTCGCGCTGCCAGAGTTCCGGCGGCACTGGTCCGGTGGCGAAGATCTCGGCGAGCACGCCGTGCAGCTCCTCGGCCTTGGATTGCTCGCGCCCCAAGCCCTCATTGAGTCGTTCGACCTGGATCGCCAGGCGCAGCGGCTCGTCGTCACGGCTCACTTGGCTGCCGGCGAGTAGCGCCAGATGGACGCGCAGCCGGGCCAGGCGATCGGCGACCTGATTGGCCTCTGGTGGGTCGCGGCGCAGCGCATTGCGTTGCCGGTGGGCGCGTTGGATGTCGGCGGCAAGCGAGTCGTCGCCTTCGACGTCTTCGGCGGGTTCGCCGGCGAGTGCCCTGGCGTCGGCCTGGAGATGGGCGTCGAGCAGTGGTCGCAGGGACTGCCAGCCGTGAATCGCCTCGCTGACGGCGAGCCGCGACAACCGCTCACGGCGCGCACGCACGATGCCCGACCAGCGCCGCCGCATGCCTTCGCTGCGACGCCCCTGGGGCAAGGGTTCCAGCTCTTCCGCTTCGGCGATCGCCGCGTCGAGTATCGAAGCGTCCCGGTAGCTTTCCGGCTGCCAGGCATCGAGGCGCTCGATCAGCGCCTGCATGGCGTCGAGGCGTTCGCGGCTGCGCTGAGTGCGGTCGTCGCGCTCGTTTTCGCGGGCGGCAAAGATATTGTCGCAGGCGCCACGGAAGGCACGCCACAGTACCTGCTCCTCGCCCTTGGGGGCGCGTCCCAACTCGCGCCAGCGACGCTGCAGGGCCTTGGCCTGCTCGGCGCGCTGCGTAGCCGTACTCTCATCGTTCTGCAGTGCCTGGGCCTGCTCGACCAGCTCGCGCTTGCTGGCGGCGATCTCCTGGGCGCGCTGATCGATCAGCATCTGCAGGGCATGGCGGATATTGCCGAAGCGCTGACCGATGGCCTCGGCCTGGTCGCGCGGGACCGGCGAGAAGCGTCGCCACTGCTCGCGGGCGCGATCGCGGATCTGGCGCAGCACGTCGGGATCGGCCCGAGGGTCGGGATTGGCGATCAGGGCCTCCAGCTGTTCGCAGAGCCCCTGACGGGCGGTCAGGTTCTGCTGGCGATCGGCGTCGCGCTTTTCGCGCCACGCGCTGAGTCGCTCGTGGATACGATCCGAAGCGGCGCGGAAGCGCGCCGAGAGCTCGCGGTCGGCGGCGGCATCGCCGAGATTCTTCCAGTCCTTGACCAGTTGCCGATGCTGGCGGTCGAGTTCTGCGTCGGTTAGCTCCTGGTCGTCGGCCAGCGCCTCGATGGCATGGCAGAGTTGCTCGCGCTTTGGGCCGGCGACGAAGCCGCGCCAGTCGCGCAATTCGGCGAGCTGGGCGCCGAGGCGCTTGAGCGCCGGTAGATGCTGGCGGCGCGCGTCTTCGGGTAGCTGCTCGAGGCGCTGGCGCAGGCTCTGGTGGAGGCGGCTGGCGCGTTTGAAGGCGCCGCGATCGAGCAACTCGTCGAGCATGTTCAGATCCTGCGCGAAGCGTTCAGCCGACGCCGTGGCCTCGTCGGACGCTTGCTCGCGCTGGTCGCTCAGGTGGCGCTGCGCATGGGCCAGCAACGCCGGGGGTGGCAGATCGGCAGGCCAGTCCAGCGTCTCGATGGTCTCGCGGATCGCCGGGACATCGCGCGCTTCGAGCGCCTGCTTGAGCGTCGCGGCCTGGGTCTCGGTACGCTGCCAGGCGGCCAGAATACGTTCATGCTCGTTCAGCGCTGCGTTGTAACGTTCGCTGAGCGAGGTATCCGGGGCGTGCTGGTCGGAGAGCGTTTGCCAGCGATTGGCGAGCAGCCGCTTTTGGGCCTGCAGGCTGGCGATATCCTGCTCGCCGATCAGCTCACCCTGGCGCAGCCCGGCGAGGGTATCTTCCAGGGCCTCGATCAGCGAACGCCGCGTCTCGTCGGCATCGTCACGGCGCTGGTCGGCGGCGGCGATCGCGTGATGCTGGGCCTCGTGATCGGCGATCGTCTTGCGACAGCGCAGCGCGGCTTCATTGAAGCGCTGCTCCTGGCTGCGGGTCGGCACGTCGGGCAGGCTATCCCATTCGCGCTGCAGATGGCGATAACGGCCCGCGTAGAGCGGTTCCCAGGCATGTTCGGCGTGTTGCTCGAGCGCGCTCAGCAATTGTTCGCGCCGCGCCGCGCGCTGGCGTGCCTCGGCGGCATCCTCGCGTTGACGGTTGAGGCGCATGCGGGCGATCCGCGCCACTTGCTTGTCGCGCCGGGCGCGGCGCGTCAACTGGGTCAGCGCAGTGTCGCTGGTGATGCGCTCGGCCGCTGCCTGGCGGACTGCGGCGATGCCGTTCTCGCAGGCCTGCTTGAGCAGCCGCTCCTCATCGTCCAGGCGCGACACGGCGGCCAGCCGCAGGCTCTGGTTGTCGCCCTGCAGAGCGATCGTCTCGAGCAGCTCGGGATCGTTGAGGCGCTCGACCAGCGTCAACCGGAAGGCCAGCGGGGTATCGCCGGCATGCCCGATCAACAGGGCCAGCAGGCGTTCGTGGAGTTCGCGGGAGGGGCTGCGTTCGAGCAGTCCGGCTAAGCGCGCCGGGTCATCGAAACGCGCCAGCGCGGCGCGGCGCACCTCACTGTCGCTGTCAGCGGCCAGCTTTTCGAGACGCTGGCGATCCTCGACAGCGGCGGGGTCGAGACGGGCGACGGCCTGGCGGCGCACCGCCGGGTCGCGGTGCTGCCAACGCGGGGCGAAGAGTCGGCGAAGAAATCCTGGCATGACTGGCATGAGTGGCAACGCATCCCTGATGGTTTGGCGTACGAGAAGGGGTGTCCGGCGGCATCCACTGCCGTCGTTGTGATCCCCATGCTATATAAGCATGCGCATCGACGCCGGAAAAGCCCGGGCGTCGTCACCTGGCGACACTGACAAGCGCGGTGCGCTCAGCGTATGATCAGTTGCAGCCCGGCGACCCCTCGCTTAGTTTTAAGTGTCATTACCCGACCGTGGAGACCGGCTATGAGCCTCAATGTGGACAGGGCAGGCAGCGCCTTCACCTTCAAGGGTGGCATGCTGCCGATGACGGTCATGGAGCTGACCAGCGCCGATCCTGAAGCGATTCGCGAGCAATTGGTCGGTAAACTCAATCAGGCGCCGGCCTTCTTTCAGCATACCCCGGTCATGCTGAGTGTCGAAAAGCTCGATGAGCCGCAACTGGCGCTGGAGCGTGTCTGTGCGGTCTGCCGTGCCCACAAGCTGTTGCCGGTGGCGGTGCGCGGCGGCGGTGACCCGGTCAAGCAGTCGGCCTGGGCATTGGGGCTGGGCTGGTTTCCGCCCCAGGAGGTGCGCACCCGCAGCCTGGAAAGCGTCGAGCCGACGGCGGGTGCCGAGCCGCTGCCCGAGGAGGCGCCGCCGCTGGCACCCGGCATCGGCGGGGTCGTCGCGGTGGGCAGTCGCATCCACCGCGGCACGGTGCGCTCCGGGCAACAGGTTACCGCGCCGGATGGCGACCTGGTCGTGCTCGGCGCGGTCAATGCCGGCGCCGAAGTACTGGCGGGCGGCAATATTCACGTCTATGGGGCGCTGCGCGGACGCGCGCTGGCCGGTATTCACGGCGACCGCGAGGCTAGCATCTTCTGTCACGAACTGCGTGCCGAGTTGCTCTCGCTGGCCGGCAACTACAAACGTCTGGAAGACATCGATCCGCAACTGTTGGGCACGGCCGTGCAGGCGCGGCTCGATGACGATCAGCTGACCATTGCGCCGCTGGCCTGAGCCGGCCGCGGCGAGACGATCTTCGATATCAGTAACAGGAAGCTTATCTTGGCCAAGATCATTGTAGTGACCTCCGGCAAGGGCGGGGTCGGGAAAACGACCAGTGCAGCAGCCATCGCCACCGGGCTGGCGCTGCGCGGTAAGAAGACGGTGGTAATCGACTTCGATGTAGGGTTGCGTAACCTCGATTTGATCATGGGCTGCGAACGCCGCGTGGTCTACGACCTGATCAACGTGATCCAGGGCGAGGCGGGACTCAACCAGGCGATGATCCGCGACAAGCGGGTCGAGAACCTGCATATCCTGCCGGCCTCGCAGACCCGCGACAAGGATGCGCTGACCGCCGAGGGCGTCGAGAAGGTGCTCGACACCCTGAGCAAGGACTTCGATTACGTGGTCTGTGACTCGCCGGCCGGCATCGAGCGCGGTGCGCAGTTGGCCATGTATTTCGCCGACGAGGCGGTGGTGGTGACCAATCCCGAGGTCTCCTCGGTGCGCGACTCCGACCGGATTCTCGGTCTGCTGGGCTCCAAGACTCGTCGCGCCGAGCAGAACCGCGATCCGGTCAAGGAGCACCTGCTGATCACGCGCTACGATCCGGAGCGGGTCACCGGTGGCGATATGCTCAACCTCGAAGACATCCACGAGATCCTGTCGATCAATCTGATCGGCCTGATCCCCGAGTCCGAGGCGGTGCTGCGGGCGTCCAACCAGGGCGTGCCGGTGACCCATGACCAGAAGAGCGATGCCGGTCAGGCCTATACCGACACGGTGTCGAGGCTGCTCGGTGAAGAAGTGCCGTTGCGTTTCCATGAGTACCAGAAGAAGAGCCTGCTCTCCCGCATGTTCGGAGGAGGTCGTCGGTGAAGCTACTCGAATTTCTCAAGCGTGAACGCAAGCAATCCGCGTCGGTCGCCAAGGAGCGTCTGCAGATCATCGTGGCGCACCAGCGTAGCCAGCGTGACCAGCCGGATTACATGCCGATGCTCGAGAGAGAATTGCTGGAGGTGATTCGGCGCTACGTCAATGTCGATCAGGATGCCATCAATATCACTCTCGACAGTGAAGACGATTGCTCGGTGCTCGAGCTCAACGTCACGTTGCCGCGCTGAGGCTGATTGCTGAGTCGGGCGGGGCGCTGTGCTAGTCTGGACGCTTTCAGCCGGTAGAGGGAGCGTGCATGGCGCAGCGCAGCGATTTGCCACAGACATTCCTGTGGCACGATTACGAGACGTTTGGCGCCGATCCGCGCAGCGACAGGCCTTCCCAGTTCGCGGCCATCCGCACGGATGCCGATTTCAACGAGATCGGCGAACCCCTGACGCTTTATTGCAAGCCGGCGGACGATTATCTGCCGGCCCCGCAAGCCTGCCTGATCACCGGCATCACGCCGCAAACGGCGCGCCGGCGTGGGCTCCCCGAGATGGAATTCGCGGCACGCATCAACGCCGAGATGAGTGTGCCGGGCACCTGCGTGCTGGGCTACAACAGCCTGCGCTTCGATGACGAGATCACTCGCCATCTATTCTATCGTAACTTCCTCGACCCCTATGCCCGCGAGTGGCAGAACGGCAATTCACGCTGGGATCTGATCGACGTGGTGCGGGCCTTTCATGCGCTGCGCCCGGCGGGCATCGAGTGGCCGCATCGCGAGGACGGCGCGCCGAGCTTTCGTCTCGAGGATCTCACCGCGGCCAACGGCATCGAGCATGCCGGCGCCCACGATGCGCTGGCCGATGTGCGCGCGACCATCGCCCTGGCGCGGTTGCTGCGCGCGCGCAATCCCAAGCTGTTCGATTATCTGCTCGATCTACGCCGCAAGCGCGCGGTGGCCCGGCTGCTGGACATCCCCTTGCACAAGCCGATGCTGCACGTCTCGCGGCGCTATCCGGCGAGTCGCGGCTGCAGTGCGCTGGTGATGCCGCTGGCCGAGCACCCGTCGAACCCCAACGGGGTGATCGTCTACGATCTGAGCGTCGATCCCGAGCCGCTGTTCGAGCTCGATGTCGAGGCGATCCGCGCCCGGGTCTTCGCCAGTGCCGACGAACTCAGCGAGGGAGAATCGCGGATTCCGCTGAAGGTCATTCACATCAACCGTAGCCCGGTGCTGTTGCCGATCTCGGCGGTGACCGACGAGGTGCAGGCGCGGCTCGCGCTCGACCGTGCGCGTTGCGAGCGTCACTGGCAGGCGCTGTGCGCCCGCCCCGAAGCGGCGCGCAAGGCCGCCGCGGTATTCGCCGAGGGGCCGGGCAAGACGCCCAGTGACCCGGATTTCATGCTCTATTCCGGAGGATTCTTCTCGCCGGCCGACCGCCAGGAGATGCAGCGCGTCCACGAGACCGCCCCCGAGGCGCTGGGCGAGACCTCCTTCGCCTTTCAGGACCCGCGGCTCGAGGAGATGCTTTTTCGGCTGCGCGCGCGCAGCTATCCCGACACCCTGAGTGGCGAGGAGCAGCAGCAGTGGGAGGCGTTTCGCTGGGCGCGGATGAACGATACTTCGCTGGGGATTCTCACCCTCAAGGCCTTCGCCCGCGAGATCGAACAGCTCAATCAGGTCGCGCTGAGCGATCGTGATCGCCAGGTGCTCGAGGAACTGGTCATGCATGTCGAGGCGATGATGCCGTCCCAGGCGTTCGATTGACGTTCGCGCTGTAGTCAGACGCAAGCCAGGCACAAAAAACGCCCGCCGGAGTCCCGGCGGGCGTTTTTGTGGGGTGGGTGAGGGGCGGGTTCAGCGCCGTTTGGGCAATGCCTCGAAATCGGCGGTCAGCGCGCTCACCTCGCTGGGTGCCTCGCCGGGGGCGAAGGTAACCGTCAGCGTCGGGCTCTCCAGCAGCGTCTGCCAGGCCTCGCGAATATCTGCGACCGTGAGGGTCGAGACCCGCTCGGCCAATCGCTGGCGACGATCGAAGTCGGTGTCGTCGTAGGCCAGCTCGTGCCACAGCCGCTGGGTCAGTTCGGACAATGACGAATCGCGCTCGAGCAGCCGGTCGTGCACAGCCTGGCGGTAGGACGCGAGGCTCGCTTCGTCGAGTGCCGCCAGACGCTTGCCGAAGTCGCCGAGGAAGGCATCGATACGCGACTGGATACGTGCGACATCGGCGCTCGGCGACTGGACCAGCAGACTGAGCCCGGGCGCCTCGAGCAGCGGTTGATAGCCGGCGTTGACGATGTAGCCGAGCTGCTCTTCGGTGCGCAGCTGCGCGTAGAACGGCGTCTTGATCAACTGGCCGAGCACCGCCAGCCGGGCCTGGCTGGCCAACGACCGATCGTTGCCTTGCAGGTAGCGCAGCACGGCGCTGTCGTTGCGTGTCGAGTCCGGATGCAGGGTCGATGGATCGCTGGGTACGTCAAGCGTTTCGAGCTCGGGGATCGTTGCATCGGCGAGCTCGGGGGCCAGGGCATTGGCGACTTCCAGCCCCACGCGGCGTGCGCGTTCCGGCTCGAGGTTGCCGACCGCCAGGCTTTCGAGATGCAGGCTGTCGAGGAAGCGTTGGCGATAGTCGCGCAGGTCGTCGACATCAAGCGTGTCGATGGCGTCGAGCAGGGCGGGATTCGACCAGCTGGGACGGATCAGCGCGTCGCCCAGGGTCTGCTGCATTTGTTGATAGAGCGGTCCCTGCGCGGCGTTACGCCATTGGCGCTTGAGCCCGAGCTTGACACGCGCCACGCTGTCGGCAGCGATCTCGCCATGGCGCAGTTGCTCGAGCACGCGCTGAATGACTCTGTCCTGATGATCGCGCCAGCCGGAAAACGACAGCGTCATGCCGCGAC
Organism: uncultured Gammaproteobacteria bacterium; assembly: GCA_963773565.1. GTDB lineage: Bacteria > Pseudomonadota > Gammaproteobacteria > Pseudomonadales > Halomonadaceae > Modicisalibacter. Next base: position 275,233 of record CAVZBU010000003.1, on the reverse strand, counting down.
CGTGGGCGTAGCCATTGAACGACTGCCCGGCCAGGCGCGCCGGGTAGAGCACCTCGTTGAGGCTGTCGTTGAGCCAGCCGGCAAGCAGTTGGGTGAGCGCGGCGTCGCGCGCGCTCTGCGCAGCGGCGGGGTTCTGCAGGCTGAAGCGCCACTCGACCCGCGGCGTGCCGAAGCTCGCATCGGGGCGATACCACAGGGTGTGCTCGGGGGTTTCGATCAAGGCCTTGGGCGCCGCCGAGTCGAGCGGCAGCAGGCTAAGATCTTCGGCGATATAGGGGTTGGGCTCGGGCAGTGACAGGCCATCGAGCGGCTCGGCCGCGGGCCACTCCTCGACCCGCGACAACCGATAGGGCGCGTCGAACCATTCAGTGACCTTGTCGCCCTCGATCTCGGGACCGCTGTAAACGCGTAGCAGGCGCTCGGGAGTGAGCTTGGCAAGAATCTCTCGCAATTTGTCAGGCTGGTAGCCCTCCATGCGGTACGGCCCGTACTGGACGTCCTCGAGCGGGTAGTAGGCCATGTTCATCGCCAGGCTGCTGGCCAGGCTGATGGGCTCGCCGCGCTGCTGGAAGCGAAAATCCTGCTCGGCGAGCTGCGCCTGCTGCTGATAGCGCCAGGCATCGAGCCCTGAGTTGCGGATGCGTTCGATCATCGCGAACAGGCTGGCCTGAATCCGGTCGAGCTGCTTGACGCCCTGGGGCGTCAGGCTGATGTCGACCACGAACAGCGCGTCGTCACCGTCGCCCTGCGCACTGCCCGCGGACAGCCCGTCGGCCCAGCCGGCTTCGCGCAGCGTGGCCAGCAGGCTGCCCTGGCCTTCGTGACCCAGCAGGTTGGCCAGGTAGTCGAGCGACTTGTGACGATAGTCCTGCTGCGGGTCGGCGATCGGAAAGACAAAGCTCACCTGGCGGCGATCCTCCAAGCTCTTGACCGCGAGGCGTGCCGGCAGCTGCTCGTCGGTCAGCAGCGGTTGGGGCAGCGTGGGGCGGCTCAGGCCACGATCGGGGACGGCGGCGAAATCATTGCGCACCCATTCTTCCAGGGTCTCCAGCGACTGTGGGGCGACTACCACCAGATCCATGACATGGGCCCCGTAGTGAGCCTGATAGAAGTCGATCAACGATTGACGCAGCGGCTGGCGGCCATCATCGAGCGTCTCGAGGCTGCCCACGGCGAAGCGTGTCGAGGGATGCTCGGGGTTGAGCGCGCGGCTCATGGCCTCGTTGATGCGCCGTCCATCGTCACGCAGCCGGGCCTGGTACTCGGAATGCACGGCGTGGCGCTCACGATCGACATATTCGGCGTTGAAGCGCGGCGCGATGAAGAACTGGCTGAAACGATCAAGCGCGCCCTCGAGTGCGCCAGGCTCGATATCGAAGAAGTAGTTGGTGTCGCGGCTGGCAGTGAAGGCGTTGTGCGTGCCGCCATGCTGGTTGATGAATTGCTGGTAGCTGTCGGCTTTGGGGTAGCGCTCGGTGCCCAGGAACAGCATGTGCTCGAGAAAGTGGGCCAGTCCCGGAATCGCCTCGGGGTTCTGGCTGCTGCCGACGGCGACGTTCATTGCCGCGGCGGCCTGGTCGGCATCGGGATCGCTGATCAGCAACACCTCAAGCCCGTTGTCCAGTGTCAGGGTGCGGTAATCGCGGCTGTCGTTAGGGCTGACGATCGGAGTGCTGGAGTCGGCCGACGTGGCTACGTCCGAGGTGGCTATGTCCGACGTGGCTATGTTCGACGTGGCTATGTCCGACGTGGCTACGGTGCCGTCATCGGCCAACGCCGGTACGCTGAATAGCAGGCCGAGGAGCAGTGCAAGGGCGCCTGGCCGGAGTCGCAGTGGGTGCATCATGTCTCCTGTTCGCTATGCCAATGGATCAACTTGCCGGTGGGGCGGCCGCAGGCCCAATCCTGGTTGGCGGGATCGTTTACCTGTCTTGATACCGGAAAAGCGCCCAACAGTTCCAAGGGTGCCGGCGATAGCATGTCACGCACCTTTGACAACGGCGTCGTCGAATCGAGCCATTCGGCGAGGCGCTGCGGCGCTATGAGTGCCGGAAAGCGATCGCTGAGCGGAGCCAGCAGAGGGTTGGCCGGTACAGTGATCAGCGCCGTGGAATCGTTATAGGCGGTCAGCGTGGTGTGGTAGCGACACCAAAGCCCGGCCAGCAGCAGCGGGCCGCGGTCGGCCCGGGTGACCAGAAACGGCTGCTTCATGCGCGGCTGGGTCTTCCACAGATAGACGCCGCTGACCGGGATCACGCAGCGGCGTGCAGCAAAGGCGTCGCGGAACATGGCGCGTTCGTCGAGGGACTCGGCACGCGCGCAGTGCGGCGCGTGATCGAGCACCTTGAGCCACGGCGGTGTCAGTCCCCAGAACGCGGTGGTCAGGTGCGCCTCGTCGCCTGCCTGACGAACGATCGACACCGGATTGCGCGGGGCACGGTTGGGGCTTTGCAGCAGCGACTGATCGATGTGCCACTCGTCGAGTAGCTCGGCGAGCGGATGCGCGGCGATGTGCAGGCGTCCGGCCATGGGCTCTCCTGAAACGGCGCTTGTGCGCGGTGGGGTTGTTGCCGCGCCGCACAGCCGCTGGTCAGCGGGCTTGCGTTTGTGCGCGGTGTCGATATGCTGGTGTGAAAAACACTGTTCGACCACGCCGTCCAGCTTTCCGGGCGGGCGACGAGACGAGGAAATCAATGGCACGTCCCAGACAGCATGCGCCCGAGGCGTTGCATGCTCAGGTCATGACGGCATGCGATAACTGGTTGCGCGAGCAGCCTGTGCATACGCTGTCGCTGCGTGCGCTGGCGCGGGAGATCGGCTGTGCGCCGAGTACCCTGCTGAAGTTGTACGGCAGCTTCAACAATCTGCTGCAATACGTCAATATCGAAACCCTCGAGCGCTTGCGCGGCGCCGTGGAAGGAATGGACGAGGCGACCCCGGAGCCACGTCTCAAGGCGCTGGCAACCGCCTATTGGCAGTTCGCCCGTCAGGACCCCTACCGCTGGCAATTGCTGTTCGATTACCCGCTGGCCCAGGAGGGCGAGCTCGACCAGCGCCAGAACAGCATGATCGAGGGTCTGTTCACCCGCGTCGAAGCGACCCTCAAGGAATACCAGCCGGATATCGATACGCTCGAAGCGCGACGCATGGCGCGTACGCTATGGGGCAGCGTTCATGGCTTGGTGCAATTGGGTCTCAATGAGCGCCTGGGCTATTGGCAGGGCCAGCAGCTCGAAGTCGGTGAGCTGCTCGACCAGCTGCTGACCACCATCCTTGCCGGGCTCAGGCACAGCCCGAGGACGCCGTGAGCCGATCGTTACTGGCGCGTCGCTACTTCGCCCCGTTCTTCTGGACCCAGGCGCTCGGGGCCTTCAACGACAACGTCTTCAAGAACGTCCTGCTGCTGCTGCTGACCTTCGTCGCCGTGCCACGCTACGGCTGGGACACCGGGTTGCTCAACAACCTCGCGGCGGGGCTGTTCATTCTGCCTTTCCTGTTGTTCTCGGCCTGGGGCGGCACGCTGGCCGACCGCCTCGACAAGCAGTGGCTGGTGCGCCGGCTCAAGTTGCTCGAACTCGTCACCATGTGCCTGGCCGCCGCGGCGGTATGGTTCGAGCAGTTCCTGCTGCTTCTCGGCTTGCTGTTCATGATGGGCACCCAGTCGGCACTGTTCGGGCCGGTCAAGTATTCGATCCTGCCGCAACATCTGCCGCGCACCGAGCTGGTGCGCGGTAATGCCTGGGTCAACCTGGGCACCTTCGTATCGATCCTGTTGGGAACCTTGCTGGCGGGCGTGCTGACCTCGTTCGACGAGCGTACCGCGCGGTTGGCGATTGCCATTACCCTGATCGCGGTGGCGCTGCTCGGCTGCCTGGCCAGTCTGGCGGTACCGTCGGCGCCCTCCAGCGATCCCGGGCCGGTTGGCTGGCGGCCGTGGTCCGGCAGTGTCGCGGTGTTGCGCGACAGCTGGCATCAGCGGCGGCTCTTTCGCGCACTGCTGGGCATCAGCCTGTTCTGGTTTTTGGGCACCGGCTACCTGACCCAGTTGCCGGCGTGGGTACGCGACGTCGTCCACGGCAGCGAAAGCGCCGTCAGCTGGTTGCTCGGCGCCTTCGCGCTGGGCGTGGGGAGTGGCGCGATGCTCTGCGCGCGGTTGTCTGCCGGGCGCCTCGAGCTGGGCCTGGTGCCGCTGGGCGCGTTGCTGATCGCCGCCGCCGGGCTGATGTTTGCCGAACAGCCGGTGCTGACCGGCGAGGCGCTGACACTCGGCGCGCTGTTGACCACGCCGGGCTTCTGGGCGATGTCGCTGACACTGGCGCTGGTCGGTGTCGGCGGCGGGCTTTACATCGTGCCGCTCTATACCCTGGTGCAGGTGCTCAGCGCCGAGGAGCAGCGGGCACGCAACATCGCCGCCAACAACCTGCTCAACGCGTTGTTCATGGTGCTCGCCGCCGGCTTCGGAATCCTGCTGCTCAGCGTGCTGGGCGTCTCGCTCAATGCCTTCTTCGCCTGGCTGGCGGGCATCGCCCTGCTGACCGGCCTGGTGGCGCTGGCGATCAACCCCCGCGCGGTACTCCGCTTGGCGGTCTTCGCCCTGACGCGGGTGCTCTACCAGCTGCGCTTTACCGGGCGCGGTTATATACCGGCGGAGGGGCCGGCGCTGGTGGTCTGCAATCACGTCAGTTTTATGGATGCACTGGTGATCGGCGGGGCCAGTCCGCGACCGCTGCGCTTTCTAATGGATCGGCCGATCTATGAGTCGCCGGGGCTAAACTGGTTCTTCCGGCTGGCCGGAGCGATTCCGGTGGATTCCGAGCGCCGCGATCCGGGTGGGGTGCGCCGTGCCATGCAGGAAGTCAGCCGAGCGCTGCGCGACGGCGAAGTGGTGATGCTGTTCCCCGAGGGGCGCTTGACCACCGACGGCGAGGTCCAGTCCTTTCGCCGCGGGGTCGACATGATCCTGCGCCGGGACGCGGTGCCGGTGGTGCCCGCGGCGCTGGCCGGATTGTGGGGCTCGTGGACCTCGCACTGCGATGGCAAGGCCTTCACCAAGCTGCCGCGGCGCTTTCGTCCACGGGTCGCGCTGGTGTTCGGCGAGGCGTTGTCACCGGGAGAGGCCGACCGCGCGACGCTCGAGACGCAGGTTCGTGCGCTCAAGAAGCAGGCCGAACAGCGGCTTGCATAGCGTGCCGAGAAGCGCAGTTGGCCTAGAGCCCCGTTAGGAGGCGAGCCGACCGCGGCGTACCGACTGCCAGCAGCGCGCCGCGGTGATCAGGTTGTCCTTGACCTGGATGATCTCCATGCACGTCGTGCCCAGTTGCAGGCAGGCCGGCGCATCGGGGAACGACTCGAGATGTTCGATGATCAGGCCATTGAGGGTCTTGGGCCCATCGGTGGGCAATTGCCAGCCGAGCATCTTGTTGATCTCGCGGATGTTGGCGGTGCCCTCGATGATGTAGCTGCCGTCGTCCTGGAGATGAATTTCCTTGTGCATGCCGGCGACGTCGGTGGTGAACTCGCCGACGATCTCCTCGAGAATATCCTCCAGCGTGACCAACCCTTCCACATCGCCATATTCGTCGACGACGATGCCGATGCGCCGCTTCTGCTGCTGGAAGTTGAGCAGTTGCGTATGCAGTGGGGTCGATTCGGGAATGAAGTAGGGCTCGCGGGCTTCCTGGACGATCGCCGCCTTGGTGACCTCGGGCTTGGACAGAAAACGTGCCGCGTTGCGCAGATGCAGGATGCCGATGATGTTGTTGATGTCGCCCTTGTAGACCGGCACGCGGGTGTGCTGGCTGGCGCGGATCTGGGAGAGGATGCTTTCCAGATTGTCATCGAGGTCGATGCCGGCGATCTCGTGGCGCGGAACCATGATGTCATTGACGGTGACATTCTCGAGATCGAGGATCGACAGCAGCATCGCCTGGTGACGACGCGGAATCATGGTGCCTGCTTCGTGGACCACCGTGCGCAGTTCATCGCGGGTCAGGTTGTCGGCGCCGCCCTCGATATTCTTGACCCCGAGCATGCGCAGCAGGCCGTTGGACACCGCGTTGACCAGCCAGACCAGCGGGTAGAGCCCCTTGAGCAGCGGCTCCAGGGCCAGCGACGCCGGGAAGGCGATGCGCTCGGGCTTGATTGCCGCGTAGGTCTTGGGCGTGACCTCGGCGAAGATCAGGATGACGATGGTCAGCGTCAGGGTGGAGATGGCCGGGCCCGACACGTCGCCGAAGAAGTGAATGGCGATGATGGTGGCAATCGACGCGGCCAGGTTGTTGACGAAATTGTTGCCGATCAGGATCACCCCGATCAGGCGATCAGGGCGCGACAGCAGGCGCATGACTCGCTGGGCGCGCCGTTCACCGCTTTTCGCCTGATGGCTGAGCCGGTAGCGATTGATCGACATCATGCCGGTCTCGGAACTCGAGAAGAAGGCAGACAGGCAAACAAGTAGAAAAAGCAGGCCGAACAGCAGTCCCAGCGGGATGTCGTCGCTCAAGGTCGAAGAATCCTCAATCGCGTATCAAGCTCGTTTGTAGGGAATCGAGCGCCCCGGTGTCAAGGCGGCAGCATCAATGCAGGCTATCAGAATCGATCGAAGACCACTTCGAGGGCAAACTTGCTGCCGAAATAGGCCAGCAGCAGCAGCGTGCAGCCGCCCAGTGTCCAGCGTGCCGCGCGGTTGCCTCGCCAACCCAGAAAGTGGCGTCCGGCGAGCAGTGTGGCGAACATCACCCAGGCCGCAAATGACAGTACCGTCTTGTGCACCAGGTGCTGCGCGAAGAGATTGTCTAGGAACACCATGCCGCTGATGATCGCCGCCGTGAGCAACGCCATGCCCACCCAGATCAGCTCGAACAGCACGCGTTCCATGGTGGTCAGCGGTGGCAGCGACTGCACCAGGCCGCGCGTGTGGTGATGGCGTAGCGCCTGATTCTGACGGGCCATCAGGAAGGCCTGGACGGCGGCGATGGCGAATACCGCGAAGGCCATGATCGAGGTCAGGATATGCACCATGATTCCCGGGGTAAGGCCAGCCCGATGGCTGCCAACTGGCAGTTCGGTGGCCAGCAATACGCTCGCGGCGGCGATCGGAAATAGCGCCACGGTGACGCTCAATACCGGTTTGAAGAGGCTCGCCAGCAAGACCAGAATGGCGACCAGCCAGCTGACCAGCGAGGCGCTGGCCGAGATGCCCAGGCTCAGCTCGCCGAGATCGTCCAGCGCGGCGGTCACCACCACGCTATGGCAGGCCACGGCGAGCACACCCAAGGAGCGCACCAGAATTGGGTGCGGTGGTACGCGGCGGGTCAGTGTCAGGCCTTGGCAGATACCGCCGGCAACGTAGAAGACCATGGCCAAGATAGCGAAAGGGAACGCCTGCATGAAAGGTCCTGCCGACCTGAGGGCTGGATGGAAAAGCGAATCGATACGCGCGCCACTATAGCGAATTGTGTCGTGTGCGCCCAGCCTGCGCCGGACATGAGCATGGAGACACATCGCTTGAGCGCGTATAATTGTCGCCCAAACGCGTCGTGCTCCGTGCGTGACGACCCCCGTCCCGCCCATGCCGGGCACCGTGCATCCATAGCCGGAGAGTCACATGTTCGAGAGTCTCTCGGATCGTCTGTCGAAGACGCTCAAGTCGATTACCGGTCAGGCGCGACTGACCGAGGATAACATCAAGGATACCCTGCGCGAGGTGCGCCGTGCGCTGCTGGAGGCCGATGTCGCGCTGCCGGTGGTCAAGGCCTTCATCGAGCGCGTGCGCGAAGCGGGCGGTGGGCCAGGAAGTCATCGAAGAGCCTGTCGCCGGGCCAGCAGTTCGTCAAGATCGTCCAGCAGGAACTCGAGGCGATCATGGGCGAGGGCAACGTGCCGCTCGACCTGCCGAGACGCAGCCGTCGGTGATCCTGATGGCGGGCCTGCAGGGCGCGGGCAAGACCACCACGGTGGCCAAGCTGGCGCGTTTCTTGCGCGAGCGCGAGAAGAAGAAGGTGCTGGTGGTCAGTCCGCCGACGTCTATCGCCCGGCGGCGATCGATCAGCTCGAGACCCTGGCCAAGGAGGTCGAGGTCGACTTCTTTCCCTCGGCCAGCGACCAGCAGCCGGTGGCGATCGCCAACGCTGCCATCAAGCACGCCAAGAGCCAGTTCCACGACGTGGTGATCGTCGATACCGCCGGTCGCCTGCATGTCGATAGCGACATGATGGACGAGATCCGGCGCTGCATAAGGCGATTGACGCCGGCGGAGACGCTGTTCGTCGTCGATGCCATGACCGGTCAGGATGCCGCCAATACCGCCAAGGCCTTCAATGACGCGCTGCCGCTGACCGGGGTCATCCTGACCAAGACCGACGGCGATGCACGCGGCGGCGCGGCGCTGTCGGTGCGCCATATCACCGGCAAGCCGATCAAGTTCATGGGCATGGGCGAGAAGGTCGATGCCCTTGAGCCGTTCCACCCCGATCGGGTGGCGTCGCGGATTCTCGGCATGGGCGACGTGCTGTCGCTGATCGAGGAAGCCGAGCGCAGCGTCGACAAGGGCAAGGCCGAGAAGCTTGCCAAGAAGGTCAAGAAGGGCGACGGCTTCGATCTCGAGGACTTCCGCGACCAGCTCCAGCAGATCAAGAAGATGGGCGGCATGGGCGGTCTGATGAGCAAGCTGCCCGGCATGGGGCAGATGGCCGAGGCGGCCCAGCGGCCGGTGAATGGAGAAGGAGCTGGGCAAGCTGGAGGCGATCATCAACTCGATGACTCCCAAGGAGCGCCACAAGCCGGAAGTGATCAACGGCTCGCGCAAGCGCCGCATCGCCGCTGGCGCCGGTCTGCAGGTGCCCGATCTCAATCGTCTGCTCAAGCAGCACAAGCAGATGCAGAAGATGATGAAGAAGTTCGGCAAGAAAGGCGGCATGCAGAAGATGATGCGCGGCATGGGCGGGATGCCCGGCATGGGCGGTTCCGGTGGTCCGGGTGGCATGGGCGGTCCCGGGGGCATGGGTGGCCCCGGCGGTATGGGAGGCATGGGTGGCCCGGGCGGTTTTCCGCGCCGCTGAGCGTTCGGCGAACGCCAGGAGCGAGACGGAAAAAGGTTTCCAACGCCGGGCGTTTTCCGTAGAATGCTGCGTCTTCGTGGCAAGCTGCGCGCATGCGCGGCGAATGACTGCAGCCGCAGTCATCACTGTGGCGTAATTTCTGAATACAACCGAAGGACAGTAACGCAATGGTTACCATTCGTCTGGCACGGGGTGGCGCCAAGAAGCGTCCCTTCTATCATCTGGCCGTCAGCGACTCGCGCAAGTCTCGCGATGGTCGTTTCATCGAGCGCGTCGGTTTCTTCAACCCGGTCGCCCGCGGTCAGGAAGAGCGTCTGCGCGTCGATCTCGAGCGCATCAGCCACTGGCAGAGCCTCGGTGCGCAGGTTTCCGATCGTGTCGCCGAGCTGATCAAAGAAGCCCGCAAGCAGCAGGCCTGAGGCGTTGCCCGGCAAGCCGAATAACGCGACGAATGCCACCGGTACGCCGGACGATTACGTCGTGCTGGGCAAGTTGACCAGCCCCTACGGTGTCAAGGGCTGGCTGAAAGTGTACTCGTACACCAGCCCGATGGTCGGCATTCTCGAGTATCCTGAATGGATCGTCGTACAGCGCGGCGAACGCGTGGTTCGACGCTTGGTTCAGGGGCGTCGGCAGGGCAAGGGCCTGGTTGCCAGTCTCGAGGGCGTCGACTCGCGAGAGCAGGCAGAATTGCTGGCGGGTGCGGATATCCTGTTGCCCAAGCAGACGTTGCCGACGCTCGATGCGGGTGATTATTACTGGTACCAGCTCGAGGGTCTGCGGGTCGTGACACTGCAGGACGTCGATCTGGGCTACGTGAATTACCTGTTCGAGACCGGTGCCAACGATGTGCTGGTGGTTCAGGGTGATGAGCACAGCCTTGATGGCAAGGAGCGGTTGTTGCCGTTTCTGCCCGACGAGGTAATTCGCGAGGCGGATCTTGAAGCCGGCCGGCTGACGGTCGACTGGGATCCGGATTTCTAGCATCGGGGCTGCCCGGTCGAGCGACGGGTTCGAATGTGTCGCTCATGGGCGCTATGGATCTGCCGTGTGGATTGGTGTCGTCTCACTGTTTCCGGATATGTTCGAGGCCGTGACCGGCTTCGGGGTAACCGGGCGAGCGGTCAGCCAGGGGCTTCTGGACATCGAATTCTGGAACCCGCGGGATTACGCCACGGATCGCCATCGCACGGTCGATGATCGGCCCTACGGCGGCGGCCCCGGGATGCTGATGAAGGTCGACACCCTGCGCCAGGCGATCCACGCGGCGCGCGAGCAGGGTGAGCGACGCGCTGGCGCCCCGCCCAAGGTGGTCTACCTGTCGCCTCAGGGGCGCGTGTTGGACCAGCAGGGCGTGCAGGACTTGGCGGCCAGCGGCCCCCTGGTATTGGTCGCGGGGCGTTATGAAGGTATCGATGAACGCGTGGTGGAAAGCGACATCGATGAAGAGATCTCGATCGGCGACTATGTGCTGAGCGGCGGCGAGCTGCCGGCGATGGTACTGATCGACGCGGCGGCCCGCCTGGTGCCGGGAGTGCTCGGCCATCAGGGGTCCGCCGTGGAGGATTCCTTCAGCGAGGGCTTGCTGGACTGTCCGCACTATACTCGCCCGGAGACGATCGACGGGCGTCAGGTGCCGGAGGTGCTGCTCAGCGGCAACCACGAAATGATTCGTCGCTGGCGCCTCAAGCAGTCGTTGGGACGCACCTGGCTCAGGCGCCCCGAGTTGTTACAGAGCCAGGCGTTGAACGCCGAGCAGCGTGAGCTGCTCGAGGCCTTCATCGCGGAATACGCCGACCCGGCGGAGGAGCGTGGCCCGGGGCCGGTCGAGACCGGCTAGAGCGAACGCCACGCGTCACCCATACTCGTTCCCGCGTCTTGAGCGTCGGGATCACACGCCAGGCGGGCGTAGCACGGTTGCTAAAAGACCGCGAGATACGCATAAGGCACAAGCGTGCCGATGCCCCGTCGGCAAGAACATCAGTCAAGGAGTTGCATCATGAGTAGCAAGAACAAGGTGATCCAGGCGCTCGAGGCTGAGCAGATGGAAAAGGCTGTCCCGGAATTCTCTCCCGGTGACACCGTCGTCGTGCAGGTCAAGGTCGTCGAAGGTTCACGCGAGCGTCTGCAGGCCTTCGAAGGCGTGGTGATCGGTAAGCGCAACCGCGGCCTGAACTCCGCTTTCACCGTGCGCAAGGTGTCTCACGGTGTCGGCGTCGAGCGGACCTTCCAGACTTACAGTCCGCAGGTCGCGACCATCGAGGTCAAGCGTCGCGGTGACGTCCGCCAGGCCAAGCTCTACTACCTCCGCGAGCGCAGCGGCAAGTCGGCGCGCATCAAGGAAAAGCTGGCCCGATAAGCCCGCTTCAGCGAGCCACGCGACCCCGCCACCGCATCTGCGGGGCGGGGTTTGTCGTATCTGGCCCTTGGGCAGTGGCTCTACAGCGACGGCATAGGACGACACCATGGGCGGTCGCATTGACGACACTCAACTGATCGATGGCTTTCTCGATGCCCTGTGGCTCGACCAGGGCGCCAGCGAACATACGCTGAGTGCCTATCGTCATGACTTGCTGGCCTGGTGCGCATGCCTGGCGGAGCGCGATGTCGGGCTGCTCGATCCGGGCGGCCAGGTGTTGCCCGACTGGCTGGATGCGCGGCGCCGGGCGGGCTATCAGTTGCGCAGCAACGCGCGGCTGTTGTCGAGCCTCAGGCGCTTTTACCGCTGGGCGCTGGCCCAGGGATTGTGCGATGCTGACCCGCTGACGGAGGTGCGTCTGCCGCGGGTTCACGCCAGGTTGCCCGACACCCTCGACGAGGCCGAGGTCGAGCGACTGCTCGAGGCACCCGATATCGAGACGCCGTTGGGGCTGCGTGACCGGGCGATGCTCGAGCTGTTGTATGCCTGTGGGCTGCGCGTTTCCGAACTGGTCGGCCTGCGCCAGGACAGCATCAATCTGCGCCAGGGCGTGGTGCGGGTGCTGGGCAAGGGCGACAAGGAGCGCCTGGTGCCGATGGGCGAGGAGGCCCAGCGCTGGATCGAGCGCTATCTGCGCGGTGGGCGCGGCCAGTTGATGAATGACAGTCGCCAGGCACCGTTGTTTCCGGGGCGCCGCGACGGCTTCATGACCCGCCAGACCTTCTGGCACCGCATCAAGCACTACGCGCGCCTGGCCGGAATCGACAAGCCGCTGTCGCCGCACACGCTGCGCCATGCTTTCGCCACGCACTTGTTGAATCATGGGGCCAATTTGCGGGTCGTGCAGTTGCTACTAGGGCACAGCGACCTGTCGACCACCCAGATCTATACCCATGTGGCACAGGCGCGCCTGGAGGCGCTGCACGCCGAACACCATCCGCGAGGTTGAATCATGCATCGAATGTCACGCACTCTGCTTGCCGGCCTGCTGGCAATCGCCACCCTGTCGATCGCTGCTTATTGCCAGGCGGCAACGTCCGAGGCCGACGCGCTTGCCGACAAACTGGTGGTCAAGGGCGAGCCGATGCCGGTCGAGCGGGTCAGCGAGACCCCGCTGGAGGGCATCTACGAGGTGCGCCTGAAAAGCGGCGAAACCTTCTACAGCAATGCTGCCGGCGATCATTTCATCGTCGGCGAGCTGATCGCCAATCGGCCGGAAGGCCTGGTCAACCTGACCCAGCAGGCCGGCAATGCCGAGCGCGCCGAGCGGCTGGCTAAATTGCCTGAAGACGAACGTATCATCTTCCGTGGCAGCGAGACGCCCCGGGCGGTCATCCAGGTCTTCACCGACGTCACCTGCCCGTATTGCCACAAGTTCCACGAGGAAGTGCCGCGGCTCAACGCGCTGGGTATCGAGATCCAATACCTGGCTTTCCCGCGCAGCGGTCTGGGCTCCGCGGGGGCGCGTCAGATGGCTCAGGTATGGTGCAGCGACAATCGCCAGGAGACGTTCACCGCGGCCATGAACGGTAAGGCGCCGACCAACGCGCCGGACTGCGACAATCCGGTTCCGGAGCAGTATCATCTGGGGCTCGATATGGGCGTGCAGGGCACGCCGGCCATCGTGCTGCCCGATGGGCGCATGGTGCCGGGCTACGTGCCTGCCGAGCGGCTGGTCAACATGCTTGGCCTGGAAATGCGCAAGTCCGGCTGAGAGCGGACGCGTTGGACACAGGGACCCGGTCGCAACGGCCGGATCCATAGCGTACAGACCACACAGACAAGATAGGGGGCAAGACGTTGAAACCGGTGAGAGTGGGCATCTGTGGACTGGGAACCGTCGGTAGCGGCACGTTCAACGTGTTGATGCGCAACGCCGACGAGATTGCGCGTCGCGCGGGGCGGCCGATCGTCATCGAGCAGGTCGCGGCACGGCGCGACAATCCCGATTGCGATACCACCGGGGTCAAGGTCACTGGCGACATTTTCGAGGTGGCGCAGAACCCCGACGTCGACGTGCTGGTCGAGCTGATCGGCGGCTACGATGTCGCCCGCGAGCTGGTGCTGACGGCGATTGCCAATGGCAAGCACGTGGTCACCGCCAACAAGGCGCTGATCGCCGTGCACGGCAACGAGATCTTCCGGGCCGCCCACGACAAGGGCGTGATCGTCGCCTTCGAGGCGGCGGTGGCCGGCGGCATCCCGGTGATCAAGTCGATCCGCGAGGGCCTGGGCGCCAACTGCATCGAGTGGCTGGCGGGGATCATCAATGGCACCGGCAACTACATTCTCACCCACATGCGCGACGAGGGCCGGGCCTTCGAGGACGTGCTCGCCGAGGCCCAGGCGCTGGGTTACGCCGAGGCCGACCCGACCTTCGACGTCGAGGGCATCGATGCCGCCCACAAGCTGACCATCCTCGCCTCGATCGCCTACGGCGTGCCGCTGCAGTTCGAGAAGGCCTACACCGAGGGCATCTCGCGGATCACTGCCGAGGACGTCGAGCAGGCCGACAACCTGGGTTACATCATCAAGCACCTGGGGATCTCCAAGCGCACCGACGCCGGGCTCGAGCTGCGCGTGCACCCCACGCTGATCCCCAAGGAGCGGCTGCTGGCCAGCGTTCACGGCGTCAAGAACGCCATCGCGGTGATGGGCGATGCCGTCGGCCCGACGCTCTACTACGGCGCCGGTGCCGGCGCCGAGCCGACCGCCTCGGCAGTGGTCGCCGACCTGCTCGACGTGGCCCGCGACATCGCCACCGCGCACCATTACCGGGTGCCCTACCTGGCCTTCAGCGGCATCACCGAGGGTGACGACAGTCTGCCGATCCTGCCGATGGAAGATATCGTCACCGCCTATTACCTGCGGCTGCTGGCGGTGGATCGTCCCGGGGTGCTGGCGCGGGTGGCGACGATCCTCTCCGAACAGGGCATCTCGATCGAGGCGATCATCCAGAAGGAAGCCACCGAGGGCGAGCTGGTGCCGATCATCCTGCTCACCCACCGTACCCGCGAGAAGCAGATGAACGAGGTGATTCGCCAGCTCGAGTCGCTGTCGGACATCGCCGGCCAGGTCACGCGGATCCGCGTGGAAAGCCTCAACGAAGACGAATAACCAGGGCGGCAGGCGGCCCGATGGGTAAGACCGCCTGGCTGCGCCTTTGCTCGGGGCGGGAATGACGCCGGCCCCCGGCGGCGACCAAGGGACGCAACGATGCGCTATATCAGCACGCGTGGGCAGGCGCCTGCGCTCAACTTCGAAGACGTGGTACTCACCGGCATGGCCAGCGATGGCGGGCTCTATGTGCCCGAAAGCGTGCCGACGCTGTCCCACGATGAAATTGCGGGGATGGCCGGGCTGTCCTACGCCGAAATCGCCTTCCGGGTGATGAAGCCGTTCGTCGGCGGCGAGATCGACGACGCGACCTTCCGCGATATCGTCCACGACGCCTATGCGACGTTCAGCCACGAGGCGGTGGTGCCGCTCAACCAGCTCGACAGCAACCACTTCCTGCTCGAGCTGTTCCATGGCCCGACCCTGGCGTTCAAGGATATCGCCCTGCAACTGCTCGGCCGTATGCTCGATCACTTCCTCATCAAGCGCGGCGAGCACGCGGTGATCATGGGCGCCACCTCCGGCGATACCGGTTCGGCGGCGATTGAAGGCTGCCGGCATTGCGACAATCTCGACATCTTCATCCTGCATCCGCACAACCGCGTCTCGGAAGTGCAGCGCCGGCAGATGACCTCGGTGCTCGCCGACAACGTCTACAATATCGCCATCGAGGGCAACTTCGACGACGCCCAGGCGATGGTCAAGGCCAGCTTCGCCGATCAGCAGTTCCTCAACGGCACGCGGCTGGTGGCGGTCAACTCGATCAACTGGGCGCGGATCATGGCCCAGATCGTCTACTACGTCGCCGCCGGCGTGGCACTCGGCGCGCCGCACCGCGAGGTCAGCTTCTGCGTGCCCTCGGCCAACTTCGGCAACCTCTTCGCCGGCTACATGGCCTACAAGATGGGCCTGCCGGTCAAGCAGTTCGTGATCGCCACCAACGCCAACGACATCCTGCACCGTACGCTCGCCGACAACGACTTCACCAAGCGTGAACTCGCGGCGACCTTGGCGCCGTCGATGGATATCGTGGTGTCGTCGAACTTCGAGCGGTTGCTGTTCGATGCCTACGAGCATGACGGTGAGGCGGTGCGCGCCCTGCTCGAACGCTTCCAGCGCGAGCCTACTGCGCTGGCCGAGGCCCCGCTGGCCAGGTTGCGCGAGAAGTTCGCCAGCCACAGCGTCGACGATGCGACGATCCTCGAGGTGATCCGCGAGGCGCATCATCGCACCAAGGAACTGCTCGACCCGCATACCGCCACCGGCTATCGCGCCGCCGAGGTCTGCCGGGTGGACACCGCCACGCCGATGATCACCCTGGCCACCGCGCACCCGGCCAAGTTCGCCGATGCGGTGGTCAAGGCCGGTTTTTCCGGCGTGCCCCTGCCGTCGCACATGGACGACCTGCTCGAGCGCGAGGAGCGCTATGCGGTACTGCCGGCCGAGCTGGCCGCGGTGCAAGCATTTGTCGCCGAGAATCGCCGCACGCCGGCCGCCTGAGCCGACGTCCGGCATTCAGGGGCCACCTCACGCGGCCCCTTTCCCATTGCAGCCTGCTATCGTGACCGAGTCGCAAGGAGCCGTCGTGCCCGCCGTGAGCACCGAACCTATGTCTGAATCCTCCAACAGCGATCTGCTGACCCGGCGCATCCTGGCGCGTACGCGCGACGCGGCACTCTATCAGCGCGGGCTCGAGGCGGGGCTTTCCGAACTGCAGGCGCGCATCCTCGCCGGGCGGCTTGCCGGCTACCAGGGCGAGTTGGAACCGCTGGTCGCGCCCAGCCTGCGCTATCTCGAGCACCCCGAGCGGCTCGTCGACGCCCGCCGCGGCGCCGAGCGCATCGCCCGGGCGGTCGCCGAAGGCGAGCACATCGGCATCCTTACCGATTACGACGTCGACGGAATCACCTCGCACGTGGTGATCCTGCGCACTCTGAACGAGCTGTTCGGCGTGCCGGCCTATAAACTGCACAGCCTGATCGGCCATCGCATCAACGACGGCTACGGCATCAGCCTGCCGCTGGTCGAGCGCGCGCTGGCGCTGTCGCCGCGGCCCAGCGTGATCATCACCGCCGACTGCGGCTCCTCGGACGAGCCGCGCATCGCCCGGCTGCGCGAGGCCGGCATCGACGTCATCGTCAGCGATCATCACGCCTTGCCGCTGGAGGGGCCGCCGGCCTCGGCCTACGCCACCATCAACCCGACCCGCGAGGACTGCAGCTTCCCCGACCCGACCATCGCCGGCTGCATGGTCGCCTGGCTGCTGATGTCGCTGAGCCGCGCGGTGCTGATCGAGATCGGCCATGCCTCGCCTCGACGCCCAAGTTGTCGCCGTGGCTCTCCTACGTGGCGCTGGGCACCGTCGCCGATTGCGTCTCGCTGGGCGGCAGCGCCATCAACCGCGCGGTGGTGACCCAGGGACTGACGCTGATCAACCGGATGGAGTCGTCCTGCTGGCGGGTGATGGCCGAGCGGCTGGGCGCCGACAGCACACCGTTCGACGCCGAGACGCTGGCTTTTCAGATGGGCCCGCGGATCAACGCCCGCTCGCGGCTCGACGACCCCTACGCGGCGCTGCACTTCATGCTTGCCGCCGACGATGCCAGCGCGCGCGAACACCTCGAGGTGCTCGACCAGGACAACCAGTCGCGCAAGGCGATCGAGGCCGACATGACCGAGCTCGCCCGCGAGCGGGCGATGGCCCAGCTCGCCGAGGGCGCGCGGGTGGTGATCGTCTATCTCGAGCAGGGCCATGCCGGGGTGCAGGGCATCGTCGCCTCGAGGCTGGTTCAGGCTTTCGGGCGGCCGGCGCTGGTGCTGACCCCGGCGGTCGCGCCGGGCATGCTCACCGGATCGGGGCGCTCGATCGACGGCCTGCACCTGCGCGATGCCTTGCAGCGTGCCTTCGAACTGGCGCCGGATGCGTTGCCGCGCTTCGGTGGCCATCGCGGTGCGGCGGGCGTCGGCGTGCCCCATGAACACCTCGCGGAATTCTCCGCAGCGTTGCGTCAGGCGGTCGATGAACAGCTCGGCGAGTGCGAGCTGTACCCCTGCGTGTACACCGACGGCGAGTTGCTCGCGGACCAGCTGTGCCTGACCACCCTCGACGAACTCGAGCGGCTGGCGCCGTTCGGCCGTGAATTCGACGCGCCGCTGTTCGATGGCGAGTTCCTGGTCGACAACCTGCGGGTAGTCGGCGCCGATGGCAGCCACCTGATGTTGACGCTGAGCCAGGGCCAGGCCAGCGTCAGGGCGATCTGGTTTCGCGCGCTGACCCCCGGCGAGCTGCCGGCCTTCGATCTCGGAGCGCGTCTGCGTTGCGCCTACAAGCTGTCGCGGAACCGCTGGAAGGGACGCGAGTCGTTGCAGCTGATGATCGAGCATGCCGTTGCGCTCGATGCCGTGGTGCATCGTTCATGAATGATGCTCAGGACGGGGTAGGCGGTGAGGCGGAATCCACCCCGCAACACCGCTGGCACGAGGACTCGCTGGCAATGCTGGTCGGCACGCTGCTGGCGGCACTCGGCGTGACCCTCTACAGCCAGGCGACGCTACTCACCGGCAGTACCGCAGGGATCGCCTTCCTGCTGCAGTACGCCAGCGGCTGGCCATTCGGTGCGGCGTTCTTCGTCATCAATCTGCCGTTTTACTACCTTGCCATCCGGCGCATGGGCTGGTCGTTCACCCTGCGCACCTTCACGGCCATTGCCTTGCTGTCGTTGTTCGCCTGGCTCACGCCACGCTGGCTGGACCTGACCGCCATCCAACCGCTCTATGCGGCCGTCGCGGGTGGCGCCTTGATCGGGGTAGGCATGCTGGTCCTGTTCCGTCATCGGGCGAGTCTGGGCGGCGTCAATATCCTGGCGCTCTACCTGCAGGATCGCGGGCTGGTCAACGCCGGTTACTTTCAGCTCGGCGTCGACGCGTTGATCATGCTCGCCGGATGCCTGGTGGTGGCACCAGAGCGTGTCGCGCTATCGGTGCTGGGTGCGCTGATGCTCAATCTGGTGGTGGCGCTCAACCATCGCCCCGGGCGTTATGTCGCCGTGAGCTGAGCGCGGGCGGCGAGCGCTCAGTAACTCGGCCACACGCCGGGGGTGGCCAGTTCCAGCAGATGATCATCCGGGTCGCGAAAGTAGAGGCTCTCGCCGCCGCGCGGCCAGTGGGTGCGGCCTTCGATCTCGATACCATGCTCGTGCAGTTGCGTCTCCCAGGCATCGAGCTGGTCGACGCCGATGGCCAGCGCCATGTGCACTCGGCCCTCGCCGTCATGCGGTGGGATGGTGCCCATCTCATCCGGGAGGATCACGGTCTGCTGGGTCTCGCCATGCAGAAACAGCAGCAGCACCGTTTGGTTGCCGACATCGTAGGCGGTGAAGCGATGATCGGCGGTGAACGGCGCAAGCCTCATCACCGTCTCGAAGAAGTCACGGGCGCGCTGCATGTCGGCGACATACAGCGCCGTCTCTAGGACGCCGTTGAGGGTCGGCATACGCTCTAATCCCTTGCTGAATGCTCTTACAGCATAGCAACAGCGATTCTGTTTGGATCGATAAGCGAGAGCGGAGAAAGACTGATAAAAAAGGCAACACCCGAGCGGATGTTGCCAAGGAAACTACGCAACGAATATTAGCATGCTAATTTGTGGGGCGCTCGGAGTCAATCCGCATCGTGCGTCGGACTTTAGTCCCGAGTTAGCCCCGAGGCATCCAGAACCACCAGGCGATGGCCGCGATCAGCATGAGGCCGGCGAGATTGACGAGCAGAGCTCATGTTTTCTCCTTCGAGCTGCCGGGTTTGAACAGCCGCAACCGGTTGGCATTGCTGACCACGGTTACCGATGACAGTGACATCGCCAGGGCGGCGATCACCGGCGACAGCAGCATCCCGGTGGCCGGATAGAGAACCCCGGCGGCGATCGGAATGCCCAGGGCGTTGTAGCCGAACGCGCCCCACAGGTTCTGCTTGATATTGGCAAGCGCGGCGCGGCTGATGGCGATGGCGTCGGCCACGCCGTGCAGCGAATCGCGCATCAGCGCGATGCCCGCCGACTCGATGGCCACGTCGGTGCCCTGGCCGATGGCAAAGCCTACATCGGCGCGGGCCAGGGCCGGGGCGTCGTTGATGCCGTCGCCGACCATGCCGACCACTTCGCCCGACGCCTGCAGGCGTTCGACGGCGGCGTGCTTGTCTTCGGGCAGCAGGCCGGCGTGGAAGTCATCGATGCCCGCTTCGCGGGCGATCGCTTGCGCGGTAGGCGCCGCGTCGCCGGTGAGCATCACCACCTTGAGCCCTTCGCGCTTGAGACGCTCGATCGCCGCCACGGCATCGTCACGCAGCGGGTCGGCGATCGCGAACAATGCCGCCAGCGTACCGTCGATGGCCAGGTAGACCACCGTGTTGGCCTGTGCCTCGTAACCCGCGATGTCGTCGCTGGCGGCTGTCAGGTCGATGCCTTCGTCGTGCATCAGCGCGGCGTTGCCCAGCACTAGCCGTGCGCCGCCATCGCCGAGAGCGCTGACACCGCGACCGGTCAGCGAGCTGAAGTCGTTGATCTTGGCTGCCGCGGCCTGACGCTCCTCGGCGAAGGCGACCAGCGCGGTGGCCAACGGATGCTCGGAGCCACGCTCCAGTGCCAGCGCCGCACTCAATGCCTGGCTGTCGTCGCCGAACGTCCGCCAGTCGGTAACGCGTGGGCGACCCTCGGTTAGCGTGCCGGTCTTGTCGACCACCAGCGTGGTCAGGCGGCTGGCAGTCTGCAGCGCCTCGCCCGAGCGGATCAGCACGCCGTACTCGGCGGCCTTGCCGACCCCGATCATGGTCGAGATCGGCGTGGCCAGACCCAGCGCGCAGGGGCAGGCGATGATCAGCACACTGGTCGCGGCGACCAGCATGTGGATGAGGCGCGGCTCGGGGCCGACGTTGAACCAGACCAGCGCGGTGATCACCGCGATGATCATCACCGCAGGCACGAACACCGCCGCGACCCGGTCGGCCAGCCGGCTGATCGGCGGGCGCGAGTTCTGGGCATTGCGGACCTGCTCGATGATCCGCGAAAGTCGCGTATGCGCTCCGACCCGGGTGGCCCGGTAGACCAGCGTACCCTTGCCGTTCACCGTGCCGGCGGCCAGTTCGTCACCCACTCGCTTGGCAACCGGCATCGGCTCGCCGGTGAGCGTCGATTCGTCGACGAAGCTTTCGCCCTCGACAACTTCGCCGTCGACCGGCAGACGCTCGCCGGGACGTACGCGCAGCCAGTCGTTCTCGACGACCTCATCGATGGCGATATCCTGCTCCTGGCCGTCGCGGATCACCCGGGCGGTGCGCGGGCGCAGGTCGAGCAGGTGCTTGAGGGCCTGTGAAGTCCGCCCGCGGGCGCGCACCTCGAGCGCCTGGCCGACGTTGATCAGCCCGACGATCATCAGCGAGGCCTCGAAGTACAGTGCCCGGGCGGCCTCGGGGAACAGGCCGGGAGCCAGCGCGACGACCATCGAGTAGAGCCAGGCGACGCCGGTGCCCAGCGCCACCAGCATGTCCATGTTGGCCTGGTGGTGACGGAAGGCCTTGAGCGCGCCGACGAAGAACACTCGCCCGGCACTTGCCAGCACGCCCAGGGTTCCCAGGCCTACCGCGACCCAGACCCAACGCTCGCCGCCCTCGAGTACCGGATGATGGAACAGCATCAATGCCATCAGGACGAGCCCGGGGACCAGAGCGATGGCGGTGTCGCGCAGGCGTTGGCGATATTCGCGAGCCTCGTTGTCCTCGCGCTTGGCCTCGCCGCGCTCGATGTCCTCGACCACTTCCGCACCGTAGCCGACTGATTCCACGGCATCGATCAGCGCCGAGGTCGAGACGCGCCCGCTGACGGTGGCGGTGCGGCTGGCGAAATTGACCGCGGCGTGCTCGACGCCGGCGACTCCATCGAGCGCCTGCTGGATAGCCCGCACGCAGCTGGCGCAGGTGATGCCCGACAACGCCAGCTCGACGCTCTGGCGCGGCTGCGAAGCGGCCTGTTCGGAGGCGTCAGTGTCGGCACGCGGGGGATCGGCTTGAGGAGCCGGCTCGTCGGTGGCTTGTGTCGCGTCGCCATCCGGCGCGCCAGCCTCCATGGAGCCGGCCGGATAGCCAGCCTCGTTCAGGGTGGCGTCGAGCAGGCCGTCCGGCAGATAGCTGTCGACATCCAGGCGCTGAGCGCTCGGCTCGCCCGTGACACGGGCCAGTGGGTCACGGCCCAGGATGGCCTCGCGCATGCGTTTGACGCAGCCTTGGCAGGACATGCCGGGCACATGGCGCGTATGTTTTTCGAAGCGCGCCGGCTCGGCAGTGTAGCCGGCCTCGCTAATCGCGGCGAGCAACGACTCGGAATCCAGTTGGCTGTCGACTGTCAGCCACTGATAAGCAGGATCGCCCTCGACTGTCGCCGCGGTGTCGCGATCCTGGATGGCGCGACGGATCTTGCCGACGCAGCCCTGGCAGCTGACGCCCTGGGTAACGAAGGCGTGGGGCGCGCCGTCAGTAGGGGCGGCATCGAAACCGGCGTCGTTGATCGCCGCGATGACCTCATCGATGCCGTGTTCGGTGGTAACCCGTGCCAGGCGGGTATCGAGCTCGATGCCGGCCCGCTCGTCCAGCGCCTCGAGGGCGCGCCGGGTTCGCGCCACGCAGCCATTGCAGGTCAGCCCATCGAGCGCCAGCGACCACGTGGTGGCACGATGTTGCACGGTCTCGCTCATGAATGCTCCTCGCTTGGCTGGCGCGGCTGGTTCCAGTGTTCGATTAACTGGCAGATGGTATTGCCGTCGGGCGCGCCATCGGGCATGTCGGCCCAATTGCCCAAGGCGTTCTCCATGCGCGCGGCCAGCTGCTCGAGCTCGCTGATGCGCTGCTTGATCTCGGGCAGACGCGCGGCGAGCAGGTCGCGCACCATGGGGCACGGCGAATCGCCATGATCGGCATGACCGAGGATCTCGCCGATCTCCTTGAGACTGAAGCCCAGCGTGCGGGCGCGTTGGATGAAGCGCAGCCGGGTCAGCGAATCTTCGCCATAGCGTTGGTAACCGTTATTCGGATCACGCGCGGGGCGAAGCAATCCTTCGCGGGTATAGTGGCGCACCGTCTCGGCGGTGACGCCGGCGTTGCGGGCCAGTTCGATGACTTTCATGGTGCCTCCTGGGCAGGCTCTTGACAGGAGTCTAGAACCTAGGGGTAACACATAGGTCAAGGGCAAGGGATGGAGGATCGGCGAACAGCCAAGCGGACAGCAGTGATTCAGCGCTATCCGGCGTGTCACGCGGCCTGGCGAGGGGGGCGTTTTGGCGTTCGACTAATGGATAGGTGCCCTCAAGAATTAAAACGGCCGTTTGTTCTTGACTTGGTTTCACCGATCAGCCAAAACGACTAAGACTGCCATTGCCTGGTACGAGGCACACCATTACGCCAGTGTCATCAAGAATAGGGAACAGAACATCATGCACAACAAGATCAACAAGCTTGCCATCGCGATCGCCGCTGCCTCAGCGGCGCTGATCTCGGGACAGGCCGCGGCTGGCGGTTTCCAGCTCAACGAACAGAGTGTCAGCTCGCAGGGCACGGCGTTTGCCGGGCGCACCTCGAACGTCACCGATGCCTCGATCGTCTTCGGCAACCCGGCGGGCATGTCGTTTCTCGATCGCGCCCAGATTACTGCCGGCGCGACTTACCTCGATGTCGATAGTGATATCAATAACGCTAGCGGTACCACGGCGCTGGGGACCCCGGTCGTCCCCGCCTCCAATGACGGCGACATGGTGCCCGGCAAGACGGTGCCCTTCGGTTATTTCGTTCAGCCGATCAACGATCATCTGCATTTTGGCCTGGGGGTCTATGCGCCGTTCGGGGTGATCACCGACTACGAGGATGATTTCGAGGGACGCTACTTCGGCAACTACAGCGACGTCGAGGTCATCACGGTCCAGCCGACGCTGTCGGTCAAGTTCAACGACCAGTTCTCGGCCGGTTTCGGGCTTACCTACAACCGCATCGAGGGCGAGCTGGAGAGCGCCACGGCGGACGGTTCGGCCGCGCCGCCTCTTTCGAATCCACAAGGTGATGGAGGTGTCAATATCCAGGGCGACGACGAGGCCTGGGGCTTCACCTTCGGTCTGATGTACCGGCCGCTCGAATCGACCACCTTCGGTGTTACTTACCGTTCCGATGTCGATTATGAACTCGAGGGTGACCTGAAGGCTCGCAACGTCTTCAATTCGCGATTGGCCAATGCGACAGGCGGCGCCATGACAACGTTCAGCGGCAATAGTGATGCGTCGCTGGATATCACCCTGCCGGAAACCATCGATTTCTCGGTGACCCATGACGTCAATGATCGCTGGAAGGTGATGGCCGGCGCGGCGCTGGTCAAGTGGAGCAGTTTCGATCGCTTGACGGTGGAGAACGGCCTTGGAGTAAGCGTCGATGAAGCTCAAGACTACGACGACGCCTGGCAGTATGCGGTAGGTACTGCCTACCAGTTGTCGCCGGCGTGGGTCGTACGTGCCGGTGTGGCCTATGATGATTCGCCGATCAGCGACGAGGTGCGCACCGTGCGCGTGCCCACTGGTGATCGCACGATCTACTCGCTGGGCGCCGGCTGGACACCGATCTCGGACCTGTCCATCGATGTCGCCTACACCTATATCGACGAGGCTACCGCGCCGGTCGATGAGGCCTCCGCTTCGCGTGGCTCCTATCAGGCCGATTACGACAACTCGGTTCAGGGTTTCGGTGCGCAGGCGACCTATCGCTTCTAAGGGGGATCTGAGTAACAAAAAACCCGGCCGAGTGGCCGGGTTTTTTGTGGATGGCTTTCTTGTGGCTGGGTTCAGGCGGCGGCGTCGACGAAGGCGGCCCTCATCAGCTCCTGGGTGTAGCGCTCGCGCGGGTTGGCGAAGATCGCTTCGGTGGGGCCCTGTTCGACCACCTGGCCCTCCTTCATCACCAGTACGGTGTCGGCCAGCGCGCGTACCACCGAAAGATCGTGACTGATGAACAGGTAGGTCAGATCGTATTTCTGTTGCAGGTCGCGCAGCAGGTCGATCACCGTCACCTGTACCGAGCGGTCCAGCGCCGAGGTGGGCTCGTCGAGCAGCAGGAATTCCGGCTTGAGCACCAGCGCCCGAGCGATGGCGATACGCTGGCGCTGGCCGCCGGAGAATTCGTGCGGGTAACGGTTGCGCATCGCCGGGTCGAGCGCGACCTCCTTGAGCGCCTCGATCACCTGCGCTTCTCGCTGGCGCCGGTTGAGCTCGGGATGGTGCACGCGCAGCCCCTCGCTGATCACTTCGCCGACGGTCATGCGCGGCGACAGCGAGCCGAAAGGATCCTGGAAGACCACCTGCATGCGCGAGCGCAGCGGTCGCATGCCGCTGGTGTCGAGATTGGCGATGTCAGTGCCGTCGAAGCGAATGTCGCCGCGACTCTTGAGCAGCCGCAGCAACGCCCGGCCGAGCGTCGACTTGCCCGAGCCGGACTCGCCGACGATGCCCACGGTCTGCCCGCGGCGAAGGGTCAGGTCGATGCCGCGCACCGCCTCGAAGTATTCGCTGTCGCGGAACAGGCGCTTCTTGAGCGCAAAGCGCACACGCACGTCCTTGGCCTCGAGCAGTACCGGCAGTGTCTCGTCGACCGGTGCCTTGCGACCATGCGGGTCGGCATCGATCAGCATGCGCGTGTAGTCGTGTTGCGGATTGCCGAACACTTCGGCGGTGGTGCCGCTTTCGACCAGCTCGCCGCGGCGCATCACGCACACCCGGTCGGCGAAGTGACGGACGATCCCCAGGTCGTGGGTGATGAACAGGATCGCCATGCCGTAGCGCGCCTGAAGGTCCTTGAGCAGCGCCAGGATCTGCGCCTGAACGGTGACGTCGAGCGCGGTGGTCGGTTCGTCGGCGATCAAAAGCTCCGGCTCGCAGGCCAGTGCCATGGCGATCATCACTCGCTGGCGCTGGCCGCCGGAAAGCTCGTAGGGGTAGCTGTCGATGCGCCGGGCGGGCTCGGGAATACCCACTTGCTCGAGCAGTTCGATGACCTTGGTGCGCGCCTGCTTGCCTTTGAGCCCGCGGTGCTTTTCCAGCACTTCGGCGATCTGCCGGCCGATGCGCTGCAGCGGGTTGAGCGAGGTCATCGGCTCCTGAAAGATCATCGAGATCGCATTGCCGCGAATGCGCCGCATGCGCTTGGGGGTGACGCTCAACAGATCCTCGCCCTTGAAGCGGATAGCGCCGGACGTCTGGGCCAGCTCGGGCAGCAGGCGCATCGCGGCGGTCGATGACACCGACTTGCCGGAACCCGATTCGCCGACCAGCGCCAGCGTCTCGCCGGACTGGATGGAAAAGCTCACGCCCTTGACCGCGGAGACCGTGCCGGTGGGCAGTTGGAAGTCGACCGTCAGGTTGTCGATTTCGAGTAGCGTGTCGGACATGTTGTTTTCCTAACGGGTCTTGGGATCCAAGGCGTCGCGCAGGCCGTCGCCGAGGAAGTTGAGACAGAACAGGGTCAGCGCCAGGAACAGCGACGGCACCAGCAGCAGCCACGGTGCGCTCTGCATCATGTCGGCGCCTTCGGAGATCAGCACGCCCCAGCTGGTCATCGGCTCCTGCACGCCGAGCCCCAGGAACGACAGGAAGACTCTCGAGCAGGATGACCTTGGGCACGGTCAGCGTGACGAAGACGATCACCGGGCCCAGGCGTTGGGCACGATGTGGCGGGCGACGATCTTGCGATCGGCGCGACGCCCAGCGCATGGGCGGCCTCGACGAACTCGCGCTGCTTGAGGGCCAGCGTCTGGCCGCGCACGATGCGCGCCATGTCGAGCCATTCGACCGCGCCGATGGCGACGAACATCAGCACGATGTTGCGCCCGAAGAACACCATCAGCAGGATGACGAAGAACATGAACGGTAGCGAGTACATGATGTCGACGATGCGCATCATGTAGCCGTCCAGCGCGCCCGCCGACGATAGCCGGCGATGGCGCCATAGAGCACCCCGATCACCAGGCTGACCAAGCTCGCCACCAGCGCCACCGACAGCGACACGCGGCCGCCGTAGAGCATGCGGATGAGCAGGTCGCGGCCGTTGGCGTCGGTGCCAACAATGCCCGCCCTCGAGGCTCGGCGCGGCGTTGAAGGCGCTCCAGTCGACTCGGCGAGCCGCCAGGGCAGCAGGTAGGGGCCGAGCAGGCAGGCCGCGGCGATCGCGATCAGCAGTATCAGGCTGACCATCGCCGCCTTGTTCTGCTTGAGGCGCCGCCAGGCGTCCCGGCCGAGGCTCTCGCCGGCGACCGCGCCGGCTTCGGGGTCGGGCTCAGCGGGCGGATTGCGGGCCGCCCGCCGGCATGTTGTGGCCGTTATAGGGCGTGGTATCAGTGGTCATGGCGTTGCATCCCTGGCCGGTCAGTCGTCATAGCGGATTTGCGGATCGAGCGCGGAATAGATCAGGTCGACGAGCAGGTTCATCAGCACGATCAGCGCGCCGTAGAACACCACCGTGCCCATCACCAGGGTGTAGTCGCGGTTGAGCGCGCCCTGCACGAAGTAGCGGCCGATGCCGGGAATGCCGAAGATCTGCTCGATCACCACCGAGCCGGTGATGATCCCGGCGATCGCCGGTCCCAGGTACGAGATCACCGGCAGCAGCGCCGGGCGTATCGCATGGCGCCAGATCACCTGGCGCTCGGAAAGCCCCTTGGCCCGCGCGGTGCGGATGTAGTGGCTGCCCAGCACCTCGATCATGCTGGCGCGCATCATCCGCGCGATGTAGGCGATCTGCTGGCATCGCCAGGGCGATCACCGGCAGCACCAGGTTGGGCAGCGCCCGCCATTCCAGCCGCCGGCCGGCAGCCAGGCGAGCAACACGCCGAGACCAGCGCCAGGATCGGCGCGATGACGAAGTTGGGTACCGCGATGCCGGCCAGCGCCACGCTCATGACCGTATAGTCGATCGGCCGAATTACGTCGCAATGCGGCGGCTATCCCCAGCGGTAGGCCGACCAACAACGCGAGCAGGATCGCCAGGCCGCCGATCTCGAGCTCACCGGGAAGCCCTTGGGCGATCAACTCGGTGACCGAGAAGTCCTTGTACTTGAATGACGGCCCGAAATCGCCCTGCAGCAGATTGCCCATGTAGCGCAGGTACTGCATCGGCAACGGCTCGTCGAGATGGTAGGCCGCCATGAGGTTGGCCTCGATCTCGGGCGGCAGGTTGCGCTCGCCGTCGAACGGGCCGCCCGGAGCGACGCGCATCAGGAAAAACGAGATGGTGATCACCACCAGCATCGTCGGGATGGCCTGCAACAGCCGCTTCAGCGTATAGATCAGCATGGGGTATTCCGCACGCCGCCCCGGCAGGGGCGGCGGATTCGTCGTGGAAAGGGTGTGCCTTACTCGGTGAAGTTCACCCAGCGCGAGGGGTGATCATCCTCGGCATTGTCCTGCCAGCCGCTGATCGACGGGTTCACCAGGTTGCGCGTCACGTAGTACAGCAGGGGCGCCAGGGCGTAGTCGTCGAGCGCCATGTTCTCGGCCTGCTGCAGGAGCTGCTGGCGCTTGTCGAGATCCAGCGTATTGGCGGCCTGGTCGAGCAGCTTGTCGTACTCGGGGTTGGAGTAGGCGCCGTAGTTGTTGCCGACACCGCTGCGCAGCAGGGTCAGGAAGTTCTCGGCATCGTTGTAGTCGGCGATCCAGCCGGCCCGGGCGATGTCGAAGTCGCCTTCCTGGATGGTCTGGTAGTGCACGGTAGCCTCGGCGTTGGTCATCTCGATATTGACGCCGAGCGGTTTCCACATCGCCGCCAGGGCGATGGCGATCTTCTTGTGCTCGTCGGAGGTGTTGTAGCGAAGTTGCAGGTTCAAGGGGTTATCGGGGCCGTAGCCGGCGTCCTTGATCAACTGCTTGGCCTTGTTAAGGCGTGCCTGGTAATCGCCGTCGACGCCGTCCATGTGCTGGACGTCGTAATGGCTGGTGCCCGGCGGGACCAGCGAGTAGGCATCCTTGAAGCTGCCGGCCATGATCTGTTCGGAAAGCACCTTGCGGCGTACCACCAGGTTGAGCGCTTCGCGCATGCGCTCGTCGGAGGTCGGTCGGCCCTCGCGGTTGTTGAGCACGTAGTAGTAGGAACCCAGCATCGGACTCAGGTGGGTGGCGTCCGGCAGGTTGTCCTTCAGCCATTGATAGCGGCTGGAGGGATAGTCGCGGATGATATCCAGCTCGCCGGCGCGGAAACGCGAGATGGCGGCGTTGCGATCCTCGGTGGTGAAGTAATTGACGCCGTCCAGCGAGACGTCGGAGGCGTCATAGTACTCGGGGTTCTTCTCGACGCTGATGCGCGACTGCGAGATCCATTCGACCGGCTTGAAGGCGCCGTTGGTGACGATGTTGTCCATCTTGACCCACTGCTTGCCGTACTCGTCGACGACATGCTTGGGCACCGGGTAGGCGGTGTAATGGGTCAGCAGCTGCAGGAAGAACGGCGTCGGCGACTCGAGGCTGACCTTGAGGGTCTTGCCGCCGTCCAGCGATTCGGCGCCGATCGCATCGAGCGGCTTGTCGCCGGTGTTGATCGCTTCGGCGTTCTTGATCGGATAGAGCAGGTAGGCATATTTCGAGGCGCTGGCCGGATCGATGAGATGCTGCCAGCCGAACACGAAGTCCTCGGCGGTGACCGGCTCGCCATCCGACCACTTGGCGTCCTCGCGCAGATGGAAGGTATAGGTCTTGCCGTCTTCGGAGACCTCCCAGTCGGTGGCCATGCCGGGCATGACTTCGCCTTCGGGGTCTTCCTTGAGCAGGCCCTCGTAGACGTCCATGAGAATCTGCGATTCCCACACCCCGCCGGAGACCTGCGAGGTATCGAAGGAGGCGAGCTCGCCCATGACCCCGATATTCAGGGTTTCGGCATACAGCGGGCTGGCTATCAAGCCGGAAGACAGGGCGATGGCGGCGATCAGCGAACGACGTTTGAAATGCATATCGAGTCCTGGATGGTTGTTGTTGTCGCGATGGCGGCTGAGCCTTTGGAATTTCTTAGCAGACTCGCTAATGTCACGAACTTGTCAGACCATCTCGCTGCGCCGGGGCGATGTCCATTGCGAATTTTGAATATGGCTTTTCGGATTATGCATAGCCGCTTTGTGCCGGGGCGTACACGCCGATCACCGGTTGGCGGTACTTGTCGCCGGAGAAGCTTCGCGCCCGGCGTGGCAGGATGACGGTTCTGCCCGGTTTGGCTACAATGTCGGTCCTTTCTCGTGCGCCGGGTTTTTGCCCGGCGCCTCTGACTGCAGCGTTTTTACTGCGCGTTGACTGAGAGTCACCGCACGCCGACACAGGATGACCATGCAAGAGATCAATCCGATCAATCAGCAGATCAAGGACCTGTCCGCACGGACAGATGTCCTGAGGGGGTATCTTTGACTATGCCGAGAAGAAGGATCGGCTAGAAGAGGTCACCCGCGAACTCGAGAATCCGGACGTCTGGAACGATCCGGACCATGCCCAGAAGCTGGGCAAGGAGCGCGCCACGCTCGAGCAGATCGTCGCCACCATCGACCAGCTGGATCAGGGTCTCGGCGACAACGCCGACCTGCTGGAACTGGCGGTGATGGAGGAGGACGACGACACCGTCGACGAGATCCGCAAGGAGCTCGACCAGCTTCGAAGCGGCGCTCGAGAAGCTCGAGTTCCGGCGCATGTTCTCCGGCGAGATGGATGCCAACAACGCCTATCTCGACATCCAGGCCGGCTCGGGCGGCACCGAAGCCCAGGACTGGGCCAACATGCTGCTGCGGATGTATCTGCGCTGGTGCGAGCACCACGGCTTCAAGACCGATATCGTCGAGCTCTCCACCGGCGAGGTGGCCGGCATCAAGTCGGCGACCCTGCACGTTCAGGGCGAGTACGCCTTCGGCTGGCTGCGTACCGAGACCGGCGTGCATCGGCTGGTGCGCAAGAGCCCGTTCGACTCCGGCGGTCGCCGCCACACCTCGTTCGCCTCGGTGTTCCTGTCGCCGGAGATCGACGACAGCTTCGAGGTCGACATCAACCCCGCCGACCTGCGTACCGATACCTATCGCTCCAGCGGCGCCGGCGGCCAGCACGTCAACCCGACCGACTCGGCGGTGCGCATCACCCACGAGCCCACCGGGATCGTCGTCGCCTGCCAGAGCCAGCGCAGCCAGCACGCCAACCGCGACTCCGCCATGAAGCAGTTGAAGGCCAAGCTGTAGGAGCTGGAGATGCAAAAGCGCAATGCCGCCAAGCAGGAAGCCGAAGACGCGAAGGCCGATATCGGCTGGGGAAGCCAGATCCGCTCCTACGTGCTGGACGACCAGCGGATCAAGGATCTGCGCACCGGCGTACAGTCGAGCAACTGCGAGAAGGTGCTCGACGGGGATCTGGACCGTTCATCGAGGCCAGCCTGAAGCAAGGGCTGTAAGACGACTTTCGAATAGGCACAGACGACCATGGCGAGATCAGGACAACCCGCAATCATCCCGCCGAGGCCCAGGACGAGAACCGCCTGATCGCCGAGCGTCGCGCCAAGCTGGCCGCGCGCCGCGAGCAGGCGGCCGCAGGGCGGAAGCGCCTTTCCCAACGACTTCCGCCGCGACAGCCTACCGCCGAGCTGCACGCCGAACTGGGCGACCAGGACAAGGAAGAACTCGAGACGCTGGGCCGTCAGGCGGCGGTCGCCGGGCGCATCATGCGCAAGCGTGGGCCGTTTCATGGTGCTCCAGGACGTCACGGGGCAGATCCAGCTCTACGTCGACAAGAAAGGCCTGCCCGAGGCGGTGCTCGAGAACGTCAAGGGCTGGGACATCGGCGACATCGTCGCCGCACGCGGACCGTGCACAAGTCCGGCAAGGGCGATCTGTACGTCAAGATGGACGAGGCCCAGTCTGCTGACCAAGTCCCTGCGTCCGCTGCCGGACAAGTTCCACGGCCTGACCGACATCGAGGCGCGCTACCGCCAGCGCTACGTCGACCTGATCATGAACGACGATTCGCGCCGGGTCTTCGAGACCCGCGCCGGGGTGATCAGTGCCATGCGGCAGCTTCTTCGAGGAGCACGGCTTCATGGAAGTCGAGACGCCGATGCTGCAGCCGATCCCCGGTGGCGCCACGGCGCGGCCCTTCATCACCCACCACAATGCGCTGGACATCGACATGTACCTGCGTATTGCACCGGAGCTGTATCTCAAGCGGCTGGTGGTAGGCGGCTTCGAGCGGGTCTTCGAGATCAACCGCAACTTCCGCAACGAGGGGCTGTCGACCCGGCACAACCCCGAGTTCACCATGATCGAGTTCTATCAGGCCTACGCCGATTATCACGAGCTGATGGACCTCACCGAGGCCATGCTGCGCGAGGTCGACCCGTCGGGTGCTGGGCACCACCACCGTGACCAACACGGTGCGCGACGCCGAAGGCACGGTGCTGGAGAGCTACGAGTACGACTTCGGCCAGCCGCTGCGTCGGCTGAGCGTGTTCGACGCCATCCTCGAGTACAACCCGGACATTCATGCCGAGTCAGCTGGCCGACGAGGCCGCTGCGCGGCAAATCGCCGAGCGTCTGGATATCGACGTCAAGGACGGCTGGGGGCTGGGCAAGGTCCAGATCGAAATCTTCGAGAAGACCGTCGAGCATCGCCTCGATGCAGCCGACCTTCATCACCGATTATCCGACCGAGGTTCAGCCCGTTGGCGCGGCGCAAGGACAGCGATCCTTTCGTCACCGAGCGCTTCGAGTTCTTCGTCGGCGGTCGCGAGATCGCCAACGGCTTCTCCGAGCTCAATGACGCCGAGGACCAGGCCGAGCGCTTTGCCGCCCAGGTCGCCGAGAAGGAGGCCGGCGACGATGAGGCGATGTACTACGATGCCGACTACGTGCGCGCGCTGGAATACGGCCTGCCGCCCACCGCCGGCGAGGGCATCGGTATCGACCGGCTGGTGATGCTGTTCACCGACAGCGCCTCGATCCGCGATGTGATGCTGTTTCCCGCCATGCGCCCGGAATAGCCTGGCCCCGTAACGGTCGACGGAATGATTGGTAAGCGGCGCCGCGAGCGCCCATAATGAGCGGCGTTTCGACGGCGTGCCGCGCGCGTCGAGACACTGCTGCCGCTTCGCCAAGCGTTCCCGGACAAGTCTGCCGAGGTCTTTCCATCCGGAAAGTCATCTGTCGAGGAGCCCGTCTGTCGAGGCCCATCTGTCGAGGAGAGAGTGACGATGAAACTGCTCAACCGTTCCGCGCTGAGCGTCAAGCCTACCCAGGCGTTCGTCGACTGGGTCAATTCGCTGGAGCCGACTGTCGGCGAGGACGACCTGACCCTCGATGACATCGATCGGGAAAGCACCGTCTACCTGATCCCCGAGATGGACACCCCGGAAGCGCTGGCCGCCTATGTGCGCGAGCGTCACATGGATATCCTCGAGAACGAGCTGCGGGCCTGGGAGGAAGACACCCGGCAATGGCCCGATAGCCTCAACTGGGCGCTGTTCGAACGTTTCGTGGTGGTCGAGCACAGCTACCTGGCGCTAGACCTCGAGGACGACGAGCCCATCGAGATTTCCGATATCGACGATGAACTGCTGCTCGAAACCGACGAGGACTGAGAGCGTCGGTGAGTCGCTTGAGCTATCCCCGCTGCATCCCTGAGCCCATTTCGCTTGCGCCGGTCGGTGGTCGGCGTCGTCCGACATGCTGATGGGCCGGCTGTTCGAAACCCGTCCCGGCGATACCGGTCTGCCCGGTCCGCAGCGCCGCCTGGCGATGCTGGTACTGGTGCTTGGCACCCTGATGGCGGTGTTCGACGGCGGCATCGTCAACATCGCGCTGCCGACCATGGCGCATGAACTCGATGTCAGCGAATCCCGCGCGGTGTGGATTACCAACATCTATCAACTTGTCAGCGCCTCGACGTTGCTGGCATTCGCCGCGCTGAGCCGGCTGATCGGCCGCCATCGGCTGTATATCGGTGGGCTGGGCGTGTTCACGCTGGCCTCGCTGGCCTGTGCGCTGTCGCGCAGTTTCGAATGGCTGGTGGTATCGCGGATGGTGCAGGGTGTTGGCGCGGCGGCGATGCTGAGCATCGGCCCGTCGATGTACCGGGTGATCTTTCCGCCGCGCCTGCTGGGTTCGGCGATCGGGCTGGGCGCGCTGGTGGTGGCCTTCGGCATCGCCTTCGGGCCGTCGCTGGGTGGCGGCATCCTGTATCTGGCAAGCTGGCCGTGGCTGTTCGCCATCAATGTGCCGATTGGCATCGCTGCGCTGGCCCTGGCACTGCGCGCGCTACCCCGCGAGGCGCCCGAGGCGGGGCGCTTCGACTGGCCCGGGGCGTTGCTGTCGATGGCCATGGTCAGCGGCTTCGTGTTCGCCCTCGACCGCGTCGGCCACGGCAACGCCAGCTCGGCGGCGCTGTTGCCGCTCGCGGCGAGCCTCGGCTGCCTGGCGCTGTTCGTGTGGCGGCAACGCCAGGCGATCAGTCCGCTGGTGCCGCTGGTGATCTTTCGCGAGCCGCGCTTCAGCGTGGCGGCGGTGATCTCGATGCTGGCGTTCATTGCCCAGGGCGCGTCGTTCGTCGGCCTGCCGTTCCTGTTCCAGACAGTGATGGGGCTGAGCCCGATCGCTGCGGCGGTGTTGTTTACGCCTTGGCCGCTGGCGTTGATGCTGACCGGCCCGTTCGCCGGCCGCCTGGCGGATCGCTTCAACCCGACACTGATCTCGTCGCTGGGGCTGACGATCTTCCTGCTCGGCATGCTGTCATTGGCGATGCTCAGCGAGCAGGCGGTATCCGGCGACATCGCCTGGCGGGTGGCGCTGTGCGGGGTCGGCTACGGCATCTTCCAGGCACCCAACAATCGCGAGATGATCGGCAGCGTGGCGCTCGAATACAGCGCCAACGCTTCCGGCGTGCTGGCCTCGGTGCGCACCTTCGGCCAGGCGCTGGGCACCGCGATGGTCGGGGTGATGCTGGCGCTGTCGTTCGGCTCGCTGTCGCTGGCGTTGTGGCTGTGCTGCGCCTGCGTCGTGGTGGCCCTGGCGCTGAGCCTGTGGCGGATACCCTTGGCGAGCCGGGTCGGCACGGCTTAACTGCGTGTACCTTGTCCTGCGCGGCTTATCCTGCGCGGGGCTTAGACGTTACAATGAAGCGCTTGCGACCCGGGAGGAGACGCCATGAGTGTTCAGGCACGAATCGAAGACAAGCTGAACTCGCTCGAGCCGGTCCATTTGACCGTCGAGAACGAGAGCCACATGCACAATGTGCCGGCTGACTCGGAAACCCATTTCAAGGTCACGCTGGTATCCGAGCGTTTCGCCGGGCTGATGCCGGTCAAGCGTCATCAGCAGATCTACGCGGCGTTGGCCGACGAGTTGTCCGGGCCGGTCCACGCCCTGGCTCTGCACCTGTATACCCCGGACGAATGGCAGGCACGCGGCAACGCGCGCCCCGATTCGCCCAATTGCCGGGGCGGCAGTGGTCACTGACTCGGCCGCTGGGCCGGTGGGCGAACCGCAACGTTCGCAATATCTGGAGGCGATGGGGCTGACCGCCTGGGTCAGCCGCTATCGGCTACCCAACGCCCTGGAAACGTCGCGCTGCGAGTGGCAGCAAGCGCCCGTCGAACCACGCCAGCCGCCGGCAAAACGCCTGCATGCGCTGCTCGAGG
This sequence comes from uncultured Gammaproteobacteria bacterium, assembly GCA_963773565.1. Lineage (GTDB taxonomy): Bacteria > Pseudomonadota > Gammaproteobacteria > Pseudomonadales > Halomonadaceae > Modicisalibacter. The sequence goes on along the minus strand of CAVZBU010000003.1, from coordinate 239,935 downwards.
ATGCCGACGAGGCTGCCGCGCAAGCGACACCGCAGCCGGCCGCGCCGGCTGAGGCTACCCCGTTATCGCGGCCCACCGGCTCGCCGGTCAAGCGTGCCCGGGCGCTGCTGGGCGAACCTGCCGCCGAACCGGAAGTGTCCTCGGGAGCCGCGGAACCATCAGCCGACGTGCCGGCCAGGGAGGCAGAGCCCCCCGGCGAGGCGCTGCGCTTCACGCTGCAGGTCGCTGCGCTCGAGGGCCGTTGGCTGGTCTTGCAGGTTAGTGACGCTACACCGTCGGCGGATGCCCAGCGGCTGCTGACCAACCTGTTCAAGGCCGCCGCCATCGAAACCGCGCAACCGCCCGTGTTCGACGCTTTTCGTTGGCCGTTGATGGACGATATCCCGGCGCAGGCGCCGTTCGAGGAGGCCCGCGAGGGGCTGCGCGCCTTCATTGAGGGCCGGCGGCGGCGCGGTTGGCAGCCCGAGCGGCTGCTGTTGTTCGGCGCGCATGACGAGTTGGAGCGAGTGTTGGAGATTGTCGAGGGTCAAAGTCGGCTGCTCGAGATTCCCGCCTGGTGCGGCCCCGCGCTGGATGAGTTGACGGCATCGGCCGACGCCAAGCGCGCGCTGCTGCCACTGCTGGCGAAGTGGCGCGAGGCCTGGCATCGCGGCGCGGGCCGCGTCGATGACGGCAGGGCGGACGATGGTGGAGCGGCTGATGACTGAGCTACGGCTGAGCAGGCTGACTCCGGGCGATATCGATGCGCTGACCGAGCTCGAGCAACTGGGACAGGCGCACCCCTGGCGCGAGTCGTGGCTCAGCGAGGCGCTCGACGACGGTCATGCCGAATGCTGGGGTGCGCATGGCGAGTGCGGCGCGCTGGTCGGTCATGCCATCCTTTATCGCTTGCCGTTCGAGGCCGAACTCCAGGCGATCACCGTCGATCCGCTGGTGCGCCGGCGCGGCGTGGCCCGGCAATTACTTGCACAGTTGATCGCTCGGGCCGAGGCATGGGGCAGCGAGCGCCTGCTGCTCGAGGTGCGCGGCACCAACCATGGCGCCCAGGCGCTGTATCACGCCATGGGCTTCGTCATCGATGGCCGACGCGAGAACTATTACCCGGCCAAGGCCGGGCGCCGCGAGGACGCACTGTTGATGTCGCGGGTGCTCGAGTGATGTCGCGGGTGCTCGAGTGATGTCTTGGGTGCTCGAGCAATGAGGCAGGACGGGTTGGCGCCGGCAACGGATGACGGTTCGCCGGCGCCGGTCAAGATGGTCTGATCAGGAAACCGGGGTCTGGGCGTTCTCGCTGCCTTCCAGTTCACGGAACTGAGCCAGCAGGCCGTTCAGGCGACGTTCCCATTCGTCGTGTTCCTGCTTGAGGCGGGCATTCTCCTCGCGCAATTCCTCGGTTTCCATTTTCAGCATCTCGAGCGATTCGATCGCATTGCCGACCTTCTGTTCGAGCTGGTTGAAAAGTTCGCTGCTCATCCGTTTCTCCTGAATTGCTTGCCTGAATCGCAGTATGCGGCGCGGGTGCTGGCGGTCAGCGTACGCCGTGGTCCGGTGCTCGGCAAGCGTCTCCCGGCGGCGACGCCAGCCGCCTGTACAGCCGTCCGTGGGTGTCTCCGGCGGTGACTTCCCGGTGCAGTGCCCAGTTGTCGGGAACCTCGACCGGCGCCTGCGCTTCCTGCTCGACGTAGACCCAGGCCGAATCGCTCAACCAGCCGGCAGTTTCCAGCGCTTGGCAGGTCGGTGCGGTGCGCTGCTGGCGGAAGGGCGGGTCGAGGAAGACCACATCAAAGGGCTTCGCCGGGCCGGCCAGGAACGCCAAGACATCCTCTGCGATCACCTGGCCGCTCACGCCCAGGGTGGCCAGGTTGGTCTCGATGGTGCGGGCCACGGGTCTGGCGGCTTCCACGAACGCCGCCTCGCGAGCGCCACGCGACAGCGCCTCCAGGCCCAGGGCGCCGGTGCCGGCGTAAAGATCGAGCACCCGGGTGCCGGCGAGCTCGAACGCCAGCCAGTTGAACAGCGTCTCGCGCACCCGATCGGGGGTCGGGCGCAACCCCGGGCTGTCGGCGATGGGCAGTTGTCGACGGCGGAATTGCCCGCCGATGATGCGCAGCTTGCCCGGGGCATTGGTACCCCGGTTGGGCGATGGCTGGGACGGACGACCGCGGCGCGATGGCGGTCTGGAACGATGACGGCTCATGGTCGGCGGATTGTACGCGTGGCTTATCCACAGTGGTAGCGGGGGGTGTTACGATGGAGCGATCGTTTACCTGCAATCGACTGACTCGCCCATGTTCGGTTTTTTAAAGCGCAAGAAGAAAGACCAATCCGCCGATCGCGACCAGCGCGATCCATCACGCGACGAGCCCGAGGTCGCCGCGCCCGATGGCGAGGACTCCGCTGAGGTGCGTGAGGAATCGGCCCCGAGCGGTACCGACGACCGGCCATTAGCTCAGCATGCCGCCAGTGCCAGCGACGAGGCCCAGGCGGCGGTTCACGAACACGATCCGCAGACCCAGCAGGACGCCGACTATACGCCCACCGCGCTCGAGCGTGAGGCCGCCCGCGAGGCGCTGGACGGCGACCTGGCGCCGGGCGAAGCGCACAGCGCGCTCGACGAGCAACCCGTCGACACGCCCCGCGAGGAACTCGCCGTAGAGGCGCATCGCCCCGAGGATGATGCCTTGGCGGCGGCCGCGGCTGAATCGGTCGAGCCGGAAAGCGAGGCGATCGAACGCCCTATGGACCCCGACGAGCGGGTCGAAGTGCCGTCGTCGGTCGCATCCGAGTCGCAGTCGCAGCGCGAGGTTGGTGAAGTAGATAGCACGCCGCCGCTCGACGAGCCGCTGAGCGCCGGTGCCGTCGAGCAAGCGCCTCCGGCCGACAGCGTCACCGCTGGACGCGACAAGCCGAGCGGCGAGAAGCGCGGCTGGCTGGCGCGGATCAAGGCCGGGCTCGGCAAGACCCGCGCCAATCTCACCGATGGGCTGGCCGATCTGTTCCTCGGCAAGAAGCAGATCGACGACGAGTTGATGGAGGATCTCGAGACCCAGTTGCTGATGGCCGACGTGGGCATCGAGGCGACCACCGAGATCATCGACAACCTCACCGCGCGGGTCTCGCGCAAGGAACTCAACGACCCCGAGGCGCTGTTTGGCGCGCTGCAGGAGGAGCTCGTCGGCTTGTTGGCGCCGGTGACCACCCCGCTGGAGCTACCGACCAAGGGCCAGGGGCCGTTCGTGATTCTGGTGGTCGGCGTCAACGGCGTCGGCAAGACCACCACCATCGGCAAGCTGACTCAGCGCTTCCAGAACCAGGGCCGCAGCGTGATGCTGGCCGCCGGCGACACCTTCCGCGCCGCGGCGGTCGAGCAGCTCCAGGTCTGGGGCGAGCGCAACAAGGTGCCGGTGATCGCCCAGCACACCGGCGCCGACAGTGCCTCGGTGATCTACGATGCGCTGTCCGCCGCCAAGGCCCGCGGCGTCGACGTACTGATCGCCGACACCGCCGGCCGACTGCATAACAAGAGCCACCTGATGGAAGAGCTCAAGAAGGTCCAGCGAGTGATGGCCAAGCTCGATGCCGCCGCACCCCACGAGGTGATGCTGGTGCTCGATGCCGGCACCGGCCAGAACGCGTTGTCCCAGGCCAAGACCTTCGACGAGGCGATCCCGGTCACCGGCATTACCCTGACCAAGCTCGACGGTACCGCCAAGGGCGGAATCATCTTCGCGCTGGCCAAGCAGCAGGGCACGCCGATCCGCTTCATCGGCGTCGGCGAGAGCCTCGATGACCTGCGGCCGTTCGCCGCCGAGGATTTCGTCGGCGCGCTGTTCGATCGCGATGCGGCGGATCGCTGATCCGTGATTGCCTTCGAGCATGTCGGCAAGCGCTACGGCGGACGTTTCGAGGCGCTCGCGGATATCAACTTCGGTGTCGCGCGTGGCGAGATGCTGTTCCTCACCGGGCATTCCGGCGCCGGCAAGAGTTCGCTGCTGCGCTTGATCATGCGGCTCGAGCGGCCTTCGCGCGGCCGCCTGCTGGTGGCCGGCCACGATATCGACCGGCTGCACAACAGCCAGATCCCCTTCTACCGGCGTCAGATCGGCGTGGTCTTCCAGGATCACCAGTTGCTGTTCGACCGTGATGTGTTCGACAACGTCGCCCTGCCGCTGGAGATTCAGGGCGTCGAGCCCCGCGAGGGCGCGCGGCGCGTACGTGCGGCGCTCGACAAGGTCGGCCTGCTGCACCGTGAACGCGCACTGCCCATCGAGCTTTCCAGCGGCGAGCAGCAGCGCGTGGGGATCGCCCGCGCGGTGGTCAACAAGCCGGCGCTGCTGCTCGCCGACGAGCCCACCGGCAACCTCGACCCGCAACTGTCCGCCGACATCATGCGACTGTTCGAGGAGTTCAACCGCATCGGTACCACCGTGCTGGTTGCCAGCCACGATCTGGCGCTGATCGCCCGGCTGCGCCATCGCGTGCTGGGTTTGCGTGAAGGCCGCCTGATCAGCGACGAGCGTGTCGCCCAGGGAGGCGTGGCATGAGCGGCGCTTCGCGCAAGGACGATTCACCTCAACCACCGCCGCGGCGCGGTGCGCGCAGCCATCGGCCGGGGTTCGACAGCCGTCGCCGCGCCTGGGTGCGTCACCACCGCCACATGGCCTCCGACAGCGCCCGACGGCTGCTGCGACAGCCGCTGGGCAGCCTGATGACGATGCTGGCCATCGGTATCGCGCTACTGCTGCCGGCGGGGCTGTGGCTGGCCCTCGATGGCGCCAAGGGGGTCGGTTCGCGACTCGAGGAGAGCGCCACCCTGACCGCCTATCTGGCGCCCGCGGTGGGCGAGCGCCAGGCGATGCAATTGGCCGATACCCTGCGCAGTCATCCCGAGGTCGACGGCGCCCGCTTGATCACCGCCGCCGAAGGCATGGCCGAATTCCAGCAGGCGCTGGGGCTCGACGACGCGCTGGACGAGCTCGACGATAACCCGTTGCCGGCCAGCGTGGTGATCTCGCCGCTCGATACGCGCCCCGCGGCGGTCGATGATCTGCGCAGCCAACTGGAGAGCGTCGCGGGGGTCGACGAGGTGCGCATCGATCTCGCCTGGCTGGAGCGGCTGAGCAGCCTGGCGGCGTTCGGCCAGCGCCTGGCCCTGGCGTTGGCGGTGCTGTTCGGCTTTGGCGCGTTGCTGATCGTCGGCAATACCATTCGCCTGGCCGTCGAGAGCCGGCGGCGCGAGATCGAGGTGGTGACGCTGATCGGCGCGACCCACGCCTTCGTGCGGCGACCGTTTCTATATAGCGGCGCCTGGTACGGGCTGGGTGGTGGGCTGAGTGCCTGGCTGCTGCTGAGCCTGGGCGGGCGCTGGCTGACCGCGCCGTTGCAGACACTGGCTGAAAGCTATGGCGCCCAGTTCGTGATGCCCGGACTCGGCTGGCAGGGCTCGGCAATTCTGCTGGTCTCGAGTACACTGTTGGGCTGGCTGGGCGGTTGGGTCGCGGTGCATCGTCATCTTGCTGAAACCCGCCCGCGCTAGGCTGGCCGCGACACGCCAGCAGCGAAAGAAGCAGGGCGCTTGCGTAGAATAAACAGCCGAGCCGCTTGCATGGGCATTGAACTTGTTTCTACGCTAAAGGTCCCAACCGCGGGACCGTCATAGATCAGCATTTTAACGGTTACCGGGTCGAGCCCACGGCTCCCCATGATGGGTAACACCTGTTGGGCAACATGGAGACATCCTGCATGAGCACCAGTCTTCAGCCTATTGGCCAGCTTTCTCCCGGCCATGACTTGAACGGCTATATTCAGGCGGTGAATGGCATCCCGGTGCTGACCGTGGATGAAGAGCGCGAACTCGCCTTCCGCCTGCACGATGAGAATGACCTTGAAGCGGCGCGCCGTCTGGTCATGTCGCATCTGCGCTTCGTGGTGCATATCGCCAGGAGCTACTCGGGTTACGGTCTGCCGCAGGCCGACCTGATCCAGGAAGGCAACGTCGGGCTGATGAAGGCCGTCAAACGCTTCGATCCCAACCAGGGCGTACGGCTGGTGTCGTTTGCCGTGCATTGGATCAAGGCCGAGATTCATGAGTTCGTGTTGCGCAACTGGCGGATCGTCAAGGTGGCGACCACCAAGGCCCAGCGCAAGTTGTTCTTCAACCTGCGCAGCGCCAAGAAGCGCCTGGCTTGGTTGAACACCGATGAAGTCGATGCGATCGCCAAGGATCTCGACGTCAAGCCTGAGGTCGTGCGCGAGATGGAAGGGCGGCTGTCGGCCTTCGATGCCGGTTTCGACGCCTCGCCCAGCGAAGACGACGAACAGAGCAGCTATCAAGCGCCGGCGCAGTATCTCGACGACGCGCGCTATGACCCGGCCGTGCAGCTCGAGGACAGCGATTGGGAGGCCGATTCCACACGCCGCCTGCAGGATGCGCTGGGCAATCTTGATGAACGCTCGCGGCACATTCTACAAAGCCGTTGGCTGGCTGAAAGCAAGTCCACGCTGCACGAGCTGGCCGATGTCTACGGGGTTTCTGCCGAGCGAATTCGTCAGCTCGAGAAGAATGCGATGAAGAAGATTCGCCAGCAGCTGGGCGAGTCGCTGGCGGCCTGATCGGAATCCGGGATAGGCGTCATGTGCTCCAAGAAACGCCCGGCTTCGGCCGGGCGTTGTCGTGTCTGGAGCTAGCGTGCCCGGCTAGGCGCGGCTGATCTGGGGCACGGCGACCAACAGGTCGCGCGACAACAACTGCCAGTGTTCTTCCCAGTGGTTGGTCGGTAGCCGCTTGAAATCGCTGCGTACATATTGGCCGATGCGTCCCTCGGCATAGGCCAGCAGCACGTTGGCGGCCGAGGAGACCGGCAGCATCGTGCGCAGGCCTTCGTGGATCTCGGCTTCGCGAAGAATCTGCTTGAGCTGGGTCTCGAGACGCTCGAACAGCTGACTCATGCGTACTCGCAGCCGGGCGGTCTCGCCGGTCAGGGCGTCGCCGTTGAGCAGCCGGCAGAGACCGGGGTTCTTCTCGGCGAAGCCCAGCAACAGCATCAGGATGTGCTGACAGCGCGGCAGTGCCTCGGGTGTTTCATCGAGTATCCCGAGGATGCGCTCGAACAGTGAGGCCTCGATGAATTCGATCAGTCCCTCGAACATGCGCGCCTTGCTGGGGAAATGGCGGTAGAGGGCGGCCTCGGAAACGCCGACCTGGCGGGCCAGCGACGCCGTGGTGATGCGCTTGCCGCTGTCTTCCTCCAGCATCAGCGCCAGCGCCTGAAGAATCTGCTCCCGGCGGCTTTGCTTGGATGATACCTGCGTCATGTCGTTCTTCTAATAATATTGGTTCCCACTAATCGTACTGGTGGGTCTGTTCCGGGGCAAACCGGCGTACTGCTTTTGAATTAACGTTCTGGTGAGGATGAATGGAAACGCTCAGTCCTGCGGTGGGTGATCGGTGATCAGGGTGCCGACCCCGGCATTGGTGAAGATCTCCAGCAGCGTGGCGTGGGGCACGCGGCCATCGACGATATGGGAACTGGCCACGCCGCCCTTGACGGCCTCCAGCGCGCAGCGAATCTTGGGCAGCATTCCGCCGTGGATGGTGCCATCACTGATCAGCGCATCGACCTGGGCGGTGGATAGCCCGGTCAGCACCTCGCCGGCTGCATTCATCAGCCCGGCGACGTTGGTCAGCAGCATCAGCTTCTCGGCGTGCAGCGCCTCGGCGACCTTGCCGGCCACCAGATCGGCGTTGATGTTGTAGCTGCGACCCTGGGCGTCGACGCCGATCGGCGCGATCACCGGGATGAAGTCGCGGGCGGTGAGCATCTCGATCAGTTCGGTGGAGACGTGCTCGACCTCGCCGACATGGCCGATGTCGATGATCTCGGGCACGCGCATTTCCGCGCTCTGCTGCTCGACCTTGAGCTGGCGGGCGCGGATCTGGCCGCCATCCTTGCCGGTCAGGCCGATCGCCTTGCCGCCGCACTGGTTGATCTGGTTGACGATGCCCTTGTTGACCAGCCCGCCGAGCACCATCTCCACGACGTCCATGGTCTCGGCGTCGGTGACCCGCATGCCGTTGACGAAGCGCGACTCGATCTTGAGCTTGCCGAGCAGCTCGCCGATCTGCGGCCCGCCGCCGTGCACCACCACCGGATTGATGCCGACTTCCTTCATCAGCACCATGTCGCGGGCGAAGGAGTCGACCAGGGCCTGTTCGGTCATGGCGTTGCCGCCGTACTTGACGACCACGGTCTTGCCGGAAAAGCGTTGGATATAGGGCAGGGCTTCGGACAGGACCTCGACCACCTGGCGGGGATCGCGGGGATGTTCGCTCATCGGCGATTCTCCATGGGTTGGGGCGTTCCGCGCCGCCGAGGCGACGGCGCGGGACGGTTCAGAGGATCAGTGCTTGGCGGACGCTGCTCAGAAGGGCAGTTCGGCGTCCGGGGCGACCTGCTTCAGGGCGTCGCGGAAGCGCGCCTGAACGCGCTCGAGGGATTCCTGGCTCTTGCCTTCGAAGCGCAGCACCAGCATCGGCGTGGTGTTGGAGGCGCGGCACAGCCCCCAGCCATCGGCGTAGTCGACGCGAATCCCGTCGAGGGTGGTCTTGACGCCGTCGTCACCGAAGTCGCCCTCGCGGGCCAGCTTCTCGACGATGTCGAACTTGTTGTCGTCGGTGACCTGGACGTTGAGTTCCGGGGTGCCGAGATCCTGCGGGAAGCGATGGAAGAACGTGTCGGCATCGTCGCCCTTGCTTGGAGAGGATCTCGAGCAGCCGCGCCGCGCCATAGAGGCCATCGTCGAAGCCGTACCAGCGCTCCTTGAAGAAGATGTGACCGCTCATCTCGCCGGCCAGCTGCGCGCCGGTCTCCTTCATTCGACCCTTGATCAGCGAGTGCCCGGTGCGCCACATCTCGGGCTCGCCGCCGGCCGCTTCGATCACCTTGGCCAGATTGCCGGTGCACTTGACGTCGAAGATCACCCGCGCGCCGGGGTTACGCTCGAGCATGTCCTCGGAGAAGGCCATCATCAGGCGGTCGGGGTAGATCACTTCGCCCTTGGGCGTGACCACGCCGAGGCGGTCGCCGTCGCCGTCGAAGGCCAGGCCGATGTCGGCGCCGGTTTCCTTGACGGTGCGGATCAGGTCCTCGAGATTCTCGAGCTTGCCGGGATCGGGGTGATGATTGGGGAAGTCGCCGTCGATCTCGGCGAACAGCGGTACGATTTCGGCGCCCAGGCGCTCGATCAGCTTGGGGCCCAGCTCGCCGGCCACGCCGTTGCCGCAGTCGACTACCGCCTTGATCTTGCCGCTCAGGGTGACGTCGCCGATGATCCGGTCCAGATAGGCCTCGCGCACGTCCTGCTCGCGGACCTGACCCTCGCCGCTGGCGAAGTCGTCGTCGGCGATGCGCTGGTAGAGTGCGGTGATCGCTTCGCCGGAGAGCGTTTCGCCGCCCAGCACGATCTTGAAGCCATTGTAGTCTGGCGGATTGTGGCTGCCGGTGACCATCACCCCCGAGGTGCCGCCGCCTAGCGTGTTGGTGGCGTAGTAGAGCACCGGCGTGGGCACCATGCCGATATTGACGACATCGCGGCCGGCGGCGGTCAGGCCCTTGATCAGCGCCGCCTGTAGGCGCTGCCCGGAGTGGCGGCCATCGCGGGCGACGATCACCGATTGCTCGCCGCGCGCGGCGGCCTCGCTGCCGATCGCCCGGCCGATCAATTCGACGGCATCCTCGGTCAGGGTGTCATCGACGATCCCGCGGATATCGTAGGCGCGGAAGATGGATGGGGTTATCTCACTCATGGGTTCCCTCCTTGGTAGACGACTGGAAGTTGCCGTTCGTTGGCGAGTGCCTCCAGTCTGGTTGGCTCGTCAGTCAGCGTGCGGCGAGGCGTCGTTCAACGCCGGCCGGAATGGCCGAAGCCCCCGGCGCCACGCTGGCTGGCGGCGAAGTCATCGACAAGCTCGATCTCGGCCTGGATTACCGGCACCAGCACGAACTGGGCCAGGCGTTCGCCGGGTTCGAGCGTAAAGGGTGTCTGGCTGCGGTTCCATACCGAGATCATCAGCTCGCCCTGGTAATCCGAGTCGATCAGCCCGACCAGGTTGCCGAGCACGATGCCGTGCTTATGGCCGAGGCCCGAGCGCGGCAGGATCATCCCCGCCAGGCCCGGGTCGGCGATGTGGACGGCGAGTCCGGTGCGCACCAGCTCGCAGGCGCCGGGGGCGAGTTCGAGTGGTGCATCGAGCAGCGCGCGCAGATCCATGCCGGCGCTGCCCTGGGTGGCGTAGTGCGGCAGCGGATAGTCGCGCACCCGCTCGTCGAGGATCTTGACCGCCAACTGGGGCTGACGACGCAGCGGCTCGGGGCCGACAGTCGCGGTGGCGGCGGTATCGCTGGTTGTATCCAGGGTTGTATCGCTCATCGGGGGTCCTGTTGCGGTGAGGCAGACGGCGTGTCGGTGGCGGGTGAGTCGGAGCGTGTCGCCCGGTAACCGTGCAGCGCCTGGTCGATCACCGCCTCGGCCAGGCGAGCCTTGCTCTGTGCCGGCAACTCGGCGCGCCCGGGCTCGGCGGCAGCGTTGCGCCACAGCACCAGCGCGGCGTTGTCGTCGGCGCCGAAGCCGAGTCCGGCTTGCGAGACGTCGTTGGCGACGATCATGTCGAGCCGCTTGCGCTCGAGCTTGTCGCGCGCATAGGCCTCGAGATCGCGGGTCTCGGCGGCGAAGCCGACCACGAACGGGCGTGGGCTGGCGGCGGTGGCGATCGTGGCGATGATGTCCGGGTTCTTGACCAGTTTCAGGGTCATCCCGTCCGCGTCATCGGCTCTTCTTGAGCTTGTGCTCGGCGACCTGCTCGGCCCGGTAGTCGGCGACCGCCGCGCAGCCGATGAAGATGTCGCTGTCGCCTGCCGCCTGGTTGGCGGCCTCGAGCATCTCGTTGGCCGAGATCACGTCGATGCGCTCCACCCCCGCTGGCGTTTCCAGGGCCACCGGCCCGCTGATCAAGCGCACTCGGGCACCGCGCGCAGCAGCGGCGGTGGCCAGCGCATAGCCCATCTTGCCCGAGCTGTGGTTGGAGAGATAGCGCACCGGGTCGAGCGCTTCCCGGGTCGGCCCGGCGGTAATGGTCACCGTCAGCCCGCGGGCGTCGTCGGACCCTGGCGACGCTTGGGACATGCCCGGCGCGGTTTCGGGCGCCATGGAATGCGGCGCATCGTCGGGCGCCATGGAGCGAGGCGCGGTTTCGGGCGCCATAGCAGCAGACGCGGCCCCGGGCGTTGTAGAAAGCCGCGCGACGATCGCCTCGGGCTCGAGCATGCGCCCGGCGCCAACATCGCCGCAGGCCTGGTCGCCGGAATCGGGACCCAGCAGTCGCCAGCCATAGCCTTCGAGGCGACGGGCGTTGTCGCGGGTCGCCGGGTGGCCCCACATCGCCTGGTTCATCGCCGGCGCCATGACGCATTCGGCGTCGGTGGCCAGGCACAGCGTGGTCAGCAGGTCGTCGGCGTGGCCATGGGCGAGCCGCGCCATCAGGTCGGCGGTGGCCGGGGCGATCAGTACCAGCTCGGCCCAGCGCGCCAGCTCGATGTGGCCCATGCCGGCTTCCGCCTCGGGGTCGAGCAGCGAGGTGCGTACGCTCTCGCCGGTCAGCGCCTGCAGGGTCAGCGGGGTGATGAAGGCCTGGGCGCCCTCGGTCATCACCACGCGCACCTCGGCGCCGGCCTTCTTCAACAGGCGCGCGAGCACGGCACTCTTGTAGGCGGCTATCCCGGCGCTGATGCCGAGCAGGATGCGCTTGCCGGCCAATGGCGCGGCGGCCAGCTGTGACATGGCGGTTCACCCCTGGAATGTTCGGGGCTCGATTTTATCATCCTGTCGCGGGCTTTGCGTCATCGCCCGCCAGCGGGGTGTGGGTGGTCAGCAAGTCAGCTGGCGGACCGCGGTCTCGACGCCGCGCAACTCGGCGAGACCCTTGAGGCGACCGATCAATGGATAACCCGGGCGCGTATCGCGATTCAGATCATCCAGCAGGTGATGGCCGTGGTCGGGACGCAGCGGCAGGCGCGGCCCGCCATCGCGCTCGCGGCGGCGCTCCTCGTCGATCAGCGTCTTGATGACCCCGACCATGTCGACGTCGCCGTCCAGGTGCGCCGCCTCGTGGAAGGTGCGCGGGTCGTCCTCGCGGCGAGTGGCGCGCAGGTGGGCGAAGTAGATGCGTGAGGCGAAGCGTTCACCCATCGCCGCCAGATCGATCGACGGCACTGACGCCATAGGAACCGGTGCAGAAGGTCAGGCCGTTGGCCGGGCTGGGCGCGGCGTCGAGCAGCCACTGGGCATCGTCGGGGGTCGAGACCACCCGCGGCAGGCCGAACAGCGAGCGGGGCGGATCGTCGGGGTGAATGGCCAGGCGGATGCCGACCTCTTCGGCCACCGGCACGATGGCGCGCAGGAAATGGCCCAGGTTCTCGCGCAGCCGGGCGGCGTCGATCTCGGCGTAGTCGGCGATCACCTGGCGAAAGCGCGCCAGGGTGTAGTGCTCCTCGGCGCCGGGCAGCCCGGCGATGATGGTGTCGATGAGTCGTTGACGTGCCGGTTCGTCGAGGCCATCCAGGTGGCGGCGGGCCTCGGCACGTTCGGCGTCGCTGTAGTCGTGCTCGGCGCCGGGTCGCTCGAGCAGGTACAGGTCGAAGGCGGCGAAGGCGGTCTGCTCGAAGCGCAGCGCGGTGCCGCCGCCGGGCAACGGCCAGGCCAGGTCGGTGCGCGTCCAGTCGAGCACCGGCATGAAGTTGTAGCACACCACGTCGATGCCGCAGGCCGCCAGGTTGCGCAGCGTCTGCTGGTAGCGGGCGATATAGCGCTCGCAGTCGCCTCGCCGCTGCTTGATGTCCTCATGCACCGGCACGCTCTCGACCACCGACCAGGCGAGTCCCGAGGCTTCGATCAGCGCCTTGCGCTCGGCGATCGCGGCTTCCGGCCAGGTCTCGCCGTTGGCGATCCCGTGCAGGGCGGTGACGATGCCGGTAGCGCCCGTCTGGCGGATATCGTCGAGGGTGATCGGATCGTCGGGACCGAACCAGCGCCAGGTGTGTTCCATGGGTTGCTACTCCGTCGAAGTTTCGAGATGGCTCAGGGCGGCCACGACGCCGTGGCCGTCGAGCGTGCGATAGGCACTGAGCACGGCACGCTCGAAGCGCGGATCGTTCGCCAGTGACTGGCCGAAGACGCTGTCGAGGGCGAGGAAGGCGGCGATCAGCGGCTCGGGCTCGCCGTGGCTGGCGTGCAGCGCGGCGAAGGTCTCGGCCATCGGGTCGTCGACCGGATGGCGCACGCCCTGCAGGTTACTGCCGGCGGTGTAGCGAATCCACGCCGCCACGCCCAGCGCGACGCAGCCGATGTCCGCATCATGGTCGAGGCGTTGCCGGGTGCCGCTCAACCAGCGCTGGGGCAGTTTCTGCGAGCCGTCCATGGCGATCTGTTGCAGGCGATGGTGCAGGCTGTCGTTGGCGAAGCGGGCCAGCAGGCTATCGGCGTACGCATCGAGATCGGTGCCCTCGGGCATATCGAGCGTCGGCGCGGCCTCGTCACGCATGTAACGGCGCAGCAGGGCGATGAATTCCTCGCGGCCGACGGCCTCGGCCACCGTCTCGATCCCTGCCAGTGCGCCCAGGTAGGCGAGCAGCGAATGGCTGCCGTTGAGCATGCGCAACTTCATGGCCTCGAAGGGTGCGACGTCGGCGACCATCTGCACGCCGTCGTGCTGCCAGTCGGGCCGCCCCTGGGGGAAATCGTCCTCGATCACCCATTGGCTGAAGGCCTCGCAGGTCACCGCGGCTGGGTCGTCGATGCCCAGTGCGCGCAGGCGCTCGAAATCGGCCTCGCTCATCGCCGGGACGATACGGTCGACCATGCTCGAGGGGAAGGCCACGGCATCGGCGATCCAGGCGGCGAGGGCGGGTCGCGGCGCGGCCAGCTCGATGCACTGCACGACGCGTGCGCTTGCCGTTGTCGGGCATGTTGTCGCAGCACAGCACCGTGAATGCCGGCGTGCCGGCCGCGAGCCGCCTGGCCAGCGCTTCGACCAGCATGCCCGGTGCACTCCGCGGTCGCCGTGGGCTCGGCGAGGTCATGGCGAATCGGTTCGGCGTCGCTGAGCAGGTGGCCGTCGGCTGGGTCGAGATGATAGCCCTTTTCGGTCACGGTCAGCGTGACGATGCGCACGGCGGGCTCGCTCATGCGCGTCAACAGGGCGTCGAGGTCGTCGCCATCGGGGCCGGCATAGAGCGTCTCGCGAATCGCCGCGACCTCGCGCAGGGTGAGAGTTTCACGGTCGGTGTATTCGGCGACGTGGTAGCTCTGGCCGCGTTCGCGCATCAGTTCGACCAGGCGGCGGTTGGAGCGCAGGTTGGCGCTGGCAATGCCCCACGGGCCGCCATCGTGGCGAGTCAGGTTGCGCTCCAGGTAGACCGCTTGATGCGCGCGATGGAAGGCGCCGAGGCCCAGGTGGACGATGCCGATGCTGGCCGGCGCATGCGCGCTGCGAATGGAAGTCGGTGTCATGGGCTAATTACTCCCCGAGCAACAGGTTGGGTAGCCAGAGTGACAGCGCGGGTATGTACGCTACCAGCAACAGCACCACCAGATTGCAGATCAGAAACGGCACGATGGCCCGTGCCACTTTCAGCATCGGCAGCTTGCCGATCCCCGCGACGATGAACAGGCAGACCCCGAGCGGTGGGGTGGTCAGCCCGATCATCAGGTTGAGCACCGCCATCAGGCCGAAATGCACCGGGTCCATGCCCACCCCGGTGGCCACCCCCAGCAGTGCCGGGAACAGGATGATCAGCGCGGCGATGGTCTCCATGAAGGTGCCCACCACCAGCAGGATCAGGTTGAGGATCAGGATCACCACCATAGGATTCTCGCTGATGCCCAGGATCTGATCGGCGATCATCTGCGGGATCTGCTGGCTGGTGAGGATCCAGCCGAACAGGTTGGCGAGCCCGACCAGGATCATCAATGAGCCGGAGGTCAGTACCGTGTCGACGACGATCTTCGGCAGGTTGCGCCAGGTGATGCCCTTGTAGACGAACATGCCGATCACCAAGGCGTACAGGCTGGCGACGATCGAGGCCTCGGTGGGGGTGAAGACGCCGCCGATGATCCCGTAGAGGATGATGAAGGTCATCAACAACGCCCAGAACGCGCTGCGCCCTTCCGTGACCAGTTCCCTCAGGGTCGCCCGCCGCTCCTTGGGATAACCGCGCTTCACCGCCAGGATATACACGGTGATCATCATCGCCAGGCCCAGCAGCAGGCCGGGAATGGCGCCGGCCAGGAACATCCGGCCCACCGAGACGCCGGACAGCGAGCCGGCGATGATCATCGGCACGCTGGGCGGGATGATCGGCCCCACCGTCGACGAGGCGGCGGTCACCGCGGCAGCGAAAGGCTTGTCGTAGCCTGCACGGGCCATGCCGGGGATCATCACCGAGCCGATGCTCGCCGCATCGGCCACGGCGGTACCGGAAATGCCGCCGAAGATCATCGAGCCACCCACGTTGGCCAGCCCCAGGCCACCGCGAATGTGCCCCATCAGGGCATTCGAGAAGCGCACGATGTGATCGGTGATGTTGCCGACGTTCATCAGATTGCCGGCGAGCACGAAACCGGGGATGCACAGCAGCACGAAGGAGTCGATCCCGCTGTACATGCGCTGCGGGATGATGGTCAGCGAGATGCCTTCGAGCAGCAGGTAAGTGAGCGAGGCGATGCCCAGCGAAAAGGCGATGGGAATGCCGACCAGCAGTAGAACGATGAACACGCAGAACAGGAGGGTGACTTCCATCAGTGAGGCTCCCGGTGCTGGACGGACGAGTCGCGCTTGATCGCCACGACGGCTTCGATGAAGCCGATCGCCGCGTAGAGGGTCGTCAGGGCGAATAGCACGACGGTGGAAAAGAACACATAGCGCATGGGCAGCCTCAGAGTCGGCGAGGTCTGGAAGGCGCCGATCTGGGCGTACTGCCAGGCGTAGGGCAGCATCATCGCCGCGAAGACGCCCACCGCGAGACAGATCAGGGCGCGATACAGCCATTGTCCGCGCCGGCCGAGATGCTGCTGAAACAGCTCGACATTGACGTGCTGGTCGCGGCGCAGTACCAGGCCGGCGGAAAGCGCCACCATGTAGATGAACAGATAACGCGATAGCTCCTCGGTCCAGGCCGGGGAGCTGGGTAGTGCCGTGCGGGCGACGATCTGCAGGATCACCACCGCGGCGATGCCCAGCAGCGCCAGCGAGGCCAGCAGGGCAAACAGTCGATCGAGCCCTCTTACCAGGCGACCGAAGGCGCCGCCCAGCGGAGGAATCGCGGCGATCTCGTGCAGGGCGTCGGGGGAGGCCGAGTCGGGTTCACGCATGGAGAATCCCTTGCTTGAAAGCCTTCGATGAATGAGTGGCCGCCGGGCCGGCTGGAAGCCAGCGGCCCGGGGCGCGTTACCTCAAAGGTCCTGAATGGCTTGGTAGAGCTTCTGCTGTTCCTCGTTCAGCGAGGCTTCCACGGCCGGCTTGGCTTTTTCGGCAAAGGCCTGTTGGTCGACCTCGACGAATGTCATGCCGGCTTCCTTGAGTGCCTGCTCGAGGCGCTGCTGGTCCTTGGCGAACAGCTCTTCCTCGTAGCTCTGCATCTCGTCGGCGGCATCGCGTACGACCTGCTGCAAGTCGTCGGGCATCGACTCGAGCTTGTTCTTGCCGATCACCACGTAGATCCAGCTACGCACATGGTCGGTCATGTTCACGTAGTCCTGGACCTCGTTGAAGCTGGCGCTCTCGATCAGTGACAGCGGGTTTTCCTGGCCGTCGATGGTGCCCTGTTGCAGCGCCGTGAAGACCTCGCTGAAAGCCATCGGCGTCGGCTTGGCGCCGAGTGCCTGCCAGGTGTCGACGAACAGCGGCACGTTGGGCACCCGCAGACGCAGGCCGTCGAGTTCGGAGGGCTGCTTGATCGGCCGGTTGGAGGTCAGCTCGCGCGGGCCGCGTTCGAACCAGGCGATCGGCACCAGGCCGGTCTGGGCTTCGATCTGCGCTTCGATCTCATCGCCGATCTCGCCCTCGACGGCCTTGCGCAGATGCTCGGAGTCGCGAAACGCGTAGGGCACGGCCATCATCGCCGCCTTGGGCGCCCAGTTCTGCAGGCTTTCACCGGTTATGGTCATGTCGGCGGTGCCGAGCTGGATGCTGTTGATGACGTCCATCTCGTTGCCCAACTGCTCGTTGGGAAAGATCTGCACCTCGATCTGGCCATCGGATTGCTTCTCGACGATCTGCTTGAAGCGTTCGGCGGCCTTGTTCCAGATGTGTTCCTGGTTGGCCAGGTGACCGAACTTGAGGGTGTAGTCCGCGGCCGTGGCAAACGGCGCGGCGAGTAGGCTCGAGCCGATGACGGCGCTGGCGAGTAGCTGTTTGAACATGACGTTCACTCCTGACGCTGATTGATGGCTGTTGTTGTCGCGAGTATCGAGTAGTGGTTTGCAGTCGAGCATTGCCGAGTGCGAAGGAGCGGCTCGCTCGGTGTTTCAGGCACCGAGTTCGATGAGCACCTTGCGCACCCGTTCCGGGTGATGGTCGATCAACTGAATCGCCTCACCCATCTCGGCGAAGGGCAGCCGATGGCTGACCAGCGCCGTGGCATCGAGCCGCCCGCTGGCGAGCATCTCGATGACTTCGGGGAACTTGCGGTTGTTGAGCCGCGAGCCGACGATCGTCAGCTCCTTCTTGATCACCTCGAGCTGGACCAGGTCGCTGGGTGTGGCGTTGAAACCCAGCAGGCCAATGCGCCCGGCCGGCGAGGCCATGCGCACCAGCGACGGGAACAGCGCCGGCACGCAGGCGGCGTCGGCGATCAGCGGGATGCCCTCGCCGGCGGTGTGCTCGGCGATCGTCGCCTCGAGATCCTCGTGCCGGCTGTTGATGGTCTGGCTGGCGCCCAGCGCGCGGGCGGCCTGAAGACGGTCGTCGATGACGTCGCAGACGACGATCGTCGGTCAGCCCCTTGGCCCGGGCGACCTGCAGGATCGTCAGCCCGATCACCCCGGCGCCGAGGATCAGCAGCGCGTCGCCATCAAAGGGCTGCATGCGCTCCAGCACATTGGCGGCGATGGTGTAGGGCTCGACCAGTGCGGCCTGATCGAGACCGATCGACTCGGGCAGCCGGTGGGCGTTGGCGGCGGGAACGCTGACCTGATGGGCGAAGCCGCCGTTGCGGTGCACGCCGAGCACTTCGAGCCGGGTGCAGACATTGGGCCGGCCGATGCGACACGGGTAGCACTCGCCGCAGTTGATCACCGGGTCGATGCACACGCGATCGCCGACGCTATGGCTGTCGACGCCATCGCCCACCGCCTCGATGACGCCGGCGAATTCATGGCCAGTGACTCGGGGAAAGCGCACGAAGGCGTTCTCGCCGTGGATGATATGCATGTCCGAGCCACAGATGCCGGCGAAGGCGACCTTGACCAGCACTTCGCCGGCAGCGGCGTGGGGGGCTCGACATCGACGAGGGCGTAGTCGTGGGGGGCGTTGACCTGAAACGCTTGCATGGATGACTCCTGTTCGCTTGATCGAAGTGCGGCGGCGCTCACCAGTGCCAGAGCGTGCCGTCCTCGAGCCGGTTGACCGGCAGGCTGGCCGGCTTGTAGGGATACTTGGCCGCCAGCGTCTCGTCGATGTCGACGCCATGCCCCGGGGTCTCGCCGACCAGGAAATGACCCTCCTCGAAGCGATAGTCGTGGGGAAAGACCTCGTCGGTGAGCGGATCGTGGGGCATGTGTTCCTGAATGCCGAAGTTGGGCACCCAGGTATCGAAGTGAATCGCCGCGCCCAGGCAGATCGGTGACAGGTCGGTGGGACCGTGGAAACCGGTGCGGACATGATAGAGCGCGGCCAGGTCGGCGACGCGGCGCAGCGGCGTGATGCCGCCGCCGTGGGTCAATGGCATGCGGATATAGTCGATCCACTGGTTCTGGAGCATCTCGCGGCAGTCGTGGATCGAGTTGAAGACCTCGCCGATCGCCAGGGTGTGGTGGTGTGCTGACGGATCAGCTTGAGCCCCTCCTGGTTTTCCGCCGGCACGCAGTCCTCCAGCCAGAACAGATGGTAGGGCTCGACCGCCTTGCCCAGCCGCGCGGCCTCGATCGGCGTCAGCCGGTGATGTACGTCGTGCAGCACGTGCAGATCGTCGCCGAAGCGCTCGCGCACCGCGGCGAACAGCTTGGGCACGTGATTGAGATATTTCTCGGTACTCCAGACATGCTCCGCAGGCAACTCCGAGTCGGCGGGCTCGTAGCGTTCGCCGGGCGTCTTGGCCACGCCGTAGATGGTCTCGATGCCGGGGACGCCGGACTGAACGCGCACCGCGCGGTAGCCCATATCGACATGGCGAGCGACCTCCTCCAGGCAGCTGTCGATGTCGCGGCCGGTGCAATGGGCATAGGTCATTACCCGCTCGCGGCTCTTGCCGCCGAGCAACTGGTAGAGCGGCATGCCGGCGGCCTTGGCCTTGATATCCCACAGCGCCATGTCGACGGCAGCGATCGCCGACATGCTCACCGGGCCGCGCCGCCAATACGCACCACGGTAGAGATACTGCCAGGTGTCCTCGATGCGGCTGGCGTCGCGGCCGATCAGGGTCGGAATTACATGCGAATCGAGATACGCCACCACCGCCTGCTCGCGGCCATTGAGGGTGGCGTCGCCGATGCCGTAGGTACCCTCGTCGGTGACGATCTTGAGGGTCACGAAATTGCGCCCGGGGCTGGTGACGATGGTATAGGCGTCGCGAATTTTCATACCGGTTCTCCAGGGATGACGGAAGACGTGGGCCGGGCGCTGGCGGTGTCGAACAACTCGGGAAAGCGCGCGATGAGATCGGGCAGCGAGCGTAGAATCTCGCGCATGTGTGCCTTGACGGCGCGCTCGGCGGCGTCGGCGTCACCCGCGGCGACGCTATCGAGAATCGCGCTGTGCTGATCGATCAGCTTGGGGATCGGCGTGGTGTCCGGCACGCTCAAATAGCGCACTCGGTCCAACTGGGCCTTGACCTCCTGGGTGACCCGCCAGGCGGCGTCATGGCCGGCACCCAGTGCCAGCGTGCGATGGAAGGCCTCGTCGAGACGGTAGAAGCGATCGTGAGCGTCGTTGTTGGCGCAGCGCTTCTGGCGGGCAATCAGATCATGCAACTCGTCGAGCACGGCGGCGTCCAGGCTCTGTTCGGCTGCCGAGCGGGCGACTGCAACCTCGAGTGCCTCGCGGACGAAACGCGCTTCCATGACCGCGGCATGTGAAATCGGCACCACATAGGTGCCGCGCTGCGGGCGGACTTCAACCAACCCGGCCTCGGATAGCCTAATAAAGGCTTCGCGTACCGGTTGGCGACTGACCGCGAAGGTCTCGGCGATCTCCTTTTCGGAGAGTGCCTGGCCGGGCGCCAGCGTCATGCGAATGATCGATTGGCGCAGCACTTCGTGGAGGCGCTGGCGCACGTTGCTTTCCGGTTGTTCGTCCCACAGGGCGAGTAGCGACGGCGTCATGGTGAGGCCTTTTCGAGCTGTCTTGTATAACTAGTATGGTAGTCGGCTTGAGCAACGATACGATGCAACTTTGGTCGATATGGGAATCGCGTGCGCATGGCCGTTCGGAGCCGAGCAAACGCACGTATGCGAATTCGCTGATACACTGGGTTTCTGGCGCGTTGCGATCGGCAGAGTACTCGTTCTTATACTTCAACAATCAACGACAAGAGCCTGCCATGAGCCCTTCAAGTAACGTGCTTGTGACGACACCCTGAGGCTTGCCTCTCGCCTTTGATCTGTTGTTGCTTTCTCATGGGCGTGCCGCAGTCAGCGGCGCTGCCCGCCGCCTTCCTTAACTGCGGGTAGTAATGCATGGCAATCCGACACTGGCCGGAGGGTGAGCGGCCGCGCGAAAAACTGATGAGTCTCGGCTCGCAGGCGCTCAGCGACGCCGAGCTGCTGGCGATATTCCTGCGCGTGGGCGTCAAGGGGCGCTCGGCGGTGGACCTGGCCCGCGACCTGCTCGGCGCCTTCGGTGGCCTGCGGCCGTTGCTCGAGGCCGACCGCGAGCGCTTCTGCGCCGAGCACGGCCTGGGCGACGCCAAGTATGTGCAGTTGCAGGCGGTGCTCGAACTGTCGCGCCGCCACCTGGCCAGCCAGCTCGAGCGCGGCGGGGCGCTGACCTCGCCGACGCTGGTACGTGCCTATCTGGCGGCGCAGATGCGCCACCTGGATCACGAGGAGTTCGCCGCGCTGTTCCTCGATACCCAGCACCAGGTGATCCGTTTCGAGTCGCTGTCTCGCGGCACGCTGGACAGCGCCTCGGTCTACCCCCGCGAGGTGGCCAAGCGGGCGCTCGAGCTGGGCGCCGGGGCGTTGATCTTCGCCCACAATCATCCGTCGGGCGTCGCCGAGCCCAGCGATGCCGATCGACGCATCACCGAGCGTTTGAAGCAGGCGCTGGAGCTGTTCGAGATTCGTGTGCTCGATCACTTCGTGGTCGGCGACGGCGAGGTGGTGTCGTTCGCCGAACGCGGCTGGCTATGACGAAAACCATGGGCGGCGTGCTCAAAAATCGCTAGAATCGCCGCGTTTCGGGGCAATCGGGGGTTCTGCGCTTGCCGAGACGTCGGGGCTCTGGTATAACGTACGCCCTTTGACTTCCTTGGGTTAATTAAGGGGCGGAAGGCGGTTACCTGCCATTCTCTCTTCCCGGTTTGCCCGACAGGTTTTGAACAACTCGCCCAGCGGTTGGAGGCTCCAATGTCCAAAGTATGTCAGGTTACCGGCAAGCGTCCGGTGACTGGTAACAACGTATCGCACTCCCAGCGCAAGACGCGTCGTCGTTTCGTGCCCAATCTTCACACCCATCGCTTCTGGGTGGAAGCCGAGAAGCGTTTCGTCAAGCTGCGCGTCTCCTCCAAGGGTATGCGGATCATCGACAAGAAAGGCATCGACACGGTGCTTTCCGACATTCGCAAGCGCGGTGAGCGCATTTAACGGGAGTTAGGTCCATGCGTGACAAGATCAAGTTGGTGTCCAGCGCCGGTACCGGCCACTTCTACACCACCGCCAAGAACAAGCGCAACACTCCGGACAAGCTTGAATTCAAGAAGTACGATCCGGTCGTTCGCAAGCACGTGATGTACAAGGAAGCCAAGATCAAGTAAGCCTTGACGCTTCCACCGCAGGCGTGGCGCCTGCCAGAAAAGACCCGGCCCTGGCGCCGGGTCTTTGCGTATCAGGCCCATCCAGCCAGTTACGGAGCCCCGCATGCCCGAGTTGCCCGAAGTCGAGACCACCCGCCGCGGCATCGCCCCGTACGTCGAAGGCCGCGAGATCGCCGAGGTGATCGTCCGCGAACGCCGCCTGCGCACCCCGGTGCCGGCCGATTTCGAGGAGGCACTGGTCGGGCGACGCATCGGCGAGTTGGGCCGCCGCGCCAAGTACCTGACGATCCCTCTGGACGGAACGGGCGAGGGCCGCCGCTCGCTGCTCTGGCATCTGGGCATGTCGGGCAGCCTGCGCATCGCCCGCCTCGGCGATCTGCCCAAGAAGCACGACCACGTCGACGTGGTGCTCGACGACGGAATGATCCTGCGCTATCACGATCCGCGCCGCTTCGGCTTCGTCGACTGGCTGCAGGGCGGCGTACGCGACGATCCGCGGCTGGCCAAGCTCGGCCCCGAGCCGCTGTCGCCGGATTTCGACGGCGAGCGGCTCTACCGGCTTTCGCGGGGCCGTCGGCTGGCGGTCAAGCCGTTTCTGATGGATAACGCCGTGGTCGTGGGCGTCGGCAACATCTATGCCGCGGAGGCGCTGTTTCTCGCCGGAATCGATCCGCGCCGAGCGGCCGGTCGCGTCTCTCGCGAGCGCTACGAACGGCTCGCCGCCGCCGCCCGCGAGGTGCTCGCCGCGGCGATCACCCAGGGCGGCACCACGCTGCGCGACTTCGTCAGCGGCACCGGCGAGCCCGGCTACTTCGCCCAGCGGCTCAACGTCTATGGCCGCGCCGACCAGGCCTGCCGACGCTGCGGCGGCGAGCTGCGGCTGATCACTCTGGGCCAGCGGGCGAGTGTGTTCTGTCCGCGCTGCCAAACATAGTGCTCGCGACCCAAGGGCTTTCCCCGAGGGTGGACGCGCGCGTTAAAATGCCTGAATTCGTGATGACCTGAACCGGAGTCCCCGTGACCGAACGTCTGCGCCTCAAGAAGAATGCCGATCGCCGCCTCAAGGCCGGTCATCTGTGGCTCTATTCCAACGAGATCGATACCCAGGAAACGCCCCTGAAGGGCGTCGAGCCCGGCGCCCAGGCCGTCATCGAGGCGGCCAACGGCAAGCCGATGGGCATCGCCTACGTCAATCCCAACTCGCTGATCTGCGCGCGGGTGGTCTCCCGCGACGTCAGCGTACGCCTGGATCGTTCGCTGCTGGTGCACCGCTTCAATCAGGCCCTGGCGCTGCGCGAGCGGCTGTTCGACAAGCCCTTCTACCGGCTGGTGTTCGGCGAGGGCGACCTGCTGCCGGGGCTGATCGTCGATCGCTTCGATGACGTGCTGGTGGTGCAGCTCAACACGCTGGGCATGGAACGGCTCGGCGAGGAGGTCGTCGCCGCACTGGACAAGGTGCTCAAGCCGCGCGCCATCGTGTTCAAGAACGACTCCTCGGGACGCCGCCAGGAGCAGCTCGAGAGCCATGTCGAGGTGGTCCACGGCGAGCTGCCCGAACAGGTGCTGCTGGAGGAGAACGGCGTGCGTTTCGCCGTCCCGGTGGTGGAGGGTCAGAAGACCGGCTGGTTCTACGATCACCGCGCCAACCGCGCCTGGCTCAACGGCCTGGTCAGCCGGCAAGCGGGTGCTCGATCTGTACAGCTACGTGGGCGGCTGGGGCGTGCAGGCCGCCGCCCACGGCGCCGCCGAGGTGCTGTGCGTCGATCGCAGTGGCGAGGCGCTCGAACGGGTCGCCGAGAACGCCGCGCTCAACGGGGTGGACGACCGGGTGGCGATCGGCGAGGCGGATATCTTCGAGGCGCTGGCATCGCTCAAGGCTGATGGCGAGCAGTTCGACGTGGTGATCCTCGACCCGCCGGCGTTCATCAAGAAGCGCAAGGACATTCCCAATGGCGAGCGCGCCTACGCGCGACTCAATCGCGAGGCGATGCGCCTGCTGGGTCGCGACGGGCTGTTGATGAGCGCTTCGTGCTCGATGCATCTGACCCCGGAGCGCCTGGTGGAGTGCGTTCGCGGCGCGGTGCGCCACCAGGACCGCCACGGCCAGATCATCTACCAGGGCGGCCAGGGGGCGGATCATCCGGTGCATCCGTCGATCCCCGAGACGTCCTACCTCAAGGCGCTCGGGGTGCGCGTGTTCCGCGACTGAACGAGGATAGCTAGGAGTGCCTGCCATGGGCTGGGATCTGCCGTCGCCTTTCACGATCGACATCGAGGTCGAAGAGGGAGCCATCGACGCCTACGGACATGCCAACAATGCCGAGTATCTACGCTGGATCGAACGCATCAGCTGGTCGCATTCGCAGCAGCTCGGCCTGGATATCCATGACTATCGCCGGCACGACCGGGCCATGGCGGTGCACCGCCACGAGCTGGACTACCTGGCGCCGGCGCGTGCCGGTGATTCGCTCAAGCTGGCGACCTGGATCGTCGCCAATGACGGCCGCCTGACCCTGACCCGCCGTTTCCAGCTGGTGCGCGAAAGCGATGCCAAGACGCTATTGCGCGCCCGCACACGCTTTGCCTGTATCGAGCTGTCGACCGGCCGGGCGCGACGCATGCCGGCAGACTATCGTGACATCTATGGCCGGGCGCTCGTCGAAGAGCCCGCGTGAGCCATGCCCGAAAGCTTGCTGTCTGGGCGATTTCAACAGCAAATCTTTCTGCCGGAAAACCTGACGGCGAAATAAACCTTCGTTTTCATTTGGCTTTCTATCGCGCCAGCCGTGCTGTGCTGTACTAATGGCAGAGAATCCGCTATCCGCTGCAGGAGTGAGCCATGAAGATCGCCGTGCCCAAGGAAATCAAGAATCACGAGTATCGCATCGCCCTGACCCCGACCGGGGTGCGCGAACTGGTCGAGCGCGGCCATCGGGTCACCGTGCAGCAGGGGGCCGGCGACGGCTCGGGCTTCGCCGACAGCGCCTACGAGGCGGCGGGCGCGAGCCTCGAGGCCGACGTCGAGGCGCTGTGGAAGAACGCCGAGCTGATCATCAAGGTCAAGGAACCCCAGCCCGAAGAGGTCGCCCGGCTCGCTTCGGGGCAGACGCTGTTCACCTATCTGCATCTGGCTGCCGAGGAGAAACTTACCCGCGACCTGATGGCCAGCGGTGCCACCTGCATCGCCTACGAGACCATTACCGCGCCCCAGGGCGGCCTGCCGTTGCTGGCGCCGATGAGCACCGTGGCCGGGCGCATGGCCGTGCAGGCCGGCGCGCACAGCCTGGAGAAGGCCCAGGGCGGTGCGGGCGTGCTGTTGCCCGGGGTGCCCGGGGTGGCGCCGGCGCGGGTGACGGTAATCGGCGGCGGGGTGGTCGGCGAGAACGCCGCGCGCATGGCGCTCGGGCTGGGTGCGGAGGTCACCGTGCTCGACAAGTCTATTCCGCGCCTGGAAACCCTGGATGATCGCTACCAGGGCCGGCTGCATACCGTCTATTCGACCGCCGATGCGCTCGAGGAAGCCGTGCGTGAATCCGACCTGATCATCGGCGCGGTACTGGTGCCCGGCGCCGCGGCGCCCAAGCTGATCACCCGAGCCATGCTTGCCGACATGAAGCCCGGCAGCGTGCTGGTCGACGTGGCCATCGACCAGGGCGGCTGCTTCGAGACCAGCAAGGCGACCACCCATGCCGAGCCCACTTACGTAGTGGACGGCGTGGTGCATTACTGTGTGGCCAACATGCCCGGCGCCGTGGCGCGCACCTCGACCCAGGCGTTGACCAACGCCACCATGCCGTTCGTCGCCGCGCTGGCCGACAAGGGCTGGCAGCGGGCACTGGCCGAGGACCCGCACTTCCGGGCCGGGCTCAACGTCCACGACGGTCAGGTGACCCACCCGGCAGTGGCCGGCGCCTTCGGCCTCGAGAGCATCGACCCGGCCAGCCTGACCGGCTGATTGCTGCATGATCGGCCTGCCGCCCCGGCGCCTGTCGGGGTGGCGGTCGCTTTGAAAAGCCCCGACGCGTTACACTGGTGCCTTTGCCATCGCTCGCAGACACCTAATATCGCCATGCACAAGACCCGCGTTCTTACCGGTATCACCACCACCGGCACACCGCATCTCGGCAACTATGTCGGTGCCATCAAGCCGGCCATCGCCGAGAGCCAGGACCCCAGCGTCCAATCCTATTACTTCCTCGCCGATCTGCATGCGCTGATCAAGTGCCAGGACCCCAAGCGGGTCGAGCAGTCGCGTCTCGAGATCGCCGCGACCTGGCTGGCGCTGGGCCTGGATACCGACAACGCGATCTTCTATCGCCAGTCGGATATCCCCGAGATCCCTGAGCTGACCTGGATGCTCTCCTGCGTGTGCGCCAAGGGGCTGATGAACCGTGCGCACGCCTACAAGGCGGCGGTCGCCGACAACGAGGCGGCGGGCAATCCCGATCCCGACAAGGGCGTGACCATGGGGCTGTTCGGCTATCCGGTACTGATGGCCGCCGACATCCTGATGTTCAATGCCAACAAGGTGCCGGTGGGTCGTGATCAGATCCAGCACATCGAGATGGCCCGCGACATGGCCGGGCGCTTCAACCATCTCTACAAGGGTCAGTATTTCACCCTGCCCGAGGCGGTGGTCGATCAGAAGGTCGAGGTGCTCGGCGGGCTCGACGGACGCAAGATGTCCAAGAGCTACAACAACACCATTCCGCTGTTCGTTTCCGAGAAGAAGCTTCTGAAGCTGGTGCGCAAGATCAAGACCAATTCGCTGGAGCCGGGCGAGCCCAAGGATCCCGACAGCTGCACGCTGTTCCAGATCTATTCGGCCTTCGCCAGCGCCGAGGAGACCCAGGCGATGCGTCAGCGTTACGCCGAGGGCATCGGCTGGGGCGAGGCCAAGGATTCGCTGTTCGACTACCTCAATGCCCATCTGCGCGAGCCGCGCGAACGCTACCTGGCATTGATGGAAGATCCGGGCCATATCGAGTACGTGTTGAAGAAGGGCGCCGAGCGCGCACGCGCCGAGGCCGCGCCATTGATGGACCGGCTGCGTCATAATGTGGGGCTCGGGCGTTTCGTCTGATCATCACTGATCTGTAAATCTCGACGACGCCCGGCCATGCTGGGCGTCGTCGTTTGAGCGCCTCGGGGCGCGATAGCGTGTGGGGTTAATGAAATGCCGCCCGAAGGGCGGCATGAAGGGGCCTATTACCAGTCTTCTGGTTTACCGAACCTCATCGCTTGAGGCGGCTGGTAAATGACTGTCGGGTAGGCGGCGGAACGGTTGCTCTTGTACATGGCCTGAGTCATGGCTGCGCTTTGACCGAGGTCATTTGTCATGACGGTAGTAGAGCCGGTACGTAGCATAGTCGTCAGCTTGGATGACAATGGCTGAGTCAGTGTGCGGTTGGCCTGGTCACTTGCAACACTGGCCACGGCAAGTGCCGGCAGAATGACGGTTAGTGCCAGACACGCGATAAGTGGCGTTTTCATGATGGCTTACCTCTTGAGGAGTCGAGTCCGGGCGACACTCCTAGTCTCCGTCAGGTGGAACCAAGCGGCGAATCATTGCCATCAAATATACCTATCGTTGTTTTTAATGTCGGTGCTCGAGGCCCTCACTGCGAACTCGAGCGTCTGCCGTGTGGATTTGCAGAAGGCCGCGAAGCCAGCGTTCGGCAGGGTCATTGTCGAGGGCGCCTCGCCAGGCCATCGACAGCTCGAAGGCGGGCACATCGAAAGGCAGTTCCTCGGCACGGAGCTGGCCGTCGGCGCTGAGGGCACCGGCGATGTAGTCGGGTACTGAGGTGATGATGTCCGTATCGGCAAGCAAGGCGCCCAACGACGCGAATTGGGGTATAGCCAAGATTACCCGCCGGCGACAGCCCAGTCTGGCTAGACGCCCATCGATATAGCCGCTCAAGTCTCCGGCGAACGACACCAAGGCATGTGGCCGGGCGCAGAAGTCCTCCAAGGTCAGGGGGCTGGCCCCGGCGTCACTCCGTAGCACCCTTGGCCGACTGTATCGGAGAACCTTGCGCTTGGCGTTGGCCGGCAATCCTCCCGCATAGCAGATCCCAACGGAAATCTCCCCGGTGCTCAGCAAGTGTGGCAGCGAGAGATAATCGACGCGGCGCAGGATCAGCACCACATTGGGCGCCTCGACACGCAGGCGTCGCAGTAACGAAGGAAACAGGGCAAATTCGACATCGTCCGAGAGGCCGATGCGAAACTCGGCATGGCTGACGGCGGGATCGAAATCGGTAGTGTGACTCAAGGCATCGACGATGGCATCCAGCGCAGGCGCCAGCAACGCAAAGATCTCTTCTGCTCGGGCGGTAGGCTCCATGGTCCGCCCGGTACGTATAAATAGTGGGTCGTTGAACAGGATACGTAACCGCGACAGGGCGGCACTGATGGCCGGCTGCCCCAGGAACAAGCGATTGGCTGCCTGGGTAACGCTGCGCTCGTGCATCAATGTCTCGAACACGAGCAGCAGGTGGAAATCGACGCGACGCAAATCATTGCGATTCATAGATCCTGCCCAGCCGGCGTAGGTACCGGTCAATCAAGATAATCGTCCTTTCGGGTGGCTCACGCTGCCAACGGCTGAGAAAAGGATGTGCTCATAGAGTCTAGGGCCCGCGGGGAGCATCGACGTGGTAATTGGCGTTTATAGGGGAAGTTTTCATCGTTTCGCATGACATACCTTGATGGAAGTCCCTTCTCTTGTTTTATGAACTTATAGAATTAAAATAATTTTTTTATGCATTTTACACCTTTTATAACAGAAGCTAGGCTCTTAACTATTCGAATTGAACGCTTCTGACGGAGGCATGGATGACGCAGTTGAATGTATCGGCGTCCCGGTTGGCGCCGACCACTCTGATCCCCGGCGTGCTGCTGGCGATCGGCATCGTAGGGTTGGGAATCGCTTTCGGCCCGAGGCTGGCGGCGCTGGCGCTGGTTGGCGGCGCCTTCGGCGCGGTGCTCTATCATGCCGCTTTCGGCTTCACCGGCGCTTGGCGGGTATTCATCCTCGAGCGCCGCGGGCGCGGCCTGCGCGCGCAGATGGTGATGCTGGCCCTGGCGGTGGTGCTGTTCTTTCCGGCGCTGGGCGCCGGGTCGCTGTTCGGCACTCAGGTCGCCGGGTTCGTGGCGCCGGTGGGTATCTCGGTGCTGGTCGGGGCCTTCCTGTTCGGGCTGGGCATGCAGTTGGGCAGCGGTTGCGCCTCGGGCACGCTATACACCGTCGGTGGCGGCAACGCGCGAATGCTGATCACCCTGGCGTTCTTCGTCGTCGGCTCGTTGATCGGCACCGCACACTTCAGCTGGTGGACCAGCCTGCCGGCCTTTCAGCCGGTGTCGTTGGTGGATATGTTCGGCGCCGGCGGCGGTATCGCCGTCAGCGTGGTGCTGTTCGCGGCGATCGCCGCCGTCACGGTGGTGGCCGAACGCCGTCGCCATGGCCAGCTCGAGACCACGCCGGAGCATGATACGCAACGTGGTTCACGCTGGCTGCGCGGCCCGTGGCCACTGCTGGCCGGGGCAGTGGGCCTGGCGCTGCTCAACTTCATTACCCTGGCGCTGGCCGGGCGCCCCTGGGGGATCACCTCGGCATTCGCGCTGTGGGGTGCCAAGGGCTTCGAGGCACTGGGTGGCGAGGTCAGCCAGTGGGGCTACTGGCAGTTGCCCGGCAACGCCGAGGCGCTCAGCACCAGCATGTGGTCGGACATCACCACGGTGATGGATCTGGGCATCATTCTCGGGGCGATGATCGCCGCCTCGCTGGCCGGGCGCTTCGCGCCGAACCTGCGTATCCCGCTGCGCTCGGTGGCGGCGGCCGTCATCGGCGGGCTGCTGCTGGGCTACGGTGCGCGGCTGGCCTTCGGTTGCAACATCGGTGCCTACTTCGGCGGTATCGCGTCGGGCAGCCTGCACGGCTGGTTGTGGCTGGTCGCGGCGTTTGCCGGCAACATGCTAGGCGTGAAACTGCGGCCGTGGTTCTTCGAGCGTCCGCGGCGGATGATGGAAGGACGCTAAAGCGGCTATTCGTCGCCAGCGCAACCCTTCACCTCTTGACGCCCCGTCCGGAATACCGGGCGGGGCGTTATTCGTCGAGTCACTGCTTGAGCAGGCCACGAAAGAAGCTGTAGGCATTCTTTTCCAGCGCGTCGAGGTCGTAACCACCCTCCTGGACGATCAAGGTGGGCAGGTCGAACTCGGCGAGCGCCTGGCCGAGCCGCGAGAAGCCGTCGGTGCTCACGCTGACCTTGGCCTGGGGATCGTCGTGATAGATGTCGAAGCCCAGCGCCACGATCAGCACGTCGGGGGCATAGAGACGCAGCGCTTGGCGGGCCTCGTCGAGGCGCGCGAAGAACAACGCCTCGGGAGCGTCGTGGGGCATCGGCAGGTTGATGGTATAGCCGTGGCCGGGGCCCTCGCCGCGTTCGTCCTCGAAGCCGCAGACCGCGGGGTAGAAGTTGGTCGGGTCGCCGTGGATCGAGACGTACAGCACGTCGGCACGTTGGTAGAAGGTCTCCTGAATGCCCTGGCCGTGATGCATGTCGGTGTCGAGGATGGCGACGCGCGGATAATGGTGCGAGAGCCGCTGGGCGGCGATCGCCGCATTGTTGAGATAGCAGAAGCCGCCGGCACCGTCGGGCCGGGCGTGATGGCCGGGCGGGCGGCACAGCGCGTAGCTCAGGCGCTCGCCGTGCAGTAGGGCATCGGCGCCGGCGATCGCGCTCTGCGCCGACGCGTAGGCCGAGCGCCAGGTGTCGGCCCCCACCGGGGCGCTGCCATCGGCCAGGTAGCGCCCGGCTTCGGCGAGCACGCCGCGCAGGGCGTTGTTCTCGCGCACGAAGACGTTGGATATCACCTCATCGCCCCAGTCCTGGGGCCAGCGCCGGTGGGCGCTTTCCAGGAAGCGCAGGTAGGGCAGGGTATGCACCTCGCCGATCGCCTGCATGCCGCTGTCGGGTGGCGCCTCGATGCTGCCGAGGCTCTTCACGGCGGCCAGCAGCGGCTCGAGTCGCGCCGGCAGTTCCTGGGGCTGGCGCAGCGCGCCGCGCGAGAAGTACAGGCGTGGATGATGCAGGGCCTGATCGTCGTGATAGAAGGTGCGCATGGCAAGCACTCCGCGGTCGGTTGGGCCTCCTCGGTGGTGACTTTCCGTCATCCCCGCCACCACCCTCTATTTCACCCTAGCCATCGCCGCCGCGTGGCGAAAGCCGCTCGCGGCGCCTGGCAGCGGCGCGCGGAGTGCGCGCGTGTTATCTTTACAGCACTGGACTGCGTTCGGCTCTTTGCGCGTCAGGCGTGCATAGGGGCCGGTCCTTACCCCTGAACCAACCTCGAGTCGAGAGATGAGCGAAAACGCCAAGCGCCCCCTGTACACCCCTTATGCCGGTCCGTCACTGCTGGAGATGCCGCTGCTCAACAAGGGCAGTGCGTTCACGCTCAAGGAGCGCATCGATTTCAACCTGATCGGCCTGCTGCCGCAGAACGTCGAGACCATCGAGGAGCAGGCCGAGCGCGCCTATCGCCAGTACCGCTTGTGCAAGAACGATCTCGACAAGCACATCTATCTGCGCTCGATCCAGGACGACAACGAGACGTTGTTCTTCCGCCTGCTCGAAGAGCACCTCGAGGAGATGATGCCGATCATCTATACCCCGACGGTCGGCGAGGCGTGCGAGGAGTTTTCCAATATCTACCGCAACCATCGCGGGATCTTCGTCGCCTATCCCGATCGCGAGCACATGGATGACATCCTGCGCAGCGCCACCAAGGACAAGGTCAAGGTGATCGTGGTCACCGACGGCGAGCGTATCCTGGGGCTCGGCGACCAGGGCATCGGCGGCATGGGTATCCCGATCGGCAAGCTCTCGCTGTATACCGCCTGCGGCGGCGTCAGCCCGGCCTACACGCTGCCGATCATGCTCGACGTGGGCACCAACAACCAGCAACTGCTCGATGACCCGATGTACATGGGCTGGCGCCACAAGCGCATCAGCGACGAGGAGTACAACGAGTTCATCGACATGTTCATGCAGGCGGTCAAGCGCCGTTGGCCCAACGTGCTGCTGCAGTTCGAGGACTTCGCCCAGACCAATGCCATGCCGCTGCTCGAGCGCTATCGCGACGAACTGTGCTGCTTCAACGACGACGTCCAGGGCACCGCGGCGGTCTGCGTGGGCACCTTGCTGGCCGCCTGCAAGTCGCGCGGCGTGCGGATCAGCGAACAGCGCGTGGCCTTCGTCGGCGCCGGCTCGGCAGGCTGCGGCATCGCCGAACAGATCATCGTCGCGATGAAGGCCGATGGGCTCAGCGATGCGCAGGCTCGCGAGCGCATCTTCATGGTCGACCGCAACGGCCTGCTGACCGAGGATATGGAGGGTCTCTACGATTTTCAGCAGCGTCTGGCCCATGCGTCCGAGGCAATCGCCGACTGGCCGGGCAGTCAGCTGCTCGACGTGGTCGAGCAGGCCCAGCCGACAATCCTGATCGGTGTGTCGGGGCAGAAGGGGCTGTTCAGCGAAGCGGTGATTCGCGCCATGCACGCCAACTGTCCCAATCCGGTGGTGATGCCGTTGTCCAATCCCACCTCGCGGGTCGAGGCGACACCGCAGGACATTCTCGACTGGACCAACGGCCAGGCGCTGGTGGCCACCGGCAGCCCCTTCCCACCGGTGAACGTCGACGGCCGCAAGATCCCCATCGCCCAGTGCAACAACGCCTATATCTTCCCCGGAGTCGGCCTCGGCGTGGTCGCGGCCAATGCCACGCGGGTTACCGACGGCATGCTGATGGCGGCCTCCAACGCACTCGCCAACGGCGCGCCGATCGTCGAGTACGGCGAGGGCGCGCTGCTGCCGGCGCTCAAGGACATTCGCGGGCTGAGCAAGGCGATCGCCTTCGATGTCGCCAAGCAGGCCCAGGAAGAGGACGTGGCACTGAGTTCCAGCGACGAGGTGCTGCGCGCGGCGATCGAGCGTAGTTTCTGGTATCCGCGCTATCGGCGCTATCGGCGTCGCGCCTACTGATCACCGCTGGCCTGCTGTGTGGCGGCATGCAAAATGCCCCACAGCAAAATGCGCTGTCCCCGATCATTGGGCGGTTCCTCAGGCAGCGCTCAAGGCCTGGGTCCTGTACTGCACGGGGCTCAGGCCTTGTTAGCTTCAGCCGATACGTGCTCGAGGATAATCGTGGGCCGCGCGATCGGGATCCTGTAATCCTGAATCGACACTGCGCGTGAAAAACCAAGGGGTCGGGTATCCAGCGTTTGGGGTGCGGTTCGCTTGGCTGGGGCGGCTTTACGAGCTGTTGTCGTCCAGCGCTCAGCGCTCAGCGCTGGCGTTCTAGGAACTCGCGCATGGCGGCCACCGTCTCTTCGCTGCAGTGGTGCTCGATGCCTTCGGAGTCGGCGCGCGCCACGTCCTCTGGAATGCCCAGCGCGCGCAGTGTATCGAGTACCACACCGTGGCGCTGAGCGACGCGTTCGGCCAGTCCCTCGCCCTGGGCGGTGAGGAAGATGCCGCGATAGGGGCGGGCGATGACCAGGCCGTCGCGCTTGAGCTTGGCGATCATCTTGGATACCGCGGCCGCGCTGACCCCGAAGCACTCGGCGAGGTCGCTGGCACGCGCCTCGCCGAGCCTGGCATGCAGGTGGGCGATCTCCTCCACGTAATCCTCGACCAGCTCGGTCTGATGGTCCTGCCGCACGCGCTTGAAATATTCATGTTTAGGCAGTGAATTCATTCAGGGCCTGACTCGGTTATCCAGCGAGGGTGAAAAACAGTACGTACGCGTTGAGGCCGATGATCAGTGTGCAGATGACACCTCCGATCAGGGTCACGGCCTTGTGGTTGACCAGATTGCCCATGATCTTGCGATTGGCCGTAAAGCACAGCAGGGGCACCAGCGCGAACGGGATGCCGAAGCTGAGAATTACCTGGCTGGCGACCAGCGCCTTCTGTTCGGAGACGCCGAGCATGATCACCACCAGCGCCGGCGCCATGGTGATCAGGCGCCGCAGCCAGAGCGGAATCGTGAAGTTGACGAATCCCTGCATGATCACCTGCCCTGACAGGGTGCCGACGATCGACGATGACAGACCGGCCAGCAACAAGGCCGCGCCGAAGATATGGCTGGCAGTGACCTGCCCCATCAGCGGTGCAAGCAGCTTGTAAGTGTCGCTGATGGTGGCGATGTCGACGCGGCCCTGAGCGTGGAATACTGCGGCGGCCATCGCCAGCATGCTCAGGTTGACCAGTCCGGCGATGGCCATGCCGATGATCACGTCGAGACGGTAGTATTTCATCAGCCGCAGGCGCTGGCGGTCGTCGGTGACCTGGATGCGGTTCTGCGACAGCGAAGAATGCAGATAGATGACATGCGGCATGATCGTCGCACCGAGTATCCCCGCCGCCAGATAGAGCGAATAGCCGTCAGGAAAGCCGGGGATCAGCAGGCCCTTGAGCAGCGGCGCGGCGGCCGGTCGGCTGAGCAGCATCTCGAGCAGGAAGCCTGCCGCGACGGCGAGAATCATCGAGCCGATCAGGATTTCCATCAGCCGGAAGCCATAGCGGTGCAGGTGCAGGGCCAGATAGGTGATCGCCCCGGTCAGCAGCGCGCCTTCCATCAATGACAAGCCGAACAGCAGGTTGAAGGCCAGCGCCGCGCCGAGGAATTCGGCGAGGTCGGTGGCGATGGCGACGATCTCCGCCTGCACCCAATAGAACCACACCAGCGGGCGCGGGTAGCGGGCGCGGATGACCTGTGGCAGGTTACGGCCAGTGGCCAACCCCAGGCGCGCCGAAAGCGTCTGGATCAGCATTGCCATCAAATTGGCGGCCAACACGACCCATAACAGCGCATAGCCGTAGCGCGATCCGGCTTCGATGTTGGTGGCGAAGTTGCCGGGGTCGATATAGGCCACGGCGGCGATCAGTGCCGGACCGAAGAACGCCGTCCAGCCCCAGCGCCGGGGCTTGCCGTCCAGCGTGAAGGCCGCCTTGTCGCGAATCGCATTGTCGGAGATCGATTGCAGCATCGTGCAGACTCTCGTTAACTGACACCCATAATTTAACCGTGGTTAACAACTAGTCTACAGGTTAATTCGTAGTCTGCAGGTTGGCCAATAGGCGTTGCGGAAAATGTCGATTGACGATGCCTATCGAGTGGCGTGACGGAGAGGCTAGCTCTCCTGTCGCGCGGCCCGGCTGGCTTGCAGGGTGCGTGTCAAAAGTGCACGAAGCGCGGCGGGGCGCACTGGCTTGAGCAGCAGTTGGTAGCCGCCGCGCTTGATCTCCTCGGCGACCTCCTCGGTGCGGTCGGCGGTGATCACGATACCCGGCACCGGCCCTTGGCAGCGCTCGAGCAGGGCCTCGAGGGCCATCAGGCCAGTGACTTCGTTGTCGAGATGATAGTCGGCGAGGATCGCGTCGGGGTCGTCGTCGAGGTGGCGCAGCACCGATTTGGCGCCGCCGATCGAGGTGGCGGTGAATACCTCGCAGCCCCAGCCGCTGAGCATCGCCTTCATGCCCTCGAGGATCAGCGTTTCGTTGTCGATGCACAGGATGCGTGCGCCCTTGAGCTTGTTGCTGGCGCGGCTCTTGGGTGGCTCCTCGCTGGCCTTGGCCACCTGCTGGGCGCTGACCGTCGGCACTTCGACGGAGAACACCGTGCCGACGCCCTCCCACGAGCGCACCTTGAGCGGGTGCTCGAGCACTCGGCTCATGCGGTCGGCGATCGACAGCCCCAGGCCCAGGCCCTTTTCGCTTTCCTTGTGGCGCGAGGCCTGGTCGAGCCGCCGGAACTCCTGGAAGATCTCGGCCTGCTTGGATGCGGGAATCCCCGGGCCGGTATCCCAGACCTCGATCGACAGCCGCCCGGCACGGTGCCGGCAGCCCAGCAGCACGCGGCCATGCTGAGTATAGCGCAACGCGTTGGAGAGGAAATTCTGCACGATGCGCCTCAGCATCTGGGCATCGCTGTCGATCCACTGGGCGGTGGGGACGACCACCAGGTCGAGGCCG
Organism: uncultured Gammaproteobacteria bacterium; assembly: GCA_963773565.1. Classification (GTDB taxonomy): domain Bacteria; phylum Pseudomonadota; class Gammaproteobacteria; order Pseudomonadales; family Halomonadaceae; genus Modicisalibacter. Next base: position 203,652 of record CAVZBU010000003.1, on the reverse strand, counting down.
CGTTCGTCGGCCATCACTTCGAATTCGGCACGCAGCGGGCGGAAGATATCAGCCAGCGCGAAGTGGCTGCGGCGCGGCGTCAGGGCGCCGGCGTCGAGCTTGGAAATATCCAGCAGGGTACTGAGCAACTCCTCGGCGGCCTGCAGCGAATTGTCGATATGTCCGAGGGTTCGCGAGTGATCGCTGGACAGCTCCTCCTGCGACAGCGCCGAGGTGAACAGTCGCGCGGCATTCAGCGGCTGCAGCAGGTCATGGCTGGCGGCGGCCAGAAAGCGCGTCTTCGAGGTGTTGGCGTCCTCGGCGACCTGCTTGGCCTGGCGCAGCGCCTGCTCGGCCTCGGCGCGCACGCGGTTCTCCTGGCGCAGCGCGGCGTTGGCCTCCGACAGTGCCTGGGTGCGTTCGCGCACGCGCCCCTCGAGATTCTCGTTGGTCTCCTTGAGTGCGATCTCGGCCAGCCGACGTTCGGTGATGTCCTGATAAAGCGCGAAGAAGCCGAGGATGCCGCCGCTGTCGCCGAAGTGCGGGGTGTAGGTGACCAGCAGGTAGCGGGTGCCGCCGTCATCATCGTCCAGCGAGATCTCGAAGCTGACCCGCTCGCCATCCAGCGCACGATGCATCCACGGCATACGCTCGCGGGCCACGGCAGGCGAGATGACATTGTCGACGCGCTCGCCGATTACTGCGTTGCGATCGACCTTGAAGACCTGCTCGTAGGCGCGGTTGGTGAAAAGGTAGCGGTACTCCTTGTCGAAATAGGCGATCAGCGCCGGCACGTTGTCGGTATAGATGCGGATATTGTTCTCGGAGCGGATCAGCGCTTCCTCGGTGCGCTTCTGCTGGGTGATATCCTGGTAGGTATAGACGAAGCCGCCGCCGGGCATCGGGTTGCCCTGCACCTCGAGCACGCTGCCGTCCTGGCGGTAGCGCACGTAGCGGTGCGGGTGGCCCTGGCGGATGTTGTCCATCAGCAGCTCGACGTGCTCCTCGGGGTCGCCGGGGCCGTATTCGCCGTTGAGGGCGTTGTAGCGCAGCACCTTGTCGAAGGGTGCGCCGACCCGGATCAGGTGGTCGGGAAAGCGGAACAGCTCCAGGTAGCGCTGGTTCCACACCACCAGGCGCAGGTTCTGGTCGACCACGCTGATGCCCTGGTTGATGTTCTCGATGGTCGCCTGCAGCAGTGCGCGGTTGAATTCGAGCACCTGCGAGGCTTCATCGACGATCGAGATGACATCCGAGATACCGATGCCGCGTCCCTGCAGGGCCGAGTTGACGACGATGCGCGCCGACGAGGCGCCGAGCACCGAGGCCAGGAAGCGTTCGGTGAACTGGATCACGTCGATCGAGGCACGGGTGTTGTGGTCCAGCGTCTGGCCGTTGCGCAGCGCGTAATCGTCGAAGGCGCGCTCGACCTGGCCGGCGCCCAGGAAGCGTTCGCACAGCACCTTGAGATCGCCCACCGTGGTGGCGCCGGTCCAGGGCCGGTTGATCGAGGTCTGGCGGGTCTCGACGCTGTCGACGAACAGCGAGGCCTGGATGCGCTCGACCACCCGCTGCGGGGTGACCTGCGAGACGAAGATGTAGCAGAACAGGTTGAGCCCCAGCGACAGCATCACCCCATGGGTGAACGGGCTGCCGACATTGAGCCCGAACAGCTGGTCGGGGGCCAGCCATTCGATGCCCAGCAGGCCGTTGGCGAGCCAGCCGCCGGGCACCACGCCGGCGTTGATCAGCGCCGGCAGCAGCAAGGTATAGGCCCAGATCGCGAAGCCCAGCGTTCATCCCGGCGATCACCCCGAGGCGATTGCCGCGCTTCCAGTACAGCCCGCCGAGCAGCGCCGGGGCGAACTGCGCCGCGGCGGCAAACGACAGCATCCCGGTCGAGGCCAGCGAGCTGAACTCGGCGATCAGCTGATAGAAGACGTAGGCCAGGGCCAGGATCACCACGATGGTCACGCGCCGTGCGCGTAGCACCAGGCGGCCGTAGTCGCGGGCCTTGGTATCGAACCAGCGCAGCCGGAACAGCAGCGGAATGACGATCTCGTTGGAGATCATGATCGACACCGCCACGGTGGCGACGATGACCATGCCGGTGGCCGCCGAGAAACCGCCGATGAAGGTCGCCAGCGTCAGCAGCGGGTTGTCCAGCGCGATCGGCAATGCCAGCACGAAGGTATCGGGTTCGACGCTGCCGTCGGGGAACAGCGTCAGCCCGGCCGCGGCCAGCGGCAGCACGAAGATGCCGAAGGCCACCAGGTACGCGGGCAGCAGCCAGCGCGCGCGGGCGGCATCGTCGCTGTGAGTATTCTCGACCACGGTGACGTGGAACTGCCGCGGCAGGCAGAAGATCGCCAGCATGGCCAGCAGGGTCTGGGCCCAGAAGCTCTGGCCGAAGTCCTGCTCGGTGAGCTGACGCTGCAGCTGCAGGAAATCGTCGGCGCGGGTCAACATGTCGCCCATGCCGTCGAACACGCCCCAGGTGACGTAGGCACCCAGCGCCATGAAGGCGCCGAGCTTGACCACCGACTCGAAGGCGATGGCATGGATCAGGCCCTCGTGGTGCTCGGTGGCGTCGGTGTGGCGGGTGCCGAACAGGATCGCGAACAGCGCCATGACCGCGGCGACGTAGAAGGCGGTATCGGCGAACAGCGGCGCGCGGGTCATGTCGGTCGAGGCGGTCAGCACCGTGAAGGCGGCGGATACCGCCTTCAGCTGCAGGGCGATGTAGGGCAGCGTACCGACCAGCGCCACCAGGCTGGCGAAGGCCGCCAGCGACTGGGTCTTGCCGTAGCGCGAGGCGATGAAGTCGGCGATCGAGGTGACGTTCTGACGCTTGGCGACGCGGATCATCTTGGCCAGTACCGGCCAGAACAGCAGGAAGGTCAGCAGCGGGCCGATGAAGATACTGGCGAACGACCAGCCCGAGGTGGCGGCCTGGCCGACGGCGCCGTAGTAGGTCCAGGAGGTGCAATAGATGGCCAGCGCCAGGCTGTAGATGACCGGGCGGCGGTTGGCCGGCCCGTGGCGGCGTGCATTGCGATCGCCGCGCCAGGCAATCAGAAACAGGATGGCGATGTAAAACAGCGAGACGGCAATCAGCAGCCAGCCTGGAAACATGAGTTCTCTCCCTTGACCTGCGGCTATTTTAGGGCAACGCCGGCCATGAGGGCAGTCGCGATCCCGGCTTCGCGACAATCAAGCAGCGTGCCTGACGGAAACGCCGCCAGGCACTTGTTAGGTCGTGCCACATTAGCCCGCGGAACACACCGTCCCGAGTAGCGGGTCGTCGCTTTCGAGGCGCTGCAAGTGGCCGACATCGGGCTGGCGACTTCTCCGGCGAGCGGCACCAGCTCCCGCGTCGTGCAATTTAACAGGTATGGCTGATGCGTCAGCAGGTCGCGATACTGCCTTTCGAAGCGGTAGAGGATGAATTCGACCAGGCGCTCGCCGTCGACCTGCGAGCTCACCAGGTTGTCCCGGTCGACCACGCTGAATCCCGTGGTCAGCGGATAGAGATAGGTCCAGGGGCGCCACAGCATCTGGCTCTTCTCGGTCGATATTACCTGCGCCGATTCGGGCAGCTGCTGGCGCTTGTAGTCGAACCAGGTGTATTCGTAGTTGATCTGGTAGGCCAGCATGCCCAGACCGGCGCAGACTGGGACGATCCAGCGCGGCAGACGCTTGCCGCTGAGATAGCGCAACAACAGTGCCACGCCCGCGGAGCCCAGACCTGCAAAGGCTGCCGCGACCAAATGCCATATCATAGTGAGTCCTTACTCAAAGAATCGGGCTTCCCGCTGGGAAGCCCGATTCGATTGGAGCCAGCGAGCTGACTCGTCAGGGGTACATTATCGCTTAGTGATCAACCGCGGTACCAGCCCCCTTGGGGTAGCGCACGCTCTCCACCAGATCCTGGATCTCCTGCGGCGGCTCCTCGGTGGCATTGGAGACGAGGTAGGCCACGGCGAAGTTGATGATCGCACCCACCGCGCCGATGGATAGCGGCGAGATGCCCAGTACCCAGTTGGCGGCGGTATCCGGCAGGTTGTTGGTGCCCGGAATGAAGAACCAGCCCTTGTAGACGAAGATGTAGACCAGCGTGAAGATCAGGCCGGAGAGCATCCCGGCGATGGCGCCCTTGTTGTTCACCCGCTTGGAGAAGATCCCCATCATCAGTACCGGGAACAGCGAGGCGGCGGCGATACCGAAGGCCAGCGCCACCACCTGGGCGGCGAACCCGGGCGGATTGGCACCCAGATAGGTAGCGACGACGATGGCCACCGACATCGAGATCCTGCGCCGCCAGCAGTTCGCCCTTCTCGGTGATCCTGGGGTTGATCGCCCCCTTGATCAGGTCATGACTGATCGCCGAGGAGATCGCCAGCAACAGACCGGCCGCGGTGGACAGCGCGGCGGCCAGGCCGCCCGCGGCGATCAGGCCGATCACCCAGCCGGGCAGGTTGGCGATTTCCGGGTTGGCCAGTACCAGGATGTCGTTGTTGACCTCCAGCTCGTTGCCCTGCCAGCCGCGTCCGGAGAAGTCGGCCGATGTCGTTGTACATCTGGATGTTGCCGTCGTTGTTCTTGTCCTCGAAGGTGATCAGCCCGGTCTCTTCCCAGGTGCGGATCCAGTCGGGACGATCAGCGTAGGCGATGGGGTTGGCGGCGGCTTCTTCGTAGTTCTCGACCTGGCCGGCCATGTCCGGATAGATGGTGGTCACCAGATTCAGGCGAGCCATCGAGGCCACGGCCGGCGCGGTCAGGTAGAGCAGGCCGATGAACACCAGCGCCCAGCCGGCGGACCAGCGTGCGTCGGCAACCTTGGGCACGGTGAAGAAGCGCATGATGACGTGGGGCAGGCCGGCGGTACCGATCATCAGCGATAGCGTGAACAGCACCATGTTCAGCTTGTTGTCGACCATCGCCGTGTATTCGTTGAAGCCCAGGGCGGTGACTACCTCGTTGAGCTTGGACAGCAGCGGCTCGCCGGAGGCGCTGTGATCGGAGAACAGGCCGAATGCCGGTATCGGGTTATCGGTCAGTTCCAGCGAGATGAACACGGCAGGGATGGTGTAGGCGATGATCAGCACGATGTACTGGGCCACCTGGGTATAGGTGATCCCCTTCATGCCGCCCAGCACCGAATAGAAGAACACCACCACGGCGGCGATGATCAGCCCAGTCGTTGCATCGACTTCCAAAAAGCGCGAGAAGGCTACCCCAGCGCCGGCCATCTGACCGATGACGTAAGTGACCGAGGCCACGATCAGGCAGATCACCGCCACCATGCGCGCCGTCCTGCTGTAGAAGCGGTCGCCGATGAATTCGGGCACCGTGAACTTGCCGAACTTGCGCAGGTAAGGGGCCAGCAGCAAGGCCAGAAGCACGTAGCCACCTGTCCAGCCCATCAGAAAGGTCGAGTTGGCATAACCGCCGGCAGCGATGAGACCCGCCATGGAGATGAATGAGGCGGCGGACATCCAGTCGGCGCCGATCGCCATGCCGTTGGTGATGGGATGGACCCCGCCCCCGGCGACGTAGAAATCCTTGGTCGAGCCGGCCTTTGCCCATATCGCGATGCCGATATACAAGGCGAAGGAGGCCCCCACGAAGAGGAGATTGATTGTAAATTGACTCATGCCGGCTTACTCCCCGAGGCCAAATTTCTTGTCCAGCTGATTCATCTTCCAGGCATAGAAGAAGATCAAGCCGATAAAGGTCAAAATGGACCCCTGTTGTGCGAACCAGAAACCCAGGTCAGTACCGCCGACGGGGATGCCGGCGAGCAAGGGGCGTAGCAGGATGGCGCAGCCATAGGAGACCAGTGCCCAGACGATTAGGCAGCCGGTTATCAGGCGAAGATTCGCCTTCCAATAGGCAGCAGCGTTGGATTTTTCATCTGCCATATTATTGCTCTCCGCGTCTTTTAAAGGTGGGAAGTGGATCAGAGTTTATGCTAATTCAGCAGGGCAATCGCTCGTCTACAATCATCGTCTCGCGAACCCATTTTTAGTCGACTAATGTCGCACCGGGAGACAGTTCGGCCAAATGTCACTTTGCGGTCGATAATTCTATAGCGACTAAAGTCGCTCTCCCTAGCGTCATGCCCGTTATCGAGGCGCATTATCGACGTGCGATTGCCCTGTGTGACTCAGCAGCAATATTGGGCAACAAAAACAAAAAGTAAAATCCTCTACCTTAGTATTATGAGGAAAATATAATTTATTTATATTGTTTATATATCAACAGTTTATGTTGTTGTTGAGACGGTTTTTCGGCATGCGTTGCAGCGCCTATAGGACGATGGTCTAGGCGAAATGATATGGGACAATAGTCTAGGTAAGGGCGTATAGGTCGATAGTCTATCTTTGTGGTAAATCGGCACGTTGTTATTCTGACCGAAGATTAGGGGTGCCATAATTTATGTGCAAGCACCAAGCAATACGCACGCTAAGTGACATCGGCGATACGCGGCTCATGGAAGATAATGCGAAACGTCGTTCACATTGAACTTTCGCCTAAGCGTTGAGCGCACGGCGTCCTCTCAAGGATGAAGCTCAGTGATTGAATCAGTGATTGCAAGAGTACGACAATACCAGCAGCCCGTTGCAGGACATGACAGCCTGCTCTGCGAGCTTTTGGCGTACCCGGGTCGCTTGGTGGGAGGAGCCCGTCAGGAGCACAGGGCCGTTATGACGAGGGTCGCATGATGGTCGATCTCGACCTTTCGCAGCCGCCTTTCACGCTGCTCGACGATGTCGGGCGCGAGCGTGTGCTCAATGGCGTCGACCTGGCTTATTTCGATAGCGGCGAGACCATACTCGAGGCCGATCAGCCCGGCGAGTTCGTGTATCTCATCCATAAGGGCGAAGTCGCCGAGCTTGACCCTCATGCACCGGACTCCCAGTCGCGTATCGGTCACTACACCGCCGGTGACTTGTTCGGGGCCATCAGCATTCTCAACGGCACCAGCCGCTACCGCTTCAAGGCGGAGCAGGAAAGCCTCTGCTATCTGATGCCCAAGGCACTGTTCGAGCGGCTGTGTAACGATTACCCGGCCTTCGCCGAGTTCTTCCGCCGTGGGCTGGCGCAGAAGACCCGCCTGCTGGCTGAGCGTCGCGTCGAGGGGGGCGTTAACATGGCGGGCTTCATGCTCGCCCGGGTCAGCGAGTGCATGCGGGCACCGCTGATCGTCGATGCAGCCACCAGCATCACCGCTGCGGTCAGTCGGCTCAATGAGAGCCATGCCGATAGTCTTCTGGTCGCCAGCGATGAGCAGTTCGGTGTGGTCACCAAGACCGATCTGCTCAATGCGCTGGTGGTAGAGGGGGCGGCGCAGGATTGGCCGGTGGTGGGCATCGCTCACTTTGAGCTGGTGTCCGCCGGCCCCGATCAGTATCTGTTCGAAGCCCTGATTCAGATGACCCGCCATGAGGTGGCCAGAGTCGTGGTAGTCGAACGCGGCAGGCCGGTCGGCGTGGTCGAGCTGACGGATGTGCTGAGCTATTTCTCCAGCCGCTCCTACGTGATCAGCCTTGAGCTCGAGCAGGCCGATGATATCGAGGCCCTGGCCCGCACCAGCGCGCGTCTGCCGGGGCTGGTCCAGGCCTTGATGGCCCAAGGGGTCAAGCTCAGGTTCGCCATGGACCTGTTGGCGGCACTCAATGGGCGCATCATTAACAAGGCGTTCCAGTTCCTGGTCGAACCGCGGCATCGGGCTCAAAGTTGTCTGCTGGTGATGGGCAGCGAAGGGCGCGGCGAACAGATCCTCAAGACCGACCAGGACAACGCGCTGATCGTCGCCGACGACAGCGACTGGCCGGACTGTGCCGCCGTCATGCAACGCTTCACGGAAACGCTTTATACGCTGGGCTATCCGCCTTGTCCGGGCAACATCATGGTCTCGAACCCCGCCTGGGTAAACAGCGAGAGCGGCTGGCGAAGTATGATCTCGCGCTGGGTCGAGCACCGTGATGGCGCGTCGCTGATGAACCTGGCAATCATGCTCGACGCCCATGGCGTGGCCGGTGACACGCGTCTGCTTGAGCGTCTACGCGAGCACCTGTTCGACAGCTGTTCCCAGGATGAATTGCTGCTCTCCTACTTTGCCCGTGCCGCGCTACATTTTGCTGCGCCGCTGACCCTGTTCGGCACGCTCAAGAAGCCTCGGCATGGCATCGATATCAAGAAGGGCGGCATTTTCCCGATCGTACACGGGGTGCGCACCTTGGCGCTGGAATGCCGCGTCACTGCGACATCGACCCTGGGTCGGCTGGAAAAGCTGGCCGAGCAAGGACGGCTGGAAGCGGATTTTGCCGCGGATCTCGGCGAGGCGTTGACGCTGTTCACCGAGCTGCGTCTCAAGCAGCAACTGGCACAACTCAACGGCCGGCAGAACAGCGAGGAACCCAATCTGGTCATGGTCCAGAATCTGTCGTCGCTGGAGCGCGACCTGCTGCGAGAGGCGCTGCATATCGTCAAGGACTTCCAGCAGCGCCTGACGCACCGTTTTCATCTCGAATACTGACGAGGCTGTGATGATACGTTCGCTACGCCGTGCGGCCGACCGCCGCCGCCAAGCCGATGGCCGCTATGGCTGGCTGTTCAATCCCTACACCGGTGAGGAGATGGTGGCCATCGATTGCGAGACCACCGGCCTGGATACCAAGACCGCCGAACTGGTCTCGATCGCCGCGGTGCGCATCAAGGGCGAGCGGGTGCTGACCAGCGATTCGCTGGAGCTGCACCTCCAGCCACCTGCCAGCCTGAGCGGTGACTCGATCAAGATCCATCGCCTTCGTGGAGTCGATCTGAGTGACGGCGAGGCGCTGTACGATGCGCTGGAAAAGTTCCTCGACTTCATCGGTAACCGCCCACTGCTGGGCTGGTGCATTGATTATGACCTGGCGGTGATCAACCGCCACCTGCGGCCGCTGTTCGGCTTCGACCTGCCCAACGTGTGTCTCGACATGGCCCAGGTCTATCTGCGCGAAATGCGCCGGATACGGCCGCAACTGGAGCCGACGGTGAGCTTCGAGACGGTCGCCAAGGCGCTCCATGTGCCGGTCATGGGCCGCCACACCGCGCTTGGTGATGCCGTGACCACGGCGTTGATGTACGTGCGCCTGAAAAAGGGCGCGCTGGCGGCGGGCTAGCTAGCATCGCAAGTCGTCGGGCACAGTGATAGCATAGGCGCGCCTTCATATCCCTGCGTGTCGTTCGACCCATGCAAGCATCTACCGGTACCCAGAAACGCGAGTTCAACAAGCTCCAGAAACGCCTGCGTCGCCAGGTCGGCAACGCGATCATCGACTACGCGATGATTCAGGAGGGCGACAAGGTGATGGTCTGCCTGTCCGGCGGCAAGGACTCCTACACCATGCTCGAGATCCTGCGCAACCTGCAGCGCAACGCGCCGATCGACTTCGAACTGGTGGCGGTCAATCTCGACCAGAAGCAGCCCGGTTTCCCCGAGCATGTGCTGCCCGAGTACCTGGGCGGCCTGGGCGTCGATTACCGTATTCTCGAGCGCGACACCTACTCGGTAGTCAAGGAGAAGACCCCCGAGGGCAAGACCACCTGCGCACTGTGCTCGCGGCTGCGGCGCGGCTCGCTGTACGGCTTTGCCGAGGAGATCGGCGCGACCAAGGTGGCCCTGGGCCATCATCGCGAGGACATCCTCGAGACGCTGTTCCTCAACATGTTCTATGGCGGCACGCTCAAGTCGATGCCGCCCAAGCTACTCTCCGATGACGGCAAGAACATCGTCATCCGCCCGCTGGCCTACTGCCGCGAAGCGGATATCGCCGAGTTCGCGCGGTTGATGGAGTTCCCGATCATTCCCTGCAACCTGTGCGGCTCGCAGCCCAACCTGCAGCGCCAGGTGATCAAGGAGATGCTCGCCGATTGGGAGAAGAAGCACCCCGGGCGGCTGGAGACCATGTTCAAGGCGGTCACCAATGTCGCGCCGTCGCAGCTTGCCGACCGCGAGCTGTTCGACTTCCGGGGCCTCGAGGACAAGCAGCGGCGCATGAACGAGGGGCGCATCGCGGCCTTCGACCTGCTCGCCCGCGAGGCCTGAACTCCTCGCACTTTCTCCGACATGTCGCCGATCATGACAACGGCCCGCCGGTTTCCCGGCGGGCCGCTTGGCGGGCGAGCTAGCGCGCTGGGCAATGTTGGGCGAGCAAGGCCCTTTCAGCCCAGTGGGCCGCCGCGAATGGTCTTCTCGATGCCGCCCATGATGGTCACGCCGTCCTCGTCGGCGAGCTCTGCGTACCAGGCTTGGGTGGCCGCCGGGTTCGCGCCATGGGTGGTCTCGGCGCGCTTGCGGGCGCGACTGACGATTTCGCCGACTCGCCCGACGCGCGCCTCGTCATAAGCCTTGAGGGCGGCGGCAATGTCGCCCTCGGCGTTTTCCAGCACGCGGGCCAGCACCCAGCCGTCCTCCATGGCCTGGCAACCACCCTGGCCGAGATCGGGCGCCATGCCATGCGCGGCATCACCGAGAATCGCCGTGCGCTGGCCGACCAGCCGATCCAGCGGCTCGATATCATGGATCTCGACGCGCGCCATCTGCGCCGGATCGAAGCGCTCGATCAGCCGCTTAACCGGGGCCGCCCAGCCGGCGAAGTGCTCGCGCAACTCGTCGCGATAACGTGTCGGGTCGCTGGTGGTTCCGGCCGGTAGCGGCACGTCGAAGAAACAATAGAACTCGGGGTTGGCGGCGTCGCCGCTCATTGGCATCAGCGACACTCGCTGATGGTCGCCGACGTACTGCACCCAATGATCGAGCGGGGCCAGGTCCTCGCTGGCCGCTACGCGCACGTTCCAGTTGACATAGCCGCAGTAGCGGCGTGCCACGGCTTGTCCCAGCACCTTCTCGCGCAGCCGCGAGTGGGTGCCGTCGGCGACTACCAGCAGATCGGCGGTTTGTCGGCTGCCATCGTCGAAATGCGCGGTGATGCCCTCGTCATCGCTATCGAAGTCGGTGCACGTCAACCCCAAGTGCACGTTGTGCTCGCCTACCGCTTCGAGCAGCAGGCGCTGCAACTCGGCGCGGGCGATCGGGCAGGCGCGCTGGCCGACTGCCTCGTAAAGGGGGGCGAGGCTGAATTCGGTGAGCAGCTTGCCATCCTTGGTGGCATAGCGCATATGGCGCATGTCGCCACTGACACGTTCCACAGCCTCGCCGAGGCCCAGTTGCTTGAGTACCTTGACCCCGTTGGACCATACCGATATCGCTGCGCCCACCGGGAGTAGCTCGGCGACCCGATCGATCACGCTGACCCGATGGCCGGCCTGCTGCAGGGCCAGTGCCGTGGTCAGCCCGCCCATGCCGGCGCCGATGACGAGGATATTCAAAGCTGCCATGAAGCGTCCCGTGGTTGTCGTTGGAAATTATTGTCGTGGTCGGCGCTCAGAGGTACCGGGCTGACCGATCGTTCAGGTTTTTAGGCTAAGCGATCTCGCGCGCCGCCTCAAAGCGCTAGACAATCGGATCGTCTCGCCTCACCGGCAGCCCTCGCCTTCGGCCAGGCCCTCCAAGGCCTGATAGTCGAGGATGTTGACCTCGCGACCCTGGACCTCGACCAGCCCTTGTTGCTGGAAGCGGCCGATGATCCGGCTGACCGTTTCCACCGCCAGACCCAGGTAGCTGCCGATGTCGGCCCGCGCCATCGACAGGCGGAAGCTGTAAGGCGAATAGCCGCGACGGCGAAAGCGCGACGACAGATTGACGAGAAAGCTGGCCAGACGCTCGTCGGCGCCCTTGCGCGATAACAGCCGCAGCATTCGGCGATCGTCGCGTAGCTCCTTGCTCATGCTGCGATAGAGCTGGTTGCGCAACTCGGGCATGCTTTCGGAAAGATGATCGAGGTGATCGAAAGGGATCTCGCAGACGGTGGTGGTTTCCAGCGCAATGATGCTGCCGGGATAGCGCTGCTCGTCGATGCCGTCGAGCCCGACCAGTTCGCTGGGCAGGTAGAAGTTGGTCAGCTGGTCATCGCCGCTACCCTCGCTGGAGAGCTGCTTGAGACTGCCCGAACGTACCGCGAACACGCTGGTGAAGACATCATTCTGGCGTAGCAGCAGCTCGCCGCGCTTGAGCGGTGCGCGGCGCCTGATGATCGCGTCGAAGCTGTCCATCTCGTCCAGCTCGAGGGCCAGTGGCAGACACAGCGAGCTCAGGCTGCAAGTCTGGCAACGCGCTTCGTGAATGCGAGAGCGTCGCTCCCAGAAGGCCGGTTCAGCCATGTCGGTCCCCAGTTGGTGGAATCTGCTCACTATGGAACACCTCGCCGGCAGAATAAAGCAATCATCGCCATGGCCACCGGCCATTCAGGCCCCAGGCCAGGGGAAGGCCGGCAGGGTCTCAATCAGCCTGCGCTGACGGCTTGCCGGGGCGTTCACGGACGTGTCGCGCGATCGAAAACGATAGCAATGGGTAAGGAGGGCTATGAACGTTTATCAGCAGTGGGGCTATCGGCGGATTTCGCCTAATGCACTCAGCGAGGCCTTGGCATCAGCGGAGGATGCCCGGCTGTATATCGACGGTCTGGGGCCGCTGGAAAAGTGCGGCGAGGCGCGCCTCGGCCGTTTGCTACTGGCGCACGGCGCCGGCGCGGGGCAGGATGCCGTTTTCATGCAGCGCTTGCGCCACGCGCTGGCGGGCGAGGGGGTGCAGACCCTGGCGTTGGAGTTCGCTTACATGCAGCGCATGCGCGCCGAACAGCGTCGTCGGCCGCCGCCGCGTGCCGAGCGGCTGGTCGAGGAACTCCGTGAGTGGCGTGCGGTGCTCGATGTCGAAGGGCTGGCGCCGGCCTGGCTGGGCGGCAAGTCGCTGGGCGGCCGGGTCGCCAGCCTGCTTGCCGCCGAGGACGACGCGCCCGGGCTGATCCTGTGCAGCTACCCTTTCCATCCGCCGGGCAAGCCCGAGCGGACGCGGCTGGCGCATTGGCCGGCACTGCGCTGTCCGACGCTGGTGCTTGCAGGGCACGCGCGATCCGTTCGGTAGCCAGGACGAGGTCCAGGGCTATACACTGCCGAGCGGCGCCGAGGTGCATTTTCTCGTCGACGGCGAGCATGACTGGCGCCCGCGCCGCGCGACGGGACGCAGTCAGCAGTCGCTGATCGACGAGGCCGCGGTGGTTGCGGCCCGCTGCATGGCACGGGCGCAGTGACAAGCGGGTTGCTCGCACGCTCAAACGTTGCCGAAAGGCGTTGACATTTAAGCGTTGCCCGGTAGAATGCAGCGCCACGTGACCGGGTGGTTAGCTCAGTTGGGAGAGCACCAGCCTTACAAGCTGGGGGTCACTGGTTCGAACCCAGTACCACCCACCAATCACGTAGCGAAAATATGCGGACCGGTAGTTCAGTCGGTTAGAATGCCGGCCTGTCACGCCGGAGGTCGCGGGTTCGAGTCCCGTCCGGTCCGCCATTTTTCGTGCCGATTTCGCCCGGCGATTTCGGATTGACCAGGCAGTTACGTATCGTCGGCGGTGACAGCCTGATGCGTTGAAAGTGGACCGGTAGTTCAGTCGGTTAGAATGCCGGCCTGTCACGCCGGAGGTCGCGGGTTCGAGTCCCGTCCGGTCCGCCATGTCTGTTAGGCTTGTCCAGTAGTTTTGCTCTTCGTATTTGATGGGTGATTAGCTCAGTTGGTTAGAGCACCAGCTTCACATGCTGGGGGTCACTGGTTCGAGTCCAGTATCACCCACCACGCGGTTGCAATGCGGACCGGTAGTTCAGTCGGTTAGAATGCCGGCCTGTCACGCCGGAGGTCGCGGGTTCGAGTCCCGTCCGGTCCGCCATCGTCTTACTCGCAATACCCCGCCTGTCATCATCGCTTGAGTGTCGGTGCGCGTTGCCGGTTACCTCAGTATAGCTACCGACTGCTTTTCGCACCCTGCCTAGTGTTGCCAGCTTCTGGCTCATCAGTCCTTGATTTGATCTACCGATCGCATGGCTTCCTGTCGACGCGCTTTCTGCCTTTTACCGTTCCTGCGGCCTTTGTCGCGATTGTTTCCGCGAGGCGATTCGCTACACTGTTCATACAGTTGTTTGAATCCTGCCGAGGAGCCGCCGTGAGCGCTTATCCGCACCTGTTTCAGCCGTTGACGCTGGGATCGATCACTTTGCCGAACCGCATCCTGATGGGCTCCATGCATACCAATCTCGAGGAGGCGCCGGACGGGTTTGCGCGGTTGGCGGCGTTCTATGTCGAGCGCACGCGCGCCGGCGTGGGGTTGATCGTCACCGGCGGTATCGCGCCCAGCGCCGAGGGGGCGGTGTTCCACGGTGCGGCCAAGCTGACCAACGCCGAAGAGGCCGAACGGCATCGCGCTATCACCACGGCGGTTCACGAGGCGGGCGGGCGGATCTGCCTGCAGATTCTGCATGCCGGTCGCTATGCCTATTCCCCCGAACTGGTGGCGCCTTCGGCGATTCAGGCACCGATCAATCCTTATCCGCCGCGTGCGCTCGCTAGCGACGAAATCGAGCGGGTGATCGCCGATTACGTCGAGTGCGCGCGGCTGGCTCGCGAGGCCGGCTACGACGGCGTCGAGGTGATGGGCTCCGAGGGCTACCTGATCAACCAGTTCGTGTGCGCACGCACCAATCGGCGTGACGATGAGTGGGGTGGGCCGTTCGAGAATCGCATGCGATTCCCGGTGGCGATCGTCGAGCGCATCCGCGCGGCGCTGGGCGACGACTTCCTGATCATTTTCCGGCTGTCGATGATCGACCTGGTCGAGGAGGGTAGCACCTGGCAGGAGGTGGTCGCGCTGGGGCGCGCCGTCGAGGCTGCCGGGGCGAGCCTGATCAATACCGGTATCGGCTGGCACGAGGCGCGGGTGCCGACCATCGTCACCAGCGTGCCGCGGGCGGTGTTCAGCGAAGTGACTCGGCGCATGAAGGCCGAGCTCAAGGTGCCGTTGATCACCACCAACCGCATCAACATGCCCGAGGTGGCCGAGCAGGTGCTGGCCGAGGGTCACGCCGACATGGTCTCGATGGCCCGGCCGTTTCTCGCCGACCCGCAGTGGGTGAGCAAGGCGCACGCCGGTGACAGCGCGACGATCAACACCTGCATCGCCTGCAACCAGGCGTGTCTGGATCATACCTTCCAGGGCAAGCTGACCTCGTGCCTGGTCAATCCGCGCGCTTGCCACGAGACCGAGTTGATCATCGCGCCGGCGACCACGGCCAAATCGGTGGCGGTGGTCGGCGGTGGGCCTGCGGGGCTAGCCAGTGCAGTGACCGCGGCACAGCGCGGCCATCGGGTGGTGCTGTTCGAGCGCCAGACCGACATCGGCGGCCAGTTCAACTTCGCCCGGCGTATCCCCGGCAAGGAAGAGTTCGCCGAGACGCTGCGCTATTACCGCGAGATGCTCGCGCGTCTAGGTGTCGAGGTGCGTCTCGGTACCGCTGCGGATGTCGAATCGCTACGCGCCTTCGATGCGGTGATCCTGGCCAGCGGGGTGCGTCCGCGCACACTCGAGTTGCCCGGCGGCGATCACCCCAGCGTCATCGACTACCCGACGGCGATTCGCCATCCCGAGCAGGTCGGCCGGCGAGTGGCGATCATCGGCGCCGGCGGCATCGGCTTCGACGTCGCCGAACTGTTGAGTCATGCCGGGCATCCGAGCCTCGAGCCTGACGCCTGGTGCGCCGAATGGGGGGTCGATCTGACGGTCGCCGGCCCTGGCGGTCTCAAGCCCGCCTCGCCGCCGGCGTCGCCGCGTCAGATCTACCTGCTGCAGCGCAAGGCCTCGAAGCCGGGCAAGGGGCTGGGTACCACCACCGGCTGGGTGCATCGCGCCGCGTTGCGCCATCGCGGGGTGCAAAGCTGGGCGGGGTGCGAGTACCTGGCTATCGACGACGACGGATTGACGCTGCGCGTTGATGGCGAGCAGCACTGCCTGGCGGTCGATAGCATCGTGGTCTGCGCCGGTCAGGAGTCGGTGGTCGAATTGCTCGAGCCGCTGCGCGCCGCCGGGGTGGCGGTACAGGTGATCGGCGGTGCCGAGAAGGCTGCCGAACTCGATGCCAAGCGGGCCATCGATCAAGGCACCCGGGTGGCGGCGGCGCTCTAGGGCCTTGTGGCGCTGTTGGCGGGCTTGGGTGGGCGGCTCGCAGCTGGTGCGCACAGTGGTAGACTCGTGGGGCGTGCTACCCACGCTGACGCCGGGTCGCGATGGCACCCTGTCGTGGCTCGCAACAATAACAGCCTTCAAAGGAAGCCCCCATGCCTGCCGATTGCTCTCCGCGCTTCGTGGCCAGCGACAATACCTCTGGCATCTGCCCCGAAGCATTGGAGTACCTGCTCAAGGCCAACGACTGCGATGATCTCGCTTACGGTAACGACAGCTGGACCCAGCGTGCCGCGGATCGCTTTCGTGGCTTTTTCGATTACGACTGCGAGGTGTTTTTCGTCTTCAACGGTACCGCCGCCAATTCGCTGGCGCTGGCGGCCATGGGGCAGAGCTATCACAGCGTGATCTGCCACGAACTGGCGCATATCGAGACCGACGAGTGCGGCGGCCCGGAGTTCTTCTCCAACGGCTCCAAGCTGCTGACCGCGAGCGGCGAGAACGGCAAGCTCACCCCCGAGGGAATCGAGCGGCTGGTCACCAAGCGTAGCGACATCCACTACCCCAAGCCGCGGGTGGTCTCGATCACTCAGGCCACCGAGGTGGGCACGGTCTATACCCGCGATGAGCTGCTTGGCATCCGGGCGATGGCCGACAAGTACAACCTGCGGCTGCACATGGACGGCGCGCGCTTCGCCAATGCCTGTGCTGCGCTGAAGGCCTCGCCGGCCGAGTTGACCTGGCAGGCCGGGGTCGACGTGCTGTGCTTTTCGGGCACCAAGAACGGCCTGCCGATGGGCGAGGCGGTGGTATTCTTCAATCGTGAACTGGCCGAGGACTTCGACTACCGCTGCAAGCAGGCCGGCCAGTTGGCGTCCAAGATGCGCTTCATTGCCGCACCCTGGCTGGGGCTCATCGAAACCGGCGCCTGGCTGAACAACGCCCGCCATGCCAATGCCATGGCCGCTTACCTGGCCGATGGACTGGCGGCGTTGCCCGGCACCGAGCTGATGTTCCCGGCCCAGGTCAACAGCGTGTTCGTCAAGCTGCCGCCGGCAGTGCTGGCCCGGTTGCGCGAACTCGGCTGGACCTTCTATACCTTCATCGGAGCCGGTGGCGCTCGCTTCGTATGCGCCTGGAATACCACCACAGAGCTGCTCGACAGCCTGCTCAACGATATTCGTCTCGCTCTCGAGGCGGGGCCCTCCAGCGTCGGTTGACCTGTTTCCGTAATCATTATCGAACCAAACGGGGCGCCCGAAGCTCTTAGAAGAAAAGCAGGGTGCCATGCGGTTGCGTTGAAAGACCTCATGCCAAGCTCTCCCTCGTCAGCGTTTCAATCCGTCTACGCTGATTAATACGCCAGCCCGGTAGTCGTTGTCTGTCTTCAGCGGCCGGGTGTCGCGATCCAAGGAGGCCTCAATGAGCATCTTTGATCATGTCCAGAGCCGTTACGAGCAGGTTCGACAGGAAGAGATGAGTCTGCAGGAATACCTGGAACTGTGCCGCAAGGACCCTGGCGTCTATGCCAGTGCCTCGGAGCGCATGTTGCAGGCCATCGGCGAACCTCAGGTCATCGATACGTCGAAGGATTCTCGCCTGTCACGTATCTTCACCAACAAGGTCATCCGGCGTTATCCCGCTTTTTCCGAGTTCTACGGCATGGAGGAGGCGATCGAGCAGATCGTCGCCTATTTCCGGCATGCCGCTCAGGGTCTCGAGGAACGCAAGCAGATCCTGTATCTACTGGGTCCGGTCGGGGGCGGCAAGTCGTCGCTGGCCGAGCGGCTGAAGCTGCTCATGGAGCGCATTCCGTTCTACGCCATCAAGGGCTCGCCGGTCTTCGAATCGCCGCTGGGGCTGTTTTCGCCGGAGGAGGACGGCGAGTTGCTCGAGAAGGAGTACGACATTCCGCCGCGCTATCTGAGGAGCGTGATGTCGCCGTGGGCGGCCAAGCGACTCAAGGAGTATGGCGGCGACATCTCGCAGTTCCGGGTAGTGCGCCTGTATCCCTCGCGGCTCAACCAGATCGCCGTCTCCAAGACCGAGCCCGGCGACGAAAACAATCAGGATATCTCGTCGCTGGTCGGCAAGGTCGACATCCGCCAGCTCGAGCTGTATTCCCAGGACGACCCCGACGCCTACAGCTTCTCCGGCGGGCTGTGCAAGGCCAACCAGGGGATCATGGAATTCGTCGAGATGTTCAAGGCGCCGATCAAGGTGCTGCACCCGTTGCTGACCGCGACCCAGGAGGGCAACTACAACCCCACCGAAGGCATGGGGGCGATTCCCTTCGACGGCGTGGTGCTCGCCCACTCCAACGAGAGCGAGTGGCAGACCTTCCGCAACAATCGCAACAATGAAGCATTCCTCGACCGCGTCTATATCGTCAAGGTGCCGTACTGCCTGCGCGTTTCCGAGGAGATCAACATCTACAAGAAGCTGCTCGAGCATTCGTCGCTTAACGAAGCGCCCTGTGCCCCGGATACCCTGCGGCTGCTGGCGCAGTTCTCGATCCTCTCGCGCCTCAAGGAGCCGGAGAACTCGAACATCTATTCGAAGATGCGCGTCTACGACGGCGAGAACCTCAAGGACACCGATCCCAAGGCCAAGTCGATCCAGGAGTATCGCGACAGCGCGGGCGTCGAGGAGGGCATGGACGGGCTGTCAACGCGCTTCGCCTTCAAGATCCTCTCCAAGGTCTTCAACTTCGATTCCCACGAGGTTGCCGCCAATCCGGTGCACCTGCTGTACGTTCTCGAGCAACGCCTCGAGCACGAGCAACTGCCCAAGGAGGCCCACGAGCGCTACCTGCGCTTCATCAAGGAATACCTGGCGCCGCGCTATGTGGACTTCATCGGCAAGGAGATCCAGACCGCCTACCTCGAGTCCTACAGCGAATACGGTCAGAACATCTTCGATCGTTATGTGACCTACGCCGATTTCTGGATCCAGGATCAGGAATATCGCGATCCCGAGACCGGCGAGCTTTTCAATCGTCAGGCGCTCAACGAGGAGCTCGAGAAGATCGAGAAGCCGGCGGGGATCTCCAATCCCAAGGATTTCCGCCACGAGGTGGTCAACTTCGTGCTGCGCGCACGCGCCCAGAACAACGGCATGAACCCCAGCTGGCAGTCCTACGAGAAGCTCAAGGGCGTCATCGAGCAGAAGATGTTCGCCAATACCGAGGAGTTGCTGCCGGTCATCTCGTTCAACGCCAAGGCCTCGGCGGCCGATCAGCGCAAGCATGAGGATTTCGTCGCCCGGATGGTCGATCGGGGGTATACCGAGAAACAGGTAAGGTTGCTGTCCGAGTGGTATCTACGCGTGCGCAAGTCGCACTGACGGTTGTTGTCCAGGCGGCAGGAAAGTGGGGCGTTCGCGCCCCGCCTTCCGCGTCGCGACCCGCACGGGAGGCGCGCATGAGCTATTTCATCGATCGACGTCCCAACGCCCGGCACAAGAGCGAGGTCAACCGACAACGCTTTCTGGACCGTTACCGCACACACATCAAGCGCTCGGTGGAGGAGGCCGTCAACCGCCGCTCGATCACCGACATGGAGCGTGGCGAGAAGGTCTCGATTCCAGCCCGCGATATTTCCGAGCCAGTCTTTCAGCATGGCCCCGGCGGTCGGCGTACCGTGGTCAGTCCGGGCAACAAGGAGTTCGTCGAGGGCGATCGGCTCAAGCGGCCCGGGGGTGGCGGTGGCGGCGGCACCGGTGAGGGCGGCGCGTCCAACCAGGGCGAGGGCATGGATGAGTTCGCCTTCTCGCTGACCCGCGAGGAATTCCTCGATTTCGTCTTCGACGGCCTGGAGCTGCCGCACCTCGAGCGCAAGCAGCTCAAGGATCTCGAGGAGGTGCGCCCGGTGCGTGCCGGGCTGGCCCGCGAAGGGGTGCCGGCGCGTATCAATATCGTGCGCTCGATGCGCGAGGCGCAGGCTCGGCGCATCGCCATGCGCGCGCCGCTGCGGCGTGCGTTGCGCGAAGCCGAGGAAGCGCTCGAGGCCGAAGAGCGCAAGGACCCGGTGTTGCGCAACCCCGCGCGTATTCAGGAACTCAAGGTTGAGATCGAGCGCCTCGAGCAGCGCATCGAGGCGGTACCGTTCATCGATACCTTCGATTTGCGCTACAACAACCTGGTCGACCAGCCGCAGCCCTCCAACAAGGCGGTGATGTTCTGTGTGATGGACGTCTCGGGATCGATGACCCAGGCTCACAAGGATATCGCCAAGCGTTTCTTCCTGCTGCTCTATCTGTTCCTGGAGCGCAATTACGAGAAAGTCGAGCTGGTCTTCGTGCGCCACCATACCGCCGCCAAGGAGGTCGACGAGGAGGAGTTCTTCTATTCGCGCGAGACCGGGGGCACCATCGTGTCCAGCGCGCTGACGCTGGTCGACGAGATCATTCGCGCCCGCTATCCGGCAAGCCAGTGGAACCTGTACGTGGCCCAGGCCTCGGACGGCGACAACTGGGACGACGATTCCACCACCTGCCGCCAGCTGCTGGCCAAGTCATTGATGCCACGGCTGCAGTATTACACTTACGTGGAGATCACCCCGCACGCTCATCAGGCGCTCTGGGAGGAGTACGAGAGCGTCCAGGCCGATTTCCCGGAGCGTTTCGCCATGCGTCAGATCGTCGAGGGCGGCGATATCTACCCGGTTTTCCGCGAACTCTTCCGGCGCCGCGCCACGCAGTGAGCTTTGCCCCGTTAACCTGGGCACAGGAGGCCGTATGACCCGACGTACCCCTATCGCCACCGGCTCGGATTGGGACTTCGAAACGTTGACCGTCTACGAGCAGGAGATCGCCCGCCTGGCCGATGAGTACCGGCTCGATACCTACCCCAACCAGATCGAGATCATCACCTCGGAACAGATGATGGATGCCTATGCCAGCGTGGGCATGCCGATCGGCTATCATCACTGGTCGTTCGGCAAGCAGTTCCTGTCGGTGGAGCAAGCCTACCGCCGCGGGCAGATGGGGCTGGCCTACGAGTTGGTGATCAATTCCGACCCGTGCATCGCCTATCTGATGGAAGAGAATACCCTGATGATGCAGGTGCTGGTCATGGCGCATGCCTGCTATGGCCATAACTCGTTCTTCAAGGGCAATTACCTGTTTCGTACCTGGACCGATGCCTCGGCGATCGTCGACTACCTGGTATTCGCTCGCAAGTACGTCGCGGAGTGCGAGGAGCGTCACGGCGTGGCCGCTGTCGAGCAGCTGCTCGATGCCTGCCACGCACTGCAGAACCACGGCGTCGACCGTTACAAGCGGCCCTCGCCGATCTCGGCCGAGGAGGAGGCGCGGCGTCAGGTGGAGCGCGCCGAATACCTGCAGTCGCAGGTCAACCTGCTATGGCGAACCATCCCCGACAACCCCATCGATAGCGGCCTGCGCAACGACGATGACGATCCGCTCGGCCTGCATCAGTACGGGCGTTATCCGTCCGAGCCGCAGGAGAACCTGCTCTACTTCATCGAGAAGAATGCGCCGTTGCTGGAGCCCTGGCAGCGTGAGCTGGTGCGCATCGTGCGCAAGTTGGCGCAATATTTCTATCCTCAGCGCCAGACCCAGGTGATGAACGAGGGCTGGGCGACATTCTGGCATTACACCATCATGAACCGGCTGTATGACGAGGGACTGGTCGACGAGGGGTTGATCCTCGAGTTCCTGCAGTCACATACCGCGGTAGTCAGCCAGCAGGGCTTCGATAGCCCCTATTTCAACGGTATCAACCCCTACGCGCTGGGGTTTGCAATGTTCAGCGACATCAAGCGTATCTGCGAGGAGCCCAGCGACGAGGATCGTGAATGGTTTCCCGACATGGCCGGCAGTGACTGGCTGGAGACGCTGCATTTCGCGATGCGCAACTTCAAGGATGAGTCGTTCATTCAGCAGTTTCTGTCGCCCAAGGTGATTCGCGATCTCAAGCTGTTCTCGCTGGTCGATGACGACCAGGACGACATGCTGACCATAGCGGCGATCCATGACGATCGTGGTTATCGGCGCGTTCGCGAGGCGCTGTCGACCCAGTACGCGCTTTCGGTACGCGAGCCCAATATTCAGGTCTGGAAAGCCGATATCCGTGGCGACCGTTCGCTGACCCTGCATCATGTGCAGGATCGACGGCGGCCATTGGCCAAGAGCGTCTATCCGGTATTGCGTTACCTGCACCAGCTATGGGGATTTCCGGTCAAGCTGCACTCTATCGAGGGTGACGAGGTCGTGAGGCGCTATCAATGGCCGCTACCCGCCGACCTCGAGGAATCGGACATAGCGGGCTCAGCCACGTGTCCACGACTGGCACCAGCCGCCGGGTGCCACGCTGTGCTGCGGAAACAGGCGGCAGCCCTGGTTGGCTTCGGTGTAGAACATGCAATTGTCACAGCGCTCACCCTGCGAATAGGCGGGCTGATCGCTGGCCTGGCTGGCTTCGGTGACGTAATTGAGCGCTTTGGCCTGGGGAGCGCTCGGGTCGAGTGGTGGTAATTGCTGGGCGAGTGCCTGACGGGATAGCACGCCGGCACCGAAAGGCAGTGCAGCGAGGCCAAGCAGGCTATGGCGGATGAAATTACGACGACTGCAGTTGGTCATGGAAGCTCCTTGATTTAGCAGAACGATGGCTCTTTGGTTGGCTATCGCCCCCGTGGAACGGGCGGTGTCACGGTGTCGGCCTGGACCGGAAGGGCGCTTTACGCCTCTGGTGTACTGTTGTCACGTTAATCGAAAAAGCTTAATCGAAAACCTTCTGGTATAAAGGCTGAAATCAGCCTAGCCGATCCAACTCGCCTTCGCCGCGGTGAGTCATGCGGCAACCGGTCGCGACCGTTCAAGGAGTCGTCATGCGTTTCACCACATTCGAAAGCCCGATCGGGACGCTCACGCTGGCGGGCGATGAGGCCGGTCTGCGTCACCTGTACTTCGCCGATAGCGCGCCAGGTGACGAAGTCACCGCCGGCTGGCGGCGTGACGACGAGGCGCTGAGTCAGGCGCGTGACGAAGTGCTGGCCTACCTGGCCGGGCGGCGGCGCAGTTTCAATCTGGATATCGCGCCCGAGGGCAGCGAGGCTCAGCGCGAAGTGTGGGCGGCGCTGATGCGCATCCCCTACGCCGGCACCCGAACCTATGGTGAACTGGCCCACCGGCTGGGCGAAGAGCGTGCGGTGATTACCGTGACCAGCGCGATCGCTGCCAATCCATTGCCGCTGCTGGTGCCCTGTCACCGGGTCGTCGCTGCCAACGGGTTGGGCAGCTACTCTGGCGGCGAGGCGCTCAAGCGGGAGCTGCTCGCCATGGAGGCGGGCAAGTCAAAGACTGCCACGCCTGCCTCCTGAGCGACACGGCTGGTATACTCCTGCGCAATCGTGAGCCGTCGGCTCGCGTTGGTAGCGAGGAGAGACCGATGCAGAACGCCGTGATCCTGATCAATGCCGAGAAAGGCCGTATCAATAGCGTTGCCGAGCGCTTGGCCGAACTTACCGGTATCAGCGAAGTGTATTCGACCTGTGGCCGCTATGATCTGGTCGCCATTGCCCGCACGCCCGACTTCGAGAGTCTCGCCACGCTGGTTACCGAGCGCCTGAACCAGGTCGAGGGAATCCGCGACACCGAGACGCTCAACGCCATGCAGGTGCACTCCCGGCACGATCTCGAAACCATGTTCAGCGTCGGCTTCTGATGCTCGCCGAGCCACACGCCCGGACGGTGAGGATGCGATGATCGACGCGTTGCCCTTCGTGCGCCGCCAGGTGCGCAATCTGGGCGTCTCGCTGGCCTTCGTGGTGGTCGCCAGTGGCCTGTGGTACTGGCAGGAGCGTGACGTGCGCGAGCGGCTGGTATGGATGGGCATCCCCGACTGGACGCTCGACAGCCCGCTGGCGATCAATCGTGTGTTGCGCAACGATGGCGTGCTGGTCGGCTGGTCGGACCTGCGCGTCAACCCGTTGTGGGTGAGTTACCAGCTTCACGCGGTGGACAACGCGCGAATCGGCGAGCGTCCCGACTTTCACCGCGATTGGCGGACCCTGTGGCCGATCACCCCCGACAGCTATTTCGGCAGCGGCTACGACCGCGGCCACATGGCGCCCAACTATGCGATTGCCGCAAGCTACGGGCGCGAGGCCCAGCGCCAGACTTTCCTGATGTCGAACATCTCGCCGCAACGCCCCGATCTCAATCGGCGGCTTTGGCAACGTCTCGAGGAAGTGGTAATCGATCATTTCGCGACGCGCTTCGGTACCGTGCAGGTGATCACCGGGCCGGTCTTCGGCGAAGGCATCGGCGGCTTCTTTCACCGGGTGGGATTTGTCGAGGTGCCCGAAGCGTTCTACAAGATCGTCGTGGTGCCGAGCAGCGAGCCGCGTGCGCTGGCCTTCGTCA
Source organism: uncultured Gammaproteobacteria bacterium (assembly GCA_963773565.1). Lineage (GTDB taxonomy): Bacteria > Pseudomonadota > Gammaproteobacteria > Pseudomonadales > Halomonadaceae > Modicisalibacter. The sequence continues at coordinate 179,173 of CAVZBU010000003.1, read as the reverse complement.
TGCCGCAGGGCGTTGCTGGCAACGAACCGCTCGATCGCTACCTGGTGAGCATCGATGAAGTCGAGGCGCGTACCGGACTGGATTTTTTTCCCCAGCTGCCGGGGCCGATCGAACATCGCCTGGAATCGTCGGTGAAGACCGCCGGCTGGCAGTTGTCGCAGGTGGCGCGCCTACCGTCCCGTTATTGAACACACACTGAATGAAAGGCGGGAAGGCCCGACGTAGATCAGCCAAGGCGTTGGCGTCGAGTCGCTGTCGAAGGGAGAAAGCCGGAAAGAAACGATGGTGCCCAGAAGAGGACTTGAACCTCCACGTCCATAAGGACACTAGCACCTGAAGCTAGCGCGTCTACCAATTCCGCCATCTGGGCAGCGGTTACAGCGGGGGAGTGATCAGCTCATGATACGTGTGGTGCCCAGGAGAGGACTTGAACCTCCACATCCGTAAGGATACTAGCACCTGAAGCTAGCGCGTCTACCAATTCCGCCACCTGGGCGTATCATGCCGGCCTGTATTCGCGTGGTGCCCAGGAGAGGACTTGAACCTCCACGTCCATAAGGACACTAGCACCTGAAGCTAGCGCGTCTACCAATTCCGCCACCTGGGCGAATACACGGCCATCGATCGGGTAATGCTAACAACCAAGGGGACTTTCACCCCGACATCGCCTCAATCAACAAGGCTTCGTCGTTATTGGTGCCCAGGAGAGGACTTGAACCTCCACATCCGTAAGGATACTAGCACCTGAAGCTAGCGCGTCTACCAATTCCGCCACCTGGGCAAGTGGCCACGAATCATACCGATTCCGCGTTTGAATGCAAGCGTAAAAGGCGAGTCTGGAAGGTGACGTAGCGGCAATGGTTGGGTCGCATCCCGCGCGGCGCTATACTGCGCGCATGAGATTATATGCACTCGTCTTTCTGCGTTTGCCACGCTTGCCGCGCTCGCTGCCGCCCGAACAATTCAATTCAAGGAAGCTCCACGTATGAATCACTGGACGTTAAGCGACGATCCCCAGGCGGCGCGGGAGGCCGACAAGTACGACAAGCCGGTTCCCAGCCGCGAATACCTGCTCGCCCGACTCGAGGAGTACGGCAAGCCGATCACCGACGAAAACATGAGCCGCATGCTGGGTCTCGAGGATGACAACCAGCAGGAGGCGGTGCGTCGGCGGCTGGCCGCCATGGAGCGCGACGGTCAGATCCTGCGCAATCGTCGCGGCGCCTATGCGCTGATCGACAAGCTCGACCTGATCAAGGGCAAGGTGCTGGGCCATCGCGACGGCATCGGCTTTCTGCTTCGCGACGACGGCAAGAAGCCCGACCTGGTGATCCCGCCGCGCCAGATGCGCCGGGTCTTCCATGGCGATCATGTGCTGGTGCGGGTCAGCGGCCGCGACCGTCGTGGCCGCGACGAGGCGACCATCGTCGAGGTGCTGGCGCGCAATACCCAGACGCTGGTCGGCGTCTATCGCGCGCGCTCCAATGAATTCGGCGTGCTGATCCCCGAGAACACCCGCATCGCCCAGGAGGTGATCGTCCCCAACAGCGCCACCGGCGGCGCCCAGGACGGTCAGGTGGTGTCGGTACGCATCACCCAGCAGCCCGAGACCCGCATCCAGCCGGTCGGCGAAGTCGTCGAGGTGCTTGGCGAGCGCATGGATCCGGGGATGGAGATCGACATCGCCATCCGCAGCTACGAGATCCCCGCCGAGTTTCCGCCCGACGTTCAGGACGAGATCGCCAGCATGTCCGCCGAGGTCGCCGAGGAGGATAAGCATCATCGCATCGACCTGCGCGACGTACCGCTGGTCACCATCGACGATGAGTCCGCCAAGGATTTCGACGACGCGGTATGCGCCTGGAAGACCAAGTCGGGCAGTTGGAAGCTGCTGGTGGCGATCGCCGATGTCTCGCATTACGTGCGCCCCGGCAGCGCGCTGGACCAGGAGGCGATCTCGCGGGGCAACTCGGTGTATTTCCCCGGGCAGGTGGTGCCGATGCTGCCCGAGTTGCTGTCCAACGGCTTGTGCTCGCTGAATCCCGACGTCGACCGGCTGGCGCTGGTCTGCGAGATGAACATCTCGCAGAGCGGGGCGATCAGCCGCTATCGCTTCTACGAAGGGGTGTTTCGCTCGCATGCGCGGCTGACCTACAACAAGGTCGCGGCGATCCTCGATGGCGACGATGCCGAGGCCGACGCGTTGCGCGAGCAGTACAGCAAGCTGGTGCCGTCGCTGAAGAACCTGCATTCGCTCTACACGCTTTTGCGCGAGGCGCGGGTGGAGCGCGGTGCGATCGATTTCGAGACCACCGAAACGGCGATCCTGTTCAACGACGAGCGCAAGATCGAGTCGATCGTGCCGCGTTCGCGCAACGACGCCCACAAGATCATCGAGGAGTGCATGCTGGCCGCCAACGTCGCCACGGCGCGCTTTCTCGACAAGCATGACCTGCCGGCGCTGTACCGCATCCACGAGAAGCCCTCGCCGGAACGCCTCGACAAGCTGCGGCTGTTTCTCAATGAGCTGGGGCTGTCGCTGGGCGGGGGCGACGACCCCAGCCCGCAGGATTATCGCGACCTGGCCGAGGTGATCAAGGGTCGCCCCGATACCGACGTCATCCAGACGGTGATGCTGCGTTCGATGAGCCGGGCGGTCTACTCGCCGCAGAACGATGGCCACTTCGGCCTGGCCTACCCGGCCTACGCCCACTTCACCTCGCCGATTCGCCGCTACCCGGACCTGCTGGTGCATCGCGCCATCCGCTCGGTGATTCGCGGCCCGCGCCAGACCAATACCGTGCTGCGCGCCGAGGGAGCGCCGGTCGAGCCGCCGAGCAAGTGGGCGCCGTACACCTTCGAGCAGATGCTCGAACTCGGCGAGCATTGCTCGATGACCGAGCGTCGCGCCGACGATGCCACCCGCGACGTCACCGACTGGCTCAAGTGCGAGTTCATGTCCGACAAGATCGGCGAGGTGTTCGATGGCACCATCGCCTCGGTGACCCAGTTCGGCATCTTCGTACGCCTCGATGCGGTGTACGTCGAGGGGCTGGTGCACGTCACCTCGCTACCCTCCGACTACTACCATTACGAGGCGGAAAAGCACCGCCTCAAGGGCGAGCGCAGCGGCATGGCCTACCGGCTCGGCGATGGCGTTACCGTGCAGGTGGCGCGGGTCGACCTCGACGATCGCAAGATCGATTTCGAGCTGGTCGACGACAAGCCGCGCCGCCAGCGTCCGCCGCGCAAGCCGGGGGCGGATGCCGGTAGCGGCCAGGCCGACAAGCCCGAGCGTAAGAAGCCCCGGCGGCGCAAGTCGCGCCCCGGCAAGCAGGAGCGTGGCGGCGGTTCCCGGGGCGGTAACGACAGCAAGCCTTCCGGGGAGCGTTCGTGAGTCGTAGTGGTGGGTCGCGCAACAAACCTGTTCGCTCGCGGCATCCGCAGCACGGTCACGGGCAGCAAAAAGGCGCCGGGCGTGGCGCCTTGCCCCAGCCTCCCGCTGGGCTGGATAGCGTGTTCGGCGTGCATGCCGTAACCGCGCTGATCGAGCGCGGCGAGGCGCCCCGCGAACTGTGGTATCAGATCGGCGCCGCTGAACAGCGCTTGAACGACCTGCTCGACACCGCCCGGCAGGCTGGGGCGCGGCTGGTCGAGCAGCCGCGCGAGGTGCTTGACGAGTTCGCCCAGGGTGGCAGTCACCAGGGCGTGATCGCCTTCTGCCCGCCGCTGACGGCGCATAGCGAAGAGGAGCTGTGGCACCGCCTGGGTGGCTGGCCCCACGCCGAGCCGCCGTTGCTGCTGATTCTCGACGGCGTCACCGACGTGCACAACTTCGGTGCCTGCCTGCGCAGCGCCGATGCCGCTGGCGCCCATGGCATCATCGTCGCCAAGGACAAGGCCGCGCCGCTCAACGCCACGGTACGCAAGGTTGCCTGCGGGGCGGCCGAAGCCGTGCCGGTCTATCGCGTCACCAACCTGGCGCGCGCCATGGCCAAGCTGAAGGAGTCGGGGGTATGGATCACCGGCACCGCCGGCGAGGCTGAATCGAGCCTCTACGACATCGATCTTACCGGGCCCTGCGCATTGGTCATGGGCGCCGAAGGCAAGGGCCTGCGGCGTCTGACCCGCGAGGCCTGCGATGGTCTGGTCACGCTGCCCATGGCCGGCAGCGTATCGAGCCTCAACGTCTCGGTGGCCACCGGCATCTGCCTCTACGAGGCGGTCCGCCAGCGCCGGCGGGCAGCTGGCCGGCTGAAAGCCGGCCGCAGTTGCATGCGGCGTGCACCATCACTACAATAATGCGGTTCTTGGAACACCCTCACCCAGTTTAATCACTGACTCCTTGCTTCCTCATGGCCAGCGTTGTCTGTCGCCACTGGGAAGCTGTCAAACCGTAAGGAGATACCATGCGTCACTACGAAATCGTGTTCATGGTCCATCCGGACCAGAGCGAGCAGGTTCAGGCCATGGTCGAGCGCTACACCAGCCTCGTCACCGAAAATGGCGGTACCGTGCATCGTCTCGAGGATTGGGGCCGCCGTCATCTGGCCTACCCGATCAACAAGATCCACAAGGCTCACTACGTGCTGATGAACATCGAATGCCGCGGCGAGACGCTCGACGAGATCGAGAACATCTTCCGCTTCAACGATGCCATCATCCGTAGCCTGGTTGTGCGCTGCAAGGAAGCCGTTACGGAAGCCTCGCCGATGATGAAGTGGCCGAGGACAAGGGTCGCCGTCGTGACGAGAAGTCCGACAGGCCGCGCGCCGAGCGCTCCGAAACCGCTGACGAAGCTAACTGATACGCCCATCCAGGAGGAGTTGATCCATGGCACGCTTTTTCCGTCGCCGTAAGTTTTGCCGCTTCACCGCCGAAGGCGTGAAGTACATCGATTACAAAGATATCGATACCCTCAAGGCCTACATCACCGAAACCGGCAAGATCGTCCCCAGCCGCATCACTGGCACGCGGGCACGCTATCAGCGTCAGCTGTCCACGGCGATCAAGCGCGCACGCTACCTGGCTCTGCTGCCGTACACCGACAGCCACCAGTAAGCGATAGCAAGTGATGTTGCCCCTGGCCCGCTGGGTAATGCGAGGCACGCCGCATGCCGCTGGCGCCGCGGCGCTTGCCGCCCTGGTGCCCTGGCTGTTCTGGTTCAGCGCCGCCGTCGCCGCGCTGGTGACGCTGCGCCGCGGCCTGGCGCCGGCCTTGCCGGTGATCATCGCCGCGGCACTGCCCACCGGCTGGTGGTGGGCGCAGGGCGATGCCATCCCGCTGGCCAGCCTGTTGCTGGTGACGCTGATGGCTGTCGTGCTGCGCGCGCGAATGCGCTGGAGCGAAGCACTGATCGCCGGCACGCTGGTGGCCGCTGCGCTGGTTCAGTTCGGGGTATTCCTGCCGCCGGGCGGCGCTGGCCCGTTGCTCGACCAGCTGCGCCAGAGTTCGACCGAGATCAGCGGCATGCTCGACCAGTTGAGCAGCCAGGGCGTAGCCACCGAACAGCTCGCGGTACTGCTGATTGGCGGTATCACCGGGCTGATCGTGACGCTGGCCGCGGTGGTCTGTCTGGCGCTGGCGCGTAGCTGGCAGGCGGGGTTGTACAACCCCGGCGGCTTTCGCACCGAGTTCCACGCACTGCGCCTGCAGGGGCGCGAGCTGGCGCTGTTGGTCGGGCTGACGGTGATCGGCGCGCTGCTTGCGGTGCCGGCATTGCCGATGCTCGGCTGGATACCGCTGCTGGTCAGCGGCGTGGCGCTGGTGCACGGCCTGGTGGGTCTCAAGGGGATGAACGGGTTGTGGCTGGTGGCGTTCTATGTATTGCTGCTGACCACCTGGCCCATGATTCTGATTGTGCTGCTGTTGGGTTGTCTGGATACGTTCGCGGACTTCCGCGCACGCCTGGCCCGCAGCCAATGACAAGAGGTTAACGAGATGGAAGTCATTCTGCTCGACAATATCGGTAAGCTGGGCGCGCTGGGTGATAAGGTCACCGTCAAGCCCGGTTACGGTCGTAACTACCTGGTGCCCTACGGCCTGGCCGTGCCGGCGACCAAGGACAACGTCGAAGCTTTCGAAGCGCAGCGTGCGGAGCTGGAAGCCCAGGCCGTCGAGCGCAAGCGTGAAGCCGAAGCGCGCGCCGAACAGCTCAACGACATCGAGCTGTCGCTGGTCGCCAAGGCTGGCGACGAAGGCAAGCTGTTCGGCTCGATCGGCCCGCGCGATCTGGCCGATGCGCTGGCCCAGGCCGGTATCGACGTCGCCAAGAGCGAAGTGCGCATGCCTGAAGGCCCGCTGCGCGCCACCGGCGAGTACGATATCCAGCTGCACCTGCATACGGATGTCGACGCTACCGTGCGTATCGTGGTCGTCGCCGAGTAAGGCGCGGTCCCAAGGTCGCTGTGCCGGGCCTTGATGATCGAGCGCGGCAGCTTCGGCTGCCGCGCTTTTATTTTGTGGGGTCGAACGACGCCGCTGCCGCGGTCGTGTTCGGTCCCGCGCTTGCTGGGTAGAATGGCCTCGTGCGGACACTGGCCCGCCGCGCTCCCTTCACTGTTGGAAGCCTCGTCCATGAGTGACGCCCTGGAACTCGATCAGGAAACCGCCGCCCTCAAGGTGCCGCCGCATTCGCTGGAGGCCGAGCAATCGGTGCTCGGCGGACTGATGCTCGACAACTCGGCCTGGGATACGGTGTCCGAGCTGCTGGTCGCCGACGATTTCTACCGCTATGAACACCGCCTGGTGTTCAATGCCATGATCCCGCTGGCCGAGGGCGGCCACCCGCTCGACGTGGTGACGCTCTCCGAAGCCCTGGAGTCCCGCGATCAGCTCGACACCGTGGGCGGCCTGGGCTATCTCGCCGACCTGGCGCGCAACACGCCGTCGGCCAGCAACATTCGCGCCTATGCCAACATCGTTCGCGAGCGGGCCACCCTGCGCAAGCTGATCCAGGCCGCCAACCAGATCGCCGAAAGCTCGTTCGCGCCGCAGGGGCGGCCGTCCGACGAGCTGGTCAACGAAGCCGAGCGGCTGGTCTTCCAGATCAGCGAGTCGCGGCCCAAGATGGGCGGCCCGATCGGCATGAGCGAGCTGCTCTCCAAGGCGGTCGATCGCATCGACGAGCTGTTCAACATGCAGGGCCAGATGACCGGGCTGTCGTCGGGCTTCCGCGATCTCGACGACATGACCTCGGGTTTCCAGCCTTCGGACCTGGTGATCGTGGCCGGGCGCCCGTCGATGGGCAAGACCACCTTCGCGATGAACATCGTCGAACATGCGGTGATCTCCAGCGACAAGCCGGTGATGGTGTTCTCGATGGAGATGCCCGCCGAGTCGCTGATGCTGCGCATGTTGTCGTCGCTGGGGCGCATCGACCAGACCCGCGTGCGGACCGGCCAGCTCGAGGACGAGGACTGGCCGCGGCTGACCTCGGCGGTCAACCTGCTCAAGGACAAGAAGCTGTTCATCGACGATACCGCGGCACTGTCGCCCAACGAGATGCGCTCGCGTATCCGCCGTGTGGTCCGTGAGCACGGCAACCTGGGCATGATCATGATCGACTATCTGCAGCTGATGCAGATCCCCGGGTTTTCCGAGAACCGGACCGGCGAGATCTCGGAGATCTCGCGCTCGCTCAAGGGGCTGGCCAAGGAGTTCGACTGCCCGGTGGTGGCGCTGTCGCAGCTCAACCGCTCGCTGGAGCAGCGCCCCAACAAGCGCCCGGTGATGTCGGACCTGCGGGAATCGGGGGCCATCGAGCAGGACGCCGACGTGATTACCTTCGTCTACCGCGATGAGGTCTACAATCAGGACAATCCCGACAACAAGGGGCTGGCCGAGGTGATCATCGGCAAGCAGCGTAACGGGCCGATCGGCACCGTGCATCTGGCCTTCATCGGCAAGTACACGCGTTTCGAGGATCTGGCTCCCGACAGCTACGGCCAGCACTTTGGCGAATGACGCTAAGCCGGCCTGCACGCCCCTCGTCGGGGTTGAGCCGAGGGTAGGGGGCCGTATAATGCCGCCGCCTGGGCTGGGCAGTACCGTGGCAGGCAGTACCGGTATCCATGCACAGAATCGACAAGGAGATACGCATGGCGGGTGGATTTCGTCGTGGCAATCGTAATCGGACCCCTAAGCTTGAGGCGCGTGGAACGCTCGAGAGCGTGTCGCGCGAGGGGCCGTTCAAGGAATGGCTGGGCATGCCGGACCTTTACCGCTATGCGCTGGTGGTCGATGGGGTAGCCTATAGTTACCAGACCGAGGACGCCGAGTTGCCGGTCGGTGAGGGCGACTACGTGGTGTTCCGCTACAAGGAGACCAAGGCCGGCAACTGGGTGGATCGCAATTCGCTGGGTATCGCCATCGACCCTGCGACCTTCCAGCGCGACTGAATCGATGGCCCGGGGCTGCGCCCGGTCGCGTAATCCCGGTGCCTTCTGACGTATCTGACCGCGCCCCGCGTGGCCAGGGCTGGCTTTTGCAGCCTCCTGAGGCGCTGAACTTCCTTCCTGATCGACGGTCTGACCGATCGATCAACTCTGTTGAGTTGCCGCGTCGATGTCTTGCCGCGTCTACGATCAAGCGCTCATCGGCTTCGTTCATCGTGCGGCTATCGGCAACACAGGCCAGGCGACAATGTCGCTGTCATCTGTTCCGGGTAGCTTGGCAGGAAGCCATCGCCCCGTTCGTGCTAATACAACAGGAGGGAGCCATGGATATCCATTCGCTCAAAGCAGTACGTCCGCCACCAGGCCAATTTCGAAGTGCGCGTCATCAGCCACGCCGGCAGCCGTTGTCATCAGGTCGAGATCGAGGACATCGACGGCGAACGGCACCTGCTGACCCAGCGCGGCAAGCCGATGCTGTTCCGCGCCCTCGATGACGTCTATCTGGAGCTCAAGCGGGCCGGGATTCACCGCGCCTATCTGGTGCAGTTCGTCGCCCACGATGAAGTGATCGGGCGCGAGGCCCACTATCAGGAGCCCTTGGCGTCACGCGTGCCGCTGGTCTTTTGAGGACGATTGTTAATTACCAGGCCTGGTCTCAGCGCAGTGGCGGCAACCAGCGCCCCAGCGCAAAGCGATGCCGGGCCACGGCCAGGTAGCCCCGGTCGAGCAACGGCTTGAGTCCCGGAAGGTGGGACAGCCAGACCAGCCGCCGGTAGCCGAGCAGGGCCAGCATCGCGCGTACCGCATCCATCCCCGCAAACCAGCGCCCTTCGCCATCCTGGGCGAACATCCGGCCCAGCAACTCCTCGCAGTCACGCCCCCAGGCGCTCGCGGAAAATCCCTGGGCGCGAATGTTCACGCAGCGAACGCGCTCGCGATGGGCTTGCTGCCGAATCCAGGCGACCTGCCGCTGACAGATCGGACAGTCGCCATCATAAAGTAGTGTCAATGGAGCCCGGGCCTGGTCTGGCGAAGTGCGTATCGTCATCGTTGGTTGCTCTCGTTTCATCTAGTGCATACACGCTCTCTGAGCAGCATAGCGTCGCCGAAGGTGATCGCGGAAAAGCGTTGGCCCCAACAACTGATTTTGTACAAACCTTTTGCAAATACTGCCGATAGCATCAGTTAATTCCCGTAACAGCTGGCCTCGATTGATACAATTCCGGGATAGCCCAGCGAGGAGACCTGTCATGCCCAGCGCCCGTTTCGGCGTATTACTGGCCAATCTTGGTACCCCGGATGCCCCAACCCCCGAGGCGGTGCGGCGTTATCTGGGGGAATTCCTGTGGGATGAGCGGGTGATCGATGTCTCGCGGCCGCTTTGGTGGCTGATCTTGCATGGGGTGATCCTGCGCATCCGGCCGCGCAAGGTCGCCAAGGGCTATGCGGCGATCTGGGGCGAGCACGGTTCGCCGTTGCTGGCGATCGGCCGGCGTCAGCAGCGTGCCCTGGCCGAGCGTCTCGCCGAGCAGTTCGGCGAGACGATACCGGTCGAGCTGGCCATGACCTACGGCCAGCCGAGCATGGAAGCGGCCGGCAAGGCGCTGCGCGACGCCGGGGTCGAGCGCATTCTGGTGCTGCCGCTGTACCCGCAGTTCTCGCGCTCGACCACCGCGGCGGTATTCGATCGTCTGGCGCGTGCCCTCAAGCCCTGCCCGCATCTGCCCGAGCTGCGCTTCGTCCGCGACTATCACGATCACCCGGCGTATATCGGCGCCTTGGCGGCGAGCGTGCGCGAGCACTGGCGCAAGCACGATGGCGAGCGCGGACGGCTGATGATGTCCTTCCACGGCATCCCCAAGCGCTATGCCGAGGCCGGCGATCCCTACCCTCAGCATTGCCAGACCACCAGCCGCTTGCTCGCCAAGGAGCTGGGGCTGGGTGATGACGACTGGCTGATGAGCTATCAATCGCGCTTCGGCCGCGAGGAGTGGCTCAAGCCGTATACCGACAAGACGCTCGAGGCTTGGGGCCAGGCGGGTGTCGAGCACGTCGATATCATCAGCCCGGCGTTTGCCGCGGATTGCCTGGAAACGCTCGAGGAACTCGAAGTGGAGAACCGCGACAACTTCGCCGCGGCCGGCGGCAAGAGCTACCGCTACATCGCAGCGCTCAATGACCGTCGCGAGCATATCGACTTGCTGGCACAACTCGTCGAACAGCACAGCCGTGGCTGGTAGTCCGGCCGATGGCCTGGCAGTACCCGGTCTGGCAGTGCCCGGGTCCGGCTGGGTAGATCAGGACTGGCGACCTGAACGCTTCTTGGTCTCGTCGCTGTTGGCCTGTTCCTTCAGTTCGGGAATATCATCCCGAGTAGGCTCGAAACGGGCGAGTTTCTGGTGCAGGGCGCTCTTGGCCAGCAAGTGCGCCGACACCGGCGCGGTAATGAACAGGAACACGGTAATCAGCAGCTCCTGATAACTCAGGCCCTCCTCGACCAGGCTGAAATAGCACATCGAGGCGATCAGCACGCAGCCCACACCCAGCGTGGTGGTCTTGGTCGGGCCGTGCAGGCGCATGTAGAAGTCACGCAAGTGGGTCAGGCCCAGCGCGCCGATAAAGGCAAAGATCCCGCCGGCCACCATAAAGAAGGCGATTACGCCCTCCATCACGGTATAGAAACCGATCATCTCGCAGCCCTCCTCATTCGATGATGTCGCCACGCAACAGGAACTTGCAGACCGCCACGGTACTGATGAAGCCCAGCATGGCGATCAGCAGGGCGGCCTCGAAATAGGCCTTGTCGTTGAGCCAGATGCTGAACAGCACGATCAGCGCAATGGAGTTCACGTACATGGTATCCAGCGCCAGAATGCGGTCGGGCAGGTCGGGGCCGATTGCCGCGCGATACAGCGTCAATAGCGTTGCCGCGGTGAATAGCGCCAGGCTGATCCAGAGTGCGATATCTAGCATTCGAAGATCTCCTTGAGGGGACGCTCATAGCGATGGTGGATCTTGGCGATGGTCGCTGGTACATCGTCGGCATCCAGTGCGTGAACTACCAGCGTGCGCCGGTCGAGACGCAGGTGAGCCGAGACCGTTCCCGGCGTCAGCGTGATCGTGCTGGCGAGAATGGTGATCGTGAAGGTTTCCTTGAGCTCCAGGGGGTATTCGATGAATACCGGGCTCATGCGGCTGCGCGGATTGAGGATCAGCTTCGACACCTCGTAGTTGGCAACGATGATGTCGCCGAGTACGCGCAGTATGTAGCGAAGCAATAACCAGGGCCGCTTGACGGTGGGCTGGGTTTCCCAGAAGGGCTGGGTGGCCAGCGGGATGACCAGCGCCAGAAAGCTGCCGAGCAGCAGCTGACCCACCGACGCGCTCTGCTGCAACATCAGCCACAAGGCGAGCAACAGCACCGAGAGCAGCGGCATCGGCAACCAGGGTTTTACCGGAATCATGGCTCGCCTCCTGTAGTGTCGCCAGGTGTGGTATCGCGCGGCGCTTCGCGCTCGATGATCGAGCTTATGTACGCTTCCTGGTCGGCCAGTTGGTCGGCCGCAGCGCTGGTGAAGGCGGTCAGCGGACCGGCGAAGATCACCAGCATGGGTGAGGCGCCCAGCAGCAACAGGATGCCGACCGTGCGCAGCACCCCGATTCGGCGCTGCCCCCGCTCGCTGTCCTTGTCGCGCTCGTGTTCCTTGTCGCGTTCGCCGCTCTCGTGACGCTCGCGGCGGCGCTCGCCTCCCGAGACCCGCCAGAACAGCGTCGAGCCGGTGCGTGACAGGGCGATGATCGCCGCCAGGCTGCTGACCAGCAGGACCGGCCATAGCCATAGTTGTTGGGCGGGCGTGGCCGCTTTCAGGATCAGCGCCTTGCCGACCGCGCCGGAAAAGGGCGGAACCCCGGCAACAGTCAACGCAGCGATGAAGAATAGCGTCCCCAGCAACGCCACCTGGTTGACGGCGCGGCCGCGCACGATGCGTGCACCGGCCTTGCCGCGCTGATGAGCGATGATGTCGACCAGCAGGAACAGCCCGCCGGTTACCAGCGTGGTATGCATCATGTAATAGAGCAGCGCGGCGTTGGCGTCGATGCTGTTCATGCCGACCCCGGCGAGCAGGGTGCCCACCGAAATAACGATCAGATAGGCCACCTGGGTGCGCAGGTCGCGTGCCGAGAGCACGCCCACCCCGCCCAGCGCAAGGGTCGCCAGTGCCAGCCACCAGACCCAGGGTTGGGCCAGATAGGCCAGCGCCCCGGCCTGGACACCGAATACCAGTGTGAAGACGCGCAGGATGGCATAAATACCGACCTTGGTGAGAATCGCGAACAGCGCGGCGACCGGAGCCGGGGCCGAGGCATAGGCGCGCGGCAGCCAGAAGTACAGCGGCAGGATCGCCGACTTCAGACCGAACACCACCAGCAACAGCATGGCGCCGGCCTTGGCGAGCACCAGTCGGCTGCTGTCGAGCCCCGGCACCTTCGCCGCCATGTCGGCCATGTTGAGCGTACCGAGGGTGCCGTAGAGCACCCCCAGGCCGATCAGGAACAACGCCGAGCCGGACAGGTTGAGTACTACATAGTGGAAACCCGAATGAATGCGCGCCTTGCCGCCACCGTGCATCAGCAGCGAATAGGAGGCGATCAGCAGCACCTCGAAGAACACGAACAGGTTGAACAGATCGCCGGTCAAAAAGGCGCCATTGATGCCCATCAGCTGCAGCTGGAACAATCCATGGAAGTTGGAGCCCTCCTCGTCGTTGCCGGCGCTGGCGTAGAACAGGCTGCCGAGGGCCAGCAGCGCAGTCAGCGTGACCATCAGCGCCGACAGCCGGTCGGCAACCAGGATGATGCCGAACGGCGGCTGCCAGTCGCCCAGCGCGTAATAGCGAATCGTGCCGTCGGTGCTCTGGACCAGCAGCAGGGTGCAGACCACAAGCAGCAGGGCCGTGGCGGCGAGACCGATGACACGCCGCGGCGTGGCCGGGCCCTCGCGGTTGAGCAGCAGCCCTAGCCCGGTGACCAGCGGCAGCAGGACGGGTAGGGCGATCAAGTGATCCATCAACTGCTCTCCTCCCGCGGCTCGTCGAGACGGTTGCCGTTGACATGGTCGCTGCCCAGGTCGCCCCGTGCGCGCATTGCCAGGATCACCGAGAAGGCGGTCATGGCGAAGCCGATGACGATCGCCGTGAGTACCAGCGCCTGGGGCAGCGGGTCGGCGTAGTCGCCGCCGTGGCCTTCGATCACCACGGCGCCGTCGGTGGTCAGTCCGCCCATCGAGAACAGGAACAGGTTGACCGCATAGGAGAGTAGCGTCAGGCCCACCACCACCGGGAAGGTCCGGCCGCGCAGCGCCAGGAACAGCCCGCAGGCGGCGAGCACGCCGGTGGTCATCGAGAACAGCGCTTCCATCAGGCTTTCTCCTTTTCCTTTTCCTTTTGCTTGCTGGGGCGGTGCGCGGTGGTCAGCTTGCCGAGATTGGCAAGGATCATCAGCGTGGCGCCGACCACGGTGAAGTAGACGCCGAGATCGAACAATAGCGCCGTGGCCAGTTCGATATCGCCGATCAGCGGGATATGGAAATGGCCGAACGCCGAGGTCAGAAACGGGTAGCCGAACGCCCAACTGCCCAGGCCGGTCAGCGCCGCCACGCCGACACCGGCGACGGCGATTGGCTGGTATTGGAACGACATGCGGCGCTGACACCAATCGACACCATGGGCGATGTACAAGAGTATCAACGCCACGGCCGTGACCAGGCCGGCGATGAAGCCGCCGCCCGGCGCGTTGTGGCCGCGCAGGAAGATGAACACCGACACCAGCAGGGCGAGTGGCAGGATGGTCTGCGATACGCTGGTCAGGATCAGCGGATGACGGTCGGGCGACCACGGGCGGCCCTCGGCGTCGCTCGACGGCATGAACAGCCGCAGCCGGTTGAGCAGCTTGTAGATGCCCACCGCGGCGATACACAGCACGGTGATCTCGCCCAGGGTGTCGAAGCCGCGGAAGTCGACCAGGATCACGTTGACCACATTATGCCCGCCGCCGCCCGGCACGCTGTTGGCGACAAAGAAATGCGAAATCGACTCCAGCGGCCGGGTCAGCACCGCAAAGTTGAGGCTGGCGACGATGCCGCCGAACGCCGCAGCCATCAAGGCGTCACGCAGGATCCGCGGTGCGCCGGACTCCTTGGGGGTCCGCTGGGGCAGGAAGAACAGCGCCAGCATCAGCAGGATCATGGTTACCACTTCGACGGCCAGTTGGGTCAGCGCCAGGTCGGGGGCCGAGAAGCGGGCGAAGGCCAGCGAGGTCATCAGTCCGACGATCGACAGCATCAACAGTGAGATCAGCCGCTTGCGGTGCAGGATCGCCGTGGCCAGGCCGGCGAATATCGTCATGCCGGCACCGGCGATGATCAGCCCGTCGAGTGGCTTGAGTGGCAGCGGACCGCGCAACTCGGTGGCGCCGAGCAGGGTGCCGCCGACCAGGCACAGGATGGTGATCACCAGCCACAGCATGTAGCGCTGCAACGAGCCGTTTTCCAGGGTGTCGATCACTCGCTGGGTGCCGTGAACCAGGCTCTGTATCGAAGCCTCGAACAGTAGCCGGGCGTCGCGGGCGTTAAACTGGCGCTGAAAGGCGAACAGGTGCCTGCGCTGCCAGTACAGCGCCACACCGCCACCCAGCGCGATGGTGCTCATCAACAGCGGCAGGTTGAGGCCATGCCAGACCGCCAGGTGCAGCTCGGGCGCCTCGCCGGCCAGCGCGGCATCGCTCGCCGCGGTGAGCAGCGCCGTCACGCTAGGCGCCGGCAGGATGCCGATGACCAGGCACAGCACGGCGAGCAACAACCCCGGGGCGATCATCATCTTGGGCGGCGCATGCGCTGTCTTGGGCAACTCGGGCAGCGGGCCATGGAAGAACACGTTATAGACCAGGCGCACCGCATAGGCCGCCGACAGCAGGCTGCCCAGCGTCACCAGCGTCGGAATCAGCCAGGCCAAGCCCCCCAGCAGCGGGGTCTCGAGGCTTTCCGTGAGCAGCATCTCCTTGGACAGAAAGCCGTTGAAATAGGGCACTCCGGCCATCGCCGCCCCGGCGATGATCGCCACGGCAGCGGTCAATGGCATCACCCGCCACAGCCCTTGCAGCTTGCGGATGTCGCGGGTTCCGGTCTCGTGATCGATGATCCCCGCAGTCATGAACAGCGCCGCCTTGAACAGCGCGTGATTGAGGATGTGAAACAGTGCAGCGACCGTCGCCATGTCGCTGTCCAGTCCCAGCAACAGAGTGATCAGCCCCAGGTGGCTGATCGTCGAATTGGCCAGCACGCCCTTGAGGTCATACTTGAGCAGCGCGAAATAGGCGCCGTAGAGCAGCGTCACCAGGCCGGTCAGGCCGACCAGGTAAAGCCACTCGGGGCTGCCGGCCAGCGCCGGGTGCATGCGCGCCAGCAGGAATACGCCGGCCTTGACCATGGTCGCCGAATGCAAGAAGGCCGACACCGGTGTCGGCGCGGCCATCGCATGCGGCAGCCAGAACTGGAAGGGAAACTGGGCCGACTTGGTGAACGCCCCGAGCAGCACCAGCAGCAGCGCCGGCAGGTAGCGCGGGTCGGCCTGGATCATGTCGCGGCTGTCGAGCACCACCTGCAGGTCGTAGCTGCCGACGATATGCCCCAGCAGCAGCAGGCCGGCCAGTAGCGCCAAGCCACCGGCCCCGGTCACGGTGAGCGCCATGCGGGCGCCCTTGCGAGCCGCGCTCTGGTGATACCAGTAGCCGATCAGCAAAAATGACGACAGGCTGGTGAGCTCCCAGAAGAACCACAGCAGCAGCAGGTTGTCGGCCATGACGATGCCCAGCATCGCCGCCATGAACAGCAGCAGGAAGGCGTAGAAGCGCGGTGCGTTGTCGCTGGCCAGCAGATAGTAGCGGGCGTAGACGATGATCAGCAGGCCGATGCCCAGAATCAGCAGCACGAACAGCAATGACAGACCATCCAGGCGCAGGGCGAGATCCAGGCCCAGTGCTGGAATCCAGCTATAGGCCTGGCGGAATACCTCGCCGTCGAGTACCCCGCCGGCATAATAGAGGGCTACCGCCAGAGCGAGTAGCACGGGCGTGGCCGCCACGGCGGCACAGGCGCCACGGCGCTCATTGGAGCTCATGATGGGCAGCAGGCCGCCCACCAGGGGCAGCAGCACAATCAATAACAGCGGCATGAACGACTCGCTCTCGTCGTTGGTGTTCTGGCGGATCCGGCGCGCGGCGCGCGGTTGCGATAGATCACAGTTCAGCCGTTGTGGAAACGACCATCAAGCGAATCGATAGGCGGGTCGGTAAGAAACGGGCGTCTTACGGCACGGGGCGCCAGCATCCAGGCGGGAGTGCGGTCGACCGGACGCGTGGTGATCAGAGTATCGGCACCGATATGGCGGCGCGCGCGGGCAGCTCCGCGCGGGGGGTGGCCCGTCATGGTGTCTTCCTCCCTTCGTGGCTTCCCGGCATGCAAGAATGATGCGCTTTGAAGTAAGCTAATCTATTGATTCTGTTGAAATAAAACGCCGGTTCGCTGACGCCTTCGTGGAGTCAGCCTTCGACTCTATCACGCCCCCTGACGCTGATCTAGCGCAACCCGCGAAGGGCGCGCTACCCGGCCGAGATTCAGCGCTAGTCGCGCGACGTCACCTGCGAGAAGATGAGCGCGTTTTTCCGCACCGTCCCGATCATTGCCTGGCAAGGAAGTTTCATGATTCGTCGCCTACCGGTTTCACTCCTGCTGACTGTATTGCTGCCCCTGACAGGCTGCCAGGTCAACGCCAATGCCACCGATATCGCCGGCCGCGACGCCATGCTGGCGCCCGAGCCCAGCCAGGCAGCGGCGACCGGCAAGGGGAGCGAGACTGACGGAAATGCTGCGCCCGCCGTGCGCCAGGACTTCGCCGCCTGGGTCGCCGATTTCCGCCGTCAGGCGCTGGCCGAGGGCATCAACGCGGTGACGCTGGCGGCGGCGTTCGATGAGGTCCGCTATCTGCCGCGTATCATCGAGCTCGACCGCGCCCAGCCGGAATTCACCCGCCAGGTCTGGGACTATCTCGACACTGCAGTGTCGGCGACCCGAATCAAGCAGGGCCGCGCGCAGCTCGCCGAGCATCACTCAGCGATTCAGGCCGCCAGCCGGCGTTACGGCGTGCCGGCCGAGATCCTGGTGGCGATCTGGGGGATCGAGAGCAATTACGGCAGCAACTTCGGCAGCTTTTCGACCATCGACGCTCTGGCCACGCTGGGCTACGACGGCCGGCGCCCCGACTTCGCGCGCAGCGAGTTGCTTGCCGCGCTGCGCATCCTGCAGCGTGGCGACATCGACCGAGAGCACATGCGCGGCTCCTGGGCCGGGGCCATGGGTCACACCCAGTTCCTGCCGTCGAGCTTCGAGGATCATGCCCGCGACGCCGATGGCGATGGCCGACGCGACATCTGGGGCAGCATCGCTGATGTCATGGCCTCGACCGCAAACTATCTCGCCGACGCCGGCTGGCGCCAGGGCGAGCCGTGGGGCACGGAGGTAAAGCTCCCCGAGGATTTCGATTACGCCCAGACCGAGCTGGACGTGCGCCGCGCGAGTCAGGCGTGGCTGGAGCAGGGCGTGCATGGCGTTCGCGGCGCACAGCTGCCCGCGCTCGATCAGGCCGCGATCATCGCGCCGGCCGGTGCCCACGGGCCGGCTTTCCTGGTGGGCCACAATTTCCGCGTGATCATGCGTTACAACGCCTCGACCAGCTATGCGCTGGCGGTCGCCCGGCTCTCCGAGCGCCTCGCCGGCGAGCCGGGGCTGGTCGGCGACTGGCCGCGCCAGGAGCCGGCGCTGTCGCGCAGCCAGGTCAAGCGCCTTCAGGCGCTGCTCAATGCGCGTGGCTTCGACGTCGGTGCGCCGGATGGAGTAATCGGACCGAACACCCGGCGCGGGCTGCGCGACTACCAGCGCAGCCTGGGGCAAACGCCGGACGGCTTCGCTACCGTGGAACTGCTCGGGCGGCTTGCCGCCGACTGAGCGCGTGCCTGGTAACCCGCTAAACTCAACGTACACGGATCGTTGAGGGGGCGGCTATGAAAGGACGCTATCGCTGGCCGCTGGTTGGCGTCGCAGTGCTGGTCATCGCCCTGGTCGCGCTGCGCATGGCACTGCCCGGCTTGGTGCGCGACTATCTCAACGACCGGCTCGCCGACATGGGCGCCTACCGCGGGCATGTCGAGGACGTCGACCTGGCCCTGTGGCGCGGCGCCTACACGCTCAACGGGCTGAGCGTCGTCAAGGCCGAGGAGAAGACGCAGGTGCCGTTCCTGCGTGCCGATGCGCTTGATCTGTCGGTCAGTTGGCGCGCGCTCTGGAAGGGCTCGATCGTCGCCGAGGCGGCATTCATGAGCCCCGAGCTGAACTTCGTCGACACCCCCGGCGAAGGGGGCGGCCAGTCCGGCGAAGGTGCCGACTGGCGAGTGGCGCTGCAGCAGCTGCTGCCGATCGAGCTCAACCTGTTGCGGGTGGTCAACGGCCGGATTCATTTTCGCAACTTCAACTCGCAGCCGCCGGTGGATCTGGAGATCTCCGAGCTCGACGCCACCGCCACCAACCTGAATAATGCCGACCGCCGCGAAGGCGCGCAGATGGCCGACATCGAGGCCACCGGGCTGATGCTCAATCAGGCCGCGACCGAGTTCCACGCCAGCCTCGACCCGCTCGGCGACATGCAGGATTTCACCATGCAGTTGCGGGCGCGCGGGATCGAGTTGCCTCGGCTCAACGCGCTGACCGAGGCCTACGGCAACTTCACCTTCGAGTCCGGCTCGGGGGATTTCGTCATGGAGCTCGAGGCCAATGATGGCCGGCTGCAGGGCTTCGCCAAGCCGCTACTCGACAACGTCGACATCCTCGATCTCAAGGAGGACGCCAAGAAAGGCGTGCTGAGCGCCGCCTGGGAGGCCATGGTCGGCGGGGCCGGCTGGCTGTTCCGCAACCATCCCCAGGACCGTCTGGCCTCGCAGATCGAGATCAGCGGCAATCTTGACCAGCAGGACGTCAGCGGCTGGCAGGCGTTCGTCTCGGTACTGCACAACGCCTTCGTCGATGCCTACCAGGCCAACTTCGAGAAGGAGTAGCCGGCACGGCTCTGATGGGGCGGTGGGTAATCAAACAGACGATCAGCATAGCCGCGCCAGCAGGGCGGTGACCGCCGTCTCGACGCGCAGGATGCGCGCGCCGAGATGGATGCCCCGGCAGCCCGCGGCGAGCAGGCATTCCACCTCGTAGGGTATGAAGCCGCCCTCGGGGCCGACCAGCAGCACGCTGGGTTGCTCGATGCCGCGCGGGCAGGGCTCGGCCATGCCCGGGTGGGCGAGCAGCCCCTGCTTGCCGGCCAGCAGGCCGGGTAGCCGGTCCTCGACGAACGGCTTGAAGCGGGACTCGCAGACGACCGTCGGCAGCACGGTGTCGCGCGCCTGCTCGAGCCCCAGCACCAGATGATCGTGGATTTTTGCCGGTGTCAGCTCGGGTGATTGCCAGTAGCTCTTCTCGACGCGTCGGGTATGCAGCAGGGTGATCTGCTTGACCCCCAGCGCGGTGACGTGTTCGAGCGTCCGCGCGAGCATGCGCGGGCGCGGCAGGGCCAGCACCAGATGCACCGGTAACGGCGGCGGCGGCGGCTGGTCGAGCGCGAGTTCGCTGAACAGCGCCGCATGGCGCGTTCAGCGTTGCCAGCCGCGCCGTGCCCCAGCGGCCATCGCGGACGCCCACCGTCAGGCGATCGCCGGGGGTGGCACGGTGCACTTCGCGCAGATGACGCAGGCGGCGCGGGTCGCTGACGCGGGCCTGGCCGTCGACGTCCAGGTCGGCGGGGTCGAGCAGGATCAGATTCATGAGCACTCCGGACACGGGCACGGCGATGATAGCCGAGGCCGCCGCGACTGATCAGTGGTTGGCAAGCTATGGTTGCAAGAAAAAGGGTGCGGTGCACAATGCATCGATACCGATTAACGATGAGGAACAGCGCCGTGCGAGTGATACGTAAATATGCCAATCGCCGACTCTACGATACCCAGCAGAGTCGTTACGTGACGCTCGAGGATCTGCGGCGGCTGATTCTCGATGACGAGCCGTTCCGTGTCGAGGATGCCAAGAGCGGCGAGGACCTGACGCGGACCATCCTGCTGTCGATCATCATCGAGCAGGAGCAGGCCGACAGCGACGCCGAGGTATTCTCCAACGACCTGCTGGCCCAGATGATCCGCATCTATGCCATGTCGCAGCCGTTGCCGCTGGCACGCTACCTGGAGCAGGGCACCCAGCTGATGCTCGAACAGCAGAAGCACTTCAAGGACCAGTGGCAGCAGGCCATGCGGCATACGCCGATGGAGCTGATGCGCGAGATGGCCGAGGAGAACATGCGCTTCTGGCAGCAGACGATGAACCGCACCCAGCACAAGCGTGACGACGACGAGAACGAGTGAGCCGGTCGCGGCCGGGCAGCGCGTCACGCTTTCTGACATAATGCCGCGGATCGATCTCCCACGCGCGAGCAAGGTTAGTCAATGAAGGTTCTGATCATCGGCGGCGGTGGCCGCGAGCACGCCCTGGCCTGGAAAGCCGCTCAGTCTCCCTACGTGGATCATGTGTATGTCGCGCCTGGCAACGCCGGCACGGCACGCGAATCCAAGCTGACCAACGTGGCGATCGCCGCCGACGATCTGGCCGGGCTCGAGACCTTCGCCCACGAACAGGCGATCGGGCTGACCATCGTCGGCCCCGAGGCGCCGCTGGTCGCCGGCGTGGTCGATCGCTTTCGCGCCGCCGGGCTGACGATCTTCGGGCCGACCCAGGCGGCGGCCCGGCTCGAGGGTTCCAAGGCGTTCAGCAAGGACTTCCTGGCTCGCCATGCGATTCCCAGCGCCGAGTATGCGACCTTTACCGACGTCGAGCCGGCGCTGGCCTACCTGGCCGAGCGCGGCGCGCCGATCGTCATCAAGGCCGACGGTCTGGCTGCCGGCAAGGGCGTGATCGTGGCCATGAGCGACGCCGAGGCCGAGGCGGCGATCCGCGACATGCTCGAGGCCAACGCCTTCGGCGATGCCGGCGCGCGGGTGGTGATCGAGGAGTTCCTCGATGGCGAGGAGGCCAGCTTCATCGTCATGGTCGACGGCGAGCATGTGCTGCCGATGGCCACCAGCCAGGACCACAAGCGCGCCGGCGACGGCGACACCGGCCCCAACACCGGCGGCATGGGCGCCTACTCGCCGGCGCCGGTGGTGACCGAGGCGGTCTATCAGCGGGTCATCGACGAGGTGATCCTGCCGACGGTGCGCGGCATGGCCGCCGAGGGCCATCCCTACTCAGGCTTTCTGTACGCCGGGCTGATGATCGATGCCCAGGGCGCGCCCAAGGTGATCGAATACAACTGCCGCTTCGGCGATCCCGAGACCCAGCCGATCCTGATGCGTCTCAAGAGCGACCTGGTCAAGCTGTGCCTGGCCGGGGCCGAGGGGCGCCTGGACGGCGAGACCTGCGAATGGGACACGCGTGCCGCGGTGGGCGTGGTGATGGCCGCCGGCGGCTATCCGGGCAGCTACCGCAAGGGCGATGTGATCGAGGGGCTGGAGGCCGCCGAAGCCGTCGGCTGCAAGGTCTTCCATGCCGGCACGGCGGAAAACGACCAAGGTCGCATCGTCACCAGCGGTGGACGCGTGCTATGCGTGACGGCCCTGGGCGAGCGGGTCTCGCGGGCCCGCGATCGCGCCTATGACGGAGTCGCCGCGATCCACTGGGACGCAGTCCTCTATCGTCGCGACATCGCCTATCGGGCGGTGGCCCGGGAATCCTGACGGCTACCGTCGTGCGCCTACTGACAGGGAGTTGACCATGCAACGACTCGAGCTCGAGTTTCCCCAAGCCCAGTGCCTGCATCGGTACGCCCTGACGGTGCGCATCAGCGATATCAACTACGGTCGCCATCTGGGCCACGATGCTATCGTCGGCCTGTTTCACGAAGCCCGCGCCCAGGCCTTCGAGGCGCTGGGCCACCATGAGTGGGATGTCGCCGGGTATCCCAGCGTGGTCGCCGAGCTGGCCATCGAGTATCGCAGCGAGGCGCGCTGGGGCGACGAATTGATCGCGGAAACCGCCATCCTGCCCGCCGAGGGCAAGGCGCTGAGCGTCTATCAGCGGCTTAAGCGCCCCGCCGATGGGCGCTGCGTGGCGGTGGCGCGCCTCGCGCTGGTGCTGCTCGATCCCGAGCGGGGCCGCCCGGTCGCCGTGCCGGCGAGCTTCAACGACGCCCTGGCCGCCGCCCAGCGCGTGGGAGCCCACTGAGATGTCGCGCGAGTACCCGATCGTCGCGGTGACCGGCTCGTCGGCCGCTGGCACCACCACCGTGCGGCGTACCTTCGAGCGCATGTTCACCCGCGAGGACGTTCATGCCGCCTTCGTCGATGGCGACGCCTTCCATCGCTACACCAAGGAAGAGCTGACGCGAATCTTTCGCGAGGAGCCCGAGCGCACCGACGAACTCTCGCACTTCGCGGTGGGCGCCAATCTGCTCGACCGTCTCGAGGTGCTGTTCCAGGAATATGGCGAGCAGGGCAGCGGCACCTTCCGCCATTATATCCATGCCGAAGACAAGCGCATGATCGAGGCCGGCTACAAGGTCGGCACGTTTACCGAATGGCAGGACCTGCCGTGCGGCACCGACCTGCTGTTCTACGAAGGGTTGCACGGCGGCCTGGTCACCGGCGACTGCGACATCGCCCGGCATGTCGATCTGCTGGTCGGCGTGGCGCCGACCATGAACCTCGAGTGGATCCAGAAGATCGACCGCGACACCAAGCTGCGCGGCTATACCCAGGAAGCGGTGATCGACACCATCCTGGGACGCATGCACGACTACGTGCGCTACATCCAGCCGCAGTTCTCGCGCACCCACATCAATTTCCAGCGCGTACCCACGGTGGATACCTCCAACCCGTTCGAGATCCAGGACATCCCCACCGATGCCGAGTCGTTCGTGGTGATCCGCTTCCGCGATCCCTCGACGGTGGACTTCCCCTATCTGCTGGCGATGATCCAGGATTCCTTCATGAGCCGCCCGCACACCCTGGTGGTGCCCGGTGCGCGGCTGTCGCTGGCGATGGAGCTGATTCTCGGGCCGCTGGTGCGCCATCTGCTGGCCCAGCGGCGCTTTCGTTGACGACCGTTATCACTGGCGAGGAGAGAGCCATGGATTGCCTGTTCTGCAAGATGATCAACCGCGAGATCGAACCCGACGTGGTCTACGAGGACGATCATGTGCTGGCCTTCAATGACATCAACCCGCAGGCGCCGCGCCACGTGTTGATCGTACCCAAGAAGCACATCGCCACCTTGAACGACATCGAGGAGGGCGATCTCGGCGTGGTCGGTCGGCTGCAGTACACCGCCGCCAATCTGGCCCGTGAATTCGGCTTCGCCGACGACGGCTATCGGGTGGTGATGAACTGCAATGAAGACGGCGGCCAGTCGGTCTATCATATACACATGCACCTGCTGGGCGGCCGCCGCTTTACCTGGCCGGCTGGATAGCCGGCGATCGGCGCACGAGCCGCGATCCTGAAAGCGCGCGCGTCTCCAACGGGGCATATCGGGCCGTTCACGACCGTACGTCGCGCACGGCCCGTCTCGTCAGGCGCTGCACTGACGCCACGCTGCGCTCACGTTTCCTTCACGTTGCCCTCTTGTTGCCTTATCGATCGAGGAAATCGCCATGCTTCGCAAGCTGACACGCAGCGATCAGCTGATCCACCAGTTCGATACCGTGCTGCGTACCCTGGTGCCCCACGCCGCACAGCCTTCGCGGCCCTCGCCCGCCGGCGCTACCCGTGACGAGCCGCTCGATGAGTTCGAGCGCCGTCATGCCGCTGGACTGATGCGCATCAACCATACCGGCGAGGTGTGCGCCCAGGCGCTCTATCAGGGCCAGGGGCTGACCGCCAAGCTCGCCGACACCCGCGCGCAGATGGAGCAGGCCGCGCAGGAGGAGATCGATCACCTGGCCTGGTGCGATGCGCGGCTGGTCGAACTCAACGGCCGCACCAGCTATCTCAACCCGCTGTTCTACGCCGCTTCGTTCGGCATGGGCGCGCTGGCCGGCGCGGTCGGCGACCGGCTCAGCCTGGGCTTCGTCAACGCCACCGAGGAGCAGGTCGGCAAGCATCTCGATGCACACCTCGAGCAACTACCGCGTGGCGACCGGCGCTCGCGCGAAGTCCTCGAGCAGATGCGCGAGGACGAGGCCCACCACGCGCGCTGGGCGCTCGAGGCCGGCGGTACGCGCTTCCCGGCACCGGTCAAGTGGGGCATGTCGTTGATGTCCAAAGTGATGACCCGCAGCGTGTATCGCTTCTGAGCGTCCAGCAGTGAGCGAAGCGACTCATGCCGCTTCCCCACCGGCCCGATGTCTTTGCGTCCTGCAGTCAATTCACGGGAAACGCTACCGTGCTCAGCAATGCCAGTTCACTCTGCCTCGAGTCGAGCCGTGAATGCTGCACGACGATTGGTACATTGGATTCGATGACACTGGCGAAATCGGTATCTCTTGGGACCGGTTCGGGATCGTCCAGGTCATTGAAGCGAACGTGGCGTGTGCGTTGTGCAGCCACATCAAGGGTATACGGGCCAACCGGATCGCGGTCGGCAAAATACAGCGTAATCCGTACGTGGGCTACCTCCTGCGAGGCGTTGAGAATACAGGCCGTCTCGTGGCTGGTCATCTGTGGTGCGGGACCATGGCTCTGGCCGGGGATGTGACCCTCGGCAATGGCCCAGCAGGTGCGTCCTACAGCGGCACTCATGAGGCTCCTCCTTCCTGGGGCGGGGTTATCGACGCGACAGGGCCAAGGGGTCGTACTGGCGACGACGGCGCTTGCCGCCCAGCAGGACGCAAAGCAGCACCGTGGCGCCCGCGGCGAGACCGATTTCGCGCCGGTGGGTAGTCGCCCACAGCTGAGCACTCTGTGTGTGAGCCTCGCTGTTGAAGCGCCCGCGGGCGCCGCGTTCGCCGGCGACCGGTTGCCACAGATTGTCGGCGCGACTCGCGTCTTCCGGCTCGCCGGTCTGCTGGCCGCCGACGGCGTTGCGTGCCAGATAGCGGTCCATCAGTCCCGGCGCGAGCTTGTTGCCCCAGATGGTCAGCAATGAAGAGATGCCGACGTAAAGCTGGCGACGGCGATGATGGGCCGCCCAGTAGATCGCCCGGGCGCCGACCTCGGGCTGGTAGACCGGGGCGACCGGCCGCGCGCGCTTGGGCAGATGGCTGCGGCACCAGTCGAACTGCGGCGTATTGAGCCCCGGCATCTCGACCAGCGTGACATGCACGCGGCTGCCCTCGTTCATCAGCTCGCAGCGTAGCCCCTCGGTATAGCCCTTGATGGCATGCTTGGCGCCGCAATAGGCGGTCTGCAGCGGGATCGGCCGGTAGGCGAGCGCCGAGCCGACCTGCACGATGGTCCCGTGATCGCGGGCGCGCATGCGCTTGAGCGCCGCCAGGGTGCCGTTGACGTTGCCCAGATAGGTGACTTCGGTGACCCGCTTGAATTCCTCGGCGCTCATCGCGTGCAGCGGCGAGAACACGGTGGTCATGGCGTCATTGATCCAGATGTCGATGGGGCCGAGTTCGGCCTCGATGCGTTCGGCGGCGGCCTCGACCTGCTGGGCGTCGGCAACGTCGGCGCTGACCACCACCGCGCGGACACCGAACGCCTCGACCTCGCTGCGCACCGCCTCGAGCCGATGCGGGTCGCGCCCGATCAACCCGAGATGGGCGCCGTGGCGGGCGAATTCACGCGCCGTGGCGCGGCCCAGGCCGGCGCTGGCGCCGGTGATTACGACGATTTCGTGACGCTCGCTATATGCGTTCATGGCCTCTCCCTGTTCCGGCATGATGCGTTACCTCCCTGACTCTTGTGCTGGGCCTCAGCGCCGACGACTCAGCTTCCACAGCGCCAACCCGGCCGCCGCCACGGCACCGGCAGTCACCGCGGCGCGCTGGTTGGCGCGACGCTGGGCGTATTGGCGGCGCTCGACGATAGCGGCTTCCGGCGGGTCCTGGCTGGCGGGCGTCTGGTTGAGCGCCATCTGCAGCACCTCGGCGATATGCAGCGCCTGGCGTGGCGTGGTCTGGCCGATTTGTTCGCGACAGCTGAAGCCGTTGGCGATGATCAGCGTGTCCTCGTCGGCCTCGCGGACCTTGGGCAGCAGCACGCGTTCGCCGGCACCGATCGAGACGTCGTACTTCTCGCGCTCGAAACCGAACGAACCGGACATGCCGCAGCAACCGGAGTCGAGCACTTGGTAGTCGAGCCCCATCTTCTCGAGCAATTGCTTTTCGGCGTCGAGATGGACGATCGCCTTGTGATGGCAGTGGCCGTGCACCAGCGCCTTGCGCTTGAGCTGCGGCGGTTCGTAATCGTCGGTGTGGTGGATCAGGAACTCGCTGAACATGAAGCTGTTTTCCCTGAGCCGTTTGGCGCGGTCATCGTCGGGAAACAGGTTGGTGAGTTCGTCGCGGAACACCGACATGCACGACGGTTCGAGGCCAATGATCGGCATGTCGTTGGCGATCTGCTCGCTCAACGTGTTCATGACGTTGTGCAGGTATTGCTTGGCATTGTCGAGCATGCCGAAGTCGTAGAAGGGACGTCCGCAGCACATCCCTTCGGGGGGCGCTACCACACGGTAGCCCGCTGCTTCGAGTACCTCGGTCGCCGCCTGTGCGGTATCGGGGAAGAAATGGTTGTTGAAGGTGTCCGCCCAGAGCATCACCGGCGTTGCATGCTCGTTGACGATCGGGCGCTTGGCGAACCAGGCCTTGAAGGTCTCGGGAGCGTACACCGGAACCTGGCGCTGCTCGGGCATCGACACGGCGCGCTTGGTGAGGGTGCGTAACCCCGGCGTCTGAGTGACGAAGTTGGTCAGTGCGGGAAACTTCGAGGCCAGCCGCGACCAGCGATCGATGAAGCCGAAGGCGTAATGAGGAATCGGCCGCAGACGCCCCTCGTAGTAGTGCGAGAGGAATTCGGCCTTGTAGGTCGCCATGTCGACGCTGACCGGACAGTCACCCTTGCAGCCTTTGCAGGCCAGGCAGAGATCGAGCGACTCCTTGACCTCTTCCGAGCGCCAGCCCTGCTTGATCACGCCGCCATCCATCATTTCGAACAACAGCCGCGCGCGTCCGCGGGTCGTGTGCTTCTCCTCGCGGGTGACCATGTAGCTGGGACACATGGTGCCGCTTTCGTCGCTGCGGCATTTGCCGACACCAACGCAGCGGATCGCGGCTTCCGAGAAACGGCGCGAGTCGTCGGGGTAGGCGAACTGGGTTTCGGGCTCGTGCGGATGGTAGTGGAGCAGGCGCAGATTCTCGTCGAGCCGATAGGCGTCGACGACCTTGCCGGGGTTCATCTTCCACTGCGGATCCCAGATGCGCTTGAATTCACGGAAGGCCTCGACCAGCTCCTTGCCGTACATCCTGTCGAGCAGCTCGGCGCGCGCCTGGCCGTCGCCGTGCTCACCGGATAGCGATCCTCCGTAGGAGGTGACCAGCTCGGCGGCCTCTTCCATGAAGTCGTGAAACTTGTTGACGCCTTCCTCGGAGCGCAGGTCGAAGCTGATGCGCGAATGAATGCAACCCTGACCGAAGTGACCGTACAGCGCGCCGACGTAGCCGTACTTGTCGTAGAGCTTGTGCAAATCGCGTACGTAGTTGCCGACATCCTTGGGCGCGACAGCGGAATCCTCCCAGCCCGGCCAGTGTGGTTGCTTGTCCGGCGGTGGAAAGGCGGTCGCACCGAGCCCCGCCTCGCGCACGGTCCATAGCTGGGCGGCATGTTCCTTGTCGTCGATGATCTGATAGCCGGTGGGCGCGCTTTTGGTCTTTTTGAGCTCTTCGATGAGGTTCTTGGCCTTCTGGTCGGTCTCCTCGGCGTTGTCGCCGCCGAACTCGACCAGCAGATAGGCACATCCTTCGGGCAGCTTCTTGAGCACGCCTTCATGCATGTGCTGCTTGATCTCGTCGCTGAACAGCCGATGGTCGATGCCTTCCACCGCGATCGGCTGGGCCTTCATGATCTCCTCGGCGTGGTCGCCGGCGGCACCGATGTCCTCGAAGCCGATCACCACCAGCGTGCGATGCTTGACGTTCTGGGTCAGCTTGAGGGTGGCGTGGAGCACCGTCATGCAGGTGCCTTCGGTGCCGCACAACGCGCTTGCCAGATTGAAGTTGTTCTCGGGCAACAGGTCGTCGAGGTTATAGCCCGACACGCGCCGCGGCATGTGCTCGATCTGCGGGTAGTACTTGCGAATCTGGTCGGCGTACTTGTCGCGCAGTGCCTTGAGCTTGGCGAATATCTCGCCCTTGCGCCCGCCCTCGCTGATGATCGCGTCGATTTCCTCTTCGCTGTAACGATCCTTGAGCGTCATGCGCACGCCGTCGTAGGTCAGGATATCCAGCGAATGCACGTTGTCGCTCGAGCGTGGGCCATGGCCGTAGAACTGCGCCTGCACCGAGTGGATGCCACAGGAGTTGTTGCCGATGTTGCCGCCCACGGTACACCACTTGTGGGTGGACGGGTCGGGGGGGAAGACAAGGTTGTAGGGGCCGAGCGCCTGGTTGACCTTGTCATTGATGGCCCCGGGTTGCACCGTGACCTGCCGCTTGTCGACATCGATGTCGACGATCTTGTCGAGGTATTTCGAGTGATCCATCACCACCGCATGATTGACCGTCTCCCCTGACAGGCTGGTTCCCGCCCCGCGCGACAGCAGGGGCACGTCGAAGGCGTGACACAGGCGGTGCGTGGCGACGATATCCTCGATGGTTCTGGGAATCACGACGCCGATCGGCGGCTGGCGATAGTTCGAGGCGTCGTTGGCGTAGAGCGCCCGACTGCCGGCATCGAAGCGAACTTCGCCGTCGATGGCGGCGCTCAGCTCCTCGGCGAGATCACGGAACTCGCCGACCGAGTCGCTACTCGAGGGTTCGGATAAGGGATGATTCACCGTGGCCTCCTTGCTTAGTGGTGAAGAGCGTCGTGGTAATGGATTGTCCGGACGAGCGTGCACCTCAGACCCGGTAGCGCGCGGCTGCCTCCCGGTCGAGACTCAGGCCCAGGCCGGGACGCGCGAGATTGGGCTGCAGATGACCTTCGACCGGGCCGACATTGCCCTCGAACAGCAAGGCTTCGATGCGCGCATGGTCGTGAAAGTATTCGAGGTGGCGTACCGGCTTGGCGCAGCAGCCCGGATGCAGGTGAATCGCCGGCGCGGTATGTGACGACAGGGGAATCTTCCACGCATCGCATAGCGCCGCGACGTCGAGAAAGCCGGTGATCCCGGCGCAGCGGGTGGCGTCGGCCTGCATCACGTCGACTGCCTGGGCTTCGAGCATATGGCGAAAGTAGGGCAGGTCGTAGCCGTACTCGCCGGCGGAGATCTCGACGCCACCGGGCACCCGGTCGCGCAGCAGGCGCAGCCCCTCGGGATCGTCGGAAGATACCGGCTCCTCGTACCAGCTCACGCCCAATGCAGGAAACAGCTCGGCCATGGCCAATGCCTGCTTGCGCGCATAGGCGCCGTTGGCGTCGACGTAGAGTTCGGCCGCGGGGCCGATGGCGTCGCGCGCCTGGCGGATGCGCTGAGGATCCGCTTCCGGCTCGCGGCCGATCTTCATCTTGACCCGCGGGATGCCGGCCTCGACCCAGCCGGCAAGCTGGTGACACAGCTGCTCCTGCGAATAGGCGGTAAAGCCGCCACTGCCATAGACCGCCACCGACTCGCGCACGGGACCCAGCAGTGTCGTCAGCGGCACCTCGAGCAGGCGCGCCTTGAGATCCCACAGTGCGATGTCCACCGCGGCAATCGCCATCGAGCACAGCCCCGGCCTGCCGAGATTGCGGATCGCCTCGACCATTGCCAGCCAACACTCGCGGGTCGCCATGGCGTTGCGCCCCTGGATAAGCTCGGCCAGCTTGTCGTCGATCAGCGTGGCGCAGGCCGGGTCACCGTAGGTGTAACCCAGTCCGGTGCAGCCGCCGGCACTGATCTCGACCAGCACCAGCGTGGTCGAGTCCCAGGCCAGGGTGCCGTCGGATTCGGGCCGGTCGGTGGGTATGGTGTAGACAGACGTCTCTACCGCTTCGACCGGCACGTGGCTTGTTACCATTTATCGCATCTCCCGATTGGCTCATCCCGGCTGGCTCAGTGTTTGCGTACCTTGGGCACGACCTCCCGAGCGAACTGCTTGAACGAGGCCTTGATGATGCCCAGCGAATCGGGATCGCCGTGGAGCAGCGCCGACATGTAGGCCTTGGCCTGTTCGCGCTTGATGTGCGGCGGGATCGGCGGCACGTCGGGGTCAGTCTTGACCTCGAGCACCACCGGCCGATCGGCGTTGAGCGCCCGATCCCAGGCCCCGGCCAGCGCTTCCGGCTCGTCGACCTTGATGCCCTTGAGGCCGATCAGCTCGGCGTATTCGGCATAGGGGAAGTCGGGCAGGTCCTGCGAGCCGGCATACTTGGGATCGCCGACCTGGACGCGCATCTCCCAGGTCACCTGGTTGAGATCCTGGTTGTTGAGCACCATCACCACCAGCCGCGGGTCGCTCCAGCGCTGCCAGTACTTGGCGATGGTCACCAGTTCCGAGTTGCCGTTCATCTGCATCGCGCCATCGCCGACCATCGCGATCACCGCGCGCTCGGGGTGCGCCAGCTTGGCGGAAATCGCGTAGGGAACCCCGCAGCCCATGGTCGCCAGCCCGCCCGATACCGTGGCCTGCATGCCGCGGCGCAACTTGAGGTCGCGCGCGAACCAGTTGGCCGACGAGCCAGAGTCGGCGATCAGGATGCAGTTGTCGGGCAGTTTCGGCGAGAGCTCCCAGAACACCCGCTGTGGGTTGACCGGGTTGGCGCTGGCCATGGCGCGCTCTTCGAGCATCTCCCACCACTGCGCGACGCTCTTCTCGAGTTGCTCGCGCCAGCTGCGGTCGGTCTTGTACTCCAGGTGGGGGAGCAACGCCCTGAGCGTGGCGGCGCTGTCGCCGATCAGGTTGACTTCCATGGGATAACGCATGCTCAGCATGCGCCCGTCGATGTCGATCTGCACGCCACGGGCCTGGCCCTCCTCGGGGAGGAATTCCGAGTAAGGAAACGCCGAACCGATCATCAGCAGGGTGTCGCAGTTCGACATCATTTCCCAACTGGGGTTGGTGCCCAGCAGGCCGATCGAACCGGTCACGTAGGGCAGGTCGTCGGGCAGCGCGGCACGCCCCAGCAGCGCCTTGGCGACCCCCGCGCCCAGCTTGTCGGCGATCTCCATCACTTCATCGGTGGCGTTAAGCGCGCCGGCGCCGACCAGAATGCCGACTCGCTTGCCCTCGTTGAGCACCGCGGCGGCACGCTTGAGATCGTCCTCGTGGGGTTGGGTCCGCGGACGCGGATAGCCGACCCCGGAATGCACCGTGCCGTGGGCATGGGCAGGGGTCTCGACGGCGGGCTGGGTCTGCAGATCGTTGGGAATGATCAACGCGGTGACCGTGCGATCGGCGATGGCGATACGCATGCAACGATCGATCAGGTGACGCACCTGGGCAGGGGTGGTCGCCATGTGCACATATTCGTTGGCGACATCCTTGTACAGCGACGTCAGGTCGACTTCCTGCTGGTAGTCGCCGCCCAGCGAGGCGCGGGCCTGCTGGCCGACGATCGCCACTACCGGCCGATGATCCTTCTTGGCATCGTAAAGCCCGTTGAGCAGGTGGATCGCCCCCGGGCCGGAAGTGGCCAGGCAGACGCCGACTTCGCCAGTGAACTTGGCGTGGCCGCAGGCCATGAAGGCGGCCATCTCTTCGTGACGCGTCTGGATGAAATCGAAGCGGTCGCCGGCTCGATCCAGTGCGCCCATGATGTCGTTGATGCCGTCACCGGCATAGCCGAAGATGCGCCGGACGTTCCATTCGGATAAGCGTTTCAGCAGGAAATCACTGACTGTTTCAGTGCTCATGTCGAGTTGCCTCCATGCAAGTCATTTCATTTCGTTAGCAAAGCCGAGCGATAACCCTGTTTATCGATCGGGACGCCGGCCGACGATTCCATATATTCAAGGCTAGAAGCTAGTCAAAGTGATTGGCAGGTTTCAAGAAATGAA
This sequence comes from uncultured Gammaproteobacteria bacterium, assembly GCA_963773565.1. Lineage (GTDB taxonomy): Bacteria > Pseudomonadota > Gammaproteobacteria > Pseudomonadales > Halomonadaceae > Modicisalibacter. Next base: position 146,559 of record CAVZBU010000003.1, on the reverse strand, counting down.
AAAAATTCATTAATAAAGCGTTAAGGAAGTAGCCGAACAATAAATTTATTATATTCCATGAAGTAAAGATAGATTGCTTGATTAAGTGCATTGTGTTGCTAACGGTTAGACGTGCAACGCCGCTGCTATACTGATCATAGGATTATGGCTTGGACTAAGGCATTGCTGGCCCCGGTGCGACGATTGAGGTGGCACAAGGAAATGTCGCCTGGCCGGCCGTCGACGGTTGCGCCAGGCCGGGAGGAGGCTGAAAAGTCTTTTTGGAATCATGCGCAATTTCGGTGGCACACTGTGAACGGTTTGCTTTGCCCTGTTAGATAGAAAAGCTAATTATTAAAATTATTGGCATTGCATCGATAAGCTTGGATTTTGAAAGGCCATTCTTTTGAAAGCCATTCTAGGTAACGATGCGGATAAATTCGCGGCCGCCAAATACATGTCGACAATTACGTAAGGAGTCTCAGCATGGAAGCTGCAGCTAAACGGATCGAAGATTACGGTCTCATCGGCAATATGCGAACGGCGGCCCTGATCAATCGTGATGCGGTCGTCGAATGGCTGTGCCTGCCCCGTTTTGATGCCGATGCCTGCTGCGCCTCACTGCTTGGTGAACGTGATAACGGCTACTGGGAACTGATGCCGACCGGCTCGGTTGTCTCGCAGACGCGGCGGTACCGAGGGGAAACGCTGGTGCTGGAAACGGAGTTCGAAACCGACACCGGGCGGGTGGCGGTGATCGACTTCATGCCGCTGTGCCAACAAGGGGACACGACGGTCGATCTGATGCGTATCGTCGAAGGCCGCGCGGGACAGGTGGAAATGCGCAGCGATGCGCTGTTTCGCTTCGGCTATGGCGATGTAACGCCGCTGGTGCGCCATGAGAAGGGCGTCATGTCGGCGATTGCCGGCCCGGATGGGTTGCGGCTGGAAGCCGGGGTGTCGCTGAGTGATGGTGCGAGCCGTACGCAAGCCGTGTTTAGCGTGACAGCCGGTGAGCGCGTACCCTTTGTGCTGACCTGGTACCAGTCCTATCGGGAAGCGCCGCCGTCCCGCGATGCTGAGCAGGCCCTTGAGTCAGTCGAGCAGTGGTGGCGCGAGTGGAGTGCGCGATGTGATATCGATGATGAGTTTCGTGAGCCGGTGGTGCGCTCGCTGATTACCCTGAAGGCGCTGACCGATGCCGAAACCGGGGGGATCGTCGGTGCGGCCAGTAGTTCGCTGCCCGAGCGGATCGGGGGTGAGGCGAACTGGGACTACCGTTATACCTGGCTACGCGACGCCACTTTCACCCTCTATGCGTTGCTCTCCTCAGGTTATCAGCAGGAAGCATGTGCTTGGCGGCAGTGGCTGTTGCGAGTGGCTGCCGGGGAGCCCGGCAAGCTGCAGCCCATCTATGGCATTGCCGGGGAGCGTCGATTGTTCGAGCACCAGTTGGACTGGCTGTCCGGCTTCAATGGCTGTCGCCCGGTACGGATTGGCAACGGTGCCTTTCAGCAGGTTCAGCTTGATATCTACGGCGAGGTGATGGATGGACTGCACTTCGGGCGTGTCCACGACCTCGAACCCAACGAGGATCTGTGGAGCATCCAATGCCAGCTGGTAGATTATCTTGAAGATCACTGGCACCAGAAAGGCGCCAGCCTGTGGGAGCTGCGCGGACCCGAAGAACATTATACCTATTCCAAGGTGATGGCCTGGGTGGCGATCGATCGTGCCATCAAGGGCGTCGAGAAATTCGCGCTCGAAGGCGATATCGAGCGCTGGAAGCGGCTGCGTCAGCAGATTCATGATGAGGTCTGCGACAAGGGCTTCAATCGCGAGCGCAACAGTTTCGTGCAGTATTATGGCAGCGACGCGCTGGACGCCTCATTGCTGCTGCTGCCGCTGGTGGGCTTCCTGCCTGCCGATGACCCCCGAATTATCGCCACCATCGAGGCAATTCAGCGCGAGCTGACCCATGACGGTTTTGTCTATCGTTTTGTGACCGAGCCCAAGGAGAAGCACCTGACCGATGGGGAGGGCTCCTTCCTGGTCTGCGGCTTCTGGCTGGTGGATGACCTACTGCTGCTGGGACGCCACGACGAGGCGCGTGCGTTATTCGATCAGCTGCTGGGCGTGCGCAACGACCTGGGCCTGCTGTCGGAGGAGTATCACCCGATCGAGCAGTGCCTGCTGGGCAATTTCCCGCAGGCCTTCTCGCATGTCGGGCTGATCAACAGTGCGCATAATCTCAGCCGCAGCCGCCATCAGCGACAGCAGCCGGCGCGATCGCGGCAACAACACTGATCGTGCAACCGTGTGGGTCGCGATCGCAGAGCGTGGCCCTGGTGGCGAGGTGCCGGGCCGTTCAGGCCTCGACGATCTCGTAGGAGTGAGTCATTTCGACGCCGCCCTGGGCGAGCATGATCGACGCGCTGCAGTACTTTTCCGCCGACAGCTCGATGGCGCGCTGGACCTGCTTTTCCTTGAGCGCGCTGACCGCTTACCGTGAAGTGCACGTGAATCTTGGTGAACACGCTGGGCACGCTGTCGGCGCGCTCGGCATCCACCGCCGCGACGCAGTCACTGACCGGGGCGCGGGACTTCTCGAGGATCTCCAGCACATCGAACGAGGTGCAGGCGCCGAGTCCCATCAGCAGCATCTCCATGGGGCGTGGGCCGGTATTGCGACCGCCGTGATCCGGCGGGCCATCGATGACTATGCTGTGCCCGCTGCCGGATTCGGCGACGAACTGGCGACCGTCGGTCCACTTGACGCTGGCTTTCATGATGGGCAACTCCTCGCTGACGGGTGGCTATGAACGGCTTTGAATAATAAGCGCAATGACGCACGACGCCACAGCATACCAAGCCTGAACGGGCTCAGCGATCCGCGCCGGGCTGGCGCAGCCAGCGGTCCAGCTCGGCCAGCCGCGCCGGGGTGCCGACATCGACCCAGTGGCCGCGATGATGGTGGCCTGCGACACGTCCGGCGACCATGGCCTCGCGCAGCAGCGGGGCGAGCTTGAAGGCGCCGGGTGACTGGCCGGCGACCAGTGCCGGGTCGATCAGGGCGATGCCGGCGTAGGTCAGGCGCGGCGCGCCGGTTTCATGCACGCGGCCGGCGGCGTCGAGGTGAAAGTCGCCATCGACGTGGTGAGCGGGATTGTCGACCAGCACCAGGCGTGCCAGGTCGTCGCCCAGCGGTGTCAGCCAGTCGCGTTCCAGTGTGCACCAGACGTCGCCGTTGACCAGCAGGAACGGCGCCTCGCCGAGCAACGCCAGCGCCTGGCGGATGCCGCCGCCGGTTTCCAGCGGCTCGGCCTCGTGGCTGTAGCGGATCGTCAGGCCGTAGTCGTGGCCGTCGCCCAGCGCCGCGACGATCTGCTCGGCACGGTAGCTGACGTTGATCACCACCTCGTCGATACCCAGCGCCGCGAGACGCTCGAGATGATGGCCGATCAGCGGCTTGCCGGCGACATCGAGCAGTGGCTTGGGGCAATGATCGGTCAACGGACGCATGCGCGTGCCCAGGCCGGCAGCGAGGATCATCGCCTTCATTGCGCCAGCCCCCGGCCCTTTAAACCCAGTCGCGCCAGTTCACGCTCCAGCGCGGGGGCAAAATCATTGTCCAGCCAGGCGCTCAGTTCGCCGAAGGCCGGCCAGGGGGCCAGGCTGTCGTGCAGATGGTCGAGAAACAGCGGCAGACGTTCGAGGTAACCCGACTTGGCATCGCGCAGGGTCAGCCGGCAGAAGATGCCCAGCACCTTGAGCGAGCGCTGCGCCGCCATCAGATCGGCATGGTAGCGAAATGTCGTGGTGCCGATGCCTTCGGCGAGACGCCCATCGGCGATCGCCGCGCGGCGGAATGCCTCGATGAGCGCGGCGTAGTCGGGCTCGGCGAAGCGCCGATAGCGCCCGCGCAGCAGCGAGACCAGGTCGTAGCTGAGCGGGCCGTCGACGGCATCCTGGAAGTCGATCAGCCATAGCCGATCGGCGTGGCGCATCAGATTCATGGCGTCGAAGTCGCGGTGTACGGCGACCCGCGGCTGGTCCAGCGCGCTCTCGATCAGCCGGGCGCGGGCACTCGGCCAGCAGGGCGGCGGGGCGATGCCCAGCAGCCGCTCGAGGCACCACTCGGGGAACAGGTCGAGCTCGCGGCCGAGCAGCGCGGCGTCGTAGGCCGGCAGCCCCGCCCGCGGGGCGCGATGCTGCAGCGTGGCGAGCAGCGCGAGCGCCTCGCGATAGGCGTCGTCGTCGGTCTCGTTGGCCAAGCAATTGTGCAGCGGGGTATCGCCGAGATCCTCGAGCTCGAGAAAGCCGCTGTCGAGGTCGGCATGATGCAGCGCCGGCACCGGCAGGTCGGCCTCGCGCCAGGCATCGGCGACGGCCACGAACGGCCGGCTGTCCTCCTTGTCGGGGGGCGCGTCCATGATGATCCGCGTGTGCGCGTCATCCAGCCACAGCCGGTAATAGCGGCGAAAGCTGGCGTCGCCGGCGGCCAGTTCGATTCGCAGCCGTTCGCCATCCGCGGCGTGGCGTGCGCCAGCCCAGCGGCGCAGGGCGTCGAGGCGTTCGGTTTGTCGCGCGTCGGCCATGCGGCCTCCTTGGTTGACGGGGTCGGTTCGCCGCCGCATGCTGAGGTCCTCCCAGCCTCTGGTCATCGATCCGGCCTCACTGGCCCGGCCTCACCATCCGGCGCCTTGGTATCGCAGGAGGACGTGCGGCACCGGGGCTGTATAATACCGATTCCAACCGCCAAGGACAGAGGACCCATGGGCAAGCGATTGTTGTGGACTGCCCTCGCCGGCCTGGTCACCAGTGGCGCTCACGCGGCCCCGCCGCAAACGCTGCCGGCCTCGCAACTCGACTGGCAGCCCTGGGGCGACGATGCGCCCCCCGATGCCGTCTGCCGTGGACGCTACGTGATGCCCGCGTATCGCCTGGCGCCCGGCGACACCCCGCGCGAGGTGCGCTCAACCTCCGACGAGGCCGACTACGGCGACGCGGGGGTTACCATCCTGCGTGGCGAGGTACTGCTGCGCCGTGGCAGCAGTCAGCTCGAGGCCCCCCGGGTGCGGGTCAACGCGGCGCGCGATACGCTATTCGCCGAGGGCCCGCTGACCCTGCGCGACCAGGGCCTGCTGGTGCGTGGCGGCGGTGGCCAGCTGTCGCTCGACAGTGACGCGGCCCAGGTCGACGGTGCGCATTACGTCCTCCACGATCAACGCCTGCGTGGCGACGCCACGCAGCTGGCGCGGCTCGAGGATGGCCGCTACCGACTGCGCGAGGCCAGCTTCACCACCTGTGCACCAGACAGTCGTCTATGGCGGGTGGTCGGCAACGATGTGGTCATCGATCGCGAGGCCGGCTACGGCACCGCCAGGCATGCCCGGCTCGAGGTCGGTCGGGTGCCGGTGTTCTATTGGCCGTGGTTGCGCTTTCCCATCGATGACCGCCGTCAGTCGGGCTTTCTATGGTCGACCTTCGGCGTGTCCAGCGGCGGGTTCGATTATGCTCAGCCCTACTATTTCAACCTGGCGCCGAACTACGACGCCACGCTCACGCCGCGCTGGCTGAGCAACCACGGCCTGCTGCTGGGCGGCGAGTTCCGCTATCTGTACGGCGAGGACCAGGGCCAGATCGAGGGTGCCTACCTGAGCAGCGACCGCGGCGGCGAGAGTGCCAACCCCAACGATGCGGATGATGCCTTCGAAGGCGAGCAGCGCTGGTACATCGATTATCGTCACCAGGGGCGCTTCGATCCCCGGCTGCGCTACAACCTGCGCTATGGCGCCGCCAGCGACGGCCGTTACTTCGACGATTTCGGCCGCAACTTCGCCGAGAACGACACCGACTACCTGACGCGCCTCGCCGAGCTCGACTACAGTGGCCAGACTTGGCAGCTCGAGGCCAAGGCCCAGGGCTACCAGAAGCTCGATTATCCGCTCGCCGACCGCGACAAGCCGTTCTACCGCCTGCCCAGTTTGACCGCCAACGCCCGCTGGTCGCAGGACAACGGCTTCTATCAGCAGTGGCGCTCCAACGCGACCTACTTCTGGCGCGAGGTCGATGCGACCGAGGTGCCGCTGCGCGAGGCAGCGACCGGCTCGCGGGTGCATCTCGCGCCGGCCGTCGGCTGGCGCTACGACCCGGGCTGGGGCTATCTCGAGCCGCGCTTCGAGTTGCTGCATACCCAGTACCAGCTCGATTATGGCAATCGCGATACCGAGCGTGACGAGAGCCTGTCGCGCACCGTGCCGGTTAGCTCGGTGGACAGCGGGCTGATCTTCGAGCGCGACCTGACGCTGTTCGACGAGGCCTGGCGCCAGACTCTGGAGCCACGGCTGTATTACGCCTACGCGCCGGCGCGCGACCAGAGCGAATTCCCCGACTTCGATACCGACGAGCGGGCGTTCTCGTATGGCCAGCTATGGACGCCGTATCGCTTCTCCGGCAGCGACCGGGTGGGCGACGTCAACAAGGTCTCCTACGGGCTGAGCACGCGCTTTCTCGAGGACGCCAGCGGTCGCCAGCGGCTGGCGCTGTCGGTGGGGCAGAGCGCCTATCTCGAGGACCGGGTGATCGGCATGGAGGGCGACCTGGCGTTGCCCGACCCCGAGACCAACTATCAGGCTTGGTACGATGCCACCCGCGATCGCTCGCCGATCGCCACCCAGCTCGACTGGCAGATTACCGACCGCTGGAGCACACGCTACGAGTGGTTCTACGACGAACATCGCGAGCTCACCGAGCGTACCTCAACCTACCTGCGCTATCGTCACCCCGAGGGCCACGTGCTCAATCTCGGCTATCGCTGGGAGCTCGAGGGTTTCGATCCCTCGGGCGATGCCGAGGATCAGCTGGGCTACAACCGCGAGGAGTTCGACGCCTCGTTCGCCTACAAGGTCGGTGCGCGCTGGGACCTGATCGGTCGTTATAGCTACGACAATACCAACTCGCGGACCTTGGATACCCTGGCGGGCGTGCAATGGAACGATTGCTGCTACGGCGTTCAGGTTGCCTGGCGCGAGTGGATCGAGGACAACGACACCGCCAACACCATCGACGACGATTACACCGATCGCGGCTTGTTTTTACGTTTCGTCTTCAAGGGCCTGGGCGGCGTCGGTCAGGGAACCGAAGAAGTCTTCGCCGAGTCTATCCCCGGCTATCAACCGACCCCGTTCTGAAAGAAGAGGTTTTCATGCGCAGACGTCTGTTTGCATCGCTGAGCCTGGCGCTGGTGCTGGCTTTTCCCGCGCTGGCGCCGGCCGCCGAGCAACCGCTCGACCGTATCGTCGCCGTGGTCAACGACGACGCCATCATGGCCAGTGAATTGCGCGACCGGATCGCTCAGGCGCGCAGTCAACTGGCCAGCCGCAATATCTCCATGCCTGACGAGCAGGCGCTTCGCCAGCAGGTGCTCGATCGCATGATCGACGAGCAGATTCAGCTGCAGATGGCTGAAAAGGCCAACCTCACGGTCGACGACACCGAGCTCAACCGGGCGGTGCGTTCGGTGGCCGAAAACAACGGCATGAGCCTCGATGCCTTTGCCGACACCCTCGAAAGCCAAGGGCTATCGCTGGCTGCGATACGCGAGCAGATTCGTCGCGAGATGCTGATTCGCCAGCTCCAGCAGCGCCGCGTCGCCAGCCGGGTCAATGTCGCCGACCAGGAAATCGATCGTTACCTGGCCCAGCAGGGCGGTGATCGTAATGCACGCTATCAGCTGGGGCATATCCTCGTCGCGTTGCCGCAGTCGCCCTCGCCGGATCAGGTGCGCAGCGCCCAGCAGCATATTCAGGCCATTCAACGCCAGCTTCAGAACGGCGCCGATTTCGCCGCCGTGGCGGCGGCCGAGTCGGACGGCAACAATGCCCTCGAAGGCGGCAACCTGGGCTGGCGCAGCGGTGGCGAACTGCCCACCCTCTTCGCCGATGTAGTGCCGCAGCTTCGCGTCGGTGAAGTCAGCGAGCCGCTGCGCAGCCCCAGCGGCTTCCATCTGGTCAAGTTGCTCGATCGTCAGGGCGGCGGCCAGTCGCAGCAGGCGGTGGTCGAGGAGCAGAAGATCCGTCACATCCTGATCGAGACCAACCCCAATCGCGACAGTGACCAGGCCCGCGCGCTCGCCGAGCGCACCCGCCAGCGCATCGCCTCGGGAGAGGATTTCGCCAGCGTCGCTCAGCAGGTCAGCGACGACCGTGGCAGCGCGCTCAACGGCGGCGACCTGGGCTGGGTGCGTCCCGGCCAGATGGTGCCGGCGTTCGAGGACGCCGCCAGCCAACTGGCGGAAGGCGAGTTAAGCCAGCCGGTCAAGACGCGCTATGGCTATCACCTGATCCAGGTCGAGGATCGCCGTCAGCGTGACGTGACCGATGAGGCGCAGCGTAGCCAGATTCGCGACACGCTGTTCCAGCGCAAGGTCAACGACGAACTGGAGGCCTGGATGCAGCAGATCCGCGCCGAGGCCTACGTCGACGAACGACTGAGTCCTTCTGGCAGTGAGTGAGCCGCTGCTCGCGCTGACCACCGGTGAGCCGGCCGGGATCGGTCCCGACCTGGCGCTGATGCTGGCCGCCGATCCGCCATCTTGAGGGGCCGGGCGGCCGGGTCGTGGCAATTGGCGATCCCGAGCTGCTCGCCGCGCGCGCGCGCCAGCTTGGCCTGGCGGTCGCAATCGAACCGCTTGACCCGCACGCCAGCGTCCCCGCGCCGCGGCCCGGCGTACTGCCGGTCTGGCCGGTGGCGTTGCGCGCGCCGGTCACGCCCGGCGTGCTGGACCCGGCCAATGGCGATTATGTGCTCGAACTGCTCGACCGGGCGATCGCTGCCTGCCAGGACGGCCGAGCCCAGGCGATGGTCACCGCGCCGCTGCACAAGGGCGTGATCATCGAGGCGGGGCATACCGGCTTTACCGGCCACACCGAATATCTGCGCGACGCCTGCGGCGTCGACGAGGTGGTGATGATGCTGGCCACGCAGCTACCCGCGGCGCTGGGCGGCGCGATGCTGCGGGTCGCGCTGGCGACCACTCATCTGCCGCTGCGCGCGGTGGCCGATGCCATCAACGAGCGCGGCCTGCGTCGGGTGCTGGGCATCCTCGAGACCGACCTGCGCCGTCACTTCGGCATCGCCCGGCCGCGTATCGCGGTGTGCGGGCTGAACCCGCATGCCGGCGAGGGCGGGCACCTGGGCCGCGAGGAGCTCGAGGTCATCATTCCCACCCTCGAGCGGCTGCGTGACGAAGGGCTTGATGTCGAAGGGCCGTGGCCCGCCGACACGCTGTTCACCCCACATCGGCTCGCCGGCATCGACGCGGTGCTGGCGATGTATCATGACCAGGGTCTGCCGGTGCTCAAGTTCGCCGGTTTCGGTCAGGCTGCCAACATCACCCTGGGGCTGCCGATCGTGCGCACCTCGGTGGATCATGGCACCGCGCTGGACCTGGCCGGCAGCGGGCGCATCGATGCCGGCAGCCTGCGCGTGGCGCTGACGGTCGCCGCCGAGATGGCGCTGGCCGGCTCATACGCCCGATGAAACCGTAACCCAAGGAAATCCCCGCCGCATGTCTTCAGCTACCCGCGACCAGCGTCCCGAGCCGCCGCAACACCGGGCGCGCAAGCGCTTCGGCCAGAATTTCCTGCGCGATCCGGGCGTGATCATGCGCATCGTGCGCAGCATCGCGCCGCGCCCCGGCGAGCGGCTGGTCGAGATCGGCCCGGGCCAGGGCGCACTGACCGAACCGCTGATCGAGGCCGCCGACGGCGTGCTGGAGGTCGTCGAGCTCGACCGCGACTTGATTCCCGGGCTGCGTGTGCAATTCTTCAATTACCCGGGCTTCGTGATTCACGAAGGCGATGCGCTGGCCCTCGATTTCGCCGCCTTGAAGGGCGACGGCGCGCCGCTGAGAGTGGTCGGCAACCTGCCGTACAATATCTCCACGCCGCTGATCTTCCATCTGCTCGGTGCCCGCGAAGCGATCGCCGACATGCATTTCATGCTGCAGAAGGAGGTCGTCGAGCGGCTTGCCGCCGAGCCCGGCGGCGCGGACTGGGGGCGCTTGTCGGTGATGGCCCAGTATTACTGCCGCATCGACGCACTGTTCACGGTGCCGCCCGAGGCCTTCGTGCCGCGGCCCAAGGTCGACTCGGCGATCGTTCGGCTGGTGCCGCATGCCGAGCTGCCGTCGCCGGCCAGCGACGAGGCGCTGTTCGCCGATGTGGTGCGTCAGGCCTTCGCCCAGCGCCGCAAGACGCTGCGCAACAATCTCAAGGGACGGCTGTCCGGCGAGGCGCTCGAAGCGCTGGGGATCGATCCGGCGCGGCGTCCGCAGACCCTGAGCGTGGCCGAGCTGGTCACCATCGCCAATCATCTGGCCGGAGAAGCGCCTTGATCGACGAACTGAGCGAGGCCATTCACGTCGACGTCGAGCCCAGCTATCGGGCAGAAGAATCGTCGCCGTCCGAACAGCGCTACGTATTCAGCTATACCATCACCGTGCACAACCATTCGCCGCAGGCGGTGCAGTTGCTGGCCCGCTACTGGAAGATCACCCAGGGCAGCGGCAAGGTTCAGGAAGTGCGCGGCAAGGGAGTGGTCGGCAAGCAGCCGATGATCGGCCCCGGCCAGAGCTTCCGCTATACCAGCCGGGCGGTGCTCGATGGCCCGGTCGGGGTGATGGAAGGCAGCTACACCTGTGTCGAGAGCACAGCACAGCGTCCATTTGAAGTCAGCATTGCACCGTTCCGCCTGGCCGGGCCCAATCAGGTGCATTGACGTCGCCGTTATCGCCCGCCAGGGTTGAAGCGTCCATTTTCGTTATCCTGGCCAAATCAGCGCCAAGCAGGAGGCCCATGACTACTTACGCCATCGGAGATCTGCAGGGCTGCCACGCCGAGTTCGTGGCGCTGCTCGAGCGCCTGGAGTTCGACCCGCGCCACGATTGCCTGTGGCTCGCCGGCGATCTGGTCAATCGCGGCCCGGGCTCGCTGGCTTGCCTGCGCGAGGTCAAGGCGTTGGGCGATGCGGCGCGCGTGGTGCTGGGTAATCACGACCTGCACCTGCTCGGGGTGGCGCGCGGCGGCGGCTCCTTGAAGCGCTCCGACACCCTCGCGGCGATCCTCGACGCGCCCGACCGCGAGGCGCTGCTCGACTGGCTGCAGCATCAGCCGCTGCTGGTCGACGACGGCAGCGACAGCCCCGAACGTACGCTGATGGTGCACGCCGGGCTGTTGCCGCAGTGGTCGCTGGATAAGGCCCAGGTGCTTGCCCGTGAAGTCGAGAGCTGTCTGGCCGGCGAGCGGGCCGGGGCGTTCTTCGAGCGGATGTACGGCAATACGCCGGCGCGCTGGGACGACGCGCTCGAGGGCGTCGATCGGCTGCGGGCGATCGTCAACGTATTCACCCGGATGCGTTTCATCGCCGCCGACGGCACCCTCGACTTTGCCGCCAAGGAGGGCCTGGATAGCGCCCCCGAGGGTTTCGAGCCGTGGTTCCGTTACCCGCGCGCCGACGACCCGCGGGTACTGTTCGGCCACTGGGCGGCGCTCGAAGGCCGGGTGCCCGGCACCGCGCTGCGTGCCGAAGCGCTGGATACCGGCTGCGTATGGGGCAATAGCCTGACCGCGCTGGAACTCGACAGCGGTCGCCGGATCAGCGAGCCCTGTCACTCGCGCGAATGAGCCAGACCGCCAGAATCATCATCGCCAACGTGTCATTCACGGTGCCCAGGGAGGGCGCATGAGCCAGACTTTCGAACATCTCGACCACGCCACCCTCGAGCGCTGGCTGGATAGCGATCAAGCGCTGACGCTAGTGGATATCCGCGACCCGCTGAGCTTCTCGCGTGGGCACATTCCCGGCAGTCGGCATATCGATAACGCCACGGTCGGCGATCTGGTCGAACAGGCGCCCGGCGACCAGGCCATGGTGGTGGTCTGCTATCACGGTCATTCCAGCCAGCAGGCCGCCGAGTGGCTGGTCGGCCAGGGCTTTTCGCGGGTCTACAGTCTGGACGGTGGCTTCGTCGACTGGGAGGCCAGGCACCCGCACCGCGTCGAGCGATGAGCGCCGATCGCTTTACCGCTGGGCTGAGCGTCTATCGAGTGGGCGGCGCGGTGCGCGATGCGCGGCTGGGCTGGCCGGTGGTCGACCAGGACTGGGTGGTGGTCGGCGCCACCCCCGAAGCCATGCTCGAGCGCGGTTTCAAGCCGGTGGGGCGCGATTTCCCGGTCTTCCTGCACCCCGAGAGTCACGAGGAGTACGCCCTGGCGCGCACCGAGCGCAAGGCCGGGCATGGTTACACCGGGTTCGTCGTTCACGCCAGCCCCGAGGTGTCCCTCGAGGAGGATCTCGAGCGCCGCGATCTGACCATCAACGCCATGGCCGAGGCCCCCGACGGCACGCTGGTCGACCCGTTCCATGGTCAGCGCGACCTGCAGGCGCAGCTGTTGCGCCACGTCTCGCCGGCCTTCGTCGAGGACCCGCTGCGGGTGCTGCGCACCGCGCGTTTCCTGGCGCGCTACTGCGGCCTGGGATTCGCCGTCGCCGAGGAGACGCAGGTGCTCATGCGCCGGCTGGCCGAGAGCGGTGAACTGGGTCATCTGGTCGCCGAGCGTATCTGGGTCGAGACCGAGAAGGCGCTCGGTGAACCGCAGCCGCAGGCCTATTTCAGCTGTCTCGAGAATTGCGCGGCGTTACCGGTGCTGATGCCGGAGCTGGCCGTCGACCAGGTGGCCCTGCACGAAGCTCTGGAACGCTTGTCGGCGGTGCCCGATGCGGCGTTCTGGACAGCGCCGCCGTGGACGCTAACCCAATGGCGCTGGGCGCGGCTGGTCGAGCATCTTGGTGAGCCCGCGCGTGAGGCACTTAACGAGCGGCTCAAGGTGCCCAATGCCTATCGCGACCTGGCCCGCCAGGTGGCGCTGAGCCGGGTGCTGTGGCGGGCCGACACGCCGCTCGATGCGACACGCACGCTTGACTGGCTCAACGCCATCGATGCCTGGCGGCGCAGCGAGCGGGTGCCGGCCCTGCTGGCGCTGATCGCGTGTGAATGCCCGGCATTGGCCGAGCGCCTGGAGCGCGCCTGGCGCGCCGCCGCGAGCATCGAGCCGCGGGAGCTGCTCGACGAGGGTTTTCGTGGGGGCGAACTGGGTGCCGAACTGGGCCGGCGCCGCCAGGCGGCGATCAGCGCGGCGCTGGCTGAGCGCGGCTAGCAGCCTTTCAGTCGGCCTGCGATATTGTCCGTCCCTGCCAGACGAACTCCACTGGCCATAGGCGCTGTGCACCGGGTTCGAAGGCCGCCCAGAGATCGGCGTAGCGCTGATTGGCGAGCGGGTGGCGCGCGTCGGGCAACAGCTCGGCGAGTGGCTGCAGGACGAAGGCGCTGGTGGTGATCTCGTCGCGGGGCAGGGCGACGCCGTCGATGCAGCCGGTCAGCGCGCCGACCGTGAGCAGGTCGATGTCGAGTCGTCGCGGGCTGAACTTGGGGCTGTTGGCGCGGCGTCCATGGGCGAACTCGAGGCGTTTGCACCAGGCCTGCAATTCGCCCACCGAGGCCTGGCTGTCGAAGGCGGCGACCAGGTTGTAGAAGTTGCGGCCATCCTCGAAGCCTACCGGCTCGCTCTCGAATACCCGTGAAATGCGCAGTGCCGTGAACTCGGCGGCGAGCGCGTCGAGACAGCGCCGCACGTGGTGTTCGCGTTCGATGTTGCTGCCGATGCTGACTACCACTCGGGTCATGGGATCTCCCCGCGTTCGATGCGCACGCCGACCGCGCTGGCTTCGGCCACCGCGCCCGGCTTGCGCACGGTCAGGCGCAGCCAGGCGATGGCAAACTCCTCGCGCAGCACGGCGGCGAGGCGTTCGGCGAAGGTTTCCACCAGCTCGAAGTCGCTATGGGTGGCGAAGTCGCCGATGCGCGCGCTGATCGCGGCGTAATCCAGCGTATGTGCCAGCTCGTCGCCGGCCGCCGCCGGGCGAATGTCGGTAGCCAGTTCCAGGTCGAGCACCAGTCGCTGGCGGATGCTGCGTTCCCAGTCATAGACGCCGATTACCGTCTCCACGGTCAAGCCTTCGATCAACACGCGATCCACGGTCAAAAGTCCTTCTCGGATAGTCGGACTTCGATTGTACGCCAGCAAAGTGGCAGAATCGCGGGGTTGCCGCGAGCGATTTTACGGAAGCCGTCATGCCCCCCATCGATGCACTCGAACTCGTCATGCTGGTCGCGCTCGGCTATCTGTGCGGCGGGCTGCTGGGGGCGGTCTGGGTGTGCCGCCTGGCGGGGGTGGCCGACCCGCGCTGGCGGGGCTCGCGCAATCCCGGTTTCTCCAACGTGTTGCGGCTCTACGGCCCGCGCCTGGCCCTGGCGACATTGAGCGTCGACGCGGCCAAGGGCATGCCGGTGCTGTGGCTGGCCCGCGCCGGCGAATTGCCGCCCTGGGCTCAGGGTCTGGTCGGACTCGGCGTGCTGCTGGGCCACAGTTACCCGCTGTGGCATCGGTTGCGTGGTGGCAGGGCGGTGGCCAGTGCCTTCGGAGTGCTGCTGGTGCTGACGCCCTACGTGGCGCTGTTGTGCGCGCTGTGCTGGGCGCTGCTCGCCTGGCGGGTGCGCACCGCGGCCGTGGCTTCGTTGGGCGCGGCGCTGCTGGCGCCGCTGGCGAGCGTGTGGCTGGCGCGCGATTACGTGGCGGTGGTGATCGCCTTCGCCCTGTTGGTGCTGGTGCGCCACGTCTGGTACCTGCGGCGTCTCACCGGCGACTTGCCCCGAGAATAAGCGCGCCAGGACTGGAGCGCTGGCCTATCAAGCACTGGCCTATCAAGCTGACACTGGCCTATCAAGAGCGCGACATCGCCTCGGGCGCTTTACTGCGTGACGGCGGGTGGCGCCAGTTCGGCGAGCGGCCAGCGGGGCACCGCACGCATGGCATCGCCGTCGCGTTCGCCGGCGAGCAGGCGCTGTGCACCCACATAGGCGATCATCGCGCCGTTGTCGGTGCAGAAGCGTCCGCGCGGGTAGTAGGCGCGGGCCTGGCGCTTGCCGACCTCGAGGCCCAGGCGTTCACGCAGGCGTTGATTGGCGCTCACCCCGCCGGCCACCACCAGCCGCTTCAAGCCGGTCTGGTCGAGTGCCCGTCGGCACTTGATCACCAGCGTATCGACCACCGCTTCCTCGAAGGCACGAGCGATGTCGGCGCGTCCTTGATCGTCGAGTTCGCCGGCCTCGCGCAGCGCATTGGCGGTGGTCAGGGTGTGGGTCTTGAGCCCCGAGAAGCTGAAATCGAGCCCCGGGCGGTCGGTCATCGGTCGCGGGAAGCGAAAGCGCGTCGGGTCGCCCGCCTCGGCGAGCTTGGCGACCTGCGGGCCGCCGGGGTAGGGCAGGCTGAGCATCTTGGCGGCCTTGTCGAAGGCTTCGCCGGCGGCGTCGTCGACCGACTCGCCGAGCAGCCGATATTCGCCCAGCCCATGGACCTCGACCAGTTGGGTGTGGCCGCCGGAAACCAGCAGCGCGACGAACGGGAAGGCCGGAGCCTCGTCCTCGAGCATCGGTGCGAGCAGGTGGCCTTCCATGTGGTGCACGCCGAGCACCGGGATACCCAGCGCCCGGGCCAGGCCGTGGGCGGTGCTGGCACCGACCATCAGCGCGCCGACCAGCCCCGGGCCGGCGGTGTAGGCGATGCCGTCGAGCTCGCTACGCACCAGGCCGGCGCTGTCGAGCACCTGCTGGATCAGCGGCAGCAGCTTGCGGGTGTGATCGCGCGAGGCCAGTTCGGGAACCACGCCGCCGAAGTCGGCATGCATGGCGATCTGACTGTAGAGGGCATCGGC
Source organism: uncultured Gammaproteobacteria bacterium (assembly GCA_963773565.1). Taxonomy (GTDB): domain Bacteria; phylum Pseudomonadota; class Gammaproteobacteria; order Pseudomonadales; family Halomonadaceae; genus Modicisalibacter. The sequence continues at coordinate 130,746 of CAVZBU010000003.1, read as the reverse complement.
CAGCAGGCCGCGTTCGCTGTCGTAGAGGGCGACGCCGGTCTCGTCGCAGGAAGTCTCGATCCCCAGGATACGCATGGTGTGACTCGTCGCTGGCGGCAAGGAAGGTGGCCATTCTACCGACTTTGCCGCGTCGGCGGCAGGGGCGCCGACGGCGATGTTTGCAAAGCTCATGGGCAGCGACTAGAATACCCGACTCTGCAAGACTGGGTCGTGCGCCCAATACCCGAACTGAACGTCTTCCCCGATCGATGGATGGTTCGTTTCCTGCGAATGACGGGATGCGGCGGTCGGATCGAGCGCACGTTCACAACCGAACTCATGATTTCAAGGTAGGTGAGTGCTTAATGCCTTCTGTCAAAGTACGTGATAACGAGCCGTTCGACGTCGCCCTGCGTCGCTTCAAGCGGTCCTGCGAAAAAGCCGGCGTGCTCTCCGAAGTGCGTCGTCGCGAGAGCTATGAAAAGCCGACCGCAGTACGCAAGCGCAAGGCAGCGGCGGCCGTGAAGCGTCACGCCAAGAAGTTGCAGCGTGAGCGCAAGCGTTTCGAACGGCTGTACTGATACGTACTGGAGGCGGACATCGTCTGCCTCAGAGGGACGCCAAGCGGCCGCCATCCGGTGGCCGTTTGTTTTTTGTGTCTAGCGGTCTGGCGGGCTTAACACTGAGCTGTTGCGAAACTCGCTGTTCTCGCGACAAGCGTTCATATAGGCCAGACTGCCAGGCGGTGCCGATAGCCCTCCGACAGTTTCACTCTCAGCTAGCTTTCCTATTTCCTATAGAGCCCTCGCATGGCCGGTCAGATTCCTCAGCGTTTTATCGATGACCTGCTCGCCCGCGCCGATGTGGTCGAAGTCGTCGGCGAACGCGTGACGCTCAAGAAGGCCGGTCGCAACTATGCGGGGCTATGCCCGTTCCATCAGGAGAAGTCGCCGTCGTTCACCGTCAGTCAGGACAAGCAGTTCTATCACTGCTTCGGCTGTGGCGCCCACGGCAACGCGCTACGCTTTCTGATGGAGTACGACAACCTGCGCTTCCCCGAGGCGGTCGAGCAACTCGCCGCACGCCAAGGGCTCGAGGTGCCGCGCGAGGGCGCCGACGATCCGCATGCCAAGGCGCGCGAGAAGAAGCGCCAGGAAGGCGTCAACCTGCTCGAATTATCGGCGAGTTTCTTCCGCGAGCGCCTGGCGATGAGCGAGGGGCAGGCGGCGCGGGGCTATCTCGACAATCGCGGCCTGTCGCCCGAGGTGGTGCGCGACTTCGCGATCGGCTATGCCCCCGACAACTGGGAGGCGCTCAAGCGCCACCTGAGCGAGCGTGGCATCAGCGAGGCGGTGCAGGTGGAGTACGGGCTGCTGGTCCAGCGCGAGGACTCGGGGCGCAGCTACGATCGTTTCCGCGATCGGGTGATGTTTCCGATCCGCGACTGGAAGGGCCGCACGATCGGCTTCGGTGGGCGAGTGCTGGGCGACGCCAAGCCCAAGTACCTCAACTCGCCCGAGACGCCGGTGTTCCACAAGGGGCGCGAACTCTACGGACTGTTCGAGGCGCGCCAGGCCAATCGCCAGCTCGAGCGGCTGGTGATCGTCGAAGGTTACATGGATGTCGTGGCGCTGGCTCAGTTCGGCATTCGCAATGCCGTGGCGACGCTCGGTACCTCGACCAGCGAGGAGCACCTGCAGCGGCTGTTCCGGCTGGTCGGCGAGGTGGTGTTCTGCTTCGATGGCGACAATGCCGGCCGGCAGGCGGCGCGCCGGGCGCTGGACAACGTGCTGCCGCAGATGATCGACGGCCGCCAGGCGCGCTTTCTGTTCCTGCCCGAGGGCGAGGACCCGGACAGCCTGGTGCGGCGCGAGGGTGCCGAGGCGTTCAATGATCGCATCACCTGTGCCAGCCCGTTGTCGGAGTTCTTGTTCGAGCAGGCCGCCGAGGGTCGCGACCTGCAAAAGATCGAGGACCGGGAACGCTTTGCCAGCGGCGTGCTCAAAGCCTTGAAGCGTCTGCCCGAGGGCGTGCTCAAGTCGTTGTTGCTGAGTGAGCTGGCGACGCGTACCGGGATCGATTCGTCGCGCTTCGAGGCGCTGCTTGAATCCGGCGAGCGTGGGCGTGAGTCGAAGGAATCCGCCGGGCCGGAGCCTGCTGGCCAGGCGCGCTCCGAACGATCCGCCACGCGCCGCTGCATCGGCGTCGACGCGCGGCGGGTCGCTCGGGCTGATGGCGCGTACGCTGCAGTTGCTGGTGCACGAGCCGACGCTGGTCGAGCATCTGCCTGCAGATCTCGACTGGTGTGCCGATAATGACAGTGATGGCGCGCTGTGTCGCGAGGTCATCCGGCTATTGCGCGCCGGGCGCTATCGCAGCCCGCAGGTACTGCTGGCGCACTTTCATGGCACTACCGAAGGTCAGCGGTTGCAGGAGTTGGCACGTCGCGAGCTATTGATTCCGCGTGCGGCCAGGGCTGCCGAGCTCGAGGGCCTGATCGAGCACTTTCGTCGCCAGAATTCGGCCGCAGCGCCGGAAGCGGAAATCAACGAGTTGCTGGCCAGGCAGCGCGACGGTGAGCGGTTGTCGAGCACCGAGCGGCAGCGGCTCATGACGCTGTTCCAGATCGCCAAGCGATAACAGCTGCTCGATTAGCTCCTGCGGGGTTGAAATAGCGCGGGACGCCCTTATCTATAGGGCTAAGCGGAAACTAGCGTAACCAGACAAATTAACACACCTGAATTGCGGCGCAAAGAGAAGAGACTGGCGGATTGACGATTTGATCCGCTATACTAGCGGGCTAACTTAGCTTTTCACCGCCTTATCGTTCAGGTGCTTCATTCTTCTTCGTCGATATAGGGTATCTATGGCTGGAAATGCGCAGCAGTCACGTCTGAAGGAGTTGATCGCGCGCGGCAAGGAACAGGGCTTCCTGACCTATGCCGAGGTCAACGACCACCTTCCCGAGGATATCGCCGACCCGGATCAAGTGGAAGACATCATCGGCATGATCAACGACATGGGCATCAATGTCGTTGAGGAGGCGCCCGATGAAGACGCACTGATGATGTCCGACCACTCGACCGATGAATCGGCCGCCGAAGAGGCGGTCGCCGCGTTGGCCGCGGTGGAGAGCGACGTCGGTCGGACCACGGACCCGGTGCGCATGTACATGCGCGAGATGGGTACCGTCGGACTGCTGACTCGCGAAGGCGAGATCGAGATTGCCAAGCGCATCGAGGAGGGCACCCGCGAGGTGATGTCCGCGCTGGCCTATCTACCCGGTGCGGTGGAGTCGATCCTCGAGGCCTACGATGCCACTCAGGACGAAGAGCAGCCTGGCCGGCTTTCCGACCTGTTCTCGGGCTTCATCGATCCCGACGAGGGGATTCCCGGCGTCGCCGAGGCGGAGGTGCCCGAGGAGGTGCCCAGCGACGACGATGCCGAGAGCGACGGCAGCGACGATGACGATGAGGAGGACGCCGAGGAAGAAGAGAGCAGCGGCGGCCCTGATCCCGAAGAGGCGCGCGCGCGTTTCGAGCAGATTCGCGAGCAGAACGCGGCGGCCAAGGCGGCGCTGGCCAAGCATGGCCCGGGCGCGGCCGAGACGGTTGCCGAGCAGTCACGCCTCGCCGAGCTGTTCTCGCCGATCAAGCTGGTTCCCAAGCACTTCGAGCGCCTGGTCAGTCAGGTGCGGATCAGTGTCGAGCAGGTTCGCGATCAGGAGAAGATGATTCTTCAGGTCTGCGTCAAGAAGGGCAAGGTGCCGCGTAAGACCTTCATCAAGAGCTTTCCGGGCAACGAATCCAACAGCCAGTGGCTGGATGATTTCCTGGGCAGCAACCCCAAGTATGCCGACAAGCTGCAGGCCTTCCGCGGCGATATCCAGCGTGCTCAGCGCAAGATCGCCTTCGAGGAAGAGTTGATCCAGTTGCCGGTGGGGGAGATCAAGGAGGTCAATCGTCGGCTGTCGATCGGTGAAGCCAAGGCACGTCGGGCCAAGAAGGAGATGGTCGAGGCCAACCTGCGGCTGGTGATCTCGATCGCCAAGAAATACACCAATCGCGGCCTGCAGTTCCTTGACCTGATTCAGGAAGGCAACATCGGCCTGATGAAGGCGGTCGACAAGTTCGAGTACCGGCGCGGTTACAAGTTCTCGACCTACGCGACCTGGTGGATTCGCCAGGCGATCACCCGCTCGATTGCCGATCAGGCGCGGACCATCCGCATCCCGGTGCACATGATCGAGACCATCAACAAGCTCAATCGGGTGTCGCGGCAGATGCTGCAGGAGATGGGCCGCGAGCCGACCCCGGAAGAGCTCGGCGAGCGTCTCGAGATGCCCGAGGACAAGGTCCGCAAGGTGCTCAAGATCGCCAAGGAGCCGATCTCCATGGAGACGCCGATCGGTGACGATGACGATTCGCACCTTGGCGACTTCATCGAGGACGGCACCATGCTGTTGCCGATCGACATGGCCACCGGCGAGGGGCTGATCGAAGCCACGCGCAACGTGCTGGGCGGCCTGACGGCGCGCGAGGCCAAGGTGCTGCGGATGCGCTTCGGTATCGACATGAACACCGACCACACCCTCGAGGAGGTTGGCAAGCAGTTCGACGTTACCCGCGAGCGGATTCGCCAGATCGAGGCCAAGGCGCTGCGCAAGCTGCGTCATCCGTCACGCTCCGAACCGCTGCGCTCGTTCCTCGACGAGTAACCAGGCTTAGCCTGGCCCGAACAAAAACCCGCGAGCCTGGCTCGCGGGTTTTTTATAGGCGCTATTCAGCTCGGTCGGCCCTAGGTTGGCTGGCGGCGCGCTTCCTCGACCAGCCAGTCGTGGACCGCACGTACGCGGCGATCGTCGAGCGCCCCGGGCGCGTGCACGATGCCATAGCGCTTGTCGGTGGCCACGCGCTGCGCGAACGGGGCCACCAGCTGGCCGGTCTTGAGTTCACTGGTGATCAGCGTGCGCCGGGCGATGGCGACCCCCATGCCATCGATGGCGGCTTCCATGGTCAGCTGGTTGCGGTTGAAGGTATAGCCGCGCCGCACGTTGACGTGGCTGGCCGCGATCGCCTTGAGATAATGCTCCCATTCCGCATAGTCGTGGCTGCCGCGCCAGGCGGTGACGTCATGCAGCAGCGGGTAGTAGGCCAGGTCGTCGGGGCGTGAAAGCGGCGGTCGACCGCGCATCAGCGAGGGGGCGCAGACCGGGAAGATCATCTCGTCCATCAGTGGGGTGATCGAAAGCCCGGGGTAGTGACCGTCGTTGAGATCGATCGCCAGGTCGAAATCGCCGTCGCGCAGCGACAGGCTGCTGTCCTCGGCGGCAATGTGCAATTCGATGTCGGGGAAGCGTGCCTGCAACCTCGGCAGGCGCGGCATCAGCCATTTGGCAAGAAACGAGGGTAGTGCGCGCAGCCGCAGGATGCCGCTCATCAGCCCCGAGCGTAGCCGATTAATCTCGAGGCCTACGGCCTGGTAGGCCTCGTCGACCACGCCGGCCAGGCGCTGGCCCTCATCGGTAAGCTCCAGACGGCGCGGCAGGCGACGAAACAGCTTGAAGCCCAGGCGCTCCTCAAGCTGCTTGATCTGCTGGCTGACCGCGCCGGTGGTGACATGCAATTCCTCGGCGGCACGAGTAAACGACAGGTGTCGCGCGCTGACCGCGAAGACCTTCAGCCAGGCGTGGGTCTGGGCATTGAGTGTTCGGCTCATGGTTTAGCTATTCTAAAAGGAGGGCAAATTATTTTCGATTGTACCTCGTATACTCGCGGTTCAGGCTAACGTCAAACCCTTAAGCCACTTATTGGCTTTAGTGATATTGATCCGTAGCCTGTCACAGGCAGGGAGAGCAACATGGCCATCAGCGTGTTCGATCTGTTCAAGATCGGTATCGGCCCTTCGAGTTCGCACACCGTCGGGCCGATGCGTGCCGCCAACGACTTTATCGAGAGCCTGCGAGAGGCGGACCTGCTGGAACGCGTGGCCCGCATCGAGGTGCAACTGTACGGATCGCTGTCGGCCACCGGCATCGGCCATGGTACTGATCGCGCAATAATCATGGGGTTGATGAGCGAGCGCCCCGAACACATCGATCCGGCGATCATCTCACCCTGCATCGAGGAGCTGCTCGAGGCGCAGGCCCTGCTGCTCGATGGCCGCCTGTCGGTTCCCTTCGTCTGGGTGCGCGACATGCAGCTCTACGAGCACAGCCTGCCGCACCATCCCAACGCCATGCGGCTGATCGCCCATGGCCACGCCGACGAGCTCTACCGCAACACCTACTACTCGGTGGGCGGCGGCTTCGTGGTTGATGAACGCCAGGCACAGGCCGGCGAGCTGGATAGCGACAAGACCCGCTTGCCTTACGATTTCAACTCGGCCAGGGAATTGCTGGCCTTGTGCCGGCTGCATGGGTTGCGCATCAGCGAGCTGATGCTGGCCAACGAACAGGCGTGGCGCGACGAGCAGACGATCCGTGATGGGCTGTGGCGGATCTGGGAAGCGATGCACGCCTGTGTCGGCCAGGGCCTCGAGCAGGAGGGCATGCTACCCGGCGGGCTTAACGTCAGGCGTCGTGCCAAGCGCCTGCATCAACGGCTGATTGCCGTCGAGGATAGCCCCAGCCTGATCGCGTCGACATTCTCGGCGATGGACTGGGTCAATGTCTTCGCGTTGGCGGTCAACGAGGAAAACGCCGCCGGCGGACGCATGGTGACCGCGCCTACCAACGGCGCGGCGGGCATCATCCCGGCGGTATTGCACTACTACATGAAATTCCAGGCCGGTGCCTGCGAGCGGGACGTGGTCGATTTTCTGCTCACCGCGGGGGCGGTCGGCATCCTGTGCAAGAAGAACGCTTCGATCTCGGGCGCCGAGGTTGGCTGCCAGGGCGAGGTCGGCTCGGCCTGCGCGATGGCCGCGGCCGGCCTTGCCGAGCTGATGGGCGGCTCGCCCGAGCAGGTCGAGAACGCCGCGGAGATCGGTCTCGAGCATAACCTGGGGCTGACCTGCGACCCGATCGGCGGGCTGGTCCAGGTGCCCTGCATCGAGCGTAATGCCATCGCTTCGGTGAAGGCGATCAATGCCGCGCAGATGGCGCTGCGTGGCGATGGCGACCACTTCGTCTCGCTCGACAAGGCGATCCGCACCATGCGCGACACCGGCGCCGACATGCAGGACAAGTACAAGGAGACCTCGCGCGGCGGACTGGCGGTCAATGCCATCGAGTGCTGAGTGACGTTGCCACAAACCGCGTAGTAGCTACCACACAGGCGCCCCTCGGGGCGCTTTTTTGTGTAGCATGCCTCGTTCCCTCGCGCATCTGCGCATGAGTTTGCCGTGATGCTAAGGTAGCAGTTACCGAAAGTCTTTATTAACCTGGGTTATCGGAAGATAATAGCAAAATGCGGCACTCTGCGCCCCGCGCTGCGCGAGCCACCTCTTGCAGTACGACGAGTGAGCACCCATCTAGAACAACAACCAGATACGCTGAAGCGAGCCAACCGGAGATCTTTGTCGAATGAAACTTCAGGACAGTTGCATCGTTCGCCACTTCAGTCACTTCTGCCGCTTGTCGGAAGATGACAAGAAGCTATTGCGGCAACTCGAAGAAAGCCCTGAACAGGTGAAAGCCGGCACCGTCCTGTGGCAAGAGGAGGATCGCGCCAGCGAATTCTGCACCCTGAGCCGGGGCTGGGCCTATTCCTACCGTAATCTCGGCGACGGCAGCCGGCAAATCCTCGAGATCTACCTGCCCGGCGACATTATCGGCTTGCGTGAATTTGCCTTCTCGCAGCGCCTGGCGGGTGTGGCGATGATCGACGATGGGGTGATCTGTCATTTCCCGCATCGCCGGCTGCTCGATATCTTCAATCAGTCAAACACCCTGACGGCGATCCTGTTCGCGATCTCCAGTCGTCAGCAGGCGCTGCTCACCGAGCGCTTGATCAACCTCGCGCGGCGCACCGCTCACCAGAAGCTCGCCCATTTCATCTACGAGATGTATCTGCGGCTGTTGCAGACCGGGGCGCTGAGCGACGGCGATTTCCGCTTGCCGCTGTCCCAGGAGCAGCTTGCCGATACACTGGGGCTGAGCGCCGTGCACGTCAGCCGGACCTTCTCCGCGTTCCGCGAACAGGGCCTGGTGCTGCGCGAGCGCCATCACGTCAAGCTGCCCGACCCCGAGGCGCTGGCGCGGGTCGCCGAGTTCGACGATTGCTACCTCAACGACAGCGTGCGGCCGATCTTCTTCGATGGCAACGAAGCGGCCATGCGTTTGACCAATGCCCACTCTGCGGACGAAGGGCCGATGCCCAGGTGATCGCCGCCTGGCGGCCAGCGCTCGTGCTCAGGCGAGGCTCGGCAGGCACTCGGCAAGAAAGTCGACGAACTGGCGGACCTTGGCGGAGAGATGGCGGTGCCGCGGATACACGGCCCACACCGCGGTATCGGTGTACTGGTACTGGTCGAGTACCGAGACCAGCTGGCCGCTTCGCAGGTCCGCCATCACGTAATAGTCGGGTAACTGCGCCAGCCCCAATCCCTTGCGTGCGGCGTCGAGCAGCGCCGGCCCCGAGTTGGCCTGCCAGCGGCCGCTGATGCGCACTTCGCGGCGCTGACCGTCGACGCTGAACAGCCAGCTGTCGCGTGAGCCTGCCAGACAATTATGTGCGCTCAGCTCGGCCAGGCTATGCGGGCGTGCGGTCTGCTCGAAATAGTTTCGCGAGCCGACCACGTACTCACGTCGCTCGCAGAGGCGTCGGGCGATCAGGCTCGAATCCTTGAGCGCGCCCATGCGAATCGCCACGTCGAAACCTTCGTCGATCAGATCCACCTGACGATTGGTGAAGTGCATATGCACTTCGAGCTGGGGATGGAGGGACTGGAAGTCGTTGACCAAAGGGGCGATATAGCGCTCGCCGAAGGTCGTCGCGCAGGTCAGTGACAGCATGCCCTTGGGCCGGGCCTGAAAATCGTCGAGTGCCGACTCGGCTTCGCGAAAGCCTTCGAACAGCGGCTGGCAATGCTGGTAATAGAGCCGTCCGGCATCGGTCAGCCGGATGCGCCGCGTGGTGCGATAGAGCAGTTGAGTGTCGAGACGGCTTTCGAGCTGACCGACCAGCCGGCTGACATGCGAGGCAGAAACCCGGAGCTCGCGGGCGGCGGCGGAAAAACTGCCCTGACGTACCACTTCGACGAAGGCCTCGACCCGGTCCCATCGCTGCATTGTTGCTCCTTGGCAATAATCTTGTGATGGCAATGGCGTTTATCGCCGCCCGCCGAATGCCTAGACTGGGGGCAGGTGCGACAAGCCGCTCGAACCGCTGCGGCAAAGCGCCAACCGACCGAATCAGGAGAGTCATCGATGAAATCACGTGCCGCCATTGCCTGGGAAGCCGGCAAGCCACTGGAACTCACTGAAATCGACGTGGAGGGTCCCCGGGCCGGCGAAGTGCTGGTGCGTATCGTCGCCACCAGCGTCTGCCACACCGACGCCTATACGCTGTCCGGTGCTGATCCGGAGGGCCTGTTTCCGTCGGTGCTCGGCCACGAGGGCGCCGGCATCGTCGAGGAAGTCGGCGAGGGCGTCACCAGCCTGGCCCCGGGCGACCACGTGATTCCGCTGTATACCGCCGAGTGCGGCCAGTGCAAGTTCTGCCTGTCGGGCAAGACCAACCTGTGCAGCGCGGTTCGCGCCACCCAGGGCAAGGGGCTGATGCCCGACGGCACCATCCGCTTCTCGCTGGGCAGCCAGTCGCTGCATCACTACATGGGCTGCTCCACCTTCTCCGAATACACCGTGTTGCCCGAGGTGTCGTTGGCCAAGGTGTCCAAGGCAGCGCCGCTGGACAAGATCTGCCTGCTCGGCTGCGGCGTCACCACCGGCATCGGCGCGGTGCTCAACACCGCCAAGGTCGAGCCGGGCTCGACCGTCGCGGTGTTCGGCCTCGGCGGCATCGGCCTGGCGGTGATCCAGGGCGCGCAGATGGCCAAGGCCGGACGCATCATCGCCATCGACGTCAACCCGGACAAGTTCGAACTGGCGCGCCAGTTCGGCGCCACCGACTTCGTCAACCCCAAGGACTACTCCGACCCCATCCAGCAGGTGATCGTCGACCTGACCGACGGTGGCGTCGACTACTCCTTCGAGTGCATCGGCAACGTCAACGTCATGCGCTCGGCGCTCGAGTGCTGTCACAAGGGCTGGGGCGAATCGATCATCATCGGCGTCGCCGGGGCCGGCGAGGAGATCTCCACGCGGCCGTTCCAGCTGGTCACCGGGCGGGTCTGGAAGGGCTCGGCATTCGGCGGCGTCAAGGGCCGCAGCGAACTGCCGGGCTATGTCGAGCGCTACATGAACGGCGAGATCAAGATCGACGAGTTCGTCACCCACGACATGCCCTTCGAGCAGATCAACGAGGCCTTCGAACTGCTGCATCGAGGGCAAGAGCATCCGCTAGCGTGCTGCACTATTGATGAATGCGCCCGAAGCCGCGCATGGTCTGATATGCGCTCGGCGCTGCGCGGAAAACGATAGGCGGGCGCCGCTATCGGCGCTCGCCACGGCATGACACAAGGAGGATGCATGAGCATGTCCGAATCGCTGGAGCTGGTCTCCGCCAACAAGTCGTTCGGCGGCTGGCTCAAACGCTACAGGCATCATGCCCGCAGCCTGGATTGCGAGATGGTCTTTTCCATCTATCTGCCACCGCAGGCCGAGGAGCACAAGGTGCCGGTGTTGTGGTGGCTGTCGGGGCTGACCTGCAACGACGAGAATTTCATGCAGAAGGCCGGCGCACAGCGGCTCGCCGCCGAGCTGGGCATGGCGATCATCTGTCCCGATACCAGTCCGCGCGGCCTCGACCTGCCCGGCGAGCACGACAGCTACGACTTCGGCTCGGGCGCGGGCTTCTATGTCAATGCCAAGCGCGAACCCTGGTCGCGCCACTATCGCATGTACGATTATGTCAACGACGAACTGCCGTCGGTGGCGCGTCAGCATTTTCCGCTCAATGGTCGCGAGTCGATCAGTGGGCATTCGATGGGCGGCCATGGTGCGCTGGTACTGGCGCTGCGCCAGCCTGGGCGCTTCGCCTCGGTGTCGGCGTTCGCCCCGGTGGTCAACCCCATGGACTCGCCGTGGGGCAACAAGGCCTTCAAGAACTACCTGGGCGAGGAGCGTGGTGCCTGGCGCCAGTACGACGCCTGCGAGCTGGTGGTCCAGGGCGTCTCGCGGCAACCGCTGTTCATCGACCAGGGCGAAGCCGACGACTTCCTCGACGAGCAGCTCAAGCCCGAGCGTCTCGAGACGGTGTGCGAGACCCACAAGCATCCGCTGACCCTGCGTAGACAGCCCGGCTACGACCACAGCTACTTCTTCATCGCCAGCTTCATCGACGATCACCTGCGGTATCACGCCAAGTATCTCAAGCTGATCTGATACCGCTCGATATGTGCAACACGCAAGCGCCCCGCTTCGAGCGGGGCGCTTGCATGTTGGGACGACCTGGGCTTCAGCGGCTCAATCGGAACGCCCTGGGCGACTGGCTGGTGTGGCGCTTGAAGAAGCGCGCGAAATAGCCCGGCTCGGAAAATCCCAGCCCATCGGCGATCTGGCCGACGGTCAGGTTGGTATAGGTGAGCTGGCGTTTGGCCTCGAGCAGCAGCCGTTCGTGAAGCAACTGCAGGGCGCTGCGTGCGGCCAGCCGCCGACACAGGGTATTGAGATGCGCGCTGGACAGGCCGAGCTCGCCGGCCAGCGCTTCGATCGTCGGTTGCTCGGTGTAACGTGCTTCGATCAACGCCTGGAAGCGCTGCAGGTGCCCCTGGCCCCGGTCGTGGGGCCGGGCGCGTCGTGGGCGGCGGCGCTCGGCACGCCGCGCGAGCTGCACGGCGAGCGCCTGGACCAAGGCGTGCAGCAGCGCCTCGCGGCCCTGGGCCGGCTGGCGGTATTCGTCGTCGATGCGTGTTACCAGCTCGGCGATGGCGGCCCGCTCGGGCTGCCCGGCCAGCAGGTAGTGCGCGGGCCGGGTGAGTACCTCGCCGAGCGGCGCGAGGCGGCTGTTCAGGTGGCCGACCAGCGGCTTGGCCAGACTGATGATATGGCCGTCGATATCGCTCGAGAAACGAAAGCCGTGGATCGCCACGGCCGGCACGACGATCAGCAGCGACCCCTCGAGATCGCGCTCGTGGCCCTCGAGATGCAGCCGTACCCGGCCGGTGTCGATGTGCAGCAGATGCAGCAGGTCGGCGTGGCGGTGCGGCTTGATGTGCCAGTCGTGCAGGCGGCTGCGTGCGGCAATCGACTCGCAGTGCAGCAGGTCGGGGGTCGGCCAGTGGCCGGTTTCGCCGTACAGCTGGAAGACCGGAACGATCTCGAGCGGCCCATCGGCCATGCGGTGTGCTCCTGCGCTGGCTGTTTCTGCCGGGCTAGACCAAAGTCAGGGGGTGATCTTGCGAATGTCCAGGTTTTGATCCTGATTCTGGCTTATTTGCCGCCGCGATTCGATGAAAAATACCACTCATCGATATCAGTCGACCGGAAGCGCTAGCGGCAAGCGGCCCCCTGTCCCGGTCGGCGCGAAGGAGCCACCCACATGAAGACGCAAGTCGCGATCATCGGCGCCGGGCCCTCCGGACTGTTGCTGGGCCAACTGCTGCATCGCCAAGGCATCGACAACGTGATTCTCGAACGCCGCTCCGGCGAGTATGTGCTGAGTCGCATCCGCGCGGGAGTGCTCGAGCAGGGCATGGTCGAGCTGCTGCGCGAGGCCGGTGTCGATGCCCGCATGGACGCCGAGGGCCTGCCGCACAGCGGCTTCGAGCTGGCCTTCGAGAATCGTCGCGTGCATGTCGATCTCGCCGGGCTGACCGGCGGCAAGACGGTCATGGTCTACGGCCAGACCGAGGTCACCCGCGACCTGATGGCGGCGCGTCGCGAAGCCGGGGCGACGACGCTCTACGAGGCCGACGACGTGCAACTGCACGACGTCGATGGCGAGGCGCCCTACGTCACCTTCGTCAAGGACGGCCAGCGTCAGACTCTGGAGTGCGACTACATCGCCGGCTGCGACGGTTACCATGGCGTGTCGCGGCAGACCATCCCGACCGAGCGACTCAAGACCTTCGAGCGAACCTATCCGTTCGGCTGGCTGGGGGTGCTCTCCGACACGCCGCCGGTCTCCGACGAGTTGATCTATGCCAGCCATGAGCGCGGCTTCGCGCTGTGCAGCATGCGCTCGGCCACCCGCAGCCGCTACTACGTGCAGGTGCCCGAGGGCGAGAAGGCCGAGGACTGGTCGGATGCGCGCTTCTGGGATGAGCTCAAGGCGCGTCTGCCCGACGACGTGGCCGCCAAGCTCGTTACCGGCCCCTCGATCGAGAAGAGCATCGCGCCGCTGCGCAGTTTCGTCGCCGAGCCGATGCGCTACGGGCGGCTGTTTCTGGTCGGTGACGCCGCGCATATCGTGCCGCCCACCGGGGCCAAGGGGCTCAACCTGGCGGCCAGCGACGTCAACACGCTCTACCGGATCATGCTCAAGGTCTATCATGAAGGGCGCACCGACTTGGTCGAGCGCTATTCCGAGATCTGCCTGCGGCGAGTCTGGAAGGCGGTACGCTTCTCGTGGTGGATGACCTCCAATCTGCACACGTTTTCCGACCAGGAGGATTTCGCCCGGCGTATCCAGCAGGCCGAACTCGATTATTACACCGCCAGCCGGGCCGGGCTGACGACCATCGCCGAGAACTATGTCGGCCTGCCCTACGAGGCCATCGAATAACTGCCCGCCTGTCGCCGGGTTTCGCCAAGTCGCCAACCCGTTAGATACTCCAGTCTGTCCTCCTTGACCCGCCCTGGCCCCGTGCCGGCGGGTCCTTTTCACTAATGCTCGTCGCGCGTGCACGACGGATCGGGGTCGTCAGCTCGGCTGGCCGGCGCTATCCTCGATGACCTCATTCGCCGCACGGCCTGGCTGCCCATGCAAGATCGCATAACGCCGTTTCAACTGCTCATCCTGGTGCTGTCGTTCTATGTGCTGGGCGCCTTGATCGCCGATACGTTCTTCGCGCTGTCGGCGGAGGTGTCGCGTCTGCTCCGCTACATGGACCTGGTGGTCTGCGTGTTCTTCTTCGCCGACTTCTGCGTGCGCCTGCGCGCCGCCAAGGACAAGTGGCGCTTCATGCGCTGGGGCTGGATCGACCTGCTGGCGAGCATTCCCGCCGGCTGGCTGATGGGCGCCAAGGCGGTTCGCGCGGTGCAACTCATCCGGCTGTTGCGGGCGTTCAAGTCGCTGCAGGTGATCTGGCGGCTGCTGTTTCGCAACAAGGCCCAGGGCGTGCTGGCCTCGGCAGCAACCCTGACCGTGCTGCTGCTGGCCTTCGGTGCGATTACCATATTGCTGGTCGAGAGCCCCAACCCCGATAGCCCGATCGACACCGCCGAAGAGGCACTGTGGTGGGCCATCGTCACGGTCACCACGGTCGGCTATGGCGACTATTACCCGATCACCACCCCGGGGCGGGTGGTGGCGGTAATGCTGATGGTCTGCGGCGTCGGCCTTTTCGGCAGTTTCGCCGCCTATATCAGTTCACTGTTCATCGCCGATCAGAGCGAGCGCGAAACGCGCCAGCACAGGGCGGACAGGGAAATGGTGCGCCAGCTCGGACATCAGGTGGCGCAGTTGAACGAAGAGGTGCGTGCGCTGCGTGAGGCGCTGGGCACGCTGCACCCGGAGCTGGACAGGACGCCCCGTGACACTGGGGCCGAGGCCGAGCGGGAGCGGGGCTTCAACGTCGATGCGCCGAATGAGAGCAATAAATGATTGTTTCGATTTATCGACTCAATGATAACGATGCATTGGAGGCATCAGTAAACGCTGCTTAACCTGGGAGTGTCTGGAGGCCAACCAGACGGGCTTATGCATGTCCAAGTGCATCGAAGCTCCACTCACCTCGACCCGCGTACCCGACGCGGGTTTTTTTCGTGCCCATTCGAATGGCCTATCGGCTACATGGATCAGTCACGATCCCGTGCGTGCCGAGTGGGCTCGTCACGCGCTTCGTAGTCGCCCTCCAGTACCTGTTGCCGGCCTGGCCGGGTGGCGCTGTGTTGATGAGCGGCACCGCTACCGCCGCCGATATTCTGGGCGTGACTTGCGCGAAATGCCTCGGCCTGCTTCTTCATGCGGTGGCGCACCAACGGCAGCATCAGCCAGCCGACCAGCAGGAAGAACAGCCCGAGCACGGTACCGACGAGCATCAGCACGCCGAACATCAGCCAGGTGAAGAACAGTCGCGGGCCGCTTATCGAAGCGGACGGCCGCGCGTGGCGTGCGCGCTCCTGCCAGGCTCTCGCCGCCTGCCAGGCGGCATTGTCCTGGCCGGCGCCGGTATGGCGATGGTTGCCTTGGTGTGAGTCGTTGCGTTCAGTCATTGTCCACTCCGATGACCGTGAAATCGCTGGCGTCGAGGCGCAGCTCGATCTCGCGGTGCTGGTTGTCGTAGCCCTCGATGTCGAGATGACCCGATTTATCGACATCGAGCGACTCGAATCGTTGCAGGCCGGATCGCTGGGCGACGCTCAGTGCCTGTTCGACATCACTACCGGCGAGGCTCCAGTCGGGAATGTCGCTGCGCTGCTGCGCCTCGCGGGTCAGCGAGCCGTCGCTCTGCAGCAGCTCGACATCGAGTTGCCAGCCGTCATCGCGCCAGCCTTCCATCTCGATGCGCCCGCCGTTCTCGACGGCGATCTCCTCGAAGGCGGTGAGCCCGTGCTGGCCCGCCGAGGCGAGCAATGAATCCAGCTCGGCGAAGGTCACGCTGCCGTCGTCGGCCAGCGCCAGGCTCGATAGGCCACCGGAAAAGGCCACGGGGACCATCAGCATACGCAGTGTCTTCATGTCGCGCCTCCTTGGCGGCGGTTGCCGGGTGATGTCGAGATCCGTTTTACCCCGGGCGACCTTGCAGCGATCTGAAGATGTCGTTCATGGGCCGTTCATTTTCGGGCGGTTCGGCAGGCAGCGTTCATGGCGCATTCATGGTGCTTTTGGCAAGCTGAAGACATGACTAAGTTCCATGCTTCGATGACTGGTTGGTGTGCGCTGCTGCTGGCGCTATTGAGCTGGCCGCTTGCCGCGCCGGCCGATGACGACTGGCGCGCGCTGCATGACGAGGTTCGCCAGGGGCGGCTGGTGTCGCTGCCCAGCGTGCTCGACTGGTTGCAGGCACGTTACGACGGTCAGGTTCTCGAGGTGGAACTCGAACGCGATAACGACGCGACCCGCTACGACATCGAGATGATCGGCCCCCAGGGGCAACTGGTAGAGTTCGAATTCGATGCCACCAACGGCGAACTGCTGGATGTCGAAGGCGTCAATGTCGAGGCGATGAAGCGACCATGATGAAGCGGCTGTGGTGAAGCGACCATGAAAGTATTGCTGGTAGAGGATGATCGGGCCCTGGCCGCGGCGCTCGGCGAGTCGCTGCGCGACGCCGGGGTGCTGATCGAGAGCGTGGACAACGGCGGCGAGGCCGACTTCCTGGTGCGCACCGAACGCTACGATGCGGTGGTACTCGACCTGGGCCTGCCCGATGGCGACGGTACGCGCTGGCTGGCGCAGTGGCGTGACGACGCCATCGACCTGCCGGTGCTGGTGCTCACCGCCCGCGAGCGCTGGTCGGACAAGGCCGCCGGCTTTTCAGCCGGTGCCGACGACTACGTCACCAAGCCGTTCGAGACCGCCGAGGTGCTGTTCCGCCTGCGGGCGCTGGTGCGGCGCAGCCATGGCCACGCCCACCCGGTGCTGACCCTTGGCGAGCTGTCCTTCGACACCCACACCGCCAGTGTCACCCTGGCCGGGCGCCCGGTGACGCTGACCGCCCAGGAGTCGCGCCTGCTCGCCTATCTGATGCATGCCGCGCCGCGCATCGTCAGCCGCAGCGAGCTCGCCGAACACGTCTACGATCGCGACCACGAGCCCGACTCCAACGTCATCGACGTGCAGATCAGCCGGCTGCGTCGCAAGCTTGGCAGTGAACGCATCGAGACCCTGCGCGGGCAGGGCTACCGGGTGCTGGCGGTCGAGGCCGACGGGGCTTGAGCAGCGTTATCGGAACGTGTTTGAAGTTGGCCAAGGCGCGTCTGCGCGCACTCGCCACGCGTCCTGCCGGCTGGTCGCTGAGCCGGCGCCTGCTGGCGGCGTCACTGGCGCTGGTCATGGTGATCCTGCCGCTGGCGGGGGTCGGGCTGGCCTATAATTTTCGCGAATCGGTGACCGCCTCGTTCGATCAGCGGCTGCGTTCGCTGCTGCAAGTCGTGCTCGCCGATCTCGACTACAACCCCACCGAGCAGCGCCTGCAGATTTCGCGCTCGCTGGGTGACGCGCGCTTCGAGCGGGTGTTTTCGGGCTGGTACTGGCAGGTCAGCGACGACCACGGTACCTCGCTGGTCTCGCGCTCGCTGTGGGATCAGCGCCTGCCGGTGGCGATGGCCGACGGCGTCACCCTGCGCAATATCAGCGGTCCGCGCGGCGAACCGTTACGGGTCATCGAGCGTGACGTGCACCTAGCCGGCCATCCGCAGCGCCTGCACGTCAGCGTCGCCGCCTCGCGGGAGGAGCTCGATGCCGAGGTGGCGCGTTTCGAATGGCTGCTGGGGCTGTCGCTGCTGACCCTCGGCGCGCTGCTGCTGTGTGGCCTGGCGGTGCAGATCCGCTGGGGGCTGGCGCCGCTGCGCCGGCTGCATGTCAATCTCACCCGGATCGAGGCCGGCCAGGAACAGCGTCTGGATACGCGCCTGCCCGGCGAGCTGAGCGAGCTGGCCACGGCGATGAACGAAGTGCTCGAGCGTGACCGGCGGCTGATCGAACGTGGGCGCAGCGCCGCCGGCAATCTCGCCCATGCGCTCAAGACTCCGGTCAGCGTGTTGCAGGCGCTTTCCGACCGGCTGCCCGAGGGTGAGCGGCGCCAGGTGCGTGACGAGCTGGGGCGCATCGACGAGGCGGTTCGCCATCACTTGGCGCGAGCCTCGGCCGCCGGTGGCGCGACGCTTGCCGGGCGGGTGCGGCTGAGCGAGGCAATCGCGCCGGTGGTCGATGGCCTGGCGCGCCTGGCCGGGCGGCGCGGGATCGCGCTCGCACGCGACATCGATGCGAGCCTCGCCGTGCGCATGGACCCCCAGGATCTGCAGGAGTTGGTCGGCAATCTGCTCGACAACGCGCTGCGCTGGGCCGGTCGGCGGGTCAGCCTGCACGTGACCGGCGAGGCCGGCGGGGTGCGGCTGAGCATCGAGGACGATGGCCCGGGGATGAGCGCCGGCGAGCGCGAGGCGGCGCTGGCGCGTGGCGCGCGACTCGACGAGCGACGCTCCGGCTCGGGGCTGGGGCTGGCGATCGTCGAGGATCTGATGACTCTCTACGGGGGCACGCTGAGCCTCGAGGATTCGCCACTGGGCGGGCTTGCCGCGCATGTCTGGTTGCCCGGGGTGGCGGGCCCCGGCAACTAGCCGCGGCATCGCGCGAGTCCTTTTGCCACAGCTGGTATATTGTACCTCCATGGACGGGCTGCGATGATGCGGCGCATCGTTACCCGGGAGGCCATGGCGTGGACAAGTATCAGCTCAAGCTCGACCAGGCCGCGCGTGCGGCCTGGCTCTCCTATGTCGGCGGGCGCACCCAGGACGAGATCGCCAGCCAGTTGGGCGTGTCGCGTCCCGGCGTTCAGCGCCTGCTGGCGCTGGCCCGCCAGGAGGGGCTGGTCAAGGTGCATATCGATCACCCGCTGGCCAGCTGCATGGCGATGGCGGACGCGCTGGTGTCGCGCTTCGGGCTGAGCTTCTGCGACGTGGTGCCCTCCGATCCCGACAATCACGACCCCCGCGATCACACCTCGCACTTCATCGCCCAGGCCGGCGCCGAGCGGCTGCTGCGCTATGTCGATCGAGCCGAGCCGCTGACCCTGTCGCTGGGTACCGGTCGTGCGGTGCGCGCCACCGTCGAGACCCTGAGTCGCCTCGAAAGGCCCCAGCATCGCTTCGTCTCGCTGGTCGGCAACATCGCCCGCGATGGCTCGGCCAACCGCTACGACGGGGTGATGGTGCTGGCCGACAAGACCGGCGCCGAGCGCTTCCTGCTGCCGGCCCCGGTGGTCGCCGGTTCGGTGGCTGAAAAGCATGCGCTGCTCGCCCAGCCGTTGGTGCGTGCGGTCAGCGACGTGGCGATGGAGTCCGAGGCGGGGTTCATCGGCATCGGCCGTATCGACCCGCAGGCCACGCTGTTCCAGGATCACTTCATCAGCGAGGCCGAACTCAACGAGCTGCTCGATGCCGGCGCGGTGGGCGAGTTGCTGGGCTGGCCGCTCGATGCCCGCGGCGAGCTGATCGAGTGTTCGGTTACCCGGCGCATTACCAGCCTGGCGTTGCATCGGCTTGCCGGCCAGACCCTGGTGGGGCTCGCCGGAGGGCGTGACAAGGGGCCGGCGATTCTCGCGGCGTTACGCGGCGGATGGCTCAAGGGTTTGGTCACCGACGAACAGGCGGCGCGCTATATCATTGATAGGGAAGGAAGGTAGCCCAAAGTATAAGAGGCGGGAATTTGCTTTTTTTAAAGTCCTAAATGATCATTTGAGTTGCTGTTGAGTAGATTGATCAACAAGAACCCAACACTCTCCGCCAAGGGGCACACCATGCGGCTACAGCAAAAGATTCCGCTCGCGGGGGCCATCGCTCTCGCTTCCGTCTCGGCCCACGCCGAGACCATCACCGTGGCCACGGTGAACAACAACGACATGATCATCATGCAGGGGCTGACCGATGAATTCGAAAAGGCCCATCCCGACATCGACCTGGAATGGGTGGTGCTCGAGGAAAACGTCCTGCGTCAGCGCCTGACCACCGATATCGCCACCAACGGCGGCCAGTTCGATGTCATGACCATCGGCACTTACGAGGTGCCGATCTGGGCCAGGCAGGATTGGCTGGTCAAGCTCGACGACCTGCCCGAAAGTTATAACAAGCAGGACCTGCTCAAGCCGATCCGCGACGGCCTGAGCCAGGACGGTTCGCTCTATGCGCTGCCGTTCTATGGCGAAAGCTCGATGATGTACTACCGCACCGACCTGTTCGACAAGGCCGGCATCGAGATGCCCGAGCAGCCGACCTGGCAGCAGGTCCAGGACTGGGCGAGCCAGATCCACGATCCCGACAACGGCGTCTATGGCATCTGCCTGCGCGGCAAGCCGGGCTGGGGCGAGAACATGGCCTTCGTCTCGACCCTGGTGAATACCTTTGGCGGTCGCTGGTTCGACCAGGAGTGGCATCCGGAAATCGATTCGCCGGAGTGGCAGGAAGCGGTCAACTTCTACGTCGACCTGATGAACAACTACGGCCCGCCGGGGGCGACCTCCAACGGCTTCAACGAGAATCAGGCACTGTTCTCCAGCGGCAAGTGCGGCATCTGGGTCGATGCCACATCCGCCGCCGGGCGCATCTACGACCCCCAGGAATCACAGGTCGCCGATGAGCTGGGCTTTGCTCCGGCGCCGATCGCCAAGACGCCCAAGGGCTCGCACTGGCTGTGGTCATGGGCGCTGGCGATTCCCCAGTCGTCCGACGCCAAGGACGCCGCCCAGACCTTCATCACCTGGGCGACCTCCCAGGACTACGTCAACCTGGTCGGCGAGAAGAAGGGCTGGACCAGCGTGCCCCCGGGTACCCGCGAGTCCACCTACCAGAATCCCAATTATCAGCAAGCCGCACCGTTCGCTGACTTCGTGGTCAAGGCGATCCGCACCGCCGACCCCACTGATCCCAGCGCTAAGCCGGTGCCCTATACCGGCGTGCAGTATGCCGGCATTCCCGAGTTCCAGGCCATCGGTACCCAGGTCGGCCAGATGATCGCCGCCGCCCTGGCCGGCCAGCGCTCGGTCGATCAGGCCCTGAGCGCCGCCCAGCGCGCCGCTGACCGCACCATGCGCCAGGCCGGCTACTACTAGCCACTACTAACTAAAAGTAACGCGTGTCCCGCTTCGGCCGGGTCATCGTGCCCCGGCCGCTTTTACCGACTTCTCATCTTGAATGGGCTCTCCCATGCGCGAAAGAACGTCCGGACGAACCGTCGGGGGCTTCCGCAACCTGTTCCTGCAGGGCCCGGCGGTTACCCTGTTGCTGTTGTGGATGCTGGTGCCGCTGGGCATGACCCTGTGGTTCTCCTTCCAACGCTACAATCTTATCAATCCAATGATCTCCGGCTTCGCCGGCTGGGACAATTACACCTACCTGCTCACCGATCCGGCACTATGGACGGCGATGGGCAATACCCTGCTGCTGGTCGGCTGGGTGCTGGCGATCAGCGTGATCGGAGGTACCTTGCTGGCGGTGCTCTTCCAGCAGGAATTCTTCGGCCGCGGTATCGCCCGGTTGCTGGTGATCGCGCCGTTCTTCGTCATGCCCACCGTCGGCGCGCTGGTATGGAAGAACATGCTGATGCACCCGGTCAACGGGGTGTTCGCCTGGTTGAGTCAATCTGCTCGGCCTGCCGGTGATCGACTGGTTCTCGGCGATGCCGTTGACCTCGATCATTATCATCGTCGCCTGGCAATGGATGCCGTTCGCGCTGCTCATCCTGCTCACCGCCATCCAGTCGCTGGACGACGACCAGGTCGAGGCGGCGCGTATGGACGGCGCCGGCCCGCTGGCGATCTTCTGGTTCATCACCCTGCCGCACTTAAAGCGTGCGATCAGCGTGGTGATCATGATCGAGATGATCTTCCTGCTGACCGTGTTCGCCGAAATCTTCGTCACCACCTCGGGCGGTCCCGGGCTGGCCTCGACCAACCTGGCCTATTTCATCTATATCCGTGCGTTGCTGGATTTCGACGTGGGTGGCGCCTCGGCCGGCGGGGTCATCGCGATCATTCTCGCCAACATCGTGGCGATCTTCCTGGTCCGTACCGTGGCCAAGAATCTCGAGACCTGAGGCGAGGAGCACTGCATGAACCCTTCGATGACCAAGAAACTGTTGCTCACGCTGCTCGCCTGGGGCATTGCGCTGACCGTGTTCTTTCCGATCTTCTGGATGCTGCTGACCGGCTTCAAGACCGAGGGCGAGGCGGTGGCGACGCCGCCCAGCCTGTTCTTCGAACCGACCCTGGCGGGCTACCACATCGTCATGGAGCGAGCCGACTACTTGAAGTTCGCCCTGAACAGCATCGTGATCTCGTTCGGCTCGACGCTGCTGGCGCTGCTCGTGGCGATTCCCGCGGCCTATTCGATGGCCTTCCTGCCGACCAAGCGCACCCGCGGCACGCTGTTGTGGATGCTCTCCACCAAGATGCTGCCGCCGGTCGGCGTGCTGATGCCGGTCTATCTGCTGTTCCGCGACATGGGGCTGCTCGACTCGCAGCTCGGGCTGACCATCGTCTACATGCTGATGAACCTGCCGATCGTGGTGTGGATGCTCTACACCTTCTTCAAGGACATTCCCAAGGACATCCTCGAGGCGGGACGCATGGACGGTGCCGGCACCCTGCAGGAAGTGCTCTACCTGCTGCTGCCGCTGACCCTGCCGGGGATCGCCTCCACTGGCCTGCTGTCGGTGATCCTGAGCTGGAACGAGGCGTTCTGGAGTCTCAACCTGACGACCTCCGACGCCGCGCCGCTGACCGCCTTCATCGCCTCCTTCTCGAGCCCCGAAGGGCTGTTCTGGGCCAAGCTGTCCGCCGCCTCGACACTGGCCATCGCACCGATCCTGATCTTCGGCTGGATGACCCAGAAGCAAATGGTCCGAGGGCTCACCTTCGGTGCGGTGAAATAAGTTCTTCGACGATGCAGCACAGCCGAACTTCGGCTGGAGCTCTCGAATAAATACAGAAACAGATGGTTCGTGGCCTCACCTTCGGCGCCGTCAAATAAGGAAACCGCCATGGCAACGCTACAACTCAACAACATCGTCAAGGACTTCGGCGGCACCCAGGTCATCAAGGGCGTCGATCTCGAGGTCAAGGACCGCGAGTTCGTGGTCTTCGTCGGGCCCTCGGGCTGCGGCAAGTCGACCCTGATGCGAATGATCGCCGGGCTCGAGAGCACCACCAGCGGCGACATCTCGATCGACGGTCAGCGCATCAACGACGTCGGCCCGGCCGATCGCGGCCTGGCGATGGTATTCCAGAGCTACGCGCTCTACCCGCACATGAGCGTCGAGGACAACATGGGCTTCAGCCTGCGCCTGGCCAAGGTGCCCAAGGCCGAACGCCGCGAGAAGGTGCTGGCCGCCGCGCGCATCCTGCAGCTCGAGGAACTGCTCGACCGCAAGCCCCGCGCGCTGTCCGGCGGCCAGCGCCAGCGCGTGGCGATTGGCCGGGCGATCGTGCGCAACCCGAGCATCTTCCTGTTCGACGAGCCGTTGTCGAATCTCGACGCGGCGCTGCGCGTGCAGATGCGCATCGAGCTGGCGCGGCTCCACGAGGAGCTCGACGCGACGATGATCTACGTCACCCACGACCAGATCGAGGCCATGACCATGGCCGACAAGATCGTCGTGCTGCAGGGCGGTGTGGTCGAGCAGATCGGCTCGCCGATGGAGCTCTACCACCACCCGCGCAACCGCTTCGTGGCCGGCTTCATCGGCTCGCCGAAGATGAACTTCCTCGACGTCGAGGTGCGCGAGGCTGGCGCCGAAGGCGTCGACGTGGCGCTGCCGGGCGGCGACTGCCGGGTGCCGGTGGAGGGCGGCGGCGTCAACGCCGGCGACACGCTGACGCTGGGCATTCGTCCCGAGCACTTGAAGCTCGACGAGCAGGGCCCGCTGACCGGCAAGATCGTGGTCATCGAACGGCTCGGCGGGGTCACTTCGCTGTATCTCGAGCACGGCGACGACGAGTGGATCCTGGTCGCCGACGGCGACGTCGCCCATCGCGTGCACGATCAGGTGCGCTTTACCTTCGACCCGGCCTGCGCACATCTCTTCAAGGACGATGGCGAAGCGTTGACTCACCTGCATCGTCACCCGCTGGTCGACATCGATCGCAAGGAAAACCGCGTGTCGTCTGCCTCGGGTGGCCAGTGATGGAGGCGCCCATGGAGTTGCTGATCTTCGACTGCGACGGGGTACTGGTCGACAGCGAAGCGATCGCCGAGGCGGTGCTGCGCGAACGCCTGGCGGCCTGGCTGCCCGATCTGCCTACCGACGATGAACTGCGCCGCGCGCTGGGCATGACCACCGAGGCGATTCTCGGTCATCTCGCCGAGCGCAGCGGCCATGTATTGCCCGATGACGCCCTGACACGCATCGACGCGGCGATCGAAGCGCGTTTGACCGCGGAACTCGAGGCGATGGTCGGCGTGGCGGCGGCGATCGATGCACTCGACCTGCCGCTGGCGATCGTTTCCAACAGCAGTCGCCGCCGGGTTGTTGCCTCGCTGGCCAACACCGGGCTCGATACCCGACTGGGCGAGGCGCCGCTGTTCACTGCCGAGCAGGTGGCCCGGCCCAAGCCGGCGCCGGACGTCTATCTACTGGCGGCGCAAAGCCTCGGGATCGCGCCCGAGGCCTGTCTGGTGGTCGAGGACAGCGTCTCCGGGGCCAGCGCGGCGCGTGCCGCGGGCATGACGGTGATCGGTTTCACCGGCGCCAGCCATATCGAAGCCGGGCACGAGGCCCGGCTGCGCGAGGCCGGCGTCTGGCAGGTACTCGAGCGCATGGCGGAACTCGGTGCGCTGGTGCAGCGCTGGCGTGGCGAGCGTCGCGCCGTCTACTGAGTCTGCTGGAATAGACGCTCCGGACCCTGCCCGGGGAGGCCGGACCGGGACAGGCGATTTTCAGACACGACCTCTCGACACAAGGAATCTCAGATGAAACTCGACAAGCGTACGGCGGTGGTGACGGGCGGAGCACGCGGCATCGGGCTGGCGATCGTCAAACGCTATCTGCAGGAGGGCGCCCGGGTGGCGATCGCCGACATCGACATCGCCGCCGCCGAGCAGGCGGTGGCCGACATCCAGGCCGCCTCGCGCGATGCCTCGGTGATGGCGGTGCGTCTCGACGTGGCCGACGCCGCTTCTCGAAAGGCAATGATCGAGGCCGTCGAGGCGCACTTCGGCGGCATCGATATTCTGGTCAACAACGCCGCGGTGTTCGACATGGCGCCGGTGCTCGAGGTCAGCGAGGCCAGCTACGATCGCCAGTTCGGTATCAACGTCAAGGGCACCTTCTTTACCCTGCAGGCGGTGGCCGCGCACATGGTCGCGCGTGGCCAGGGCGGCAAGATCATCAACATGGCCTCCCAGGCCGGGCGTCGCGGCGAGCCGCTGGTCAGCATGTACTGCGCCTCCAAGGCCGCGGTGATCAGCCTCACCCAGTCGTGCGGACTCGACCTGATCAAGCATCGCATCAATGTCAATGGCATCGCGCCCGGTGTGGTCGACACACCGATGTGGGACGAGGTCGATGCGCTGTTCGCGCGCTACGAGGGGCGCCCGGCCGGCGAGAAGAAGCGCCTGGTCGGCGAGGCGGTACCCTACGGGCGCATGGGCCGCCCCGACGACCATGTCGGCGCGGCGGTATTCCTGGCCAGCGACGATAGCGACTACGTGGTGGCGCAGACGCTGAACGTCGACGGCGGCAACTGGATGAGCTGAAAAAGGAGCCGCGACGTGAGGCAAGCGAAACGGTGACTCAGATGAAGACGGTATCAAGCAATGACCATTCCATGGCACCCACGCTCGACGCCATGGCCGAGCGGCTGCTGGCGAGCGTCGCGCCCGGGCGACGCACCCTGGTGGCGATCGCCGGGCCACCGGCGGCCGGCAAGTCGACGCTCACCGAGCGGCTCTGCGAGCGCCTCAATACGCTGCATTCCGGACGCACTTCGAGGCTCGCCTCGGGAGGCGCCCCGGCGTTTGCCGCGATCGTCCCGATGGACGGTTATCATTTCGACAACGCGGTGCTCGAGCCGCAGGGCAGGCTCGATATCAAGGGTGCGCCGGAGACCTTCGACGTCGCCGGCCTGAGCCGTGACCTGGAGCGGCTGAAACGCGACGATGCGGCGGTAGCGGTGCCGGTATTCGATCGGCCGCTCGATTTGGCGCGCGCCGGCGCCCGGTTGATCCTGCCCGAGCATCGTCTGGTGCTCATCGAGGGCAACTATCTGCTGCTCGATGCCGCGCCGTGGAGCGAGCTGCATCCCCTGTTCGACCTGACGCTGTTCATCGACGTCCCCGACGCCGTGCTGGTCGAGCGACTGCTCGATCGCTGGCGGGGCATGGGCGAGGACGAGGCCGCCGCGCATGCGCGCACCCACGACAAGGACATGCTCAATGCCCGGCTGGTCAACGACCGCTCGGTGGCGCCGACCTGGCGCTGGCACTTTCACGCCGAGCTTCGACACCCGCTCGGCACCAACTCGGCCCCCCAGGAGAGTCCCCAGATGACTGAACTGACCAACGCCACCCTGGCACAGCTCGACGCCGCCGTCGCCACGCCGGGTTACGATCGCTCGCGGGTCACCCCGGGCATCGTCCACATCGGCGTGGGCGGTTTTCACCGCGCCCATCAGGCGATGTATCTCGACGAGCTGATGAATCGCGGCGAGGCGCTCGATTGGGGCATCATCGGGGTCGGGGTGATGCCCGGCGATCGGCGCATGCAGGCCGCGCTGGCCGCCCAGGATCATCTCTACACGCTGGTGGTCAAGCACCCCGACGGGCGTTACGAGCCGCGGGTGATCGGCTCGCTCGTCGACTATCTCTACGCCCCCGACGAGCGCGAGGCGGTGATCGAACGCATGGCCGATCCGGCGACGCGGATCGTCTCGCTGACCGTCACCGAGGGCGGCTACAACTTTCACCACGTCACCGGCGACTACGACCTGGCCAACCCCGACGTTGCCCATGACCTCGCCGAGCCCGACGCGCCGCGCACCACCTTCGGGCTGGTGGTCGCCGCGCTGCGGTTGCGTCGCGCGCGGGGCATCGCACCGTTCACGGTGATGTCCTGCGACAACATCCAGGGCAACGGCGACGTCGCTCGGCGCATGTTCACCGCCCACGCCCGGGCGTTGGATGGCGAGCTGGGCGCCTGGCTCGAGACCGAGGTCAGCTTCCCCAATGCCATGGTCGATCGCATCACCCCGGTGACCACGCCGGATGACATCCAGGCGCTCGCCGAGCGCTTTGGCGTCGAGGACCAGTGGCCGGTGGTCTGCGAACCGTTCACCCAGTGGGTGCTCGAGGATCACTTCCCGCTCGGCCGGCCGCCCTACGAACAGGTCGGGGTGCAGATGGTCGACGACGTGATTCCCTATGAACTGATGAAGCTGCGGCTGCTCAACGCCAGCCATCAGGCGCTGGCCTACTTTGGCTATCTGGCCGGTTATCGCTACGCCCACGAGGTCTGTCAGGACCCGCTGTTCGTCGATTTCCTGCTCGGCTACATGCAGATCGAGGCCACGCCGACGCTGTCGCCGGTGCCGGGGGTCGACCTGGCCGATTACCAGCACACGCTGATCGCACGCTTCGCCAACCCCGAGATCCGCGATACCCTAGCGCGGCTGTGCGCCGAAAGCTCGGATCGTATCCCCAAGTGGCTGCTGCCGGTGATCCGCGAACAGCTCGAGCGTGGCGGCGAGATCAAGCGCAGCGCGGCGGTGGTGGCCAGTTGGGCGCGCTACGCCGAGGGCCAGGACGAGCAGGGCGAGCCGATCGAGGTGGTCGACCGGCTGAAGGAGGGCTTGATGGCGCTGGCCGCCGACAACCGCCAAAATCCGCGTGCGTTCATCGCCAACCATCAGCTGTTCGGCGAGCTGGCCGACGACGAGCGCTTCTGCGCGGCCTATCTCGATGCGCTGGAACGGCTGCATCGCGACGGCGCGCGGGCCACCGTCGCGGCGCTGGTGGCCCCGCGCTGATGTTCATCGCAAGCCGCGGCGGCTACCCTTGTAGGGGGTGGCGCCGGTATCGTCAGGACTGCCAGGAACGCCAGGGACAAGAGGGGAGTGGGGCATGTACGTAGGCGTGGATTGTGGCACCCAGAGCACCAAGGTGGTGATCGTCGATGCCGAGCGCGCGACGATCGTCGGCGAGGGCAGCCGGGCGCACCAGTTGGTCGAGGGCGATGGCGGACGCCGCGAGCAGTCGGTCGACGACTGGCTGGCCGCGCTGCGCGGCGCGTTCGCCGAGGCGCTGGCCGAGGCGGGCATCGATGCCCGCATGATCCGCGCCATCGGTGTCTCCGGTCAGCAGCACGGCATGGTCGCGCTGGATGCCCGGGGAGAGCCGGTCTACCCGGCCAAGCTGTGGTGCGACACCGAGACCGCGCTGCACAACGAGAGTCTGATCGAGACGTTGGGCGGCCGCCAAGGCTGCCTCGACAAGCTCGGCTTGCTGCTGCAGACCGGCTATACCGCGTCCAAGGTCGCCTGGCTGCGCGACACCCACCCCGAGGCCTACCGGCGTATCGACAGCCTGCTGCTGCCCCACGACTACCTCAACTTCTGGCTGACCGGCGAGCGGGTCACCGAATGCGGCGACGCCTCGGGCACCGGCTACTTCGATACCCGCCGCCGCGCGTGGCATCATGAGGTATTCAAGACCATCGCCCCGGAACTCGACCCGGACCGGGTACTGCCGCGGCTGATCGAATCGTCCGAGCCGGTCGGCCGGGTGCGTGCCGAGGTGGCCCGCGAGTTGGGCCTGGCCGACGACGTGCTGGTCGCCAGCGGCGGCGGCGACAACATGATGGCGGCGATCGGCACCGGCAACATCGCCCCGGGGCTGGTGACCATGAGCCTGGGCACCTCGGGCACGGTATGCGCCTACGCCGAGGAGCCGGTGATCGATGCCCAGGGCATGGTCGCCAACTTCTGCGCCAGCAGTGACGGCTGGCTGCCGCTGGTGTGCACCATGAACGTGACCTCGGCGACCACCCGGGTACGCGAGCTGTTCGGCTTCGACGTGGCGACCTTCGGCGAGTACGTCGCCGCCGCGCCGGTCGGCGCCGAGGGGGTGATGGTGCTGCCGTTCTTCAACGGCGAACGGGTACCGCCGCTGCCCCACGCCAGCGCCAGTTTCGTCGGCCTGACCAGTCTTAACACCAGCGCCACCAACCTGTGCCGGGCGGTGGTCGAGGGCGCGACCTTCGGCATGCGCTACGGGCTCGAGCTGCTCGGCCCGCTGGCCGACCGGGTCAGCGAGATCCGGCTGGTGGGCGGCGGCGCCAAGAGCCCGGTGTGGCGGCAGATCGTCGCCGACGTGCTGGGTGTCGAGGTGGTCTGCCCGCGCCTCACCGAGGCCGCGGCGCTGGGCGCGGCGATCCAGGCGGCATGGTGCGATACCCGACAGCGCGGTGGCAGCGAATCGCTGGCCACGCTCTGCCAGCGGCTGGTGAGTCTGGATGCCGAAACCCGCACCCGGCCCCGCAGCGAGGCCGCCACGCGTTATGATGAACGCTACCTTCGCTATCGTCAGGCGTTGGCCGAACGCTACGACGTGCCGGCCTGAGCCGGCGCCGAGCCCATTGATCGACAGACAAGGATGACCCCATGAGCCAACTCGACGCTCTCAAGAAGCTCTCTCTGGTCGTCGCCGATACCGGCGACCTAGAAGCCATTCGCCGCTATCAGCCCCACGACGCCACCACCAATCCGTCGCTGATCCTCAAGGCGTTCGATCTGCCTGGCCACCAGGCGCTGATCGACGAGACCCTCGACATCGTCCAGCGCGAGGTCAGCGATCCCGCAGCACAGGTCGAGCAGGCGGTGGACCGGCTGTCGGTGGCAATCGGCCGCGAGATCTCGCAACTGGTGCCGGGGCGCGTTTCCACCGAGGTGCCCGCGCGGTTGTCGTTCGATCGTGAGGCGAGCATCAAGAAAGCCCACCAGCTGATCGAGCTTTACGAAAGTCACGGCGTCGGCCGCGAGCGCATCCTGATCAAGCTGGCCTCGACCTGGGAAGGCATCCGCGCCGCCGAGACCCTCGAGCGTGAAGGCATTCAGTGCAACCTGACGCTGCTGTTCTCGGACGCCCAGGCGCGCGCCTGCTTCGATGCCGGCGTGCACCTGATCTCGCCGTTCGTCGGTCGGGTCACCGACTGGTACAAGAAGGAAACCGGCCAGGATTACAGCGCGGAGCAGGACCCCGGCGTGCAGTTCGTACAGGGCGTGTGCCGCTACGCCAGCGATTTCGGCTATGACACCGTGGTAATGGGCGCGAGCTTTCGCACCACCGGGCAGATCCTTGAGCTGGCCGGCTGCAACCGGCTGACCATCTCGCCGGCACTGCTCGAGGAGCTGGCCGCCAGCGACGGCGAGGTCGAGCGCAAGATCACCGACGTCGGCGATGCCTCCGAGCGGCTGCCGGCACTGACCGAGCCGGAGTTCCGCTGGGGCCACAACAAGGACGCCATGGCCAATGACAAGCTGGCCGAGGGCATCCGTCGCTTCGCCGACGATCAGGACAAGCTCGAGAAGCTGCTCGCCGATCGCCTGCGCGGCTGAGCCGGGGCGCTAACCGCGTTAACCAAGAAAGCCGGCGCAAGCCGGCTTTTTGCTGTCAGGCGATTTTCGGTGCCGAGCGATGCGTTCAGTTGCGCCAGATATCGGCGACGATCTCAAACGAGCGCCGGCGATCGGCGGCATCAAAGACGTCGGTGACCAGCATCAGCTCGTCGGCGTCGGTCTGCTCGATGAAGCGCTCGAGCCCCGCGCGTACGCTGTCCGGCCCGCCGACCACCGCCGCGCCCAGATGCTGGGCGACTGCGGCCTGCTCGTGGGGCGTCCAGTCGAGGCTTTCCACCGGCGGCTGGGCGCGGGTGCTGCGCCCGCGGATCAGGTTGAGGAACTTCTGCTGCGAGGTGGTGGCGAGATAGTCGGCATGGGCGTCGTTGTCGGCGGCGATCAACGGCATGCCGACCATCGCATAGGGCGCATCGAGCACCTCGGAGGGGCGGAACTGCTCGCGGTACAGGCGCAGCGCCTCGAACAGGTAGCCGGGCGCGAATTGCGCGGCGAAGGCGAACGGCAGGCCGAGCCGTGCGGCGAGCTGGGCGCTGTAGCCGCTCGAGCCGAGCAGCCAGATCGGCACGTGGGTGCCCTGGCCGGGCACCGCGCGCACGCGCTGGTCGGGCAGGGCATCGCCCAGGTAGCGACGCAACTCGTCGAGCATGTCGGGAAAGTCGCTGACCCCGGCGCGCGGGTTACGGCGCATTGCCGCCATGGTCGCGCCGTCGGAGCCCGGAGCGCGGCCCAGGCCCAGGTCGATGCGCCCGGGATAGAGCGTTTCCAGGGTGCCGAACTGCTCGGCGATCACCAGCGGCGGATGGTTGGGCAGCATGATCCCGCCCGAGCCCACGCGGATGCGCCGGGTGGCGCCGGCGATATGCCCGATCAGCACCGAAGTCGCCGCGCTGGCGATGCCGTCGATGTTGTGATGCTCGGCCAGCCAGTAGCGGTTGAAGCCGAGTTCATCGACCTGGCGGGCCAGCTCGGTGCTCGCGGCGAAGGTTTCGCCGATGCTGCCGCCGTGGCGGATCGGCGCCAGGTCGAGCACGGAAAGCGGGGTATTGGCGAGTCGGGACATGATGACCTCGAGGAAGAATAGGGTGAGTCGTTAGTCGGCTCAATATTCATCCACTCTGGGGGCGAGCGACCGACAACACAACCCCGCTCGGCCCTCGGTCAATCCAGTTCGTCGAGCAGATCACGGATCTGCCCGCGGCGGCCCTGATCGGCGACCTCGCGCCCCGGGCGTGGTGCGGCCTTCAAGGCTTTCTGCAGGGCCCGGCGGGCCTCGGCGTCGTGGCCCTGGTCATGCAGGAAATCACCCCAGAAGTAGAGCGGATCGATGCCGCCGGGGTTGAGTGCCAGGCTCTTCTTGAGCAGTTCCCGGGCCTTGTCGTCGTCGCCGAAACCGATCGGCCAGCCGGGCACCTGATAGTAGAGCGCGCCGAGGCTGGTGTAGGCCGAGCCGTCGAGGGCGCCGCTATCCAGCGCCAGGGCCTTCTCCAGGTCGCCCTTGGCTTCCTTGACCAGCGACAGCGCGCCCAGCCCGCCCTTGGCGCCGGCCTCGCTGCTGCGCACGATACCCGACCAGATATACAGCTCGGCGGCGTCGGGGTGCGCGGCGGTCAAGGCCTGGGCGCGCTGATAGAGCTGATCGAAGCCATCGACGCGACGGTCTTCAGGGGTCTTGTACTGGATCTGCGCCCAGCGACTCTGCAATTCATGGACGCCGCTGGCGACCGCATCGCTCATCGCCGAGGCGGTGGCTGAGAACGGCAGTGCCAGGCCGATGAGAGCGGCGCTGGCCGCGAAGCGGCGAAGGTGATGGCTGACGCGAAAGGTAGCTGACATGATCGATCTCCGGGGTTCGCGCCGCGTTTCAGGAGCGGCTGGCGAAGCGCTGGATGGTGGCGAGCTGGCGGCGCAGCGCCCGGTCGACGACGCTGGGCACCACGGCATTGAGGCGCACGAACAGCCGTTCGGGCCAGCCCAGGTGACGGTCCGCGGCGCGCTGCTCGACCGCGCGAATGATCGCCTCGGCGACCTGTCGGGGGTCATCCATGGCATTGCCCAGCTCGGCATTGAGCGCATCGACCGTGGCGTCGTTCATCGTCGTGCGGGTAGCCCGCGGGGCGACGTAGTGGACGTGGATCGCCGTATCGGCGAGCTCGCGGCGCAGGGCCTGCGAGAAGCCGCGCAGCGCGGCCTTGCTGGCACAGTAGCTGGCGTAGCCCGGGTAACCGATGGCGCCGAAAGTCGAACCGAGATTGACGATCCACGCCTCGTCGGCGGCCTTGAGCAGCGGCAGCATGGCCTGGGTGAGCTGCAACGTGGCGGTGACGTTGAGCGAAATCAGTGCGTCCACGCTCTCCGGTGACTGATGGGCGAACAGGCCGAAGCGGTTGACGCCGGCGGCGTTGATCAGCATGTCGACGCCTATCTCGCGCGCGGCCTCGACCAGCCCCCGCCGGCCCTCTGCGTCGCACAGGTCGACGGCCCGCCACTCGGCGGGGACCGGCAACTCATCGGCCAGCGCCTGCAGCGCCGAGGGGTTGCGGCCCACCAGCAGCAGTCGCGCACCGCGCTGGGCCAGCGCCAGGGCCAGCGCGCGGCCGATGCCGCCACTGGCGCCGGTGAGCAGGATGCGCCGATCAGACCAGTGCATGATCGAGTGCCTCCGTGCGGCCGCCGGCGGCCGTGTTCAGCCCGCGAAACATCGCCCCGTAGAGCCGGTAGACCATGTTGGCGGTGTCGATTACCGCCTGCAGGTCGTCGGCGTCGTCGAGACGCTCGATGAGGCCCTCGAAGAACGCCAGGTGGCCGATGTCGAGATCGCCGTGGGACTCCAGATAGCTGGAAGGCCTCCGGGGGCAGGTCGAGGCCCTCGCGAATCGCCCCGGCGGCGCGTGTGGCCAGCGCGGTGCTGGTGCCCTCGAGGACGAAGACCATGCCGAAGAAGCCCACCGGGTTGTCATGGGCGATCACGTCGCGCACGTAGCGCACCATCAGCTCGGTGGCCGGTGCCGGCCGCCTGGCCGCCGCGCTATCCGGATCGCCGCCGGCGGCGCGGATGTCGTCGAGAATCCAGCGCTGATGGCCGTACTCCTCCTCGATGTACTCGACCAGCGCGCCACGCAGCCATTCCAGGCGTTCGGGGAGCCGCGCGCCGCAGGCCATCATCAGCGGCACGGTGTACTTGACGTGGTGGTAGGCCTGGCCGAGAAACGCTAGGTATTCGTCGCGGCTGATGCGCCCGTCGAGAGCGCGCTGGATGATCGGCGTGGCCAGCAGCCCGTCGCGTGCTTCGGCGGTGGCCTGCTGGAGATGTCGGTAGTGACTCATGAGGCGTTCTCCGCAGTGTGATTGACCGGGGTGGTGGGCGTCGTGTCGTCGAGCGGGGCGCTCAGCCAGTTGTGATAACGTGCGGCCAGCGCCTCGCGACGCAGCCGCCCGTTGGCGGTCGCCAGACCCTCGGTCGCGGTGAAGGGCGCGGCGCGGCGCCAGTGGCTGATGCGCGCGTAGTCCGGCAGTCGGGCGTTGGCGGCGACGACGGCGTCGGCGAGTTGGACATCGTCGATCGCGGGGTGCGACGGCACCAGCAGCGCACGATTGGCCGGCAGCGCCTCGCCGTGGACCCAGGCCTGAGCGATCGCCGGCTCGGCGGTGAGCTCGGCCTCGACCCAGGCGGGGTCGACGTTGCGTCCGTAGGCGGTGATGAACAGCTGCTTGCGGCGTCCGACCAGCATCAGCCGACCATCCTCCCAGCGCCCCAGGTCGCCGGTCGGCCAGACGCTGGGCGGCGGTGCGGGATCGCCCAGGTAGCCGAGCATCAGCGTGCCGCCGACCAGCACTTCGCCGTCGTCGGCCAGGTGGATATCGGCATGGGGCAGCGGGCGGCCCACGCTGCCCGGGCGATTGTCGTCGGGGCGATTGAGAGCGACCACCGAGGCGCACTCGGACAGTCCATAGCCCTCGTAGACCGGCCAGCCGGAGGCATGGGCGGCGTCGAGCAGGCTCGGCGCTACCCGTGCGCCGCCCACGGCGATGAAGCGAGTGTCGTGGCACGCCGGATCGGGCGAGTCGCCCAGCAAGGCTTCGAGCAGTTGCGGAACGAGAATCAGGCTGTGGGGACGGTGTTTCTCGAGCTGGCGGTGGGCGAGGGTGACGTCAAAGCCGCTGGCGCCCTGCCAGCCGAGCGACGCGAGTCCGGGCAGAATGCTGGTCGCGCCCAGCCACAAGGGCGCGTAGAGGCCGCCGATATTCTCCAGCAGAGTGGCCAGCGGCAGCATGGCGAGGTGGCGCTCGACGCCGCAGTCGGCGGCGACCTCGGCCAGGCTCTCGGCGACGCGCAGCGGCGCCTCGGCGTCCAGGCACACGCCCTTGGGGGCGCCGCTGGTGCCCGAGGTGAAGGTGACCTTGACGGTACCCTCGGGCACCGCTGGCACGGTGTCGACCCGGCGTTGATACAGCGCGGTGTCGATTCCTGGCGCAAAGCCCAGCGATGCGCCGAGTTCGGGCGGCCCGATCAGCGTGTCGAGCCCGGCCTGCTCGGTCACATGGGCGAGTTGCGCGGCCGAGAAGAAGCCCGGCAGCGGCACGTTGACGATGCCGGCGAACAGCAGTGCCAGGTCCCACAGCGCCCAGTCGACGCCATTGTCCAACGCCAGCCCGACGCGCTGGGCGTTACTGCGTCGTAAACGGGCGATGCGGGCGTCGAGCTCGCCAATCAACACGGCATAGCTCAGTTGCTGCTGGGCGTCCTCGAGCGCGACATGCTGCGGTCGTGACTGCGCCAACGCCGTGAGGTGTTGATAGAAGCGCTCAGCCATGGCAGACCCCTTGCAGTGGGTCGGTGCCACGCTCGCGCGGGGCGTCCGGCGGGGTGCGGTCAAGCGCGGGGAAGGGGGCCGGCATGCTCGACGCGCTGGCGCTGCGCGTCTGCAGGTGCCGCCAGGCGCGGCGCATGTCGCCACCCATCACCAGCGGGGCGTTGGCGTAGTAGCGGCCCCAGGCGGCGCTTTCGCGTCCCAGACGGGTCGGGTCGGCCTCGGCGAGCGGCCAGGCTTCCAGGCCCAGGCGTCGGAAGGCGTTGCGTACCTGGGTGGTCGCGGTGAACGTCAGCCAGTGCATGCCCTCGGCGATCAGGGTCTCGATCAGCGTGACGATCAGCGGGCGCAGCAGGCCGCGGCGCAGGGTGGCGAGATTGCCGACCTCGACGACGCGGTCGCGCGCCACCGTGTCGTCGAGCACCTCGGCCAGACGTCGCTCGATCGGTGCATCCAGATAGCGTTCGAGGAACAGCGCGTCACGCCCGGCATGGCGTATTCCCAGCGCCGCCTGCAGTTCCCCGCCCCGCCACAGGCCGAACAGGCGCGGCTGGAAGTGGCTCAGGGTGGCACCGTGCTCGCGGGCGTAACCGTCGGCGATGAAGGCTTCCAGCTCGGCGCGCTCGGCAGCCTGAGCCTCGCGCCAGGCCAGGGGCGGCAGCGCTGCGGTAATGGAACGGGAACTGCGTGGCTCGTGCATCGCTCTACCCTCGACGAAGGAACTCGAGGGTAGAGTGCATCGCTCGACTTAACGGTTACTTAACGCAATCGGCGACTGTGGTGGGCCGGACAAGACAAGGCTTACGCGTTCAGCTGCATATAGGTCCAGAGGGCAAAAAGTGCCAGCCCGGCCAGGCCCAGCGGTCTGGAGTGTTGCTGCCAGAGCCGTGTGGCACGCTCGCCGGCGATGGCGACCAGCAGCGCCAGGCCGAAATAGCGGATGCCGCGGGCGATCAATGCGGCCAGCATGAATAGCGGCAGCGAATAATGGCTGGCGCCGGCTACCAGCATGGCGATCTGGAAGGGCACCGGCACGATGCCCACGGCGAGGACCGCCTGGAAGCCGTTGGCGTCGAAGCGAGTCTCGAAGTCGCTATAAGCCTGTTGTCCGCCGAACAGCGAGATTAGTGTATCTCCCCACTGGGCCATGGCCAGATCGCCCAGCCCGTAGCCGATCAACGCGGCGGTCAGATTGCCGGCCAGCGCCACTGTGGCCAGACGCCACTTGGCGTCGGGCCGGCTGATCATCCACGGGATCAGGATCAGTTCGATGGGGATCGGAATGATCAGGGTTTCCATCATCGAGGCGAAGAACAATAGCACCATGGCATGGCGCGATTCGGCCAGGCGATTAAGCCAGGCGGTGGCGGAAGCCAGCGAAGTGAATGATGGTAAGGACATGCGAAGTCCGCTGTGGTGGCGCGTCCGCTGTCGGTGGACGAGTGCGCCAGGTTGATTGCTACAACGGGAAGGGTAATGGCAAGCTGGTCTTTACGCGATAACCAACGCGATACTCAGGATGAGGAATTCTCAATGGCCAACTTTGGACGGCAGCGCGTTTTTACTATTTCTGCCTTGATCATCGTCGCCCTGGTGGCGGTGGGCGCCGCTTTTCCCGACCAGTTCGGGGCGGTGTCCGACGCGGCCCTGACGACGATCGGGCGCTACTTCGGCTGGTTCTATCTATTCTCGGTGTTCGGCTTCGTGCTGTTCCTGATCTGTCTGGCGCTGAGCAAGTACGGCAAGATCCGCCTCGGCCCGCAGGACAGCAAGCCGAGCTACAGCTTCTTTTCGTGGGTCGCCATGCTGCTGGCGGCCGGCTTCGGCGTGGGTCTGGTGTTCTACGGCATGGCCGAACCGATGACCCACTACCTGCATCCGCCGTTCAGCGACGTCGAGCCCGAGACCACCGAGGCGGCGCGTTACGCGATCCAGTACAGCTTCTTCAACTGGGGCATCCACCAGTGGGCGGCGTTCTCGATCGTCGGCCTGATCATCGCCTACTTCCAGTTCCGCAAGGGCCAGGCCGGGCTGGTGTCGTCGGTGTTGTCGTCGGTCACCGCCAAGCGGCCGAAGTTGCGCAAGTGGGCGCCGGGGCTGGATATCTTCGCCGTGGTGGCGACCATCATGGGGGTGGCGACCTCGATCGGGCTGGCGGTGCTGCAGATCAACGGCGGCCTGAAGGCGGTGTTCGGCGTCGAGGAAAACGCCTTCTGGAAGTTCGTGATCATGGGCGCGATGTTCGTCTGCTACATGGCCTCGGCCTGGGGTGGCCTGGACAAGGGCATCAAGCGCTTGTCCAACATCAACCTGGTGCTGTGCTTAGCGCTGATGTTCTACATCCTGGTGACCGGCCCGACGCTGGCGATCCTCAAGACGATCACCCTGGGCATCGGCGACTACCTGCAGAACTTCATCATCATGAGCCTGCGCACCTCGCCCTACGAGAACAGTTCCTGGGCCAATAACTGGACGATCTTCTACTGGGCCTGGGTGATTGCCTGGTCGCCGTTCGTGGGCACCTTCGTCGCGCGTATTTCGCGGGGTCGCACCATCAAGGAATATGTCTTCGGCGTGCTGGTCATGCCGCCGCTGCTGGCCTGCCTGTGGATCGGCGTGTTCGGTGGCGCCGCGCTCAACATGGAGCTGACCGGCGACGTCGGCCTGGCCGCGGCGACCGACGAGAACATCACCTCGGCGCTGTTCCAGATGTTCGATCTGATGCCATTCACCAAGGTGTTGTCGCTGGTTGCCTTGCTGCTGATCTTCATCTTCCTGGTGACCTCCGCCGACTCGGCGACTTACATCGTCGCCCAGATGACCGATGGCGGCTCGATCAACCCGCCGCTCTACAAGCGCATCGCCTGGGGGCTGCTGATCGCCGCCATCTGTCTGACGTTGCTGATCGCCGGCGGCTTGAAGGGGCTGCAATCGGCCTCGGTGCTCTCGGCATTGCCGTTCACCTTCATCCTCTATGGCATGGTGTTCGTGCTGCTCAAGGAGTTGCGCTCCGACCGCAAGGCGATGCTCACCGCGCTGTATCGCCGTCATGGTGAAACCCCGGTCGGCGCCGATGCCTTCGAGGCCGACGAGCTCGCCGAGACGGATCGCTATCGCCGCGCTCCCGATGTGGTCAATCGGCGTATCAATACCCGTGATAGCGGCTGATTGCTGGCGCTGACCCATCACGCAAACGCCCGGCCTGGCCGGGCGTTTTGCGTTGACGAGCCAAGTCGAGGACATGCCCGAAAGGCTGGTTAAAAAACCTGGTGACGCTTATGTTGAAGGCACACGGTTTGTCATGGACCGTTCGTTACGGACGGTTAATCACGGACGGTCAATCACGGACGGTCAGTCACGGAACCCGCCATGAACCACGCCCTGAAACCGCCACCCCGGCGCGGTGCGACCCGCCGCAAACCCCGCCAGGCCCGGGCCGCCGGCCGGCCTCTGGATCTCGATCGGCTGCTCGACTGGCTGGTGAGCGTCGCCGTGATCGTTGCGCTGGTAGTCGGGCTGGCCGCTTTGATTGTCAGTCTGTTCGATTAGCGCGCGGCGCCGACGATCACCAGCGCTGTCATCGACCCTCATAGCGCCTCGAACAGCGCAGACAGGCGCGAGAACAGAAAGCCCAGGAAGCCGGGCTGGCATAGACTTTTTGCTGATCTCGGCGGTCGTGACCATCCTGGCGAGTGGGGAATCTGGCCGCGGGCAGCAACGACAGGGAACGTCGATGAAAGGTTTTTGGGGCACTGTACTGCCTTTGCTGACGATCGCCATAGGTGTCGCCTTCGACAAGAGCGTCTGGACGATCCCCCGCGAGTGGAACCCCTTCGCGCCGCTGGCTCTCAGTGATCCGCTGACCCCGGTGACGCAGTGGAAGCTCGATCGCCTGAAAGGCGACCGCGAGGCCTGCCGAGCGGTCCTCGAATCGGCACCGTCAGGCAGCCTGAGCTACACGCCGCTGGCCGATTACACTCCGGTTGCCGGCTGCCCGCTTGAAAACGTGGTGCGCGTGCGCGGCGGCGAGGTCGGCTTCAATGCCAGCTTCGTGGCCAGTTGCCCGCTGGCGGTGGCCTGGGCATTGCTCTACGAACGTCATCGCCTGCAGCCGCGCCGCCGAGGCCCGCTTCGGCGCACGTGCCACCGAAGTACAGCATTACGGCAGCTTCGCCTGTCGCAACATCTACCATCGCAAGAACGCCCGGCGCAGCGAGCATGCCACGGCCGAAGCGCTGGATGTCGCGGCCTTTCGGCTGGCCGACGGCCGGCGCATCAGCGTGCTCGATGACTGGGGCGACGACGATGCCGCCGGTGACTTCCTGCACGAGGCGCAATCCGGTGCCTGCGGGCTGTTCGGGACGGTGCTCGGCCCGGAGTACAACGCCGCGCATGCCAACCACTTCCATCTTGGCATGCGCGGCGTCAGTGTCTGTCATTGACCATCGGTTCAGTCGAGCGACAGATCATTGAGGTTGACCGTGTCTTCCTCGGTCAGCGCCCCCCCTGTAGCACCGACGGCAGCACCGATGGCCGTGCCGGTCAGCAGGTCGGCATCGGTGAGCGCGGCCGCCCCGGCACCTACGGCGGCACCTACACCGGCCCCGCTGGTCGCCCGCTCGGTGGTGGATGTGCCGCAGGCGGTAAGGCTCATACCCACGAGTGCGATCGCCATTCCTTGTCGTAACGCTTGCATGCTGCCTCCTTTCCCTGAGATTGCTGAGACACTCCCAGCATAGAAAAGGAGGAGGCGCCAGCCAAGCGCAGCGAAACGCTTCAGGTGCTCGGTTGTTGCTGGGTAATGCAGTGGATATTGCCGCCGCCGAGCAGGATCTCGCGGGCATCGACGGCAATCACCCGGCGGGTTGGGAACAGTCCTTCCAGGATGGTGCTGGCTTCATCATCGTGGGCCGGGTCGAGCCTGGGCATCACCACCACCGAGTTGCCGATGTAGAAGTTGACGTAGGAGCCGGCCATGCGGTCGCCGGGCTGGCGCGGGCGCGAGCTGCTCAGCCGGTCGACGCCGCTGGCCTCGGACTCGGCGATGGTCAGCGGGCCGGGCATCGGCAGCTTGTGCACGGTCAGCCGCCGCCCCTTGGCGTCGCGGGCGGCCTCGAGGGTCGCCAGGGCCTCGCAGGAGATGGCGTGCTGCGGGTCGTCCTCGTCGTCGGTCCAGGTCAGCGCCACCTCGCCGGGAGCGACGAAGCAGCACAGGTTGTCGACGTGGCCGTCGGTCTCGTCGAGATAGCAGCCGCGCGGCAGCCAGATCACCCGGGTGACTCCCAGATAGTCGCCCAGCAGCCGTTCGATCTCGGCCCGGTCGAAATCCGGGTTGCGATTGGGATTGAGCAGGCACTCCTCGGTGGTGATCAGCGTGCCTTCGCCGTCGACGTGGATCGCCCCGCCCTCGACCACCAGCGGGGTGATGAAGCGCTCGGCGCCGAGCATCTCGGCGATCTTCAGGCGAATGCGGCGATCCTTGTCCCAGGGGAAGTAGAGCCCGCCATTGAGTCCGCCCCAGGCGTTGAACTCCCAGTCGACCAGCGCCAGGCGGCCGTCGGGATGAGTCAGGAAGGTCGGGCCGACGTCGCGCATCCAGGCGTCGTTGCTTGACAGCTCGACCACCCGGATGTGCGCCGGCAACTGGTTGCGGGCGTTCTCGTACTGATCGTCGTTGACGCCGACGAACACCGTCTCGCTCTCGGCGATCGCCCGGGCGACGGCGACGAACGCCGCCTGGGCCGGTTTGGCGCCGTAGCGCCAGTTATCGGGGCGCTGCGGCCAGAGCATCCAGCAGGCGTCATGCGGGGCGAACTCGGCGGGCATGTAAAAGCCCAGTTCGGCGGGAGTGGCGGGTCGACTCTCGTTGGCGAAGGGGGTGGCTTGCCGGGTGGTCATGTAGGTCCTCGAAAGGGTGTCGATGCGTCGTCAGTCTGTCTGGCCGAAGCCCCCGGGGCTAGGCTAGGCTGGTGGCATCATGCGTAACGATCCATGGAGGTGATCATGAAGTTAACCGTTCACGGCATCGAGGACCAGCAGCCGATCCCCGATACGTTCGCCTTCGGCGTGCCCGGCGATGGCGAGCCGATGACGCTCGGGCCGAATCGCAACCCGGCGCTGCACTGGACCGAAATCCCCCAGGGCACGCAGAGCTTCGCGGTGATCGTCTGCGACCCCGACGTGCCGGGCGATGCGTCCGACGTCAATCAGCAGGGCAAGCGGCTGCCGACGGACATGGCGCGCGTCGATTTCTATCATTGGGTACTGCTCAACATTCCCGGCGACGTCCACCAGATCGATGAGGGCGCGGCCTCGGACGGCGTGACGCCCAAGGGCAAGCAGCCCGGGCAGGGCAAGCTGGGTCTGGCGGGCATCAACAGCTTTACCGGCTTTCTCGCCAGCGATCCCGACATGGGCGGTACCTACGGCGGCTACGACGGCCCGTGCCCGCCGTGGAACGACGATTTGACGCATCGCTATTATTTCACCGTCTACGCGCTCGATGTCGAAAAGCTCGACATGCGCGGCGAGTTCACCGGCGACGAAGCGCTGGGGGCGATGCAGGGGCATATCCTCGGGCAGGCCACCGTGACCGGGACTTATACG
This sequence comes from uncultured Gammaproteobacteria bacterium, assembly GCA_963773565.1. Taxonomy (GTDB): domain Bacteria; phylum Pseudomonadota; class Gammaproteobacteria; order Pseudomonadales; family Halomonadaceae; genus Modicisalibacter. The sequence continues at coordinate 88,843 of CAVZBU010000003.1, read as the reverse complement.
CTCAACCCCGATCTGCGCTGAGGAAAACTGCATAAATGTCTGCGCGGACCAATCGCTACGTTGTGCGGTGCTGGTGCGCCAGCCCGGACGGAATCCTCACATATACCCATATGCTCCGGTTCCTGTGCTCCGTACGCCTCGCGCTTGATTCCGCTCGCCTATTTATTCAGCGTTTCCCTAACGTCATTCTGTGCCGGATGAGCCTAGTCGGTTCGGTCGAACAGGTCTGGCCGAACCGGATTGTCGCTGGCGCGGTCGGCGCGTACCATGGATGAATAACCAGTTATCCGTGGTAGCGCATGGCCCGCCAGACCCTCGACGATCCCTTCTACTATCTAGTCAACTTCAAGACCGTGCTCGCCTGGCTGGGCGAGCGCTACGGCGACTTGCTGAGCGAGGACGAGCGCGTATTCATCGACGCCTTCGGCGAGTTGTCGCGCGCTTCGCAGGCGCTGTTGGTGCGGATGGTCATGCGCAAGGGCGCACTGTTCCGCCGCTCCAGGCTCGACTACCCGGAAATCGCCGCGGAGATCGGCGCAGCGCAGGTCGACGAGACCGAGCCGTTGGCCCCGGCGCTGACACCGCTGATCGCCCAGGGCTTGATCGATTCGACACCGTCGCTGACCCTCGAGGAGTTATTCGCGCTGCTCACCAAGGCCGAGCTGCAGCGGTTGTTCGCCGAGCGGCTGGCCGGGCTCGGCCTGCGCCAGGCCAGCAAGCGCGACTGGCTGGCGGCGTTGGGCGAGGCCGATGAGCCGCCGCGCACGCTTGCCGAGTGGGGACTCGAGAACGAGACCATCCTGGCGCTCAAGGTCGATGCGCTGTGCGAACGCCTGCGGCTGATGTTCTTCGGCAATCTCCATCAGAGCTGGAGCGAATTCGTGCTCGCCGACCTGGGCATGGCGCGCTACGAGCGGGTCGCCTTCTCGCGTGAGTCGCGGGCCTTCGCCTCGCGTGATGATATCGACGATTACCTGCATCTGCACCGTTGCCGCGAACGTCTGGCCGCCGACGAGCCGGTGAGCGCGATCGACGCCGCCGTGCCGCGCGAGGCCCACGCCAACCCCTGGCTCGAGGCGCGCCGCGCCAAGTTGCTGTATCGGCTGGCCCAGCACAGCGAGCGCCAGGGTGAGTTGCAGACCGCCCATGACCTGTATGCCCGCTCCAATCATGCCGGTGCGCGTGGCCGTCGACTGCGCATGCTCGAACGCCTCGAGCGCTTCGACGAGGCGCTGACACTGGCGCGCGCGGCCGAGCTTGAACCGGAGAGCGAGGCGGAGCATCAGCAACTCGCGCGGGTGCTGCCGCGGCTGCATCGCCGGCTGGGCCTGCCGCGTCCGGTGTCGCGTGCGCCGGCCAAGATCGAGCGGCTCGATCTCGAGCTGCCGTTCGCCGGGCTGTCGGTGGAGCGCACGGTGCAGGCGCATCTGGGCACGCCCGATGCGCCGGTGCATTATGTCGAGAACACCCTGATCGGCGGGTTGTTCGGGCTGCTCTGCTGGGAGGCGATCTTCGCACCGCTGCCCGGGGCGTTCTTCAACCCCTTCCAGCGCGGCCCGGCGGATCTTGCCCAGCATGATTTCCACGTGCGGCGTCGTGCGCTGTTCGACGGCTGCCTGGCGAACCTGGAAAGCGGCGCCTACCAGACGCTCATGCGCCGCACCTACGCCGAAAAATGCGGCATCCAGTCGCCCTTCGTCAGTTGGGAGTGCCTGCCCGAGGCGCTGCTCGAGCAGGCGCTGGCCTGCCTGCCGGCAGCCCACCTGCGGCTGTGCTTCGAGCGGCTGCTGGCCGACATCCCCGCCAACCGCGCCGGGCTGCCTGACCTGATCCAGCTGTGGCCGGGCGAGGGGCGTTATCGGATGATCGAGGTCAAGGGCCCGGGCGATCGCCTGCAGGACAATCAGCGCCGCTGGCTTGCGTTCTTTGAGCGCCACGGCATGCCGGTCAGCGTCTGCCATGTGCGCTGGGCGCCGGGCGAGAGTACGGGGGAGAGTGCGGGCGATGTGGTGAGCGAGGCGGTACGTACTTGAGTTATCGCGTAGCGGTACGTGCGCTATGCGAGTTCACCGCACGCGGCGGCGATCTCGACCTGCGCTTCACGCCGTCGCCGACCGCCCAGGAGGGCATCGCCGGCCATGCACTGGTCGCCGGGCGGCGTGGTGCCGACTACCAACGCGAAATCCCGCTTGCCGGCGAGTACGCCACGCTCGAAGTGCGTGGTCGCGCCGACGGTTACGACGCGGCTCGCAATCGGCTCGAGGAGATCAAGACCTTTCGCGGCGAGCTGGCGTCGATGCCCGACAACCACCGTCGCCTGCACTGGGCGCAGGTCAAGGTCTACGGCGCGCTGCTGTGCCGCGAACGCGGGCTCGATGAGGTGCGTCTGGCGCTGGTCTATCTCGATGTGATCAGTCAGCGCGAGACGCTGATCGAGGAGCGCTTCGACGCCGCGACGCTGGAGGCGTTCTTCGCCGACCAATGCCGGCGCTTTGTGGCCTGGGCCGAACAGGAACTCGCCCACCGACAGCGTCGCGATAGCGCGCTCGAGGCACTGCGCTTCCCGCATGCTGGATTTCGCCCCGCGCAGCGCGAGCTGGCCGAATCGGTCTACAAGGCGGCGGGTACCGGGCGTTGTCTGATGCTGCAGGCGCCCACCGGGATCGGCAAGACGCTGGGCACGCTATTCCCGATGTTGAAGGCGATGCCGCGTCAGCGCCTCGACCGACTGTTCTTTCTGGCCGCCAAGACACCCGGGCGGCGGCTGGCGCTCGATGCGCTGGCTACACTTGCGCCCGACGATGCGCAAAATGAGCCTGTGTCCGAAGCGCCGAAGCCGCTGCGCGTGCTCGAGCTCACCGCCCGCGACAAGGCCTGCGAGCACCCGGACAAGGCCTGTCACGGCGATTCCTGCCCGCTGGCCAGCGGCTTCTACGATCGCCTGCCCGAGGCCAGGGCGGCGGCGGTGCGTCACGGCCGGCTGGAGCGTGCGGCGCTGCGCGAGATCGCCCTGGCCCACCACATCTGTCCCTACTACCTGGGCCAGGAGCTGGCGCGCTGGTGCGATGTGGTGGTGGGCGACTATAACTATTATTTCGACCTACACGCGATGCTCTACGCGCTGACGCTCGAGAACCGCTGGCGCGTCGCGCTGCTGATCGACGAGGCCCACAACCTGGTCGAACGCGGGCGCGGCATGTACACCGCCGAGCTCGATCAGGGTGCGCTGCGCTCACTCAAGCGCAGCGCCCCGGGCCCGCTCAAGAAGCCACTCGAACGCGTCGAGCGCCAGTGGCGCGCGCTCAATGGCGAGGCGGGCGAGAATGCGAGCAGTGGCGACTATCAGGTGCTCGACGCGCCACCGCAGCGTCTGCTGGGCGCGTTGCAGGGCCTGACTGCGGCGATCGGCGACTACCACAGCGAGCATCCGTTCGCGCTGGACAGCGGCCTGCAGCGCTTCTATCTGGACGCCCTGCATCTGGCACGGCTCGGCGAGCTGTACGATGAGCATTCACTCTACGACGTGACGCTGCGCGACGGGCGGCGCGGCGCGCGGCTCTCGCGGCTGTGCTGTCGCAACGTGGTGCCGGCCGGCTTTCTTGCCCCGCGCTTCGCCGCCGCGCACAGCGCGGTGCTGTTTTCGGCGACGCTCGGCCCGGCCGACTATTATCGCAACCTGCTCGGGCTGCCCGACGCCACGCCCTGGCTCGAATCGGCCTCGCCGTTCTCGGCGGAGCAGTTGAGCGTGCATCGGGTGCGCACGATCTCCACCCGCTACGCTGATCGGCCCGCGTCGCTTGAGCCGATCGCCGCGCTGATGGCCGCGCAGTATCGCCGCCGCCCGGGCAATTACCTGGCGTTCTTCAGCAGTTACGCCTATCTCGATCAGGTCGCCGAGCGCTTCGCCGCCGAATTTCCATCGATTCCACTGTGGCGGCAGTCGCGGCGCATGGACGAGGCCGAGCGCCAGGCGTTTCTCGAACGCTTCGCCGCGGACGGGCGAGGGATCGGTTTCGCGGTGCTCGGCGGAGCGTTTGGCGAGGGCATCGACCTGGCCGGCGAACGCCTGGTCGGGGCTTTCGTCGCCACCCTGGGCCTGCCCCAGGTCAACCCGGTCACCGAGCAGTTCCGCCGGCGCCTCGAGGCGCAGTTCGGCCGCGGCTACGACTACGCCTATCTGTATCCCGGCCTGCAGAAGGTGGTCCAGGCCGCCGGGCGAGTGATCCGCGCACCCGAGGATCGCGGCAGCGTACATCTGATCGACGATCGCTTCGGCGAGCCGCGGGTGGCCCGATTGCTGCCCGCCTGGTGGGCGCTCGGCGACCCTCGCTAGTGAAACGGCGCTTGGTTACGCGGCTCTGACGAGGAGCGCCGGGGACAAGCCAAAGAGAAGGTCCGACGGTCGGTAGCGTACAGAGAGATATTCACAGCGCCTTCTCTCGGGCTTTTCGCCGGCTCAGCCCTGACTGCGGTTGCCGTGTCTCGATGCCGCTTTATACCGCGCCGGGCCTTCCCTACAATCATTCTTCCTACCCTGGTTGGCGGAACCGCATCGTATGCTGGGATTTCTGCAAGGTATGGCCTATGGGCTGTTCATCACCTGCCTGCCGTGGTTTCTGATCGGCATGGCCAGTCCACGGCTGGCGCTGGCGGAACTCGACCCCAATCGCGTTCAGGTCATCGTGCGCTACTGGCTGCTGGTGCCGTTCGTGGCGTTCGTATTCTGGCTGACCTCGCTGTGGGGCGGCTTCGATCCATCGCTGGGCGGCTGGCTGGCGGGGTTGGTGGCGATCGCCGTCGAGCTGCCGGTGGAGCGCCGGGCGCGCAACTGGTGGCAGCGTTGGCGAGCGCGGCGTAAGGCCCGGCGGCAGGCGGCCGAGGACTCGCGGCAACGCGCCGAACGCCAGCGCGAGGCGCAGGAGCGCGGGGTGCTGAGCCTCGACCCCGAACACCCGCCGGCCGATGCCGGCGAGCTGGTGCTCGCACTGTGCGCGGCCAAGGGCGAACTGCTCAAGCTCTCCCGCGAGGACGTGGCGGTACAGGCCGACCGGCTGTACAGCCGCTACCGGCATGTCGAATCGGTGCTCGCGGCGCGTTTCGACCGCGCCGAGCTGGCTTATCAGCGCGCCCATGGGCTGGTCAACGAGGTCTGCCTGGGCGCAGTGGACAACCTCACCCGCATGGCCGCCCAGGCGCGCAGTGTGGCCGGTGTCGACGGCGACTTCGTCAGACGCCGGCTGGATCGTGAACGCAAGACGCTGAGCGTGGCCGAACGCCTGGCACTGAAGCGCCGCCTGGAACTTATCGCCGATACCGAGCGTCATCTGCGTGAGCTGTCGGCGCGCAACGAGGCGGCGTTGACGGCGCTGGACGATACCGCCGTGGCACTGGCGCGGGTCGAGACCCAGCGACCGCAGGCCTCGGTGGCCGCCGAGCGGGCGCTCGGCGACCTGCGCCGCTTCGCCGAGGGCGCGGCGCGCTACGGGCGCAGCCAGTAGGTGTGATTGACCAGTAGGTATGATTGATAAGGAGTGACATTGCCAGCAGGCGTCATTCGGATTGTGCCAACCCGCGAGGAGCCGGACATGAACGACCAGCGTGACGATCGAGACGGACAGGACGCCAACCGGCGACTGGCGCTGCCGGCGGTGGAGGAGATCGCCGCGGGGCTGTCAGGCGACGCTCGCCGCGATCCCGACGAGGGCGAGCTGGCGGCGCTGGCCGACGAGTTCGTCGACGGCTTGCTGAAGCCGGGCGAGGGCGGGGCCGAGGCGCCACGCCGCGCGGTCGACGAGATGGGCCTCGAGTTGCAGCGCCAGGCCGCCCACCAGAGCGAGATGCTGCAGACGCCGCTGCGCCGCCTGGCCCGTCAGGGCGACGAAGGCGGGCCGGTCGCCGAGTCGCTCGGCAAGCTGCGCTCGCGCATGCAGGATCTCGACCCGCAGCGGCACTCGCTGGGCGGCGGCGGGCTCGATCGGGTATTGGCGCGCCTGCCCGGGGTGGGTAGCCGCTTGCAGCGCTATTTCCAGAAGTTCGAGAACGCCCAGCAGGCGCTCGATGCGATCATCCACGACCTGGAAGGCGGGCGCGAGATGCTGCGCCGCGACAACCTGACGCTGAGCGACGATCAACAGGCACTGCGCGACATGGCCGGCCAATTGCAGCGCCAGGTATCGCTGGGTCAATTGATCGATCGACGGCTGGTCGCCGCTGCCGATGCGCGTCCCGATGACGACCCGCAGCGGCCCAGCGTCGATCAACGCACCTTCATCGAAGAGGAACTGCTGTTTCCATTGCGTCAGCGCATCGTCGATCTTCAGCAGCAACTCGCGGTCAGCCAGCAGGGCGTGCTGGCGCTGGAGGTGGTGATCCGTAACAACCGCGAGCTGATGCGCGGCGTCGACCGGGCGATCAACGTCACCGTCTCGGCGCTTACCGTGGCGGTGACGGTGGCCATGGCGCTAGCCAATCAGCGGCTGGTGCTCGATCGTGTCGAGGCGCTCAACCAGTCGACCTCGGCGATGATCGCCGGTACCGCTCGGTCATTGCGCGCCCAGGGCGTGGAAATCCAGAGCCGCGCGGCCTCGGCGACGCTCGACCGGGAGACTCTCGAGGAAGCGTTCAGCGAAGTCATGGCGGCGCTGGATGACGTCTCGCGCTACCGCCAGCAGGCCTTGCCACGGCTCGACGAGCAGATCGAGCGGCTCGATGCGCTGTCGCGTCAGGGCAATGCGGCGATCGAACGGCTCGATCACGGCAATCGTCAGCGCACCGATGAAAGCCTCTAGCTTAACGACGAAAGCCTTTAGCGACCGATGAAGACTTTAACGACTGATGAAGACTTTGAAGAGGGATCGGCGGGGAGCGCTAGGCGCCCGCCGAGGCTTTCAAAGTCCATGTTGCGAAGGATATCGAACGGTGTTTCCAATAAGCTGGACGTTATGCCAAAGAGGCTAGCCATAACGCTCAGCCAATACTGGAAATATTTTCAAACTAGCGCTTAAAAGCCTGCCAAGACAAATACTTGGCTCAAGTTGTTGGGTTGAGCTTTTTTCTATATTCTGACCGTCACACCTCCCGAACGACCGGATCACGCGCATGACAGACGCCAAGAAGCAGGCCGCCCTGGATTACCATTCGCAACCCTTTCCCGGGAAGCTATCCGTCGAGATCACCAAGCCGACGGCCTCCGCCAAGCACCTGGCGCTGGCCTACAGCCCGGGCGTGGCCGAGCCGTGCCGCGAGATCGCCAAGGATCCCGAGAATGCCTACCTGTATACCGGCAAGGGCAATCTGGTCGCGGTGATCTCCGACGGGAGCGCGGTGCTTGGCCTGGGCAATCTCGGTCCGCTGGCCAGCAAGCCGGTCATGGAAGGCAAGGGCGTCTTGTTCAAGCGTTTCGCCGGCATCAATTCGGTGGATATCGAGGTCGATGCCGAGAGTCCGCAGGCGTTCATCGATACCGTCTCGCGCATCGCCAGCACCTGGGGCGGTATCAACCTCGAGGACATCAAGGCCCCCGAATGTTTCGAGATCGAGCGTACGCTGGTCGAGCAGTGCGACATTCCGGTCTTTCATGATGACCAGCACGGCACCGCCATCGTCACCGTCGCGGGCATGCTCAATGCGCTGGAGATCGCCGGCAAGCCGCTCGCCGAGGCGCGTATCGTCTGTCTGGGTGCCGGTTCGGCGGCGATCGCCTGCATGAAGTTGCTGGTTTCCTGCGGCGCGCTGACCGAGAACATCTATATGCTCGACCGCAAGGGCGTCATCCACAGCGGGCGTAGCGATCTCAATGAGTACAAGGCGATGTTCGCCACCGAGACCTCGCTGCGTACCCTCGACGAGGCGATCGACGGCGCCGATGTGTTCGTCGGTCTCTCGGGTCCCAATCTGCTGAGCGCCGACCAGCTCAACAAGATGGCCACCAGCCCGGTCGTGTTCGCCTGTTCCAACCCGGACCCGGAGATCCATCCCGAGCTCGCCCATGAGACCCGCGATGACGTGATCATGGCCACCGGCCGCTCCGATTATCCCAACCAGGTCAACAACGTGCTGGGCTTCCCGTTCATCTTCCGCGGGGCGCTGGACGTACGCGCCACGCGCATCAACGAGGAGATGAAGCTGGCGGCGGTCTATGCGCTCCGCGACCTGGCCCGTGAGCCGGTGCCGCAGGCGGTGCTCGATGCCTACGAGATCGATGCGCTGGAGTATGGCCGTGGCTACATCATCCCCACGCCGATGGATGTGCGGCTGCTCGACCGGGTGTCCTCGGCGGTGGCGCGGGCGGCGGTCGATTCCGGCGTGGCACGCCGACCCTTTCCGGCACACTATCCGCTGACCAGCGTCGAGGATGTCTACGGCGGGGTTTGATACGAATTGCGTGCCTGAGCGCTTGACGCAAGAAGCCGGCCCTGAGGCCGGCTTCTTGCGTTTGAGGTCGGATGCTTGCAGTTGTGGGTCTGTGTCGGTCCGACTACCAGCGATAGAGCAGCGACGCCGCGGTGGTGCGGTCGGTGTTGGCCTCGGCGCCATCGGGAGGCTGCGAGTTGTGCTTGATCTCATGCGACAGGCGCAACGCGAGGTGGGCGTTGAGCTGCGCGGTTATCGCCGAGAAGGTGCGAGTGGTGACATTCTGGTGGGTGCCCTCGACCGACAGCTCCTGCTGAAAATTGGAGCCTTCGCTGAAATCCCATTGATAGTCCAGCGCGCCGTAACCCACCGCCAGGTCGTTGCTTTCGCCATTTTCCAGCTCGTCATGGCGATAGCCTGGGCCGGCTTCCAGCGATAGCACGTGGTCGGGGCCGGCGAGCAGCTGACGGCCATAGCCGGCGATGGTCGTGAACTGATAGTCATAGCCGCTGAAGCGGTCCTTCTCCCAGCGCGTGAAACCGAACAGGTAGTGTGGCCCCTCGAGCTCGTAGCGCTCGCGGCCGCCGAGCAGGTATTGCTCGGCGCTGGTGTTGTCGTTTTCCTCGACCTTGCGCGTCTCGCCGCGCAGGGTGTGGATCCAGCGTCCGGTCAGCCAGGTCAGCCGGCCCTTGGCGAGCAGCGTCGAGCTGTCGGTGTTACCCGACAGGCTGCTATAGCCGAGCTCGGCCTGTCCGGTGAATTCCGGGGTGTCGTCGGCGGGTACCGGGGGCGCATAGAATAGCGAGTCCCGTGCTGCTGCCAGAGGCGAAAACAACACGCACAGCACGGCCGCTGCGGCGCTCGCGACCGGCGTCTGCGTTGCTTTGGCGATCAGCCGCGGCATGTTGGACTCCTGGTTCTTCACGTCGTATCCAATCCCGTCGGCAGCTTGGCGGCGGGCACGAGCCGGCGACGAGACGTCGCCGGCAAGCAGGCGTGTCTAGAAAATCGCTTCGTAGGTACCGGTGCCCTGCGAGCCGCTGCTGTCTTCCAGCTCGCTATCGATGCGCCGTGGCTCGTAGTCAGGCAGGTTGCCCTCGCGGAATATCTCCTCGACGCCACCCGCCTGGTCGTCATGCAGGCGCCGCCCGGTATCCGGGTCGATACGTGCCGTGACGATGCTCTCGGGGCGCTCGGGGACGGTTTCCGGAGTGCCCTTGAGGGCTTGGCGCATGAACAGCTTCCAGATCGGCAGTGCCGCCTGCGAGCCGTACTCGCCGGTGCTCTCGTTGTTATCCTTGCCGACCCACACGGTAGCCACCAGCTGGTTGTTGAAGCCCGAGAACCAGGCGTCGCGCTGATCGTTGGTAGTGCCGGTCTTGCCGACAATGTCGCTGCGCTCGAGATCCAGCGCACCGCGGCCAGTACCGTGCTCGATGACGTCACGCAGAATGTCGCGCAGGATATACAGCGCCTGCGGATCGACCACGCGTGGGGCGAGCGGATAGCTCTCGCCGTCGATGCGAATCTCCTTGGCCCCGGTGCTGCAATCGCGGCAGGCGACCTTGGGCGTGTACTCGAGCAGTGGCTGCTGCTCGCCGGTCTTTTCGACGCGCTGGATGTACCAGGGCGATACCTTGAAGCCGCCATTGGCGAGGATCGCATAGGCGTTGGCCATTTCCAGCGGGCTCAGCGAGGCGCTACCCAGCGCCAGCGACAGGCCATGCGGCAGACGGCCATCGGCGAAACCGAAGTGTTCGAGAAAGCGCAACGCGTTGTCCAGGCCAAGCGTCTGCAGCACGCGAATTGTCACCAGGTTGCGTGACTGATAGAGCCCCACGCGCAGCCGGGTCGGTCCGCGGAATTCGCCCTCGGCATTTTCGGGGCGCCAGGAGCCGCCCATGTCGCTCATTACCACCGGGGCGTCGTTGACTACCGTGGCGGCGGTCATGTCGCCTTCCTGAAGCGCCGCCAGGTAGATGAACGGCTTGAAGATCGAGCCGGCCTGACGCTGGGCCTGGGTGGCGCGGTTGAAGCTGCTGGCTGCAAAGCTGAAGCCGCCCTGCAGGGCGCGGATCGCCCCGGTCTGCGGGTCGAGGACGACGATCGCGCCCTCGGCGCCGGGCTGCTGCGACAGCCGCCAGCCTTGGTCGGTCTGCATGATGCGTACCAACGCACCGCGCTCGGCGATCGCCGTGGCATTGGCGGGCACCTCGCCGCGCCACTTGGCGCTCTTGTAGTCGCGCGCCCATTTCAGGCCTTCCCAGTCGATCGTCACCAGTTCGGCATCGTTGGTCAGTACCTGCATCTGGCGTTCGGCGGTGGACACCACGATGGCCGGCTTGAGCGGCCCCAGATCGGGGGTTCGCTCGAGCACCTTGAGCCAGTTGCTGACGTCGCCGTCGATACCGCTGACCTGGGTCCGGCTGCTCTCGGCAGCCTGGCGCGCGGTCTCGATCACTTCGGGCGATTCGCCGAGCTCTTCTTCCAAGCCTTCTTTCTGGGTCTGGTCCTGGGCCTCGACCAGGCTGGGCGGGATGTCCGTCTGTTCGGCGCCGCGCCAGCCGTGGCGCAGGTCATACTCGATCAGGCCCTGGATCAGCGCCTGGCGAGCATCGGTCTGCAGTTGGCTGTCCAGGGTGGTGGTGATTCGATAACCGCCGGTATAGGCCGCGTCGCCGAAGCGCTCGACGGCAAACTGGCGGGCCATTTCGGATACGTAGGACGCCTCGACCTCGACCTGGGCGGTATGCCGGCGGGCACTGAGCGGCTCCTTGACGGCCTGGTCATAAGCGCTTTGATCGATATAGCCCAGCTCGCGCATGCGATAGAGGATCCAGTTGCGGCGGATCAGCGAGCGCTCGGGATTGGCCAGCGGGTTGAGCGCCGAAGGCGCCTTGGGCAGGCCGGCGATCATCGCCTTCTCGGCCAGGCTCAGCTCGGCCAGCGGCTTGTCATAGTAGGTGGTGGCCGCGGCGGCGATCCCGTAGGCGCGATTGCCCAAGTAGATCTTGTTGACGTAGAGCTCGAAGATCTCCTGCTTGGAGAGGATCTGCTCCATCTGCAGCGACAACAGTATCTCGCGGATCTTGCGGGTAAAAGTCCGATCCAGGGTCAACAGGTAGTTGCGTGCCACCTGCATGGTGATGGTGCTGCCGCCCGACTGGATATCGCCGCCACTGGCGACGAGCTCCACGGCGGCCCGTGCCAGGCCCTTGGGATCGACCCCCGGATGCTCGAAGAAGCTGGCGTCCTCGGCGGCAAGGAACGCCTGGACCATGTCTTCGGGGATCGTCTCGAAGTCGACCGGGACGCGGCGCTCCTCGCCGAATTCGCCGATCAGCTTGTCGTCGCGAGTAAAGATGCGCAACGGGGTCTGGAGTTCGTAGCCCTGGAGCTGGCGCACGTCGGGCAGGCCGGGGGCGAAATACAGCGCGGCGCCGATGACGGCCAATACTCCCGCGGCACTCAGGGATAGCAGGAGCCAAAGGGCCGAAGTCAGCAGGCGTCTAAAAAGCTTCATGGAATGACAATGTCCGTGGTGTTCGGGTGGCGGTCGGGCTGCGAGAAGCGAGGCTATCCATTGAACTGCGCATTATAGGAAGCTGCGCTGCCTGTGAACCAGCGTTGACGGAAAAACGCCGGCACTCATGTGTAAACGCGCTGTACATCAGTTAATCTCACCCGCACGGGACTGAAGTTTTTGATGCTTTCAGCCGATATAACGATAACGCACTAACGCGAACTGATTGCGCAGGGGTACGCCATTGTTGGGTCTGGGGAAGTCCGGCAAGGGACTGGTCGGTATCGATATCACCTCGGCCACCGTCAAGCTGATCGAACTCAAGCGGGCTGGCCGCCACTATCGGGTCGATAGCTATGCGGTGCGTCCGCTGCGCGAAGGGGTGGTCGTCGAGCGCCGCATTCGCCAGATGAGCGAAGTCGTCGAGGCCATCCGTCGGGCTGTCGATCATGCACGTCCGCATTCCAGGCAGGTCGCCGTCGCGGTACCCGCCAGCGCAGCGATCACCAAGACCCTGACCCTGCCCGCCTCGCTGAGCGACGACGAGATCGAGGCGCGTATTCAACTCGATTCCGACAAGCATATTCCCTTTCCGTTCAACGAGGTCGCCTTCGATTTCCAGCGCCTGGGACTGAATGCACGTTTCGCCGACCAGCAGGACGTGCTGCTGGTGGCGTGCCGCCAGCAGAATGTCAGCCAGTTGACCGAGGCGGTGATGCAGGCCGGCCTGGAGCCGGCCGCGGTCGATGTCGAGACCTTCGCCACCGAGAGGGCCTTCGGCGAGCTGCGCCATCAGTTTCCGCACGTCGGCGACGATCAATGCGTGGCACTGGTCGATATCGGCGCCAACATGAACGCCTTTCACGTGCTGCGCGGCGGGCGCATCATCTATAGCCGCGATACGGTGTTCGGCGGCCGACAGCTGACCGAGGAGATCCGCAGCCGTTACGGATTGAGCTTCGAAGAGGCCGGGCTTGCCAAGAAGCGCGGCGGCTTGCCGGACGACTACCAGAGCGACGTGCTCAACCCCTTCCTCGATACGCTGGCCCAGCAGATCGGACGCTCGTTGCAGCTTTATTACACGGCGGGACGTAATCCCGAGGTCACCCAGTTGATCCTGGCTGGCGGCTCGAGCGTGATTCCCGGGCTCAAGGAGCGCCTGAGCGAGGACAGCGGCCTGGCGATCGAGGTGGCCAATCCCTTCCTGCGTATGGCGATCAACTCGCGTATCGACATCCATACCCTGGCCAGCGATGCCCCGGCGATGCTTACCGCCTGCGGCCTGGCGATGAGGGTGCGCTCATGAGCATTGAAATCAACCTGCTGGCCTGGCGCGAGGCGCGCCGCGAGCGGCGCAGCAAGCGTTTTCAGTTGATCCTCGGTGTTGCGGCGCTGGCGGGCATCGGCGCCGGCTGGCTGGTGTCGGCCTTCTACCAGCACCAGCTTGACGTTCAACAGCAGCGCAACCGGTACGTCGAGGCGCAGGGAGAACAGCTCGACCGCGACATCAGCACGTTGCGCGAGTTTCGCGAGGCCCGCGAGCAGATGCTGACCCAGATCGAGCTGATACGCGAGCTGCAGTTCAGCCGGCCGCAGACGGTACGCGTGTTCAATCAGCTGGCGACCAGTCTCGAGGGCGGCGTCTACTATACCCGCCTGTCGCGGGAGGGTGAGCGGTTGCGGCTCGCCGGGCTGGCCGAGACCAATCGTCAGGTGTCTGACCAGATGCGCGCGCTGGCGGCCCGCGAGGTGCTTGGTGTGCCGACGCTCGCGGAAGTCGAGACCAACGACGCCGGATTGCGGCGTTTCGACATGACCGTCGACGAGGTGGCCAGCGCGCCGGCTCTGGCCCAGGAGGCGAAGCCATGAGCGGCAAATTGAAAGCCGAATGGCAACGCCTGCGCGGCGTCGACTGGCGTGAGCTCGATCTGCGCGAGGCCGGGCGCTGGCCGGTATCGCTGCAGGCGATCTGTTGCGTGCTGATGCTGGTGTTGCTGTTCTGGGGCATGTATCACTTCGTCGCCGCGCCCAAGATGGCGCGTTTCGAGCAGGCGCGCGAGCAGGAGCAAACGCTGCTCCGGCAATACGAGAGCAAGGCCTATCAGGCGGCCAACCTGCCGGCGATGCGCGGGCAGATGGCTACCCTGGAGTCGCGGATGGCCGAACTGCTGGAGATGCTGCCGACCGGCGCCGAGGTGCCGTCGCTGCTCGACAACATCAGCGACACCGCGCTCGAGAATCAGCTATCCATCGATTTCATTCGCTTGCGCAGCCCGGTGATGCAGGAGTTCTACATCGAACAGCCGTTCGATATCCAGGTGCGTGGCGACTATCACCGTATCGCCGCGTTTCTCTCGGGCGTCGCCGGGTTGCCGCGCATCGTCACCCTGCACGACTTCACGCTGGTACCGGTCGAGGGCCAGGACACCTTGCGGCTGTCGATGCTCGCCAAGACCTACAACCACCGCGAACCGGCGGCCGAAGCAGCCGGGGGGAAGGCGCCATGAAATGCTGGCCATGCTATTTCGCGCTGCTGGCCGTGACGCTGTTGGCCGGATGCAGCGATGCCCGGCTGGATGCGCTCGACCAGCGTCTGGCGGACCTGCGCGCCAAGCCCAGCGGTGAGCTGCCGGCGTTGCCCGAGACGCCGGACTACCAGCCGGTCACCTACGATCAGGCGGGCGCACGCAGCCCGTTCCAGCCGGAGCAGCCGGCCACCAATGACCCGGCGGACAACGGCAACGACTTGAAGCCGGATCTGAGCCGCCCCCGCGAGGCGCTCGAGCGCTTCACGCTCGACGCGCTGACACTGATCGGCACGCTCGCGGTCGACGGCCGCAACTCCGCGCTGGTGCGCGATCCCGAAGGCAAGGTGCACCGCGTCTATGCGGGGATGCGCATGGGTAGCGATTTCGGCCGCATCAGCACGATCACCGATCGCGATATTCATCTGGTGGAGATCGTCTCCAACGGCCAGGGCGGCTGGGTAGAGCGCCGTCGCACGCTTTCGCTCGATAACAAGGCCGAGTCACGGCAGCGGGATTGACCCGCCAGGAAGTCGGTTACAGGGGAACGACATGAGGGGATTGATTGGCACACTGCTGACGGTTGGGCTGTGTGCGCTGGCAGGCCCGGCGCTGGCCGCGTCGACGCTGACGGACATGGATTTCGAGCAGCGCAGCGACGGCCAGCTCGATGTCATGCTGCACTTTTCGGGCGGGGTCCCCGAGGTGCGCGGCTATCGTATCGATTCACCGCCGCGCCTGGCCATCGATCTGATGGATACCGCCAACGAACTCGACCAGCGACGCTTCGAGCTGGGTCTCGCCGGGGTCGATAGTCTCGTGGCGCTGGCGGCCGGCGACCGGACCCGGTTGGTGCTGACCCTCGATAAGGCGCTGCCCTACGCCACCCGCGAGCAGGACGACACCCTAGTGCTGCGGTTGGGCGAGGGCGTCGACGATTCGACGTCGGGCGCGCGTCACGCCAGCGATGCGGGACGCACGGCTGCCCCGGTGTCGAGCGCGTCGATGCCAAGCTCGCGGGAACCGCAGATTACCGATATCGATTTCCGGCGCGGCGGCAACGACGCCAGCCGGCTGGTGGTGACGTTCGATCGTGACGGCGTCGATACCCGGGTCAGCGAGCGTGGCGGCCGAATCGTCGCGACCCTCGACGACGTCGCGCTGCCGGCGGAATGGAACCAGGTGCTCGACGTCAGCGATTTCGGCACGCCGATGCAGCGCATCGTGCCCCAGGGCAGCGCGCAGGACACTACCCTGGCAATCACCACCCGCGGCGAATATACGCTGTTGTCGACCCAGAGCGGCCGGCAACTGATCATCGAGGCCAAGCCGGTCAGTCGCGCCGAACAGCGCGAGCAGGAGCGCGAGCGCTTTCCCTACACCGGCAAGCGCATCACCCTCAATTTCCAGGACATCCAGGTTCGCGAAGTGCTGTCGATCATCGGCGAGTTCACCGGGCTCAATGTGGTGGCCAGCGATAGCGTGCAGGGCAGCGTGACCCTCAACCTGCAGGACGTTCCCTGGGACCAGGCGCTCGACCTGGTGCTCAAGAGCCACGGCCTGGCCAGCCGCCAGTCGGGTAACGTGCTGGTGGTCGCTCCGGCCAACGAGCTGGCGGCAATGGAGCGTCAGGAACTCGAGGCCCAGGCCCAGCAGCAGGAACTCGCGCCGCTGACCACCCAGTACATCCAGGTGCGCTATGCCAAGGCCGGCGAACTGGCCAGCCTGCTGCGCGGCGAGAATGGTCTGGGGCTGCTCTCCGAACGTGGCCGGGTGAGTGTCGATGCACGCACCAACACGCTGTTGCTGCAGGAGACCCCCGAGCGGATCGAGGCGATTCGCCGGACGCTGGATCAGCTCGACATCCCGGTGCGCCAGGTGCAGATCGAGGCGCGTATCGTGATTGCACGCGACAGCGCGACCCAGGAGCTGGGCGTCAACTGGGGATTGTCGTCGCCCCGCGGCAGCCGTTTCGATCTCAGCGGGGCCGCGGATGGCAATGCCTCGACGGTGCCCACCACCGCCAACGATCCAGCCTCCTACGGCGGCGGGCTGGCGGTCGACCTGGGCAACGACGTCAGCCCGGCGTCGGCGTTCAGCTTCGGTTACCTGTCGGGCGACATCCTGCTCGATCTCGAGTTGCGCGCGCTGGAGAGCGAAGGCAAGAGCCAGACCATCTCGCAGCCCAAGGTGATTACCGCCAACCAGCAGACCGCGGTCATCAAGCAGGGGCAGGAGATTCCCTATCAGGAGGCGACCTCGAGCGGCGCGACCAACGTCGAGTTCAAGGAGGCGGTGCTGTCGCTGGAGGTGACCCCGCAGATCACCCCCGACGATCGCATCATCATGGACCTGACCATCAACAACGACGATGTCTCGGACACCAGCTTCGCCGGTGCGCCGGCCATCGACACCAATCAGATCCAGACCCAGGTGCTGGTCAACAACGGCGAAACCGTGGTGCTGGGCGGTATCCTAACCACCCAGCAGCTGCGCAATCTGTTCAAGACACCATTTCTCGGCGACCTTCCTTTGCTCGGACAGCTATTCCGCTATACCGAGGAGAGCAATGAGAAGGTAGAATTGTTAGTCTTCATTACTCCGAAGATCATCGAGGACAATCTGGCGATTCGCTGATGCAGGGTTTTCCCAATATTTTCCTGGTCGGCCCCATGGGGGCCGGCAAAAGCACCATTGGCCGCCTGCTGGCGGCCGAGTTGCAGCGCGATTTCCTGGATAGCGATCACGAGATCCAGGCACGTTGCGGTGCGGATATTCCCTGGATCTTCGATATCGAGGGCGAGGCCGGCTTTCGCGAGCGCGAAGTGGCGATGATCGACGAGCTGACCGGGTTGTCGGAGATCGTGCTGGCTACCGGCGGCGGGGCGGTGATGAACGAGGCCAATCGCCGTGCGCTGCGTGAACGCGGCACGGTGGTCTATCTCTACACCACGGTCGAGCAGCAGTTACGCCGCACCGCCAAGGACCGCAATCGCCCGCTGCTGCGCAACAAGGACCCCGAGGCGGTATTGCGCGGGCTGTTCGAACTGCGCGATCCGCTCTACCGCGCCACCGCCGATCTGCTGGTGCGTACCGACCGACGCGGCCCGCGAGCGGTCGTCAACGATATCCTCAAGCGTGTCGAGCGTCTCGTCGATCCGCTACAAGCCAAGGTATAGCTGCCATGTCCGTGCTCGCCGCGCCCGCCATTCGCACCCTGACCGTCGAGCTCGGCGAGCGCAGCTACCCGATTCACGTCGGTCCGGGGTTGCTCGGTAACCCCGCCCACCTGCGTCCCTACCTGGCCGGCAGCCAGGTCATGATCGTCACCAATGAGAGCGTTGCGCCACTGTATCTCGATGCGCTCAAGCGTGGACTCGGCGAGGACCTGACGGTGCGCCAGGTAATCCTGCCCGATGGCGAGCAGACCAAGACCCTGGCCACGGTGGAGCGCATCTGGGATGCCCTGCTGGAGGCCGGCTTCAATCGCCGCTGCACGCTGATCGCGCTGGGCGGCGGGGTGGTCGGCGACATGACCGGCTATGCCGCGGCCTGCTATCAGCGCGGCGTGGCCTTCATTCAGGTGCCCACCACGCTGCTCGCCCAGGTCGATTCCTCGGTGGGTGGCAAGACCGGCGTCAATCACCCGCGCGGCAAGAACATGATCGGCGCCTTCTGGCAGCCGCGAGCGGTGCTCGTCGACACCGCCACTCTGCACAGCCTGCCGGGCCGCGAGCTGTCGGCGGGGCTCGCCGAAGTGATCAAGTACGGGCTGATCCGCGATCGCGAGTTCCTGGGTTGGCTCGAGGCCAACATGGCTGCGTTGCGCGAACTCGACGACGCGCTGCTCAGCGAGGCGATCCTGCGCAGCTGCGCGACCAAGGCGGCGATCGTCGCCGAGGACGAGACCGAGCAGGCGGTGCGCGCGCTGCTCAACCTGGGGCATACCTTTGGCCATGCCATCGAGGCGCACCAGGGCTATGGCGCCTGGCTGCATGGCGAGGCCGTGGCCAGCGGCATGGCGATGGCCGCCGCGTTGTCACGGCGGCTCGGCTGGCTGAGTGCCGACGACGTCGCGCGCTGCGAGGCGTTGCTCGTCGCCGCCGGCCTGCCCACCGCCGCACCGGCGATGATGAGTGCCGACGACTTCATTGCCCGTATGCGCCTCGACAAGAAGAACTTCGACGAGCGGATTCGCCTGGTATTGCTGAGCGCGCTTGGCGAGGCCTGCATTGATGATCGCACTCCGCCGGATGAGCTGCGGGCGTTTATCGAAGACTATCCTCGCGCCTGAAAAGCGCTAACAGCGGACGCCGGTTCGCCGGTGTCGTTGCGCCTGAAACCCGCCTGGTAAACCCGGCGGGTTTAATGAGATGGTCAGCCTGACCTCGAAGCCCAGCAGGCTATGCTTGCTGGGCTTCTTCTTTTCAGAGGACCACGCTCATGACCACGCCCGCCATCATTGGTATCGATCTGGGTAAACGCAGCTTCCATCTGCATGCTCAAACCCGCCACGGCAAGCCCTTGTTTCGCAAGGCACTGTCACGCCAGAAACTGCTGTCGCAACTGGCCCAACAGCCGGCCTGCCGGGTGGTCATGGAATCCTGTGCCGGAAGCCATTACTGGGCCCGTCAGCTCCAAGCGTTAGGGCACGACGTGCGGCTGATCCCGCCGCAGTACGTCAAGCCCTTCGTCAAGACCAACAAGAACGATTTCGTCGATGCCGAAGCGATCTGCGAAGCGGCCTCACGTCCGACCATGCGCTTCGCAGCGATCAAGAGCGAAGACCAGCAGATCCTCTCCGCGCTACACCGTACTCGCCAAGGGCTGGTCGCCGAACGCACCGCGATTATGAATCGCCTGCACGGCTTCCTGCTCGAATTTGGGGTGGCCTTGCCGGTCGGGCATGCGGCGATCCGTCGTCTCGCGGCCTATCTGGAGGGCTTGCCGCCCGCCTTCGTGGCGCTGGCTCAACGCCTCCAAGGGCATTACACCTGGCTAAGTGACGAGATCACGATTCTCGAGAAAATGATCGAGCAGCATACCCGCTGTAATGATAGTGCCCGCCGCTTGATGACGGTGCCGGGGATCGGTCCCATCACGGCCAGCGCCATCGTCGGCGCGGTGGGTGATGCCTCGCACTACCGTTCGGGACGTGAGTTCGCCGCTTCCTTGGGGCTGGTGCCTCGCCAGTACGCAACCGGCGGAAAGCCGCGACTCCTGGGTATCAGCAAACGCGGCGATGGCCACCTCAGACGCTTGCTGGTGCAGGGCGCTCGCGCGGTGATGCAGCGCCAGGACCAACGCCACGACCGCTTAGGTGGCTGGCTGAGAGAGCTGGGTTGTCGACGGCATTCGAATGTCGTGGCCTGTGCCTTAGCCAACAAGCTGGCCAGAATCGCCTGGGCGATCCTGGCCAAGGGCGGTGAGTTCCGTCCCTCGCCGGGGGCGACGCTCGCCTGAGAGGAGATACCCTGCCACGGGTTTTGCGGCGTAGGATCGCGATGACGACAAACGGCTCACTGCCTGTCCGAGAACCTGATCACAAAAACAGCACGTTGATGCTGTGGGTTTTTTGAGGTCGGACGGGCGCGGCTTCTCATCGAGGGCCGGGCGCCAGTGATGCGTGCCCATCGAGAGCCCGAATACATTGGCGCAAGCCCACTTTGTCAATGTCGTAGATCCCCGTTGCAAAAGCCAGGCTGACCATACATTTTGTGTCGGGGCGATGCCGGGGAACGGCTGATTGCCTCTATTCGCATGGCGTATGCACGATTGGCATGGCGAAAATCGTCGTCGATACTGGGAGTAGCCAGCGTTTTCGGCCGAGAGGATCGGTCGGCGCGGATGGAATAAATGCCTTGCTAAGCCATTGAGTGGCTTGGGAATTATCGTTAGCAAGTCGCTAAGCACGCGTTTTTCGGGGAGTTTCTCGTGGCGATCAGGGGGCGCGGGAATTGCGCTCGGGGGGGAGACTGGCTATTCTGGTCGGCCTTTTGGCGCCCGAACACGGTCGAAAAATGATCGTAAAAATTATAAAAAACATAAAAATATACTGCGCTTTCAATCTGGACACAAGTCCCCTGGATTTCTGTGAGGCACGCCCATGATGAGAGGTCTCCACCAGCCTGGCGAGTTCCGCGATAACTGTGGCTTCGGCCTGATCGCCCATATGCAAGGCCAGGCCAGCCACGACCTGCTGAAAACCGCCATCGAGTCGCTGACCTGCATGACTCACCGTGGTGGGATCGCCGCCGACGGCAAGACTGGCGACGGCTGCGGGCTGCTGTTCACCATGCCGATGGGCTTCATGCGTGCCCTGGCGCGCGATTCGCTGGGCGTCGAGCTGGGCGCGCGCTTTGCCGTGGGGTGTATCTTCCTGCCCGACGATGATGCCCGCGAGGCGCGTGCCCGCGAGGTGCTCGAAGCCGAGCTGGCGGCCCGTCAGGTCAATGTGCGCGGCTGGCGCGATGTGCCGATCGATCCCGAGGTATGCGGGCCAATGGCTCTCGAGTGCCTGCCGCGCATCCGCCAGATCTTCGTCGAGCCCAGCGACGACCGCCTCGATCAGGCGTTCAACGTCGATCTGTTCATGGCGCGTCGTCAGGCCGAAGAGAAGCTGCGCGGCGACGAGGACTTCTATGTCTGCTCGCTGTCGACCAAGGTGGTTTCCTACAAGGGCCTGATGATGCCCGTCGACCTGCCGAACTTCTATCGCGACCTGGGCGACGAGCGCCTCGAGACCTCAATTTGCGTGTTCCACCAGCGCTTTTCGACCAATACCGCGCCGCGCTGGCCGCTCGCCCAGCCGTTCCGCTTTCTCGCCCACAACGGCGAGATCAACACCATCGAGGCCAACCGCGGCTGGGCCAACTCGCGCAAGGAAAACTTCGTCAACGAGCTGCTGCCCGACATCACCGAGCTCGACGAGATCGTCAATACCCGCGGCTCCGACTCCTCGAGCATGGACAACATGCTCGAAGTGCTGATGACCGGCGGCATGGACCTGTATAACGCCATCCGCATGATGGTCCCGCCGGCCTGGCAGAACGTCGAGACCATGGACGGCGAACTGCGCGCCTTCTACGAATACAACTCCATGCACATGGAGCCATGGGACGGCCCCGCCGGCCTGGTGATGACCGACGGTCGTCATGCGGTGTGCATGCTCGACCGCAACGGCCTGCGCCCGGCGCGCTGGGTGATCACCGATAACGGCTACATCACGCTGTCCTCGGAGATTGGCGTGCATGACTACAAGCCCGAAGAAGTGGTCGCCAAGGGCCGGGTGGGCCCGGGCCAGATCCTGGGCATCGATACCGAGACCGGCGAGGTGCTGCACACCGCCGACGTCGATAACCGGCTCAAGTCGGCCTACCCGTACAAGCGCTGGCTCAAGGATCATGCCCATTATCTGGAGTCGGCGCTCACCGAGCTGGCGCGTTTCCAGCCGTTCGAGGCCGACTCGCTGAGCGTCTATCAGAAGATGTTCCAGGTCACCAACGAGGAGCGCGAGCAGCTGCTGCGCCCGTTGGCCGAGAGTGGCCAGGAGGCGGTCGGTTCGATGGGCGACGATACGCCGATGGCGGTGCTGTCGCGCCAGAGCCGGTTGCTGACCGACTATTTCCGTCAGAAGTTCGCCCAGGTCACCAATCCGCCGATCGACCCGCTGCGCGAAGCGATCGTGATGTCGCTGGAAACCTGCTGTGGTGCCGAGCTCAATGTCTTCGAAGCGACTCCCGAGCACGCCCACCGGCTGATCCTGACCACTCCGGTACTCTCGCCGCGCAAGTTTACCGCGCTGGTCACTCAGGACGATCCGGCGTTTCGCAGCCACACCCTTCAGCTTGCCTACGATCCCGAACAGGCGGGCCTCAAGCAGGCGCTGTTGGCGCTGTGCGAGCAGGCCGAACAGGCGGCTCGCGACGGCGCGGTGATCCTGGTGCTGTCCGATGCCGAGCTCGAGAAGGGCACGCTGCCGATTCACGCGGCGCTGGCCACTGGTGCGATCCATCACCACCTCGGCCGCCTGGCGCTGCGCCCGCGGGTCAACATCGTGGTCGAGACCGGTTACGCCCGCGACGCCCATCAGATGGCAGTGCTGTTCGGGGTCGGCGCGACCGCGGTCTACCCGTATCTGGCCTATCAGGTGATGGCCGACATGCATCGTCGCGGCGAGCTCACCGGCAATCCCGCGGATACCCGCGAGAACTATCGCAAGGGCCTGCAGAAGGGGCTGTTCAAGATCCTCTCCAAGATGGGCATCTCGACGCTGGCTTCCTACCGCGGCTCGCAGCTGTTCGAGGCGGTGGGTCTGTCGTCCGAGGTCATGGAACTGTGCTTCGATGGCATGATGTCGCGCATCGAGGGCACCGGCTTCGCCGAGCTGCAGCTTCAGCAGGAGCTGCTGGCCCGCGATGCCTGGATCCCGCGCAAGACCATCCGTCAGGGTGGCCTGATCAAGTACGTGCACTATCACGAGTATCACGCCTACAACCCCGACATCGTCATGTCGCTGCAGGAAGCGGTGCAGCAGGGCGACTACGCCAAGTGGAAGAAGTTCGCCCAGCTGGTCAACGAGCGTCCGGTGGCGACCATTCGCGACCTGCTCAAGCTCAAGCCGGCCCCCGAGCCTTTGGCGCTCGACGAGGTCGAGCCGGTCGAAAACCTGCTGCCGCGCTTCGACAGCGCCGGGATGAGCCTCGGCGCGCTGTCGCCCGAGGCCCACGAGGCGCTGGCCCAGGCGATGAACGAGACCGGCGGGCGTTCCAACTCCGGCGAGGGTGGCGAGGATCCCGAGCGTTACGGCACCATCCGCTCATCGAAGATCAAGCAGATCGCCTCCGGGCGCTTCGGCGTCACCCCGGCCTACCTGGTCAACGCCGAGGTGCTGCAGATCAAGGTCGCCCAGGGCGCCAAGCCCGGCGAGGGCGGCCAGCTACCGGGCAGCAAGGTCAACGAGATGATCGGGCGGCTGCGCTACGCGGTGCCCGGCGTGACGCTGATCTCGCCCCCACCGCACCACGACATCTATTCGATCGAGGACCTGGCGCAGCTGATCTTCGACCTGAAGCAGGTCAATCCGGATGCCCAGGTGTCGGTCAAGCTGGTCTCCGAACCGGGCATCGGCACCATCGCCACCGGCGTGGCCAAGGCCTATGCCGACCTGATCACCGTGTCGGGCTATGACGGCGGCACCGCGGCCAGCCCGCTGACCTCGATCAAGCACGCCGGCAGCCCCTGGGAGCTGGGCCTGCCCGAGGTCCATCAGGCGCTGCGTATCAATGGCCTGCGCGACAAGATCCGCCTGCAGACCGACGGCGGGTTGAAGACCGGGCTCGATGTGGTCAAGGCGGCGATCCTCGGCGCCGAGAGCTTCGGCTTCGGCACCGCGCCGATGGTCGCGCTGGGCTGCAAGTACCTGCGAATCTGTCACCTGAACAACTGCGCCACCGGCGTCGCGACCCAGCATCAGTACCTGCGCGACGAGCATTTCCGCGGCACCGTCGACATGGTCAAGCATTACTTCCGCTTCATCGCCGAGGAGGTGCGCGAGCTGCTGGCGATGCTCGGCGTGCGTCAGCTCACCGAGCTGATCGGTCGCACCGACCTGCTCGAGGTGCTCGAGGGCGAAACACCCGCGCAGCGCAAGCTCGACCTGAGCCCGCTTCTGACCAACGACTTCGTGCCCGCCGAAGCGCCGCAGTTCTGCCAGGTCAGCCGCAACGTGCCGCACGACCCGGGCGCCAAGAACCAGGAAGTGCTCGACGCGCTGATGCCGGCGATCGAGGCCCGTTCGGGCGGCGAGTTCGAGTTCCGCATCACCAACTGCGATCGCAGCGTGGGCGCGCGGGCCTCGGGCGAGATCGCCAAGCGCTACGGCGAAGAGGGCCTGGAAGATGCTCCGGTGGTGGCCCGCTTCACTGGCGTGGCGGGGCAGAGCTTCGGGGTGTGGAACGCCCGTGGCCTGCATCTGTACCTCGAGGGCGACGCCAACGACTACGTCGGCAAGGGCATGAACGGCGGCAAGGTGGTGATCGTGCCGCCCAGGGCCAGCCGCTTCAAATCGCACGAGACGGCGATCGTCGGCAACACCTGCCTGTACGGCGCCACCGGCGGCAAGCTGTTCGCCGCGGGGACGGCCGGCGAACGCTTCGCGGTACGCAACTCCGGCGTGCATGCGGTCGTCGAGGGCGCGGGCGACCACTGCTGCGAATACATGACCGGCGGCCTGGTCGCGGTGCTCGGCGAGACCGGCGTCAACTTCGGCGCGGGGATGACCGGCGGCTTCGCCTATGTGCTCGACGAGGACCGCACTTTCGTCGACAAGTACAACCATGAGCTGGTCGAGATCCACCGGATCAATACCGAGGTCATGGAAGCCTACCGGCGCTATCTGCGCGAGGTGATCGAGGAGTACGTCGCCGAGACCGACTCGGCACGGGGGCACGAGATCCTCGACGATTTCTCCGAGTTCATCCGTCATTTCTGGCTGGTCAAGCCCAAGGCGGCAAGCCTCGGCGGCCTGCTCGCCGAATCGCGTCGGCGGCCCGAGTAGCGCGTGCTGCTCGATGAATAACAGGAGATACGATCATGGCAAACCGTTTGGACAACGATTTCCAGTTCATTGATGTCGGCCGCCAGGACCCGAACAAGAAGGATGCACGCAAGCGGGCCAAGCAGTTCACCGAGATCTACGACCCGTACAAGCCCAGCGAGGCGGCCAGCCAGGCGCACCGCTGCCTGCACTGCGGCAATCCGTACTGCGAGTGGAAGTGCCCGGTACACAACTATATTCCCAACTGGCTGAAGCTGGTCAGCGAGGGCAATATCCTCGAAGCGGCGGAAATGTCGCATCGCACCAACACCCTTCCCGAAGTGTGTGGCCGGGTGTGCCCGCAGGATCGGCTGTGTGAGGGCGACTGCACGCTCAACGACGGCTTCGGTGCGGTGACCATCGGCTCGGTGGAGAAGTACATCACCGATACCGCCTTCGCCATGGGCTGGCGGCCCGACATGTCCAAGGTCGAATGGACCGACAAGCGCGTGGCGGTGATCGGCGCCGGCCCGGCCGGACTGGGCTGTGCCGACATCCTGGTACGCAACGGCGTCAAGCCGGTGGTGTTCGATCGTCATCCCGAGATCGGCGGCCTGCTGACCTTCGGCATTCCCGAGTTCAAGCTCGAGAAGAACGTCATGGAGCGGCGTCGCGCGGTGTTCGAGGAGATGGGCATGGAGTTCCGTCTGAATACCGAGATCGGTCGCGACATCACCATCGACGATCTGCTCAGCGAGTACGACGCGGTGTTCATGGGCATGGGCACCTACAAGTACATGCAAGGCGGCTTCCCCGGCGAGGACCTGCCCGGCGTGTACAAGGCGCTTGATTACCTGATCGCCAACGTCAACCACTGCCTGGGCTTCGAGAAGAACCCCGACGACTACGTCTCGATGGAGGGTCGGCGCGTGGTGGTGCTGGGCGGCGGCGACACCGCGATGGACTGCAACCGCACGGCGATCCGCCAGGGCGCGACCGGCGTGACCTGCGCCTATCGGCGCGACGAGGAGAACATGCCTGGCTCCAAGCGCGAGGTGGCCAACGCCCGCGAGGAGGGTGTCGAGTTCCTGTTCAACCGTCAGCCGGTGGCGATCGTCGGCGAGGAGCGGGTCGAGGGCGTCAAGCTGGTGCGTACGCGCCTCGGCGAGCCCGACGAGCGGGGCCGGCGCAGCCCCGAGGTGGTGCCCGGCTCCGAAGAGGTGCTGGCCTGCGACGCGGTGGTCATCGCCTTCGGCTTCCAGCCCAGCGAGATCGCCTGGTTCGAGGCGCAGAACATCGCCGTCGACGAGCGCGGCCGGGTCACCGCGCCGGAGCATGGCAGCTTCGCCTTCCAGACCAGCAACGAGAAGATCTTCGCCGGTGGCGACATGGTGCGCGGCTCCGACCTGGTGGTCACCGCGATCCACGAAGGCCGCCAGGCCGGCGAGGGCATCCTCGACTATCTGGGCGTCTGAGCGCGGCGATAGCCGATGCACGACACACCCATGCCCCGGCCCGCGCCGGGGCATGCTTTATTAGGGGTGCAACATAAGGGGTGCAACGAGATGCAGCGCGCGTCGAGCGCGACCGAGGCGGCGATGGCAAATTGAGCGGCTCGCGGTAATCTGCTAATCTGTCGTCCCATCCGGGCCGCTCCCACCAGGCCTTTCTGACCCACGATTCAACAGGTTCTCCATGACACGATATATCTTCGTGACCGGCGGCGTTGTGTCCTCTCTCGGCAAGGGCATCGCGTCGGCCTCGCTGGCGGCGATCCTCGAGGCGCGGGGCCTCAAGGTCACCATCCTCAAGCTGGACCCGTACATCAACGTCGATCCGGGCACCATGAGCCCGTTCCAGCACGGCGAGGTATTCGTCACCGAAGATGGCGCGGAGACCGATCTCGACCTGGGCCACTACGAGCGCTTCATCCGCACCAAGATGACCCAGGACAACAACTTCACCACCGGCCGGGTCTACGAGCACGTGCTGCGCCGCGAGCGCCGGGGCGACTACCTGGGCGGCACCGTGCAGGTGATTCCGCACATCACCGACGAGATCAAGCGCCGCGTCTACGAGGGCGGCAAGGACTGCGACGTCGCGCTGGTCGAGATCGGCGGCACGGTGGGCGACATCGAATCGCTGCCGTTCCTCGAATCGATCCGCCAGATCCGAAGCGAGAAGGGCGCCAGCCAGGCGATCTTCATGCACCTGACGCTGGTGCCCTACATCAAGACCGCCGGCGAGACCAAGACCAAGCCGACCCAGCACAGCGTCAAGGAGCTGCGCTCGATCGGCATCCAGCCGGACATCCTGATCTGTCGCAGCGAGGTCGAGCTCGAGGAGAGCGAGCGGCGCAAGATCGCGCTGTTCACCAACGTCGAGGAGCGTGCCGTCGTCCCGTTGCAGGACGCCGACACCATCTACCGCATTCCGCTGATGCTCCACGAGCACGGCCTCGACGAGATCGTCTGCGACAAGCTGCGGCTCGAGGCACCGCCAGCCGACCTGGCCGAGTGGGTTCACGTGCTCGACGCCAAGCTCAACCCGCTCAAGTCGATCAACATCGCCATGGTCGGCAAGTACATGGAGCTGCTCGACGCCTACAAGTCGCTCAACGAGGCGCTGATCCACGCCGGTATCCAGACCCGGGTCAAGATCAACATCGACTACATCGATTCCGAGGATATCGAACGCCACGGTACCGAGCGCCTGGCCGGCAAGGATGCGATCCTGGTGCCCGGCGGCTTCGGCGAGCGCGGTGTCGAGGGCAAGATCGCCACCGCCCGCTACGCTCGCGAGAACAACGTGCCGTACCTGGGCATCTGCCTGGGCATGCAGGTCGCGGTGATCGAGTTCGCTCGCCATGTGGCCGGCTGGGACGACGCCGATTCCACCGAATTCACCCGCGACACCCAGCATCCGGTGGTCGGCCTGATCACCGAGTGGCTCAGTCCCGAAGGCAAGATCGAGTTGCGCGACGAGGCCTCGGATCTCGGCGGCACCATGCGCCTGGGCGGCCAGGTCTGTCAGCTCAAGCCGGGCTCGAAGGCGCGCGAGGTCTACGGGCTGGACGCCATCACCGAGCGCCATCGTCATCGCTTCGAGGTCAACAACCAGTTCGTCGAGGCGCTCGAGGCCGCCGGGCTGGTGGTCGCCGGCAAGAGCGTCGACAATTCCCTGGTGGAGATGATCGAATTGCCCGATCACCCGTGGTTCCTGGCTTGCCAGTTCCACCCCGAATTCACCTCCACGCCGCGCGACGGCCATCCGCTGTTCACCGGCTTCGTCAACGCCGCGCTGGAACACAAGACCGCCCGTCAGCGTACCCAGGTCCCGAACTGAGGAGACGCCGCCATGGCCGAGTCACAGAAAGTCATCGAGTTTGCCGGCCTGAGTGCCGGCAACTCGTTGCCGCTGATGCTGTTCGGTGGCATGAACGTGCTGGAGTCCCGCGAGCTGGCGCTCGAGGTCGCCGAAACCTACGTCGAGGTGTGTTCCCGGCTGGGCATCCCCTATGTCTTCAAGGCCAGCTTCGACAAGGCCAATCGCAGCTCGATCCACTCGTTTCGCGGTCCCGGCGTCGACAAGGGCATCGAGTGGCTGGCCGAGATCAAGTCGCGCTTCGACGTGCCGGTGATCACCGACGTCCACGAGCCCTGGCAGGCCGCGCCGGTCGCCGAAGTCGCCGACATCATCCAGTTGCCGGCGTTCCTGGCGCGCCAGACCGACCTGGTGGTGGCGATGGCCGAGACCGGCGCGGTGATCAACATCAAGAAGCCGCAGTTCCTCGCCCCGCACGAGATGCGTCATATCATCAGCAAGTGCCAGGAAGCCGGCAACGACCGACTGATCCTCTGCGAGCGCGGCTCGAGCTTCGGCTACAACAACCTGGTGGTCGACATGCTCGGCTTCGGCGACATGAAGCAGACCGGCTATCCGGTGATCTTCGACGTCACCCATTCGCTGCAGCGCCCGGGCGGGCGCGGCGATAGCGCCGACGGGCGTCGTCAGCAGGTCGTCGAGTTGGCCCGTGCCGGGGTCGGCGTGGGCCTGGCCGGGCTGTTCCTCGAGGCCCATCCCGATCCCGACAATGCCAAGTGCGATGGACCCTGCGCTCTGCCGCTGGACAAGCTGGAACCCTTCCTCACCCAGCTCAAGGCACTCGATGAGCTGGTCAAGGGGTTTCCAGAATTGGAGATTTCCTGAGCGGAGCCGTGAACCTTCACTCAACGCTGACATAGGACGACTGACGATGAGCAAGATTGTCGAAATCCGCGCCCTCGAGGTGCTCGATTCCCGCGGCAACCCGACCGTACAGGCCGAGGTGACACTCGACGACGGTGCCAAGGGCGTGGCCTGCGCGCCGAGCGGTGCCTCGACCGGCTCCCGCGAGGCACTGGAACTGCGCGACGGCGACAAGTCGCGCTATCTGGGCAAGGGCGTGCTCAAGGCGGTTGCGGCGGCCAACGGTGAGATCCGCGATAAGCTGCTGGGCATGGATGCGCGCGATCAGCGCGCCCTGGACAACGCCATGCTCGAGCTCGATGGCACCGACAACAAGGCCAAGCTCGGCGCCAACGCGATTCTCGCGGTGTCGCTGGCCGCGGCCAAGGCGGCGGCGGTCAGCAAGCAGCTGCCGCTCTACGCGCATATCGCCGAGCTCTACGGCCAGCCGGGCCAGTACCTGATGCCGGTGCCGATGATGAACATCCTCAACGGTGGCGAGCATGCCGACAACAACGTCGACATTCAGGAGTTCATGATCCAGCCGGTGGGCGCGCCGAATTTTCGCGAAGCGCTGCGAGTGGGCGCCGAAATCTTCCATGCGCTAAAAAAGGTGCTCGCCGGGCGCGGTCTGTCCACCTCGGTGGGCGACGAGGGCGGCTTCGCCCCCGATCTCGCCTCCAACGCCGATGCCCTGGCGGCGATCAAGCAGGCGGTCGCCGATGCCGGCTACACGCTGGGCAAGGACGTCACCCTGGCGCTCGACTGCGCCTCCAGCGAGTTCTATCAGGACGGCCAGTACAACCTGGCGGGCGAAGGCAAGTCCTACGATGCCGCCGGCTTCGTCGACTATCTGGCCGAGCTGGTCGAGCAGTACCCGATCGTATCGATCGAGGACGGCATGGACGAGTCCGACTGGGACGGCTGGAAGGCGCTGACCGACAAGCTCGGCGACAAGGTCCAGCTGGTCGGCGACGACCTGTTCGTGACCAACACGCGGATCCTCAAGCGCGGCATCGACGAGCAGATCGGCAACTCGATCCTGATCAAGTTCAACCAGATCGGCTCGCTGTCCGAGACCCTGGACGCGATCAAGATGGCCCAGGACGCCGGCTTCACCGCGGTGATCTCGCATCGCTCGGGCGAGACCGAGGACACCACCATCGCC
This sequence comes from uncultured Gammaproteobacteria bacterium, assembly GCA_963773565.1. Taxonomy (GTDB): domain Bacteria; phylum Pseudomonadota; class Gammaproteobacteria; order Pseudomonadales; family Halomonadaceae; genus Modicisalibacter. Next base: position 58,511 of record CAVZBU010000003.1, on the reverse strand, counting down.
GATCTGGCCGTGGCCACCTGCGCCGGCCAGATCAAGACCGGCTCGCTGAGCCGCTCGGACCGCATCGCCAAGTACAACCGCTTGCTGGTGATCGAGCAGGAACTCGGCGACAAGGCCGGCTACCCGGGGCGCAAGGCCATCAAGGGCCAGCATTGAATTAACCCCACCAGCCCCTCCGCCGCCGGGCTCCGTCCGGCGGCGCACGCTCCATTCCTGAATTCTGCACCTCATGCTTGGCGATCACGTTTTTGGGTCTTGCGATCCCGCTCTTGGACAGTGTCAGTCAAAGCGACTTTGCCTGTAAGCAATTCCCTACAAAACAAGCTGTCGCTGACTCCATGAGGGCTTGCAAGTCATTGTTTATTTTTGTTTTTTATAAAACAAACCATGACTGTGTGGACCGCGATTGAAGAGAGACCCGTTGTCGTCTCGCCGCGATCGGGCACAATGGCTGCGGGATTTTTGGGAAGCGACTTATCTAGCTCGACTCCACCGGCAGGATGCCAAGGGATGCAGCAGGACGACCCATCCGGCGCCGCAGGACGCGGTTGCCGGATAAGGAAGCGGTCGGAGGAGCGGGCAAGGGATTGCCCATAAAAAGGGTATAGAGCGGGCGACCTTCGGGTCGCCTTTTTATTTATCCACGCCTTCGTTTGTTCACGCCTTCCAGCTTCGCCGACTTTCCCGGCATATGGACCGGGGACGTGCCACGCATCTCGCATGGCACGCGGGACTTGGCGCAGAGGCGATCAGCGTTCGAGCTGTTCAAGTTTACCGCTCTTGCCGTCCCACTCCTCGGCATCCGCCGGCGGGTCTTTCTTCTCGGTGATATTGGGCCAGACCACCGCGAGCTCGGCGTTGAGCTCGAGAAACTGCTTCTGGTCGTCCGGCAGCTCGTCCTCGGAATAGATCGCCTCGGCCGGGCACTCCGGCTCGCACAGCGCGCAATCGATGCATTCGTCGGGGTCGATCACCAGGAAGTTCGGCCCTTCATAGAAGCAATCGACGGGGCAGACCTCGACGCAGTCGGTGTATTTGCAACGAATGCAATTTTCGGTGACGACGAATGTCATGGAAACTCCCTCGAGTCATGGTAGCCGTGGCGCAGTTCGCTCGATATCCGGCTTGGTGTCGGCTGCCGTCACGGCAAGGGCGGGCGCACGCTGGCTTTGATAAGTTATAAACGCAGGGGTCGTTATAAGACCCACTTCTAATTGGGCGGTAATTCTAGTGCTGGGCGCTAGGCGCCGGCAAGCGGCGCTACGGAACGTTTGGTCATGGAATCATACCCGCCCGGGGCGATCACTGGCGATGCCGACTATCATAGCTGCTCGCGCCAGCGATACAGCAAATCAAGCGCCTGGCGCGGACTGAGCTCGTCCAGCGCCAGGCCATCGAGCTCCTCGACCAGCGGATGCGGCGTGCTGGCGAACAGGTCGGGTTGCGCAGGCGCCGCTTTCGAGGTTACACCGGCACTGGCACTGGCACTGGCACTGGCACTGGCACTGGCCCAGGCTGCGCTGGCCCTGGTCGATTTCGTGCTGCTCGAGAGTCGCCAGCTTGTCGCGGGCACGCGCCACTACAGCCGCGGGCACTCCGGCAAGCTGGGCGACCTGCAGGCCGTAGCTCTGGCTGGCCGGGCCTTCCTCGACCCGGTGCATGAATACGATGCCCTCGCGATGCTCGGTCGCGGTCAGATGCACGTTGGCGACGCCGTCGAGCTGCTCGGCGAGCGCGGTCATCTCGAAGTAATGCGTGGCGAACAGCGTCAAAGCACGCGCAGCGGCCAGGTGCTCGGCGCTGGCCCAGGCCAGCGACAGTCCGTCGAAGGTGCTGGTGCCGCGCCCGATCTCATCCATCAGCACCAGGCTCTCGGCGCTGGCGTTGTGCAGTATATTGGCGGTCTCGGTCATCTCGACCATGAACGTAGAGCGCCCGCCGGCCAGATCGTCGCTCGAGCCGATACGCGTGAAGATGCGATCCAGCGGGCCGATCTCGGCGCTGTCGGCGGGTACGAAACTGCCGCTGTGGGCGAGCAGGGCGATCAACGCCGCCTGACGCATGTAGGTCGACTTGCCGCCCATGTTGGGGCCGGTGATCACCAGCATGTGACGGCTGGGGTCGAGGCGCAGGTCGTTGGGCACGAACGGCGCATCGCTGACATGTTCGACCACCGGGTGGCGACCACCGTGGATCGCCAGACCCGGGCTGTCGGTGAGATGCGGGCGCACCAGTTCGAGTGCCAGCGCGCGTTCGGCGAAAGCCGCCAGCACGTCGAGCGCGGCGAGCGAGCGGGCGCTGGCCTGCAGTGCATCGAGCTCGGCACCCAGCGTGTCGATCAGGCTTTCATAGAGCAGTTTTTCGCGGGCCAGGGCGCGCGACTTGGCCGACAGCGCCTTGTCCTCGAACTCCTTGAGCTCGGGGATGATGAAGCGCTCGGCGTTCTTGAGCGTCTGACGGCGGATGTAGTCGGCCGGCACTTCGCGGGCCTGGGCGCGCGGGATCTCGATGAAGTAGCCGTGCACCCGGTTGTAGCCGACCTTGAGCCCTGCCAGCCCGGAACGTTCGCGCTCGCGGCTCTCGAGCTCGACCAGATAGTCGCCGGCGTTTTCGGCCAGCCCGCGCACCTCGTCGAGCTCGGCATCGAAGCCGTCGGCGATCACGCCGCCGTCGCGGATCACCACCGGCGGGCTTTCGACCAGCGCGCGGGTCAGGGTGTCGGCGAGCTCCGGGTAGGGACGGATATGGCGCTTGAGCGCATCGAGGGCGGTGCCTTCGTCGAGCGGGGCCAGCGTCGCCTGCAGCTCGGGCAACGCCACCAGGGCGTCGCGCAGGCGCGCCAGGTCGCGGGGGCGGGCGCTGCGCAGGGCGACACGGGCGAGAATCCGCTCGATGTCGCCGATCGGCTTTAGCGTGGCGCGCAGGGTCTCGAACAGATCGTCATGCAGCAGCAGTTGCACCGCACCCTGGCGCCCGGCAACCTGCTCGCGGTCGCGCAGCGGACGATTGAGCCAGCGCTTGAGCAGTCGCGAGCCCATCGCCGTGGCGGTGGTGTCGAGCACGCTGGCCAGGGTATTTTCGGGACCGCCGCCGAGATTGGTGTCGATCTCCAGGTTGCGGCGGCTGGCGGCGTCGATCACCACCGCGTCGTCGCGATTCTCGACGCCCAGTTGGGTGACGTGGGGCAGCCGCGAGCGCTGGGTGTCACGGGCATAGTCGACCAGCACCCCGGCGGCGGTCAGCGCGCACTCCAGGTGGGCGCAGCCGAAGCCGCGCAGGTCGGCGACGGCGAACTGATCGCACAGCAACCGGGTGGCCGACTCCAGGTCGAACAGCCAGGCGCTCTGCCGCTTGAGCCCGGCGCGCTCGGCGATCGCCGGCGGCAGATCCTGGGCGTCGCCGACCAGCAGTTCGGCGGGTTGCAGGCGATGCACCTCGGCCAGCATGTCGGCTTCGCCGTCGACCTCGAGCACGCTGAAGCGGCCGCTGGAGAGCTCCAGCCAGGCCAGCCCCCAGCGCTCGCCCTGGCAGTGCAGGGCGAGCAGCAGGTTGTCGCGCTTGGCGTCGAGCAAGGCCTCGTCGTGCAGCGTGCCGGGGGTGACGATGCGTACCACCTGGCGATCCACCGGGCCCTTGCTGGTCGCCGGGTCGCCCATCTGCTCGCAGATTGCCACCGATTCGCCCGATTTCACCAGCCGCGCCAGATAGCCTTCGGCACTGTGATAGGGCACTCCGGCCATGGGGATCGGTTTGCCGCCGGACTGGCCGCGTGCGGTGAGCGTGATGTCGAGCAGTTGCGCGGCGCGCCTGGCGTCGTCGAAGAACAGCTCGTAGAAATCGCCCATGCGATAGAAGAGCAGCACGTCGGGATGCTCGCGCTTGATCTTCAGGTATTGGGCCATCATCGGCGTATGGCTGGGCGTTGTGGTGGAAGCCGCTTCGGACATGGGTTGTTGCGTCATTCCTGGTTGCTGTGGGGCCAGTGGGAAGCGCCTGGCTGTTGCATGTCGGGCCAGCCGCGGCGGCGGCTGACTCGGCCTCGAGTCAGCGAACGTCGAGCTTTGCCAGCCTCAAAGTAGCCCTTGCGCCGCTCTGTTTGGCAATGGCTGCAAGCTGTTTGGCAATGGCTGCAAGGTTACCATGAGCAGTGAGAGGCCGACATGCGCAGGTGTGTCACGTGTCACGTTGCTTGAGTAGATTTCCAGCATGCCGTCCTCAAGGAGGCCAGTGTTCTCGTCCCGGCATGGCTATTTAGCGTTTTAATTATATCTCCAATAAGAGCTTCGAGATTTTTGAGATTTCGCTTGGGATGTTTACATTAACTAACAAAACGGTTTTTGTTGAGCTTGATGGCTCCTTTCAACCCTTCTAGGTTAAAGGCATCGGTTGATTGCTGATCACGGAGCCTCATTTCAGCAACTCCGATGTGGTTAAGGGATAACCGAAAAGGTTTCTCATCGCTTTCAGCAGTTCAGGGAGATAAGCATGAAGCGCACATTGGTCGTCATCGCTGCCGAAAAACATTGCCGCCGTTAAGGTTCAGTTAACGCTGCATGTCCAAGGTGAAACGATCGGCCAAGGCTGCTAAGTGCCTGATCTGAAGTTTTCGTGTAGTATCGATGTTTGGATCACTGACACGGATGAACCCATGGCAAGGCGCCGCTTCGTTGCCTCTCTCACTGAGTCTGAAAAGCAGACACTGACCTCGGCCTATCACCAGGGTGAGAAGCGCGCCCTACGTCGACGTGCGCATGCCATCCTGCTGAGTGATCAAGGCCATACCATCAACCAAATCAGTGAGATACTACAGGTCCGGCGCGATGCCGTATCACGATGGCTCAAGCAGTGGGAAGCCTCGGGCCTCGACGGGCTGATCGACAAGCCCCGCAGTGGCCGCACGCCGCTCTTGGATGAGCACGACCATCAGCGACTGCAGGAACTGGTCGCCGAGCAGCCTCATCAGATTCGATCCTTGCAGGCTCGCCTGCAAGAAGAGACCGGCAAGACAGTCAGCACGGTGACCCTTCGCCGGGCGTTGAAAAAAAAATCGCCATAGCTTCAAGCGCGTTCGGCATTCCCTGAAGGCACGGCGTGACGAAACGGATTTCCGCAACACTCAGGGCCTTCTCAAGGCGCTTCACAAGCGGGAAGACCGGGGCGAACACGAGCTCTATTACTTTGATGAATCAGGCTTTTCCCAGTCATCGTCGGTGCCATACGCGTGGAGCCCCATCGGCAAGCCCTGTGAGGTGACCGCGTACTCACATAGCCGAAGGCTGAATGTACTGGGGTTCCTCAGCCGAGCCGGGAAACTGGTCTCCCACACCACTACCGAACCGGTGACCACCGAGACGGTCATCGAAGCATTCGACCAGTTTGTGGTCCAGAAAGACCCGGATACTTTCGCCGTCGTGGTGCTCGATAATGCCAGCATGCATCGCTCCAAGGCGTTCAAACGCAAGATGCCGGAGTGGATGTCGCATCGTGTGCACCTGGTCTACCTATCGGCTTACTCGCCGGAGCTGAATCTGATTGAGATTCTGTGGCGTCAGATGAAGTACGCATGGCTGCCGCTGAGTGCGTACCTCTCGTTTGACCACCTCTGTGATGAGGTACACCGCCTGCTCGGAGGCTATGGAACTGATCGCACGATTAATTTTGAATAAGCACTTAGTGCCAACGACCTGGCTAGTATTAACGGCCTGGCTTGTGTTTACGGCCTGACGATGCTGTCGGAACGCCCTGTATTTACGATACGTATACCTACGAACATGGAACAGCGGCTGGTCGCCTCGGCGTATTCTGGCTGGCCGTTCTATCGCAGCCCGCCAAGAGGGAAGCAGTCCAGCGTACGCCGCCAGGGTTGGTCTTGTCGTCTACGCTTTGACTAGTGCGCTCAGCGACACAGGCGGGGCGCAGGACGCCTAGATGGCTGAACCAGGGAGGGGGCGTGGCTAAGGCAGTCCGCGGCATTCTGTTTACAATCATCGGCCTGATGCTCCTGCTTGGGGCTGCGGCGATCGCCGTTGAATCGCCATGGGCCCGCGAATGGCTGGAGGGTCAGGTCAGCCAGCGCCTGAATGGCCGTGAGGTCGAAATCGGCAGCCTGGGCATCGATTGGGGCTGGCCGCTGACGGTGCATCTCGAGGAGATCAGCGTTGACAACCCCGACTGGGCGGCGCATGACCGGATGCTTGATCTGAAGGCGCTGGAACTTGCCGTGAACCCCGGTGCCCTGCTGCAAGGCAAGCTTGAGCTGCAACGGCTCGGGCTCAGCCAGCCGGTGATCCATCTCGCCAGGCGCGAGGACGGGACGTCGAACTGGCAGGCGCTGACCGCAAGCAAGGATCAGCAGAGCGGCGGCGGGCTTGGTATCAGCCCCGATATTATCAAGGTCGATGACGGGCATCTGACCTACCGTGACCCCAGCCTGGAGGCGAATCTGTCGGTCGATTTCCGTACCCGCAACCAAGGTGGTGACGCGCGTGCATTGCAGGTCGAGGCTCAAGGGGAATTCCGGGGGCTGTCGCTCGAACTCACGGGTCGTGGGGGGGCGCCAGCCAAGGCTTTGGAAGGTGACAAGGCCAGCGCCTATCCGCTCTCGCTGCAGGGCCAGCTCGGGCAACTGCAGGCAAATTTCGATGGTCGGCTTCGCGATGTCTCGCAGCCGGGCAGTGTGGAGGGGCAACTGGACGTGTCCGCGCCCCAGACGGCGAACCTGGCTAGCATGCTCGGGCGCCCCTCGCTGGACCTGCCTTCGCTCGAACTGCACGGCCAGGTTAGCCATCAGGATCAGCGCTGGTCGCTACAGAGCGCCACGGCCCAGTTAGGTGAAACCCAGGTACAGGGCTCGGCCAGCGTTGCTCTGGGTGGCGAAAGGCCCAAGGTCAACGCCCAGCTCCAGGCCGACCGGCTCAACCTGTCTCGCTGGGAAACCCTCTTTGCGGGTAGCCAGGCGCCGCAGGAGAACCCGAAAGACAGCGCTGCCCAGTCGTTGCCCTGGGACCAACAGTTGGCAAAGCAACTCGCCCCCCTGCACCAGTTCGACGCGCAATTCGATCTGACGGTAGATCGCCTCGTCTATGGCGACACCCAACTGCATGACGTGGCATTGAAGGGCTCTCTGGACCAGGGGGCGCTGAACGTTCAGCGCCTGCACGCCGTTCAGGACCAGCCCGAGGGCCAGGGCGAGTTGACCGCCCAAGGGCAGATCGAGATTCGCGACAAGACGCTAAGCGCCGATATCGAAGCGCGGTTCGCCCAGTTCGACATGGACAAGGCGCTGGCGCCATTGGGCTATGGCGGGCTGGGTATCTGGGACGGTCAGGGCGGGTTGCAGCTGCCACCCGACGTGACGGCGCAGGGCAATCGCCCGACGATCGATGCCCAGCTCGAGATCGATCATCTGGACCTCGCGCAGTTGGCGGTGACGCAGGGTGACGGCGATGGAGCGTCCCGAGAGTCCGACGAGCCTGGCCCGGATGACGCCTGGGACCGCAACCTGGCGGAAGCGCTCGAACCGTTGCGGCGCTTCGATGTCCAGACCGACCTGTCGATAGGTCAGTTGGACTATGGTGACACTCGACTTCACGATGTGGCGCTGCAGGGCAGCCTCGAAGCCGGTCGGCTGGACGTGAAGAAGCTGCACCTGGAGCAGGACCAGGGGGCGCTGACGGCCCAGGGCGAGCTGACCATCCAGCCGCACACGCTGGGCGGCGATATTGATACCCAGCTGGCGCAGTTCGATCTGGGCGAGGCGCTGGCACCGCTGGGCAATCGCGATCTGGGTACGCTGGATGGCCGCTTGCATGCACGCATCGAGGCGGGGGAACTGGTGGCGGACGAGACGTCGCTCGACTATCGGCTGCCTTCACAGGACCTGTCCCTGCACATCAACGCCGACGCCATCGATCTGGCGGGGTCGGCGACGCCAGACGTTCATCTCCAGGGCCATGGCCGGTATAACGGCAAGCCGTTCGAGTACGACCTGAAGGTCGGGCCGCTGTTCAATCTTCGTGACCCGGACAAGTCCTATCCCGTAAAGGGGCGGATCAGCTCCGAGCAGTCCGAGTTGCATGTCGACGGGACGCTCGAGAAGCCCTTGGAGCTTGGTCAAATCACGGCTTCGGTCCAACTATCCGGGCCTAATCCGGCCCGCCTCAACACGCTGACGGGGCTTAACTTTCCCGCCTTGCCACCCTACGAGATCGAGGGCGCGCTACGCGTCCGTGACGACCTGGTGCGGCTGCTCGATATGGACGGCACCTTCGGCAACAGCGATGTCAGCGGCGATGTGCGCTTGCGTCTGGGCGAGCGCAATATGCTCTGGGCGACTCTGCATTCACAGCATCTGGATCTCGACGACCTGGCGCCGCTCACCGGGAGTGCCCCGGAGACGGGAGATGGGGAAAGCGCCTCGCCCGCTCAGCAGGCACAGGCCCATCAGCAACAGCTATTTTCTGATCGCGAGTGGAACCTGCAGGGGCTGCGCAAGATGGATGCCCATGTCGTCTACAGCGCAGACAACGTGGACTCCGAATACGTGCCACTGTCCAATGTGTCGCTGGATCTGACCATGGAAAATGGGGTGCTGACGCTCGAGCCGCTGCGCATGGAGCTTGGCGGCGGCATGGTCGTCGCCCAGTTGCGGCTGGATGCTCATGGCCAGGCGCTTGACGGCAATCTCGATCTGTCGGGCCGGCGGGTCAATCTCAAGCCTATCCTGCGTCGTGCCGACCTGCCCGATATCGCCTCCGATTCCGCGGGCACGCTGGGTGGCCAAGGACAATTCCGTTTTGCCGGCGGTTCGATGGACGCGTTGATGGCCAGCCTGGGGGGCCGACTGGAGCTGGCGATGTCCGGAGGTCGCCTGGACATGCTGCTGATAGAGGTACTGGGTCTCGACGTCAGCGAAGCGCTGCTGGCCGCGCTGGACGATGCCGACAAGGTGCTCATGCGCTGCGCCTATACCCGACTCGATGCACACAGCGGCATCGCCGCGGTCAAGCAGTTCTTCCTCAGCACGGCCGACTCGAACATTAGCGGTGGCGGGAAGATCGACCTGGATCACGAGCGACTCGATCTGGTCTTCGAAGCGCATCCCAAGGATCCCAGTCTGCCGGCCTCCGATTCACCGGTCCGGGTACAGGGGCCCATCACCGATCCACGCATCGAGGTGGTGTCGAGTGAGCTGATCATGCGCGGTGTGCTTTCTGTTCTGGGTGCCCTGGTGGCGCCTCCGCTGGCCATTCTGCCCTGGGTGGAGCCGGGGCTGGGGGAGAACGCCGGCCCCGGTTGCCAGCAGCTGCTCGACGAGTCGCCCAGGACCCAGGAAGCGGCCGGGAACTGAACGCTTGCAGCGTGGGGCTTCTGTTAAGCTGCTGGAACCGATTGTTGAGCGATGAGGAAACCGCGTGACCCGGAGTGATACCGCGAACGATGCCGAACTGCAGGCACTCAGCGAACGCTTGCAGCGTGCCTGCCTGACACGCCACCTGTCGGTGACCGCCGCCGAGTCCTGTACCGGTGGTGGCGTGGCCAGTGCCATCACCGATATTGCCGGCAGCTCGGCGTATTTCGAGACCGGCTACGTGACCTATTCCAATGCCGCCAAGGCTCGCCTGCTGGGCGTGCCGGAAGCGATTCTCGCGACCCATGGTGCGGTGAGCCGCGAGACGGTCGAGGCGATGGTCGCCGGAGCCTGCCGCGAGAGTGGCGCCGCTGGCGGCGTGGCGATCAGCGGCGTCGCCGGGCCCGGCGGCGGCAGTGCGGAGAAACCGGTGGGGACGGTCTGGTTCGCCTGGGGAAGCGCCCTGACTCAGCAGGCCGAATGCCTGCGCCTCGACGGCGATCGCCGGGCGGTTCGCGAGCAGGCGGTACGCGTGGCTCTCGACGGATTGATCCGCTGGGTGGAAGCGCAGTGAGCGGCTTGCAGGAAGGGGATTTTATCCTCGCAGGGAGTAGGCGGGTGACGAATTTTTCGTCATAATACTGTCTGGCTATACAGTGATTGGATAAGGCCAGCCGATGCTGGCGATGCGAGCCCAGAACCGGGTATCGCGCCAACCTACACGTGCTATCAGGAGACATTCATGGCACAGGACGATAACCGTTCCAAGGCACTCAACGCAGCGCTGTCGCAGATCGAGCGCCAGTTCGGTAAGGGCGCCGTGATGAGCATGGGCGACACGCCGCGGGAGACCATGCCGTCGGTCTCCACCGGCTCCCTGGGCCTGGACATCGCGCTGGGTATTGGCGGCCTGCCCTAGGTCGGATCGTCGAGATCTACGGGCCGGAGTCCTCCGGTAAGACCACGCTGACCCTGCAGGTGATCGCCGAGGCCCAGAAGCAGGGCAAGACCTGTGCGTTCGTCGACGCCGAGCATGCGCTGGACCCCAGCTACGCCGAGAAGCTGGGCGTCAATCGTCGACGACCTGCTGGTCTCCCAGCCGGATACCGGCGAGCAGGCGCTGGAGATCTGCCGACATGCTGGTGCGCTCCGGCGCGGTCGACGTGATCATCGTCGACTCCGTGGCGGCGCTGACGCCCAAGGCCGAGATCGAAGGCGAGATGGGCGATTCCCATGTCGGTCTGCAGGCGCGCCTGATGTCCCAGGCACTGCGCAAGCTCACCGGCAACGTCAAGCACGCCAACTGCATGATGGTGTTCATCAACCAGATCCGCATGAAGATCGGCGTCATGTTCGGTAGCCCCGAGACCACCACCGGCGGTAACGCGCTGAAGTTCTATTCCTCGCGTGCGCCTGGATATCCGCCGCACCGGCGCGGTCAAGGAAGGCGACGAAGTGATCGGTAACGAGACCCGGGTCAAGGTGGTCAAGAACAAGGTATCGCCGCCGTTCCGCCAGGCCGAGTTCCAGATCATGTACGGCAAGGGCATCTACCAGCATGGCGAGGTGGTCGACCTGGGCGTGCAGTGCAAGCTTGTCGACAAGGCGGGCGCCTGGTACAGCTACAAGGGCGACAAGATCGGCCAGGGCAAGGCCAACGCCGCGCAGTATCTCGAGGACAACCCGGCGATCATGGAAGAGATCGAGAGCCAGATACGCGCGCAGTTGCTGAACATCACCGACGGCAAGGCCAAGGAAGAGCCCGAGGCGCCGCAAGCCGAGGCGGCCGGCGAGGATCAGGACGAACTGCTTTAAGCGAACAAGCGTGACGAGCGCGCAGTGAAGTAGTGGAGTAAGGAGGACCGCCGAAACATGTGTGCCGCACCGGGTAGCGAGTCGACACCCCGTGACGACGCCATCCGCCTGTTGGCGCGCCGCGAATACTCGCGGGCCGAACTGGCGGGGCGGTTGGCTGCCAAGCACCACGAGGCCGAGCGCATCCAGCAGGCGCTGGATGCGCTCGAGGCCGAGGGCTTGCAGTCCGATGCGCGCTTCGCCGAAAGCTTCGTGCGCTCGCGTCTGGCGCGCGGCCAGGGGCCGATGAAGGTGCGCGCCGGGCTTCAAGAGCGCGGCATCGAGCGTGAGCTGGCCCGCAGCGCGCTCGACGAGGCGCAGGCCGCGACGGATTGGTGCGTGCTGGCCTGCGAGGCGCTGGCCAAGCGTTTCGACGGGCCGGGTGCGACCCCTCGCGAGCGGGCCCGTCGCGAGCGTTTCCTGGCCGGGCGTGGCTTCGACTTCGAGCAGATGAAATATGCGCTGGCGCATGCCTGGGATGCGCCGGAGTAAGGCGTCAGCGCCGATCCTGTCACCTGCCTGATGGCTGGCTGCTTCGCCGGCCTGACCCTTGGGCGCTGGGCTTCCCGGCCCTCCCTTGCGAGCTCCTCCTTCGAGCCGTTCCCTTTAGTCCCGCGCTGAACGCGTTATACTAGTGCGCTTGCAACGGCTGCTTGCGACGGCTCGGGACGTCTTTTCCCGCCATTTTCGACATGCTGCACGACGTCTTGCGAAGACCGCCTCATTGCATCCCTTTTCCGCATGGCGGGTCGGTCGTGTATCGCAGCGCCCCAATCACATTGCCACGGGTTTGCCATGAAAAGCGCAGATATCAGACAGGCCTTTCTGACCTTCTTCGAAGAGCAGGGGCATACCATCGTGCCGTCGAGCTCGCTGGTGCCGCGACAACGACCCCACCCTGCTGTTCACCAATGCCGGCATGGTCCAGTTCAAGGATGTCTTCCTCGGCACGCGACCCGCGGCCCTACGTGCGCGCGACTTCGGCCCAGCGCTGCGTGCGCGCCGGCGGCAAGCACAACGACCTGGAAAACGTCGGCTATACCGCGCGCCACCACACCTTCTTCGAGATGCTCGGCAACTTCAGCTTCGGCGACTACTTCAAGCGCGACGCCATCCGCTTCGCCTGGGAGTTTCTGACCGAGCGGCTGGGTCTGCCCGCCGACAAGCTGTGGGTTACCGTGCATGTCAGCGATGACGAAGCCGAGAAGATCTGGATGGACGAGATCGGCGTCGATCCCGAGCGTTTTTCCAAGCTCGGACGAAGACAACTTCTGGCAGATGGGCGATACCGGCCCCTGCGGACCCTGCTCGGAGATCTTCTACGATCATGGTCCCGAGATGCGCGGGTGGGCCAGCCGGGCAGCCCCGAGGAAGACGGCGATCGCTACATCGAGATCTGGAACCTGGTGTTCATGCAGTTCGATCGCGACGCCGACGGCACGCTGAACCGCTGCCCAAGCCGTCGATCGACACCGGCATGGGGCTCGAGCGGGTTGCCGCCGTCATGCAGGGCGTGCACTCCAACTACGAGATCGACCTGTTCGAGCAACCTGCTCAAGGCCGCCGCGCGAGATCATCGGCGCACGCCGATCTCGAGGCGCCAGTCGCTGCGCGTCATCGCCGATCATATCCGCTCCTGCGCCTTCCTGATCGTCGACGGCGTACTGCCCTCCAACGAAGGCCGCGGCTACGTGCTGCGCCGGATCATCCGCCGCGCGATTCGCCACGGCCACAAGCTCGGCGCCCGCGAGGCGTTCTTCCACAAGCTGGTCGCCGCGCTGGACGCCGAGATGGGCGAGGCCTATCCGGAGCTGCACGAAGCACGCGGACGCATCGAGAAGGTTCTGCTCAAGGAGGAGGAGCAGTTTGCACGCACCCTCGACCATGGCATGGGTCCTGCTCGAGGCTGCACTCGCTGAGCTGAACGGCGACACGCTGGCCGGCGAGACGATCTTCAAGCTCTACGACACCTACGGCTTCCCTTATGACCTGACCGCCGACATATGCCGTGAGCGCGGTGTGACTCTCGACGAGGCCGGTTTTCAGCGCGAGCTCGAGGCGCAGCGCGAGCGCGCACGGGCGGCCAGCCAGTTCGGTGCCGATTACAGCGCCTCGATCGAGGTCGAAGGCGAGACCGCCTTCACCGGCTACGAGCGGCTCGAGGACGAGGCGCGGGTCACCGCGCTGGTCGACGAAGCGGGCAACGCGCTGGCGGCGCTCGAGGCGGGCCAGCGCGGGGTGGTGGTGCTGGATCGCACCCCGTTCTATGGTGAATCCGGCGGCCAGATCGGCGACAGCGGTTATCTTGACGCCGACGACAGCCGTTTCGAGGTCAGCGACACCCAGAAGCAGGCCGGCCATCATCTGCACCACGGTGTGCTGACGGAAGGGCGCCTGACCCTGGGCGCAACCGTTGCGCCCAGGGTCGACGCCTCGCTGCGCGCAGCGATCATGCGCAACCATTCGGCGACCCACCTGCTGCACAAGGCGCTCAGACAGGTGCTCGGCGAGCACGTGCAGCAGAAGGGCTCGCTGGTCACCGCCGAGCGGCTGCGCTTCGACTTCAGTCACTTCGAGGCGATGACCGCCGAGCAGCTGGCCGAGGTCGAGGCGATCGTCAACCGCCAGGTGCTGGCCAACGCCGATACGCGCACCCAGCAGATGACCCTCGACGAGGCCAAGGCCAAGGGCGCAGCGGCGCTGTTCGAGGCCAAGTACAGCGACAACGTGCGCGTGCTGACCATCGGCGCCGACGATTTCTCGATCGAGTTGTGCGGCGGCACCCACGTGGCCCGCAGCGGCGACATCGGCGCTTTCCACGTGCTCACCGAAACTGGCATCGCCGCCGGTGTGCGGCGTATCGAGGCAGTCACCGGCGAGGGCGCGCTGGCCTATTTCCGCGAGCAGGAAGCGCGGGTCATGCGTCTTTCCGAACGCGTCAAGGCCAAGCCGGAACAGCTCGAGGAGCGCGTCGAGACGCTGCTCGAGCGCAACCGCACCCTCGAAAAGGAACTCGAGCGGCTCAAGGCCAAGCTGGCCAGCGCGGCGAGCAGCGACATGCTCGGCGAGGCGCGCGAAGTCGCCGGTGTACGGGTGCTGGCCAAGCAGGTCGAAGGCGTCTCCGGCAAGGAGCTGCGCGGTCTGATGGATCAGCTCAAGAACAAGCTGGGCTCGGGCGTGCTGGTGCTGGGCACTGCCGAGGGCGGCAAGGTCAGCCTGATCGCTGGCGTCACCGACGACCTCACCGCACGCGTCAGGGCCGGTGAGCTGGTCAACCATGTCGCCGCGCAGGTCGGCGGCAAGGGCGGCGGACGCGCCGACATGGCCCAGGCCGGCGGCAACGACGCCGCGGCGCTACCGCAGGCGCTCGCCAGCGTCCCGGATTGGCTGGCAAGCCAGCTCGGCTAGAATCGTTCAGGGCCGGGCGGAGCTTCGCCTGGCCCTTGCGTGTGCCGACCCGGGAATTACGAACCTTACATTCACGACACGGATAGACACTATGGCGCTATACGTACAGAAATTCGGCGGTACCTCGGTGGGCTCGGTCGAGCGCATCAAGGCCGTTGCCGATAAGGTCAAACGCTATCGTGACGACGGCCATCAGGTGGTGGTCGTGGTCTCGGCGATGAGTGGCGAGACCAACCGGCTGATCGAGCTTGCCGGTCAGATCAACGACGAGCCGACGCCGCGCGAAATGGACATGCTGGTGTCCACCGGCGAGCAGGTCACCAGCTCGCTGCTGGCCATGGCCCTGCACAAGCTGGGCGTGCCTGCGACTTCCTATACCGGTGGCCAGGTAGGTATCCAGACTGACAGCGCGCACACCAAGGCGCGCATCCAGCGCATCGAGACCGATGAGCTGCGTCAGGATCTCGACGAGGGCCAGGTGGTGGTGGTCGCCGGTTTCCAGGGGATCGACGAGGAGGGCAACATCACCACCCTGGGTCGCGGTGGCTCCGACACCACCGGGGTCGCCCTGGCGGCGGCACTCAAGGCCGACGAATGCCAGATCTATACCGACGTCGACGGTGTCTATACCACCGACCCGCGGGTCTGCTCCAAGGCGCGTCGCCTGGAGTCGATCACTGTCGAGGAGATGCTCGAGCTGGCCAGCCTGGGTTCCAAGGTCCTGCAGATCCGTGCCGTCGAATTCGCCGGCAAGTACAACGTCCCGCTGCGCGTGCTCTCGAGTTTCGAGGAGGGCGCCGGCACCCTGATCGTCGCTGATTCAGATGAAGAAGAGGATTCCATGGAAGAGCCGCTGATCTCCGGTATCGCCTTTACCGCCAACGAAGCCAAGCTGACCCTGCTCAATACGCCGGACGTGCCGGGTGTCGCCTCGCGCATCCTGGGGCCGATCGCCGATGCCAACATCGAAGTCGACATGATCGTCCAGAATGTGGCGCCGACCGGCGATTACACCGACTTTACCTTCACCGTGGCCAAGGGCGACTTCAAGCAGACCCAGCGTATCCTTCAGGAAGAGGTCATTCCGTCCCTGGGCGAAGGTGAACTGCGCGCCGACGACAACATCGCCAAGGTCTCGCTGGTCGGCGTCGGCATGCGCTCTCACGCCGGTGTCGCCTCGAAGATGTTCCGCGTGCTGTCCGACGAGAACATCAATATCCGCATGGTCTCCACGTCCGAGATCAAGATCTCCGTGGTGATCGATGAAAAGCACATGGAGCTCGCGGTGCGTGCGCTGCACAAGGCGTTCGGCCTGGACAAGAGCGACATTGAAAGCGAATGACGCAGGCAGAATGTGCCATGCGTTCTACGCTAGAGATGCAAGGAGCCGCAACGGGCTCGTGTGAACTTTCATTCAACGTGGCGATGGATTCATGGCCGCGCTGAATTTGGCCTCAGCTAGGTGTATGGCGCATAATCGTGCGCCATGCCATCTATGTGGCTTATAGCAATCGCGCGCATCCCGTTGGAAGAACGTCTGAAAGGAGATCAGTCATGCTCATCCTGACCCGCCGAGTCGGCGAGACCTTAATGATCGGCGATGAGATTACCGTCACGGTTTTGGGTGTCAAAGGTAATCAGGTCCGTATCGGTGTAAACGCGCCCAAGGACGTTGCCGTCCATCGCGAAGAGATATATCAGCGCATTCAGCGTGAACAGAGCGGTAACGACAGCAACGAGTGAGAGCAGTACTTAGAGAGTACTGCTTAGAGAGCACTACTTAGCGGTGTCTGGTAGGGGGTGTATGGGAGCGCCTTTTATGTGCTTTGTCAGGCTGCCCCACTGCCTGTAAGAACTGCCTGCAAGACCTGGTCCGGGACGTTTGGGAACATTGATCATTCGGTCCGAGGCAGGCCACCCAACGAAAAAGACCCTGGCAAGGGTGGACAGGATTACGCAGAAACGGTAACATACGCGCCGTGTTGATGAGGGAGAGGTGGCCGAGTGGCTGAAGGCGCTCCCCTGCTAAGGGAGTATAGGGCTTATACCCCTATCGAGGGTTCGAATCCCTCCCTCTCCGCCATTCAAGTGCTTGAATGGACCCATCGACACAGCCGTGAAGAAGCAAGTGCGAGCGCCCGTAGCTCAGCTGGATAGAGTACCTGACTACGAATCAGGTGGTCGGAGGTTCGAATCCTCCCGGGCGCGCCATCTTCCCGCACAAGACGAGAGCGTCAGCAGCTATGTCGCTTCGACAGCGGGTCGTACTGCAAGCAAGTGGTAAAGAAGAAGTTTCGTGCAGTATTGCACTGTTTAGCGCCCGTAGCTCAGCTGGATAGAGTACCTGACTACGAATCAGGTGGTCGGAGGTTCGAATCCTCCCGGGCGCGCCAGATTCCGATCCGCCCTCTCCATTACGGTGAGGGCGGATTTTCGTTCGTAGGGCGTTTTCAGGCCGTTTATCGAGCGCTTTTCTCGGGCTGTCTCCCAGAGATTTCCTTGACAGCTTCAGGGTCGTCGACAAGCGTCGCGGTCCCGAGCGGTCGTTTCGAGGCGCGCTGCCAAGCAGTGCGCCTCTTTTTTTGTGTACCGGCCCGCCAGACCGCTCAGCCGGCGAGCGCCGGAATCGCGATCGGCGAAGCCTCGGCCTCGGCATGCAGACCGGCCAGGAACGGTGCCAGGCGCGTCTCGCGGCGCAGTGCCTGGAAGCGGCGGGCGGCCTCGCCATCGCGCCCGCGCATCTGGTTGAGCCACTGCTTCAGCAGTGCCACCACCACCTTCTCGGGCAATGTCTCGCGCTGACGCCGGGCATACGCATCGAGAATAGCCGCGCGGCACTGCCAGCTGGTCGCCGGCAATTGCTCGCCGGTGCGCTGCCAGTGGCGAATGCGTGCCGGCAATGCCGGATCGGCGAGCACCGCACGGCCCAGCATCACATCCTCGCAGCCCGACAGGCTGCGCGCCTTCCAGTAATCGGCAAGTGTCCAGATATCGCCGTTGGCGATCACCGGGATCGTCAGACGATGCCGGATGCGCGCGATCCATTCCCAGTGCGCCGGAGGGCGATAGCCCTCGTTGCGGGTCCGCGCGTGGACCACCAGATGGCGAGCACCGCCATCCTCGGCGGCCTGGGCACAGGCCAGCGCCAGGCGCCGATCGGCGAAGCCCAGACGAATCTTGGCGGTCACCGGTATCTGCTCGCCGACCGCCTCGCTCACCGCCGCCACCACCCGCTGAACCCGCCGAGGATCGCGCAGCAGCGAGGCGCCGCCATCGTGGCGGTTGACGGTCTTGGCCGGGCAGCCGAAATTGAGATCCAGGCCGATGGCACCCAGGCGCAGCGCCTGGCGGGCATTGGCGGCCAGCGCTGCGGGGTCGGAGCCCAGCAGTTGCAGGTGCACCGGCACGCCGCTCGGCGTCGCCACCGCGTCCGGGCGCTGCGCTTGTCGCTGTTCGGGGTGAAGCTCGGGACAGTGCTTGTAGAACACCCGCGGCGGCAGTCGCGTATCGACCACCCGCACGAATTCGGTCACCGTCCAGTCGAGTCCCTTGTCTCGTGTCAGCAGATCCCGGGTCACCGCATCGATGACGCCTTCCATGGGCGCCAGGCCCAAACGCCCCGGGTGGAGTAGATTAACCACAAGAAAACCCAACATGGTGAGTGTATGGACGTGTCATTCAGGCGGGCTATTGTATCAGTCAGGCTCCGCAGGGTGATCGCAGATAGCGTTGTCGCTCGGGGCTGATCCGTCGATAAGCCTGCGAGCGGGGCCGCCGGCAGGGATTATTCTTCCACAAGGGTGATGCGGCCCTTGAGCCGCGCTTCGAGTGCCGTCAGTTCGAGCGGCGCATCGCTCGGCCAGCCGACGCTGAGCGTGACGCCGTCGCCGGCGTAGTTGGCGGCCTCGATGGGAATGTCGTGGCGGCTCAGCCAGGCGCGGGCCTCGGCCTCGCCGGCGAAGTCGACCTTGAGGCGCCGGGTGGAGCGCTCAGTGAAGTCACGCTGCGGCAGGCTCTCCAGTGCCTTCTGCACCGCCTGCGAGTAGGCGCGCACCAGCCCGCCGGTACCCAGCTTGGTGCCGCCGAAGTAGCGCGTCACCACGCAGCCGATCTGACCCAGCCCGCTGCCGTCGAGCACCTGGAACATCGGGCGTCCGGCGGTGCCGCCGGGCTCGCCGTCGTCGGAGAAGCCGATTGCCGTCTGCTCGCCGGGCGGTCCGGCGATGAAGGCGCTGCAGTGATGGCTGGCATCGGGGTAGCGGTTGCGCGCCCGGGCCAGCAGGGTGTCGAACGCGGTGATATCGGGGGCGTGGCAGAGCCAGGCGATGAACCGGCTGCGCTCGATCTCGATCTCGGCCGGGTGGATGTTCGCCCTGGCCGAGCCGTGGAATCGGGTAGCGCATCAGGCCGCGATGCTGGGCTGACGCATCACGCCCATCACCAGGCCGAGCACCTGGACGTCGTCGTTCTTCAGATAGATCGGCGGCATGCTGGCATTGGCCGGCTGCAGGCGTACCCCTGACTTGTCGATATAGAGCTTCTTCAGGGTGACTTCCTGATTGTTGATCATCACCACCGCGGTTTCGCCGTTCTCGGCGCTCTCCTGACGCTCGATGATGATCACGTCGCCATCGAAGATATTGCAGTCGATCATCGAGTTGCCGCGCACCCGCAGGGCATAGGTATTACGGCGCACCATGCGTGAGGGAATCGACACCGTGCTGGCATCGGGGCAGGCCTCGATCGGCAGACCGGCGGCGACCTGGCCGAGCAGTGGAACATCGACCAGGTCGGTCGCGTCGATCGCCTCCCAGGCACCGTCGTTGAGCGGTAAATTGGGCTGGCGTTGCAGATAGTGCGGTACGGCGTGCTGCATGACCCTCTCCCTCGAGTGCGCTGCCACCGGGGCGAAGCCAGAGTCCTGAAGGTAGGACCCTGCGTCCACGGCAAGGCGCATCATAGCAAGCCCGACGAGGCGGGCAAACGCACCGCAACCAACGTTCCTCATGGGCGACCACGGTGCCCGGCGGCGGACGTTGAATCACCGCTTGGGCGCGGCCCGGCAGTTCGGTAGACTCACCCGCCTGACCCGTTGGCGTCGAGGAACCCCCACACCCGCATGCGTCTCAAATCGATCAAGCTGGCCGGCTTCAAGTCGTTCGTCGACCCGGTGACCGTGCCGTTCGACAGCAGCATGACGGCGATCGTCGGGCCCAACGGCTGCGGCAAGTCCAACGTCATCGACGCGGTGCGCTGGGTAATGGGCGAATCCTCGGCCAAGACGCTGCGCGGCGAGTCGATGACCGACGTGATCTTCAACGGTTCCACCGGTCGCAAGCCGGTGGGCCAGGCCTCCATCGAGCTGTTGTTCGACAACCGCGACGGCAGCATGGGCGGGCCCTACGCCCAGTACGCCGAGATCGGCGTCAAGCGCGTGGTCACCCGCGAAAGCCAGTCGAGCTACTTCTTCAACGGCCAGAAGTGTCGGCGCCGCGACATCGCCGATCTGTTCATGGGCACCGGGCTGGGACCGCGCTCCTACGCGATCATCGGCCAGGGCATGATCTCGCGGCTGATCGAGGCGCGCCCCGAGGAGCTGCGCTCGACGCTGGAGGAAGCCGCCGGCATCTCCAAGTACAAGGAGCGCCGCCGCGAGACCGAAAACCGCATGCGCCGCACCCAGGAGAATCTCGAGCGTCTCGACGACATTCGCGAGGAGCTCGACAAGCAGCTCGAGCGCTTGAAGCGCCAGGCCGAGGCGGCGCGGCGCTACCAGACCCTCAAGCAGCAGGAGCATCGCCTCAAGGGCGAGCTGGCGTTGTTGCGCGGGCGTGCGCTGCGCGCTCAGCAGGGCGAACAGGAAAACCGCGTGCGCGAACTGGAGATCCAGGTCGAGCGCGAGATCCTCGGCCAGCGCCAGTGCGAGAGTCGGCTCGAGGAGTCGCGCCAGGAGCACGACCGCCTGGCCGAACAGCTCGAGGCGCATCAGGCGCGCTTCTACGAAACCGGAGCGGCGATCGCCCGGCTCGAGCAACGCCTTGAGCATGCCCGTCACCAGGAGCAGCAGCTGGCCCGCGAGTTGGAATCCGCGCGGCGCGAACTCGGCGAGCTCGACGAACTCGGCGAGGCCGATGCCGAGCGCCTGACGCGACTCGACGAACGCCTGGAAACCCTGGGTCCCGAGCAGGAAGAGGTCGCCGAGTCGCTGGCCGAGCTCGAAGCCAGTCTCGACGAGGCCGAAGCGGCCTATCAGGACGCCCAGCAGCGCTGGGAAAGCTTTACCGAGGCGGATCGCCAGGCGTCCCACGACGCCGAGCGGGCCCAGGACCGCGTGCGCAATCTCGAACGGGGCCTGGACGCGCTGGGTGGCGACGTTCAACGGCGGCGTCAGCAGCGCGACGAACTGCCCGATCAGCGCGAGCTGCGCGAACGGCGCGAGACGCTCAACGAGCAGCTCGCCGAGATCGATCTCGAGCTCGAGTCGCTGGAAGCCCGCCGCGACGCGACCCAGACCGCCCGTGATGCCGATCGTGAAGCGTTGCGCGAGCAGGAGGCCGTCCGCGAGAAAGATCGCCAGCGGCGCAGCCAGCTACAGGGCGAGCTGGCCTCGCTGGAGGCGCTGATCGCCGCCAGCCTCGACGATCAGGACGCCGCGCTGGATGCCTGGCTCGCCGAGCGCGGCCTGGCCGACGCCCCGAGGTTGGCCGAGGGGCTGCATGTCGCGCCCGGCTGGGAGCGGGCGGTGTCCTGGGTGCTGGCGTCCTGGCTCAATGCGCGGCGGCTGCCGGCGCTGTCACGCCAGGCGCTGGATAGCGCCCCGCCCAGCGGTGAACTGGCACTGGTCGAAGGCGCCGCTGACGGGCCGGTGGCCGTCGCCGGCACCCTGGCTGCCCAGGTCGAGGGTGCCGGGGCCGCCGCAGCGATGCTGGCGCGGATTCGCTGTGCCGAGGATGCCGGCGAGGCCTGGGCGCTGCGCGCCTCGCTGGCTGCCGGCGAAAGCGTGCTCAGTGCCGACGGGCTGTGGCTGGGCGACGGCTGGGCGCGTTATCTGGGCGTCGCCGACGGCGCCGACAGCGTGCTGGCCCAGCAGCGACGGCGCGACGCGGCGAGTCTTGAATTGGAACGGCTGGAGGAGCGGCTCGCCGAGTGCGAGCAGCGCCTCGGCGAACTCCAGGCGCGCGACGCCGCGCACGAACGGGCCTTGGAAGAAGCGCGTGTCGCCGAGCGCGATCTGACCCAGCGGCGTCAGCAGGCGGCGCTCGCCGAGGGCAATCTCGCTTCGCGGCTCGAGCATGTCGATGCCCGCGCACGGGAGCTCGACGAGGACATGGCCAGCCTGCAGGAGCAGCGCGAGACGCAGGCGCTCGAGCTCGAGGAGGCCCGCGAGCAGTGGCAGACGGCGATGGGCGAACTCGAGGACAGCAGCCAGCGCCGCGAGACCCTGGAGCGTCAGCGCCGCGACGCCCAGGAAGCACTCGCCGCCCTGCGCGCCCGTCTGCGGCCGCTGCAGGAGCGCTCGCAGCAACTGGCGCTGGAGCATCAGCGGCTGACCACCGAGCGTGCCGGGTTGGCCGAGCAGCGCACGCGCAGCGCCGAGACGCGTGCCCGGCTCGAGGACAAGTGCGGCGAGCTCGAGGCGCAACGTGAGACGCTGCGCGAGCCCGAGGCCGAGGAGCGCGAGCAGCTCGATGAACTGCTCGATCGCCGTGGGCGCGAAGAGCAGGCGCTCAACGCCTGCCGCGACGAGGCACAGCAGATCGGCGAGCGGCTGCGCGAGACCGAGGCGACGCGCCAGCAGCACGAACGCAATCTCGAGGGCATCCGCCAGCAGCTGGAAGAGGGCCGCATGCAGGTGCAGGCGCTCAAGCTCAAGGCCGATGCCCAGGACGAGGCGCTCGCCGAACTGGGCCACGCGGCGGACGCGCTGACCGAGACGCTCGACCCCGAGGCCACCGAGTCGGCCTGGCAGACGCGTCTCGAGGAGGCTGCCGACAAGGTGCGCCGGCTGGGCGCGATCAATCTGGCGGCGATCGAAGAATATGACCAGCAGGCGGAACGCAGGGACTATCTCGAGGGTCAACATGCCGAGTTGAGTGAAGCGCTCGAGACCCTCGATCGGCGCGATTCGCAAGATCGACCAGGAAACCCGGACCCGATTCAAGGAGACATTCGAGCGGGTCAACGAGGGGTTTGGAGCACTTTTTCCGCGAGTTTTCGGGGGTGGTACGGCCTGGCTGACACTGACCGGCGAGGATATGCTGGAGACCGGCATCGCCATCATGGCGCGCCCGCCGGGCAAGAAAAACAGTACCATTCATCTGCTCTCGGGGGGCGAAAAGGCTTTGACGGCGTTGTCGCTGGTGTTCGCCATCTTCCAGCTCAATCCGGCGCCTTTCTGTATGCTCGACGAGGTCGATGCTCCACTCGATGATGCTAATGTGGGGCGCTACGCGAAGCTGGTTAAGGACATGTCCGAATCGGTTCAATTCATCTACATTACCCACAACAAGATCGCCATGGAGGCCGCCGAGCGACTAATGGGCGTGACCATGCAGGAGCCGGGCGTGTCGCGTCTGGTTTCGGTGGGGGTCGAGGAGGCCGCAGAGCTTGCCGACGCATGAAAACTTGCACTTAATGCCGCAATGCATTAACAACGCAAAAGATCAACGATAAGCAGGCTGAACTGAAGGGCGGTTGCACTGGGCTGAGGAAAGAGTTGACTTTCTATTTAAAGTGGCCTTTTTTTTGGCAATCGCGCTATGCTAGTGACGAACTGGACATCAGGCATGGCGCCTTAGCAAACAGGCAAGACGACCCATGGAATTAAGAGAGTGGTTGATCATCCTCGGGCTGGTATTGGTGGCAACCATCGTCGTTGACGGTGTGCGTCGCCTGCAACGCCAGCGCAAAGTCCCTCGTCTCGACGAGGTGCCGAGCGGTGCGAGTGAAGAGGATGCGGAAAATGGCGAGGCGCTTGACCCCGAAGAGGCGGCGCGCCAGGCTGAAATCAATTGGGAATTGCCCAACGGAGGGGCAAGGGTCGTCAGGCCGGCAGCGCAGACTACGGTCGAGCCGAAGCCAAAGTTGCAGCGTCAGGAGCATCCCGGACCTTCCACGGTCTTTGCGCGCAGGAACCGTTCCGGCGGCGCGGACGACCGATCGGCGCCCCAGGAGCCGGCACGCCGGCCTGCTGCACGCGGCGAATCGGCGTCCGTTGGCGCAGACCCTCCGGCGGTGCGACGCGAGCCGAGCATGAGTGTGGGCGCGGCCGAGAGGGCTACTGACAACGTTCAATCGCATCGCGCCGCCGACGAGGCGGTGCCGCGCGACGAGACGCCGGTCGATAGCGGCGGCACGCATGGCAAGTCGGGCATGGCCGCCGCGCTGCGCTCCGGCGGTCAACGCGTCTCGCAGTCGATGCAGCGCATGAGCTCGGCGCTGCAGCGTCACGACGACGCGCCGACGCTGCACGATGAGCATCATGAGCCGACCCTGGGTGCTCGAGACGAGCGGGCCTCGCGCGACGCTGCCGATGACTTCGCCTTTCCGCGCTTCGCCGACCAGCGTCTGGAGCCGGTGGGCGCCTCAGCCACGCATGAGGCCGAGGAGGACGTTTACCAGACCGAACGCGAGGCTGTCGCCAGCCGCCGCATGTCCCGCGAGAACGAGCGCGAGGATGAGAAAGCACCGCGCGAGGATGTGGTGACGGCGCATCCGGTGGTCGAGAAGGCGCAGCGCCATCATGTCAGCGCCCAGCGTGCCCGCGAGACGCTGGCGGATGCCGACGAGATCGTCGTGATCAGCGTCATGGCGCGTAACGAGGAAGGGTTTTCCGGCACCGCCCTGCTCAACCTGATGCTCGCCTGCGGCCTGCGCTATAGCGAGATGGGGATCTTCCTGCGTTACGAGACCGAAGACAGCGAGAGCGAGCTGCAGTTCGCGATGGTCGATGTGGTCAAGCCGGGGACCTTCGATCTCGACGCCATGGACGACTTCAGCACGCCGGGCGTGACCTTCCTGATGCCGCTGCCCGGGGCGCGGGACTCGGCGGCCGCCTTCGAGGCAATGGTCGAGACGGCGATGGTCATCGTGCGCAACCTGGGTGGCGAGCTGAAGGACGAGAATCGCAGCGTGATGACCGCGCAGACCGTCGAATTTGCCCGCCAGCGGGTCCAGGAGTTCGAGCGCCGCTATCGGCTGCACCGCTCTCATGCTAACTGAGGGTAATTGAGCGTTAACGTCTCTCCCTTCTCGAGCCCCTGATGGGGCTCGTTTTTTTTGCGCCGGGTACTCGAGCGCCGTACTAGCGGCTTTCCCGGGCTCGCTTTGCGCCAGGCCGCGTGCGTCTTACACTCTGTCTTTTGCCGCACCGAGACCGCGTTAGTCATGAGCCAGACCGATCCCCAGCTGCTCGACGAGATCAATCGCCTGCGCAGCGAACTCGACGACGCCAACTACCGCTACTACGTGCTCGACGATCCGCAGCTTACCGATGCCGATTACGATCGGCGTTTACGGCGCCTGCAGGAGATCGAACAGGCCCACCCGGAACTGGTGACGCCGGATTCGCCAACCCAGCGGGTCGGCGCTTCGCCGGCCGAAGGTTTCGTCGAGATCGAGCATGCGGTGCCCATGCTGTCGCTGGACAACGCCTTCGACGAGGCCGAGATCGCGGCCTTCGCCAAGCGCCTCAATGACCGCCTGGAGCGCAGCGAGGACGATCTGGCGTTCTGCTGCGAGCCCAAGCTGGATGGCCTGGCGGTCATCGCTGGTCTACGAGCAGGGCCGGCTGGTCAGCGGCGCCACGCGTGGCGACGGGCGCACCGGCGAGGGCATCACCGACAACCTGCGCACGCTGCGCTCGATTCCGCTCAGGTTGCGTGGCCAGGCACATTCCCGAGCTGCTCGAGGTGCGCGGCGAGGTGTACATGAGCCATTCCGGCTTCGAGGCGCTCAATGCACGGGCCCGCGAGGAGGGCAGCAAGGTCTTCGCCAATCCGCGCAATGCCGCCGCCGGCAGCCTGCGCCAGCTGGACTCGCGGATCACCGCGCAGCCGCCCGCTGGAGTTCTGCGCCTACCAGGCGGCACGTATCGACGACGAGCCAGACGGCCACTACCCACTCGGCGCTGATGAAGCGTCTGCGCGAGCTGGGCTTTCGTACCAGCCCGGAGCTGGCGGTGGTCAAGGGCGGCGCGGGCGTGCTCGACTACTGCCGGACACTGGGCGAGAAGCGCGAGCGGCTCGATTACGACATCGACGGGGTGGTGCTCAAGGTCGACGATCTGCGCGCGCAACGCGAGCTGGGCTTCGTCGCCCGCGCGCCGCGCTGGGCCATCGCCTACAAGTTTCCCGCCCAGGAGCAGGCCACCCGACTCAACGACGTCGAGTTCCAGGTCGGGCGTACCGGGGCGATCACGCCGGTGGCGCGGCTCGAGCCGGTCAGCGTCGCCGGGGTCACGGTCTCCAATGCCTCGCTGCACAACCAGGACGAGATCGCCCGGCTGGGCGTGATGATCGGCGATACGGTGGTGATCCGGCGCGCCGGCGACGTGATTCCTCAGGTGGTCAGGGTGATCGCCGATGAACGCCCCGACGACGCCCGCGCGATCGCCTTTCCCGCGCACTGTCCGGTGTGCGGCTCCGAGGTCGAACGGATCGAGGGCGAGGTGGCGATCCGCTGCCCGGCCGGGCTTTACTGCGCGGCCCAGCGCAAGGAAGCGCTCAAGCACTTCGCCAGCCGGCGGGCGCTGGATATCGACGGGCTCGGCGACAAGCTGATCGATGCGCTGGTCGAGCGCGAGTGGGTCAAGACGCCGGCCGAGCTGTTCGCGCTCAGCGCCAACGATCTGGCCGCGCTGCCGCGGATGGGCGAGAAGTCCGCCGACAATCTGGTCAAGGCTCTGGAGCGGGCCAAGCGCACCACGCTGCCACGCTTCATCTATGCGCTGGGCATCCGCGAGGTCGGCGAAGCCACCGCCAACAATCTGGCGCGCCATTTCGGCACCCTGCAGGCGTTGATGGACGCCGATCAGCCGGCGCTGGAGGCGGTCGCGGATATCGGCCCGATCGTCGCCGCGCATATCCATGCCTTCTTCAACGAGACGCACAACCGCGATACGGTCGCCCAGTTGATCGATGCCGGCCTTAACTGGCGCGAGGAGG
The DNA here is from genome assembly GCA_963773565.1 of uncultured Gammaproteobacteria bacterium. Taxonomy (GTDB): domain Bacteria; phylum Pseudomonadota; class Gammaproteobacteria; order Pseudomonadales; family Halomonadaceae; genus Modicisalibacter. The sequence continues at coordinate 31,736 of CAVZBU010000003.1, read as the reverse complement.
AAATCGCCGAGCGTCCCCAGCCACTGGCCGGCCAGAGCTGGGTACTGACCGGCACGCTCGAGCATCTGACCCGCGACGAAGGCAAGGCACGCCTGCAGGCGCTGGGTGCCAAGGTCGCCGGTAGCGTGTCGAAGAAGACCGCCGCGGTGGTCGCCGGCGAGGCCGCCGGCAGCAAGCTGGCCAAGGCCGAGGAACTGGGCGTCGAGGTGCTCGACGAAACGACCTTCCTGGCGCGACTCGACGAATGGGAGCAAATCTGATGGGTGATCGTTTCATCGAAGTCCCGTACCGCATGCTGCCGGGCGAGACGCTGGATGCGCTGCTCGAGAGCTACGTCACCCGTCAGGGCTACGACACCACCGATACCGGCGAGGGCATGCGTGGCTGGGTGGCCGAGCTCAAGCGCCAGCTCGAACGCGGCGAGCTGCTGATCGCCCACGATCTGCAGACCGAAACCACCGAGGTGATGACGCTGGCCCAGTGGCGCGCCTTCGGCCGCGACCTGGCCGACGACGAGGAAGGTTGAGCAGCTGGCTAATCCAGGCGTTTACGCAACCGCGATACGGTCAGCCCCAGCAGCAGCACGCTGAACACGCCGAGCGCGGCGAGCGAGGGCCACAGGTCGGCGAGCCCGGCATTGCGCAGCATGATGCCGCGTACCAGGCGCAGGAAGTGGGTCAGCGGTAGCAGCTCAGCCAGCCACTGGGCGGGTTGCGGCATGCCGGCGTAGGGGAACATGAAGCCCGAGAGCATGATCTGCGGCAGGAAGGTGAAAAATGCCAGTTGCATGGCCTGGAACTGGCTGCGCGCCAGCGTCGACAGGAAGATCCCCAGCGCCAGGCTGGCGAGAATGAATACCAGCGAGGCCAGATAGAGCTCGCCGAGCGAGCCGCGCACCGGCACCGCGAACAGCCCCTTGCCCAGCAGCACCACCACGCTCACCTGAACCAGGCCGATGGCGACGAACGGCAGCACCTTGCCCAGCGTCAATTCCCAGGGCGATACCGGGGTGGCGATCAGCATCTCCAGGTTGCCGTTCTCGCGCTCGCGAACCAGCGCGATGGCGGTGAACAGCACCAGGGTCATGGTCAGGATCACCCCGATCAGACCAGGCACAGTATTGAGCGGCGCGCGGCGCTCGGGATTGTAGAAGTTGACCGTCTCGATCGACGTCACCCGCCGCGTCCAGCCCGCCGAATCGGGCAGCGGGAAGCGTGCCAGCTGCCGCGCCGCCGCCTGGACCACCTGATCGGTGCCATCGACCACCAGTTGCATCGCCGGTCGGTCGCCGCGCTCCAGGCGGGTCTCGAAATCCGCCGGCAGGACCAGCGCGACGCTGATTCGCCCCTCGCGCAGCAGCGCGTCGATCGCCTGCGGCGAGGCCACCCGGTAGCGCAGGTCGAGCACCTGACTGGCGCCGATCTCGGCGATCACCTCGCGCGAGCGGGCGGTGTCGGCCTGATCGAGCACCGCGGCGTCGAGACCGCGGACGTCGAGGTTGATGGCGTAGCCGAACAGCATCAGTTGCATCACCGGGATGCCGATGATCATCGCGAAGGTCAGCCGGTCGCGGCGCAGCTGACGCAGTTCCTTGGTCACGATGGCGAACAGGCGGCGCGGCTTCATGGCGGTGTCGGTTGCTGCGGCGAATGGCGGGTGGCGGCGACGAAGACGTCCTCGAGGGTGGCGTGATCGGCACTTACCCGTGCCGTGAGCCCGGCCTGCTTGAGTGTCGCGGCGAGTGCATCGGCGGTGGTCTCGTCGTCGCTCAGGACCCGCAGCGCCAGGCCGATCTGGGCCACCGCGAGCACCCCGGGGCGGGCTTCGAGCAGCCGCCGTGCCCGGCGCGGCTGATCGGTCTCGACGCGCAGTGCCCGACCAGGCAGGGCGTCCATCAGTGCGCGGGGGCTGTCGTCGGCGACCAGCCGCCCGCGGTCGAGGATCGCCAGGCGTGTGCAGCGTTCGGCCTCGTCCATGTAGTGGGTCGACACCAGCAGCGTGGTGCCGGCGTCGGCGAGCTCGAACAGCGCCTCCCAGAAATCGCGGCGTGACTGCGGGTCGACGGCGCTGGTGGGTTCGTCGAGCAGCAGCAGGTCGGGGCCATGCATCACCGTCGCCGCCAGCGCCAGACGCTGCTTCTGGCCGCCGCTCAGGGTGCCCGCCAGGCGCTGGCGGAGCTCGCCGAGGGCGTAGCGAGCCAGCAGCTCGTCGAGCCGTCGGCTCAAGCCGCGTGCCGGCAGCTCGTGGATCGCGGCCAGAAAGCGCAGGTTCTCGAGTACCGTCAAGTCGCGATACAGCGAGAAGCTCTGGGTCATGTAGCCCAGCTGCCGCTTGAGTCGCTCGGCCTCGCGCGGCAAGGCGTAGCCGAGTACCGCGATCTCGCCGGCGCTGGGCGTCAGCAGGCCGCAGAGCATGCGCAGGGTGGTCGACTTGCCCGAGCCGTTGGGCCCCAGGAAGCCGTAGACCTCGCCGCGCCCCACCGTGAGCGACAGAGCGTCGACGGCCAGGGTGTCGCCGAAGCGTTTGCTCAGCCCGCGGGTGCGGATCACCGGCTCAGTGGCCATCGAGCACCACGCGCACGGCAGACCCGCCGGCAACCGGCGGGCGGCCTCGCCCTCGAGACGCGCCTCGGCGCGATACACCAGGCGGCTGGCGTCGTCGCCGGCCAGCGCATAGTAGGGTGTGAAGCTCGGCTCACTGGCAAGGCTTTCCAGGTGGGCTGCGAAGGGCGTCTCGATGCCCTCGACGTGCACCGTGACCGACTCTCCGGGGGCTAGATCGACGCGCCGCTCTGGCAGGCACGAAGAAGCGCGCGTAGGGCGCCTCGCCGACCAGCAGGCTGACCAGGGTAGCGCCCAGCGGCGGCTGGTCGCCGGGACGGAATGGCAGGGCGTCGACGCGGCCGTCGTAGGGAGCGACGAGGGTCAGCCGCTCGCGGTCGATGCGCAGCGCGGCGAGCTTGGCGCGTGCCGCCACCACCGCCGCCGTGCAGCGGCGATGCGCTCGGGGCGCTCGCCAGCGTTCAGCGCCGCGAGCTGGGCGCTCAGCGACGCGACCTCGGCCCGGCGTTCGTCACGCAGCGCTTGCGCCTGGTCGAGACTCGCCTGGGAGACCGCCTGCTGGCGACGCAGCCGCAGGTTGCGCTGATAGTCCTGCTCGGCGAACCTCGCCGCGGCCTGGGCACGCTCGAGATTGGCGCGCGCCGCGTCGAGGGTTTCCCGGCGGGGGCCGTTCGCGAGTTCTGCGAGTTGCGCCCGGGCCTGGTCAAGCTCGCCCTGGGCCTGGTTGAGCCGCGCATCCAGGCGACGCGAATCGAGACTCAGCAGAGTCTCGCCGCGAATCACCTCATCGCCTTCGGCGACCGCCCAATTACTCACCGGCTCGGAGACCTCGGCGACCAGCGCGATGCGGTTCCACTCCAGCGTGCCGGGCAGCGTCGGCGAGGCCGCCTCGCGGCAGCCGCCCAGGACGAGCGCCGTGAGGCCGACGAGAGCGAGGCCGGCGGGGCGAAGGGGGAGCATGGTGCATGCGGCGACTCTATGCCAGGTAGATAGCTGCGAGTATTGACGCTAATCATAGGCGGATACCGGCCATGCGCTTATCGAGCGTGCATATTGCAGTGCAATACACGACTTCTTAGAGTGAGAGGAGACCGTCGTCCCATGCAGCGCATCGTGGCGACGGATCGATTCGCTATCGCTTGGTCAGGGAGCCGACATGTCACGAGCCATGAATATCCTGGTACTACAAGGCGGCGGCGCGCTCGGCGCCTACCAGGCCGGCGTCTATCAGGCGCTCAGCGAAGCCGGCATCGAACCGGACTGGGTGGTGGGCACCTCGGTGGGCGCGATCAACGGTGCGCTGATCGCCGGCAATCGCCGCGAAGACAGCGTTGCTCAGCTCAAGGCGTTCTGGACGCGCATCGCCCAACCCGGCTACAGCCGGGGTACCGCGCTGGCGAACTACGAAGCGCGTACCGCCAAGTTCATGGCGCTGGCCTCGGGCGTGCCGGGTTTCTTCCGGCCGCGTGCGCCGTGGCTGATCCCCTATACCCACAATTTGTGGAATATGCCGCCGAGCTTCTACGACACTGCACCGCTGCGCGAGACCCTCGAGCAGTTGGTCGATTTCGAGCGCCTGGGCACCCGCGACCTGCATGACGGCATGCGCCTGAGTGTCGGCACGGTGAATATCGCCAAGGGCGCGATGCGCTATTTCGACAGCCAGCACGAGACACTGAACAGCGAACACATCCTTGCCAGTGGCGCCCTGCCGCCCGGTTTTCCACCGGTGTGGATCGACGGCGAGGCCTACTGGGATGGCGGCTTGTGCTCCAACACGCCGATGGACTACGTGGTGGAAAGCGAGCGGCCAGGCAGCGACATGCCGATCAACTGCTATGTCGTCGATCTGTGGAGTCCCGAAGGGCCGATACCCGAAACCATCGCCGACGCCATGCTGCGCGAGAAGGATATCCAGTATGCGACCCGTGCCGGCCATAACCTGCACTTTCTCAAGGAACTCAATCGTCAGCGTCAGGCGATCAGGACGCTGGGCCGGCATCTGAGCGAGGAGGCGCGTCAGCGTCCCGAGATCCAGCAGTTGCTGGAGCAGGCGCGTCGTTCGCCGGTCAACATCGTGCGGCTGCTGGCGCCGGTTCGCGAACATGAAACCGCCCAGAAGGACATCGACTTTTCCTACGCCACGATCATGGAGCGCTGGCAGATGGGCCATCGTGACATGACCCGCGCGCTAGAGATATGCCCCTGCCAGCGCGACCCGGTCAGCGACGATATCGGCGCCAACGTGTGCAGCTATCGCAGCCGGCAGGACGGGGAATTGGAGGACATCACCGATGTGCCCGATGTCTGAGGCTTGATATTCGAAGCCATTGCCAAGCCCTTTTGGCGGGCGCTAAGTTACTAGCTTCAGTGAAGCGATGCCGGTGGCGTCGCTACCCGTCCGACAGGCTGCCAACCGCCGCCAGGCGGATCGACCAAGGAGAGAGCGTAATGTCACAGCATCCGGCACAGGATCGCATTCAGAACAAGGTGGCCCTGATCACCGGTGCCGCCAGCGGCATCGGCAAGGAGATCGCCAGCCTGTTCGTCCGCCAGGGCGCCAAGGTGGTGATCCTCGATATCGACCGCGAGGCGGCCGAGGCGGCGGCCCGCGAGATTACCGCCCAGGGTGGCACGGCGCTCGGCGTGGCCGCCGACGTGACCGACGAGGAGCAGGTCGAGGCCGCCTTCAAGCAGACCGTGGATACCTACGGGCGGCTCGACGTGATGATCGCCAACGCCGGCTCGCAGCACGTCGAACCGATCCACAAGCTCTCCTACGAGGCCTGGAAGAAGGTCACCAACATCCAGCTCGACGGCAGCTTCCTGACCACCCGCGCCGCCTTTCGCCAGATGATGCAGCAGGAAAGCGGTGGCTGCCTGCTCTACATGGGCTCGGTGCATTCCCACGAGGCCTCGGCGATGAAGTCGCCCTACGTCACCGCCAAGCACGGCCTGCTGGGGCTGTGCCGGACCATGGCCAAGGAGGGCGCCGCCTACGGCATTCGCTCCAACACCATCTGCCCGGGCTACGTGAAGACGCCGCTGGTCGAGCGGCAGATTCCCGACCAGGCTCGCGAGCACGGCATGAGCGAGGAGGAAGTGGTCGAGAAAGTCTTCCTCAAGGACACCGTCGACAAGGAGTTCACCACCGTCGCCGACGTCGCCGAGACCGCGCTGTATCTCGCCACCTTCCCCTCCAACGCGCTGACCGGCCAGTCGATCGTGGTCAGCCACGGCTGGTTTATGCAGTAAGCGCGATATCCCGCGCGGCCCGACTCAGCGGGCCGTGTCGCGAATTAGATCGGCGATCAGGCGCCGGCCGGGGTGCAGGTGATCGGCGAGCTCGCGTGCCACGGGCAACGGCTCGTCGCAGATCCGCGAGGCGATCAGCTCGGCGCACAGCGGCGCACTGGAAAGCCCTCGCGAGCCATGCGCGGCGCTGATCCACAACCCCGCATGATGGGCACCGGGCGTCTGCGGTACGCGCCGCGCGTCCTTGGCCAGGGTTGCGTAGTCGGCTTGCCAGCGGGGCGCATCGGGCACCGGCCCGGCGTAGGGCGTCTTGTCGGGGCTCGCCGCGCGCACCGCGGCACGCCCGTCGAGTTCGTCCGGGGCCAGCCGCGCACCGGCCTTTGCGAGGGCCTGCACGAAGCCCGGCAAGGTGCGTTCGAGCTCGGCCAGGTTCGTCGCGTGATCGGCCTCGCGCAGCGCAGCGTCGTCATCGTTGGGCACGAAGCTGGCGCCGAAGCTCAACACGCCATCCACGGCCGGGGCCACGTAGCCCCCGGCGCACACCACCCGTTCGAGTTCGGGGCTGTCCGGCGGCAGCGTCACGCTCGACAGCTGGCCGCGGATCGGCTGCAACGGCAATTGGGCGCTCTGGGCGAAGCGGTTGGCCTGCGTCGCTGTGGCGATCACCACCTGGTCGGCGACGAGCGTCTCGCCGTCCGCCAGTTGCAGCGTCCAGCCCGACGCTTCACGGCGCAGGGCCTCGACCGTGGCGCGCTGGAAGGTCACGCCCGGCGTGGCGGCCAGCATCCGGCACAGCTCGGCGGGGCGCACCCAACCGGCCTGGGGATAATCCAATCCGCCTTGCGCGAGCGCTGGCTCGCCGGTCAGTCCGGCACGCGCGCTGGCCTGGCATTCGTCCACACCCTCGACGATCGTCGCCGGCAGTGCGTGATTGGCGAGAAAGCGCTGCTGGCGGCGCGTCTCGCGCTCACTGATCGCCAGTTGCAGCACGCCGCAGTCCTGCCATAGCTGGCGTTGCGGATCGATGTCGGCTAGCCAGCGCCAACTGTGCAGTAGCCCGGCCAGATAGACGCGGCTCTGGCGGTTGGTCTCGGCGGCCAGCTTGACGTACAGCGCGCCCTGGCGATTGCCCGAGGCGCCGGCGCCGGGCGCCTCGCGATCGAGCAGGGTGACCCGGATGCCGCGTCGTGCCAGGGCCTGGGCGACGCAGCCACCGGCCAGCCCGGCGCCGATCACCGCGACGTGCCGGGCCGGCTGGGGCGATGGCGGGGTGAACCAGGGTGTCTGGCGGCGCCGCTCGTCAGCCATGGCGGGCGCCTGGAGCGTGGCGACGAGCATCTCGCGCTTGCGCCCCCAGCCCGGGGCCTTGCGCCAGGCGAAGCCGGCCGCCTTGAGCCCGCGCTTGACGACCCCGGCACAGGTGAAAGTGGCCACGCTCGCTGCCGGGCGGCTCGCCAGGGCCATCGCCGCGAACAGTTCAGGTCGCCACATCTCGGGGTTCTTGCTGGGCGCGAAGCCGTCGAGGAACCAAGCGTCGACGTGGCCGTCGAGCTGCGCCAGGCATTCGGCGCTGTCGCCGAGATGCAGGTCGAGCACGACGCGCTCGGCGAGCCATAGCCGATGCACGCCGCTGACCGGCTCGGGCCATTGCTCGAGCAGCCGGCGTGCCTTGGCGTCGAGATCCGGCCAAGCGCTCAAGGCGCGCGCCAGGTCGTCGCGGGCCAACGGGAAGCGTTCGGTGGACACCAGGTGCAGGCGAGCCCCGGCCGGGGCATGGCGCTCGAAGCAGGCCCAGGCGCACAGCAGGTTGAGCCCGGTGCCGAATCCGGTCTCGCCGATCACGAACGGGCGCGACGCGCGCCAGTCGGCGAAGCGCCGCGGTAGCTCGTTGCCCTCGATGAACACGTGCTGGGTCTCGGCGCGGCCGTCGTGGCGCGAGAAGTACACATCGCCGAAACGGCTGGAATGCGGCGCCTCGCCGCTATCGTCCGCCTGCCAGGTGAGTTCGGCCGGGGCCAGCGCGGTGAGCGGCGGCAACCGGCGGGCAGGGTCATCGGCGCTTCGCGGCACGTTCACGCTCCTTGAAAAAGACTGGCCTTAAACAAGCGGCCTCAAACCAACCGGCCTGAAGCCAACTGGTCATTATTTGATCGATCTTGGCGAGACGGGGTGGGCGTTGCCCAGGCGCAGGGTGTCCGCCGTCTTTTAACAGGGTTTTCCACAGCGGCTGTGCAAAACGCGGCTGTGGAAAACTGCGCGTGGATAACCTTGGCCTAAGTATTTTTGTACTTAAATACAGCGAGTTGAATAAAAGTATACCGGCCATGCTGCTGAACTGGGGCGGCTGCGTCGGCTTCGGCCGGGGCGCCGAGGGTTTTTATCCCCGACCGGCTGGCTGTCAGGGCAGGACCTTCTTGAATGGCTTGACGGTCACCTTGGCGTAGACGCCGGCGATTGCGTACGGGTCGGCATCGGCCCAGGCCTGGGCGTCGTCGAGGCTGTCGAACTCGGCGACCACCAGACTGCCGCTGAAGCCGGCATCGCCCGGGTTGTCGGCATCGACCGCCGGATGCGGGCCGGCCAGCACCAGGCGGCCTTCGTCGCGCAGCTTCTCGAGCCGGGCCAGGTGATCGGGGCGTGCCGACTGGCGCTTGTCCAGGCTGTTCTTCACATCTTCGCTGAGGATGGCATAGAGCATGGATGTCTCCTTGTTACCTGTTTACGAATTGACTGTTATTGCGAACGGGCTGGTTATTGCGGGCTGGTCAGGTAGCGACGCAGGTAGAAGCCCTGGGCGATGATGAACGCCAGGGTCAGGCCGAGCATGCCGAACAGCTTGAAATCGACCCAGGTGGCTTCGTCGAAGGTCTTGAAGACGTAGACGTTAAGCAGCGCCATGGCGGCGAAGAACGCCACCCAGGCGAGGTTGAGGCGCTTCCAGATCGCCCCCGGCAGGCTCATGGCGTGGCCCATCATGCGCTCGATCAGTGTCTTGCCGCCGAACAGCGGCGCGGCCAGGAAGGCCAGCGCGAACAGCGCGTTGACCACGGTCGGCTTCCACTGGATGAACGCCGGGTTGTGGAATATCACCGTCGCTCCGCCCAGCACGACCACCAGCGCCAGGGTCACCAGTTGCATCGTCTCGACGCGCTTGTAGCGCCAGCGCACGAAGCCGACCTGGGCCAGCGTGGCGGGAATCAGCACCAGCGTGGCGAGCACGATATCGCTGGTGAAATGATAGACCGCGAAGAAGATCGCGATGGGTAGAAAGTCGATCAGCAGTTTCATGGCAGGGGTCCCGTGTGGCGCAGGCCGAGTTGGCGTTGACCCGTTGCGAAGGGGCGCGCACCATAACCGGCCTTATTCTGACAAAGACGCTTGCCGGCGTCATGCCCATGATCGCACTTCCCGATTCGCTCGAGGCCGTCACCGGCGTCGATCTGCACATGCACTCCACCGCCTCCGACGGCGCCTTGTCACCCGCCGAGCTTATGACGCTGTGCCATGGCCGTGGTCTGAGCCACGTGGCGCTGACCGATCACGATACCGTCGCCGGGATGGCCGAAGCCGCCGCGGCGGCCGATCGGCTGGGGCTCAAGCTGCTCGCGGGCAGCGAGCTCTCGGTGCAGTGGCGCGGCGTGACCATCCATGTGCTGGGCTACCTGCCCGCCGGCGTGCAGGGCTCACTGGTCGAGGGGCTGGCGGCCCAGGCCGAGGCCCGCGAACAGCGTAGCGTCGAGATCGCCCGGCGGCTCGAGGCGATCGGTCTGGACGACGCCTTGGCCCGGGCACGCGCCTGTGCCGGCAGTGAGCGTCCACTGGGGCGGCCCGACTTCGCCCGCGCGCTGGTCGAAGCCGGCCTGGTACCCGACATGGCCACGGCGTTCAAGCGCTACCTGGGTGCCGGCAAGCGCGGCGACGTCAAGATGCACTGGCCGTACCTCAGCGCGGCGATCGGCTGGGTGCGCGATGCCGGCGGGGTGGCCTCGCTCGCCCACCCGCTGCGTTACGGCCTGACCCGGCGCAAGCGCGGCCTGCTGATCGACGACTTCGCCGCGGCCGGCGGCGAATCGGTGGAACTGATCAGCGGCTTCCAGAACCCGGATCTATCCCGCGATCTGGCGCGCCAGCTCAACGAGCGCGACCTGCACGCCTCGCTGGGCAGCGATTTTCACTTCCCCGGCGGGCCGGTGGCGCCCGGCAGCATGAGTGCCGCGCCGCGCACCCCGGTCGCGCCGCTGTGGCGGCACCCGCGGCTGGCGGCATTCGCTGGGTGAGCGCGGCCCTGGCCGAAGCAGCCTGCTAGGCTGAGATAGCTAAAGAAGAGTGCATGCCCTGAGTGCTGGCCGCGACGCAGCCACGCGTAAATTCCGTTCCGTCAACGTCCCCGGAGATGCCCATGACCCAGTTCTTCCAGATTCACCCGGAAAACCCGCAAAAAAGGCTGATCGATCAGGCCGTCAAGATTATCCGGGAGGGCGGAGTGATCGCTTACCCCACCGATTCGGGTTACGCGCTGGGCTGTCACCTGGGCGACAAGAAAGCCATCGAGAGGATCAAGTGGCTGCGCTCGCTGGACGACAAGCACAATTTCACGCTGGTGTGTTCGGACCTGTCCGAGATCGGCACCTATGCCAAGGTCGACAACGCGGTGTTCCGCCTGCTCAAGAACCAGACCCCCGGCGCCTACACCTTCATCCTCAACGCCACCAATGAAGTGCCGCGGCTGTTGCTTCACCCGAAGCGCCGCTCGATCGGCGTGCGCGTGCCCGATCATCGCATCACCCATGCGCTGCTCGACGCACTCGGCGAGCCGCTGATGAGCGTCACGTTGATTCCGGTCGGCGAGGAGCTGCCGATGACCGACCCGGAAGCGATCCGCGAACGCTTCGGCGCGCACCTCGATCTGATCGTCGATGGCGGCGCCTGCCACCTGGAGCCCACCACGGTGGTCGACCTGCGCGAACTGCCGCCGACCATCGTTCGCGAAGGGCGCGGCGACACGGCACCGTTTACCGCCTAGTCGCTCGTACGCCTGCCCGTCGTCACGATCCGCGCCGTGCTCGTGGCGCGGGTCCTCGGTCTCCTCGTCGAGCCAAGTGCCGCAACGCCGACAGTAGCGGGCATCGTGCTCGTGATGATCAAGGCCGCAGCCGGGGCAGGCCTCGTTGGAATAGCGCTGTTCGCGCAGCGAGCGAATCACTTCGGCGGAAAACACCCCGGTGGGCACGGCAATGATCGAGTAACCGATCAGCATGACCATCATCGAGATGAACTGGCCCAGCGGGGTGACCGGCGTGATATCGCCATACCCCACCGTGGTCAGCGTGACGACGCCCCAGTAGACCGCCGTGGGGATATTGGTGAATCCCGCTTCGGGCGGTTCGACCAGATAGACCACGCTGCTGAAGATGATCACGATCATCAGCACGGCGAACAGAAACAGCAAGATCTGATGCCAGCTATTCTTCAGTGCCTCGATCAACAGCCGACCTTCGCCGACGAACTGCATCAAGCGCAGTACGCGGAAGATACGCAGCACGCGCAGCAGCCTGACCACCAGCAGCGACTGGCCCCAGGGCAGCAGCAGGGCGAACCAGGTGGGCAGGATCGACAACAGGTCAATCACGCCATAGAACGAGGTCAGATACTTGAAGGGCCGTTCCAGGCAGTACAGGCGTACCGCCAGTTCCAGCGTGAACAGCAGCGTGAAGACCCACTCCGCCTCGTAGAAGAGCGTGCCGAACGCGCTGTGATAGCTGGCGACGCTATCCAGCATGACCACCGTCACGCTGGCCAGGATCGTCAGGATCAGCACGATATCGAAGCCCTTGGCCAACCGGCTATCCGACTCGAAGATGATCTGGAAGATCTTGGTGCGCAGGCCTACCTTGGCAGGGCGTAAAGAGGACAAGACCATTCTCCTGTAAAAATTCAGTCGCTTGTCAGGACGATGCGTTCATAAACGGCGGGCGAGCGTAGGGCTACCCGACGCTTGTGGCGCTGCCGGGGCCAGGTGTCTATTTCCTCCAGAACGTGGGCGTGAACAGCACGATCACGGTGAGGATTTCCAGGCGGCCCATCAGCATGCCGAGGCATAGCAGCCATTTTGCTGCATCGGGGAGGGAGGCGAAGTTTCCAGCCGGTCCGATCACATCACCGAGCCCGGGGCCGACATTGGCGACCGCCGTAGCCGCGCCTGAGAGTGCAGTCACCATATCGAGCCCCAATAGGGCCAGCCCGAGGGCGAGACCGGCGATCGTCAGGAAAAAGAAGAACGAGAACGCGATGACCGCCCGGATCACCTCGTCTGGCAGGCGTCGGCCATTGTAGCGTTGCGGGAACGTGCCGCTGGTATGCACCAGAAAGCGCAGCTGATTCGTCAGCATGACCTGGCCGATCTGGAAGCGGAATATCTTCATGCCGCCGCTGGTCGAGCCGCTGCAGCCGCCGGTGAACGTCAGGTAGAAGAAAGCGACGATGAACAGCGCGCCCCAGGTCGTGTAGTCAGCGGAGGCATAACCCGTGGTACTGACGATGGAGGTGACATTGAAGGTCACTTGGGTCAGCGCCGTGAACGGGGCCGTGCCCTGAAAGATTCGGTAGCCGGTGAGCATGCCGATGGCGACCAGCAGCAGGAAAAACAAGCCTCTGACCTGTTGGTCCCGCCATAGGGCGGTTCGGGTTTCGCGCACAGCGCGTATGTACATGACGAAGGGCAGGGAGGCGCAGAACATGAACAGCGAAGCCAGCCAGAGTATGGGGGGCTGCTGGCTGTAGGCGCCAAAGGACGCATCGGTATTGGCGAAGCCGCCCGTGGCGACCGTGGTCATGGCGTGCACGATGGCATCGAGGGGCAGCATGCCGGCAAGCCAGTAGGCAGTCATCACGATGCCGGTGAAACCCAGGTAGATGGCCCCCGTCGCTTTGGCGATCCCGCCGGCGCGGGGCAGCACCTTGTCCGACCAGTCTGAGGATTCGGTCTGGAACAGGCGCATCCCGCCGACTTTCAGGAACGGCAGGATGGCGATCGCCATGACGATGATTCCGATGCCACCCAGCCACTGCATCATGCCTCGCCAGAGCTTCAATCCGTCCGTTAACCCATCGATGCCGACCAGGATGGTGGAGCCCGTGGTGGTGATGGCTGACACGGACTCGAACACGGCGTTGGTAAAGGAGAGGTAGGGTGTGCCCAGGATAAACGGCAGGCTCGCGAAGCTGGAGATCGTGACCCAGCTCAAGGTGGTGAGGATGAACATCTGGCGGGGGTGTAGCTCGATAGGCAGGCCGCGGGTCAAGGCCAGGATGGGCAACGCGATCGCCAGAATGATGCCTATCGACAGCGCAAAGGACCAGGCCTCCACGGACCCTTCGAAGGCCAAAAGAATCAGCGGAGCCAGCATAAATAGCGCAAGCACCAGCAGCAGCATGGCCAGTATCTTTGCAACCGGCGAGATAGTGTAAGCGGCCTTCACGACACGCCGTTGAGTCAGGCTAGGCAATTTGATCTCCTGCGAATCTTTCGCTCACAAAGCCGTCGGAATCACTCATCGATACGTTACTAAAAGTAGGTTGCTTTTACTTGCAAAAGCCGCTCGACATCGCTCATGCGTTGCTTGTCGAGAAGAAACAGAATGAGATGGTCATTGGACTCGATGGTCACGTCGCTGTGATCCAGAATGACTTCGTCATCGCGGACGATGGCGCCGATAGTCGTATCGGCGGGAAGCTGGATTTCATCGACTCGTCGTCCCACCACCTGCGATGAGTTGGCATCGCCATGGGCCACGGCCTCTATGGCTTCAGCCGCGCCGCGGCGCAGGGAGTGAACCTTGGCCACATCGCCGCGGCGCACATGGGTCAATATGCTGCTGATGGTCACTTGCTGGGGAGAGATGGCGATGTCGATTCTATCGCCCTGGATAAGCTCGACATAGGCCGGGTCGTTGATCAAGGTCAAGACCTTCTGGGCACCGAGGCGTTTGGCCAGCAGCGAGGACATGATGTTGTCTTCGTCATCGTTGGTCAGCGCGCAATAGATATCGCAATCATCAATGTTCTCCTCGATGAGCAGACTCTTGTGTGTCGCCCGTGCATTGAGCACGACCGTTTCGGTAAGCTTTTCGGCCAGTTCCTGACAGCGTACCTCGTCGACTTCTATCAACTTTACCTGATAATCCTTTTCCAGCTTTTCCGCGAGCCGCTCACCGATATTGCCTCCCCCGGCAATGATCACCCGGCGATACCCCTGCTCCGCCCTGCGCAGTTCCTTCATGACCGCTCGGATGTCCTTGCGGGAGGCGATGAAGAAAACCTCGTCGTCCGTTTCGATAACGGTGTCGCTAAGCGGGCTGATCCCTTCGCCGCGTCGGTAGATGGCCGCCACGCGTGTCTCCACGTCGGGCAAATGTTCCTTCAAGGTGGCCAATTGCTTACCCACCAGATAGCCACCATGGATGGCCTTGACGGCGACGAGTTGCACTTTGCCCTTGGCAAAGTCGAGCACCTGTAACGTGCCGGGAAATTCAAAGATTCGGTAAATGCTGTCGGTAACGAGTTGTTCGGGACAGATGGTGAGATCGATGCCCAGCGCCTGTTCCGCGAATAGCTCGTCGTGGATGAGATAATCGTTGTCCCGTACGCGTGCTATCTTGGTCGGTGGGCTGAAAAGGGTATTGGCGATCTCGCACGCCAGCATGTTGACTTCGTCGGAATCGGTGACGGCGATCAACAGGTCCGTGTCATCACACCCCGCTTTCCTGAGTACGCTCGGATGAGACACCTTGCCCTCCACGGTACGGATGTCGAGTCGCGTGGTGAGAGCATTCAACCGGCCGGCGGAGACATCCACGACGGTGATTTCGTTACCTTCGCGCGCCAGGTAATCGGCCAGGTTGCTGCCCACCTGGCCTGCGCCCAGGATAATGATTTTCATGAGTTCATCCTAAACTACTCGCTTGGACCTATCGTAAGCCCTTCCCATAAGCCCTTCCTGACCGGGCATGCACTCCCTCCCCAAAGTACCGCCTCGCGGCTCAGCGCGCATCCAGCGCGGCGAGCAGGGCAAGGCTTTGCTGGCCGAAGCGTGGCGTCAGCCACTGCGGCTCGACGAGTGCCTCGGCCAGCCAGCCAGCCGGCTGACGTATTGTCGAGGCCAGGTTCGTATCGTCGGCGAGCGATGCAAAGGCCGCCCGGGCCCGAGCCAGGTAGTTGTTCTCGCCGCTGTCGCGCAGTGCATCGAGCGCGGCGATCGCCCGGTCGCAACGTTGCCGCGGCGTGGCGGCGCGCAACTCGGCGTCACTGGCCGGTGCCGGCCAGCGGCCCTCACCCAGTGCCGCGCCACGCGCCGCCTTGCTGGCATTGGCCGGACGCAGCGCGACATCCCCGGCAAGCGCCTCGGCGAAGCGCCACAGCGCGCTTGGCGCGCCCTGCTTGAGCTCGAGTTCCAGCTCGTCGATCGCCACCCGGCGTGACCCGGCGCGAATCTCGCCCTGATCGAGAGCGACCTCGATCGTCGCCTCGGGGCCCTCGACGAGCCAGCTGGTGCGGGCGAAATCGGTGGCAAAGCGCGGCTCGAGCGCGAGCAGCACGTCACGGCCCAGCGTCTGCATCGGCGGCAGCGCCTCGAGGCCGGCGAGATCGAGGGCATGGTCGTCGACCGGCCACTCCCATTCACCGCGCGAGGAGAGCCCGCCCGAGCCTTCGCCGGCGGTCTTGAGAGTCTGCAGAGCGGTGCGGGGTGCGCCGCAGGCGCAGCGCCACGCGGTGACGCTCGAGATCGCCGGCCGGAGTATCGTAGTAGGTATTGGTCAGCGTTTCGTGCCTTGCGCTGAGCCCGACGAGGCGCGGATGGGCGGCGAGCCGCTGGGCACCGCTTTGGCCCAGGGCCAGCTTGAGTTCGATTTCCTTAGCCATCGTGACACTCCCTCTGCAGTGCAAGCGGTTAATTTTTCATGACGTTGCATGTTGCAATCACTATACTGACGCCGCCATTTCCAACCGACGAAAGACGCTCATGGTGACTTCAAACCCCTTCTCGTCGTTGTTCGGGCGATCACCGTTTCAGCCGTTGCTGGCGCACATCGTCAAGACCAGCGAGTGCGCCGATCAGCTGTTGCCCTTCTTTGACGCCTCGCAGGCCGGCGACTGGGAGGAGGCCGCCAAGTATCGCGAAGCGGTCACCAATCTCGAGCACGATGCCGATGTGCTCAAGACTCAGTTGCGTCTCAACCTGCCCAATACGCTGTTCCTGCCGGTATCGCGCTCCGATCTGCTGGAACTGATCAGCGTGCAGGACAAGATCGCCAACAAGGCGCGGGATATCACCGGCATCATGCTCGGCCGGCGGATGACGGTGCCTGCCGAAATGGCCCAGCCGATGCGCGACTACCTGTGTACCGCAGTGGCTACCGTAGCCCAGGCGCGCAAGGCGCTGGAAGAGCTCGAGGAGCTGCTCGAGTCCGGCTTCGGTCGCAACGTCTCCGACGTCATGCAGAATCTGATCCGCGAGTTGCACGATCTTGAACACCAGGCCGATGACCAGGAGATTGCCATCCGCCGTCAGCTGTTCGAGCTCGAAGCGCAGCTGCCGCCGGTGGATGTGATGTTTCTCTACAACATCATTGGTTGGATTGGCGATCTTGCCGACCGCGCCGAGCGCGTCGGCAGCCGCCTGCAAATCCTGACTGCACGCTGAAGCCACGGCGCTTCTTGCGCCAGCGGCTTCGCTTCATGCCACTCAAAAAGAACACGTGCCTATGTCTATCATTGCGCAGTACGGCGACGTATTCATCATCCTCGCCTGTGTCTTCGGTTTCTTCATGGCCTGGGGGGTCGGCGCCAATGACGTCGCCAATGCCATGGGGACCTCGGTCGGCTCCAAGGCCATCACCATCCGCCAGGCGATCCTGATCGCGGTAATCTTCGAATTTCTCGGCGCCTGGCTGGCCGGCGGCCAGGTCACCGAGACCATCCGCAAGGGGATCATCGATCCCGCCCTGTTGACCGAGGATCCGCAGCTGCTGGTCTACGGCATGCTGGCTTCGCTGCTGGCTGCCGGGCTGTGGCTGATGATCGCCTCGGCGCGTGGCTGGCCGGTGTCGACCACCCACTCGATCGTCGGCGCGATCGTCGGTTTCGCGGTCGCCGGGTTGGGTGTCGATGCGGTGGGCTGGCCCAAGGTCGGGCAGATCGCCGCCAGCTGGGTAGTGTCGCCGCTGCTGGCCGGTACCATTGCCTTCGTGCTGTTCCGCTCGGTGCAGATCCTGATCTTCGAGAACAGTGACCCGTTCGCCGCGGCCAAACGCTATGTGCCGGGTTATATCTTTCTGGTCGGCTTCATCATCGCCATGGTCACGCTGGTCAAGGGGCTGTCGCATGTCGGTCTTGACCTGAGCTTCGGCGAGAGTCTGCTGATTTCGATCGCCATCGGCATCGTGATCATGGTGCTGGGGATCTTTCTCGAGAATCGCGTCAACCGCGACAAGAAGCGCCGCGGCGACAGCTTCGGCTTCTCCAGTGTCGAGCGGATATTCGGCGTATTGATGATGTTCACCGCCTGTGCCATGGCTTTCGCCCATGGCTCCAACGATGTCGCCAATGCCGTCGGCCCGCTGGCTGCGGTGATCAGCGTGGTGCAGTCCAACGGCGACGTCGGCGGCGCCGCGGTACTGCCCTGGTGGGTGCTGGTGCTGGGCGGCGGCGGTATCGTCGTCGGCCTGGTCACCTACGGTCATCGGGTGATCGCCACCGTGGGCACCGGCATCACCGAGCTGACGCCGAGCCGCGGCTTCGCCGCGACGCTGGCGGCGGCCACCACCGTGGTGCTGGCCTCGGGTACCGGCCTGCCGGTTTCGACCACCCATACGCTGGTCGGCGCGGTGCTCGGCGTGGGCCTGGCACGCGGCATGGCGGCGCTCAACCTGCGGGTGCTGGGCACCATCATCATGTCGTGGCTGATCACGCTGCCGGCGGGCGCGCTGCTGGCGATCCTGTTCTTCTTCATGTTCAAGGGGATGTTCGGCAGCTGAAGGCCTCGAATTGACTGCTGCGCTCGTGACGTAAATCCAAACGCCTTCAATTGATGAAATGAGGCGGGGCTCTGGAGAGTCCCGCCTTTTTTGCGCGTCTGATATAGTCGCCGTTCAACCGCCATTTGCCGCCATGCACCGCCATGTGTGGCCGTTTCCTACTTCCGCCTCCGGGGGCCCGGCTTGAACACGCGCTTTCCCTTCGTCGACTGGTTCCGCAATTCGTCGCCCTATATCAACGCCCACCGCGGACGTACCTTCGTGATTCTCATCGAGGGTGAGGCGATGGCCAGCGGACGCGGCGAACAGCTGATCCAGGACCTGGCATTGCTGCATACCCTGGGTGTGCGGCTGGTGGTGGTCTACGGCATTCGTCCGCAGGTCGGCGAGGTGCTCGACGCGGCGGGCATCGCGGTCGAGCGCCACGCCGGCCGCTGGGTCGCCGATCACGCGATCATGCGCTGCGTGGAGCGCGTCGCCGCCGAGCAGCGGCTATGGCTCGAGGCGCGGCTGTCGCTGGGCCTGCCCAACACGCCGCTGCACGGCGTCGAGCTGACCGCGGTCTCGGGCAACCTGGTGATGGCCAAGCCGCTCGGCGTGCGCAGCGGCATCGACTTCGATCACAGCGGCGAAGTGCGCCGGGTGCGCGCGTCGGCGATCGAGTCGCTGCTCGATCGCGGCACGCTGGTGGTGCTGCCGCCGCTGGGCTTTTCCAGCACCGGCGAGGTATTCGATCTCGATGCCGCCGAGGTCGCCCAGCAGGCCGCCGTTGCGCTCAAGGCCGACAAGCTGATCCTGCTCGGCGAGGCCGCTGGCCTGCATGACGACAGCGGGGCGTTGCAGCGCCAGCTGACGCCGGGCGATGCCCAGCCGCTCAAGCAGGCGGCGGCCGCCGGCAGCGAATTGGCCCGCCACCTGACGGCCGCCTGCGAGGCGGCCAGGCACGGCGTGGCGCGCACCCACCTGATCTCCTGGCACGACCATGACGCGCTGCTCGGCGAGCTGTTCACCCGCGACGGGGTGGGCACGATGATCACCCAGCATCGCTATGAGCAACTGCGTCCGGCGGGACTTAACGACATCGCCGGGCTGCTCGAACTGCTGCGCCCGCTCGAGGAGCGCGGCATGCTGGTGGCGCGTTCGCGGGAGCGTCTCGAGCACGAAATCGACGACTATCTGGTCATCGAGCGTGACGGCATGATCATCGGCTGCGCGGCGCTGCACGCTTCAACGACGCCGCCATGGCCGAGCTGGCCTGTGTCGCCGTGCATGACGACTATCGTGGCGGCGCGCGGGGCGCGTTGCTGCTTGCCGAGATCGAGCGGCGCGCCAAGCGCGACGGAATCGCCGCGCTGTTCGCGCTGACCACCCACACGGCCCACTGGTTCTTCGAGCATGGCTTCCGGCTGGCGGATATCGAGTCGCTGCCGCCCCTGCGTCGCGAGGCCTATAATCACGCTCGCAAATCGAAGATGCTGGTCAAAAACCTGAACTGAGTCCGTCTGCGCTCCCGCTTAAGGTAGAAGCGTCGCGAGGCTGAAGTGTGTCCGTGATCTTCACTTTCCAGCTGCTTCAGAGGGCTCTGTTGCCTAATGCATACGACCTAAGTCGTTGAAACAAGAGGCTGCTCGCCAAGGGTTGGATTTTGCGTCGCCTATTGGCGACGGTTATTGGCTGACGAGGCGGCTATTTTTCCGACTTTTACGCTGCCGAGTCGATAATGGCTGGATTTTTATTATTTAAGCTATTGAAAATAAAGAAATTGTATAATTTTTGGCACGATGCTCGCAATATATAGGGCGAGCAACGGGAAATGGATCAACGGCTCGATCCACTTCCCGACCGGGCTCCAGGCGGTCTTCCACGACCCTGTGCCAAGACCGCCCACCGCCCGGTAGCGTCTGCTCCAAGCGATGTGTGACTTAGGTTGCGATGAGACGGGTACTGCTAGACAGCATGGATATGTACCTGTAGGGCAAGGATGCCCGGCAAGGATGCCACTCCCCCGAACGGGGGACATATTGACGACGTGACGCCCAGGCGGCGCGTCAACCGGACGAAGCCAGGCGGTTCGCCGCCAGAAGTGAAATTGCAGTCCCTGGCAGACTCAAGTCAATTTCACGGTTTCGGGCTCCCTCGGGGAGCCGACTCCGAGTCCTCATGAGCGTTTGGCCAGGCAGATCATCATGAGTACTCACTTGACCCTTCAGTTCCCTGCGTACCTTGGGCCGGCATTGCCGGCCCTCTTTTTTTTGGGTATCGCGGGTGTCTCGCCGCTTGCCGGAACGGTAACTCTGTTATGCTGTGCGGAGAGAATGCATGACGCTGACCTTCTTTCTGCATAGAACTATCTACATGACCTCCCAGGTCTCGCGCCGCTGGCGCCCACGCTCGCTATTACAGCTTGTATTGCTGGCCTTTCTGGTCGTGATGCTGCCCCTTGCCGTGCTGATGTTTCAGGCTGGCGAAGTCTTGTCGGAGCTCTCGCAACTGGCCAATGTCAGTGCGCGCCAGGCTGTCGATCAGACGCGCCGTGCCCGTGAGCTTTCCAACCTGGCCGTGGAGATGGAGCGCAGCGCCCGCCAGTATGCGGTCGTCGAGCAGCCTGGCCTGATGGAAATCTTCAGCGGCAAGGCCGAGACCTTTTCCGAGCTGCTCAAGGAGCATCAGCCCCTGCTGCCCGGCAACCCCGATCTGCTCGCGTTGCGCCAGCAACTGGAGTGGCTTGCCGGGCTCCCCGCGCTCACCCCCGAGGAGGTCAGTGGCGAGCTCGATCGGTTCTCCAGCTTCGCCGCGCATACCGAGGCGCTGCGCGAGGCCACCAACCGCCAGATCGACAACCGGATCGAGTCGATCAGCGATCGGGCCGGCGAGGTTCAGCGGCGGTTATGGTTACAGACCGCGGCGCTG
Organism: uncultured Gammaproteobacteria bacterium; assembly: GCA_963773565.1. Lineage (GTDB taxonomy): Bacteria > Pseudomonadota > Gammaproteobacteria > Pseudomonadales > Halomonadaceae > Modicisalibacter. The sequence goes on along the minus strand of CAVZBU010000003.1, from coordinate 10,978 downwards.
GTCTCGGCGAGCCTGCTGTTGATGCTCTTGTTCACCTGGCTGATCATTCGTCCGATCCGTCAGCTCGAGCGGCGCATCCTCAGCCTGGGCAGCGGGACGGAGCCGCCCCTGGTGCAGCATATCCAGGGACCCGCCGAGCTGGTCAGCCTGGGCGAGCGACTCGACTGGCTGTCGGCTCGGCTCAACGAGCTCGAAGCCCAGAAACAACAGTTCCTGCGCCATATGTCCCACGAGCTCAAGACGCCGCTGGCCAGCGTGCGCGAAGGTACGGCGCTGCTCAGTGACGACGTCGCCGGCGCGCTGACGTCGCGTCAGCGCGAGATCGTCGAGCTGATCGACGCCAGTGGCGCGGAACTGCAGACGCTGATCGAGCAGCTGCTCGACTACAATCTGCTCCAGCACAGCCAGGAGGCGGTCAACGAGCGTTTCGATATCGCCACGGTGATCAAGGAAGTGCTCGCCAAGCATCAGCTGGCGCTCGAGAAGAAGGGCATGCATGTGGTCGCCCACCATCAACCGCTCGAATGGTATGCCGATCGCAACCTCACCATGCGCATTCTCGACAATCTGGTGTCCAACGCCATCGCCTATGGCGAGGATGGTGGCGATCTGGAGCTGCGCGCTCAGCGCCGTGGCCGCGCGTTGGTGATCGAGGTCGCCAACAGCGGCGAACCGATCGCCGACGAGGACCGCGGTCAGTTGTTCGATGCCTTCTACCAGGGCCGAGCACGGCGCAAGGGCGCGCTCAAGGGCTCGGGTATCGGCTTGTCGGTGGCCGCCGATTGTGCCAAGGCCCAGCATGGGACCCTCGCACTCAGCGACGACGACCCGCTCGATGTGTGTTTTCGACTGACCCTGCCGTGGAACGCCGAAGACCCCGGCGAGACTAATAATAGACCGCCAGCCATGCTCACGGCGGTAAGCAACGACGCAAGGAACTGATTCATGAAGTATTCGCTACTCATGGCCAGCCTGCTGGCCGTTTCGCTGTTGACCACCGGTTGCCAGCAATTGATGCCGCAGGCCAACGAGCCTTTCGATACCGCGAATAACCAGTGTCTGTCCGAGATTCCCAGTCTCGAAGCCAGCGACTGCCTGCTCGAGTCGTGGGTCGAGTTCGGCCTGTCCGCCCAGCGTGGCGACGTTGTGTGGCGCGAAAACATCCTGGCCGAGCTCGATGGCGAGAGCGCCAATCAGCGGCTTGCCAGGGCGGTGGTACTGTCGTGGGCCGAGAGCGAGCGCTGGAAAGACGCCTCGGAGATCTACAAGGCCGACCTGGCCGCCGCGCCCAGCCAGTTGCAGCCGTTGCTGCGCCAGTGGCTCAACGGTCTCGAAAGCCGCCGTAAGCTGCTCGACGAGATCGCCGTCAGCAAGCGTGCGCACAACAAGGCGATCCAGGAACGCGACGCGCTGGCCGAGAAGCTCGACGCGTTGACGGCGATCGAGCAAAGTATCAATTCGCGCCAGCAGTAGCCCGGATCCCGCAGAGGGCGGGCTGGCGCCATGAACCAAGCTTATCTGAAATCGACGAGCACTTTTCAGAGAGCGGAGGAGCGACACCGTGAAGCACGCAGCCCATATCCTGTTGGTGGACGACGATCCCAGCCTGCTCAAGTTGCTGGGCATGCGTCTGGAGAGCCGCGGTTACCGGGTAACCACCGCCGATAATGGCCGCCAGGCACTGGCGTGCCTGGAGGAGACGCGTCCCGATCTGGTGCTTTCCGATCTGCGCATGGATGAGATGGACGGCATGGCGCTGTTCCAGCAGGTGCAGAAGCGTGCCCCCGGCCTGCCGGTGATCATCCTCACCGCTCACGGCTCGATTCCCGATGCGGTCAGCGCGACCCGCCAGGGCGTGTTCAGCTTCCTGACCAAGCCGGTCGACCGCGAAGAGCTGTTTTCGGCGATCGACGACGCCCTGACCCAGACTCCCGGCCCCAGTGTCGAGGGCGACGACGCCTGGCGTTCGGCGATCATCACCCGCAGCCCGCACATGGAGAAGGTGCTCGAACAGGCGCGCATGGTCGCCGGCTCCGATGTCAGCGTGCTGGTCACCGGCCCCTCCGGCTCGGGCAAGGAGCTGCTCGCCAGCGCCATCCATCAGGCCAGCTCGCGGGCCGACAAGCCGTTCATCGCCATCAACTGCGGCGCGCTGCCCGAACAGTTGCTGGAAAGCGAGCTGTTCGGCCACGCCAAGGGCGCCTTCACCGGCGCGACCAGCCAGCACGAAGGGCTGTTCCAGGCCGCCGACGGCGGCACGCTGTTCCTCGACGAGATCGGCGACATGCCGCTGCCGCTGCAGGTCAAGCTGCTGCGCGTATTGCAGGATCACCAGGTCCGCCCGCTGGGCTCGACCACCTCGATTCCCATCGACGTGCGGATCATCTCGGCGACCCACCGCGATCTCGACAAGGCGATGGCCGAGGGCGATTTCCGCGAGGATCTCTACTACCGCCTCAACGTCGTCAATCTGCGCCTGCCGCCGCTCAAGGAGCGCGCCGAGGACGTGCCGCTGCTCGCCAAGCACCTGGTTACCCAGGCCGCCGCGCGCCACAAGCCGTTCGTCAAGGGCTTCTCCTCCGAGGCGCTCAACCTGCTGGCCGGGAGCGCCTGGCCGGGCAATGTGCGTCAGCTGGTCAACGTGGTCGAGCAGTGCGTGGCGCTGACCAGTTCGCCGATCATCCCCGAGGCGCTGGTCTCCCAGGCGCTGGCCGCCGAGGAAAACGCGCTGCCCTCGTTCAACGATGCGCGTGCCGGCTTCGAGCGCAGCTACCTGATCAAGGTGCTCAAGATCACCGAAGGCAACGTCACCCAGGCGGCACGCATCGCCGGGCGCAACCGCACCGACTTCTACAAGCTGCTGGGCCGCCACTCGCTGGAACCCAGTGCCTTCAAGCCCGGCGCCGACACCGAGCAGCTCGACCAGGCCTGAGCGGCTATTCCGGCCAAGCCTAAGCCGCACCCACATAGTCGCAGCCCTATAAAAGCCGCCAGCCCGTTCTTGGGCTGGCGGCTTTTTTGTCGGCGTGCCCTAAAGCCCGCCTGTCGGCGTACCTGCAAGCCCGCAACGCTAACGGTCAGCCCTTGCGCAGCCGCCGCTTGACCTCGAGCTTGAGCCGCCCCTCGCCGAGCCGCGCGGTCAGCGTCTGGCCCGGCCGGGTGTCGGCGGCGTTGCGTACCACCTGACGGTTGTCGTCCTCGAGGATCGCGTAGCCACGCCCGAGCACCGCCAGCGGACTGACCGCCTGCAACTCGCGGGCCAGCGCGCCGAGCCGCTGGCGGCGCTGTTCGAGCTGGCGCGGCAGGGCCTGGTACAAGCGCTGCTGCAGGCCGTCGAGCTGGCCGCGGGCGCGGGCCACGCGGCTCGACGGATCGTAGCCGGCCAGTCGGCGCTGCAGGTGCTCGACGCACAGCCGCTCGCTGCGCAGGCGCTGGGCCATGGCGCGGCCCAGGCGGCTTTCGAGCTGGGCGAGGTGCTGGCGCTGCCGGGCAAGGCGCTCGCCGGGGTGGCGCAGCCGCGCGCGCAGATGATCCAGACTCTGTGCCTCGCGCTCCAGGCGTGCGCGCTGGCAGCGCAGCAGGCGGCTGCTCGGCGACCTGCAGGCGCCGGCGCAGGTCACGCTGGTCGGGCACCAGTTGCTCGGCGGCGGCGGATGGCGTCGGCGCGCGCGCATCGGCGGCGAAGTCGGCCAGGGTGGTGTCGACCTCGTGGCCCACCGCCGCCATCACCGGCAGCCGTGAATGGAAGATCGCCCGCGCCAAGTGTTCGTCGTTGAACGCCCACAGGTCTTCAAGGCTGCCGCCGCCGCGGGTCACCAGCAGCGCATCGAAGCCTGGTCCATCGGGCGCTTCGGCCAGCCGGTTGGCGATGGCAATGGCGCGGATGATCGCCGGCACCGCCTCCTTGCCCTGCACCGGTACCGGCAGCAGCGTGCACCGGCACCAGCGGCCAGCGCGCGGCGAGCACCGCCAGCACGTCGCGGATCGCCGCGCCGCTCGCCGAGCTGATTACCGCCAGGTGGCGCGGCGGGTAGGGCAGCGGACGCTGGTTGGCAAACACCCCCTGGGCATCGAGCTGGCGCTTGAGCCGCTCGAAGGCGGCGAGCAGCGCGCCCTGGCCGGCGGGCTGCACCGCCTCGACGATCATCTGGTAGTCGCCGCGCGGCTCGAAGATCGATACCTTGCCGCGCAGCCGCACCTGATCGCCATTGTTGAGCGGCGCGGTGAAGCGCGCACGATTGCGAAACAGCGCGCACTTCAGCTGGGCGCGGTCGTCCTTCAGCGTGAAGTAGACGTGCCCCGAGGCCGGCCGCGCCACGCTCGAGACCTCGCCTTCCACCCAGCAGTCGCCGAAGCCGCGCTCCAGCAGCATCCGCGCCTGGCGGTTGAGCTCGCTGACCGAAAGGGTCGGGGTGCCGGTGTCGTCCATCGCGGGCCTCGCAGGATCGGGCAGGTTTGGGAAGGGCAGTCTAGCATTGTGCATCGGCGCTTTGCGCTGCGGCGGCCTTTCTCTGGCGGGGCGAACTCGGCGGTCAGAGCAAGAGGAAGTCCGCGAGATGGGCAAAGTTTTTCTGGTTATCGTTTCCTGGCCCTAGCTTTTCTGGCCATCGTTTCCTGCTCATAGCTTTTCTGCATCGCGGCAGTCGGCCACGTTTATTGTTACCTGGCTAATTATTTCCTAGACTCTGGTCCACATCAGCGAGCCTCGATGGCTCGCTTTCGTTTTGGCCATACGCCATAGCTATTAAGGAGTTCGCGACGTGGCTTCGTTATTCGAACCGTTTGATCTTGCCGGCACCCGCCTCAACAACCGCATCGTCATGGCGCCGATGACCCGCTCCCGCGCACCGGAGGATATCCCCACCGAACTGGGTGCGCTCTACTATCGTCAGCGCGCCAGTGCCGGGCTGATCATCTCCGAAGGCACGCCGATCTCGCGCCAGGGGCAGGGGTATCTCTACAACCCGGGGATCTTCGGCCCCGACCAGCTCGCCGGCTGGGCCAAGGCGACCCGCGCGGTGCATGAGCGCGGCGGTGTGTTCTTCGCCCAGATCTGGCACGTCGGGCGCGTCTCGCACACTACCGTGCAGGTTGCCGGCGCCTCGCCGGTCGGCCCCAGCGAAAAGCCTGGCGGCATGGCCTTTGGCTACAACGAAAACGGCCAGCCGGACATGCTCAAGGCCAGCCAGCCTCGCCGGCTCGCAACCCAGGAAGTAAAGGATATCGTACGCGATTTCGCCCAGGCGGCGGTCAATTCTCGTGAGGTGGGCTTCGACGGCGTCGAGATCCACGGCGCCAATGGCTACCTGTTCGAGCAGTTCCTGAATCCCGGCGTCAACGACCGCGATGACGAATACGGCGGCTCGCGGGAAAACCGCTGCCGGCTGCTGCTGGAGGTGGTCGACGAGGTCAGCAAGATGATCGGCGCTCGCCGTGTCGGCGTGCGTCTCTCGCCGCATGGCACGCTGTTCGACATGCCGGAGTACGACGACAACGGCGAGACCTACCTCCATCTGGCGCGTGAGTTCAACAAGCGCGGCCTAGCCTTCGTGCACCTGCACGACCAGGGCGGCCAGGGCATGGCGCCGATGCCGCGCGATTATCTGCGCCAGTTCCGCGACGTCTACGACGGCACGCTGCTGCTCGCCGGCAACCTCGATCAGGCCGAGGCGCAAGAGCTGATCGAGGAGGGCACCATCGACCTGCCGGTGTTCGGCCGCCCGTTCACGTCCAATCCGGATCTGGTGGAACGCATGCAAAACGGCTGGCCGCTGGCGGATTTCGATCCGAATACCTTCTATGGCGGCGATGCCCGCGGCTACGTGGACTTCCCCACCTATCCCGGAAGAGCAGGCACGGCTCGAGCGCGAGAAGATGATCGAGGAGAAATCCTGATCAGCAGTGCCCGCATCGAGACACTGTCGGCCCGCAATAACGTTGTGTAGCAATAACGCTGTAGCAACGACGACGCCCCGGTCCGAAGATCGGGGCGTTTTGTGTTTGGGGTATCTCGCCTGGCGGTAAAGCGGCTTTCCGGATCTATAGAATAAATTCCGGGCTGTTCGGTCCCGGCGCAGGGCCTTCGAGCGAGGTGATCACCTGATCCAGCATGGAAATGATCTCGCGGCCGAGAAAGTCGGCAAAGCGGGGGTTCCTTATCGTTCGGTCCACGGTCTCAGTGGGCAGGAAGCGGGTCATTTCACTCTGAAAAGCAGCACCCGACACAATGCCGGCCAGACGTGATTGCATATCCCTGGCTCGGTCAGGGTAATGCTCTACGGTGTAATCCTGAATCTTTCGCTTGACGAGTTCGGCGTCGGGAGACGCCCCTTGCTGTTTGAGCCATGCCAGGTCCCAGATGTCACGATGCCGTACGTATTTCTGCGTGTTTACCAGCGAGACCAGCTTGTCCGCCATGACTTCATCTAGACTTTCCGTCTCGACCAGCAAGTCATCGTAGCCATCCGGCAGAAAAGGATAGTGGACCTGGATTGCATGCGCCTCCCGCGTATAGGCAGGGATGCTGGCCACTTCCAGTTTGATGCGCTGCTTGGGAATGTCCTTTCGGGCCGGCGCCGTGACTACGGAAACCTGCCATTTGTCGACGCGAACATCCCGGTAGCCGGGCTCTTCCCGCAGCTCCTTCGGTTCCTTGACGCTGACCTCGAGCTGATAGCGATTGCTGACGTAATCCTCGATGCATGCTCGGATGCGCGCCAGATCCTGGCTGCAGAAGTCCCAGCCGCCGGCGAAATCCAGGTCTTCACTAAAGCGCGGTGAGCCCTGACACAAGCGAAGAGACGTTCCTCCCTGGAAGATCAGTCCATCCAGAAGCCGTTCCCGCTCGAGTGCGAACAGGATATCGAGATGCAGCAGCTCCTTCTCGATGACCGTGCGCATGGCGACACGACCGGGTTGAGCCATCGCTCGAGCGACCAGCTCGTCGAAGTCGGCGCGTTCAGTGTTCATTCGGCAGGCTCGCTTGGTCGACAAGGTGAGTGTTACGCCCGACACGCTTGAGATCGGCCCAGGCAGCCTGGGGCGTTGCCAGCCGCAAGGGACGCCCTACATCGCGCATCCGGTCGAGCAGTTGGGGAATGGACCGTTTGGTGTGGGTGAACTCGATGGTGCCATAAGGGGTGCGATACTCTCCCTTGCGGCCTGTGGTCATGACCGTCAGCCGATCGACCGGGATTTGTGAGATCGCACCATATTCCGAGAGCGCGGACTCGAGGCTCACATAACTGTACTCGCCGCGGCGCATCGCCTTGGCGATTCTTTCGAGCAGGTCGGCGTCGCGGTGCCGTGACAGCTTGTAAACGTATACGCCACGGCTGGCTGCCTCGAGCACGCCATGCCGACGTAGCCGATTGATCCCTTCCTGTAGCGTCTTTGGGCTGTCTTCGGGAAAGATCTTGGCCAGGTCCGAGAGGGTAAATACATAGCGATGTTGGCGGTCCCAGTCGTCGAGCCGGGCACGAGCGGTGGTCTGGTTCATCAAGTGCACACCAAAACTATCTATAGGTAGTGTATGTGTTCACTTATGGCGTGACAAGCAGATCATGAACCCAAGCCGCCGTGCCACCGCCATCGGGAATGCCTTTTCCAAATACGCCTCCCACAAGAACCCGCTCCCACCAAGGCCAGCTACAGGCAAGAACCTGTGGGAGCGAACTCGTTCGCGACGATGGCCGCTCAGACCGCCGCGCCACGAGCAATCGACCACGCCACATTGAGTGAAAAACGGCCGAGGTTTATAATGGTTGATTAACTCTCCAACGCCCCGTCTCCCACCATCTGCTCATTGGGTGTTTCCGATATGCTACGTATGGCGCAAGAAGCTCTTACGTTCGACGACGTATTACTCGTTCCCGGCTACTCGGATGTCCTGCCCAAGGACGTCAGCCTCAAGACCCGCCTGACCCGCAACCTCACGCTCAACATCCCGCTCGTCTCCTCCGCCATGGACACCGTGACCGAAGCCCGGCTGGCGATCGCCATGGCTCAGGAAGGCGGTATCGGCATCATCCACAAGAACATGTCGATCAACGCCCAGGCCGCTGAAGTGCGCAAGGTCAAGAAGCACGAGAGCGTGATCGTCAAGGATCCGGTGACCGTCGCTCCGCAGGCCAAGCTCACCGACCTGCTGTCGATGGCCGACGAGTACGGCTATTCCGGCTTCCCGGTGGTCGAGGGCGAGACCCTGGTGGGCATCGTCACCGGCCGCGACATGCGCTTCCAGCCCGACCACAGCGACCACGTCGAGGCGATCATGACGCCCCGCGACAAGCTGGTTACGGTGCCCGAGGGCACGCCGCTGGATGCCATCAAGGCCAAGCTGCAGGAAAACCGCATCGAGAAGATCCTGATCGTCGATAACGCCTTCCGCCTGCGCGGGCTGGTCACCGTGCGCGACATCGAGAAGGCGCGCACCTATCCCAACGCCGCCAAGGACGCCGACGGCCGGCTGCTGGTCGGCGCCGCGGTGGGCACCGGCGCGGAAACCGCCGAGCGCATCGCCGCGCTGGCCGAGGCCGGCGTCGACGCGATCGTGGTCGACACCGCCCACGGCCATTCGCGCGGGGTCATCGAGCGGGTGCGCTGGGTCAAGGAGCACTTCCCCGACGTGCAGGTGATCGGCGGCAACATCGCCACCGCCGAAGCGGCCAAGGATCTGGCCGAAGCCGGCGCGGACGCCGTCAAGGTCGGCATCGGCCCCGGCTCGATCTGCACCACGCGCATCGTCGCCGGCGTCGGCGTGCCGCAGATCACCGCCGTCTCCAACGTCGCCGAGGCGTTGAAGCCGTATCGACATCCCGCTGATCGCCGATGGCGGCGTGCGCTTCTCCGGCGACCTGGCCAAGGCGGTCGCCGCCGGCGCCAGCGCGGTGATGATCGGCGGCCTGCTGGCCGGCACCGAGGAAGCCCCGGGCGAGGTCGAGCTCTACCAGGGCCGTACCTACAAGGCCTACCGCGGCATGGGCTCGATGGGCGCGATGTCGCAGACCAGGGCAGCGCCGACCGCTACTTCCAGGACAAGTCCGAAGGCGCCGAGAAGCTGGTGCCGGAAGGCATCGAAGGCCGCGTGCCCTACAAGGGCATGATGAGCGCCATCGTCCACCAGCTGATGGGCGGGCTGCGCGCCTCGATGGGCTACACCGGCTGCCGCACCGTCGACGAGATGCGCACCAAGCCGGAGTTCGTGCAGATCACCGGCGCCGGCTTCGCCGAATCCCACGTGCATGACGTGCAGATTACCAAGGAAGCCCCCAACTACCGGGGCGGCTGATTGACCCGGTAGTTGCAAGAGGGAAGGGCGAAGCGGGAAGGCGATTCTCCCGCTTGGCGCTTTCCTCTTATTTATTTCTGACCCTTCTCGTTTCTTTCTGGCGGTGGCCCCCTTCATGACCGACATTCATGCCCACAAGATCCTGATCCTCGACTTCGGCTCCCAGTACACCCAGCTGATCGCGCGGCGCGTGCGCGAGATCGGCGTGTATTCCGAAGTGCGCGCCTTCGACATCACCGAGGAAGAGATCCGCGCGTACGCGCCCAACGGCATCATCCTCTCCGGCGGGCCGGAATCGACGGTGGCCGGCGGCTCGCCGCGTGCGCCCGAGTGCGTGTTCGAACTCGGCCTGCCGGTGCTGGGCATCTGCTACGGCATGCAGACCATGGCCATGCAGCTGGGCGGCCGCGTGGAAGGCTCCAACAAGCAGGAATTCGGCTACGCCCAGGTCAGGGTCGACGGCGACGACGACCTGCTCGGCGGCATCAAGGACCATGTCGACCACGACGGCAGCGCGCTGCTCGACGTGTGGATGAGCCACGGCGACAAGGTCGCCGAAGCGCCCGAGGCGTTCACCGTGACCGCCGCCACGCCGAGCTGCCCGATCGCCGCCATGACCTGGCCGGAAAAGCGCTTCTACGGCGTGCAGTTCCACCCCGAGGTGACCCACACCCTGCAGGGCCAGCGCCTGCTCGAGCGCTTCGTGCTGGGCATCTGTGGCGCCGAACAGCTGTGGACCCCGGCCAAGATCATCGAGGACCTTTCCGCCCGCGTGCGCGACCAGGTCGGCGACCGCCACGTGCTGCTCGGCCTCTCCGGCGGGGTGGACTCCTCGGTGGTCGCCGCGCTGCTGCACAAGGCGATCGGCGACCAGCTGACCTGCGTGTTCGTCGACAACGGCCTGCTGCGCAAGGACGAGGGCGAGCAGGTGATGGAAACCTTCGCCCGCCACATGGGCGTGAGGGTGATCCGCGTCGACGCCGAGGACGAGTTCCTCGGCAAGCTCAAGGGCGTGGACGACCCCGAGGCCAAGCGCAAGGCGATCGGCAACACCTTCATCGACGTGTTCGACCGCGAGGCCGCCAAGATCGACGGCGTGGACTTCCTCGCCCAGGGCACCATCTACCCGGACGTGATCGAATCCGCCGCCAGCAAGACCGGCAAGGCCCACGTCATCAAGTCGCACCACAACGTCGGCGGCCTGCCCGAGACCATGAAGCTCAAGCTGGTCGAACCGCTGCGCGAACTGTTCAAGGACGAAGTGCGCAAGCTCGGCCTGGAACTCGGCCTGCCCTACGACATGGTCTACCGCCACCCCTTCCCGGGGCCGGGCCTGGGCGTGCGCATCCTCGGCGAAGTGAAGAAGGAATACGCCGACATCCTGCGCGAAGCCGACGCCATCTTCATCGAGGAACTGCACAACGCCGACTGGTACCACAAGACCAGCCAGGCCTTCGCCGTGTTCCTGCCGGTCAAATCGGTCGGCGTGGTCGGCGACGGCCGCCGCTACGAATGGGTCATCGCCCTGCGCGCCGTCGAAACCATCGACTTCATGACCGCACGCTGGGCGCACCTGCCGTACGAGCTGCTGGAGAAGGTCTCCAACCGCATCATCAACGAGATCAGCGGCGTATCGCGGGTGACGTACGACGTCAGCAGCAAGCCGCCCGCGACGATCGAGTGGGAGTG
>CAVZBU010000002.1:0-189691 GCA_963773565.1 uncultured Gammaproteobacteria bacterium | reverse complement strand
TCGACGACGTGATCGGCACCCTGGCGCGCCACGCCACCGAGGCCGGCCGCGATGCGCTGATCTCGACCGGCGACAAGGACATGGCGCAGCTGGTCAATGGCCACATCACGCTGGTCAACACCATGAAGAACGAGACGCTCGACGTCGCCGGCGTCGAGGCCAAGTTCGGCCTGCCGCCGGAGCGGATCATCGACTTCCTCGCATTGATGGGCGACAAGGTCGACAACATCCCCGGCGTGCCCGGGGTCGGCGAGAAGACCGCGCTGGGCCTGCTGCAGGGCATCGAGGGCGGACTCGACGGCGTCTACGCCAACCTCGAGGCGGTCAAGACGCTGAGCTTCCGCGGCGCCAAGACGCTGGACAAGAAGCTCGAGGCCAATCGCGAGCAGGCGCTGCTGTCGTACCAGCTCGCCACCATCAAGACCGACTGCGAGTTGCCGGTGGGCCTCGACGATCTGGATATCGCCCACCCCGATCGCGAGGCGCTGACCCGGTTGTATCGTGAGCTGGAGTTCAAGGCCTGGCTCGGCGAATTGCTGGAAGGCCGCGACGAGGGCGTCGACGACGTGTCGGGCGGCGCTGTATCAGGTGATGCTGGGTCGGGCGGCGCTGGGTCGGGCGAGAATGCGGCCGGCAGCGAACTCGGCGAGGACGTGACCCTGGCCAAGCCGGCCCGCGAGGATTACACGCTGTTCGAACAGGCCGACCTGGATGCCTGGCTCAAGCGCCTCGCCGCCACCGAGACGTTCTGCTTCGATCTCGAGACCACCAGCCTCAACTACATGGAGGCCGAGATCGTCGGCATCGGCCTGGCGCTCACGCCCGGCGAGGCGGCTTACGTTCCGGTCGGCCATGACTATATCGATGCCCCGCGCAGCTCGATCGCGACGCCGTGCTTGCCGCGCTCAAGCCGCTGCTGGAAGACCCTGCCAAGGGCAAGATCGGCCAGAACCTCAAATACGACATCTCGGTGCTGGCGCGCTACGACATCCGCGTGGCCGGCACGCTGATCGATACCATGCTCGAATCCTACGTGCTCAACTCCACCGCGACCCGCCACGACATGGACTCGCTGGCGCTCAAGTACCTCGGCGAGAAGACCATCAGTTTCGAGGAGGTCGCCGGCAAGGGCGCCAAGCAGCTGACCTTCAACCAGGTCGCCCTGGAGCAGGCCGTGCCCTACGCCTGCGAGGACGTCGACGTCACCCTGAGGCTGCACCATGAGCTGCGTCCGCGCATCGAGGCCGAAGGCCGCCTCGCCGAGGTGCTGGATAACCTCGAGCGTCCGATGATCCCGGTACTCTCGCGCATGGAGCGCACCGGCGTGGCGCTCGACGTGAGCCTGCTGCACGCCCAGAGCCAGGCGCTCGAGACGCGCATCCGCGAGATCGAGAAGGACGCCTTCGAGATCGCCGGGCGCGAGTTCAACCTCGGTTCGCCCAAGCAGCTCTGCGACATCCTGTTCGACGAGCAGAGGATTCCGGTGCTCAAGAAGACCCCCAAGGGCGCGCCGTCCACCGCCGAATCGGTGCTCGAGGAACTGGCGCTGGATTACCCGTTGCCCAAGGTGATCATGGCCCACCGCGCCCTGACCAAGCTCAAGTCGACCTACACCGACAAGCTGCCGCAGCTGATCAACACGACCACCGGACGCATCCACACCAGCTACCATCAGGCGGTGACCGCCACCGGCCGGTTGTCGTCGTCGGACCCCAACCTGCAGAACATTCCCATCCGTACCGAGGAGGGGCGCAAGATTCGCCAGGCGTTCGTCGCCCGGCCGGGTTATCGCATCGTCGCTGCCGACTACTCGCAGATCGAGCTGCGCATCATGGCGCATCTCTCAGAGGACAGGGGGCTGCTCGTGGCCTTCGAGGAAGAGCGCGACATTCACACCGCCACCGCCGCCGAGGTCTTCGGCGTGGCGCTGGACAGAGTCACGCCGGATCAGCGGCGCAGCGCCAAGGCGATCAACTTCGGGCTGATCTACGGCATGAGCGCCTGGGGGCTGTCCAGGCAGCTGCGCATCGAGGCCAAGCAGGCCAAGGTCTACATCGAACGCTACTTCGAGCGCTACCCCGGGGTCGCGCGCTTCATGGACAACATTCGCGCCCAGGCCGCCGACGATGGCTTCGTCGAGACGGTGTTCGGCCGCCGGCTCTACCTGCCCGAGATCAACTCGCGCCAGCACGCCCGCCGTCAGGCCGCCGAGCGTACCGCCATCAACGCGCCGATGCAGGGCACCGCCGCCGACATCATCAAGCGCGCGATGATCGATGTCGACGGCTGGCTGTCGCCGGTTGGCGGCGACAGCGATTTCGATGCCTGGATGGTCATGCAGGTCCACGACGAGCTGGTGTTCGAAGTCAAGGAATCGCAGGTCGACGACTTCATCGGCATCGTCAAGCAGCGCATGCAGAATGCCGCCGAACTCAGGGTGCCGCTGATCGTCGAGGCCGAATCCGGCGCCAACTGGGACGAGGCGCACTGATATATCGTAAGGACGGTCAGGACTGCGCGTGGCGATGAGCGACCGATGATGAGGGGCGGTAGCCCCTCAGGAGATAGCAAATGCAGGAAGTCGAGATTCTCGCTTTCGATGTGTTCGGTACCGTCGTCGACTGGCACGGCTCGATCGCCCGCGAAGTCGAGGCGCTGAATCGGGGCGTCGATGGTGGCGAGTTCGCGTTGGCCTGGCGTGCCGGCTATCGGCCGGCGATGCAGCGGGTAATGGCCGGTGAGCTGGGCTGGACGCTGATCGACGACCTGCACCGGGGCATCCTCGATGATCTACTTGTCCAGTTCGGCATCACGTCGCTGACGGAGTCGCAGAAGCGCGACCTCAATCGCGCATGGCATCGCCTGGAGCCGTGGCCGGATGCCGTCGAGGGACTGTCACGGCTCAAGCGGCGCTTCACGATTTGCACGCTGTCCAATGGCAATCTGGGGCTACTCGCCAACATGGCCAAGCGCGCCGGTCTGGCGTGGGACTGTACCCTCTCGGCGGAGGTGTTTCGCCAGTACAAGCCGCATCCCGATACCTATCTGGGCGTGGCGCGAGTCTTCGATGTGCCGGCCGAGGCGGTGATGATGGTTGCAGCACATCAGGACGACCTCGACAGCGCACGTTCTTATGGTCTCAAGACGGCGTACATCGAGCGTCCCCACGAGTTCGGTGTCGTCAATCCTAAAGACGTTGCTGGATCACCGGCCAACGACCGGCATGCCGTGTCGATCATCGACCTGGCCGAGCAGCTCGGCTGCTGAAGTACATCGATCACGGCGTGCCGGTCGATGCCATTACAGCGCTGCTGCAGCCGCGTGGCGCTGGAGTGCCAGACCCTTCGCCTGTTACACGTTGATCTCTGGACATACCTAAAAGGAAAGAGGCATGAGCTACGCCCCGGCGGATTCCCGCTATGAACGGATGATCTACAACCGCTGCGGACGCAGCGGCCTGAAGCTGCCCGCGCTGTCGCTGGGGCTGTGGCACAATTTCGGCGAGAACGCCCAAAACGACAATGCCCGCGAAATCTGCCGCACCGCGTTCGATCACGGCATCACCCACTTCGACCTGGCCAATAACTACGGGCCGCCGCCGGGCAGCGCCGAGGAACTGTTCGGACGCATTCTCAAGACGGATTTCGCCGGCCATCGCGACGAGCTGCTGATCTCCACCAAGGCGGGCTACACCATGTGGCCGGGACCCTACGGCGACTGGGGCAGCCGCAAGTACCTGACGGCGAGCCTCGACCAGAGCCTCAAGCGCCTGGGCGTCGATTACGTCGATATCTTCTACTCGCACCGCTTCGACCCCGAGACGCCGCTCGAGGAGACCATGGGCGCGCTGGACCGCGCGGTGCGCCAGGGCAAGGCGCTCTACGTGGGCATCTCCTCCTACAACGCCCAACGTACCCGCGAGGCGGTGGCAATCCTGCGCGAGCTCGGCACGCCGTGCCTGATCCATCAGCCGAGCTATTCGATGATCAACCGCTGGGTCGAGGACGACGGCCTGCTCGACGGCCTCGATGAGCTGGATATGGGCGCGATCGCCTTCTCGCCGCTGGCCCAGGGCATATTGACCGGCAAGTATCTGGGTGGCGTGCCCGACGATAGCCGGCTGGCTCAGGGCGGCGCGCTGCGCGAGGCGCACCTCTCGACGGACAACCTCGAGCGGGTGCGCGCACTGAACGCGATCGCCGAGCGGCGCGGCCAGAACCTGGCACAGATGGCGCTGGCCTGGGTGCTGCGCAAGCCCCAGGTCACCTCGGCGCTGATCGGTGCGAGTCGCCCGCAGCAGGTGGTCGATTGCGTCGGCGCGCTCGAGCGTCTCGACTTCAGCGACGAAGAGCTGGCCGAGATCGACCGTTACGCCGTGGAAGGCGGGGTCAATCTCTGGGCGGCATCGGCAGAGCGTTAGGCACGGCCGAGGCTTTGATAAGCCCAAGGGACTGCTAGGCTGAGGATGGATCGCCTGTAAGGGCTCGCCCTGACAGGCGATCCACCACCATCGAAAGGAGTTCGATTCTATGCAATTACGTACCGTACGTATGGCCCTCGCGGCCACTGTCATCGGCCTTGCCACGCTGGGTCAGGCTCAGGCCGCCAGCACCGACAGCCTCAAGGACAAGGCCGGCAGCATGGCCTCGAGCGTTGCCGAGTCCCAGGGCGGCTCCGGGGGCTCGCTGCTGAGTTCGCTGTCGGGCGGCTCGTTCAGCCTCTCCAGCATGAAAAACGCCGCGGGCGTCCTGAGCTTCTGCCAGGAGAATGGCTATTCGGCCAGCGCCAGCGACACCGCCAAGGATAAGCTGATGGACAAGCTGGGCATCAGCAAGAGCAGCGATGACCAGGACTATCAGCAGGGCCTGAAAGGGATGGTGCAGGGCGAGGACGGCCAGTCCTTCGACCTGAGCAGCGTCAAGGACAAAGTCGGCGAGAAGGCCTGCGGCATGATTGCCGACAAGGCGATGTCTTCCTTCCTCGGCAACTGATTTCAGCGATGCGTTAAGTGGCGAGTCCCGGCTATCGGGGCTCACCGAAAGGCCTTGTCAGCCTATCGGCGATTGTCTGACTGCATCGGGCCGATAGCTCACCAGGCCGGCGTATCGATCGTATGCTGGGGCTGAACCAGTAAGGAGGGAATCCATGGCTAACCAATCGCAAACACCGGAGCCGGCTGCTGCGTCGCCGGATAGCGGGCCGGACGAAGAAACGATCCGTCTGGCCACGCAGATTTTCAATGCCGCCCGTGAGGGTGAAACCGACAACTTTCGCCACTGGCTAAAGCAGGGTCTGCCGCCCAACATGCGCAACCAGAAGGGCGATAGCCTGTTGATGCTGGCCAGCTACCACGGCCACGTCGAGACCACTCGTGTGCTGCTAGAACATGGCGCTGACCCGGAGCTGCGCAACGACAACGGCCAGAATCCGTTGGCGGGTGCCGCGTTCAAGGGCAACTTGGCGATGGTCAGGCTGTTGCTGGAAAACGGCGCCGCCGTCGACGGCTCATCGCCCGATGGCAAGACCGCGCTGATGTTCGCGGCGATGTTCAATCATGGCGAGATCGTCGCTTACCTGTTGGCCAATGGCGCCGACCCCCACGCCCGCGAGAGCAGGGGCATGACCGCCCGCGACCTGGCCACGGCGATGGGCGCCGACACCACACCGGCCCAGTTGGCCGGTAACCCATGACGCCGAGCGCGCCGCCCTCGGGCTACGCAGGGTCGAGTGCGCTGGGTTCGTCGATATCCTTGAGTATGCCCGGATCGGCAGTGGCAATCTCGACGCAGGCCGCGGGATTGTCGAGCAGGATATGACGTGCCCCGCCGTCGCCGTCCAACTGGCACAACGCCGGGAAGAACGCGCGCCCGAACACCACCGGATGGCCGCCTTCGCCCTGAAAGGTCGGCCGCACGATCAGCGCTTCGCCGGCCCGCTGGGCCAGCGCCACGAAGGTTGCATCGCGCACCCACGGCATGTCGCCGAGCATCACCGCCACCGCCCGGACCCGGCTCTCGCGCATCAGTTCGCATACGCCGAAGGCCAGGCTGGCGCCCATGCCGCGCCGCGCGTCGGGATTGATCAGCGTGACGATGTCGCTCGGAACGCCCAGGCTGGCGGCATCGTCTTCTCGGCCGATGACCACCTGAATGTCGCGAAAGTGCGGACGCAGCGTGGCCAGGGTGGCCGCCAGCAGGGTGCCGCGACCGGGCAGCACGGCGAGGCGCTTGTCGCTGCCGAAGCGCCGCGACTGGCCGGCCGCCAGCACCAACACGGCAATGGTCTCAGAGGGACGCGCGAGCACGGCCATGGTGAACCCTCATGATGTCGGCAACGACCGCCAGGGCGATCTCGGCGGGGGTCTTGCTGCCCAGGTCGAGGCCGATCGGCATATGAATGCGTGTCAGGTCCGCCTCATTCAGCCCGCCGGAGCGCACCAGCCGGGTGGCCCGGTCGTCGGAGGTCTTGCGCGAGCCCATCACGCCGATATAGAAAGCCGGCGTACGCACCGCCTCGATCATCGCCAGGTCGTCGAGACGCGGGTCGTGGGTCAGCGCTACGACGGCGCTGGCTGCGTGGCAGGCGCCCGAGGCGATATACAGCGACGGCAGCACCGGCTCGAGCGTCACGCCCTCGACGGCGAATGCCCGGCACAGCTCCTCGCGGGGGTCGCAGACGATCACCTCATAACCCAGTGAGCGGGCGAACTGAGCGCATGCTTCGGCGACCGGCGAGATGCCGGCGAGTATCAACCGCACCACAGGCCCCACGCGAATCGACACGCTCTCGGCATGCCGCGCAACACAGTCGCCGTTGGCCATCTCGTCGACAGCTAGCCTAAACTCGCCGCCCGGCAGCGCGACGTGGCGCACCAGCCTGCGCTGGCCGCGCAGGGCATCATGCAGCGCCTGGAGATGATCGAGCCACTCATCGGTGGCTTCGCGGCGTTCGATGAGCACCTCGAGCACGCCGCCGCAAGGCAGGGCGAGTCGTGCGCTCTCGTTGGCGCTTTCGCCATAACGACGCACCTCGGCGGGTGCCGGGAAGGCGCCGGCCTGCAGTTCATCGATGAACGCCTCTTCGACGCAGCCGCCGGACAGCGAACCCAGGTAGCCACCGTCAGCGCGGGCGATGAGCATCGAGCCGGGGGCGCGCGGCGAGGAGCCGTAGGTCGAGAGCACCGTACACAACCAGAGCGTATGGCCATCACGGGCCCAATCGAGGGCCTGCGACAGCACGCGGATATCCATATCAAGCATTGCAGCATCCATTGATTGGCCGCCGCTGGAGCGGCCGGCGAGCATAGTCCTTACTATGGTCCCAAGCGGCGCGGTGCGCCAACCCGAGCTACACCAAGGTCGTCTTGTCGCCCCGGCCGGCAACGACGACGCTGAGGCGACACTCATGATAACGCCGAGGCTCGCATGGCCAACCAGTCGCTCGCCGGAAACCAGCCCGAGCAGTGGGATGCCGCCCTGTTGCTGCACGGTCTCGACGCCATGACCGAATGGGTGGTGGTGGTCGACGCCGAGGCTCGCATCAGCTACCTCAACGCCCCGTACGCCGATTTCCTCGAGGTCGACCCGGTCGCGGCGATCGGCCGCCCGGTGAGCGAGATCATCGAGAACACCCGCATGCCTGAGGTGCTGGCCTCCGGCAAGGCCGAGCTCGCCCAGCTGCAGCTGGTGCGCGGCCATCACATGATCGCCCATCGCTACCCGATTCGTGCAGGCGGCCGGGTGGTCGGCGCGATTGGCACGGTGATCTACCACGATACCTGGGAATGGCGGCAGATGAATGCCCAGGTCGAGGCGCTGGAGGCCGAGGTCGACTATTACCGTCAGGCGCTCGATGCCCGTGCCGGGGCGCGCTGGCAGTTGACCGACGTGGTCGGTGAAAGCGAAGCGATGCGTGCACTCAACGCCAAGGTGCGCAAGATTGCCCCGGGCGATGCCTCGGTGCTGATTCGCGGCGAGTCGGGCACCGGCAAGGAGCTTTACGCCCACGCCCTGCATCGCCTGTCGGAGCGTGCCAGCGGGCCGTTCATCAAGCTCAACTGCGCGGCGATCCCCGAGCAGCTGCTCGAGGCCGAGCTGTTCGGCTATGAAGAGGGCGCCTTCACCGGCGCGCGCAAGGGCGGCAAGCCGGGCAAGTTCCAGCTCGCCCACGGTGGCACGCTGTTCCTCGACGAGATCGGCGATATGCCGCTGGCGATGCAGGTCAAGTTGCTGCGTGTGCTCCAGGATCGCGAGATCGAAGCGGTCGGCGCGACCCGGCTGGTGCCGGTCGATGTGCGGGTGATCGCCGCTACCCACCGGCCTCTCGAGAGCTTGATCGAGCGCGGTGAATTCCGCGAAGACCTGTTCTACCGCGTCAACGTCGTGCCGCTGGCGATCCCCGCGCTGCGCGAACGCAGCGAGGACGTGCCGGGGCTGGCCCGGCACCTGCTCAAGCGACTGGCCGAGCGGCGTGGTCGACGCTGCCCGACACTCAGCGATGCGGCGTTGGCGTGTCTGTGCCGGCACCGCTGGCCGGGCAACGTGCGCGAGCTGGAAAACGTCCTCGAGGCGGCGTTCTACCTGGGCGGCTCGCGGCTCGAGATCGACGATCTTCCCGAGGCGCTGCGCGGCATCCCTGCAGTGCCGGCAGGCGGTGATGGCTCGCTGCGCGCGACTCTGGAAGCCGCCGAACGCGAGGCGCTGGAACGCGCGCTACGTGAAAGCGGCGGCAACCGTACCCAGGCCGCCAAGCGGCTGGGTATCGCCAAGTCCTCCTTTTACGAAAAGCTCACCCGTCACCGCCTGTGCGGCGTATCGGCGGCCTCTTGAGTGCACGATCTGTGTCCGGAAAACCGGACGGCGTCCGGTTTTCCGGAGGGTGCCGGCGCGCCCGGATTGCGCTCCTGTCCGGCATTGCAACCGCCAGGCGTCCGGAAATCCGGACGATTGCCGTCGTTCCAAGCCTCGAGTGTCGCCAGTATTCCTCGGTTGACGTTAAGGTCAACATGTAAATCATTGATATATAAAAGGTAGTGCCAGGCTGGCCGCTGACTTGCTGCGGCTGGTAACCCCCGTACCGGGGACAACAATAACGTCAAGGAGACACATCATGCCAAGCGCTGTTCTCACTCGTTCACTACTCGCCTCGGCGGTTGGTCTGGCCGTCGCCGCCAGCCTCAATGCCCCGGCCCAGGCCGAAGGGCCCAAGCGGCTCGATGTGGCGAGCACCTTCTCGACCCAGAACTTCCTCGGCGCCGGCGCCGAGCACTTGTCCAAGGAGCTCGAGACCGCCACCGGCGGTGCGGTTACGCTGCGTGTCCACGAGCCGGGCGATCTGGTGCCGCCGTTCGAGGTCTTCAACTCGGTATCCTCGGGCGCGGTGCAGGCCGGCTGGGACTGGATCGGCTACTGGGCCGGCACGGTGCCCATCACCAACCTCTACGGCGCCCTGCCGTTCGGCCCGTCGCCGGAGGCCTTCATGTCGTGGATGTGGTCGGGCGAGGGCACCGAGCTCTTGCAGAAGGCCTACGATCCCTACGGCGTGAAGGTGCTGCCGTGCTTCATCTCGCCGCAGGAGACCGGCGGCTGGTACAACAAGGAGATCAACACGCCGGCGGACTTCGAGGGCCTGTCGATGCGCATCTCGGGACTCGGCGCCAAGGTGCTCAACAAGCTCGGAGCCTCGACCCAGCTGGTGCCGGGCAACGAAATCTACCTGGCGCTGGAGCGCGGACGGGTCGATGCCACCGAGTTCTCGGTACCCCAGGTCGACGCGGCGATGGGCTTCGACGAGGTCGCCAAGTACTACTACTTCCCGGGTTGGCACCAGAGCGCCAGCTGGTTCTCGCTGCTGGTCAATCAAAGCACCTGGGATGAGTACAGCGACGAGCGCAAGGCACAGTTCGAGACCGCCTGCCGCGCGACCCTGCAGTGGTCGATGGCCGTGGCGCCGCCCGAACAGGTACGTACCATCCATCAGCTCGAGGAGAAGGGCGTGCAGGTCAAGCGCTTCCCCGACGAGGTGATCAGCGCGCTGCAGGATGCTTGGGTCGAGGTGCGCCAGGAGGAGATGGCCAATAACCCCGACTTCAAGGAAGCCTACGAGTCGCTGATGAAGCACGTCGCGCTGTTCGATGAATGGTACAAGCTGCAGGCGCTGCCGGCACCCAAGCCGATCCAGGACAGCGGCGAAGGAGAGAGCTGATGCCACGCACCTCCCTTGCGCCCTGGCGCGAGCGTGGCGGTGCGGTGTGTGACGGTCTGGCCCGACCCCTGGTCGGGCTCGGGCTGTGGGTCGGTCGCATCACCAGCTGGCTGGTGCTGCTGGTGATGCTGGCCGTACTTACCACCGTGACGCTCAATGCGCTGGGCATCAACGAGATCGCCGCCTGGCAGAATGACGTGCTGCTGTTCGGCAAGGCGCTGACCATCAACAGCATCACCGAGCTGCAGTGGCATCTTTTCGGCATTCTGACCCTGTTCGGCGGTACCTACGCGCTGCATCACGACAGTCACGTGCGCGTCGATCTGGTCTATCAAAAACTCTCGCCGCGTGGTCGCGCGATCATCGATCTGCTGGGCCACCTGGTCTTTCTGATTCCGTTCTGCCTGCTGGTGGCCTGGCTCTCCCAGCACTTCGTGACGATGTCGTACATCTCCGGTGAGAAATCCAACTACGGCGGGCTCACCGACCGCTACCTGATCAAGGCGATGTTGCCGATCGGCCTGGTGTTTCTGGCGCTAGGCGCGCTGGGCCAGGTTCTGCACAACCTGGCCGGACTGTTCGATCCGGCCCGCCTGGCGCCCGCCGCCGATACCAAGGAGGCGCTGCATGGCTGAGTTCCTGTCGGAATACGCGCTGGCCTTGACGATGATCGTCACCCTGCTGCTCGGCATCTTCACCGGCTACCCGGTGGCCTTCCTGCTCGGCGGGCTGGGTATCGCCTTCGCCTTCATCGGTGGTATCCCGGTCCCTTTCCTGGGCACGGTGGGTTCGCGGATCTTCGGCGGGGTGATCGAGAACTGGCTGATGATCGCGATTCCGCTGTTCGTGTTCATGGGGCTGATGCTCGAGCGCTCGGGGGTCGCCAAGCGCCTGCTGTTGACCCTGCAACGGCTGTTCGGCCGCACCCACGGCGGGCTGGCGGTGTCGGTGGCGTTGCTCGGCGTGGTGATGGCGGCGAGCACCGGGATCATCGGCGCCTCGGTGGTGATGCTGGGGCTTCTGGCGCTGCCGGTAATGCTCAAGCAGGGCTACCGTGCCGAGATGGCCTGCGGGGTGATCGCCGCCTCGGGCACGCTGGGTATCCTGATTCCGCCGTCGATCATGCTGGTGCTGATGGGCTCGATCCTGCAGGTCTCGGTGGGCGCACTGTTCAAGGCCGCGCTGCTGCCCGGGTTGCTGCTCGGTGTGCTGTACATCGGCTATCTGCTGATTACCGCGCGGCTCAAGCCCGACTGGGCGCCGCTCGCCGACCCCGATGCCGTCGATGCCGATACCACACCGCTGCCGCTGGCACTGCTGCGCGATCTGCTGGGGCCGGTGGTGCTGATCTTCGCCGTGCTCGGCTCGATCATGGCGGGCATCGCCACGCCCACCGAGGCTGCGGCGATCGGCGCGGCGGGTAGCCTGCTGCTGGCGCTGGTGATGCGCAGCCTGGACTGGGCGACGTTGCGCGATGCCGTGCGCGATACCTCGCGGACCTCGGCGATGATCCTGTTCGTGGTGATCGGCGCGACCTGCTTCTCGGTGGTCTTCAAGCGTCTGGGCGGCGATTACATGATCGAGGAGCTGATCACCGGCACCGGCTTCGGTCCCTACGGGCTGCTGCTGCTGATCATGGGCTTGATCTTCGTGCTGGGTTTCTTCCTCGAATGGATCGAGATCAGCTTCGTGGTGTTGCCGCTGGTCGCGCCGGTGGTCGAGTTGCTCGACTTCGGTTACGGGCTGTCCGGACAGGCGCTGCTGATCTGGTTCGCGATCCTGGTGGCGATCAACCTGCAGACCAGCTTTTTGACCCCGCCGTTCGGCTACGCGCTGTTCTATCTCAAGGGCATCACCGAAGGCCAGATCGGCATCGGCACCATCTACCGCTCGATCATCCCCTTCGTGCTGCTGCAATTGACCGGGCTGATCCTGTGCATGGTGTTTCCGGCGCTGGTGCTGTGGCTGCCGGGACTGTTGTAAGAGGGCTGGCCTGTGCGTAAGCGGGTATTGATCGCCGGCGGCGGCGAACTGATCGAGGCGCTGGCACGGGTGTTTCTCGAGGAGGGCGCGAGCGTCGCGCTGCTGACGCCGGATGCCGCCAGCCTCGAGCATGTGCTGGATGGCCTGGGCGGCGAGCGCCATGATCGCTTCGGTCGGGTAGCCGGCGAGGGCGCGCTGGATGCGCTGCTGGGGCGGCTGGAGCGGCTCGATGTGCTGGTCTGCGCGCCCCCGGCGCTGGCGCGCAACGTGGCGCTGGCGCAGCGCTTGAACGAGCAGGTGGCGGGGCCGTCGAGCCTGTTGCAGGTGGCACGGGCCTGGATGCACAGTCGCGGCGGCGGGCGCCTGGTGGCGGTCGCCCCGGAAGGCGACAGCCAGGCGGCGAGCATGGTGCGCGAGGCGCTGGCCGCGCTGGTGCGGCGGCTGGCCGAGGCCAGCGGGCCGGGCATCCGCATCAACCTGCTCTGCCCGCAGGGCGCGTCGAGCGCCTCGGTGGCCGATTGCGCGCGGTTTCTCGCCGGCGGCGCCGGGCGAGCGCTCAACGGCCAGGTGCTGACGCTGACGCTGCCGCCCTAGCGCCGGCTAACGCGCCGCCAGCCCTTTCAGAAATACTGTCACGCAGTGGCGCGACCGGGCATCGCACTCATCGGCCGTCGGCGCGACCTTGCGGCCGAGCAGGGCGTTGATGTGCCACTCGCCGAGCAGCATGCCCATGAACATGCCGGCCGCCTCGTGCGGATCGTCGATGGCCAGCCGGCCGTGGGCGACCTGTTCGTCGAGATAAGTGGCGAGTTCCTGGCGGATGCGGTCGGGGCCGCGGCTCAGGAACATCTCGCCGAGTTCGGGCACCCGCTCGGCCTCGAAGGCCAGCCCGCGCTTGAGCCGAATGACCCCCGGATCGAAACTCAGCTCGAGCATCCGTCGCCCCAGCTCGTAGAGTACCTGCTCGGGCACCGTGGCCTCGCGGCGGCCCTCCTCGAGGACTTCCCAGGCGGTGGCGATATGCCGCTCCATGGCGGCGACGAATAGCCCTTCCTTGTTGCCGAACTGCTTGTACAGCGTGGCCAGCGAGCCGCCGGCCCGGGCGACCACGTCGTTGACGCTGGCGCCGGCGTAGCCCTGTTCGAGAAATACGTCGCGAGCCGCATCGAGCAGCCGTTCGCGGCGGGCGACGCCACGGGGGGTCAGCGCTGAATCGGGCTTGTCAGGCGAGGCTGGCCGGCTCATGGCACTCCTTGATCATCTCGGGTCGTCACGCAGGCGGACGATCGCGACCCAGTCGAGCTTATTGTAAAGGCTGGCGAGGCGCAGACGGTCTTTACTGGCCATGTAGTGTAGCCTTCATTACACTACGAGGCCTGGTTCGCTGTCCACTCGTTGAAGTGGCAATTCATCGAAGTGGCATTTCATTAGAAGTGGCATTTCACCAAAGCGGCATTTCACCAAAGTGGCAGCGCCAAGGCCGGAGGGCAGCTTCAAGGAGAGAGGTCATGAAGGCGGGCGGTAAATTGAGCGGCAAGAAGCTCGCGGCGGTGCTGGTGGCAGCCGTCGCGCTGGCGGTGCTGGCCTGGTGGGGCGTTGGCTGGTGGCAGACCGGGCGTTTCATGGAGGAGACCGACAACGCCTACGTGCGCACCGACAGCGTCGCGCTGCGCGCCGAACTTTCGGCGCGGGTCGCCGAAGTGGCGGTGGATGACAACCAGCGGGTTCGCAAGGGCGATCTGCTGGTGCGCCTCGATGACGCCAGCTACCGTGATCGCCTTGCCCAGGCCGAGGCCCAGCAGGCGGTCGCGGCGGCGTCGATCACCCAGGCCAAGCGCCAGGTCGAGCTGCAGAAAGCCGCGATTGACCAGGCGCAGGCGCAGGTGCAGGCCGCCGAGTCCGATGTCGAACAGGCGCGCCAGCACCTGGCCCGCTCCTCGAAGCTTGAGTCGCGCAACTACGCCTCGCGCCAGCAGCGCGAGGACGATCAGGCCGCGCTGCGGGTCGCCGAGGCGACCCTGGCGGCACGCCGGGCGGCGGTGGTCTCGGCGCAGCGTCAACTGGCGGTTGCCGAGTCCGATGTCGAGAGCGCCCGCGCCAATCGCGACGCTGCGTCAGCCGATCTGGCCTATGCCCGCCATCAGCTCGACAAGACCCGCATCGTCGCCCCGCGCGACGGCGTGGTCGGCAACCTTACCGCCGAGGCCGGCAGCCTGGCGCAACCCTCGCTGACGCTGATGCAGCTGGTGCCGATCGAGTCGGCCTATGTCGCCGCCAACTACAAGGAGACCCAGCTTGCGCGGATGCGCGTCGGCCAGAGCGTCGATCTGCATGTCGATGCCTACCCGGACATCGCCTTCGAGGGCGTGGTCGACAGCCTGTCGCCAGCCACCGGCACCGAGTTCAGCCTGCTGCCGCAGGACAACGCCACCGGCAACTTCAACAAGATCGTCCAGCGCGTGCCGGTCAAGATCCGCGTCACCGGCCCCGAGGAGGCGCTAGGGCGGCTGCGCGCCGGACTGTCGGTGGTTCCCGAGGTTGATACCCGCGATCTCGAGCCGCGCGATGAGGCAAGGCTTGCCCAAGCAAGCGGCCCCGACGACTCCCCGAGACAGCCCGACTCATGAGCGAGGCGGCCACCAGCCCGGCGACGGGCGTCAGCGACATGCCGCCCTGGCCGCAGCGCATCGGCTTCATCGCTGCGGTGTTCGGCATGTTCATGGCGATCCTCGACATCCAGATCGTCGCCAGCTCGCTCAACGAGATTCAGTCGGGGTTATCGGCCAGCGAGGATCAGATCTCCTGGGTGCAGACCTCTTACCTGATCGCCGAGATCGTGATGATTCCGCTGTCGGGGATGCTGATGCGCATCCTCTCGACGCGGGTGGCGTTCACCCTGTCGTGCGTCGGTTTCACCCTGGCCAGCCTGGGCTGCGCGCTGGCCACCTCGATCGAGCAGTTGATCGTGCTGCGCGCCATCCAGGGCTTCATGGGCGGGGCGATGATTCCGATCACCCAGGCGGTGAGCTTCTCGATCTTTCCGCGGCGGGTAATGGGCAGCGTCCAGGCGGTGATCGGCATGGTGGTGACCATGGCGCCGTCGGTCGGCCCCACGGTGGGCGGCTACATCACCGAGACGCTGAGCTGGCACTGGCTGTTTCTGGCCAACGTGATTCCCGGTGTGCTGGTGTGCTGGGCGGCGTGGACCTTTCTCGACATCGACAAGCCCAACCATGCCGTGGCCCGGAAGCTGGACCTGCTCGGCCTGGCGCTGATCGCGGTGTTTCTCGGCTCGCTGGAGTTCGTCCTCGAAGAGGGGCCGGGCGATGACTGGTTCGCCAGTGACCGCATCGTGGCGTTCAGCGCGACCTGCTTGCTGGCCGGGGTGTGGTTTTTTACCCGCACCCTGCGCAGCGACCACCCGATCGTCGATCTCTACGCCTTCACCAACCGCAATTTCGCGCTGGGCGCCGGGCTGGGCTTCATCATCGGCATCGCGCTCTACGGGCTGGTCTATATCATGCCGCTGTTCTTCGGCTATGTGCGCGGTTACTCGAGCCTGCAGATCGGCCAGGTGATGTTCGTCACCGGGGTGACAATGTTCCTGTGCGCGCCGATCGTCGGTCAGTTGACCAACCGGGTCGACCTGCGCGTGCTGCTGTTCTGCGGGCTGATGCTGGTCGGCGTGGGCACCATGATGAACGCCAATCTCACCGTGGAGTCGGGCTTCTGGCAGTTCTGCGTGCCGCAGATCGTGCGCGGCATGGGGCTGATCATGTGCATCATCCCGGCCTCGCGGATCGCGCTGGGCACCCTGCCGCCCCACGAGGTGGGCAACGCCAGCGGGCTGTTCAACGTGATGCGCAACCTAGGCGGCGCGGTGGGCCTGGCGCTGCTCGACACGGTGCGCGACGTGCGTGAGGACTTCCACTGGAACCAGCTGATCCCGGCCATCGACACCGGCCGCGAGGTGGTGGTGGCGGAGATCGCCAAGTACCAGGCGATGCTCAGCGGCCACGTGGCCGACAGCTATCATGCCGCCGTCGCCATGCTGGCTCAGCGGGTTTCCCAGCAGGCCCAGGTGCTGGCCTTCAACGACATCTTCCTGTGGCTGGGGCTGATCTATCTGGCCAGCGTGCCCCTGGTATTCATGCTCAAGCGTATCGACACCTGAGCAAGGGCGGGGGCAATGCTTACATGGCTTCCTTGACGCCCTTCTTGATCAACCACCAATTGACCGGGTAAGCCGTCATGAAGCCGAAGAACATGGCGATCTGCATCATGAACCAGAACTCGATCGAGTTGACGTGCAGTTTATGGTTGAACACCACGGCGAACAGATAAAAATGCGCGAAGGCCATGAAGCCGTACATGCCGATCTGCCAGGAGGTCAGCGACAGGACGTCGGCCTTGACTGCCTGGACCACGCCCTGGCCGGGTGACAGGCCGCGCATCGGCTTGATGGTGAAATACTGGAAGGCAATCCCGAACAGGAAGGCCAGAAGGTAGTCGAAGACCCACACGGCAAAGATCTTATCGCCGAAGATCGCCTGCCAGCCGAACCAGATGGCGATCGCCGGGATCAGGAAGGCCAGTGTTTCGGCAATGATATCGCCCAGCGTGCAGCCGCTGCCGCAGTGCAGGGCACCCTTGGCGACCTTGAGCGGGAAGGGCGTCTGGGCCTTGTGCGGCGGCGTTTCGTCATTCTGCATCGCCGGATGGGCCACTTCATGGGCCGCCAGGCGACCGTACTTGAGATAGAACGGCACGATCACAACGTGGCCGAACAAGGCGCACAACGGCCAGACGTAGTTCATGATGCCCATGTGCTGGGGATGCTTCTTCACATCCACGGCGATATAGGCGGCACTGGCCAAGCCGAGCAGGACCGAAATCCAGGCGAGTACGTGTAGCCACGTCGGGATCATGACAAGAACTCCTTTTCTTGACGCGATAGGTTTTTGAAATCAGCGTCCTTACCTTAGTCTGTGCCCGGCGGTTCCTGCAAAGCTCTGCCGTGGCCACAGGTTTGGCCGTGGCGCTTTTGCAAGGCTGCCAGCTAGGCGTCGATGTTTGTGGTTGCGTTCATCCTCGCCTAGCTTAGTGAGGTAACCCTGCCCGGCGGCCTGGCACCGCCTCCAGGACGTGCCTCGACGCACGTACGCTTGCAATGATGAGGATCGGCATGATGGACCATACCGAAGCACCCCCGCAGGACGCGGGCGAGATGACCGTGACGCTGACCGTCAACGGCGAGTCTCGTCCGCTCTCGCTTGCCCCCAACGTGGTACTGCTCGACGCGCTGCGCGATCGGCTCGGCCTGACCGGCACCAAGAAGGGCTGCGATCATGGTCAGTGCGGTGCCTGCACGGTGCAGATCGACGGCAAGGCGATCAATTCCTGCCTGCGCCTGGCGGCGATGTGCGAAGGCCAGCGCATCACCACCGTCGAAGGGCTGGCCCGTAACGGTCAGCTGCACCCCGTTCAGCAGGCGTTTCTCGACCGCGACGCCTACCAATGCGGCTTCTGCACGCCGGGCCAGATGATGTCCGCCGCGGCGCTGCTCGAGGATGGCCGGATCGGCGACTCGGATGGCGAGGTGCGCGAGGCGATGAGCGGCAATATCTGCCGCTGCGGCGCCTACAAGAATATCCTCGGCGCGATTCAGGATGCCCGGGCGCAGTCGCGGCCGGCCGACGCGGAGGGCAAACCGTCATGAGAAATTTCGCCCTCGAATCTGCCAGCGCCCCCGAACGGGCGATCGCCGCCCATGGCCCGCGCCGCGAGGCGTCGTACATTGCCGGCGGCACTACCCTGATCGACCTGATCAAGCTTGATGTGCTGCGTCCGCAACAGGTGGTCGACATCAGCCGCCTGGCGCTGGACACGGTCGAGCGGCTCGATGACGGGCGGCTGCGCATCGGTGCTCTGGTCACCAACACCGATCTCGCTCACCACCCGCTGGTGCGTGAGCATTATCCGCTGCTCTCCCAGGCGATTCTCGCCGGCGCCTCGACTCAGATCCGCAACCTGGCGACCACCGGCGGCAACGTCATGCAGCGCACCCGTTGCCCCTATTACCGCGATGCCGCGGCGGCCTGCAACCGGCGCGAGCCGGGCTCGGGCTGCGATGCGCTGCACGGCGTCAACCGCATGCATGCGGTGCTCGGCGTCAGCGAGGCGTGCATCGCCACCCACCCCTCGGACATGTGCGTGGCGCTGGCCGCGCTGGGCGCGAGCCTGACCCTGCAGGGCCCGAATGGCATCCGCGAGATCGCCTTCAACGACTTCCACCGGCTGCCCGGCGAACAGCCCGAGCTCGAGCATGAACTCGCCGATGGCGAACTGATCACCCACGTCACGCTGGACACGCCGGTGGCCGGCGCTGGCGCGGCGTATCTCAAGCTGCGCGATCGCGCCTCCTACGAATTCGCGCTGGCCTCGGCGGGCGCGGTGGTCGCGGTGGAAGACGGCGTGATTCGCAATGTGCGCCTGGCGCTGGGCGGTGTGGCGACCAAGCCGTGGCGGGCGGTGGAGGCCGAGCAGGCACTCGACGGTCAGCCGGCGGCAATCAGTTCCTACGAGGTGGCGGCCGAGGCGGCGCTGCAGGACGCGGTACCGCGAGAACACAACGCTTTCAAGATTCCGCTGGCGCGTCAGGCGATCGTGCGCGCCCTGCGCGACGCGGCGGCAGCGAGCGAAGCGCGACAGGGGGTTCAAGGATGAATACGCAGTTCATTGGTCATCGCACTCCGCGGGTCGATGGCGAGTTCAAGCTGACCGGCCGGGCCGACTACGCTGGCGATCATGTGCTGCCGGACATGCTGTTCGGTTATCCGGTGCCGGCGAGCATCGCCCACGGCACGCTGGTTTCGCTCGAGGTCGACCAAGCGTTGGCGATGCCGGGCGTGGTGACGATCTTCCACCACGGCAATTTCCCGGCGCTGCATCGCTCGCCCAACAGCATGGCTCACCAGGACCTGGTCAGCGAAGTGCGGCTGCCGTTCGAGGATGAGCGCATCTACTACGACGGCCAGTACGTGGCGCTGGTGGTGGCGGAAACCTTCGAGGAGGCACGCGCCGCCGCGCATGCGGTGAGGGCGCGTTACCGTCAGGACGAGGGCGCTATAACCAGCCTGCTGCACACCCGCGCCGAAGGCCAGTTGCTGGAATCGGAGGGCAGCAGCCGGGGCGACCCGGACGCGGCCTTCGAGCAAGCCGCGGTGCGCATCGACCGTAGCTACAGCATCGCCGCCGAGAGCCATGTGCCGATGGAGATGCATGCCACCCTGGCACACTGGCGCGATGGCCGGCTGATCGTCCACGAAGCCAGCCAGGGCGTGGTCTACCAGCACAAGGCGATGGCCAGGATCTTCGATCTCGCCGACGAGGATGTCGAGGTCGTCTCGCACTACATCGGCTCGGGTTTCGGCAACAAGCTGTTCATGTGGCCGCACGCCGTGGCCACCGCGGCGGCGGCCCGCGAGGTCGGCCGCCCGGTCAAGACGATCCTGCCGCGCCAGCAGGACATGGCCAACGGCGGCAACCGGCCGGCCTCGCGCCAACGCCTGCGGCTGGCCGCCGATACCCAGGGGCGGCTGGTCTCGATGCGCCACGACTGCACCACCGAGACCTCGCTGGTGCATACCTACGTCGATTCGCTGACCTCGGCGACGCCCAGCCTGTATGCCTGCGACAACGTCGCGACCAGCCAGCGTCTGCTCG
The DNA here is from genome assembly GCA_963773565.1 of uncultured Gammaproteobacteria bacterium. Taxonomy (GTDB): domain Bacteria; phylum Pseudomonadota; class Gammaproteobacteria; order Pseudomonadales; family Halomonadaceae; genus Modicisalibacter. The sequence goes on along the minus strand of CAVZBU010000002.1, from coordinate 169,780 downwards.
GCGTCAATCATGGCACGCCATGCCCGATGCGCGGCCCCGGCGAGGTGTCGGGCATCTTCGCGCTGGAGTGCGCGATCGACGAGCTGGCCGAGGAGCTTGGCATCGACCCGCTGGAGCTGCGTCAGCGCAACTATACCGACCAGGACCCGGCCAGCGATCTGCCGTGGTCGAGCAAGCATCTGGACACCTGCTACACCAATGCCGCCGAACGCTTCGGCTGGGCCGAGCGTGATCCGCGCATCGGCGCGATGACGGAGGGCGACGAGATCCTCGGCTGGGGCATGGCGACCAGCACCTGGTTCGCCGGCCGCCAGCCGTGTGCGGCGCGGGTCGAACTGCGCGCCGATGGGTCAATCATGGCCGCCTGCGGTACTCAGGACATCGGCACCGGCACCTATACCGTGGTCGCCCAGACCGTTGCCGAGCTGACCGGCGTGGCGTTGGCCGACATCGAGGTGCGCCTCGGCGAGTCCAGCTTGCCGGCTGGGCCGCTATCCGGCGGCTCGATGGCCACCGCTTCCACGCTGCCGGCGATCGCCGATGCAGTACGCCAGGCACTCGACGCGCTCAAGGAAGCCGCCACCGGTAAAGGCGGCGCTTTCGAAGGCACGAGCGGCGACGCGCTGAACATCGAGGGTGGCGCGCTGGTTGACGGCGAGGGCAAGCGAGTCGCCTTCGGCACGATACTCGACGGCCTCAAGCTGGGCAGCGTCAACGGCGACGGCCAGGCCGCCCCCGGCGACGAGCAGCAGCAGTACAGCTTTCGCTCGTTCGGCGCGCATTTCGTCGAGGTACGCTGGGACCCGGGTATCTCGCGGCTGCGCGTGGCGCGGGTGGTCAGCAGCTACGACATCGGCCGGGCGGTCAACCCCAGCGCGGCGCGCAATCAGGTCGAGGGCAGTATCGTCATGGGCCTGGGCATGGGGCTGCTGGAACGGCTCGATTACGATCCGCGCGATGCGAGGCTGATCAACAACAACTACGCCGACTACATCGTCACCAGCCATGCCGACATGCCCGAAATCGACGTCGAGCTGCTCGACAACCCGGACTATGCCTTCAATGAGTTCGGTGCCCGCGGGGTTGGCGAAATCGGCCTGACCGGCATCGCCTCGGCGATCGCCAATGCCGTGCACCACGCTACCGGCAAGCGCATCCGCGACCTGCCGATCAGCATCGAGAAGCTGCTGGTCGACTGAAGCGTGGTGGCTGGCGCACGACCCGTTCATGCCGCATCCTGTGCGGCATGAACGAAACCACTTCCCCGACCGATTTGCTTGACGACGCACTCACCCGGCTACGTGTGACACTGGGCGAGCGCCGTCATCGCAGCTTGCTATGGCTCGATGGCCCGCTGGATCGTGTCCTGGCGCGGGCGTTGGCGATCTGGCAGAACACCGGCTGGTCGGCGCCGCTGTGGCTGGGGCCGGACAGCGAGGCTACGCGTGCCGCCGGTTCACCGCCGCTGCCGGCCCGCCAGGCGCGCTCCCGGCTGGGCGGTGAGCACGATCTGGTCATCGTCGACGCGCTGTCGCCGGGCGCCGGTTTCGACCCCGATGCCTTCGGTGCGCTGGCCGGTACCGTGCGTGCTGGCGGGCTGCTGGTGCTACTCACGCCCGAGACCTGGCGCGAGGGCCACCCGGCCCCCGATGCCGACTACGCGCGGCTGGCCGCCTGGCCGCACCGCCCTGAATCGTTGAGCGCGCGTAACCTGATGCGTATCGCTCGGCACCTCACCGAATCGCCGCTGGTCCTGCGCTGGCCGGCTGCGGCCTCCGCCCCCGATCTCGCCCTGCCCGCTGTCGAGGCCCCCGCACCGGCGTTGAACTTGGTCGATGATTGCCTGACCCACGACCAGGCCGCCGCAGTGCGCCGGCTGACGCGGTTGCGCCGGCGCCGGCCGCTGGTGCTGAGTGCCGATCGCGGACGCGGCAAGAGCAGCGCGCTGGGCATCGCCGCCGCGCGGCGCCTGCAAGCCGGCGAGCGCGAGATCTGGCTGACCGCGCCGCGCCCGGGTGCCATCGAGCCGGTATTCGTGCGGCTCGGCGAGGCGTTGCCCGAAGGGCGCCGCGAGGCCCACGCCTTCCATGCCGAACTCGCCCACGGCCCGGCGACGGTGCGTTTTCTGGCTCCGGATGCGTTGCTCGAGGCGCTCGATGGCCCGGGCATCGACCCACGCTCGCCGCCGACGCTGTTCGTCGACGAGGCGGCGGCGATTCCCGCGCCGCTGCTGGGGCGCTGGCTGACGGCCTTTCCGCGCATCGCATTCGCCACCACCGTGCATGGCTACGAGGGCACCGGGCGCGGCTTCGATCTGCGCTTTCGTGCGCGGCTGGATAGCGCGACGCCGGACTGGCGCCCCTGCCGGCTGGAGCAGCCGGTGCGCTGGAGCGCGGGCGATCCGCTCGAGGCACTGACCCGTGAATTGCTGCTGCTCGACGCCGAGCCCGCCGACGACACGGCCGTCGGCGCGGCACTCGATGCCCGGCCACTGGTTTATCGCCAGCTCGATCGCCAGGCGCTGGTCGATGACGAGGCCGCCCTCGGCGAGCTGTTCGGGTTGCTGGTTCAGGCTCACTACCGCACCACTCCCGGCGATCTGCGCCAGCTGCTCGACGGCCCCGAGCTGACGCTGATCGGCGCCTACGCCGGTGCGCATTGCGTGGGCGTGTGCGTCGGCCAGCGCGAGGGCGGCTTTCCGCCGGCACTGGCTGAGGCGATCCATCATGGCCAGCGGCGCCCGCAAGGCCACCTGCTGGCCCAGTCGCTGGCCGCCCACGGCGGTTTTTACGCCGCCGCCGAGGCGCGCTGGTGCCGGGTGTTGCGCATCGCCGTGCATCCTGCCGCACGACACCGCGGCATCGGCTCGGCGCTGATCGAGCGAATGGCGGCGAGTGCCCGCGAGGCCGGCGACGATTATCTGGGTACCAGCTTCGGTGCCGACCCCGGGTTGATCGCCTTCTGGCGGGCCCAGCGGCTGGTCGCGCTGCGCCTGGGGCTATCGCGGGAAGCCTCGAGCGGCGAGCATGCCCTGATGATGGGCCGTGCCCTCAGTCCCGCCGCCGAGGCCGCGCTGGGCGCCTGGCAGCGGGACTTCGCCACCTTGTTGCCCAGCCTGTTGACTAGCGAGCTTAGCGAACTCGATGCGGCGGTGGCTGCGGCACTGCTGGAGCAAACCGCAACGCCGACCATGGATGACGAGACGCAGGCGCGGCTGGCCTGGTTCGCTGCCGGTGGCGGTGAGCTGGCATTGGTGCGTCCGTGGCTGGCACGGGCCTGGCTGGCGGGGCGCGTCAGCGCGCCCGATGCGCTCGCCGAGGCGGACTGGCTGGCATTGGTCGCGCCGTTATTCCAGGGCCGTGAATCCGCTGACGATGGACGCCAGGGGGGGATGATGGGTCGCAAGGAGCGACTGGCGCACTGGCGAGTGCTGGCCGGGCGGCTGCGCGCAGTGCTGGATGGCGAATGATCCGTCGAACGCCCCCGACGCTGCAATTATTCGTCTGATTAAAATTCGCCAGTACAATGAGCGGCGATTGTTTTGCCAATGGCGGGTTTTAATCATGAACGAACATCTGGACAGCCTGACGCCGGCGCCGCTATGGCGCCATTTCCGCACGCTGTGCAATACGCCGCGCCCCTCCGGTCGCGAGGCGCAGCTCGCCCGGACGATCGTCGACTGGGCGAGCGAGCGCGGGATGAGCCACGACTTCGACGCCGCCGGCAATCTGCTGATTCGCAAGCCGGCCTCGCCGGGCCGTGAAAAGGCCCCGGGTGTGGTGCTGCAGGGTCATCTGGACATGGTCGCCCAGGCCAACGCCGATCATCCCCACGATTTCACCAGTGACCCGGTCGAGACCTATATCGCCGATGGCTGGCTGCACGCCCGCGGTACCACGCTGGGCGCCGACAACGGCATGGGTGTGGCCGCGGCGCTGGCGATTCTCGAGGACGAGACCCTCGAGCACGGCCCGCTCGAGGCGCTGTTCACCGTCGAGGAGGAGTCATCGATGGGCGGCGCGCTGAAGCTCGCCGAGGGCTGGCTCGAGGGTGACATTCTGCTCAATCTGGATTCCGAGGATCGCGGCCAGGTCTACATCGGCTGTGCCGGCGGCGCCGATGTGGTGGTCGAGGCCAACCTGCCGACCAGCGCGCTGCGTGACGATGAGCAGGTCTGGCGGCTGTCGCTGACCGGGCTGGTCGGTGGCCATTCGGGTATTGATATCGACAAGGGCTGCGGCAACGCCAATCGATTGCTGGTGCGGGTGCTGCGTGCGCTGGAACCGTACGGTGCGCGGCTGATCGACTATCGCGGCGGCACGTTGCGCAACGCGCTGCCCCGCGAGGCGTTCGCCACCCTGGCGCTGCCCGATGACGAGGGCGACGCTGCGAAGGCGCGCGTCACCGAAATGCAGGCGGAACTGGTCGCTGAACTGGCGGGTGTCGACGAGGGCCTGACGCTCACCCTCGAGGCGCTTTCCAAAGCGCCCGAAGCTGCATCTGACACGGCGCCTGAAACCGACTCCGAGAGACAGGCCGGTGACAAGGCGCTGACCGCCACCGCCAGCCATATGCTGGTCGCCGCCCTGCATGTCGCGCCTTACGGCGTGGAGCGCATGAGCGTCGAGGTGCCCGGGGTGGTCGAGACCTCCAATAATCTCGGCGTGGTCTCACTCGCCGACGGCCGCTTTCACCTGTGCGCGCTGGTGCGCTCGCTGCGCGACAGCGCCACGGCGGATATCGCCGATCGCTTTCGCGCGCTGTTCGGGCTGATCAGTGCCGAGACGCGGGTCGAGAACGCCTATCCGGGCTGGACGCCGGAACCCGACAGCCCGCTGCTGACGCGCTTTCGCGAGCTGCACCAGCAGAAGCTGGGCGTCGACCCCGAGGTCAAGGTGATCCATGCCGGGCTCGAGTGCGGGATTCTCGGCGGCAAGTACCCGGCGCTCGAGATGATCTCGTTCGGCCCACAGATTCGTGGCGCCCATTCACCCGACGAGCGGGTCGAGATCGACTCGGTCGAGGAGTTCTGGCAGCTGCTGCGTGCCCTGGTCGAGGCGTTGGCCGAGGCCAAGGCCGCCTAGGGAAGCGCTACACAATTGCCTGCGCGGGCTAGGCGCCCCCGACAAATCGCCGCGTTGCGCGGTGCGCGGGAGCCTCACCTATACCCATAGGCTCCGGTCCCTGTGCTCCGTGCGCCTTGCGCTTCACGCCGCTCGCCGATTTGTGTAGCGCTTCCAGAGGCGGGCGCGCTCAGTCTCTTTGTGAGCGGTGTTCGCTGACGTCCGGAGCGCGGCGCACGGCTTCCAGGCCGGCATGGGAAATCAGCCCTTCGCGATGGGCATGTTCGGCCATGCGCACGCTGTCGCTGGCTAACACCAAGTCGCAGCCGTCGGCGGCGACTTCGTCGGCAAGCGCCTCGATCGCGGCATCGCGCGAGCTGCTGCGGTCGATCTTGCGGATATAGATGGCGCGGATGCGCCCCGGGTATTCGCGCACGATGCGAGTATAGGTTTCCGGATCGTGCTGGCCGCTGTCGCCGATCAGCACGAACGGCAGGGTGTCATAGAGGCTGAGCATCTTCTCGATCATCTTGGCCTTGTGATCGACCGCCTTGCGCGGCAGCGGGCGTTGCAGGCTCAGCCCCCACTCGCGCAGGAACAGGATCGGGCCCACCGGAATGCGGTTGCGCTGGAAGAATGCCTCGAGGATCTCGTAGATGCTCCACGGCCCGCGCGAGACGTAGAGCAGCGGTCTTCGCCGCTGGCCGTCGGCGCCGGCGAACAGCGCCTGATAGAAGGGCGCGACGCCGGCAAAGGCAGTGCGCCGGTCGGCCTTTTCGAAGAACAGCCGGTAGAACATCTTGAGCTTGTTGGCGACCCCGGTGTACATCACGGTGTCGTCGATATCGCTGATTACCACCAGGTCGACCGCCGGCGGCGGAACGTAGACCTCGGTCTTGCCGCTGATCGTGTGTTCGCCATCGAGATACACGTCGAACGTCGCCTGATGCCAACTGCGGTCATCGGGCACCGGCCGGTCCAGTTTCATGTGCACGTCGAAATAGCCGTCGCGATCGGTCTCCACGGTATGCCGACTGCCTTCGATCTCGACCACCACCGTGGCCGCCTTGACGCCCCAGCGCACGCTACGCCGCAGCACATCGAGCAGGTCGCGGAGCAGGGTGCCTTCACGAGCCGGCAATCCCAGGCTGGGTTGTCGAAAGACCCGGCCGATCAGGTAGGCCTCGGTCGGCGAGCCGTAGCCGCGATAGGCCTGAACCACGACCCCGCCGCGCCCGAGATCGGACTTCATCGGCTTGGCGGCGAGTCGCAGCAGTTTGCGTAATGCCTGATAGGGCGTTCGAGGGCCGTGGGCCATGCGAGCTCCGGATCGGAAAATGATGGGCACTAACGCGCAAACGTCCGCCTCGCCGGGCGGCGGGGCGGACGTGATAGAGCGCTAAAGCGATTCAGGCGTGCTGTTCGCTGTGACGCCCTTCGCCGATCTCCTCGATCAACTTGCTGCAGAACGCATCGAGATCCGCCGGCTTGCGGCTGGTCACCAACCCGCTGTCGACGACCACTTTCTCGTCGACCCACTCGGCGCCAGCATTCTTGAGATCCTGGGCGAGGCTCGGGAACGAGGTCATGCGACGTCCTTTGACGACACCGGCATTGATCAGCAGCCACGGGCCGTGGCAGATCGCGCCGACCGGCTTGCCGGCTTCGAAGAAATGCCGGGCGAAGGCCTGGGCCTTCTCGTTGATGCGCAGGCTGTCCGGGTTGAACAGACCGCCCGGCAGCACCAAGGCGTGGTAGCTGGCGACATCGGCATCATCGAGCGCGACGTCGACGTCATAGGTATCGCCCCAGTCGGTTTCTGCCCAGGCGCGAATTCCCTTCTTGTCCGGGGCGATGACATGCACGGTGATGCCCTGCGAATCCAGCTCCTTCTTGGGCACCGCGAGCTCCGATTCCTCGAACCCGTCGGTGGCGAGAATCGCGACGCGTTTTCCACTTAGCTTCTGGCTCATGGCTACCTCCTTGCGGCACAGTGAGCGGCACGGCAATAGGCCGTGCTTCAAGTAAGAATCTTGGGATGATCGGCGACGATCACAAGGGATCGCTCGTCGTTCCTAGTGATCAGCATAGGCAATGGCGCTAGGACGGCAAACGCCACCGTCGCCAGCCGCGGGCCTTGCAGGCGGAGACGCCGCCCCGTGGGGCGGCGTCTTGCAAACGGCAGCAGGGGGCTCAGCCGAGATAGGCGTTGAGCATCCAGATGGTCTTTTCCTGCTCGCGGATGTAGTCGCCGACCTGCGAGGCGGTGCCTTCGTCGTCGGCATCTGAGGCCAGGCTGAGCAGCTCGCGCTGCAGCTCGATCAGCGTCTGGTAGCCCTGCACGATGCCGCGCACGCAGGCTTCACCCTGATGGACGTTCTTGTCCTCCTGGATCGAGGCGATCTTGATGTAGTCGCTGTAGGCATGGACCGGCTGATGGCCCAGGGTCAGAATCCGCTCGGCGACTTCGTCGACCTTGGTCAGCAGGTCGTCGTAGAACTCCTCGAACTTGGTATGCAGCTCGAAGAACTGATGGCCCTTGACGTTCCAGTGATAGCCGCGAACGTTCATGTAGAAAATCTGGTAGTTGGCCAGCAGCGTATTGAGCTTGTCGGCCAGTTCGTTGGCGCTGCTGTTGTGCAGGCCGATGGCGTTGGTATCGTTCATTAATGCCCCTCCATAAAACGGTCAGCTCGATGGTAGCTGCCCATGACAAGCACGGACAGTCATCGCGGTGCATCGTCAAGATAGCGCTATCCTATTGATTTGGATCATTCAGGCCTCTTTCAAGGGCGCACGTACGGAGCATTCAGCGAAGCCCGACGTCACGCCCGGTTGCTGCTCTGGGTTTCGCGTGGCTCTGGACGTGTCAAGAGCAGCTAGCGTGGCTTCGGACGCCTCAAGAGCAACTAGCGTGGCTTCGGACACGACAAGACAAACAACCGGGCCACCGCCTCGGCACGCTCGGCGAGCAGCTCGCCACAGCGCGCCAAGGCCTCATCGAGCGTCATCGGGCCGTCGGCCAGCGCCAGCGCGGCGCTGACGCCTTCGTCGTGGGCGGCCTGCCAGCCATCGCCCAGCCGGCCGGCTAGCACCACCGTGGGTACGCCGTGCGCGCGGGCGCGTCGGGCGATGCCGATCGGCGTCTTGCCGGCCAGGCTCTGGCCGTCGAGCTGGCCCTCGCCGGTGATCACCAGATCGGCGTCGGCGAGCGCTGCGTCGAAGCCGGTCTGATCCATGACCAGCTCGATCCCCGGGCGCAGTTCGGCATTCAGCAGCGCTCGCGCGGCAAAGCCCATGCCGCCGGCGGCACCCGCACCGGGATAGTCGCGCTCATCGCGTCCCAGCGTGTCGGCGACACACGCAGCGAAGTGCGCCAGGGCGCTGTCGAGCCGCTCGACATCGGCCTCGCTGGCGCCTTTCTGCGGGCCGAACACGGCGCTCGCCCCGCGCGGCCCGGTCAATGGATTGTCGACGTCGACGGCGGTTTCTACGCGTAGCCCGGCGAGCCGCGGGTCGAGCCCCGAAAGATCCAGGCTGGCCAGCTCGGCCAGTGCCGCGCCGCCGGGCGCCAGCGGCCGGCCGGCACGGTCCAAAAGGCGCGCGCCCAACGCCTCGAGCATGCCCGCCCCGGCATCGTTGGTGGCGCTGCCGCCCAGCGTCAGGATCAGCCGCTCGGCGCCGGCGTCGAGCGCGGCGAGCATCAGCTCGCCGACCCCGCGGGTGGTGCTGGTCAGCGCGGTCCGCTCGTCACGCCCCACGGCCTGCAGGCCGCTGGCCTCGGCGAGCTCCACGTAAGCCGTGCGGCTTGGCGCATGCCAGCCCCAGGCCGCCTCGGCCGGCCGGTCCAGCGCATCGTGAACGGTGGCGGTGCGCCGCTCGGCGCCGGTCGAAGCGAGCAGTGCATCGAGCGTGCCCTCGCCGCCGTCGCCCATCGGGCACTCCACCAGCTCGGCGTCGGGCAGCACCCGGCGCAGACCTTGGGCGATCGCCGCTGCCGCCTCGCGGGCACTCAGCGCATCCTTGTAACTGTCGGGGGCTATCAGAACCTTCACGGCGTTCCTCGCAAAGAAAGATGACGTGTCGAGTCGAACCCGGCGCGTCAATATGAACCGTACCAATCTTGCGCCATGACGGCAGCAAAGCAAAATGCGCGGGCACGGTTGGCCCAGGTCGGCGAGTGGCTTGCGGATATGGTTGAATAGCGGGTCCGTCGAACCGCGAGTCGTACGGCCATGCTGCTTTCGTCCTGTTTGGCGCGACCCGGCGAACGCCTGACAACAAGCCGCGCTACGCTTGAAGTATCTTGTCCCGTCGCTGAGGAGGCGCTCGCCATGAGCATTGGGCTTCGCGTGTTGGCCGTCGTCATCGGCCTCGTTGTTGCCGGCTGTCAGAGTGGCCCCGGGCCACTGGAAGCGGGCGCGTCGGACGCGCTGCCGGCGGCCTGCAGTTGGCCGCGGCGCACCGAGGCGTCGACGGAGACCTGGGTGCGGGCGGGGATCGCCGAACTCGAGGCGCGCGATTTCAGTATTCGCAATACCGATCTGGCGCTGGGCGTGGTGAGTGCCGAGCGCAGCACTCAGAAGCCGGGCTTGGGCGCTGTCGATCATCCCTGGTTCGGCGGGGTTTCGTTCTGGAGCGGTTCGCGCCGCCACTCGGCATCCGGGTTCGGGCTGGGGATCGGCGCCGGCTTCGACGACCCGGTGCAGATCGAGCGTGTGTCGCTGGTCGTCGGCGACGAGACGATCAAGCTGACCCGCGATTCGAGCGTGGTCGACGCCGACGGCTACGTGATCGACGCCCGCACCTACAATCATGACATCTTCTGCCGCGAGGTCAGCGGGGCCATCGAATCGCGGCTGTTGAACACCCCGGAGGCCTCATGAGACGCCTGGTACCGCTGTCGATCCTGGTATTGCTGCTGGCTGCGTCGCTGACCGGCTGCGCTACGTCCCGCATTGCCCCGAGCGAGCGGCTGGCAGTGATCGACGCCACGCCGCACCAGACGCTGGCCGCTGCCATCGATGAGCTGGTCGAGCGCGGGTTCGTGATCCGCCTGGCGGACGCCGAGCTGGGCCGGGTCGACGCGGTGTTGGCGACCCGCTCGGGCTATGTGGTGACCCTCGAGGCCAGCGGGACGGCTTCCGGCACCCGCCTGGCCATCCATGGGCGCCAGGGCGGGCAGCCGCTCGATCCGGCCCGCTTCGACCCGTTGCTGGCGGCTATCCAGGCACGACTTGTCACTGCCGAGGCGCTGGGTAGCCCCACGCCGTGAGCCCGGTTCGTCGCCGTCGCCTACGCCGCCTGGCGGCGTTTGCCGGCGGCTTCACCATCGTGGCGCTGCTGTGGTGGGTATGGCATTGGCAGTTCGACAATGCCCTGCGCGAGGCGCGGCGCCACGCCGATACCCGGCTGGCGCTGTATACCAGCAGCCTCGACGGCGCCCTTGAGCGCTTCACCTATCTGCCCGACCTGCTGGCACGCCAACCGCTGATCCGCTCGGCACTGGGCCGCCAGCCGCAGGATACCCTCAACGCGGCGATGATCCGGCGGATCAACGAGCATCTGGCGCGGGTCGCTGCGCGCTCCGGCGCCGAGGCGATCTACCTGATGAATGCCCGGGGGCTGACCGTGGCGGCGAGCAATCATGCCCGCGAGGACAGCTTCATCGGTCATCGCTACGACTATCGGCCCTACTTTCGCCAGGCCATGCAGGGTGGGCAGGGCGAGTTCTTCGCCGTCGGCAGCACCACCGGCCGGCCGGGGTACTTTGTCTCGGCCCCGGTAACGGCCGGTGATGTCTCGGCCCCGGTAACGGCCGGCGATGTCTCGGCCCCGGTAGCGGTCGGCGATATCTCTGCTCCGCTGACAGCCGGCGATGCCGCGGCTCCGGAAACGTCCGCACCGCCGCCGCTCGGGGTAGTCGCGATCAAGGTCTCGCTGGAGTCGCTGCAGGCCGATTGGCGCCAGGCCGGCGAGAAAGTGCTGTTGAGCGACGCCCACGGCGTGGTGATTCTCTCCAGTCGCGCCGATTGGCGCTATCGCTACCTGGGCGGGCTGGACACCGAGGCGCTGGGCGAGATCCGTGCCCAGCGCCAGTTCAACGGCACCGAGTTGCGCGCGCTGGGCGAGCGATTGGGCGACGGCTCGTTGCTAATCGACGGCAACGGCGTCGGTGAGCGCTTCTTCACCGCCACGGCGGACAGTACGGCCGGCGGACTGGGCTGGCGGATGCATTACCTGGTGCCGGTGCGGCCGCTGTATGCCAGTGCGCGCAACGCGGTGCTGGTCGCCGGAGCGCTGTGCCTGGCCCTGCTGCTGCTGGGACTGTGGCTGCGCGAACGCCAGCAGCGGCTGTGGCTGCGCGAGCGCGAGGCACGGCTGATGCGCGACGCCAACGAGCGCCTGGAGAGCCGCGTCGAGGCGCGCACCCGCGAGCTCGAATCGGCCCAGGCCGAGCTGGTCCAGGCCGGCAAGCTGGCGGCGCTGGGCACCATGGCGGCGGGCATCGCCCATGAGCTCAACCAGCCGCTGGCCGGCATCCGTACCTATGCGGCGAGTGGCGCGCGGCTGCTCGAGCGCGGCCGGAGCGAGTCGGCGCAGGACAACTTCCAGCGCATTCAGGCGCTTTCCGAGCGGCTCGCCACGTTGATCCGCCAGCTCAAGCTGTTCGCCCGCAAGGGCGGCGCCCGCGAGCCGATCGACCTGCGCGCGCGGCTCGACTTCGTGCTCGAGCTGCTCGACGAGCGCATCGTGCGCCAGCAGGTCGGGCTAGAACTCGAGCTGCCCGAGAGCGTGCGGCCGATTCTTGTGGCCGGTGACAGCGTGCGTATCGAACAGCTGCTCACCAACCTGCTGCGCAACGCCCTGGATGCGCTGCGCGAGGTGCAAGCGCCACGCCTGAGCGTCAGCGTGGCGCTGGGCGATGAACGGGTGGTGTTGACGGTCAGCGACAACGGCCCGGGGATCGACGAGGCGTTGATCGCGCAACTCTTCGATCCCTTCTTCACCACCAAGGAGGTCGGCGACGGGCTGGGGCTCGGGCTGTTCATCGCCTACGGCATCGTGCAGGATCTCGATGGGCGCATTCGCGCCGAGAACCGCACCGGCGCGCAGGGCGGCGCGGCGTTCAGCGTCGAACTGCCGCGTGCGCTCGAGAGGCACCGCCGCCAACCCCGCGAGGAGGACTCCCTGACATGAGCGAACTGCCGGTCTGGCTGGTTGACGACGACCCCGGCGTGCGCGAATCGCTGAGCCAGTGGTTCGAGCTCGGCGAGCTGGCGGTGCGCTGCTTCAAGAGCGGCGACGCGGCGCTCGCCTCGCTGGGTGCGGGCGAGGCCTGTGGCGCGCTGATCTCGGACGTCAAGATGCCCGGCCTCGACGGCCTGAGCCTGTTGCGTGCCGTGCAGGCGCTCGACGACGAGATTCCGGTGTTGCTGATCACCGGGCATGGCGACGTGCCGATGGCAGTGGATGCCATGCGCCAGGGCGCCTGGGACTTCATCGAGAAGCCCTATGAACCCGAACGCCTCGAGGAGCAGGTGCGGCGTGCCCTCGAGCGGCGCCGGCTGGGCCAGGAAAATCGTCGCTTGCGCCAGGCGCTGCGCCAGGGCGGGCTGGCCGCGCGGCTGATCGGCGAGGCGCCGGGCATGCAGCGGCTGCGCGAACAGCTCGCCAACCTCGCGCCGACTCGCGCCAACGTACTGGTCTGCGGCGAGACCGGCAGCGGCAAGGAGGTGGTGGCGCGCTGCCTTCACGAATTCGGGCCCGGCGAGGCGGCGCCGTTCGTGGCGCTGAATTGCGGCGCGATCGCCCCGGAGCTGTTCGAGTCGGAGCTGTTCGGCCATGAGCGGGGCGCTTTCACTGGCGCGCTCGAGACTCGGATCGGCAAGCTCGAGTACGCCAGTGGCGGCACGCTGTTTCTCGACGAGATCGAAGCGATGCCGCTGAGCGCCCAGGTCAAGTTGCTGCGCGCCCTGCAGGAGGGCGAAGTCACTCGGCTGGGCAGCAACCGGGTAATCGCACTCGACCTGCGGGTGGTGGCGGCGAGCAAGGCCGATCTGCTGGCACTGGCGGGCCAGGGGGCGTTCCGCGAGGATCTCTACTACCGGCTGGCGATCGCCGAGCTGACGGTCCCGCCGTTGCGCGAACGCCGCGAGGATATTGGGTTGCTGTTCGCGCATTTCTGCCGCCAGGCCGCCGAAGTCCACCAGCGACCGCTGCGCGAGATGGACGGCGAGCTGTTCGCCGCGCTCAGCCGCCACGCCTGGCCGGGCAACCTGCGCGAGCTGCGCAACGCCGCCACCCGCCACACCCTGGGGCTCGACATTCCACAACTCGCCCGGCAGCCGGATGACGCCGACCAGGCAACGGCCGGCGGCTCGCTCAACGACCAGGTCGCGGCGTTCGAGGCCGCGCTACTGCGCGCCGCGCTGGCGCGCCATCAGGGCAATATCCAGGCGGTGCTCGACGAGCTGGACCTGCCGCGGCGCACCCTCAATCAGAAGATGCACAAGTACGGTCTGCGCCGCGACGCCTTCGTCTGCACCTAACCGCTCATTGCGTGGTGAATTTGGGGCCCCCGCCCGGTGGCGCCTATACTGCGATCACCTCGCCGCGGCGAGGGGAAATGCCGAGAAACCCGAAATGCCTTCACCGATCCGCGACCAATGATCGCCAGCCAGGCTGCTGGCCCCGGCATGCCGCCCCTCGTCGATGGCGCTCTCATTGACTTTCAGGGAGGAACGGCAATGACGGAAGATCCCAAGCTATTGCTGCGCGAACGCGCCTTCATCGGTGGCGAGTGGGTTGAGGCCGACGACGGCGCACACCAGGCGGTCGATGATCCGGCCACCGAGCAGAGCATCGGCCAGGTTCCCGATCTATCGGCGGCACGCATCGACGCGGCGATCGACGCGGCGGTGGGCGCCTTTGCTGAGTGGCGCGAGACCTCGGCGCTGGCGCGCGGCGACAAGCTGCTGGCCTGGTACCAAGGCATGACCGAGCATCGCGAGGCGCTGGCGCGGCTGATGACCTGGGAGCAGGGCAAGCCGCTCGAGGAAGCGCGCGGCGAGGTCGACTACGCGGCGAGCTTCCTGCGCTGGTTCGCCGAGCAGGCACGGCGTGCCGACGGCGCGACGATTCCCGCCGACGGCCCCGACGTCTCGCTGGGCACCGTGCAGGAGCCGATCGGGGTCGCCGCGGTGATCACCCCCTGGAACTTCCCGCTGGCGATGATTACCCGCAAGGTCGCCGCCGCATTGGCGGCGGGGTGCACGACGCTGGTCAATCCGGCCACCCAGACGCCGTTCTCGGCGCTGGCACTGGCCGTGCTCGCCGAGCGCGCGGGCTTGAATCGCGGCGAATTCAACGTGGTCACCGGCAGCGGCAGGCGCTTCGCCGAGCGAGTCTGTGCCGACGACCGGGTGCGCGCCCTGTCGTTCACCGGCTCCACCCAGGTGGGGCGTGCGCTGCTGCGCCAGAGTGCCGACACCGTCAAGCACAACGCCATGGAACTCGGCGGCAATGCGCCGTTCATCGTCTGCGATGACGCGGATCTCGACGAGGCGGTCGAGGGAGCGATCGCCGCCAAGTTCCAGACCAGCGGCCAGGATTGCCTGGCGGCCAATCGCATCTATGTCCATCGCCGCCTCTACGACGACTTCGTCGAGCGTTTCACCGCGCGCATGAATGCCATGGCGGTGGGCAACGGCTTCGACGAGAACAACGCCATCGGCCCGCTGATCAACCGTGACGCCGTGGCCAAGGCCCAGGGGCTGGTCGACGACGCCCGTGATCAGGGCGCACGGATTCTCGGTCGCGATCAGCGCGAGGCGCCGGGTCCACGCTACTTCATGCCCACCGTGGTGGCCGATTTCACCGCCGCGATGCGCGTGGCCGGCGAGGAGGCATTCGCGCCGCTGGCACCGATCTGCGCCTTCGATGACGACGACGCGGTGATTGCCGCAGCCAACGACACCATCTACGGGCTCGCCGCCTACGTCTATACGCACCGCGACGCGCGCATCCGCAAGTTCATGCGGCGTCTGGAGTACGGCATGGTCGGCATCAACACCATGGACATCACCGGCCCGCAGGTGCCGTTCGGCGGCATCAAGCAGTCGGGGCTGGGCCGTGAGGGCGCCGACGCCGGCATGCAGGAGTATCTCGAGACCAAGTACTACTGTGTGGGCGGCGTGCCGAGCCGCTAAGGCGCTTTTCTCGCTTCGCCAGCAACAGCTTCACTTGGCAGTAGCAACGGCGCGGCGAGGCTTTCGAGCCGCGCCCGCCACTCATCCACCGCCCGGGCCTGATAAGGCTCGGGCGTGCCCACCCCCCACACCGGCCCCGGCCAGGCGGCGTCGTCGCGGTAGCGGACGATGACGTGAAAATGCAACTGGGGCACCTGGTTGCCCAGCGTCGCCAGATTGAGCTTGTCGCCGTCCAGCACGGCCTTGAGCGCGCTGCCCAGCTGCGTTGCCTCCAGCCACAGCCGGGCCTGGTCGTGGCTGTCGAGATCGCTGACTTCGACGATCCCGGCGCGACGCGGCACCAGGATCAGCCAGGGAAAGCGTGCATCGTTCATCAACAGCACCCGGCACAACGCCAGGTCGGCGACGGCATGGGTGTCGGCGGCGAGTCGCTGGTGCAGGGAGAAGTCGTTCATGGCTGGCCTCGCGGATGTTGGTATCGCATCGGCAATAAATGGCCGATGATGATCGGCAGATCGGCGGCTTGTTGCCGATCGGGTGAGTCGTAATGTCGAGCGCGAACTGTTAATGCCTTGAAACGGTGAGTTTTTGGCAGACTGGCAAGCACTTTGCACTCATTATGACGCCTCAACACAATAATCGCCTATTTCCACAGGAGAAAACGGCATGCACAAGCGTCAGTTCCTCAAGTCCGCCTTGGCCCTGGCCAGCGCCGCGGCGCTGGGTGTCTCCGCGTCGTCGGCCTTCGCGCAGGATGAATCCCACCAGTACATCATGGGCACCGCGACCACCGGTGGCACCTATTACCCGGTAGGCGTGGCGCTGTCGACGCTGGTCAAGGTCAAGCTCGAGCCCAGCACCGGGATCTCGGTGTCGGCGATCAGTTCCGCCGGCTCCGGCGAGAACCTCAAGCTGATGGACGAGGACCAGGCCCAGTTCGGCATCCTCCAGGGCCTGTACGGCGCCTATGCCTGGAAGGGTACCGGTCCGGTGCCCAAGGCTTACAAGAACCTGCGCAGTGTGTCGATGCTGTGGCAGAACGTCGAGCACTTCGTGGTCGACAACGAAATGGTCGACTCCGGCACCATCGAGGACATGACCAACCTGTATGGCGAGCCGTTCTCGATCGGTGCGCGCAACTCGGGTACTGAAGGCTCGGGGCGTTATATCCTCGGCCAACTGGGCATCGATCCCGAGAAGATGGACATCGCCTACCTGGGTTACGGCCCCAGCGCCGATGCCCTGCAGAACGGCACTATCAAGGGCATGAACATTCCCGCCGGTGTGCCGGCCTCGGCGGTGACCCGGGCCTATGCCAACTCGGGCGAGAACATCGCCACGTTGAACTTCACCGACGAGCAACTCAAGAAGGTCAACAGCGAGTTCGACCTGTGGTCGCCGTACGACATTCCGGCCGATACCTACCCCAACCAGTCGGAAGTGATCCATACCATCGCCCAGCCCAACATCCTGGCGGTGCGTGCCGACGTCCCGGCCGATGACGTCTATGCCATCACCAAGGCGATGTACGAGAACCTGCCGTTTCTGAAAAATATCCACCCGGCCACCAAGGCCATGGCGCTGGAAAAGGCCATCGCCGGCCTGCCGATGCCGCTGCATGAAGGCGCGGCGCGTTACTTCAAGGAACAGGGCCTGGAAATTCCCGAGCGCCTGCAGCCGGTTCCGGCCGAGTAAGTCTTTCCTACCCAAGGCCCGGCGCCCGCCGGGCACGACGAGCCTCCCGGCACCCGACCGGGAGGCTCGTTACCGATTCGCGAGGAGTGAACCGTGAGCGATCCCATTATCGAAAAGGTCCGCGACGAGGACGCCAGCGAAGCCGAGGATCGCCTGCAGCATCCATGGCTGGGGCGCTTCCTGTTTGGCTTTGCCATCGTCACGGCCCTGGTGCACCTGTACTTCAACACCTTCTCCACCATTTCCACGCTGTGGACGAGTGCCATGCACTTCGGCTTCTTCGGCGTGTTGTGTGCCCTGTCGGTGCCCATGGCGAGACCTGAGGGCGCCGGCGCCAAGCGCCTGGTGCTGGGCATCGACATCATCCTCGCCCTGGCGACGGCGGGCTGCGTCATCTACCTGATGGCCTTCGAGAATGCCCTGTACGCGCGTGGCGTGACCTTCATCGCCTCCGACTGGGTGGCGTCGATCGTCGCCGTGGCCCTGATCCTCGAGTTCGCCCGGCGCACCACCGGCTGGTTCATCCCGGTGCTGTGCATCATCGCGCTGACCTACGTCGCCTGGTGGGGGCAGTATGTCGACGGTATCTTCAACTTCCCCGGCCTGAGCTGGGAGACGGTGCTGTTTCGCAGCTATATCGGCGGCCAGGGCATGCTGGGCTCGATCGCCCGCATCTCGTGGTCGTATGTATTCATGTTCATCATGTTCGGCGCCTTCCTGGTCAAGTCCGGCGCCGGCGACTTCATCATCGACCTGGCGCGCTGCGCGGCCGGGCGCTTCGTCGGCGGGCCGGGTTTCGTGGCGGTGTTCTCCTCGGGACTGATGGGCTCGGTATCCGGCTCGGCGGTGGCCAACACCGTGTCCACCGGGGTGATCACCATCCCGTTGATGCGCAAGGCCGGTTTTCCGGCGCGCTTCGCCGCCGGGGTCGAGGCCGCCGCCTCCACCGGGGGCCAGCTGATGCCGCCGGTGATGGGCGCCGGGGCGTTCATCATGGCCTCCTACACCCAGGTCTCTTACCTGACCATCATCGGCGTCGCCGCGCTGCCGGCACTGCTGTATTTCCTGTCGGTGGCGATGTTCGTGCGCATCGAGGCCAAGCGCAGCAATGCCCAGCACCTTGCGGACCCGAATGCCCCGGGAATCGGCGAGGTGCTCAAGAAGGGCTGGCATTTCCTGCTGCCTTTGGTGGTGCTGGTCTGGGCGCTGATCTATGGCTTCACCCCGACCTATGCTGCGGGCATCGCGATCGTCTCGGTGATCGTCGCCTCGTGGCTGTCCAAGCAGCCGATGGGGCCGAAGATGGTCATCGAGGCGCTGGTGCTGGGGACCCGCAACATGATCACCACGGCGATCCTGCTGATCACCGTGGGGCTGATCGTCAACGTGGTCTCGACCACCGGCATCGGCAATACCTTCTCGCTGATGATCACCGACTGGGCGGGCGGCAGCCTGCTGGTGACCATCGTGCTGATCGCCATTGCCTCGTTGATCCTGGGCATGGGCTTGCCGGTCACCGCGTCGTACATAGTGCTGGCGACGCTCTCGGCGCCGGCACTCTACAACCTGATGGCGCATGCGCAACTGCTCGATCTGCTTGCCGCCGGCAACCTGCCGGAACAGGCCAAGGCGGTATTCATGATCGCCGCGCCGGACCAGCTGCAGGCGCTGTCGAGCCCGATGAGCATGGCCGATGCCCAGGCACTGCTAGAGAAAGTCCCCGACACCTTCTCGAGCCAGCTCTACGAGCAGGCGCTGTCGCCGCATTTTCTGACCATGTCGCTGGTCGCCGCGCACATGGTGATCTTCTGGCTGTCGCAGGATTCCAACGTCACCCCGCCGGTGTGTCTGACCGCCTTCGCTGCGGCGGCGATCGCCGGCACGCCGCAGATGCGCACTGGCCTGACCGCCTGGAAGATCGCCAAGGGTCTGTATATCGTGCCGCTTCTGTTCGTGTGGTCGCCGTTGATTACTGGCACGCCACTGGAAATGACCCTGGTGTTCGTGATGGCGCTGTTCGGCATCTACGCGATCATCGCCGGCCTGGAGGGGCATCTCGAGCATGAGCTGTCCTGGTGGCTGCGCTTGTTGATGTTCCCGATCGGTGCGCTGATGCTGTGGCCGCATGGCATGCTCAGCATCGATTTGATCGGCGTGGCGATCTTCATCGCGGTGCTGGTATGGAGCGCGCGCCAGGGGCGTGCGCCAACCCGGCCCGAGGCCGCTCACGGTTGAGGATGGCAACGACAGGAAACCGTCATGGGCTGGCTTGATGGATTGCTGCTGGTAGCGTTTGGCGGCGTCGCCGGCTTCATCAACGTGCTGGCGGCGGGGGGCTCGATGCTGACCCTGCCGCTGCTGATGCTGCTGGGTCTGCCGGCGCAGGTCGCCAACGGCACCAACCGGGTGAGCATCGTGCTGCAGAGCGTCAGCGCGGTGGGCAGCTTCCGACGCGCCGGCGCCGGCGACCTGGGCATCAGTCTGCGGTTGTCGCTGCCCGCGGTAGTCGGCGCACTGCTCGGCGCCTGGCTGGCCCTGACGGTCTCCGATGCGCTCTTTCAGGGCGTGTTGATCGCGGCGATGGTGCTGGCCTCGCTGATGATGCTGTTGCCCCAGCCGCGCCTCGATACCCGCGCGTTGACCCCTGAGCGAATCACCCCGGGGGTGTATCTGGCGATGTTCGTCATCGGCGTGTACGGCGGCTTCATTCAGGTCGGCGTCGGGGTGCTGTTCATCGTCGTGCTGTATCGGCTGCTCAAGATCGATCTGGCCCAGGTCAATGTCTTCAAGGTCTTCATCATCCTCGTCTACACCTTGCCGGCGCTGGCGGTGTTCGTGCTCAACGGCCAGGTTCGCTGGGGCTACGGCCTGCTGCTGGCGCTGGGCAGCATGAGCGGCGCCTGGCTGGCGGTGCGGGTCAACATGGGTCCGCGCGGCGCGCTATGGGTCAAGTGGCTGACCCTGGTGGTGATCGGGGCGATCATCCTGCGGCTGGCGTTTTTCTAAACTTCCGCGGCGGGGCATCATTCCTGCGAATCCCCGCTTGCCGTGGCGCCGCCCTTGGGTGATAACTGCACTGTCCACTCGACAATTCTGGGGAAGGCGATGAAAGGTTCATTGATGATCGCGGCAGCGTTGCTGCTGGTGGCGCTGGCTGGCTGCAATACCATGGAAGGGCTGGGCAAGGACGTCGAAAAGGTCGGCTCGGAAATCGAGGAGGCCGCCGGCTAATACACGAGTCGGAGGCTGGGTGTGCGTAATCGCCACTGGCCTGTTAGGCTTTGGGTGTGACGTTTTGTCACCAAGGCCGCTCAAGCGGCGACTTCATTCGTTAAGGAGGACCAAATGAAGAAATTGACAGCGATGATGTTCCTGATGCTGATGGCTGCCGGCACCCTGGCAGGCTGCAACACCCTGGATGGTGCTGGTGAAGACATCGAGCAGGGCGGCGAAGAGATTCAGGAATCCGCCAGCTGATAGACTCCGTGCCGCCCGGCTCAGCCGGGCGGCACTCTTGCTTTCCCTTTCCTGCCTGTCTTTCCGAGTGACCGATCGCCCTGCCATTATTCTCGCCGCACGATTCGCGATCGCTCCAAGCCGCCGATTTCCGCGTCTCAACCGCCGAAGCGAAAGCGCCGTTCCAGTCGCTCGAACAGCAGATCGCTGACGATCGCCAGCAGCCCCACCAGTACCGCCCCCTGGATGACGTAGGCGATATTGTCGCCGACCAGCCCGGCAATGATCGGCGTGCCGAGGCTCTGTGCCCCCACCGTCGAGCCGATGGTCGCGGTACCGATATTGATGATCACCGAGACCCGCACGCCAGCGATGATCACGCGCATGGCCAACGGCAGCTCGACTCGCCAGAGGATCTGCCAGGCGTTCATGCCGGTGCCGCGGGCGGCTTCCAGCGTGGTGGGCGGCACCGCGCTGAGCCCGGCGATGGTGTTCTGGACCACCGGCAGCAAGCCGTAGAGCGACAGCGCAACGATGGTCGGCACGAAGCCGAAGCCGGCCAGCGGTACCACGATCGCCAATACCGCCGCCGGCGGAAAGGTCTGGCCGATCGCCGCCAGCGACGACACCATCGGCTCGAACTCGCGTCCCGTCGCACGGGTCACGAACAGCCCTGCCGCGCCGCCGATGCTGATCGAGATCAGCGACGACACCAGTACCAGGCCGAGATGGTCGAGGGTCAGCTGGAGGAAGCTCTCGCGCTGGTAAACGGCCACGTCGAGGTGTGGGAAGAGGGCCGCGAACAGCGGTTCGAGCTCCTCCATGAACAGCGTCAGGGCAACGAGCAGCGCGGCGAGGATCGGCAGCAGCCAATCCCGCGGCGTGGTGGGCACGGCGAGGCTCGCACGGTTCATGGCTGACGCCCCATCACGCCCTCCATGGTCACTTCGCCGATCAGCTTGCCGGCCTCGTCGATCACCGGCAGCACCATGACCCGGAACCATACCATGCGTGACAGTGCTTCCTTCATGGTCATCTCGGGGGTGGCGATCCATTCGCTGTTGACCGCGGTCTGCGTCTCGCTGCCATCGCTGAGCCGGCCTCCGTGCAGCGCCAGCGGGCGTCCATCGGCATCGACTTCCCAGCTGTGCCGGCTGGCGTGGCAATTATTGCTGTTGCCGGCATCGCGCGCGAGGCATGGTGGCCGGCAATACTGATCGACCCAGCGCCGCGAGAGCAGCTTGAGGCCCAGGTCGGCCTTGCCGATGAAATCGCTGACGAAGTCATCGGCGGGGTCGACCAGCAGCTCGATCGGCCGGTCGTACTGCACCAGCCGGCCCTGGTTGAGGATCGCCACCTTGGTGGCCAGCTTGAGCGCCTCGTCCATATCGTGGGTGACGAAGACGATGGTCTTGCGGGTCTGTTCGTGAACCCGCAGCATCTCGTTCTGCAGCACCTCGCGGGTCAACGGGTCGACGGCGCCGAACGGCTCGTCCATCAGCAGCACCTCGGGATCGGCGGCCAGCGCGCGGGCCACGCCGACACGCTGGGCCTGACCGCCCGACAACTGATGCGGGTACTTGTCGCGATATTCGCCGGCCTCGAGGTGGAACAGGTTCATCAACTCGTCGATGCGCGCGTCGACACGGGCCTTGGGCCACTTGAGCAGGTTGGGCACCACGGCGATGTTCTCGGCCACCGTCCAGTGCGGGAACAGCCCGATCGACTGGATGGCGTAGCCCATGCGCCGGCGCAGCTGTTCCGGCTTGAGCCGGCTGACGTCTTCGTCGCCGAGCAGGATCCGTCCATGGCTCATCGGTATCAGGCGGTTGATCATGCGCAAGGTGGTCGACTTGCCGCAGCCCGACGGGCCGATCAGCACGCCGAACTCGCCGCTCTCGACGCGCAGCGAAATGTCGTCGACGACGTTCTTGCCAGCGTAGGTCTTGGTGAGGCCTTGCAGTTCTATCATCGTCTCACTCGTTGATGGCTCGAAGGTGCTAGCGACCACCCGCGGGGCGGCTGATGGCGACCAGGATCTGCAGCAAAAAATCGGCAACCACCGCCAGCGCGATGGTCGGCACCGCACCGAGCAGCACCAGATCGATGGCGTACTGGCCGAGCCCCTGGAAGACGAATGCGCCCAGCCCGCCGGCGCCGATCAACGCCGCCACCACCGTCAGGCCGATCGCCTGTACGGTGACGATGCGCAGCCCGGAAAGGATCACCGGCAGTGCCAGCGGTATTTCCACCCGCCACAGTACCTGGCGCCGGGTCATGCCCATGCCGCGTGCCGACTCGAGGGTTGCCGGGGCGACCCCGGCGAAACCGGCGTAGGTGTTGCGCACCACCGGCAGCAGCGAATACATGATCAGCGCGATGATCGCCGGCGCGGCGCCGATGCCCTTGACGCCCAGTTCCCGCAGCCACGGGAAGCTGTCGCCGAGTGCCGAGAGTGGCGACACCAGCAGCGCGAACAGCGCGATCGAGGGGATCGTCTGGAAGAAGTTCAGGGTGCCGAACAGCGAGCCGCGCAAGCGCCGCCCGGCGATGCGCGAGCAGCCCCAGCGGCAGGCCGATGGCCAGCGCCGGTGCCAGCGCCAGCCCGACCAGCCGCAGGTGGGTGAGCAACTGGTCGATGAAGGCATCCTGAATATTGAAGTATTCGTTGAGGATCGACAGCGCATTGAACTGGCCGCTGGCGAATAGCCCGGCGATCGCGGCGGCCAGAGCCAGGCCATAGACGCCGCCGACCCAGAGCGGCGCACGCAGCCGCTGGAAGGCATCGATGATCATCAGCAGCGTACAGAACACCAGCACCCAGAAGGCCGCACCCTGCGAGACCCGTGCAGCCGGCGAGGCGTCGGCAAGCGCGCGGTTGGCGTAGTCGCCGAGTGCATAGAGCGTCAGCAGCAGCGTCAGCGGGGCGACGACCAGCGTCAAGCGCAGGCCTTGGGCGGGGGACAGCGGCCGGCTCAGCGCGGCCAGCAGCAGCGCAAGAGCCAGCAGCACCAGGCCCGCCGACTGCCAGATCGTCAAGGCGGCGACCAGGTTCACCGCTTCGCCGGACATCAGCCGGTTGGGCGCCATGGCGGCGAACGGCAGCAACACGCTGCCGAGCAGCGCGGCAACCCACAGCGTCAGCAGCACGCGATTGGCGACCAGGCGTCCGGCCTGGCCGCTAGGTGAAGTCACGTTGGTGGCCACGATTCGCTCAGTTCAGGAAGCCGTTAGCCTCGAGATAGTCACGGGCCACCTGCTTGGCCGGCAGACCATCGACCTGAATCTTGCTGTTCAACTCCTGCAGCGTCTCGCGATCGAGCGAGGCGAGCACCGGCTCGAACAGCTCGGGGAGCTTGGGATTGGCCTCGAGAACCTCCTCGCGCATCGCCACTGTCGGCTCGTAGACCATCTGTACGCCCTGGGTGTCGTCCATGACCTTGAGGCCGGCCGGCTTGATCGCGCCGTCGGTGCCATAGACCATCGCCGCATTGGTACCGCTGGTGCCCTCGGCGGCGGCGCGGATGGTCGCCGCGGTGTTGCCGCCGGAGAGCACCAGCAACTGATCCTGGGAGAGCGTGAAGCCGTAGGCGTCCTGGAAGCTCGGCAGGGCCGCCTGACTTTCGACGAACTCGGCGGAAGCGGCCAGCTTGACGTCGCCGCCGTCGTTCACCCACTGGCTGAAGTCGGCCATGCTGGAAAGATCGTGTTCCTCGGCGAGCGACTGTTTCACCGCGATTGCCCAGGTGTTGTTGGCCGGCGCCGGTTCGAGCCAGACGATGCCGTTCTGCTCGCGGTCCCAGTCGCGAACCTTCTGATAGCCCGCCTCGGCATCCTTCCATGCCTCATCGTCGGTGGTATTGCTGAAGAAGGCACCGTTGCCGGTGTATTCCGGGTAGAGGTCGACCTCGCCCTCGAGCAGGGCGGTACGCACGATATTGGTCGGGCCGAGCTGCAGGTTGTTCTCGACCGAATAGCCGGCATCCTCGAGCAGCGCAATCAGCATGTTGCCGAGCAGCGCGCCCTCGGTATCGACCTTCGAAGCGACACGTAACGGGTCGGCGGCCATGGCCTGTCCCACCGTCAAGGCGACGCCGACCATGATCCCGAGTGATTTGCCCATCCTGGCCATGTTTCCATCCTCTTGTTACGCGATGTAATGTTCTGAGACCGACGCGCCCGGTATCCATGGGCGGTCGCGCTGCGATGCACCGTCAGCATTATCAAGCCTAGCCACAATGCGCGTGATGCTCCACGTTCAGCACCTTATCGAAACGGCAAGTGGCAAGTCCAGCGAGCATCGTCATCGGCGATGCCGTAGCAAGGTCAGCCAGGCGATGCCCTGTCGCGATGACGATGGCGCGGGCTGCCGCTGCCACGGAGCGTCTGCAGTCTCAGCCCAGGATGAAAATCACGCAGGCGGCGGTCATCGCGCCCATCAGCCCGTTGAAGATGCGCCAGGCACGCGCGCTCTTGAGGTAGTGGCCGACGGCCATGCCGAAGCCGGCCCACAGCGAGATGCACGGCAAGGCGATGAGTTCGGCGAAGCCGGCCAGCAGCAGGGCGTTGGCCCAGTCGTTGCCCTGTTCGGGCAGGAAGCCGGCCATCAGCGCCAGGCCCATCACCCAGGCCTTGGGATTGGCGAACTGGAAGGCGGCGGCCTGCCAGAAGGACAACGGCCGGCCCTCGCCGCGCAGGCGCAGATCGGGCGGCGGCGCGCTGGCGATCTTCCAGGCCAGGTACAACAGATAGGCGCTGCCGGTGACCTTGAGCAGCGTCTGGAACAGTGGAAAGCGCTCGAACAGCAGGCCCAGACCCAGGGCAATGGCCGAAAACAGCACGAAGCAGCCGGCCAGGATGCCGAGAATATGCGGCAGGGTGCGCCAGTAGCCATAATTGGCGCCCGAGGCGGTGAGCATCAGGTTGTTGGGGCCGGGGGTCAGCGTCATCGCGATCATGTAGAGCGCAGCCGGACCGAGGGTGGCAAGCGTATCCATCGTGTACCCATCAAGCTATAGGTTTTATTGAAGCGTCCCGGGGCAGCATAAGGGCCGCGATAAGCGCGTCAACGGATTTATTGGCGCGACGAGGCGCCGGTGCGCGGCTGGTGCGTGGCCGATAGGAAGGCCCTGGCGCTTGCATCATTAGCGTATCGCCTCCAACTAGTTGGCATCACCCCTAGAAGGAGTCGTTCATGAACCGCGCCCAGGTACTCTCCCAAGGCACGTTGCACTGTTTTCCGGTCGGCCTGCACGATGCCGATGACAAGCCGGTCAACGCCGAGGTCTCGGCGGTGGTCTACGACGGCCGGCGGCTGATCCTGGCCAGCGACAAACCGATCCCCGGCGAGTCGCGCTCGGCGGTGTTCGCGGTCGACATCGACGCGCAGGGCATCCCCGACAACGAGAGCCTCGAGTACTTCACCGAGCCGGCGATCAAGAACGCCAACAAGTACGAGGATTTTGCGCTGACCGCCGACGGTCGTCATGTGCTGGCGACCACCGGTTTCGATCGCATCGCCGAGGACGATCATACCCTGAACGCCTACAACCACCTGCTGATCTGGCCGCTGGGCCAGCCCGAGCGGGTCCAGGTGGTCGATCCCGACCCGCGCGACGGTGTCGAGGGCTCGCTGGAGTTGCGCGACAAGCTCGACGGCGCGATCGGCACGCCCTACTACAAGATCGAGGGCTTGGCGGCGATTCCCGGCGAGCGTGGCGATGGGCTGTTGCTGTTCGGGGTGCGCGAGCAGGGCAACCACCACGCCGACTTCGATTACGTGTGCCGGGTGGTCGGTGCCCACTATCGGGTCAACGCCCAGGGCAATCTGGAGTTCCTTGACGAACTGCGCAGCCTCTATCGGTTCAATCCGGGCGACTTTCCCCAGGTGCGGCATGTCTGTGGGCTGTCGAGCCTGGAATACGATCCCTACAACGCCCGGCTCTACCTGCTGACCAGCTTCGAGACCGAACTCGACGGCGTCGAGCACATCGGCGGCTACCTGTGGTCGATGAGCCTGGACGACTTCAATGCCGGTCGCGCCCCGCAACTGGTCGAGGACGAGCGCGGCGAGCCGCTCGAGTTCGAGCACAAGGCCGAGGGCCTGGCGGTGCTCGACGAGACGCGACTGTTCGTTGCCTACGACAACGACCGCAACCTGGCGCTGGGCTCGATCGACGAACGCGACGAGCGCCACGCCAACGAGGCGCCCTACACCCTCCTGCGAATCGTCTGACCCTCAATCGTAGCGTTGCTGCCAGCGCTTGGTGGCGATCTGCTCCTTGAGCAGTTCGAGGGTCTCGATCAGCACCTGTTCGGTGATTCGCTCGCTGCGCGTGTCGGCGACCAGCAGGATGTCCATGCCGCTGTCGGTGGCACGGCGCAGCAACTCGGAGAACTCCGGCGAACGCAGGCCGCCGACCGCCTCGTGGATCAGCCGGCTGGCCAGGTCGCTGAGCGTCTGGTCCATCGCCTCGCTCAGCTGGCGGCCCATCGGCAGCCGGTGCAGGCGCTGGATTTCGGGACTTTCCTGCAGCGTGCGGCCGACCAGCGCGCTGATATAACGGGCAATCAGCGCACGGTTGTCGGCATAGATGTCGTTCAGACCGGCTTCCAGGCGCTGGGCGATCTCGTCGACCAGCTGTTCCTTGCGCGGCGCCAGCACTTCGTCCGAGAGGCGCTGCGAGAGCGCATTGCTGTGGCGGATCTCCTCCTGGATGCTGCCGATCAGGCGTATCGCGACGCGATCCGACAGCTCCTCCAGAAGGATGTCGTAATACTTGTAGAGCGCGCCGACCACGTACCAGTTGCGGACCTCGATCAGGCCCAGGCGTTGCAGGCGGTAGAGCAGCGAGATGATGCGCAGGGCACGCAGCCAGCGAAAGCCGGCCAGCGGAATGCAGCCGAGCACGTCGTACCAGTGCACGAAGGGGTAGAAGAACCAGCGATGATAGCGTCGCTCGGCGATCGCCACGGCCCAGCCGAGCAGCACGTCGAGGATGAAGAAGCTGACGAACGCCATGTCGATGGCGAAGAAATGGGCGTGAATCTTCTGCTCATACGCCGCCTGCAACTGCGGGGCGAGCGAGGCGAACGCGTCGTGTAGCGGTGGCACCAGATAGAGGCTGTCGAACAGCAGCAGGGCCAGGTTGGCGATCACCAGGATGATCACCAGCACATCCCAGGCCAGCTTGAGCCGCTCGCCGGGCGAGGATGGCTGGCGGTGTGATGTCGGCGATGTCATGCGGCCTCCTTGCGTGTCGGCGGCCGGCTCAGGAGGCCGGGCCGGTGTACTGGCTATCGTGTTCACGCGACGCCTGCTCGGCCTGCTTGCGCAGTTGCTTGCGCAGCGCGGCCTTCTCGAAGCGGCGCTGCTGCAACGGCGTTGCCAGACGCAGCGGGGGCACCTCGACCGGGCTTCCCTGCTGATCCACGGCGACCATCGTCAGGTAGCAGCTGTTGGTATGGCGGATGACCTTCTCCTGGATCGACTCGGCGACCACCTTGATGCCGATCTCCATCGACGAGCGGCCGACATGATTGACCGAGGCCAGGAAGGTCACCAGCTCACCGACGTGGATCGGCTGCTTGAACAGTACCTGATCGACCGACAGGGTCACCACGTAGCTGCCGGAATAGCGGCTGGCGCAGGCGTAGGCGACCTCGTCGAGCTTCTTGAGAATCGCTCCGCCGTGGACCTTGCCGCTGAAATTGGCCATGTCGGGGGTCATCAGCACGGTCATGGTCAGAGTGTGCTGGCGGGGCATGTCGTCGGGCGTCATGGTCTGGCTCGTCACGTTGGGCGGTCTCGATAGGCTCACGGCAGGGTCGTGCCGGGGCTGGCACGTCCCCGGTTGTACCATGTTTGACGGTGCGCACGGGAGCCTGCGGGTTTGGGGCAGCGCATGCAATTTGTGCTGTACTGGTTGTGCGGTACTGGTAGTTCAAGCAAATGGATGAGGAGGCTTACCATGGATGCAGCCTTTCATGTCGGTGTCACGGTCCAGGCCCTGGATGGCACTCGGTTGGGCGATGTCGATGCGCTGGGCGGCAAGTACGCGCGAATCGTCGACACCCAAGGCAACTTTCGCTGGCTGCCCTATACCCGGCTCTCGGCCACCGCCAGCGATCATCTGACGCTGATCGACGACCCCGACGATCGGCTGGGCGCGGTGCTCACCTCGCCGCCGCCGGGCGAGGAGGGCGCCCGCGTCGACGAGGCCAGCAGCGAATCGTTTCCGGCCAGCGACCCACCGGCCTTCACCCCCGAAAAGGACTGAATCCCCGGGCAGGGCTGCGCCGAGCCAGCCGCACGACCGGCTCGTGTGTGCCGCGCCGCTGGCCGGCCAGGGTATAAATAGGTCAGGGTAAATAGGTCAGGCCCAGGCTGATGATGACGCCGGTGACCACCAGTTGGATCAGGCAGAAGCCCATGATGTCCTTGGCCTTGAGACCGGCGATGGCGAGCACCGGCAAGGCCCAGAACGGCTGGAGCAGATTGGTCCAGGCATCCCCCCAGGCCACCGCCATGGCGATGCGCGGAACATCGGCGCCCAGTGCCTGGGCCGCGGGCAGCATCACCGGCGCCTGGACCGCCCACTGGCCGCCGCCGGAGGGCACGAACAGGTTGACCACCCCGGCGCTGATGAACGACCAGAACGGCAGGGTGTCGGCATTGGCGATCGACACGAAGCCCTGCGACAGCGTTTCGGCCAGCCCCGACTGGACCATGATCGCCATGATCCCGGCATAGAAGGGGAACTGGATGACGATCCCCGCGCCGCCCTTGATCGCCTCGTTGAGGCTATCGAGCAGGCGGCGCGGCGTGCGGTGCAGAACGATCGCCAGGAACAGAAACAGGAAGTTGACGATGTTCAGATTGAGACCGCCGCCGCGCAGCAGGAAATGATCGAGCAGGAACAAGAGCCCCGGAATGCCCACCAGCCAGGCCAGGCTGACGCTGTTCTCGAGATGCTCGGCGGGGCGCGAGGCCAGGCCCCGGTGCGGTCTGTCGTCGGCGAGCTTGTCGGGCTCGACGTAGACGCTCTCCTTGTTCGTCGGGCAGCATCCAGCGATTGACCAGCGGCACCGCGATGAACAGGGCGATGACGATCGCCAGGTTGAACAGCGAGAAGATCGTCTCCGAGGTGCGCGATCACGCCGATCCGGTCGGCGGTGAAGTGGCCTTCGGTGGCGATCACCAGGGGGATCGAGCCTGCCAGCCCGCCGTGCCAGACGACGAAGCCGGAATAGGCGCTGGCGACCAGCAGGCGATAATCGACGCGGATCTGGCGGGCCAGCTCCTTGGCGAACAGCGCCCCCACCACCAGGCCGAAGCCCCAGTTGATCCAGCTCGCGGCAAGCGACACCAGGGTGACCAGCACGATTGCCCGGGCCGGAGTGCCGGCCTGGCCGGCGAGCCGGGCCAGCTGACGCTTGACCGGTGGCGAGCTGGCGAGCATGAAGCCGGTGACCAGCACCAGCAGCATCTGCATCGAGAAGGTCAGCAGGTTCCAGAAGCCGTCGCCCCAGAAGCGCAGCACCGCCAGCGGCGTCTGGCGCTCCACGCCGATCGCTGCGGCGGCGGCGACCAGCGTCAGCAGCAACACGAAGATGAACGGGTCGGGCAGATAGCGTTCGACCAGCTTCACGGCCGGTCGTGACAGGACTTGAGCATGGAGTATCTCGCTTGTTATTGGCGGTTATTGACGCGTATAGGTCGCCGGGGCGGGCAGCGGTAACCTGACGTCAACCGATAACCTGCGGCATGGGCTCCGGTCAACGCTACTTGTGGCCAACGGCCTCGTGCTTGTCCTCGCGCCCGGTGCTCCAGCGCGTGCGCCGGTAGCGCAGATAATAACCACCCAGCGTCACCGAGCGCACCAGCGTGAAAAGCAGAAAGGCCAGCCACAGGCCATGATTGCCAAGCCCCAGCGGGCCGGTCAGCAACCACCAGGCGGGCAGGTAGACGCCAAGGCCGGCGAACACGCTGTTGCGCATCTCGCGGGTCGCCGTAGCGCCGATGAACACCCCGTCGAGCAGGTAGCTCCAGACCGCCAGGGCCGGCATCAGGATCATCCACGGCAGATAGTCGGCAGCCATCTCGCGCACCGCCGGCAGGTCGGTGAGCAGGGCGATGAGTGCCGTGCCGCCGAGCGCGAAGCAGAGCATGGCGGCGGCGGTGGTCAACAGCGAGAAGCGCGCCGCGGCGCCCACCGCCGCCGCGAATTCGGCCCAGTCGCGGCGGCCGATGGCGCGCCCGGTCAGCGCCTCGGCGGCGTGCGCGAAGCCGTCGAGGCCGTGCGAGGTGAGCATGATGAACTGCAACAGCACGGCATTGGCGGCGACCACCACATCGCCCTGGCTGGCGCCCTGGGCGGTGAAGAAGGCCAGCGCGAACAGCAGCCCGAGGGTGCGCAGGAACAACTGGCTATTGACCTGGAACAGCTCGCGGTAGGCGGCCAGCCGCCATAGCCGGTCGCGGTGGAACGCGCCGCCGAGCGCGGCGAGCTGGCGACGCACTAGCCACAGTCCCAGCGTCAGCGCCGTGTAATCGGCGATCACCGTGGCCCAGGCGACGCCGTCGCTGGCCATGCCCAGGCCGACCACGAACAGCAGGTCGAGGACGATGTTGACGCTGTTGGTGAGCACCAGGATCGTCAGCGTCACGCGGCTGTTCTGCTGGCCCAGAAACCAGCCGAGGATCGCATAGTTGGCGAGCACCGCCGGGGCCGACAGAAAGCGGATGACGGCGTAGTCGTGGGCTACCGCGGTAGCCTCGGCGCTGCCGTCGAGCAGCCACAGGCCGAGCGTGGTCAAGGGGCGCGAGAAGACGATCAGCAGGCCGCCGATGACCACCGCCATCACCAGCGCCTGGCCGAGCAGGTTGCGCACCGCGCTGGCATCGTCGCGTCCTTGCGCCTGCGAGGTCAGGCCGGTGGTGCCCATGCGCAGGAAGCCGAAGCCCCAGTAGAGAAAGCTGAACAGCGTCGCGCCCAGCGTCACCCCGGCGAGATAACGCGTTTCCGGCAGGTGGCCGACCACCGCGGTATCGACCAGGCCGAGCAGCGGCACGGTGATGTTGGACAGAATGATCGGCCAGGCCAGGGTCCAGACGCGCTGGGTGGCGGGGTAAGTAGCGGAGCGTGCGGCAGGCAAGCGGCTTTCCTTGGTCGGCGTTGGCGTCGTAGCGCGTCGGAGCCGTGCTATGCGCTGGCCGGCGGCGCTGACGAGGGAGTCCCATGCGTCTGGCAGCGTAGACCCAGGCGACGGGAATGGCTCGAGCAAGGTCGATTAACCCACCGCGACCAGCGGTGAGCGCAAGGCGGCGGAATCAGGCGGCGCTGATCAGTTCGTACTTCTTCATCAGCTCGTCACGGGTCTCGCTGCGGGTCGGGTCCAGCGGGATGCAGTCCACCGGGCACACCTGCTGGCACTGCGGTTCATCGAAGTGACCGACGCATTCGGTGCACAGATTGGGATCGATGATATAGATTTCTTCCCCGGCCGAGATGGCGTCGTTGGGGCATTCGGGTTCGCAGACGTCACAGTTGATGCATTCGTCGGTGATCATCAGGGCCATGGTTCATGTCCTCGCTGCGTAAAGAGGGAGCATCACTGGCCTGGATTCCGTTCGCTGGGGCTTGGTCCGGCGGGCCCCTGGTCGGAATGGAAGTGCTCGCGCAGCGTATCGGCGACGCGCGGATGCACGAGTCGGCTGATATCGCCTCCCAGGCGCGCAATCTCTCGCACAATGGTGGCAGAAATATAGGAATTTTCGACCGCGGGGGTCAGAAACAGGCTTTCGACATGCGGCGCCTGGGCGCGGTTCATGTTGGCCAGTTGCAATTCGTACTCGAAGTCGGAGACGGCCCGCAGCCCGCGCAGCACGATGCGCGCGCCCTGGCGGTCGAGCAGTTCGGTGAGCAGGCCGCTGAAGCCGGTAACCTCGACGTTATCGAGTCCGTCGACCACGTCGCGGGCCAGCGCTACGCGGGTATCGAGATCCAGCGTCGGGCGCTTGCCGGGGCTCTCGGCAACGCCCACCACCACCTTGTCGAAGATCCGCGCGGCGCGCTCGATCAGATCGAAATGACCGTTGGTGATGGGGTCGAAAGTGCCGGGGTAGACGACGATGTTCATGGCTGATCCTGTCGAGAACGGGCGCGGCCGCAAGGGAGTGGCGCGCCTAGCGTAGTCGATGCCCGATGGCGCGACAAACGCCACCGGGCTCGATGAACGGCTTGCGGCGCTGCCGTGAAGTCACTCGTCGTCGAGCCGCCCATAGGGGTTGTCGACGGCCAACGAGACCGACCGGGCATAACCCGGGATACGGATGCCGTCGGCCTCGACCGCAAGCTCGGGGCCTTCCAGTACGCCCTCGCCGAAACGATAGATGACCGAGAACTCACCGACATCGGCACGTTGCTCGTAGGCGGCGCTGGCGGCGAGGACCGCTTCGCGGCGCTGTTTCCAGGCGTCGATCGCCGCCTGGCCATGGCGCTTGACCAACAGCCGCTCGGTGACCTTCGGTGACAGCACCAGGCCGGTAGCGTTGTTGCCGCCGAAGCCCTTGGCGTTGATGAAGGCGGCATCGGCCTGGAACGCCAGCGGTTCGCGAAAGAGTCGCAACCGCTCGGCATGCACGTCGTCGGCGATGGCATCGAGGGTCGGAATACCCGGGATCAGGCCATGGGCGAAACTGCCCAGCGCGCTGGTCAGCTGATCGCCCGCGGCACTGCCCTGTGAGTGGCCGACGAACGCCTTGAGGCCAGCTACCGGCCAATTCTCGATGCCATTGGCGCGGGCCACGGCATCGAGCACATGCGATTCGGTGGCGCGATTCTTGGGCGTACTGGTGGCATGGGCATGGACGAAGCTTCTTTCGCGTACCGCGCGCTCGCCGAGAATCTCGCGCGCCAGGCTCACTGCCTTGCCCAGGGTGATGTAGTTGCCGATACCCGGTGCCGAGATCGAGCGCTTCCAGCCGTCGGCGTTGACGAACACGCCGGGGGCCGCGCCGAGGATCTGGGCGCCGGTCTCGAGCGCCAGGCCGTCGTCCATCAGCAGCACGAACTGGCTGGCCTCGGCAATGGTGAAGCCGCAGTTGCGAGCAAACGGCCGGCAGGCGCGCTGATAGTCGCTGTCGGTGAGCAGACTCAGCGCATCGAGCGCCTTGAGACTGTCGTCATCGGCCAGCGCGCCCATGCTGCGAAAGCCCTCGATGACCTCGGGGGTGACCGGCGCATCGCTGGTGCCGACCATCACTACCCGGCGCGCACCGCTGCGGATGTCCTCGATGCCCAGGCGCAGGTTATACAAAAAGCTCGCGCAGGCGCCTTGAATCGCCCCGGTGGCGCCGACACTGCCCAGCACGTAGGCGTTGAGAAAATCCGCCGGCATCTGCCCGTAACCCAGCGGCATCTGCTTGGAGGTGGCGCGGTTGCCGGAAACGAAACTCTTGAGCAGCCCGCCCCAGCCGGGCTCGTCGAGCTGACCGATGGAGTTGCCGGCGTACACGGCGACCTGATCGGGGTCGAGGCGATCGTGCAGCGCCTGCCAATCGAGCCCGCTCTGGCCCAGGCAGTCGCTGGCGCCGAACACCGCCATCGACAGCCCGCGGGGATGATGCACGCTGCGATACAGCCGGCCGGGCTCGAAGCCGCGCGGCAGTTGGCCGGCGGCGCGCACCTGCGCCTGGCGGCGCTCCGGCAGCAGTACGTCGAGCACTCCGGCCGGCACGCTGACCTCGACCTGCCGGCCGTCGATGTCGCGGACCTGCCAGGTCTCGGGCAGCGGGTCGGGGAGCTGACGACGCCGTACCTGGAAGGTCAGCGGCCGCTCGAGGTGCATCTGCGTCTGACGGTTGGCGGGGATGCCGTCGGCATTGAAGGCGGGATCCTCGTTACGGCGGATCAAGGTGTGGTCGAGCACCTGCTGACGCACCTGGCTGGCCAGCTCGCTGGCGGCGATCGGCTCGCCGTGGATGTCCTGCCAGCTGCCGTCCGGCTGACGGCTGATCAACTGCATCATGGCGGCCAGGGCGATCAGGGTGCGTTGCTGCTCCTCGACGGGCAGGGCATCGAGCACCGTACGCCGAAACGCCTGGTGCCCGGAGGTCCTGCCGGCGGCATTGACACCGCCCATGCCGACAATCACCGGTAACTGTGACAAGCCGCGTCCCTCGTTGTGCTGTGAGTCTACGAGTGCTGTTGCTGCCTGGCCCCGCGCACCATGTGGGGGCGAGGATGCGACGGCAGAACGGCGGGGGGCATCTGGGTGCCCTGATGATCGAGTCTGGGGCGCGATGATAGCACCTGCCTCGCAGCCCCGTCATGCCGCCCAGGCCAAGCGATGAGCCACTTCGCGGCCAGGATCAACAACGCACTAGTTAAACATCTGTTTGAAAAAAGCCGGGCTCTGGTTTATTCTTAAACGGCTGTTTGAGTCATACGAGTTGAAGTTGGTATTGGCGCGCCGATATAGGTGCGCCGTTTTTTCCGTCCGACTGCTAGACTAGCCGATCTTCGATTCGTTCCGCCAAGCGCCAGTCCTGCCATGCAAGCTTCTTCCCGATCCGTTACCAGCAATCAGTCCGCTCCTCACGACGATCTTGTCGCGGCGCGTTGCGCGCGCGTTGAGCCATCCGCTGCGCAAGCCGATCGCCGAGCACACCCGCCGGGCCTTCGCCGAGGCCGAGCGCTGGCTGACGAGTCAGTCGCGCCCGCTGGTGCTCGATGCCGGCTGTGGGGTGGGGCTGTCGACCCGCCAGCTGGCCAGCGTCCACGCCGAGCATGCGGTGATCGGCATCGACCGCAGCGCCGATCGACTGGGGCGCGATCATGGCCCGTTGCCCGATAACGCGCTGCTGGTGCGCGCCGATCTGGTCGATTTCTGGCGCCTGGCGCTGGCCGCCGGCTGGCAGCCGACATACCACTATCTGCTTTACCCCAATCCCTATCCCAAGGCGGCGCATCTCAAGCTGCGCTGGCACGGCCACCCGGTATTCCCGGCGTTGCTCGCGCTGGGCGGGCGGCTCGAGGTGCGCTCCAACTGGCGGCTGTATCTCGACGAGTTCGCCCTGGCCACGCACCAGGCCAGTGGCCTGAGTCCCACGGTCATTGAACATGCCCCGCAGGGGGCCTACCTGACCCATTTCGAGCGCAAGTACGTGGCCAGCGGCCAGGCGGTATGGCGGCTCACTGTCACGCTGCCCTATGCACCCGAGCTGGCCCCCGAGCCGGTGCCCGTCGCGCGGGAGGATTAGCGGGATAACCGCGCGCTGAGCTCGCCTTCCAGCCAGCGGGCGATCGGCCCCTGCCCGGCGGCGCGACGGCGCACCAGTTCAACGCCGACGCTGGCCGGCTCGGGCAGCTCGCTGATCGCTAGCCGGCTGACCAGTGCGCGGTACATCGGGTAGGCGGCGATGTGCTCGGGCACCAATGCCCAGCCGATGCCTTGGCTGACCAGCTCGGCGATCGCGTAGTAGCTGTTGAGCTGCCAGACCCGCGGCGACAGCCGCGCCAGGCGATGTCCACCCAGCGGATTGCCGCCCAGCGGGTTGCCGCCCAGTGGATTGCCGCCCAACGGCGAGGCGACCACCAGTTGGCGATAGCGGCTGAGCGTCGACAGGCGCACCTCGCGCTCATTGGCCAGCGGGTGGTCGGCGGCGACGATCGCGGTCTGCGACAGCCGCGCGATCTGGCGCACGCTGAGTGTTTCGGGCAGCGTCGGCTGGCTGAACAGCACGCCCAGATCGGCGGTGCCATCGGCGACCCAGCTCGGGATGTCGTCCTGCGCACCATTGAGCAGCGACAATTCCAGCGCCGGCCAGCGCTCGGCGAGTACCGTCAACGCCTCCATCAGCGGCGGGTAGGGCAGCGCCTCGTCGACGGCCAGAGTCAGCCGCGATTCCTCGCCGCTCGCCAGGGCGTTGGCGCGTGCGGCGAGCTGGTCGCACTGACGCAGGATCTCGCGCGCCTCGAGCACTATCGCCTCGCCCTCGGCGGTGAGCACCGGCGTGCGGCGTCGACGATCGAACAGCGTCAGGCCGAGATCGAGTTCGAGATGCGCGATCGCCGTGCTGACCGCCGATTGCGCCTTGCCCAGGCGGCGCGCCGCGGCCGAGAACGAGCCGCTGTCCGCCGCCGCCAGCAGGCAGCTGAGCTGGTCGAGATTCCATTGCATGATCTATCTGCTTTTCTGATAGTTTTTAACTCGTATCCATCACGATACTGCCTAGAATGCCTGGCGACCATCACATCGTGCGAGGGAGACGGCGATGCGTAGCTGGAGGGAACGCTTGGCTGCATACCACGCTGTTCGAGGCCGGCGGGCTGGTGGTGGTAACGCCGCTGGCGAGCTGGCTGACTGGCCATGGCATCGGCCGGATGGGGCTGTTGACCGCAAGCCTGGCGACCTTCGCCATGCTCTGGAACCTGCTCTGGAACCGGTTGTTCGACCACTGGGTGCCGACCCGCCGGCGCAGTCTGTCGCAGCGCGTCGCCCAGGCGCTGGGCTTCGAGCTCGGCCTGCTGGTGATGACCCTGCCCATCGTCGCCTGGTGGCTGGGAATCGGCGTGGTCGAGGCCTTCTGGCTCGACCTGGGCTTCATGCTGTTCTTCCTGGGCTACGCGCTGATCTTCAACAGTACCTTCGACGGCATCATGCAGCGCCGCCTGGCAAGGAGAAGATATCTGATGGCCTATGTGTATCTATGTCTGGCGATCGTCGCCGAAGTATTGGGCACCAGTGCGCTCAAGGCCTCGCAGGAGTTTACCCGGCTGTGGCCGAGCGTCGGGGTGGTGATCGGCTACGGCTTGGCGTTCTACTGGCTGACGCTGGTGCTGCGCACCTTGCCGGTGGGCATCGCCTATGCCGTGTGGGCGGGGCTGGGCATCGTGCTGGTGACGCTGATCGGGGTGCTGTGGTTCGGCGAGCGGCTCGACTGGCCGGCGGTCGCGGGCCTGGCGATGATCATCGCCGGCGTGACGGTGATCCAGCTGTTCTCGAGCGTCTCGGCGCACTGAGCCATGGGCCGGCGGTCTTCGGCTAACCTCGGCGGCCTGCTAGGCTAGGCGGCTTTTGCCAACCGAGGGTCTCCCATGCTTCGCCCGCTCGCCGCCGTGTTGCTGTCGCTGACCTTGCTGGGCGCCGCCACGCCCGGGCTGGCCGCCGGATTCGATTATGTCGCGCGACTCGCCGACAGCGGCTTTCGCATCAGCGCCAAGGCGCAGCTACTCGATAGCGGCGCGGTGCTCGGCGAGATCGACCCGCAGCGCCAGCTCTCGCCGGCCTCGGTGTCCAAGCTGTATATCGCTGCCGCGGCGCTGGATCGCTGGGGGCCGCAGCATCGCTTCACCACGCGTCTGGTATCGACCGGCGCGCTCGATGCGCAAGGCGTGCTGCAGGGCGATCTGGTCTTCGAAGGTGGCGGCGATCCGGCATTGACCTCCGAGGATCTGTGGCGGCTGATCCAGCGTCTGCGCCTGCAGGGCGTGAGCGCGATCGATGGCCAGCTGGTGATCAGCCAGTGGCGCTTCGGCCCGGTCGCGTGTCTGACCACCGACCGCTGTCAGACCCAGACGCGGACCGATAACGCCTACAGTGCGCTGCTCTCCTCGGCAGCGGTGAATTATGCCAACTGGTGTCTCAACGTGCTGCCCGGCAGCCGCCAGGGCGAGGCGGCGCGCATCCTGAGCTGCGACACTGTCGAGCCCACCACACGCATCGACAACCACGTCACCACCGTGGCCCGCGGCGGCGACACCCGGATCAGCGCCGAGCGGCTGACCGACGCCCAGGGCGACGTGCTGGCGATCCGTGGCCAGATCCCGCTGCAAAGCTATCCACAGGCGGTTTATCGCGCCAGCTCCGACCCGGCCCGCCAGACCGCACAGACCCTGCTGGCAATGCTCGCGCGGGCCGGGATCGCGGTCAGCGGCGGCAGCGCGACCAGCCAGACCCCGCCGCCTGACAGCGCCCGCCAGCTCGCCGCGGTGGATGGCAAGCCGCTGCAGGAGCTGCTGCTGCGCACGCTCAACTATTCCAACAACTTCATGGCCGACACCCTGAGCCTGGACCTGGCCGACACCCCACGGGCGACCTTGGACGAGGCCGGCGAGGCCATCGAGTCGTTCGTCGACGGCGTGCCTGGTCATGGCCCGATTAACCTGCTCAGCGGCAGCGGTCTGACCACCGAGAACCGCACCTCGGCCCAGGGCGTCAATGCCCTGCTCGAGGCTATGTATCAGCGCCCGGCGCTGTTCCCGACCTTCGTCGCCGGACTACAGCTGCCGGCAAACGGCCCGATGCGCTTCATTCGTCGCGGCGACCCGCTGTTTCAGAGTCACGTGATGCTCAAGACCGGCACTCTCAACCAGCCCTATTCGGTGCGCTCGATCGGTGGCTACTTCCGCACCCTGGAAGGTCGCTGGGGGTCGTTCAGCGTGCTGGTCAACGGCACCTCGCAGACGCCCTACCTGTCCTGGTCGCAGGTCCTCGATCCGCTCTCCAAGGATCTGGCGGCGATGATTCGCGCCTACTGATGGCGCGCGGCCGGCTCACGAGCCAGGATCGCTCAATGGCGGGTGCCCCGCGGGCGTGCCAGCAGGTCGAAATCATCGGCCAGGGTCTTGAGTCCGGCATCCAGTGCCTCGCCGTCCATGGGTAGACCGTGGCCGGTCATCGCCACGCTGGGCTTGAGCGCCGCCAGGTGCCTGACCGAATCGCGCGCGGCGTCCCAGTCGGCGGTGAAGTAACGCGGCGGGCCGTTGAGTTCCTGATGCTGGGTCAGCACCTCGTAGAGCTCGTCCTGACGCACGGTGACGAAGGCATCGCCGACAATCATCGCGCGATCCGCCTCGCGAAAGAACGACACATGCCCCGGAGTATGGCCGGGCGTATGGATCCAGCACCAGCCAGGCATGCAGGGGACGCTACCGTCCTCGGGCAGTGTTTCGATGCGCGGGCGCAGATCGATCGGGCGGTTGGGGAAAAAACGTGACAACCGGGCGACCAGCCCGCCCTCCACCTGAGGCTCGGGATAGGGGTAGGGGCGTTCGCCGGTGAGAAACGCCATTTCCTCGCGATGCGCGTAGACCGGGACGTCCCAGTGCTCGGCCAGTTCCACCGCGGAGCCGATGTGGTCGAAGTGACCATGAGTCAGGATGATCGCCCGCGGCCGGGCCTGCTTGCCGTAGCGCGCCTCGGCGGCCTGGACGATCTGCTCTTGCGAGTTGGGCATGCCGGCGTCGATCAATACCCACTCCGTGGGCGCATCGGACCGGCCGACAAAATATACGTTGACGATCTGCACGATGAGCCCCTCGACATCCGCTACGGGCTCGAAGCTGCTGCCGTTCTTCAGCGATGACAGCGGCATATGTTGGTGACGCAGTGGATTGTGCGGCATGACGATCTCCTTGGCTGTTTGCCTGGCGCCCGCCATCGCAGCACAGCAAGACGGCGGACACCTCGTCGTGGTCGGAACCAAGCGCTCCATGCGCTTTGTGTCGGCATTCTCACCTGCAGGGTAGTCGGCGATTCGGCCACGCCCAAACCCGATCTGTACAGCCACACCGTCCCACTCGGCAGTTGCCCCTCGGCAGGCAGACTCTCCGCCTTGATACCTGACCCATTTCCGTCCGCCGATTCGGCGAGAGCATCGTGTTGACCGCTGGGATCACACGGCTGCCTGGTAATAGCCAAAGGGGAAGAATAAAAAAACCAGATTGGACATTTCTCCATAATCACTGCGTTGAGGCTGAGGAGCGGCAACGCCTAAAATTTAACCCACGATATGTTCAATCTCAGTTTGAACGATCAAATACTATAAAAAATAGGAGTGCTCCTCATGTTCAAGAAAACCGCAATTACAGTCAGCATCCTGATGGCCTCGGCCGGAATGGCCCAGGCAGCAGATTCCTACCGAATCGGTATTACTCAAAATAATGTAGGCGTCGATAGTTACCAGACTACCTATGAAAAGGCTTTCGAGGAAGCTGCCGCCAGCAAGAACAATGTCGATGTCGTCGTGCTTGATGCTGGTGGTGATGTGGCTCGGCAGATCGGCCAGGTACGCAATCTTATTCAACAGCATGTCGATGCCATCATCATCTGGCCGACCAATGGCCAGGCGGTGATCCCGGTCATTCGCCAGGCTTACCAGGCGGGAATTCCCGTAGTCGTCACCAACTCGAAGATCGCCGAACCGGGCCTCGAGTATATCGCGGCGTTCTCGGGCCCCGACAATATTCAACAGGGTGCTTCGGCTGCCGAAATGATGTGTGAAGCCCTGGACGGGAAGGGCCAGATCGTTCAGATCGCCGGGCAGCCCGGCTATACCACGGCCATGGAGCGTTCGAAAGGTTTCGAGGATCGGCTGGCAGAGGCCTGCCCAGACGTCAAGATTATGGAAACCCAACCCGCTGACTGGAATCGTGAAAAGGCCCAGCGGGTGATGGAAAACTTTCTGACGAAATACGCTGAAATCAACGGTGTCTATGCAGGGGATGACAACATGGGCGTCGGGGCCCTGAACGCGGCCAAGAGTGCCGGAAGGGCCGGAGAGATAGCCTTTATCGGGGCCACGAACTTCGCCGTAGGTTACGAGGCTATCAAGCGCGGTGAGTACTATGGCTCCATCTACCAGTCACCGGTCGATGATGCCGAAGCGGCACTACAGACGGCGCTCGATGTGCTGGATGGAAAGGATGTGCCGAAGATGAACTTCTTCGATACCCCCAAGATCGCGGCGGAAAACCTGGATCAATTTGACAAGCCCGTCTTCTGAGTTGGTGCATCGAATAGTCCGGCATGGTGGTTTTTAAAAACACGCAAGCCGCTGATCGAGAAAACTCCGAACCGCGTTGCTGGAAGCTCGCGTTTCGGAGGCGTTAAACAGACCCTCCGTAGCCAATAATGGTAAATCAGCGTCAAGGGATTTTCCATGTATGGGAAGTTCTGAGCTGATACGGGCATAAACCTCAAGTACGGGTTTTAGCCAACATAGGTGAGTGACATGGCTTCTGTCGAACAAGGCAAACCAGGCATCGTGCTCAGCAAGAAAAGCAGAGATGGGGTTCTGAGCTTTCTTTCCGCTCAGGGAATTCTGCTTTTCTTTCTGCTTTGCATGATTGTGTTTTCATTATTCTCCGAACAGTTTATTTCCCAGGCCAATATCATGACGGTGATCAGGCAGGCATCGATCATCGGAATCATTGCCGTCGGCGTCACTGTGGTGATTATCGGTGGCAATCTGGATCTGTCGGTCGGCTCGTTGTTGTCGTTTTCGACCGTAATGGTCGTCGATCTACACGACAAGATTGGCCCGACGAACGCCATCCTGGTGATGTTTGCCGCGACACTGCTCGTCGGGGCCGTGAATGGCTTTCTGGTCGGCTTCATGAAGCTGAACTCGCTTATCGTCACCTTGGCGATGCTATCGGCTATCCAGGGTACCGTCTTGATCTATAGCGGTGGCCAGAATGTCGATATTGCCAACCAGGGAGAGACATGGTTCGCGATATTCGGTCGAGGCTACCTGCTGGGTATCGCCGTGCCGATTCTGCTCTTCGCCCTGCTGGCCATCATCGTGCAGCTCGTCATGTCCTATACCAGCTACGGCAGGCGCATCTTTGCCATCGGCGGAAACCCGGTCGCGGCCGTCTATTCAGGCATCAGAAAGAATTGGTGCGTGTTCAGCACCTACCTGCTATCGGCGTTCTGTGTGGCGTGTGCCGCCCTGGTGCTCGGATCGCGGGTCATGGGCTCGCAGAACAATGTCGGGCAGGGCTACGAACTGCTCGTCCTGGCCGGGATCATCCTCGGCGGCACCAGCCTGCTGGGTGGCGCCGGCAGCATCTGGAAGACCGTCATCGGGGTGCTGATCCTCGGCTTCATCCAGAACGGTCTGCTGCTGCTGGGATACCCCTACTACACCCAGTGGCTGGTCACTTGGGTCATCATCATTCTGGCGGTATGGCTCGACCTTGCCAACAAGCGCAAGCGCCTGCTGACTCGCCACTCCTGAAGAGGGTGAACAACATGATCGATATAAAAAGCTTTCTAAGAGGCGGCGCGTTCATACAGCCGATCTGGATCTTCGTCATCGCCATTACCCTTTTCTTCAGCTTCATGTCCGACTACTTCCTGTCGATGGGCAATCTAAGCAACATTCTCGTCCAGACATCGACCATCGGACTGATCGCGCTGGGCATGACCTTCGTGATGATCAACGGCAACATCGATCTTTCCGTGGGGGCCACCCTGGGCCTGGCTGCCTCGCTGTCGGTCGGCCTCCAGGATTATGGCCTAAGTATTGCGATCCTGGCCGCGCTTGCTTCGGGGCTGGTGCTGGGTGCCATCAACGGCTTGATCGTCTGGAAGACCGGGGTCAATGCCTTCATCGTCACCCTGGGTGCGATGATCGGTGTGCGTGGACTCATCTTCGTCTACACCCAGGAACAGTCGTTCTATGCGAGCAACTTTGCTTTCACCGACTTCGGCGCCAGTGAGATCGGCCCCTTCCCGGTGCTGGCGATCATCTTCCTGCTCTGCACGCTGGTGATGCATCTGGTACTGAAGAAGACGGGGCATGGTCGAAACACCATTGCCGTGGGTGGCAATGCCGAAGCGGCCATGGATGCCGGGATCCGGATCGGCCGAAACATGCTGATCAACTTCATTATCGTGGGCTTCTTCGCGGCACTGGCCGGGGTACTTCTGGCGACCCAGATGGGTGCATCGACACCGAACCTGGGAAGCGAGTATGAACTTTGGACCATCACGGCCGTCGTGCTTGGCGGCACCAAGCTGACGGGTGGCTACGGCAGCATTACCGGAACCCTTGGCGGCGTGCTGGCCATCGGTATTCTCAGGAATGGCATGAACATGATGCAGGTTCCTGCCTTCTATGTGCTGGTCATTCTAGGCTTGATTCTAATTTCCGTTCTGATCATCGATCAGAAGATTAACCTCAAGACCGCCAAGGGAGTTCGGGTATGAAGATGGTAAACGATCAACCCAGTACTGGTCCCCTTAATAACGATGTAAAGTCCATCCTTTCCCTGGTGAATATCACCAAGAGATTCCCGGGCGTGGTGGCGCTCAACAAGGTCAACTTCGACGTCAGGGCCGGTGAGGTACATGCGCTTCTTGGCGAGAATGGGGCAGGAAAGTCAACCCTGATGAAGGTGCTCGCCGGCAAGCACAAGCCCAATGGAGGACAGATCCTTATCGAAGGGAAGGAGAAGGTGTTCGATACCCCGAAGAAGGCCAAGAAAAGCGGCATTGTATTGATTCATCAGGAGCAGTCGCTAGTTCCTGAAATGTCAGTGGCCGAAAATATCTACCTGGGAAACCTGCCCAAGAAATGGGGGAATCGGGTCGATTGGAAGACGCTGCATCACGACAGCACGGCGATCCTAAAGCGACTCAAATGCTCCTTCTCGTCGAAGGATATCGTCAGCGATCTGTCGATCGCCAAGAAGCAGATGGTCGAGATCGCCCGTGCCCTGGTCTTCACGCCGAAGGTGGTGATCTTCGATGAGCCGACGGCCTCGTTGACCGATCATGAGAAGCCGGTGCTCTACGAGATCATCAATACCCTGCGTGAGCAGGGTGTCGGTATCGTCTATATCTCCCATCGCATGGACGAGATCTTCCATCTCTCCCAGCGGATCTCGGTGCTGCGTGACGGCGAGTACAACGGCACCGTGAACACCGCCGACACCAACGAGGACGAGGTCACCAAGCTGATGATCGGCCGTAGCCTCGAACTCGACCATGCCAGTAAGCCGCATGATTTCAAGGAGAACATGCTTGAGCTACGACAGCTCAGCGTCGATGGCGTCTTCGAGGATGT
Source organism: uncultured Gammaproteobacteria bacterium (assembly GCA_963773565.1). Classification (GTDB taxonomy): domain Bacteria; phylum Pseudomonadota; class Gammaproteobacteria; order Pseudomonadales; family Halomonadaceae; genus Modicisalibacter. The sequence continues at coordinate 125,492 of CAVZBU010000002.1, read as the reverse complement.
CAGCTTCAACGTCCGCAAGGGCGAGATCGTCGGCATGTATGGCCTGGTCGGCGCGGGACGTTCGGAAGTCGCGGAAACGATCTTCGGACTTCGTAAACCCTCGCGCGGCGAGATTCTCCTCGAAGGCAAGCTCGAGCACCTTCGCTCCTCCCACGATGCGGTCGTCCAGGGGATCGCGCTGGTCCCGGAGGATCGCAAGGATCAGGGGCTGGTCCTGGGCTTGAACTGCCGTGACAACATGACCCTGGCGGGCCTGAGCACGTGTCTCCTCGGGCGGTGTCATGAAGCCCGGCGCGGAGAAGGTCGTCTATGACAAGTACCAACAGGCGATGAAGATCAAGGCTCCCAGCTGGCGACAGAAGGTTGGCAACCTGAGTGGCGGTAATCAGCAGAAGATCGTCATCGGCAAGTGGCTGCATACCCACCCCAAGCTGCTGATCCTGGACGAGCCGACCCGTGGCATCGATGTCGGCTCCAAGGCCGAGATCCATGCCTTGATCAAGGAGCTGGCCAGATCCGGCTATGCCGTGCTGGTGATCTCCTCGGAAATGCCGGAAGTCCTGGGCGTCAGCAATCGCATCATAGCGATGTATGACGGCCGGGTGACGGCCGAGTTCGATGGCGATGCGGTGTCCGAGGATGAGCTGGTTCAGGCAATTACCGGCCAGCACGTCAAGGGGCAGGCCGAGGTCGAGCCGCTAACGGATCGCGCCCACACGGCCTGAGACGGGTCGCCGAGACATGCTGCGCGGCCCGAAGGCGCTCCAGGCGCCTCGGGCCGGGGCAACCGAACCAACGAGGACAACACCATGATGCCATTCATCTACAATGGCCTGCCGTCGCGCGTCATCTTCGGCCAGGGCACCCTCTCGCGGGTCGCCGAGGAAGTCCGCGGGCTGGGCTGCCAGCGCGTGCTGGTACTGGCCACCCCGCAACAGCAAGACCAGGCGCGCCAGGTATTGGCCCAGCTCGGCGAGGCAGGCGCCGATGTTTTCGCCGGGGCCCGGATGCACACCCCGGTGGAGGTCACCGAGCAGGCGATGCAGCGGCTCGAGGCGCTGGGCGCCGATGGCGTGGTCGCCATCGGCGGCGGGTCCACCATCGGTCTCGGCAAGGCCATCGCCTTGCGTACCGACCTCCCTCAGCTGGCGATCCCGACCACCTATGCCGGCTCCGAGATGACGCCGATCCTCGGCGAAACGAAAGACGGGCTCAAGACCACGCAGCGTACGCTCAAGGTGCTGCCCGAGGTGGTGATCTACGATGTCGACCTGACGCTCGGGCTCCCGGTCGGCATGTCCGGCACCAGCGGCATCAATGCCATCGCCCATGCGGTCGAGGCGCTGTACGCCCAGGACCGCAACCCGGTGATCTCGTTGATGGCCGAGGAGGGCATCGCGGCGCTGGCCCGGAGCCTGCCGGTAATCGCCCGTGACCCGGAGGATGCCGAGGCCCGTTCCGATGCCCTCTATGGGGCCTGGTTATGCGGCGCCTGCCTGGGCTCGGTCGGCATGTCACTGCATCACAAGCTCTGCCATACCCTGGGTGGCTCCTTCGACCTGCCCCATGCCGAAACCCATACCATCGTGCTGCCCCATGCCGTGGCCTATAACGCCGAGGCCGCACCGGAGGCAATGGCACGCATCGCCCGGGCCTTGGGCAGCCGAGACGCCGCCGCTGGCTTGCACGAACTGGCGCGAGCCACCGGCGCTCCCCTGGCGCTGCGCGATATCGGGCTTCAGGAAGCCGATATCGACAAGGCCACGGAAATCGCCACGCGCAACCCCTACTGGAATCCCCGCGAGATCGAGTCCGAGGGCATTCGTCATCTGCTGCGCAATGCCTATGCCGGTCATCGCCCATCGAACGAGGAGGCTGGTGCCCGATGAAAACTCTACTGACCAATGCCACCGTCCTGACCATGGACCCGGCCCTCGGTGACCTGGCCCATGGCCAGGTGCTGGTCGAAGACAGCCAAATCCTGGCTGTCGGCCACGACCTGCCCACGGAGGACGCCGAGGTGATCGACTGTGGCGGCGGCATCCTGATCCCGGGGCTGGTCAATGCCCACATGCATACCTGGCAGACGGCCCTGCGCGGAGTCGCCGCCAACTGGACGCTGCTCGAATACTTCGGCCACGTGCATCGCGGCCTGGCGGCCCTGTTCACCCCCGACGACATCCATATCGCGACCCGCCTCGGCGCGCTGAACCAGCTCAATTGCGGTGCCACCACCCTGGGCGACTGGTGCCATAACAACCCCACGCCGGCGCATACCGATGCCGCCGTCAGGGGGCTGCAGGAATCGGGCATCCGCGCCGTCTTCTTCCACGGCTCCCCCAAGCCGGACCCCAAGCCCGGCCAGCCGCACTTCAGCGAGATTCCCCACCCCCGCAGCGAGGTCGAGAGACTGCTGGCCGGGCCACTGGGGGATCCTCAGGGACGCGTGACCCTGGGACTCGCGATTCTGGGGCCGCATTACTCGACCCTCGACGTCTCCCTGCACGACTTCGCGCTCGCCAAGGAGTTCGGCCTGGTGGCCTCCATGCACCAGGGCGGCGGCCAGGCCGTGAGTCCCGGTGGTTGGGACGTCATCGAGGAGCGTGGCCTGCTGGGCCCGGATATCAACATTGTGCATGGCCAGAGCCTGGATGATGGCCAGTTGGCCCGCTTCTGTGCGCAGGGCGTGACCTTCTCCATTGCCCCCGAGAACGAGATGACCCAGGGCCACGGCTTCCCGATCACCGGCCATGTTCGCCGTCATGGCGGCGTCGTGTCGCTGGGCGTGGATCTCGAGTCGGTGATCTCGGGCGACATGTTCTCCGTGGCGCGCGCGGCCCTGGGCATGCAGCGCTCGCTGGACAACGACGCCTCGCGCCGCGAGCAGGGCAGCATCCCCGACACCTCGACCATCCGCACCCGCGAGGCGCTGGAGTGGATCACCCTCCACGGCGCACGCGCCCTCGGGCTCGAGGACCGCATCGGCAGCCTGACGCCCGGCAAGCAGGCCGACATCGTGCTGCTGGACAGTAACCTGCTCAACATGCAGCCGGTCAGTGACCCGGTGTCCAGCGTGGTCATGCAGGCGAGTCTCGCCAATGTCGACAGCGTCATGGTGGCAGGGGAGTTCCACAAGCGACATGGCCGACTGCTGGCCGATGTCGCGGACGGACTGAGCGAACTGGAGGCATCCGGCCATCGCATCTACGCCGAGCTGCAGACACGTCAACAACACGAGGAGACAGCCCAATGACAACCACACGCAAGGTGGCCTGGGTCGGCCTGGGCAAGCTGGGCCTGCCGATGGCGGCCCGCATTGCCGCGGCAGGGCACGCGGTGCAGGGCTTCGACCTGAGCGCCGAGCGCCTGGCTCTGGCGGAGGAGGCCGGCATCGTCCCTCATCCTGATCTGGCCAGTGCCGTCGACGGCTGCTCCCTGGTGCTGGTCTCGATTCCCGATGACCGGGCCCTGCTGGGTCTCTGCCTGGAGGCCGGGGATCTGATCGGGCACATGGCGCCCGGTTCCACGCTGATCGAGACCAGCACCGTGAGCATCGAGGCCTCCGCGCGGGTAGCCCGGGCCGCCGAGGCGCGGGGTATCGCCTATCTGCGAAGCCCGGTGTCGGGCAACCCGGTGGCGGCCGAGGCCGGCACCCTGTCGGCGATGGTCTCCGGTCCTCGCGAGGCGCTGGATGACGCCGTTCCGGTCCTGCCGAGCTTCACCAAGGCCCAGTACTGGCTGGGCGACGAGGAGCAGGGCCGCTACGCCAAGCTGGCGATCAATCTGATGATCGCGGTCAGCGCCGGGATGCTGGGCGAGTCCCTGACCCTGGCCCGCAAGGGCAACATCGGCTGGGACGACATGCTCGAGCTGGTCGCCGACAGCGCGGTGGGCTCGCCGATGGTCCAGTACAAGGTGCCGCCCCTGCGCGAGCGCGACTTCACCTCGACCTTCTCGGCCGCCCAGATGGCCAAGGATCTCGACCTGATCCTCGGCTGTGCCCATGGCGCCGGTGTGCCGGTGCCCCTGGCCGCCCAGATGCGCGAGGCCTACACCTCACTGATCGGCACGGGGCACGGTGAGGACGACTACATCGCCACGGTCCATCACACCGAGCGCCTCTCGGGGCTGTCGGCCATCGAGCCCGCCGCTGACACAAGAAGGGGGTAACGCCATGCGCAACCTGAATGTAGACAACATCACCGACGCCGTGATCGAGGAGTTCTCCGGGTGTCAGGATGAGCGACTGAAAACGATCCTGAACAGCCTGGTGACCCACTTGCATGCCTTCCTGCGCGAGGTGGAGCCCACCGAGCAGGAGTGGACCCAGGCCATCGACTTCCTCACCCGTACCGGCCAGATGTGCGACGACCAGCGCCAGGAGTTCATCCTGCTCTCCGATACCCTGGGCGTGACGATGCTGGTCGACGCCATCAATCACCAGACGTCGGACCCGATGGTGTCCGAGAGCACGGTGCTCGGCCCCTTCTACGTCGCCGATCCACCGGAGGTGCCACAGGGCGCGTCGATCGACTGGAATGTCGAGGGCGAGCCGTTGTACGTGGAGGGCCGGGTGCATGACGCGCGGGGCGAGGGCCTGGCCAACGTGGTCATCGATGTCTGGCAGTCCGACAGCGAGGGTTTCTATGACGTCCAGAAGGAACTCGACAGCGCCTCGCTGCGGGCCCGGTTCAAGACCGACGACGCAGGGCCGCTATGCCTTCTGGACCGTGACCCCGGCGCCTTATCCGATTCCTACCGACGGGCCGGTCGGCAAGATGCTGGAGGTCACCGGGCGGCATCCGTACCGGCCGGCGCATGTCCACTTCATGCTGATGGCCGAGGGCCAGGAGACCCTGGTGACCCAGGTGTTCGCCGAGGACGATCCCTACCTGGATTCGGACGCCGTGTTCGGCGTCAAGGACTCGCTGGTCAAGACCTACCAGTACATGCCCCCGGGCCAGGCACCGGATGGCCGGCAGATGGACACCGCCTATCGCTATCTGAACTACGACTTCGGCTTGAAGGCGAGCTGAGTGTCGTGACACACGACGGAAACTTCACATACCTGAGGAAGACCCCATGACTATCGACCAGCAAGCACGTGAAACCCTGTTCCTCGAAGCCCGGACGCACAATGTCTGGCAAGACAAGCCGGTCAGCGACGAGACGCTTCGCGAGCTCTATCGGCTGATGCACTTCGGCCCGACCTCCATGAACTGTCAGCCGCTGCGGATCCTGTTTCTCAAGGACCAGGCCGCCAAGGAGCGGCTGCGTCCGGCGCTGATGCCCGCCAATCAGGAGAAGACCATGAAGGCTCCGGTCGTCGCGGTGCTGGGCTATGACACGAAATTCTACGAGCACCTGCCGCGGATGTTTTCCCACAACAAGGATGCCAAGTCGCTGTTCGAGGGCAAGACCGACTTCATCAATGCCACGGCCTTTCGGAACAGCTCCATCCAGGGGGGCTATCTGATTCTGGCGGCCCGTGCCCTCGGCCTGGATACCGGTCCGATGTCCGGCTTCAACAATGCGGTCGTGGACGAGGAGTTCTGGCCGGACGGCGATATCAAGAGCAACTTCCTGTGCAATATCGGCTACGGCGATCATTCGGCGCTGTTCCCACGCCAGGAGCGGTTCGAATTCGACGAGGTCTGCACGATTCTGTAGCACCTTCGCTGGGTGGCCTCCCTGCTAGAACGGCGCCGCCGGTCTGATCGAGCGGCTGCACCAGGCGCTAGCCGTTCCTCCAGTTGGGCCGTGACCGCACGGCCCTTTTTATGCCGTGTTTATGCCGTTAAGCACGAGGCGCGCATGCTATACGACGGGCAGTTCATCGTACTGCTGATCATCGCCGTGCTGATCACTGGCATATCGAAGTCAGGCTTTGCCGGCGGGGTGGGAGTGGTTGCCGTTCCGCTGATCTCCCTGAAAGTCAGTCCCACCGTTGCGGTGGCCACCATGTTGCCCTTGCTGATCGTCATGGATGCCTTCAGCCTGAAGGCGTGGTGGCGTCGGCGTGATGACAGGCTACTCCGGCTCCTGTTGCTCCCGGCGATGCTCGGCGTGCTCTTCGGCTACCTGACCTACGGCGCCTTCAGTGATGCCTTGCTGAAGCTGGTGCTGGGGGTGTTTTCCATGCTGTTCGGGCTGTGGGGGCTGCTCAAGCCGTTCCGGGGAGGCTATATCCTGCCCGACAGGATCGCCCTGGTTTGCGGTGGGCTGGCGGGCTTCACCAGCTTCATCGCCCATGCGGGCGGGCCACCCCTCAACTTCTTCCTCATGCACCGTAGGCTCGACAAGGAGACCTTCCTCGCCACCGCGGTGGTGTTTCTGGCAGCGATCAATCTGGTGAAGTTGATTCCCTACTACTGGCTGGGGTTGCTGTCGAGCGAAAACATGCTGCTGGCGCTGTTCATGATTCCTGTCGCCTGGCTGGGGGTCCGGTTGGGCCTGATGATCCAGCAGCGCCTCAGCGGAGAGCTTTTCTTCCGGATAATCCTGGGCCTCCTGGTCATGCTGGGCATCAAGCTGGTGCTGGATGGAACCCGAGCGCTCCCTTGCGGTCTCTGTCTCTGAGATCTAGGACGCCGAGATGGCGATTTTTCCTCGCGCGGGCGCCAGGCTATTTTCGAGCTACTTCACTGGTTGTCGGGGTGGGTATGCGTGATTCTCTGGACCATGACAAGCCGGAAGGGCCCTATGAGGAGCTTTCGCAGACCCTTTTTCCGCGGTTATCCAGCACCGAATTCGCGCGATTTCTCGACTTCATCGAGCAGTTCGAGGACGAGACCGAACAAGCGCTATCGTTGAGCCACGGATACCGGGAGATGCGCATGATGATCCATATCATGCGCAACCACCTGGCAGGACGACTCACTACCCCTACCTCGCTGGCCGACGCTTCCGGGCTCTCCTACGGCACGGCCAAGCGGGGGATAGAAAGCATCATCACGCGTGGCCTGATCATCACTCGCCCCAGGACCAAGACCGGCAAGGCCGTGTCACTGCATCCGTCGCCCGCACTCATCGAAGAGTGGGAGGCCTATGCCAACCGGATCAAGGTGCTGTTGGGTTCGGTGTTCGGCCTGGACCCTCAATCCGGGCGGCAAGGCCAGCCCTTCCTGGCCATCGACCAGCCGGCTTCGAAGGTGATATCGCCGCCCGCGGTGCTCTCCAAACGCCTCGAGCTCAAGGGTGGGCTGCGGGTCCTCATTCATGCCGATCCGACATTCATGGCGATGCATCATCTGAAGCGTCAGCTCGAGTCGATCTTCGGCCTGGACATCAAGAACAAGGCCAAGTCGATCGACGGCCTGCGCGAGGAGATCCTCGACAATGCGCGTTTAAGTCACTCCCGCTATGACATCGTTGCCTGTGATCTTCCCTGGTTCGGTGAACTGGCTTCCCAGGGCATGCTGCTGCCGCTGGATTCCATGCTGGAGCGCGTGAATCTCGATCTGGCGGACTTCCACTCCGTGGCCATTCAGAGTTCCCGGTATGCAGGCAAGCAGTACGGCATCCCGGTCCAGACAACTCCGGAACTGCTGTGCTATCGGAAGGATGTCCTGCAGCGCATGAACCTGACGCCACCGACGACGACCGAGGAGTTGGTCACGGTAGCCAGGCAGCTCCATGATCCCGGCAGGGGGCATTACGGCATCGCCTGGAATGCCGCGATAGGCACCCCCCTGGGCCACTCCTTTGCTTTTCTTATGGCGAAGTTCGGTCAGCCAATCATTGACCTGCGACGCACGGCTAGCGGGTTCGACTTCGCGCATGTCTCGGGGGAGCAGCATCGTCCCATGTTCCTGTCGGATGCCGCCTTTCGGGCCTGCGAATACATGCTGGAAATGCTCAAGTACTCGCCGCCGAACATCCTCAAGATGGCCTGGTACGAGCGTGCCCAGGCCTATGCATCGGGTGAGGTGAGCCTGGCCTACTGCTACACTCTGCTCGCTCCGCTATTCGAGCTCAGCGAGACATCACCTGCCTGGCGAAACACCGGGTTCCTTTCCCATCCGGTCGGCAAGCACGGACGGCCGATCACGCCCATCGGCGGCTACGCGCTGGCCATTCCCGCGAACCTCGCCGAGGAGCGGGTCGAGGCCGCCTGGACCGCATTGCATCATCTGACCTCGGCGAGTCTGTCGAAGCTTTACATCATGAATGGCAGTCTGGTGACCCCCCGGTTCAGCGTTAGCCGTGACCCGGAGGTCTCGTCGCTGTCCCCGATCATCGAGGTGGTGGACCGGATGGCCAGGGACGATATCCTGCAGGTCTGGCCGCGCCCTCCGGTCCCCGGGATCACGACGATCATCGAAATTGCCGGTCACGAGGTCTTCGAAGTCCTCGAGGGACGGCGCTCCATCAAGCGGGCGCTGACCCGCGCCCAGGAGAAGGCTGATCAGATCATGCAAGCCAAGGGCTACTACTGACCAAGGGCTACTACTGACCAAGGGCTACTACTGACCAAGGGCTGCTACTGACCAAGGGCTACTACTGAGCTTGGCTTGCTGGTCCGCGCCAGATGTCGCCTGGTGCCGTATGACAGCGATAACTGGCCCATGTCGGGCCAGATAGCGCTGCGCCCGATCGTGCTATTCAGGATATAACCGTACGATTCAGGATATGATCGTCCTATTCAGGATATAAAAGTTATTGCATGATCATGCCGCCATCGATCATCAGCAGCTGTCCGGTCATGTAGTCGGATTCCGGGCTCGCCAGGAATCCCGCTGTACCGACCACGTCCTCGGGGTAGGAATAGCGCTTCATCAGGATCATCTTCTCGGCGAGTTCATCCATCGACTTTCCCTGTTGGTCGAACTTGCCGATGCTCACCAGATCCTTGTCCAATTGCTCCCACAATTCAGTGCGCACCACGCCGGGACCATAGCCATTGACCGTGATGTTGTGTTCAACCAATGCCTTGGCCCCGCCGTTTATCATGGCCAGGACGGCATGCTTGCTGCACGCATAGGGCACCACATCATCGAAGGCCTGGCGTGACAGGATGGAGCCGACGTTGATGATCTTGTAGGGGCCGTTTTCTTTACCCTGCTTGATCATCTGCTTTGCGGCTTCTTGCATGCCAACCAGGCAACCCAAGGCATTGACATCCATTATCTGATGCCAGTTTTCCTCGGTGATATCCAGGAACATCAAGGGTTTGTTGATGCCGGCATTGTTGACCATGACATTGATGCTGCCGAAGGCCTCGACGGTCGCCTGGACCGCGTCCGCCATCTGCTCGCGCTCGGTGACATTCAGTTTGACGGCGATGGCCTTGCCGCCCTTGTCGGTGATCCGTTTGACGACCTCTTCACAACCGTCCAGGTTGATGTCTGCGACACAGACACTGGCACCCTGGGCGGCATAATATTCCGCAACGGCGGCGCCCATTCCGCGTGCTGCACCGGTTATCAGGCAATTTTTCCCTTCAAGGCGAGTCTTGTCCATGATTGTTACCTCTGGATTTTTCGTGGGTAAATTTCTTGCCACAAGGAGTCATTGAGCCATCCATTTCTGCAATGGCGTGAGAGATAGCAAGATTTTATCTGCCAGCATGGCAAGTTTTTATTGTTGCCATTACTTACCCTGCTGTTGGGTATTGTCATCACAACTGTCCGGTAGAGGTAGCACGCCTGCCTGCCATTTTGGCCAGATTGGATTTTTTACGATTTGCATTCCTCGGGGGGCGGAAGCTCTAGCTCAGGCGACATGCAGCAATGCAGTTGCCGCTCGCTGTATCTCGTATCGAGCGACTAATCGGGCGACTAATCGGTCTACTAAAGAGAGGGCCTCGATTTGCCAGCTCATCCTGGGGGCTGGCGTGTCTCGGACTACGGCGAATTGGCGTAGAATGCGGCGATTGGCGGCCCGGCCCGCCGTCGCCACGATCAAGGATGCCCCATGACGCAGATGCACTGGGAGCGACTGCTCGATCCGCAGCGTCTCAACGACAAGCCGCGTGCCGCACGTGACGAGATCGGCCGCAGCCCGTTCCACAAGGATCATGATCGGATTGTCTTCGCCGGTTCGTTCCGGCGCCTGGGGCGCAAGACGCAGGTCCATCCGCTGACCGACAACGATCATATCCACACCCGCCTGACCCATTCCCTGGAGGTCGGTTGCGTGGGGCGTTCGCTGGGCATGATCGTCGGCGAGAAACTGCGCGAGCGGCTACCGAACTGGATCACCCCGGCCGATCTGGGAGTGATCATCCAGGCCGCCTGCCTGGGCCACGATATCGGCAACCCGCCGTTCGGCCATGCCGGCGAGTACGCCATCCGCGACTGGTTCAAGCGCGCCGAAAGCGACGGCAGCGGCCTGCTCGAAGGGCTCTCGCAGACCCAGCGCGACGATCTTCTGACCTACGAGGGCAATGCCCAGGGCTTTCGCATCGTCACCCAGGTCGAATACAACCAGTTCCGCGGCGGCATGCGTCTGACCGCGGCGACGCTGGGCACCATGCTCAAGTATCCGTGGACCGTCGAGCATGGCGGCCGCGCCGGCAAGTTCGGCGCCTACCAGACGGAACGGGCCCTGCTCGCCGAGGTCGCCGAGCGCCTGGGGCTCAAGCAGCGTGACGACTGGGCCTGGTGTCGCCATCCGCTGGCCTACCTGGTCGAGGCCGCCGACGACATCTGCTATGCGTTGCTCGATCTCGAGGATGGCCTGGAAATGGGCATTCTGCGTTTCGACGAAGTCGCCGATGTGCTGACTCAGATTGCTGGTGGCGAGCCGGCCGAATACCCCGAGATGCGTGCCGCCGGCGTCTCGCAGCGGCGCTGTATTGCCGCCTTGCGCGGCGCGGCGATGGAGCGCGCGGTCAACGACGTCGGCGAGGTGTTCGTCCAGCACGAACAGGAACTGCTCAACGGCGCGTTACAGGACGACCTGCTCGAGCTCTGTCACCCGGACCTGGGCTGGGGGGTCACCTCGGCCAAGCAACTGGCGCGTGAGCGAATCTTCCAGAACGAGCGCAAGGCCAAGCTCGAGATCGGCGCCTACACCACGTTGGGCATCCTGCTCGAGGCGTTCATCGGCGCTGCCCATGAGCTGCATCATCACGGCAGTTCGACCTTCAAGCATCAGCGTGTGCTGGCGCTGATCGGCGAGAACACGCCCAAGCCGAGCTGGACGCTCTACGACAGCTACCGGCGGATGCTCGATTTCATCGGCGGCATGACCGACCACTACGCCGTGGATCTGGCCCAGGAGATGGGTGGGCGTCTCAAGGGTGATTGATAGTGCGGTTCTGGAAGGAGAGCGCTTCGAAACGATCAGGCACAAAACGAAACGTCAGGCACAAAAAAACCGGGCCCGCCTAAGCGGACCCGGTCACTCGAAGCCGTGCGGCTCGAGAGCGACTCTAACTAGAAGTTAGAGCGCCTTGATGTTCGCGGCTTGCAGGCCTTTCTTGCCCTGAGTCACGTCAAAAGAAACCTCTTGACCGTCCTGCAGCGACTTGAAGCCTTCAGCCTGAATTTCAGAGAAGTGGGCGAACAGATCGTCACCGCCGTCAGCGGGAGAGATGAAGCCGAAGCCTTTGCTGTCGTTGAACCACTTGACTGTGCCAGTTGCCATGTTAACTATCCTTGCGCACGAAGCGCTTTTTGCGATTTGCCGGGTGATACCCCGAGGTACAGTGGGTAAAACAAAGGAGATATACCAGGCTACCGAAGGACTCGATTACAACTGACTATATGCAACTTGCTAACCTACTGCGGCACACTATCCCACAGTTCGGCGGGTGTCGTCAACGCCGTCGTCCGAGCGAGCGTTTCATCTCGGTGGCTCTGCACTGAACTTGAAGGTGATTGAATGACAAATGGCGAGACGACCATGAACTATTCCGGTCGCCGGCTTGCGGCGATTGCGAGCTGTGCCGCCGCGCTGTTGCTGGGGCTGTTACTGGGCGTACCGGCATCGGCCGGGGCGCAACCGACCCTCGACGCCGAGGGCTTCGATCACTACACGCTGGCGCTGACCTGGCATCCCGGCTTCTGCGAATCGCGCCGCGATCCGCCCCGCGAGTGTCGCGAGCCGCGCCTGCGCGAAGCCGCTGGCGATGGCTTCGTGCTGCATGGCTTGTGGCCGTCGCTGCCCGAGCGGTTTGCCGAGGACGGCGTAACGCGCAGCCGCTGGTGGGCCGAGGGCTGCTTTGTCGAGCAGCCGCGTGCCCGGGGCAGCTTCTGTCGTGCACATCCGCCATTCCAGTTGCCCGCGGCACTCGCCGGTGAGCTCGACGAGGCGATGCCCGGTCGCGCGAGTTGTCTCGATCGCTATCAATACGCCAAGCATGCCGCCTGTTTGAACCTGCCTGCCGAGGGCTATTTTTCCACCGCGGTGGAGCTCGTCGCGGCGGTCAATGCCAGCGCTTTCGCCGATTTCGTGGTGATCAACCAGGGCGGGGTCGTGGCTCGCAATGCGCTGATCGAGGCCTTCGAGGCGGCTTTTGGCGAGGCTACCGGCCGCGCCCTGCAACTGGTCTGCGACGGGCGTGGCCACCGGCTATTGAGCGAGGTGCGTATCGGTATCAAAGCCAGTGAGCTGGGGGCCTTTCCGGCCGCGGCGAGCCTGGTGCCGCTGCGGCGTGGACGCTGCAACGCTCAGGTTCGGATTGCCCGTTTTGAACCCGGGCAAGCCACCGGGCGTTGACCTTGGCGCATTTCTTGGAGGGCCGCGAGCTGCCCGGTAAAGCCTAGACCGAGGCACGCTCGCGGCGGCGATCATCGAGCAGCGCGGCGCGTCGGTTCAATGCGCGGGCCACCTCGTCGTGCACGGCCTCGCTGAACTCGCCGAGACGCGCCTCGCCGAGCAGCTTGGCCAGGCCCTCGCCACTGACTACCAGCAGATCGTCCGACGCCTCGCTGGTGTCGACCCGCCAGCCGGGAAGCACCAGTACGCCGCGTACCGGAACGTCCAATCCACATTCACGCGCCAGCCAATGGCGCATCCAGCCCGCCGCCTGGCGGGTCTTGCGCAGCGGTTCGCGTTCGCTCCAGCCGGGAAAGCGCAGCCGCTGACTTTCCACGCTCACCTGATCCTGAGGCTGACCGGTGGTATCGAGCGGGTGCGTTCGCGCGCGAGTCTCGATCACGAACACCCCGTAGGGCGTCAGCGCGACGTGGTCGATGGTGAAGGTGTCGCTGGGGATGTCGTGAAACACGAAATAGGGGTGGTCCTCGGGGCGAATCAGCCGCTCGAGTTCCTGACCCACCGCCAGTTCGCAGGCCAGCCCCAGCTTGAGTCGGCGAATGCGCTGAAAGTCGCGTATCAGTAGGAAACAGAACAGCAGTACCAGCGTCGAGCAGAGCAGCCCGTAGAGCGCCCATTCGAACCAGATCTGCTCGTCGGCAAAGAGCATGCGGCCCATGCCGAAGGTCAAGGGCGCGAGGATCGCAATCGGCCCCAGTGCGCCATTTAAAAACAAGCTGGTAAAGGCGCGGTCGAGCCGATCGCGCAAGGCCTGGCCGGGCTCGCGCAGTGGCTGGGCGTCGAACGGCGAGTGGACGCGAGCATCGTGCAGGTTGCGCAGCGCCATGACGATGCCGGCGGTGGCGCCGAGCGGTGCCAGAAAGATCAGCGGTAGTACATATTCCAGCCAGGCCATCTCACTCATCCTTGCCGCGACGGGGCGAACGAAGCGCCATTCTAGCCAAGCTGCGCGTCGCCCACCATGCGCGTGCCGACGCGGTTCAAGCCGAGCGGGCGATCGAGGTGTAGACGACCACTCGGTTGCGGCCCTGGGTCTTGGCGCTGTAGAGCGCCTGATCGGCATGGCGCAGCCAGTCGTGATAATCGATCATGGTGTCGGCTGACTCGGCCAACCCGATGCTCAGCGTGCAGGGCAGCAGGGTGTCACCCTGCACCTCGGGATTGGGGAAGCGTTCGCGTAGTGTGTCGAGCAGCACCAAGGCCTGGTCGATAGGCGTGTCGGGCAGGATCACACCGAACTCTTCACCGCCGTAACGGCCGACCAGGGCCTGATCGCCCAGCGTCTCGCGCAGGAAGGTCGAGGCGCGGCGCAGGATCTGATCGCCCATGGCATGGCCGAAGGTGTCGTTGATCTGCTTGAAATGATCGAGATCGATGAGCGCCAGGGTAGTCGGGCGACGCTCCTCGGTGAAGTGGCGCTCGGCCAGTGTTTCCCAATAACGGCGGTTGTACAGTCCGGTGAGGCCATCGGTACGGCTGAGCCGGGTCAGCAGGCGTTTCTGCTCGAGCAACGTCCTGGCCTGACGGTAGACGATCTGACCGATCATCAGCGGATAAACGATCAGCAACGGCAGGCTGGCAAGCAATACCAGCGGTGCGGGCACCAGCGCGAAGGCCGGCACGTCGAGGACCAGCCAGCCGATAGTCGCGCCGATAGCTAATGCGAGGAGTCCGCGCGCGAACATGCGCGGCCCGCCGACGGCGATATTGTTGAAGCACAGCAGCGTGGCAAAAACCGCGCAGGGGAGTACGCTGAAGCCCATTGCTGCGACCCAAAAGCCACCGAGCAGGGTATCCAGCAGCAGCAGGTGACGTCCGTGTCTATGCGGTTCGCGACTGCGCGCGGTCCACCAGTGAGCAATATGTGGCCAGGCCAGGCCGTTGATCGCCAGCAGTACCCACAGCGCCCAGCCGGCGCCGGTTTCGTGAAGTGTCGCAGCGACGCACAGCGATCCCAGCCCCAGGCCGATGATGCGAGGCAGGTAAGCGCGCCGAGAGAGGGCGAGGCGCGGGTCGCGGTGGGGTGTGGCGGCGTCGGCAGACATGCAGTGTTATGGTCCTGATGCTGGCCACCCGGGCCGGGTTTGTGAGACGTTTTACCTTGACGCAAAACCTGACTGGCGGCTAGTGGAAAGTGGTATGACGATGATCAACGGTATTCAGCCGGCACCGGGCTCCGCGTCCTTGCCGGGCGGCGCAGGCAGCGCTCTGTCGCAGCACCGGCTTCAGGCCTTGCAGGCGTTCGTCGAAAGTTATCCACGGCTGATGGTATTGACCGGTGCCGGGGTCAGTACCGAGTGCGGCATTCCCGATTACCGCGATGCCACGGGTGCCTGGAAGCGTTCGCCGCCGGTCCAGCACCAGGCGTTCATGGCCAGCGCGGCGACCCGCCAGCGCTACTGGGCGCGTAGCCTGATCGGCTTTCGCGCCATCGAGAGTGCCCGCCCGGGCCCGGCGCATCGCGCCCTGGCGCGGCTCGAGGCGCTCGGCCATGTCAGCGCATTGGTCACCCAGAACGTCGATGGGTTGCACCAGCGCGCCGGCTCGCGGCGGGTCATCGACCTCCATGGGCGTGCCGAGATCGTGCGCTGCATGGGCTGTGGCGCCAGCCGCATGCGCCATGCGCTGCATCAGGAACTGGCGGCCCGCAATCCCGACTGGCTGACGCTCGACGCGGCGGCCGGCCCGGATGGCGATGCCGATCTTGACGGCCTGGATTTCTCGCGCTTCCAGGTGCTCGACTGCACGCGCTGTGGCGATGGCATCTGGAAACCCGATGTGGTGTTCTTCGGTGACAACGTGCCGCGCACGCGGGTCGATGCCGCCTTTGCGGCGCTGGCCGAGGCCGATGCACTGTTGATCGCCGGTTCGTCGCTGATGGTCTACTCGGGGTTTCGCTTCGCCCGTCAGGCGGCCCGCGACGGCAAGCCGATCGCCTGTGTCAATCGCGGCCACACCCGTGGTGATCCGCTGTATTCCCTCAAGCTCGATGCCCCGGTGGGCGATACGTTGACGGCGCTGGCCGCGGCGCTGAGCTGAGCCTGCATTGGGCTGGATCAGCTCCCTGGCTATCAATGGCCATAGTGGGCTCGAGCATACCTTCTAAGGAAAACGCAGAGCTGCGCTGCCGACGCAAAAAGCCCGGGCCGACAAGCCCGGGCTTTTCGTGAATCGTCTCGCGGCGAGCCGCTTCAGCGCGTCGGTGGCGCCATAAATTCCGGGCCCACCGGGTCCTTGACGTGCTCGGCGACCAGCCGGTCGATCTCGCTCAGATCATCGGCGCTGAGCTTCCAGCCGTCGATGGATTCGAGCGGCTCCATCTGGTCGGGACGCCGGCCGCCCCACAGCGCGATACCGTTGGCATGACTGTCGATCAGCCAGCGCACGGCGAGTTCCAGCACGTGCTTGCCGTGGCGCTCCTGGGCGAAATGCTCGAGCGCATCCACCGCGGCCAGGTACTGGGCATAGCGCGGTTCCTGAAACTTAGGATCGCTGTTACGCAGGTCGTCGCCCTGAAACTGCGTGTCGCGCCGCATCTTGCCACTGAGCAGGCCGCGGCACAGGGCGCCGTAAGTCAGCATGACCAGCCCTTCGCGCTCGGCGTAGGGGATAATGTCGCGTTCGGCGTCGCGCTCGAACAGGTTCAGAGGCGGCTGCACGCTGTGCAGCGGGGCGATCTGGCTGAAGGCCTGGCACTGCTCGACGGTGAAGTTACTGACGCCGATGGCGCGAATCTTGCCATCACGGTAGAGCCGCTGCATGGCATTGGCGGTTTCCTCCATCGGCACCTTGGGGTCGGGCCAATGGATCTGGTACAGATCGATCGTTTCGGTGCCCAGCCGGCGTAGCGAGTCTTCGACTTCCTGCTCGAGACGCGGCGCCGTGGCGTTGCGCACTACGCCGTCGATACCTTCACCCCACTCGAGGCCAGCCTTGCTGGCGATCACCAGCTCGTCGCGCCGGCCATACTCGGCGAGCGCCTTGCCGACGACTTCCTCGGAGTGCCCGAAACCGTAGGCAGGGGCCGTGTCGATCAACGTCACGCCCCGCTCCAGTGCGGCGTGAATGGTACGGATCGCCTGGGCATCGTCGCTGCCGCCCCACTGGCGTCCGCCCATGGCCCAGGTGCCCAGGCCAATGCGCGAGGCGGACAGGCCGGTATCGCCGATCTTGAGGGTTTCCATAGGAACGCTCCCTGTTGTCGTGGATGACTGGTCACCCAGGCTGGTCGGTTTCGGTCGTCTTGGCAAGCCGGCGGAACGTGTCGAGCTCAGGGCCGGGCGGTGGCGACCGGCTCGACGGGCACCTCGACGGGCACTTTGCCAGAGCCCGCCGCGGCGTCGTCAGTGAGTACCGCGACCGGCTCGGGCGAGGCGTAGAGCAGCCGGCCCTCGGCACGGATTTCGGCGCGCAGCAGATAGTCGCGACCGGCGGTGACGGCGTTGGCGTCGTAGCGCAGCACCACGGGGATCGGGCCACGGCCCAGGCGTGTGTAATTGCCTTCGGCGATCACCCCGCCGCTGGCCGAGCCTTCGCGCAGAGTGACGGCGAGTTCGGCGTTGCGCGGCAGGTCGAGCGGGGCATCGGCGCTGATGCGGGCCTCGAGATTGGCGAAGCGCGGCGTCAGCGCACAGCCGCCGAGGGCGGCGAGCAGGGCGAGCAGCGCCAAGGCCAGTCGCGGCGACTGTGGCAGGCCGGTAGGGCGGGTCATAACGGCTCCGGATGCAGTGGGAAAGGACATGGAGGGGCGTCGGCAGCTAGCGCACTCAGCCGCCGGCCAGCTTGACCGTGTAGCCCCGGGATTCAAGTTCGGCCTTGAGCACCTGGCGATGGTCGCCCTGGATCTCGATGATGCCCTCCTTGACCGAGCCGCCGGTACCGCAGCGCTTCTTGAGCGTCTTGGCCAATGACTTGAGCTCATCATGGACGAGCGGCACGCCGTGCACCGTGGTCACGCCCTTGCCCTTGCGGCCACTGGTCTCGCGGCGAATACGCACCACCCCATCGAGGGCGGCGATGCGTTCGGCCTCGGCCGTATCGGCGCACTGGCAGTCGGCGAGCGGTTGGCGGCAAGCGGGGCAGGTCTCGCCATGTTCGGTCGAATAGACGAGCCCGCGCAGCTGATCCTGGAGGGAGGCCATCATGCGGCTCCTGTGGAATGGCACATGAAGCCCGATAATAGCGCAGCATGACGCCGGCGACGATGGCCGGCGCGGAGAGGGCCGTGATAGCTGCCGGGTGGCGTCAGCGGGCGCCGGCGGCGATCGGCACGAAGCGGCGCACGGCGTCGGCCAGATGGGTGAGAATGCCGGGTAGCTGGCCCATGTCGGTCATCGAAATGGCGCCCTCGGGGGTCTCTTCCTCATCGGGGAAGCGGTTGATGTGCACCACGCGCATGCCGGCACTCAGCCCGGCGGCGACACCCACCGCGGCGTCGTCGATCACCACGCACTGCTCGGGCGTGAAGCCCATTCCGCGGGCGGCATGCAGGAACAGCCCCGGATCGGGTTTCCAGCATTGCAGCGTGTAGCCGCTATAGAGCCGCTCATCGAAGTAGCGGCGCAGGCCGGTGCTGTCCAGTGCGTTGCGGATCTTGTGCTCGGGGCCGTTCGAGGCCACGCAGCGGGGGTGGGCGGACAGCGCATCGAGGGTTTCGCGAACGTGCGGGATGGGTTGGAGTTCACGGGCCATGCGCAGGGCCATGGTCTTGCGCATCTCGGCCTCGGCGGCGCTGCGCACGGCGGTGTCGAGCGCGCCGTGACGGCGTTCCAGCTCGGCGACGATGGTCATGAAGCGCACACCGCGGAACTCTTCCATGTATTGGCGTGCGGCGAAGGGCAGGCCGACGCGATTCAGCGTGTCGGCCATCACTTCCGCCAGCAGCGGTTCGCTGTCTACCAGGGTGCCATCGCAGTCGAAAAGCAGACAGAGGGGTTGGGGCATGGTCGTGTCTCTTGCGGCTAGCCTCGCTACAGCGGGCTCATACTCTTGGTTATCGGCAAGGCCGGCACACGGTTGAGGGTGAATTGCCTTCGTTTCAAGAACACTGTTTCCTATTACTCTAGCGTAACCCGGCGGGTTTGTCGCCCGGGTCACGAGATCCGGGCGACACGATTGCCAAGACCTAGACGAAGTCCGGCGTCAGCCAGCGCGGAATGATCAGTACCAGGTCCGGAAAGAGGATCAGCAGCACGATCACCGCGAGCATGACCGCCAGGTAGAGCAGCGTGGTGCCCAGCGCCTTGAGCAGCGGGATGCCGCCGATCTTGGCCGAGATCATCAGGCACAGCCCGTAAGGCGGCGTGATCAGCCCCAGGCCCAGAGCCATGACGCCGATCACCCCGAACTGCACCGGGTGCACGCCGGCCTGCATCGCCAGCGGCTGGAAGATCGGCGCCAGGATCGCCATCGCCGGCAGCGAGTCCATGAAGGTGCCGATGACCAGCATTACCACCGCCATGATGATCAGCAGCGTGGTCGGGTCGCTGATGGTGACCCCGGCCATCAGCTTGGGCGGGATCTGGTAGAAGCTGATCAGGTAGCCGAAGATCGCCGCGCCGACCAGGCTGAACAATGACAGCGAGCACAGCCGCACGGTGCTGGTCGAGGCCTCGAGGACATGCTTGAAGGTCAATTCACGGTAGACAAAGAAGCCCAGCGCCAGGGCATAGAGCACGGCGATCACCGCCGCCTCGGTGGGCGTGACCAGGCCCAGCGTGATGCCGCCGATGATGACGATGGGAATCCCCGCTGCCAGCAGGCCGTCCTTGCCCGAGCTCATCAGCTCGGAGAATGTCGCGCGCTGGCGCACCGGCACGTCGTAGCGGCGCACGTAGAGCAGGTTGAGCAGCAACTGGGCGATGCCGATCATCACCCCGGGCAGGATGCCGCCGAGGAACAGCCCGGCGATCGAGGTGTTGGTCAGCGCACCCCACACGATCATGTTGATCGACGGTGGAATGATGATGCCCATCACCGACGAGGCGGCAGTGACGGCCACCGCGAAATGGGTCGGATAGCCTTCGCGCTTCATCGCCGGGATCAACACCGTGCCGACCCCCGCGCTATCGGCGGTCGACGAGCCCGACACGCCGGCGAACAGCATGCTGACCATCACGTTGACGTGGGCCAGCGCGCCCTTGAAATGACCCACCAGGCGCATGCACAACGTAATCAGCCGATCGGTGATATGCGCCGAATTCATCAGGTTGCCGGCGAGCAGGAACAGCGGCACGGCGAGCAGCACGAAGGAATCCATGCCGTTGTACATGCGCTGGAACATTACCCACATGGTCAGCCGCGGGTCGAGCAGGATCATGCTGAAGGCGGTCAGCACCAGCGACATGGCGATGGGTATGCCGGCGACGATCAGCACGCCGAGCAGCGCGAACAGCAGCCAGGGCAGGATGAAGGTCCATTCCATCGGCATCATGAGTGCGGCCCTCGCGGTTGTTCACTGGCGGCGAGCGGCGCGTCGTCGGCGCTGGCCAGTTCGTCCAGTTCGTTGGGGGTATTGAGAGCGGCTTCCATCGCGCTCATGCCGTGCAGCGCGGCATGCAGCAGCCGCTCGAGGCTGTACAGCACGATGAACACGCCGCACACGCTGAATGCCGAATAGACGTAGATCATCGGCAGGCCGGACGCAGTGGCGCTACGCCGCAGGCCGGAGATGGCGAAGTCCTTGCCGTAGACGATGAAGATCACGCCCACGGCGAAGCAGGACAAATCGCGGATCAGGCGGGTCGCCAGGTCGGCCCGGGTGCCGCGCGGAAACGCCTCGAGCACGAAATGATCGGCGTGATAGACGCCGATCGCCGTGCCCAGCATGATCAGCCACTGGAACGCGAAGCGGCTGAACTCCTCGGTCCAGTAGAGCCGCGGCAGCAAGGGCAGGTTGCGGCTGACGATCTGGTAGATGATCAGCAGGATAAAGCCCAGCAGCAACGCCAGCAGGACCGCGTTGAGCAGGCGCTCGAGCCCCCGGTTGAGCCGTGACAGGCCATGCAGCAGTGCGGCCATGGCGTTGTCCTCATGGTTGATGTGAAAAAGCGGAAGCAAAGGCGGGGCACCGTTCACGGTGCCCCGCGGCGGCTCACTTGCCGGCGTTGATGATCTTCTGGTGCAGCTCGCTCAGGCCCATCTCGTCGATGACCTTCTTGAGCGGCTCTTCGACGATCTCCATCATCCGCTGACGATCCATCGGGTAGAGCGTCGCGCCTTCCTGCTTGAGGGTCTTAAGGGCTTCGGCGTCCTGCTTGAGCTGAACGTCACGCGCATAGCTGGCGGCCTGCTGGGCGGCTTCCATCACCGCCTGCTGCTGGCTCTCGTCGAGCCGTTCCCAGCTCATCTGCGACATGGTCAGCAGACGCACGGTGATGTCGTGCTCGGACAGGCCGATATGCGGCGCGACCTCATGAAAGCGCATCCGCTCGATCCACTCGGCCTCATTGAGCAGGCCGTCGATCGCGCCCAGTTGCAGGCCGGTGTAGATCTCCTTCCAGGCCATCACCGTGGGTTCGGTGCCGAGCGCCTTCCAGGCGGTGATCAGCGGCTTGGTGGGATTAGTGCGCAGCTTCATGCCCTCGAGATCATCGAGGCTCTCGAGCGGGCGCGTGCTGACGATCTGGCGCTTGCCGCCGCCGAAGAACGCCAGCACCTTGACGTCGGTCTCGTCCTCGATCTTGTCGGCGATCTCGCGGCCCACCGGGCCATCGAGCACCGCGCGCCAGTGATCGACGTCGCGGTACATGAACGGGATCGAGAACACGTTGGCGGTGTGCGAGAAATCGGTGATCAGGCCGGGGTTGATGATCGACAGGTCCAGCGCGCCGGCCATCTGCTGCTCGAACATCTCGGTCTCGTGGCCGAGCACCGAATTGCCCAGGATGGTCACGCCGATGTCGCCATCGCTTTTCTCGGCGACCAGCTCCTTGAACTTCTCGGCGCCCAGTTGGTAGGCGGTGTCCTCGGCGCCGCCATGGCCGAAGCGCAGTTCAACGGCCTGGGCCGCGCTGGCGAGCCCCAATGTAAGGGCCAGTGTCGCCCCGGCGAGCAGCCCGCGGCCGAGCGCGGTCTTCTTGAACGGTTTTGGATCGATCCATTTTGCGGTCGTGAGTCTAGCGATCATGAGTCACCTCGTTGTTGTCGTCTGCATCGCAGATCAGGGGGTGGCGAGCGGTCTGGCGTGGTGTGCGTCGGTATTCGGCGCCTGACCGAAGTGGTCATGGCGCTCGAGTCGCGCACCTGGAGTCGGGGCGAAAGTATCACTTGCTCCCGCGCCCCGTCGGGGTCGGCAATGCGGCGAAGGGCGAGACGCGCGGCCTCTTCGCCGATGGCGTAGGGGTGGGTGGCCACGCTGGTCAGCGACGGGTCGCTGAGCGCGGCTTCCTCGACGTCGTCGGTGCCGATCACCGCGCAATCGATGCCTGGCGTCAGGCCCAGCCGCTTGAGGCCGAGCATGGCGCCGAAGGCCATCAGGTCGTTGTGGCAGATTACCGCGCTGGGCGGCGTCGGCTCGTGCATCAGCGATTGAATTGCCTCGAACCCGGCGCGCCGGGTCAGCGCGGTGCGCAGATGGCGAGGGGCCAGGCCATGGTCGGCGATGGCCGTGAAGTAGCCGCGCCAGCGCGCCAGGGTCGCCGAGTGCTCGGCCTCGCCGCCAATGAAGGCGATCTGGCGGTGACCCTGAGCGACCAGATGGTCGACGGCCAGCCGCACGCCCTGTTCGAAGTCGGTGCCGGCGTAGTCGAAGGGCGGCTCGCCGATATGCCGCAGGACCTGCACGCAGGGCAGGTTCCAGTCGTCGAGGGTCTTGATCAGCGCGGGATCGGTGCCCTCGGCCGGGCATAGCAGGATGCCGTCGACGCGATGTTCGCGCATGCGCTCGAGAAAGCGCAGTTGGCGCTGCGGCGAGTCTTCGCTGTTGGCCAGGAACGAAACGTAATTCTCACGGTGCAGCGCGGCATCGATGCCCGCAACCATGGCGCCGAAGAACGGGTTGGCGATGTCGTAGACCACCACGCCCAGGGTATGTGTACGACTGCTGCGCAGCGCCGCCGCACCGCGGTTGTAGACGTAGCCCAGCGCCGTGATCGAGGCGCGCACCTTGGTCCGGGTGCGCTCGGCGACCAGCGGGCTTTCGCGCAACACCAGCGACACCGTCGAGCGCGATACCCCGGCATGCGCGGCGATATCCTCGAGGGTCACGCTGCCTTCGCGGGGCGGGCTGGAAGGTTTCGATTGCCGGGCCATCGGGCTCCACTCGAACGTTTTTAGATTGATCTAAATCGTAGAAGAGCATCGCCCGGGCACCAATTACCCTTTAGTGGTAAACGTGGCGGTTAATGGTAAACGTAGCGGTAGGCGTAGATACAAGTGGCCGTCGAGGGGCGCTGACGGCCGCTCCCGACGGAGCGGCGAAGCGCCGCCCGGATCGGCGGCGCTTGGTTGGCGGAGTCGGTCGGAATCAGCGCTGGCGGCTTTCCCAGGCGGCTTCGTTGACCAGGCTGATCGGTCGCTCGCCATTGAGCGCGAGGGTGACGTTGTCGACCGCGCGTTGAGCCATCGCGGTGCGCGTCTCGTGGGTCGCCGAGCCGATGTGCGGCAGCGCCACGACGTTGGCCATGCGCGGCAGCGGCGAATCGCCGGGCAGCGGTTCCGTCTCGAAGACGTCGAGCCCGGCGGCGCGGATCTCGCCGGCCTCGAGCGCGGCGATCAGCGCCTTCTCGTCTACCACCTTGCCGCGGGCGATATTGATGAAGATCGCGCTCGAGCGCATGCGCGCGAACTGCTCGGCGCCGAACAGGTGGGTGGTCTCGGCGGTCAGCGGCACGGTGACGCAGACGAAGTCGGCGCTCTCGAGCAGTTCGTCGAATGCGCAGCGCCGGGCGCCGAGCTCGGCTTCAAGTTCGGGCTTGGGCGAAGCGTGGGTGTAGAGCACCTGCATGCCGAAGCCCAGCGCGCCGCGCCGCGCCACGGCGGCGCCAATGCGCCCCAGGCCGACCATGCCCAGCGTCTTGCCGTGCACGTCGGTGCCATACTGCGGCTCACCGATGCTTTCCTGCCAGTCGCCGCGCTTGACGAACTCGGCCAGCTCGACGACCCGCCGTGCGCTGGCCATGATCAGCGAGAAGCCGGTATCGGCGGTGGTTTCGGTGAGCACGTCAGGAGTATTGCAGAGCAGGATATCGCGGCGGGTCAGCTCGTCGACCGGGTAGTTGTCGTAGCCCACCGAGATGCTGGCGATCGCCTCGAGGTGCGGGGCGTCATCGAGCAGTTCGGGGGTGATCTTGAGGCTGGCGCCGACCAGCCCGTGGGCTTCGCCGAGCGCCTCGCGAAACGCCGGATCGTCCGCCGAGTCGAGATCGGGGAAGTAGTCGACGTGGAACTGGTCGCTGAGCTGTTCCAGGTGCTGATCGGTGAGCCGCCGGAAGGCGACGATGCGCTTTTTCATGGTGTCTCCGTCGTTGGTTGCCGCTTGTTGTATCGCTTGTTGTTATCGCTTGGTGTTGTTGCTGGGTGTTACTGACGTACTGGATAGTAATCGCCGTTCAGTCCAGGCCGGGCAGCGCACTTTCCAGCTGCTGTAGGCCGCGCGCGCGAGGGCAGGCCCTCCATGTCGCCGAGCACCTGGACCGCCTCGGCGCCGATCAGGTTGCCGCGGCGGACCGCGGCGCGCGGCGACAGGCCGTCGAGCAGCGCGCTGACCACGCCCACCGCGAAGCCATCGCCGGCGCCGACGGTATCGATGACCTTGGCCACCTCGAAGCCTTCGACGCTGAAGCTTTCCGCGTGGCTGCGATAGTAGCTGCCCTCGGGGCCGAGCTTGATGATCACCGCCTGGGCGCCCTGGTCGAGGTAGAAGCCGGCGATATCGTGGGCCGATTCCAGGCCGGTCAGCCGGCGGCCTTCGGCAAGCCCGGGCAGCACCCAGTCGGCGCGCGCGGCCAGGGTGTTCAAGGTGTCGCACATCTCGCGCTCGCTGCTCCACAGGCTGGGCCGCAGGTTGGGGTCGAAGGAGATGCTGGCGCCAGCCTCGCGGGCACGCTCGAGCATGTGCTCGGAGAGCGCCCGGGCGGTGCCCGAGAGTGCCGGGGGAATGCCGGTGGCGTGCAGATGGCGAACCGCCGCGAAATCCACCGCGCCGGCATCGGCGGGGCTCAGGTGGCTGGCGGCGCTGCCGCGGCGCACATATTCGACGTGCGGGTCGGAGCCGTCCTCGGTGCGGGCCTTGAAGACCAGCCCGGTGGAATGCTCGGGATCGCGGATCAGATGGCGGCAATCGAGCCCTTCATGCTCCAGCGTGTGGCGAATGAATTGGCCGAAGCTGTCGTCGCCGACCCGGCTCAGCCAGCCGACGTGAAAGCCCAGCCGGGCCAGGCCGATGGCGACGTTGGTATCGGCGCCGGCGATACCGCGGGCGAAGCGTTCCACGCCGGCCAGTTCACCGGGTGTTTCGGCGACGAACAGCGTCATCGCCTCGCCGAAGGTGAGGATTTCGGGGTGTTCTGCGCGGCTCATGGGCAGGCTCCTGGGCAGTTTGGTGAAGGGTGGCGGTTCGGCAGGCCAGGCGCGTCACAAGATGGACTCGCCGCGTTGCTCCGGCTCGTCGCTTGGAGCCGGTTTAAAGAAGCGCCAGGCGGGCCAGCTCGTCGCGGCTCACGGCGACCAGGTCCTCGCCCTGCAAGGGGTATTCGATGGCCCGTGGCACGCTTGTCGGAAACGCGGCGAACAGCGCACGCCAGTCGTGCAGCTCCTCGGCGCTGGGCACCGCGGCGTGCGGTTGGCCGTCACGCCAGGCCACGCCCTTGCAATGTACATAGCGGACGTAGCGACCCAGGCGGCTTGCCGCATCTTCGGCGTCACCGCCGGTCCAGGCCCAGTTGCCGATATCGAAGGTCATGGTCAGCGGGCAATCGGCCTGCTCGGCATCGTGCAGGCAGGTGGCGAGCGGCTCGAGAGTGCCGCCTTGCGGGGTCTGGTCGTTTTCCACCATCACCTGCGCAACCGGCACGGCGGCGAGCGCCGCGCGCAGCGTCGTCCAGGCCTCGGCGGGGCCGTGCCGGTAATTGCCCAGCGAGAACTTGATCGCCCGTGCGCCGAGCGCGGCGGCCTCGGCGAGGCGTTTATCCAGCGTGACGGCGGGCGCGTCGTCCTGCCACAGCTCGTCGGCCGTGGAATAGACCACGCTCAGCCGCTGCCGGGCGCAGGCTTTGCCGAGCGCCGCGAAGGCGTCGAAGCCTGCGGGCAGTAACTCGCGGCGGATCTCCACGCCCGTCGCGCCGGCCGCGGCCAGCCAGGGCAGCACGCCCTGCTGGCCGTGTGCGGCGATTGCCGCATGGCCATAGGCGGAGGTGGCGATCAGCTGCGCCGGGCAGTCATGGGTATCGGCCAGGGTGCGCTTGGTCATGCATGTCTTCCGTCGTCGAGTGCGTTGGGCTTCAGCCGTTGACCCGTGAGAGCCGGGCTGTCAGCGCTGCGTGGAGCCGCGCGGGATCAATCGCGCCATGAAGTCGGTACGGCGTGGCGGTGCGTGACGAGAGTCTGCGTCGAGCCGTCGCAGCAGGCTGTCCACGGCGGCCCGGCCGATCGCCTCGGTGGGCTGGGCGAGGGTGGTGATGCCCGGGCCCACCAAGGCACACCAGTCGAGTTCGTCGATGCCCAGCAGGCCGACCTCGCCGAGCGTCACGCCGAGTTCGCGCAGGGCATGAGCCACCGCCAGGGTGACATTGCCGTTGGCGCACAGCAGCGCGGC
The DNA here is from genome assembly GCA_963773565.1 of uncultured Gammaproteobacteria bacterium. Lineage (GTDB taxonomy): Bacteria > Pseudomonadota > Gammaproteobacteria > Pseudomonadales > Halomonadaceae > Modicisalibacter. The sequence goes on along the minus strand of CAVZBU010000002.1, from coordinate 99,013 downwards.
GGGCCGCGCGTCCGCGGCGGCGCCTAGAAAAGCTGCCAGCGCCTCGCGCAGGGCCGGTTCCCGGGCCTCGCCGGAGCGGGGGGCGAGTGCCTGAACATGCACTTCGCCGACGAAGCCGCCCTGGGCGCGGCGCTCGTGAAAGCGTTGCAGGCGGGCCTGGCGCGAGCTGGCCGCCGCCGGCGGCTCGCTGACGTAGAGCAGGCGCCGGTAGCCCCGTTCGAGCAGATGATCCACCGCCATGTCGATGACGCGAGCGTTGTCGAGCCCCACCACATCGGCTTCGAAGGCGCCGAGGGTGCGATCGAGCAGCACCAGCGGTGTGCCCTGCTCGGCGAGTGCCTCGAGTTCAGCGCTGGGCCGGCCGGCGGCGTTGACCACCAGCCCCTCGACCCGATAGGCGGCCAGCAGCGCCAAGTGTTCGCGTTCCTGGGCCGGGTCGTTGTCGGTGTTGCACACCAGCAGCGAGAAACCACGCGCGCGACAGGCCTGTTCCACGCCGTGCATGACATCGATGCTGAACGGATTGCGAATGTCCGCCACGACCATGCCCAGCAATCGCGAGCGCCCGCCCTTGAGTCCACGCGCCATCTGGTTGGGACGATAGCCCAGGCGGGTGATCGACTGACCGATACGCCCCTGCAGGGTCGCCGAGAGCCGCTCGCGCTCGCCACTCAGGTAGCGCGACACACTGGTCTTGGAGACACCGGCGTCGCGGGCGACCTCGAGGATGGTCGAGCGGGCGGCGTTTTTCTTGTTACTCATGCAGGTCGCTCATATAGCCATGCAGCGTCGCAAAGCGCGGCAGCGTGCCAATTGCCCGCTGTACAAGGCGCAGCGGTCTGTGGCGATGATTTATGGAACCGTTCCCATCGTAGGCTGGTGGCAGGGACGAGGCAACGGCGATGGGTTAGACGTTGGTCGTGTAGCGTTGCCCGGGGCGACGATGGAGCGCGGAAAACCTGAGCCGATGGCTGCGGGGTCAGCGTCCCGCTGCGGGTGGCTGAGCGGAGCTGTCGGTCGAGCAGCCCCGGGACGGCAGCTCCTTGTCGACCAGGGCAATCAGATTGGCCAGTGCCGGCGAGTCGTTGCCGGTTTTCCAGGCGAACCACAATGGCATGTCGCAGGCATCGAGCTCGGACAGGCGCAGCAAGCGGATGCCGGGCATCGGGTGAGCACTGCTGGCGGCGGGGACCACGGCGATGCCCAGGCCGGCGGCGACCATGCTGAGGATGGCGATGTTGTCGGCACCGTACTGCACGACCCGCGGGTGGAAACCCAGGCGCTGGAAGTGGGCGAGCATGCGGTCGTAGTAGACCGGCGAGGCCTGGCGAAAGCCCCACACGAATTCGGCATCGTCCAGCTCGGCCAGCCTGGCCGGCGGCGAGGCCGCCCAGCGGGAGGCCTCGGGTACCGCCAGGATCAGGTGATCGCGATGCAGCAGGCGGGTCTCCAGGCCCGGCTGGGCGTCGCTGTCGAGATAGAGCACCCCGGCGTCCAGCCGGTCGTCGCGCAACCGCTCGAGCTGGGGGCCGGAGAGTAACGGAAAAACCTCGAAGGCGACTCCGGGATAGCACTGCCGATAATCCGAGAGCAGGCCGGCGACCTGAGGCACCCACAGGTGGGTGACGGTGATGCCCAGGCTCAGCTTGCCGCTCAGGCCGCTGCCCAGGGCGTAGAGTCGACTCCTGATTCGCGCCCGATGATCGAGCAGCTCGCGGGCCTCCTCGACCAGCGCCCGGCCGGCCACGGTGAGTTGCATGCCGCGGGCATGACGATCGAAAAGCCGTGTCTCCAAGTCTTCCTCGAGCAGGTGGATCTGACGGGTCAGCGCGGGCTGGGCGACATGCACGTGCCGGCTGGCCGCCGATACCGAGCCTGCCTCGACCACCGCAAGGAAGTAGTGCAGTTGCCGGAATTCCATGGCTTCTCCGTGTCAAGCGATGCCGAAATAGTATCGCAGATATCCATCAATAATATTTTTGCTATTGCTGGAGCGTATCCATAGTGAGGGCACAACCCACAACAAGACTCGCCCTCGGCGAGCTGGACTCTCCCATGAGCAAGACCTATCACCTGCTGACGGGGTTGCACTTTGCGCTGTGCACCCTGGCGATGACCTGGCCCGGCGCGCTGATCGCCAACCGCATCGAGCCCATCGTGCTGGGCCTGCCCTTCCTGTTCTTCTGGTACATCCTGTGGATGCTGGTGCTGTTCGCCGGCATGTGGGTGGCCTTCGTCGTCCGTCACGGAGGTGGCCGCCATGCATGATTCCGTGATCGTGGTCGGCATCACCCTGGTCTATCTCGCCCTGGTGCTGGCGGTGGGCTTGCGCGCCCGCGGCCAGTCGAATTCGAGCCTGGAAGGTTACGTGGCCGGCGGCCGCCACGTGGGCGTGGTGATCCTGTTCTTCATCCTCGGCGCCGAGATATTCTCCGCCTTCGCCTTTCTCGGCACGCCCGGCTGGGCTTATCAGCATGGCGCGCCGGCGTTCTATATTCTCGCCTATCTGTCGCTGGTGCCGATCACCATCTGGGTGCTGGGCCCGCGGGTGGCCAAGCAGGGACGCGAACGCGGCTACCTGACCCAGGGCGACATGATTGCCGACCACTATCAGAGCAGGCCGCTGGGCATGCTCGCCGGTATCATTGGCGTGGTGGCTCTGGTGCCCTACCTGACCATCCAGATCGCCGGTGCCGGCCTGCTGTTCCAGGCGGCTACCGACGGCATGGTGCCGTTCTGGCTGGGTGGCCTGCTGGCCTTCGTGGTAGTGGCCGCCTACGTGTTCTGCAGCGGCCTGAGCGGCATCGGCTGGACCAACCTGCTGCAAGGCGTGATGATGATCGGCATCGCCTGGTTCCTGGGGCTGGCCATCTCCGAGCGTCTGTATGGCGGTGTGGCCGAGATGTTCGCCCAGCTCCAGCAGCAGGCGCCCGAGTACCTGACCATGCCCGGCGCCACCGGCATGGGCTGGGGCTACTTCAGTACTGCAGTGCTGGTCAGCGCGTTCGGCGGCGCCATGTGGCCGCATCTGTTCATGAAGTTCTACTCTGCCGACAGTGGCAAGACCCTGCGCAAGGTCAGCGTTTTCTATCCGCTCTACGCCTATCTGCTGGTGCCGCTGCTGTTCATCGGCTTCGCCGGCATCCTGGCCTTCGCCGACTCGCCGCTGGAGCGCGCCGATACCGTACTGCTGCGCATGGTGATGGAGGTGGCCGACTTCTCGCCGTGGGTGATCGGCCTGATGCTCTCCGGGGCGCTGGCGGCGGCGATGTCCACCGGCGCCAACCTGGCCCACACCGCTGCCGTGGTGCTGGTGCGCGACGTGATGGGCCCCACCGTGATGAAGGATGCCAGCGAGAAGACCACGATGAGCGTGACCCGCTGGAGCGTACTCGGACTGTCGCTGACGGCTTACCTGATCGCGCTGCTCAACCCCGGCTCGCTGGTGATGATCCTGCTCGCCGCCTACGGGCTGATCGTCCAGCTGTTGCCGATGGTGATCGGGGCGCTGTTCATGCCGCAGCTGCGCCGTGCCAGCGTCATGCTCGGCGCCCTGATCGGCAGCCTGACCTACCTGTTGATGGAGTTCGTGTGGAGCTCGCCGCTGGGCTGGCACGCCGGCGTATGGGCCATGCTGCTCAACGTTGCAGTGGTGGTCGTCTGGCAGCGCGCCAGCAAGGCCACGCAAGACGGCCGGCCCCAGATCCGTAACAGCTACTGAGCCACCAGGAGACCACGATGACGACACACACCGACATGCCGGAGCTCAAGTCCGCCATCGGCGCCCAGGTGGCGGCGATCCTCGAGGACGTTCAGGCATTGTACCGCCAGATTCACCAGCATCCCGAGCTGCCCTTCCAGGAGCACGAGACCAGTGAGCGACTTGCCACGGCGCTGGAGAAGCTGGGTTTCGAGGTCACCCGCGGCGTCGGCGGCACCGGCGTGGTGGCGCTGCTGCATAACGGCGAGGGGCCGACGGTGATGCTGCGTGGCGACATGGACGCCCTGCCGATCAAGGAGGATACCGGCCTGGACTATGCCAGCACGCGGACGGCAGAGACCGAGGAGGGCACGGTACCGCTGATGCATGCCTGCGGCCATGACCTGCACAGCAGCTGCGTAGTGGGTACCGCGGCGGTGATGGCCGGGCTCCAGGCGCGCTGGTCCGGCACCCTGATGCTGATCTGCCAGCCTGCCGAGGAGCTCTTTGGCGGGGCGCGGGCGATGCTCGACGACGGCCTCTACACGCGCTTCGCTCGCCCGGATGTGGTTCTCGGTCAACACAACATGCCGGCACTCGCCGGCAGCGTCGGGCATCGTGCCGGCAGCGCCATGGCTGCCTGTACCAACCTGGCGGTGACGATTCACGGCGCCGGTGGTCATGGCTCCATGCCGGCCCAGGCCGTGGATCCGGTGGTGATCGCCGCCCACGTCGTCACTCGCCTGCAGAGCATCGTCTCCCGCGAGGTGCCGCCGGAGGAGACCGTGGTGGTCACCGTCGGTAAGCTGCACGCCGGCACCCAGGCCAATATCATTCCCCACTCGGCGGAGCTCGAGATCAATGTCCGCAGCTTCGATAACGCTCTCCACCGCCAGGTGGTGGCGTCCATCGAGCGCATCGTCCGCGCCGAGTGCGAGGCGGGCCGCTCGCCGAAACCGCCGGAGTTGCGGGTACTCAACGAGACCGTTGCCCTGCACAATGATCCAGCAACGGTCGAGCGGGTGCGCCGGGCCCACGCCGAGCACTTCGGCGAGGCCAATCTCTACGCCATGCCGCGCCTCAACGGCAGCGAGGACTTTCCGTTCTTCGGCAACGCCGAGCACGGCGGCTTCGGTGGCGAGGATATTCCCTGTGTCTACTGGTTTATCGGCGCGACTCCCGAGGCACGCTGGCAGACCACGCCGGGCAGGAGTGTGGCGGAGAAGATGCGCCACCTGGAGATGCCTCACTCGCCGCATTACTTCCCGGGCAATCCCGTGACGCTGCGTACCGGGATCGAGGCCATGGCGGTCGGGGCGCTCGCCTATCTGTTGCACGCCTGAACGGGCTTCCGGACGGCGAATGTCAACCAATCATTAGACGAGGCGCGTCCTTTGGAAAACTGGGTGTATGGGCTGGATCTCGCCGGGGTGGCCGTCTTTGCGCTGTCGGGCGTCATGCTGGCCTGCCGGTCACGCATGGATCCGTTCGGCATGCTGGTGCTGGCGGCGGTGACCGGCATCGGCGGCGGCACACTGCGCGATCTGCTGCTCGGCGTGCGCCCTGTCTTCTGGGTCACCGAGCCCAGTTACCTGTGGGTCATCGTCGCCACCGTGCTGGTGTCGATCGTCGGGCTGCGGCATGTACATCGTCTGCCGCGGCATATCCTGCCCATCCTCGATGCCTTCGGGCTGGCGCTGTTCACGGCGCTCGGCGCCCACAAGGCACTGGTCCTGGGGCACACGGGAATCGTCGTCGTGCTGATGGGGTTGCTGACCGGCGTGGCGGGCGGCATCCTGCGCGACGTTCTCGCGCGCCGGGTGCCGCTGGTGCTGCGCCGCGAGATCTACGCGACGGCTTCGATCGTCGGTGCCAGCAGCTATGCCGGTTTGGCTTATCTGCCCATTCCTCCCGAGATCACGATCACCCTGGGTGTCGGCATCACCCTGGCGCTGAGGCTCGGCGCCATTCGCTGGGGAGTGTCCCTGCCGGTCTTCGTCTGGGTGCCGCGAACGTCGTCGGCGTCCCAAGAGCGAGCGCCCGACGACACCGAGCCGGCCGGGGAGAGCAAACCCGCCCAGCCGCGTCACAAGATGCGTGTGCGCATGATTGTGCCTGAGCGGCGCCGCACGCGCCGCTGACCGGCACCGGCTGACCGGCACCACGGTCTTACTCCTGCAAGTGATTGGCGTGCAGCACTTGGTCGGCGGGACCGAAGCGCTCGGCCGCGGTGTTGTGCTGGTGCCAGTAGGGGTAGAGCAGCGCCGGGCGGCTGACCTTCTCGATGGCGGCGATCTCGTCAGGCTTGAGGGTGAGCTCGGCGCTCGCCAGGTTGTCCTTGAGCTGCTCGTCCTTGCGCGCGCCGATCACTGCGGTGGACACGCCGGGACGGGTCAACGTCCAGGCCAGCGCTACCTGGGCGGCGGAAACGCCGTGGCCATCGGCGACTTCGACCAGCGTATCGATCAGCTCGAAGAGCTTCTCTTCGTCGTGGATCGGCGGCTCGGTCCAGCCCTGGCTGAAGCGCGTGCCATCGGGACTGCGCTGGCCGCGGCGATACTTGCCGGAGAGCAGGCCACCGGCGAGCGGGCTCCAGACCATGGTGCCGAGCCCTTGGTCGACGGCCGCCGGCATCAGTTCGAATTCGGCGTCGCGAGCCTGGGCGGTGTAATGGATCTGCTGACAGATCGGCTTGATGAAATTGTGCCGCTCGCAGATCTTGAGCGCCTTCATGACGTGCCAGGCGGACCAGTTGGACACGCCGTAGTAGCGGATCTTGCCGGCGCGCACCAGCTGATCCATGGTCTCCAGTGTTTCTTCCAGCGGTGTCAGGCCGTCCCACTGGTGCATCAGGTAGAGATCGAGATGATCGGTCTGCAGCCGTTTCAGGCTGGCCTCGCACTGACGCAGGATATGATAGCGCGACAGGCCGTCGTCGTTGGGGCCGTCACCCATCGGGAAGCGGACCTTGCTGGCGATCAGTACATCGTCGCGCTTGGTCTTGAGTGCCTCGCCAAGGATCTCTTCGGAACGGCCCTCGGAATACATGTTGGCGGTATCGAAGAAATTGACGCCACGCTCGATGGCCATGTCGATCTGGCGCTGGGCGTCGTTCAGGCCGGTATTGCCGACGCTGGCCATCTTGCCGACGCCGCCGAAGGTCATGGTACCGAGAGTCAGGGGCGAGATGCGCAGGCCGGACTGGCCGAGATTGCGATAGTCCACAGTGCGCTCCTTGTGCATGCAGCCTCACGCATGAGGCCTGTTGGATTAGGTGATCGCAGATAGCGTTGTCACTCGGGGCTGATCCGTCGATAAGCCTGCCGGGGAGGCGCTGTAAATACCTCCCTGTACGCTACCGACGCCATCCATGGCGTCGGACCTCCTCTTTGGCTTGTCCCCGGCGCCCCTCGTCAGGCTCAAAGGCGATTGACCTGCCTATCGTATGAAGCCTGTTGCAAGGCGGCGGGCCCTGGCACGGTGCAGTCAGGCTGCGACGTAGACGGTCCGGACGTTGAGGAACTCGCCGAAGCCGTATTCGCTCTGCTCGCGCCCGTAACCGCTGCCCTTGACGCCGCCGAACGGCAGCTCGGCGAACGGCGTGGTCGGGCGGTTGACGAAGCTCATGCCGACCTCCAGGCGCCGCGCGACCTGCTCGGCGCGCTTGACGTCCTGGCCGACCACGGTGCCGCCCAGCCCGTAGGGGCTGTTGTTGGCCAGTTCGATGGCGTGTTCGGTATCGTCGGCGGTGACTACCGAGGCCACCGGGCCGAACAGCTCTTCGTCGAAGGCCGGGTTGCCGGGCGCGACGTTGGTCAGCACGGTCGGTGCGTACCAGGCGCCGGGCTTGTCGAGAATCTCGCCGCCGGTCTCGATCTGCGCGCCGTGCTGTACCGCACGCTGAACCTGATCATGCAGGTCATCGCGCAGGTCCTTGCGCGACATCGGGCCGATGTTGGTGCTTTCGTCCATCGGGTCGCCGATGCGCAGCTTCTGCACCTGGTCGACGAGGCGTTCGGTGAAGCGTTCGACCAGCGGCTCGACGACGATCAGCCGCTTGGAAGCCGCGCAGCTCTGCCCGGTGTTGTCGAAACGCCCATCGATGGCGATCTCGACCGCCTTGTCGATGTCGGCATCGTCGAGCACGATCAGCGGATCGATGCCGCCGAGCTCCAGCACGCTGGGCTTGGCCAGTTCGCCAGCGGTGGCGGCCACCGCCTTGCCGGCTTCCTCGCTGCCGGTCAGCGTCACCCCGCAGACGATCGGGTCGCGCATGATGTCGGCGATCTCGCTGCGAGGACACCGGCAGCCAGGTGAAGGTGCCATCCTCGAACCCGGCGTCATGGAACAGTTGGGTGATCAGCTTGGCGCTGCCCGGCACGTTGGACGCATGCTTGAGCAGGCAGGCATTGCCGCCGGCCAGGTTGGGCGCGGCAAAGCGCACGACCTGGTAGAGCGGATAGTTCCACGGCATCACGCCGAGCACCGCGCCCATCGGGTCGCGAACCACCTCGGCCTTCTGGGCACCGGCCACTTGCTTGGGCTTGGGTGCCATGTAAGCCTCGGCATTGTCGGCGTAGAAGCGCACGATGGACGCCGAGATCTGGGTCTCGGCGATCACGTCACCGAATTTCTTGCCCATTTCGTGGCAGATCACTTCGGCGATGTCGGCCTGGCGTTTTTCGATCAGGTCGGCCACGGCGTGCAGTTTCTTGGCGCGCTCGGCAACCGGCAGCTTGCGCAGTTCCGCATAGCCGCGGCGGGTAGCGTCCAGCTTGTCCTTGATGCCCGCTTCATCGAGCATTTCGTGTTCACCGATCACCTTGTCGTTGGCGGGGTTCACGGCGGTTAGTGTCTTGCGGCTCATCACATCCTCCTTGGCGTTGACGGCTAGGGAGCGTGTTCATTCCATTTGCATGCTCACAATATACACAGTGATGATGCCAGCGCGCCTCTTCAAGGGGGCAAGTTCAAAGGGACAAGGATCGGCAATGCAAGCCGAGTCAAGAAAACGGCCCATGAGGCCTGGCTTAGACGAGCGGGGCCCGCGCGATGGTCGCCTACTTCGATTTCGTTCAGAGTAACCGCTCGCGGCCCGATGCCGGCTTGATAAAGGAGGAGTTCGTGAAGCTGTTAGCTGCCCCGAGACATGTTGGATGGCTCGTCTGCTCGGCGTTGGCGCTGATTCTGTCCCTTGGCACGGAGCTGGCAGCGGCCAGCCCCGAGGCGGATTGTGACCGCCGCGTCAGGCCAGGGGAGGATTTGCAGAATGCCCTCGACGGCTTGCCTGAGAACGGCCAGCACCAGACGGTCTGCCTGGATGCAGGCACCTATCGTCTCAACGAGATGGTGGTGATCGAGCGCGCCAATCTGACGCTACGTGGCCAGGGAAGCCAAGGGCAGCAGGCCACGCTGCTGCAGATGCAGGAGGGTACCCCCAGCCCGGTGCTGGTGCTGGGCGATGCCTACCATCGCGAGCCGCAGAAGCCCATTAACCAGGTCACGGTGGAACGCCTGGCGATTCGCGGAGATACCCAGGCGGAGCGCGAATTCAAGCCGGCGCTGCCCTACCTGAGCAATAGCGGGCTGGTCGTCAGGCGCGGTGAAGGCATCGTGCTGCGCGATCTGGATATCCGCCACTGCCGTAGCGCTTGCCTGCTGACCGAGTATCACAGCCAAGACGTGCTGATCGAGAACAACACTCTCAGTCAGGCCGAGTGGGATGGTCTGTCGCTCAATCGGGCCGGTCCGACGCGGGTCGTCGGCAACGTCATCGAAGACAACGTCGCTGCGGGCATCACCGTCGAATACCTGCAAGGCAGCGAGGTCGTCGACAACGTTATCGCCGATAATGGCTCGCATGGCCTGTACCTGGCCGATGCCGAACACAACCGGTTCAGCAACAACCTGATCAAGAACAACCAGTTGGCCGGAGTCTTCTTGACCTGCTCGATCCGCCATCGCGATCCGGTGCAGTGCTGGGACAACAGCTTCAGCCGCGACAATGTATTCAGCCACAATCGCTTCGAGCACAATCGCTACGGCTTTCGCATCGCGGTGGACAAGGCTGCCAACTGCCAGGAGCGCGGCGGGCCGCCGACCAACATCTCCCGGGGCGATGTGTTCATCGCCAGCCCCAACAAGGAGCCTGCCTGGGAAGAGTACGGACGGTGCATTGCCTATGACGGCAGCCGAACCCTCGATGCGTCGAACCCGCAGAGCCCGGGCTGAGCGTCAGGCGTTCGAGCGTTCGGGGCTTGGCCTAAAGCGCCGCCAGACGGCGCGAGTTGGCGGTGCTGCGGCGGTGATAGGGTTCCAGCGCGCGTTGACCGGTTTCCCACCAGGGCGCATAGCTGCCGGTGCACAGGCCAAGCAGCGATTGCTGCAGTTGGGCGGCAACCTCGAGCCCGGCATCGAGCTTCTCGGTGACCATGCGCTGGTTCTCGTCGAGCATGGCGGGGCTGGTGGGCACGCGGGTGTACCAGAGGTTGTTGCGCAGGGCGATCGTCGACAGCGACGAGGCCCAGAGTTCGTAGGTCATCAGGCTGACCGACCAGATGCCACTGAGGGCCGATGGAGAGAAAGGCATCAGCGGATCGAGAGCGGAAGTTTGACGCATTAATGAACACCGTGGTGGGCTTGCTATATGAATTATCGGCACAAGAGCCGGCTATCTTCAGGGGATTCTACAGGGATATCGGCTTTCATGCTGCATTGCAATATCGGCATTCGCAACCCGCTCGACTACGCTGAGTGCGTGGCGCCTCGCCGTCATCCGGCGGCACGGCGATTCAGGGAAGAGCCAACAAGGAGACGCTCATGAGAGATGAAACGCTGTGGTCACTGCTTAGCACCGGTGCGGCCCTCGCCGCCGGCGTGGCTGCCAGGAACGGTGCGCGCAAGGCCTACGAACGCAAGGTCGGCAAGCCTCCGCTCGACCCTTACGACCGTGACGTGAAGTGGCGCCATGCGCTGCTATGGGGGGCAAGCACCGGAGTGATCGTGGGCGTTACGCGAATCATCGGCCGGCGCGCCGGCAGCGAGGCGATGCGTCGTGTCCAGCGCCGCCGCCAGCGCCGCCAGCGGTTGCTCGATTACAATCGCCGCCCGCTCGGCTAGCATCGGCCTCGTAACATCCGTCGCATGCCGGCACACAGCTCGGCGGCATGCGACCAAAGTTTTAGAATTAGACTAAGGTCTAAGACCAGGGTATGATAGTCGGTAACTTGTTAACCAGCAGGGGCAAGATACCAATGACTACCCAGACCTCATCCAATACCACTCAGACATCTTTATTGAAGCGTTTCGGCGCGAAAGCCTATCGTCTGCTCGAGAACATGACCGAAAGCGCCTATCGGAGCTATATGGCTCAGAACGGCGGCCGTTACGGCATCTAAAGCTGGCGAATCGAAGCCGGTGACACGCTATCGAGCAGCTTCTTGCGAGGCTGCTCGATAGCGTGCCAGACGTTTAAATCCAGCCCAGCACTTGCCACCACAGATAATCCAGCGGCCACAGTACTACCAGGCTGATGGCCGCCATGATCAGCAACACCCGCATGGCGTCGTGCAGTTTAAGCCCGGCGCTGATCAGCCCCACCACCAGCGGCGGCGCCTGGTAGGGCAGCAGCGCGGTAGAAAATCCCACCACCTGGCTCATGGTGATCGCTTCCGGCGACCAGCCGGTTATCGTGGCCATCTCCGGAGCCAGCGGCGTGAGCACCGCCGGCACCCCCGGCAACGTGACCAGCGTGCCCAGCGCCATCGCCAGGCCACTCAGCAAACCGAAGGTCGCCGCATCGCCGGTTTCGCCCAGTGGTAGCGCTTCGAGCAGAAAGTGGGCGATACGCGCGCCGAGCCCGCTTTGGTGGGCCAGCGCACCGAGACTGACGATCCCCGCGACATAGATCAGCGACTCGAAATTGAGCGACTGCAGCGGCTTGGCTTTCATCAGCCCGCTGCCCGGGAACAGGCACACGAATGCGATTGCCATGCCGATCCAGGCCGGTGAAACGCCATGCCAGGCATCGCTCAGCCACAGCAGTACGGCCGCGGCGAGCAATCCGGCGAGCCCCCTCTGCGTCCCGCTCAAGGCAGACGCTTCGCTGGCCTGGCGTGCCTCGGGGCGTGGGTCGCTATCCGGGTACAGGCGTAGCATTACCCCTATCAGGATGATCGCCTTGAGCAATCCCAGCACCGGGAAGTGCAGCAGCAGATAGGCGCTATAGCTCGGTGCCTCGCCCAGCACCGTCTCGGCGGCGCCCATCAGCACGTTGTTGGGTACATTGGCCGGCAGAATCGCGAAGGTGGGCAGATAGGTGCCCATCATGCCGCCGAGAATCACCCCGGTGCGCCCCCGCCGGCCCTCTGCGTAACCGAGATGATCGGCCAGAGTGATCAGGATCGGCGCCATCAACACGATACGCCCCATCGCCGAGGGCATGACGAAGGCCATCGCCAGACCCAGGACCACCACGCCGCTTACCGCCAGCCGATAAGAGGGTGCCAGCAATGGCCCGACGCGGCTGGCCAGGTTTTCGCCCAGCCCGGTGTGCTGAATGGCGGCGCCGATCACCAGCCCCGAGAAGACCAGCCAGGTCGCCGCCGACGAGAAGCCGGCAAACACGGTGTCGGCATTCGCCACGCCGGCCACCATGCACAGCGTGAAGAATGCCAGCGCGGTCAGCCACTGTGGCAGCCAGCCGGTTGCCCACAAGGCGATCGACACCACCACCACACTCGCGGCGCGCAGCAGCGGATCGGCCGCAGGCCAGCCCAGCAGGAATCCCGCCACCCCCAGCAGGCCCGTCAGGGCGATGAAGGTTCGGGCCGTTAAGCGGGTGAGCAGGGCGGCGGACATGGCGTTTCCGATGGCGGGGCTGGGTGAGAAAACGCCGAGTTTAGCAGGCGAACCAGTAGGCCACGAGATTCAACCAGGACGCCGTTGCCTGCCGTGCAGGGAATGGATCAGTCAGTTCTGGCGAACGCTCAATGCCGTCACGGTGATGACGATGATCGCCATGCCCAGCCACTGGATGATTCCGAGGATTTCGCCCAGGATCAGCAGGCCGAACAACGATGCGGTGATTGGCTCCACCATGGCGATCATCGCGGCCAGGCTGGCCGGGGTGCGTCGTAGCCCGGGCAGGTAAACGGCAAACGACAGGCCGACGCCGAGCACCCCGAGCAGCAGGAAGCCGACGAGATCGGTGGAGTGCAGCGCGGCAATCACCTGGCCATGATCCACGAGCAGTGCAAGCACCACCACGAAGGTGGTGAAGGCGATGGCCAGCGTGGTGGGTACGGCGCCGCGTGCGGCGGCATTCTGAAAAGCCAGAAGGAACAGGGTATACGACAGCGCCGAGGCGATCCCCGCCGCCACGCCGATCGCCGTTATGCCCGATGCGCCGCCGTTGATAACGCCGGTGAGCAGGGCGACACCCAGCAGAACCAGGGCAATGCCCACCGCCTTTCCCCAGTTGGCGCGTTCGTAGCCGGCCAGGAAGGCGGCAATCAGCACATAGATCGGCGCGGTGTACATCAAGGTAGCGGCGACCGCGACACTGGTGCGGTCAATGGCAATCGCATAAAACGTCAGGTTACCGGCGACGCCCAACCCCGCCAGCATCGACCATAGCCAGTGATAACGCCCACCTTCCTTTGGCGGAGTGCTGGATTGGCGATGCAGAGCCCACCAGGCAAAAATACACAGCAGCCCGACTGCGCCGCGGTAGAAGGTTACCACCAGCGGACTCCAGCCGTGGTTCATCAAGAGCCCGCCGATTCCGCCGGAAACGCCCCATAAAAATGCTGCCAGCATTACCAGTGCCGGACCCTTGAGTTGCATACACTCTCCTTGTCTGTCGTATATAACGCCGCCGTTCCTGGCGCGCGCCCTCAGGCTAGTCGATAACTGCCGTCAACGCTGGCGAACGCTCAGATAAGTCACCGTCAGCAGAATGAGCGCCATGCCCAGCAACTGGGTCAGGCTGAGAACCGCGTCGAGCACCGCAACCCCGAACCACGACGCGGTGACCGGCTCGATCATGGCGATGATCGAAGCCACGGTAGGCGATGTCCTGCGTAGCCCGACGATATACAGCAGAAACGACAAGCCCACACCGAACAGCCCGAGCAGCACGAACCAGCCGATATCAGCCGAGCGCACTGCGGCGACGGCCTGCGCATGATCGATGAAGGGAAACAGGCATAGCAGCACGGTCGCAAAGGCGACCACCAGTACCAGATGAGGGCGGCCATGCAGCGCCGCGTACTTGAAGCCGAAGATGAATAGCGCATAGGCCAGCCCGGCGCCGATACCACTGGCGATGCCGAACCCTGAGAGACCGGCAGTGGCGGCGCCGGCCACGCCGGTCAGCAGTACAACACCGGCGATGACCAGGGCCAGGCACAGCCAGATGATCAGCGAGGCGCGCTCGAGGCCGGCGAGGAAGGCCACCAGATAGACATACACCGGGGCTGTGTACATCAGCGTGGCCGCGATGGCGACGTTGGCTTGCTGGATGCTCAGGAAGTACAACGCGAAGTTGCCGGCGATGCCGATGCCGGCCAATACCGCCCAGAATAGCTGGTTGCGATTGCTGCGCAGGCCTTCACGAGGCTGCAGGCACAGCCAGATGAGCAGGCAGATGAAACCGATGGCCGCCTGATAGAACGCCACCACGAGCGGTTCCCAGCCACGTTCGATGAGAACGCCCGCCAAACCACCGGCCACGCCCCACAGGGCCGCAGCCGCGATGATCCACGGAATGCCCGTCATGGACTCCTCCTTGAGTCGTGCCCGGCAAGGGGCTAAAAGTCATTAAGCCTGACAGTATGTGTCGCTGGCCACCCGCCCGGTGGAGGCCGCGGTGACCGAGCGATTCTTCCGTATCGCCGCGTCGCAGTGGTATCAGCGTCACGGTAAGCAGGCGATTCGCGCCGATCATGGCTGAATGGCTGAGAGGAGCCGCAATGCTCAGCGCCCGCCGCAATTTGCCTGGTAGCGAGGATCGTCGGCACCCAGCGTCACGCGTTCGTTGACCTCGCTGTAGAAGAATACCCCGCCGCTGTTCGCCGGCGACGCGAGGCTGTACTCCCCGCAGATGCCATAGCCCTTGTTGACCTCATGGGTATTCGTCAGCTCGACCTTGAGTTCGTCGGGGCGCTCGCCGTCGAGCGAGGCGGCGATGGCCTGCGCGATGTGTTCGTCGAGCTGGCTGTCGGTGTAGGCCTGGTAACCGAAGATCGCGGCGAAGGCGAGGACACAGGTGATAAGCGGGATGATCAGGTTATGCATGGCGTGACTCCAGATAGCCAAGCCACCGCCGGCGGCTGCCATGAAGTGATAACTGGGGCGGCTTAAGAGCCGCCCCGGGTTGGTGGTGCTGTGTCTTGAAGATTTACACGTTGGCGATTTACTTGGCGGCGTCCTCCAGGGCGACCACCGCCGGCAGCTGCTTGCCTTCGACGTATTCGAGGAAGGCGCCGCCGCCGGTGGAGATATACGAGACCTTGTCCTCGATGGCGTACTTGTCGATCGCCGCGAGGGTGTCGCCGCCACCGGCGATGGAAAAGCCGTTGCTCTCGGCGATCGCCTTGGACAGCGCCTCGGTGCCCTTGCCGAACTGATCGATCTCGAACACCCCGACCGGGCCGTTCCAGAGAATTGTACCGGCGTCCTTGAGCAACGCGCCGAAGCGCGAGGCGGTCTCGGGGCCGATGTCGAGGATCATCTCGTCGTCCCTGACCTGATCGACCGGACGCACCACCGCCTCGGCCGATTCGGAGAACTCGGTGGCGACCACCACATCGCTGGGCAGCGGGATCTCGACCTTGGCCATCAGCGCCTTGGCCTGGTCCACCAGGTCGGCCTCGTGCAGCGACTTGCCGACGTTGTGGCCCGCCGCGGCGATGAAGGTGTTGGCGATGCCGCCACCGACGATCAACTGATCGCACTTCTCGGACAGTGCGTTGAGCACCTCGAGCTTGGTCGAGACCTTGGAGCCGCCGACGATCGCCACCATCGGCCGTGCCGGCGTGGCCAGGGCCTTTTCCAGCGCCTCGAGTTCGCGGGCCAGCAGCGGCCCGGCACAGGCGTCGGCGGCGAAGCGCGCGACGCCATGGGTCGAGGCCTGGGCGCGGTGCGCGGTGCCGAAGGCGTCCATGACGTAGATATCACAGAGCTTGGCGTAGGCGCGGGCCAGCGCCTCGTCGTCCTTTTTCTCGCCGCGGTTGTAGCGCACGTTCTCGAGCAGCACGACTTCGCCGTCGGCGACCTCGACCGGGGTGCCCAGATAGTCGTCGACCAACCGTACCGGCTGGCCGAGCAACTTGCCCAGATGGGTGGCGACCGGGGCCAGTGAAAATTCATCGGCGGGCTCGCCTTCGCTGGGGCGGCCCAGGTGACTCATCAGCAACACCTTGGCGCCCGCGTCGCGGGCCGCCTCGATGGTCGGCAGGCAGGCGCGGATACGCGCGTCGGAGGTGACGCTGCCCTGCTTGACCGGGACGTTGAGGTCTTCGCGAATCAGCACGCGCTTGCCGGCGAGTGCCAGGTCGGTCATCTTGCGCACGTTCATGGACGGATGCTCCTCATGTTGGCTGAGCCAGTTGGCTGAATCCGGTTGGGCCGCGCTCGTGATGCACGCGGCCATGGTCAGGGCCGCGCATCGAGCTCGGCCAGCCGCGCGGCGACGTCGAGCATGCGGTTGGCGAAGCCCCATTCGTTGTCGAACCAGCTGAGCAGCTTGATCAGGTGGCCGCCGGCGACCCGGGTCTGAGTGGCGTCCACGATACCCGAGCGTGAATCGTGGTTGAAGTCGACCGAGGCCATGGGCTCTTCAGTGTAGCCGAGCCGCCCGGCCAGGCGCGTGCGGCTGGCCTCGGCGAGCAGCGCATTGACACTGGCGGCGTCGCACGCCTTTCGTACTGAAATCGCCATGTCCATCGCCGAGACGTTGATCGTCGGCACCCGCACGTGCAGGCATTCGAAGCGTCCGGCGAGCGTCGGCATCAGCCGTTCGATGCCGCGCGCCAGGCCGGTATCGACCGGGATGATCGACTGCATCGCCGAGCGCGTCAGGCGCAGGTCGGACTTGTGGTAGGCGTCGATCACCGGCTGGTCGTTCATCGCCGAGTGGATGGTGGTGGTCACGCCATGCTCGATGCCCAGCGCCTCGTCGAGCACGGTGAGAATCGGGATCAGGCAGTTGGTGGTGCACGAGGCCGCCGAGACGATGCGCATCGCCGGCTCGAGGGCGGCTTCGTTGATGCCGCCGACCACCGTCAGATCGACGTCGGATTCGGCGGGCTGCGAGAACAGCAGGCGGCGGGCCCCGGCGGCGAGGTGCTGCTCGGCGGTGGCGCGGTCCTTGAAGCTACCCGAACATTCGATCACCAGGTCGATGTCCAGTTCGTCCCACGGCAGGCGCTGCGGATCGGGTTCCGAGAGCAGGGTGATCGCCCGGCCGTTGATGGTGAGCGTGTCGCCGTCGGTGGCGACCTCGCCGGGGAAGCGTCCATGGGTGGTGTCGTAGCGCGTCAGGTAGGCGACGGTCGCCAGGTCGGAAAGCTCGTTGATCGCCACCACCTCGAGTCCTGCGTCGCGCTCGAGTTCGGGGCGCTCGACCAGCGCGCGCAGCACACACTGGCCGATGCGGCCGTAACCGTTGATGGCGATGCGGTGGGGCATGGTGGGCTCGGTGCGGGTGACGAACGGAAGGCGATTCTAGCGCAAAGCGCGCAACGCCCCAACCGGCCGACCCGCAGTCAGGCCAACGACTCAGTCGATATGCGGATCGAGCAACAGCCGGCCATGAATATCGCCGTTGATCATCGCCTCGGCGCGCTCGGCGATCATCTCCATGCCGAGCTCCTCGTAATGCATGGCCTGGCGGACCGTTTCGGGGAGCTCGGCGATATGCTGCCAGGCCTCTCGGCGCCGGGCCAGAGGCTGCATTGCGCTGTCCACACCGAGCAGTGAAACCCCGCGCAGGATGAACGGCATCACCGTGGTGGGCAGTTCGCTGCTGCCGGCCAGGCCCACCGCGACGGCCAGCCCGTGATACTCCATCTGCGCCAGCACGTTGGCCAGCACGTTGTCGCCGACGGTATCGATGGCGCCGGCCCAGCGGCTCTTCTCGAGTGGCCGCGGTTCGCCTTCGAATTCGTGGCGTCCGAGCACTTCGGCCGCGCCCAGCTCCTTGAGCCACGCGTCCTGATCGGGCTTGCCGGTGACCGCATGCACCTCGTAGCCGTAATGGGCGAGCATCTTCACCGCCCAGCTGCCCACCCCGCCGGTGGCGCCGGTGACCACCACTCGGGCACCACGCGCCAGGCCGGCCTCCTCCAGGCGCATCACGCTGAGCATGGCGCTCAGGCCGGCGGTACCGAACAGCATCGCCTCGCGGGTCGTCAGCGCCTCGGGGCAGGGCACCAGCCACTCCTCGTCGACGCGCATGGTCTCGGCGAAGCCACCCCAGTAACGTTCGCCGACCCCCCAGCCGGTGAGGATCACCTTGTCGCCCGGGGCGAAGCGTTCGCCTTCGCAGCTGCGCACCGTACCGGCGAAGTCGATACCCGGCACGAACGGGTACTCCCGGACGATCTGCCCCTTGCCGGTCACCGCCAGCGCATCCTTGTAGTTGAGATCGGAAAAGTCGATATCGACGGTCACGGCGCGCTCGGGCAGGCGCTCCTCGTCGATCGTCTCGACCCGGGCGCGCGGGTCTTCATCCTTGAGCATCAGCACGCGGGGCATGGTTGTCTCCTGATGGGTGTCACCTGATGGTTAGGCATCTCACAATCATTCCAGACTAGCCGCAGTAACCGGGACCGGCAATGCGCGCCGCGGCGTGGGTGCTTGCCAGCGCAGGGGCCTTTGCTACCATCGGCGGATCATCGGCAGCGTCGCTTCGCGGCGATTTGCCAGAAGCCTCGGCAGGCCCGGCCAATCCGGTGTCCCAGGCGTGCAACAGGAGTGAAGTGGCAGCATGAAACCACGCGAAACCGGCTGGCGGCATCTGGTGAACTCGACCCGCTATTCCCTCAAGGGCTTCAAGGCAGCGTTTGCCAACGAGGCGGCCTTTCGCCAGGAGACGGTGCTGTGCCTGTTACTGCTGCCGCTGGCCTGGTGGGTCGGTGAAACACCGGTCGAATGGCTGTTGCTGGTCGGCAGCTGCGTGGCGGTGCTGATCGTCGAGCTGCTCAACAGCGCGGTGGAGACCGTGGTCGACCGCATCGGCCCCGAGCATCATGTGCTCTCGGGGCGTGCCAAGGACATCGGCTCCGCCGCGGTGATGCTGTCGCTGCTGATGGCCGGGCTGACCTGGGGGGTGCTGCTCTGGCAACACCTGTCCGGTTGAGTCTCCCTGGCACGAGGCGATGAGCGCGGCTGGCTTCTACAGTACAAGGAAAAGCAGTGCGACATGACGCCGCGTTCAGCCGTTTGTCTGCTTGTCTGGCTGCGACGCCCCCGGTATCGTCGTTGATCTTCTCTTGGTCACGGACGGCGCCGCCTCCGACACTCACTACGCCAGTGTCAATGACCATTGGCCGCGAAAAAATCTAAAGGAGCAGCACAGATGCGTTTGATCCTCTTGGGCGCCCCCGGTGCCGGCAAAGGTACGCAAGCCCAGTTCATTTGCGAGCGCTACGGCATTCCGCAGATTTCCACCGGCGACATGCTGCGTACCGCGGTCAAGGAAGGCAGCGATCTGGGCCTCAAGGTCAAGGAGATCATGAACGGCGGCGGGCTGGTATCCGATGACATCATCATCGCCCTGGTCAAGGAGCGCATTGGCCAGCCGGACTGTGCCAACGGCTTTCTGTTCGATGGCTTTCCGCGCACCATCCCGCAGGCCGACGCGATGAAGGAAGCCGGCGTCAAGCTCGATCATGTGGTCGAGATCGCCGTCGATGACGAGGAGATCGTCAAGCGTCTGGCGGGTCGCCGCGTGCACCCCGATTCGGGGCGCGTCTATCACCTCGAGTACAACCCGCCCAAGGAGGAGGGCAAGGATGACGTCACCGGCGAGACGCTGATCCAGCGCGAGGACGACCGCGAGTCGACGGTGCGCAATCGCTTGTCCGTCTACCACGAGCAGACCGAGCCGCTGGTTGCCTACTACCGCGAATGGGCCGAGCAGGCGCCCGGGGAGGCGCCGACCTATCACCGCATCGCCGGGATCGGCACGGTCGATGACATCAAGCGCCAGGTGATCGAGGCGCTGGAAGGCTGAGTCGCGACCTTGCCAGCATGAACCGACAGCCCGGCCCCGGTGGCCGGGCTGCTGCGTTTAGGGTGGACTCGTCGCGCGCAGCTTTTGCCGGCTCGCCGCCGGCCGTATAATGCCCGCGCCATTCCACCAGGCGTAATTGCCATGTCGACACTGTTGGCCCTGGATGCCTCTTCGAGCGCCTGCTCGTGCGCGCTGTGGCGCGACGGCGAGGTGCTGTCGCGTTTCGCGTTGACCCCCCGCGAGCACACCCGGCGCTTGATGCCGATGATCGATGAACTGCTCGCCGAGGCCGGGCTCACCCCCGCTGATCTCGACGCGCTGGCCTATGGCCATGGCCCGGGCTCGTTCACCGGGCTGCGGATCGCCGCCGGCGTCGCCCAGGGTCTGGCGTTCGGTCTCGAGCGGCCGCTGCTCGGCGTATCGACGCTCGCCGCGCTGGCGCTGGCTGCCCACCATGAGTTGCATGTGCGCTACGTGGCGCCGGCGCTCGATGCGCGCATGAGCGAGATCTACGTCGCCGCCTATCATTGCCGCGACGGCGAACTCACCGCGCTGGCCGACGAGGCGGTGATGCCCCCGGAGCGCTTCGAATTGCCCTCTGAAACCCGCGACGTCGACTGGTGTGGCGTCGGCTCCGGCTGGACGTTGTGGGAGTCGATGCCGGTCTGGGTACAGGACGCCATGGCTCAGCGGCTGCCCGATCGCCAGCCAAGTGCGGAGTGGATGGTGCGGCTGGCTGCCCAGGCGCATGCGCGTGGCGAGGGCCGGGCGCCGCACGAGGCCACGCCGGTCTACCTGCGTAACGAGGTGGCCTGGAAGCGCGCTTGAATTAAATACGCTTAGATCGATCTCGCGCGTTGGGCGTTCAAGGGCTGCTCGTTGAACGCTCCGGCAAACGACTCGTTTATCCTCTTGAACGCCTGGCTCGGTCGAGCCTTCGAACCGGTCTGTGCCGTTCCCATGCGCTTTGGCGCTTTCGCTGATCACAAGGATTGCTGACGATGGATTGGCTTCAACTGGTTGCGCTGTCGCTCATTCAGGGACTCACCGAGTTCCTGCCGATTTCCTCGTCGGCGCACCTGATTCTACCCTCGCAGCTCCTCGGCTGGCCCGACCAGGGGCTGGCCTTCGACGTCGCCGTGCACATCGGCACGCTGGCGGCGGTGTTGTTGGCCTTTCGCCGCGAGGTGGCGAATATCCTGGGCGGCTGGTTCGGCCAGTTCGCCGGCAGTGGGTCGCTGGCCTCGCGTCAGACCGACGCCAGCTGGCTGGGCTGGATGGTGCTGCTGGCGACGCTGCCGGCAGTGATCGTCGGCGGCCTGTTCAACGACCTGATCGAGACCTCGTTACGCTCGTCGCTGGTGATCGCGCTGGCGACGCTGGGTTTCGGCCTGCTGTTGTGGTGGGCCGATGTGCGCGGGAGCCGCAGCCGCGATCTCGCCAGCCTGAGCCTCAAGGCGGCGCTGATCGTCGGCCTGTTTCAGGCGCTGGCGCTGATCCCCGGCACCTCGCGCTCGGGGATCACCATCACCGCGGCACTGCTGCTGGGCTTCGACCGTCAGAGTTCGGCGCGCTTCTCGTTTCTGCTGTCGATCCCGTTGATTGTCGCCGCGGGTACCCTGAAGGGGCTGGAGCTTGCCGAGACCGGCACCGATGCCGCGCTGCACGACGTGCTGATCGGTATCGGACTATCGTTCGTTGCCGCACTCGTCTGCATCAAGCTGTTTCTGGCGGCGCTGGATCGCATCGGCATGTGGCCGTTCGCCGTCTATCGGCTGGTGCTGGGTGTCGTGCTGCTGGGGTTGTGGCTGGCATGACGCCGCCGCCCCCGGTGGTGGTCGGCGAGTCGCTGCGAGCGCTGGCCGAGCGGCTCGGGCTGCGCTGGATGGCGAGCCCACCGGCCAGCGGGCTGTGGCTGCTCGAGACAGACGCGGGATTGGCGATCGCCGGTGATCCTGCGCGCTATGGCAAGCCGCTGTCGGCCGACTTCGTCGCCGGCCAGGCCGGTCATCGGCGACGTTTCGGTGGCGGCCGCGGCCAGCTGGTGGCCAAGGCCTGCGGGCTGGCCAAGGGCGTGACGCCGAGCGTGGTCGACGCCACCGCCGGGCTGGGCCGCGATGCCTTCGTGCTGGCCGGGCTGGGTGCCGAGGTGCTGATGCTCGAGCGCGTGCCGGCGATCGCCGCGCTGCTCGAGGATGCCCTGGTACGGGCCAGCGCTGATAGGGACGTTGCCGAGATCGTCGCGCGAATGCGGCTGCGGCGCGTCGATGCCGGCGATTCGCGGGCGTTGCTCGCGGCGGTGGAAGAGTCGCGCTTCGCTCCGCAGGTGATTCACCTCGACCCGATGTTTCCGCATCGCGACAAGTCGGCGCTGGTCAAGAAGGAAATGCGCCTGTTTCGCGAGCTCGCCGGTGACGATGACGATGCGCCACGGCTGCTCGAGGCGGCGCTGGATGTCGCCACCCACCGGGTCGCGGTCAAGCGCCCGCGCAAGGCGCCGCCGATCGCCGGGCCTCGGCCGGCGCATACCCTCGAGGCCAAGACCAGCCGCTACGACCTCTACGTTCACCGCTCGCTGCGTGGCTGAGCGTGGGCCTCGGTCTCAGGCGAGGGAGTGCTGGGCCTCTTAGGCTCGCCCGCCTCGTGCTGCTGGGCGATTTGTAAAAGGCGGTGACGCAGGGCCGGGTCGAACAGACTGCGGCTGCGGGTCAGCGCCTCCTGGAGCAGGCTGTCGAAGGCCAGCTTGGCGTTTTCCTGCCATAGCCAGCCCTCGCTTTCCAGGGTGTCCAGCAGGCCGCTGAACAAGCGCCGATCGAAGAATTCCGGCGCGTTGAGCCCCGACAGCAGCGTCAGCCGCTCGGCGAGCTGATGGCTGTGCTCCTCAAGCTCTTCGCGGGTCAGGCTGGCGCTGGGCCGGCTCAGCAGGGCCGCCAGCAGCAGGTAGCCGCGCTCCAGGGTCGGCTGGGCCAGCCGACCCAGCAGTTGCAGTTGTTCGGCCTCGACGCTGAGCTCGGCGGGGCGCTGCCAGCTGTCATTGTGGCGTTCGAGCAGGCCGTGGCGGGTCAGCGTATCGAGGGTGACGCCCAGCGCCTGGCGGAAATCCGCTGCCGGCAGGCTGGCGAACTGCTCCCGGGCGACCAGCGGCCAGGCCGGGGCGAGGCGCTGGTTGAGCGTCTCGAGATCGAAGCGCGGATTGTTGCGAAAGGCGAACGCCACCAGTGCGGGCAGCGCGAACAGATGCTGGACGTTGTTGCGATACCAGGTCAGCAATGTGGCCTGCTGGCGGTTGGCCAGGATCAGCTCGCCGAGCGCCTGGGGACGGCGTTCGATGAAGCCCAGCCAGGCGGCTTCGGCCAGCCAGTCGCGCGGCGTGTCGTCGGGCAGGCTGCGATGCGCGCCGCCGGGCAGGTCGCGCTGCAGCGTCACGAGCAGCATCAATTGACGCTCGATCAGCTCCGCCTCGATCGCCTGGTGCGGCGTCGCCAGCAGCACCAGCGCGCACAGATTGACCGAGTTCAGCGCCGCGGCGGCATTGATGCGCAGGCCCAGTTCGAGACCCAGCCGGGGCACGGCCCGTGTCAGCCAGGGTGGCCGTATGTCGTGGAGCGTGCGCCGCCACTCGGGCGTCTCGCGATCGAGGAACTCGCTCAACTTGAGCGGTTCGCCGATGTTCACCTGGACCCGGCCATACGGCTGGCGCAGCTGGCCGAGCACACGCAGCAGGCCGAAGGGCGATTCCTGTTTCTTGCGCCCGCCCTGCAGCTCCTTGAGATAGCTTGAGCTCTCCAGCACCTTTTCGTAGCCGAAGTAGATGGGCACGAAGGTCAGCTGGCTTCTTGTTGTCCGCGCAGGAAACTGCGCACGGTCATGGCCAGCATGCCGGGCGCGGGGTGAGCAGGCGGCCGCGTGCGGCTGCGCCCGCCTTCGATGAAGTACTCCACGGAATAGCCGCCGAAGAAGACGGTGCATGTATTCGTTGAACACAGTGCTGTAGAGCGGGTTGTCCTTGAAGCTGCGGCGCATGAAGAAGGCGCCGCCGCGGCGCAGGAGCGGGCCGACCAGGGCATGTTCAGGTTGATGCCGGCGGCGATATGGGGCGGCATCAGGCCATTCTTGTACAGCACATAGGAGAGCAGCAGGTAGTCGATGTGGGAGCGATGGCAGGGCACGTAGACCACGTCGTGATCCCGGGCCAGCTCCCCTGACCCGGTCGATATTGTTAATGGCATGCCGTTGTAGAGGCGGTTCCACAGCCAGGACAGGACAGCTCCAGAAAGCGCATCGGGTAGGACATGTTGGAGGCGATCTCGCGCCCGTAACGCAGCGCGCGGCGTTCGCCGCGCGCCCGCGATTGGCCCAGCGCAGCGCTGGTCTCGGCGATGGTGCGCTGGATCTCGGGGCTGGCGATCAGGCCATGGATCAGCGTGCGGCGGTGCGACAGGTCGGGACCTATGACACGGGTGCGCACGCGCCGGAAATGCACCCGCAGCACCCGCGAGACCTTGCGGCTGGGCAACGCGCCGGGACGCTCGTCGAGCAGTTCGCGCAGCGACAGCGGCTCGCCCAGGTGCAGCTCGACGTTGCGGCCATTGACCAGCACCGACAGTGCCCTGCGCAGCCGGCCGGTGAACTGCCAGCTGTCGGCGGCGAGCATCTTCCAGAAGCCGAAGTCCTTGCCCGGCGCGCGCCCCCAGAACACGCTGACCGGCACCAGTTGCACGTCGCCGTCGGGCGCTGCGGCGAGCGCATCGATGACCTTGGCCAGCGGCGATGGCCGGGGCCGACGGCGTGGCCACAGGCGGCGCTTGTGAACCGGCAGCGCCAGGCAGCCGGGTAACGTCAGGCTGCCCAGCTGCCAGCGACGTTCCGGGTCGGGCAGGCCCTGGCGGCGACAGAAATCGGCCAGCAGCAGGCGATCGGAAAGTGCCGGATGCGGCAGTACATAGAGCGTGGGGCGGTTCGGGTCGAGGTTGAGCCGCTCGGGCGCGGGTTCGACCAGACGCAGTTCGGTCCAGGCGGCGAGCAGGCGGCGAAGCGCGATGCGTAACGGGTTCAGCAGAGCCATCCGAATGCCGATTCTGAGAATGTTCAGGCATTATAGCGACATGCCACGCCCGAATGTCGGCGACGATGAGCGTGAGGACGGCGGGAATGACAGCGAACAGGGAGCAGGCGATGCGCGGGGTTTGGCGAGACGGCAACCGGTTCGCGTTGCTGCCGGAAAGCGCATGCTTTCTGCCGGCGATGACCGAGGCGATCGCGGCGGCACGGCATTCGATCATTCTTGAGCTCTATCTGGTCGAGTCGGGACACCTGGCCACCCAGCTGATCGATGCGCTGATCGCCGCGGCGGCGCGCGGCGTACCGGTGCTGGCGTTGCTCGATGGCTATGGGGCGATGGGCCTGCAGGCCGATGACCGCCAGCGTCTGGCCGATGGCGGTGTGGCCCTGCGCTTCTTCAATCCGCTGGCCTGGCGGCGGCTGGCCAAGAACCTGACCCGCGATCATCGTAAATTGCTGGTGGTCGACGGCCATATCGCCTTCACCGGTGGCTTCGGCGCCAGCGACACCTTCCTCGATGCCTGGTTCGAAGTCGCGGTGCGCATCGAGGGGCCGGTGGTCGCCGACTGGATGCGGTTGTTCTCGCGGCTGTGGGATTCGCCGCTGACGCACGGCAAGGGCGATCCGCGGCTGGTCAAGGGCCTGCAGATGGCGATCGCGCCGCTCGAGGACTATAAGGGCATGCGCGGCCGGGTGGTCTGGGGCCAGGGCTATCGCTACCAGGCGATCCGCCTGTCGCTGCATCAGCAGATCGCCAACGCCCAGCGCTGCATCTGGTTCTGCACACCCTATTTCGTGCCCACCCTGAGCCTGCGGCGACGCCTGGCGCGGGCTGCCAGGCGCGGCGTCGACGTGCGCCTGCTGCTGCCCGGCGAGGCCCACGACCATCCGGGCATTCGCTATGCCGGCCAGCGTTTCTACCGGCGGCTGCTGCGCGCCGGCGTGCGCATCTATGAATATCAGCCGCGCTTCATCCATGCCAAGTTCTCGCTGGCCGACGACTGGGTGTCGATCGGTTCCTGCAACTTCGACCACTGGAGCCTGCAGTGGAATCTGGAGGCCAACCAGGAGATCCACGATGCACGCTTCGCCAAGGAAGTGGCGGCGCTGTTCGAGGACAACTTTGCTCAGAGCCATGAAATCCTGCCCGAGCGCTGGGCCCAGCGACCACTCGGCCAGCGCCTGCGCGAATGGCTTTACGGCACGCTGGACGCCTGGGTGACACGCCTCAAATGAGCGCGGCGCGGCCTACGCACCCTCAGCGGCGCTTGCCGCCGCGCCCGGCGGGCTTCTTCTTGCGCGGCGCCGGCTTGGGCTTTTCCGGCGGGACGCGATAGTGCAGGTACAGGTCAAGCACCAGCTCGGGAAGCTGGGCGACGAGACGTTCGGCCTCGCGCGGCTCGGCAATGAACTCGGCCATGTCGGGCTCGTCGTCGAACAGCCCCGACAGCGCCATGAACGGCAGCAGCAGCGTCGCCGCGGCTTCTTCGTCGTCCTCGAACCAGGCCGCTTCGTCGAGA
The DNA here is from genome assembly GCA_963773565.1 of uncultured Gammaproteobacteria bacterium. Classification (GTDB taxonomy): domain Bacteria; phylum Pseudomonadota; class Gammaproteobacteria; order Pseudomonadales; family Halomonadaceae; genus Modicisalibacter. Next base: position 72,492 of record CAVZBU010000002.1, on the reverse strand, counting down.
AATACGCCTTCCATGAAGCCGGCGCACCAGTCGCCGATCGGGGTCTCTTCGGGAGCGATGCCGTCGAGCGTCAGTTCGAACGGCAGCTCGGGTAACTGGCCCTGTTCCAGCGCGGCAATGGCATTGCTGCGCAGGCGTTCGAGCAGGCCGAGGACCGTCTCGCGCTCGCTGTCGTCGGTGAATGCCGGTTCACCGTGGAACAGCTCGCTGATCCAGGTCGTCGCCGGCACTTCGCGCGGCGCGACGGCCAGCGCGACCAGAAAACCGTGCGCGCCGATGATATCCAGGGCGTCGTCGCCGGCGCGCTCGGAGTCGAGGAAATCGTCGAGCAAATCCAGCGCATCGTCGTCGAGCAGTGGCTGCGGCGGGGGCGTTTCTGACATCGGTTGAGTTCCTCCAGGCAAGGCTCGAACGAAGGCTGGGCGGCGCTTGCCGCGCGCCGTATTCGTCGGCATTCTAGCACCTCTATGCAAGCACCGACGCTCCCCACCCCCGATGCCGACTGGCTGGCCGCGCTCGACCGCGCTGGCCTGCATGCCGCGACGCATGCCCGCGCCGCCGAAGCGTGGCGACTGGCCTGTGAAGTGCACCCCCACTTGCCGCGTCCGGCGGTCTGGCTCGATCTGCGCGGCAAGGGCGCCGGTCAGGCACATTTCGGCCGGGGCGGGCTGCGCTTCAATCCGCAGCTGCTCGCCGAGAACCGGCTGGCGTTCTTTACCGACGTGATCCCCCACGAGATGGCCCATTGGCTGGTTCATCATCTCGACGAAGGCCCACGGGTACGCCCGCATGGTCGCGAATGGAAGCATGTGATGCGCGCGCTCTATGGACTCGAGCCGCGCGCGACGCATGTCTTCGATACGCGAACGGCGAGTCCGGCGCCGTATCGCTATCGCTGCGCCTGTCGCGATCACTTCTTCAGCCGCCGTCGGCACGCCAACGCGCGCGCCGGACGAGACTACTTTTGCCGCAAGTGCCGCGCCGCGCTGGTCTACAGGGAATGCACGGTCTCCTGAGACTTTTGTAATTGACTGAAATAAAAGCGAAATTTGCTGCGACCAATGTCTAATTGGGGGGCTTGCCCCCGCTGGGTATAAGCTGTCTACAATTTCATCATGGCCTGGCCACACAATGCCGGCCGACTCGCCGAGGCCAAGGCCACTACTTTCCAGGATAGAGGCGCGACATGACCGAGCAGCAGAAAGTCCATCCAGTCAGTGAGGAGTTTGCCGCCAACGCATGGGCCGACAAGGAGAAATACCTGTCGATGTACCAGCAGTCCGTCGACGACCCGGAAAGCTTCTGGGCCGAGCAGGCCAAGCGTCTCGACTGGTCAAGGGCGCCGACCAAGATCAAGCACACCGTCTTCGACGCCCACAATGTGGATATCCGCTGGTTCGAGGATGGCGAGCTCAACGCCTGCTACAACTGTCTGGACCGTCATCTCGAGCGCCGCGGCGACCAGCCGGCGATCATCTGGGAAGGCGACGATCCCGGCGACTCGAAGACCTACAGCTTTCGCGACCTGCACGCGCGCACCAGTCAGTTGGCCAATGCGCTGAAATCCATGGGCGTGGGCAAGGGCGATACTGTCACCCTGTACATGCCGATGGTGCCCGAGGCGAGCATGGCGATGCTCGCCTGCGCGCGCATCGGGGCGATCCATTCGGTGGTATTCGGCGGCTTCTCGCCGGATGCGCTGGCCCAGCGGGTGGTCGATGCGCAATCCAAGGTGGTGATCACCGCCGACGAGTCGGTACGCGGCGGCAAGCGCGTGCCGCTCAAGGAAAACGTCGACGCGGCGCTGACCCGCGACGGCACCGATGTGGTCGACAAGGTGCTGGTGGTCAAGCGCAGCGGCGGCGAGATCGACTGGCACGACGGCCGTGACGTATGGTTCGACGAGATCGTCGATCAGCAGTCAAGCGACTGCCCGGTGGAGCCGATGAACGCCGAGGATCCGCTGTTCATCCTCTACACCTCGGGTTCCACCGGCCAGCCCAAGGGGCTCAAGCACACCACCGGTGGCTACCTGCTGCATGCCGCGCTGACCCATCAGTACGTATTCGATTATCAGGAGGGCGAGGTCTACTGGTGCTCCGCCGATGTCGGCTGGATCACCGGTCACAGCTATATCGTCTACGGGCCGCTGGCCAACGGTGCGACCACGCTGATGTTCGAAGGCGTGCCCAGCTACCCGACGCCGGGGCGCATCGGCGAGGTGATCGACAAGCACAACGTCTCGATCCTGTATACCTCGCCGACCGCGATCCGCGCGCTGATGGCTCATGGCGACACGGTGATGGACAGCAGCAAGCGCGACAGCCTGCGGGTGCTGGGGTCGGTCGGCGAGCCGATCAATCCCGAGGCCTGGGAGTGGTTCCATCGGGTGATCGGCAACAGCCGGTGCCCGATTGTCGATACCTGGTGGCAGACCGAGACTGGCGGCATCATGATTGCGCCGTTGCCCGGTGCCATCGATCTCAAGCCTGGATCCGCGACACGGCCGTTCTTCGGCGTGCTGCCGGCGCTGGTCGACAACCAGGGTAATATTCTCGAGGGCGCCGCTAACGGCAATCTGGTGATCCTCGATTCCTGGCCGGGTCAGGCTCGCTCGATCTGGCAGAACCACGAACGCTTCGTGCAGACTTATTTCTCTGCCTACCCGGGGATGTATTTCACCGGCGACGGCTGCCGTCGCGACGAGGATGGCTACTACTGGATCACCGGGCGCGTCGACGACGTGATCAATGTCTCGGGGCATCGCATGGGCACCGCCGAGATCGAGTCCTCGCTAGTCGCGCACAAGGCGGTGGCCGAGGCCGCGGTGGTCGGCTATCCCCATGATATCAAGGGCCAGGGCATCTACATCTACGTCACCCTGGGCGACGAGTACGAGCCCAGCGACGAGCTCAAGAAGGAGCTGATCAAGTGGGTGCGCAAGGACATCGGTCCGATCGCCTCGCCGGACGTGATTCAGTGGGCGCCGAGCCTGCCTAAGACCCGCTCGGGCAAGATCATGCGGCGCATCCTGCGCAAGATCGCCGCCAACGAGACCGACGGTCTGGGCGACACCAGCACCCTGGCTGATCCCAGCGTGGTCGAGGATTTGATCGAGAATCGTGTCAACCGCTGAGCCCTGTTCAGTGTAAGGCCCTGTACAGCCAGTGCCGTCGTCCGCTCGGAGTCGCCAACTGCTTGCACAGACGAAGAGAGCAACGGGTGGAGCACGCCAGTTCGGCGATGGTTTCTGGCAATTTTTGCCGGCCTTCAGGGGCCGGCTTTTTCATGGCTGATCGCGAGCGTTGACAGCGCGCTTCGCGAAGCTTGGGAATCGGCATGGGCATGGGGTAACATGCCAGTCACCCTAGGCGACAGGCCCGGCCGCGAAGAGTTCCCGACGCGACGGCTCGCTGCAGGAGGATCCGGAGGAGACTCAATGGCTTTTGCCCAGAAATTTATCGTCGCCGATGATCACCCGCTGTTTCGAGCGGCGTTGACTCAGGCGTTGCGACAGGTCGCGCCACAGGCCGAGATCGTCGAGTCCGACACCATGGAAGCGACGACCGAGGTGGTGACGCGCCACCCCGATGCCGACCTGATTCTGCTCGACCTGCACATGCCGGGTGCGCATGGCTTTTCGGGACTGATCCAGTTGCGCGGCCAGACCCCGGAGATCCCGGTCGCAGTGATCTCGGGCAGCGACGAGCCGCACGTGGTGCGCCGAGCGATCGATTACGGCGCCTCGGGATTCATTCCCAAGTCGTCGTCGCTGAGCGAGATAGCCGCGGCGGTCAGCGAGATTCTCGGCGGCGAGATCTGGCTGCCCGAGTCGCTGGCCAGCGTGCTCGGCGAGTCCGACGAAGAAGACACCCGCTTCGCCGAAGCGATCGCCTCGTTGACCCCGCAGCAGTTCCGGGTGCTCAACATGCTCACCGAGGGCCTGCTCAACAAGCAGATCGCCTACGAGCTCAACGTCTCCGAGGCAACCATCAAGGCACACGTCACGGCGATCCTGCGCAAGCTGGGCGTGCATTCACGCACCCAGGCGGTGATTGCCGCGCAGAAGCTCGAGGTCGAGCCACCCAAGGTTGAATCCTGAGTGCGCGCTGTCTGGAGGATGGCGCTACTAGCTTCTCACAGCGTAAGAAGCCGCTTACATTGATCTGAACTGGCCAATTCGCGGACGGTTCAGTCGGCGCTCAAGGCCTGGGCCCTGTACTGCACAGGGCCCAGGCCTTTTAGCGCCATCCTGACTTTTTACGGTTGCACAAGGGAGCAATCGAGGCTCTGCGGCACCTGCACAAAATGTATGGTCAGCCTGGCTTTTGCAACGGGGATCTACGACATTGACAAAGTGGGCTTGCGCCAATGTATTCGGGCTCTCGATGGGCACGCATCACTGGCGCCCGGCCCTCGATGAGAAGCCGCGCCCGTCCGACCTCAAAAAACCCACAGCATCAACGTGCTGTTTTTGTGATCAGGTTCTCGGACAGGCAGTGAGCCGTTTGTCGTCATCGCGATCCTACGCCGCAAAACCCGTGGCAGGGTATCTCCTCTCAGGCGAGCGTCGCCCCCGGCGAGGGACGGAACTCACCGCCCTTGGCCAGGATCGCCCAGGCGATTCTGGCCAGCTTGTTGGCTAAGGCACAGGCCACGACATTCGAATGCCGTCGACAACCCAGCTCTCTCAGCCAGCCACCTAAGCGGTCGTGGCGTTGGTCCTGGCGCTGCATCACCGCGCGAGCGCCCTGCACCAGCAAGCGTCTGAGGTGGCCATCGCCGCGTTTGCTGATACCCAGGAGTCGCGGCTTTCCGCCGGTTGCGTACTGGCGAGGCACCAGCCCCAAGGAAGCGGCGAACTCACGTCCCGAACGGTAGTGCGAGGCATCACCCACCGCGCCGACGATGGCGCTGGCCGTGATGGGACCGATCCCCGGCACCGTCATCAAGCGGCGGGCACTATCATTACAGCGGGTATGCTGCTCGATCATTTTCTCGAGAATCGTGATCTCGTCACTTAGCCAGGTGTAATGCCCTTGGAGGCGTTGAGCCAGCGCCACGAAGGCGGGCGGCAAGCCCTCCAGATAGGCCGCGAGACGACGGATCGCCGCATGCCCGACCGGCAAGGCCACCCCAAATTCGAGCAGGAAGCCGTGCAGGCGATTCATGATCGCGGTGCGTTCGGCGACCAGCCCTTGGCGAGTACGGTGTAGCGCGGAGAGGATCTGCTGGTCTTCGCTCTTGATCGCTGCGAAGCGCATGGTCGGACGTGAGGCCGCTTCGCAGATCGCTTCGGCATCGACGAAATCGTTCTTGTTGGTCTTGACGAAGGGCTTGACGTACTGCGGCGGGATCAGCCGCACGTCGTGCCCTAACGCTTGGAGCTGACGGGCCCAGTAATGGCTTCCGGCACAGGATTCCATGACCACCCGGCAGGCCGGCTGTTGGGCCAGTTGCGACAGCAGTTTCTGGCGTGACAGTGCCTTGCGAAACAAGGGCTTGCCGTGGCGGGTTTGAGCATGCAGATGGAAGCTGCGTTTACCCAGATCGATACCAATGATGGCGGGCGTGGTCATGAGCGGGGTCCTCTGAAAAGAAGAAGCCCAGCAAGCATAGCCTGCTGGGCTTCGAGGTCAGGCTGACCATCTCATTAAACCCCGAAAGTTGGTGACCAACTTTCGGGGCTGGGTTCACCCCCGATGGGGCGTCCTGGTCAGTTGTCGCTGTCCGGGCCGTTTCCCGGACAGCGGCGCTTAAGCAACTAGAGCATGTTGCGCAGCACGAAGTGCAGGATGCCGCCGTGGCGGTAGTATTCCAGCTCGTTGGCGGTATCGATGCGGCACTTGGCGTCGAGCGTCTTCTCGCCCTTGTCGGAGGTGATGGTCACCTTGACGCTGCCGCCTGGCTCCAGCTCGCCGAGACCCTCGATGGAGAAGCTTTCGTCGCCGGTCAGGCCCAACGACTTGCGATCCTCGCCTTCGGGGAACTGCAGCGGCAGCACGCCCATGCCGATCAGGTTGGAGCGGTGGATGCGCTCGTAGGATTCGGCGATCACCGCGCGAACGCCGAGCAGCAGCGTGCCCTTGGCGGCCCAATCACGGCTCGAGCCGGTGCCGTACTCCTTGCCGGCGACCACCACCAGCGGTTTTTTCTCCTCGGCGTACTTCATCGCTGCATCGTAGATCGCCATCTGCTCGCCGGACGGCACATGACGCGTGTAGCCGCCCTCGACGTTATCGAGCATCTCGTTTCTGATGCGCACGTTGGCGAAGGTGCCGCGCATCATCACCTCATGGTTGCCGCGCCGCGAGCCGTAGGAGTTGAAGTCCTTGGGCGCCACGCCGTGCTCCTGCAGGTACTTGCCAGCGGGGCTGTCGGGCTTGATCGCGCCAGCCGGCGATATATGGTCGGTGGTAACCGAGTCGCCGAGCATCGCCAGCACGCGCGCATCCTTGACGTCCTCGACCGGCTCGGGCTCCTTGCCCATGCCCTCGAAGAACGGCGGATGCTGGATATAGGTGGAATCCTTGGACCACTCGTAGACCTTGCTCTCGGGAATCTTGAGCGATTTCCAGGCCTCGTCGCCGTCGAACACCTCGGCATATTCCTTGCGGAACATGTCGGTACGCACCTGCTCGACCGCCTCGGCGATCTCGGCCTGCGACGGCCAGACATCCTTGAGATAGACCGGCTGGCCGTCCTTGCCGGTGCCCAGCGGCTCCTTGGACAGGTCGAGGCGCACGTTACCGGCCAGCGCATAGGCGACCACCAGGGGCGGCGAGGCCAGCCAGTTGGTCCTGACCAGCGGATGCACGCGACCCTCGAAATTGCGGTTACCCGAGAGTACCGAGGCCACCGTCAGGTCGCCGGCGTCGATCGCCTTCTCGATCGACTCGGGCAGCGGCCCGGAGTTGCCGATACAGGTGGTGCAGCCGTAACCGACCAGGTTGAAGCCCAACTCGTTGAGATCGTCCTGCACGCCACCCGCGGCCAGATAGTCGGTGACCACCTTGGAGCCGGGCGCCAACGAGGTCTTGACCCACGGCTTGGTGGACAGGCCCTTCTCGACCGCCTTGCGTGCCAGCAGGCCGGCGGCCAGCATCACGCTGGGGTTGGAGGTGTTGGTGCAGGAGGTGATCGCGGCGATCACCACGGCGCCCGGGTTGAGCTTGAAGCGCTCGCCGTCGATCTCGCAGTCCTGGCTGTCACTGTGCTGGTAGTGGCGATGGCTGTCGTGCAGTTCGACGTCATCGACGGCGTGGCCGCCTTCTGACTGCCACTTGTCCTGCTCGGTGCTCGGCGCGTCGGGCGCATCACCGCCCATCAGCTTCTCGAAGGTCGCCTTCATGTCCTGCAGGGCGACCCGGTCCTGCGGCCGCTTGGGGCCGGCCAGGCTGGCTTCGACGTCGCCCATGTCGAGCTGCAGGGTATCCGTGTAGACCGGCTCATGGCCCGGCTCTCGCCACATGCCCTGGGCCTTGGCGTAGGCCTCGACGAGTTCGATCTGGGCGTCCTCGCGACCGGTCAGGCGCATGTAGTCCAGTGTCTGCTCGTCGACCGGGAAGAAGCCGCAGGTAGCGCCGTATTCCGGGGCCATGTTGGCGATCGTCGCGCGATCGGCGACCGGCATGTCCTTGAGGCCGTCGCCGTAGAATTCGACGAACTTGCCGACCACGCCTTTCTGACGCAGCATCTGGGTCACCGTCAGCACCAGATCGGTGGCGGTGATGCCTTCGCGCAGCTTGCCGGTGATCTTGAAGCCGATCACTTCGGGAATCAGCATCGATACCGGCTGGCCGAGCATCGCCGCTTCGGCCTCGATGCCGCCGACACCCCAGCCGAGCACGCCCAGGCCGTTGATCATGGTGGTGTGGGAGTCGGTGCCGACCAGCGTGTCAGGGTAGGCGAAGGTCTTGCCGTCCTCGTCCTTGGTCCACACCGTCCGGCCCAGGTATTCGAGATTGACCTGGTGGCAGATGCCGGTGCCCGGCGGCACCACACGGAAGTTGTCGAAGGCCTGTTGGCCCCAGCGCAGGAATTCGTAGCGCTCGAGGTTGCGCTCCATCTCGATGGCGACGTTGTCCTTGAACGACGACGGGTCGCCGAAGTGATCGACCATCACCGAGTGGTCAATGACCAGGTCGACCGGCGACAGCGGATTGATGCGTGCCGGATCCTCGCCGAGGCGCTCCACGGCGTCGCGCATCGAGGCCAGGTCGACCACCCCGGGAACCCCGGTGAAGTCCTGCATCAGTACCCGTGCCGGGCGGTAGCCGATCTCGCGGGTCGAGCGCGCCTCCTTCTGCCAGTCGACCAGCGCCTGCATGTCCTCCTTCGAGACGCTGTCGGAGTCGGCGAAGCGCAACTGGTTCTCGAGCAGCACCTTGAGGGTGAATGGCAGGCGGTCGATGTTGCCGAGCGCGTCGGCGGCCTTGGGCAGGCTGTAATAGTGGTAGGTGTTCCCTCCGGCCTCGAGGGAACTCAGGGTATTCGGCGTGTTTTCGGCGCTCATGGACTCTTCTCCTTATACCAAGCGGGGCAATGCTGGCCTTCGGCAGTGGGTGCGGTGGGCCATCGCGCGTTGGTGACGATCGTCGTTGACCGCCTTGCATGGCACTCAACAGTGCTGTTGCGATTGGCCGTTGCCGCTTGCCCGAATGTCAGGTTCCTGTATGACGTCCCCAGATACTACGCGTGAGACAGCGATTGTCGACACATCCTGTTGATTATTGCTATTTATCACATTGTCATGATAGGCGCTGAATTCAACTGCCAGCCAGCGATTGGCCCCGGCACGAGCCCGCATGCAGCGCCGCTTGGCGCCAGCGAGCAGGCGCTGGGCGACGTTACGTTCGCCCTGTCGCCCTTGAAAATTTCTAGGCCAATACCCATATCCGGTTTCATCAAGGCGCCATGCGAGCAGGTCACGCCATGCATGAGGAAATGCTTGCATCCCAAGCGGTCAGTTGCCCGTATTGCGATACGCCGTTTGAATTACTGGTCGATGCCAGCCAGGGCAGCCATTCCACCTGGGAAGACTGCCCACGCTGCTGCGCGCCGATTCAGGTCAGTGTCGAGGTGGCGGAGCCCGAAGGTAGCGTGCAGACGGTAACGTTGGCCCGCGACGACGAGGTGATATAAGCGGCCATCCGTCAGTTGTGCACGGCGCCAATCCTGCCGATAAATGGCGGTATGAATGGGTGGTGCAGGGAGCTGACTCGTAAACCATTGCTCGATAGGCAATCACTATGCCTATCATTAGTGTTATTAAATTGGCAGCTAGAAGGCGCGACTTTAGTCTAGGTCATTATCATCTTAGCGACCCACTCTAACCTCGCAAGATCAACCTCAAGGAGTAGTACATGAGCGTATTGGTTGGACGTCAGGCACCGGATTTCGAAGCGGCAGCAGTCCTCGGCGACGGTACCATCACCGAGAATTTCAAGCTGTCCGACAGCAACGGCAAGCTGCGCGTGCTGTTCTTCTGGCCGCTGGATTTCACCTTCGTTTGCCCGTCCGAGATCATCGCCCACGACAACCGTCTGGAGCAGTTCAAGGAGCTGGGCGTCGAAGTGATCGGTGCTTCCATCGATTCCCAGTTCTCGCATTACGCCTGGCGCAAGACTTCGCCGGACAACGGCGGTATCGGCGAAGTCGGCTTTCCGATCGTTGCCGACGTCAAGCACGAGATCGTCCAGGCCTACGGTATCGAGCACCCGGAAGCCGGCGTTGCGATGCGCGCCTCCTTCCTGATCGATGCCAACGGCGTCGTTCAGCACCAGACCGTCAACAACCTGCCGCTGGGACGTAACGTCGACGAGATGCTGCGCATGGTCAAGGCGCTTCAGCACCACGAGAAGCACGGCGAAGTCTGCCCGGCCGGCTGGGACGAAGGCAAGGAAGGCATGAAGGACACCGCGGAAGGCGTGGCCAAGTACCTTGGCACCCATTCCACGAATCTGTAAGTCTCCATGACTTCTTGGGGCGGCCGATGGCCGCCCTTTTGCCGTCTGGGGTCTGTCCCTCCGATGCGCAAAACCAGGCCGGCGACGGATAGTTTGCGATCTGTGTTTGGCGGTGTCGGGCCGAGTCCAGATCCAAGCTATTCGATGACCAGCTATCCAACGAGCGGTGCCGTCGTCCGGCGGCGCCCGGCGTGAGAGGATTCGTCCATGAGTGAAGCGCGGCATGAGCGCCTGATTATTCTCGGCTCCGGCCCGGCCGGTTACAGTGCAGCGGTCTACGCGGCACGCGCCAACCTGAAGCCGCTTTTGATCACCGGCATGGAAGCGGGCGGTCAATTGACCACCACTACCGACGTCGACAACTGGCCGGGCGATGCCGACGGCGTCCAGGGGCCCGAACTGATGGAGCGCATGCGCAAGCATGCCGAGCGCTTTGATACCGAGGTGCTGTTCGACCATATCGACGAGGTGGAACTGCGCCACAAGCCGTTCACGCTCAAGGGCAGCAACGGTATCTATACCTGCGATGCGCTGATCGTCGCCACCGGCGCCAGCGCGCGTTACCTGGGGCTGCCGTCCGAGCAGCAGTTCATGGGCCAGGGCGTCTCGGCGTGTGCGACCTGCGATGGATTCTTCTACCGCAATCAGCAAGTCATCGTGGTCGGCGGCGGCAACACTGCCGTTGAGGAAGCGCTGTACCTGTCCAATATCGCCTCCAAGGTGACATTGGTGCATCGCCGCGACAGCCTGCGCGGCGAGAAGATCCTGCAGGACAAGCTGTTCGAGAAGGTCGATTCCGGCAACATCGCCGTCGAGTGGAATCAGGTGGTCGAAGAAGTGCTGGGCGACAACACCGGAGTCACCGGGGTACGCCTGCGCTCGACCCTCGACGACAGTGTGCGCGAGCTTTCCGCGCCGGGGGTGTTCATCGCCATCGGCCATACGCCCAATACCGGCATCTTCGAAGGTCAGCTGGACATGGCCAATGGCTATATCCGGGTCCGCTCGGGTCTCGAGGGCAATGCCACCGCGACCAGCGTGCCCGGCGTGTTTGCCGCCGGCGACGTCATGGATCACGTCTATCGCCAGGCGATCACCTCGGCGGGCAGCGGTTGCATGGCGGCGCTGGATGTCGAGCGCTACCTGGAAGGGCTCGACTAGCCCGCGCAGCGCCTTGTTTTAAACCCCGCCGGCTCGCCCGGGGGGGTTTTTGCTGTTGGTGGCTGCCATAGCGGCTGCCGACCTCAATAATGCGGGGGGCGCTCGTCCGCGTCGCCGGCGCCCGATGAGTCGAGCGCCTCGAGTGTCTGATGCTGGTCGCGCAGACGCTGTTGCATCAACGTGTTGATCCGCTCCAGGCGATCGAGCCGCTGAGCCTGGCCGGCGAGGGCCTGGTCGAGACTATCGAGCCAGTGTTCCTGATAGGCCAGGCGGCTCTCCAGCGCCTCGAGCCGCGCTTCCAGGCGGGTGAGCGTGTCATTTTCGATCATGCTAGAATCGCTCCGCTGTGTGTGGCCGTTCATCGCTACACCTTATCGTATGCTCGAAACCCACCGGCACTCGCCGACGTTTCGAACCTGCTGGGCTTGGAATCATCACGCTTTGATAAGCACCGAGCTCGGTAACGATTGCTCTTCGAAGCATCGCCCCGCCGCACCCGTGGTACCAGGGGCTGTTTATTGTCAGCACAACAAGAGAGTCCGAGGTCCATGAATCGAAAGGTATTACTCCGCTGTAGTCTCATCAGTCTCCTGCTTGCCGCTCCCGCTCCGCTGTTGATCGCCCTGTTTGCATCACTCGCTGACGGCGCGCTGACCGGGGCCTTCGAGGAAGCGTTGACCCTCGATGGCGTCGAACGAATCTACGTCGCCAGCGCGGTCGCGGTGTTTTTGATCCTGCTGGTTGCCACCATCGCCGTGCACAGCCTGACCCCGCAACTCGTCAATCTCGCCGAGATCGAGAACGATGACCGCGAGATGGGCGAGGTGAAGTGGTTCAACGTCAACAAGGGTTATGGCTTCATTACCCGCGACAATGGGGAAGACGTGTTCGTGCACTTTCGGGCCATTCGCGGCAAGGGGCATCGCACCCTGGCCGAGGGACAGAAGGTGCGTTATCACGTGATCAACAACGAACGCGGCCTGCAGGCCGACGATGTGACCGTCATCACCTGAACGCGGCGCTCCCGCGTTGCAGCGCCCCGCTCGGCTTGTGCCGGGCGGGGCGCTTTCGTTTGCACGGGCCGCCTGGCCGGCATTTTAACCGGGCGCCGGATCGTCGCCATGGTTGGGGCGTGTGTCGATATCGGCACGCGCCTCGGCCTCGACGAATACCCGTTTGACCGACTCCTGTTGCTGCTTGATGCGGACATCGAGCTCGGCGATCGAGCGCTCGATGCGTTCGGCCGGGGTGCCGCGGGCGAAGCGCACGCTGAGAATCGCCAGGACGAAGTCCGGCCCCATGTGCATGGTCAAGACTTCGTTGACGACGCTCCACGCCCTCGGCCTCGCCGGCCAGGCCGCGAATCGACTCGACCACGCTGGGATTGGCGCTCTCGCCGATCAACAATCCCTTGGTCTCGATTGCCAGCCAGATTGCCGTGCCGCCGAGGATCAGGCCGATCAGCACCGAAGCGATGCCGTCGAAGATCGGGTTATCGGTCCACTGGCTCAATGCCACGCCGGCCATCGCCGTCAGCAGGCCGAGCAGCGCCGCCGAGTCCTCGAAGATCACCACGAACAGCGCCGGGTCCTTGCCGCGGCGCACCGCCTGCACATAGCTCCACTTGCCCTTGGTCTTGCGGAACTGGTTGAGCGCAAACGCCCAGGAGGCGCCCTCGAAGAGGATCCCCAGCCCCAGCACGATGTAGTTGATCATCGGCGATTCCATCGGCTCGGGGGCGAGGATGTGAGTGATCCCCTCGTAGATCGACACGCCGGCGCCGATCGCGAAGATCAGCAGTGCAACGACGAAGCTCCAGAAGTAGACCTCCTTGCCGTGGCCGAACGGGAATTGCGCACTGGCAGGCTGCTTGGCGCGTTTGAGGCCCAGCAGCAACAGCACCTGGTTGCCGGTGTCGACCACCGAATGGATGCCCTCCGAGAGCATCGCCGAACTGCCGGTCATCGCCGCGGCGACGAACTTGGTGATGGCGATCAGCAGATTGCCGCCCATCGCGGCATAGATCGCCGGTTTGGATTCTGCCATGGTGCTTCCTCCCTGAAGCTATCGAAAGACGATTATGGGGTTACTGGCCCGAGTCCGGCCAGTCGATGGCGCCTTCGTGCCCGTCGGGGCAGACCTGCCAGAAACGATCGGGATCGTCGCCGGGCTGCCAACCGCCCAGTGAGCAGCGCACCTCGCAGCATAGCGCGGCGACCGCCGCCCGGGCGCAGTCGATATCGCGCGGCCAGGGCGTGGCAGCGCTGTCGAACCACAGGCTGGCGAAGCCGTCGGCAGCGTTCTCGACCAGCAGAATCGGCACCCGTGCGCCCTCGCGATGGCCCTGGCCGCGCCACTTGCGCTTGCCGGCCGGCTCCAGCGGGGCGGCATCGAGCTGCGCGCCGAGCCAGGCGTTGAGCCGTTCGAGCGAGGCATTGGCCAGGTAGATCTCGATATCAGGATAGCGTTGCATGGCAGACCTCAGATGAACAGCCGTTTGATGATCGCTTCGTAGGCCTGGCTCAGGGTATCGAGATCGGCGGCGCGCACGCGTTCGTTGACCTTGTGGATGGTCGCGTTGAGCGGACCGAGTTCGACCACCTGGCTGCCCAGTTGGGCGATGAAGCGGCCGTCCGAGGTGCCGCCGGCGGTCGACAGTGCCGGGGTCTCGCCGGTGGCATCATTGACTCCGGCGATCACCGCCTCGATCAGCTCGCCCTCGGCGGTCAGAAACGGCTCGCCATTGAGCGTCCAGTCGAGGCGGTAGTCGAGGCCGTGGGCGTCGAGGATCGCCTCGGCGCGCTCGCGCAGCTGCTCGTGGGTGACCTCGGTGGAGTAGCGGAAATTGAACACCACTTCCAGTTCCCCGGGAATCACGTTGGTCGCGCCGGTGCCCGCGCGCAGGTTGGAGATCTGAAAACTGGTGGCGGGAAAGAAGGCGTTGCCATCGTCCCAGTGCTCGCGGCACAGCGCGTCGAGCGCCGGCGCCGCGGCATGGATCGGGTTGCGTGCCAGGTGCGGGTAGGCGACATGGCCCTGCACGCCTTTGATCCGCAGCACGCCGCCCAGCGAGCCGCGGCGGCCGTTCTTGACGGTGTCGCCGAGCCGCTCGCTGGAGGAGGGCTCGCCGACAATGCAGTAATCCAGCCGTTCATGGGCCTCGCGCAGGTGCTCGACCACCGCCCGGGTGCCGTCGATCGCCGGGCCTTCCTCGTCGGAAGTGATCAGAAAGGCCAGCCGCCCCGGGTAGTCGGGGTGCGCGGCGACGAAGCGCTCCACCGCGGTGAGCATCGCCGCCAGGCTGCCCTTCATGTCGGCGGCGCCGCGCCCGCACAGCTCGCCGGCTTCGTTGATGTGCGGCTCGAACGGCGGCGTGTGCCACTGCGCTTCGGGACCGCTGGGCACCACGTCGGTGTGGCCGGCGAAGGCCAGCACCGGGCCGTGATGGCCGCGCACCGCCCAGAAGTTCTCGACATCGCCGAATACCAAGCGCTGGACGCTGAAGCCGAGACGCTCGAGGCGATCGATCATCAGCGCCTGGCAACCGGCGTCGTCGGGCGTCACCGAGACGCGGCGCATCAGGTCGATGGCCAGTTCCAGCGTCGCTGACAAGGGCTGGTTGGTCACGGCAGTGGCGGGCGAGGACATAACGGTTCCGGATGGCGGAGAGTGGGGCGCCCGACCCGGGCGCCACGAATCAATGCTGGGCATGTCAATTGTGGGCATGCAGCGCTTCGTTGAGCGCCACGGCGCTCTTGTTGGTCAGGCACTCGACGCGGCCGTTGAGCGAGTTGCGGCGTAACAGCAGGTCGCTCTGGCCGGCCAGTTCGCGAGCGGCGACCCGTTCGACGTCCTGACCCTGATCGTCGAGCACCGTGACCTTGGTGCCGGCAGTGATGTAGAGCCCGGCCTCGACGGTGCAGCGATCGCCCAGCGGAATGCCGATGCCGGCATTGGCGCCGATCAGGCAACCCTCGCCGACCTTGATGATGATGTTGCCGCCGCCGGACAGCGTGCCCATGGTCGAGCAGCCACCACCGAGATCCGAGCCCTTGCCGATCATCACCCCGGCCGAGACGCGGCCCTCGACCATCCCCGGGCCTTCGGTACCGGCGTTGAAATTGACGAAGCCCTCGTGCATCACCGTGGTGCCCTCGCCGAGATAGGCGCCCAGGCGCACCCGCGCGGTATCACCGATGCGGATGCCCGTGGGCACCACGTAGTCGGTCATCTTGGGAAACTTGTCGACACAGTCCACGGACAGCGGGCGGCCTTCGAGGCGCGCCTTGAGGCGTCGCGCCGGCAGCTCCTCGATGTCGATCGGACCCTCGTTGGTCCAGGCGATGTTGCGCAGCAGGCCGAACATGCCGGTCAGGTCGACGCCGTGCGGCTTGACCAGCCGGTGCGACAGCAGGTGCAGTTTGAGATACACCTCCGGCGCGCTCGCGGGCGGCTGGTCGGCCTCGATGAAGGTCGCTACCAGCGGGCGCTGGCTGGCCGCCAGTGAGGTGGCGAGCTCGGCCTGTTCGCTATCGCCGGCGGCCTTGAGGGCCTCGGCCAGCTTGCCGCAATGCTCGGGGAGGAAACTCACCACGGCGTTGCCGGCAGGCGCATCGAGTGCCTCGCGCGCGGCCTCGGCCAGTTCACTGCTCGGCTGGAACAGCGGTGCCGGGTAATAGACGTCGAGCCAGTCGCCCTGGGTGTTCTGGTTGCCGATTCCGAGTGCGAAACTCAGCATGCGATCCTCCTGAAAATGTCGTAAGAATTAGAAAGTATTGTGAGAAAGTGTCGTGAGTCGGGCGGCTGCGGGGCGCGCTGGTCACGCCGCGCCGGCCAAGCCGGCATAGCCATCGCGTGGCAGGCCGACCAGCAATTGTTCGCCGGTGTCGAGCAGCGGCCGCTTGAGCAGCGTCGGCTGGGCGAGGATCAGCGCTGCGGCGCGTTCGGCATCGTCGCGGGCCGCCTGCTGCTCGGCGGCGTCCAGGCCGCGCCAGGTGGTGCTGCGGGTATTGAGCAGCGTGGCGAGCTCGGCCATGCTCAGAAAGCGGGTCAGCCGCTCGCGGTCGAGCCCGTCGTCACGCAGGTCGTGGTAGCGATACGCGATGCCCTGCGCTTCGAGGGCCTTGCGCGCCTTGCGGCAGCTGTCGCAGTTCTTGATACCGTAAAGCGTCATCATGGCTCGTTTCTTCTCGGTTATCCGCGGGTCTCGATGAAACGCCGAATGCGGTGTGCCGCCTCGACGGTGGCCTCGAATCCGGCGACCAGCGCCAGCCGTACGCGCCCGGCCCCCGGGTTGTCCGTCGTCCCGCTGCGTACGCTGTCACGCGACATATAGCTGCCGGGCAGCACCGTGACATGCTGCTCGGCGAACAGCTCGCGTGCGAAGGCCTCGTCGTCGCCGTCGGGTACCGCCGGCCATAGATAGAAGCTGGCCTCGGGGGTGGGGAAATCCATCACCGGGGCGAGGATATCGCCGACGGCGGTGAATTTCTCGCGGTAGGCGTCGCGGTTGGCGCGCACATGCGTCTCGTCCTGCCAGGCGACGATCGAGGCGTGCTGCGTGGTGAGCGGCATCGCGCAGCCATGATAGGTGCGGTAGCGCTTGAACGGCGCGATCAGCGCTTCGTCACCGGCGACGAAGCCCGAGCGCAGCCCGGGCAGGTTGGAGCGCTTGGACAGCGAGTGGAACACGATGCAGCGCCGGTAGTCGTCACGGCCCAGGCTGCGGCAGGCCTCGAGCAGGCCCGGCGGCGGGACGGCCTCGTCGAGGTAGAGCTCGGAATAGCACTCGTCGGAGGCGATCAGGAAGTCATGCTCGTCGGCGAGCTCGATCAGCCGGCGATAGTCGGCGAGCGGCGTGACCGCGCCGGTGGGATTGCCGGGCGAGCAGACGAATACCAGCTGGACATCGCGCCATACCTCGGCGGGCACCGCCGCGTAGTCGGGGCAGAAGCCGCTTTCGGCACTGCAGTCGAGATACAGCGGCTTGCCGCCGGCGAGCAGCGTCGCCCCCTCATAGATCTGGTAGAACGGGTTGGGCATTGCCACGCTGGCCGGGCGGCTGCGGTCCAGTGCTGCCTGGACAAAGGCGAAGATCGCCTCACGGGTGCCGTTGACCGGTAGTACCTGGCGTTCGGGATCGAGGCTGCCCTCCACAAGCGCGTAGCGGCTTGTCACCCATTCGGCGATCGCGGTGCGTAATTCGGGCAAGCCGGTGGTGGTCGGGTAGCGGGCGACATCGCCCTCGTGGCGACGCAGTGCCTCGAGCACCGCCGGCGGCGGGGCGTGGCGCGGCTCGCCGATCGACAGCGCGATGGGCGCCACATCGGTCGGCGGCGTCACGCCGGCCTTGAGCCGGGTCAGGCGCTCGAAGGGGTAGGGCTTTAGCGCATCGAGATTGGGGTTCATGGGCGTTCCAGCGATCTGCGCCAGGGCAGGTTATCTCGTTATGGGGTGCCGTGGGGCGCGAAGCCCCCGATTATAGGCAAGCCGTGGGCTCCCCCTCAAATGCTCAGGATTTGCCGAAAACTGGCTACGCTCGATCATTCGGCGTTAAAAATCAGCTCAAAATGCTCATTTACCACACGTAAACTCTGCTTTTTCACTGATTTTTGCCTTGCCTGAACCTTCGCTCGCCGCCTTTTCGGGAAAATCCATGTCCGACGCGTCACACATCCAGCATCTCGCGCAGGCGTTCGCGCAACTGGGCCTGGCGCGCAGAGTCGACGAGCGGCTCGCCGTTCTTGTCGGTGATGAAGAACACGTCCTCGACGCGCTCGCCGAGGGTGGCGATCTTGGCGCCGACAACGCGAGTGCTGTTCCATGAAGATCGCCCGACGCGCGCCAGCAGCCCCGGGCGGTCCGGCGTCGATCACTCGAGCATGGTCCGCGGTTGTCGGTGTCCTGTTCGATCAGTCACTTGGGTGGGCACGGGAAATGCTTGAGCTGGCGCGGGGTGTGGCGGTGGACGATATGCGGGTAGTCCTCGGGGTCGTCCAGCTCCTCGACCAGATGCGCACGCATGCGCTCCTTGCGCGCCGCCTCGCGGATCGGCTGGTCGGCGTCGTCGAGCACTGATGAACGTGTTAGCGTCCAGTCGCTGCTCGAGGTGGCGATGCCGCGCATCGTGGATCGACAGGTCCAGCTGGTCCAGGCCGCGGTGGTGGCGGCGAACAGATCATCCACGAGCCGGCATCAGTGAACAGCTTGGTGCAGCCTTCGCTGGGGCCGCCGGTGGTGCGCGCGACCAGTACCAGCGGCAGTCCGGGCGGTCAGCGTGGCGAGGATGCCCTGGGTCTGCCAGACGATCTCGCTGGGGTGTACTGCACGAAGTAATCCTCGCCGAGGGTATCCCACAGACCTCGACGTCGATCGACGTCGGCGCCCGAGCGTGCAGCAGCTCCAGGCCTCGGCTGCGTGTCTCGCGGATCCAGTCGTCGCGGTCGATGGGATTTTCCAGGCCGCGGCGCAGCGCACGCTTGGTCTCGCCGTGAAGCTGGCGCAGCAGGGTGGCGCGCCAGCTGTTCCACAGCTAGGGGTTGGTGGCGGTGATGTCGGCAGACGGTGAGCACGTAGAGGTAGTCCAGATGCACCTGGTCGCGCATCGGGCGGGCGAACTCGCGGATCATGTCAGGATCGGAGATGTCCTCGCGCTGGGCGGTCTTGGACATCAGCAGGTGATGCTCCACCAGCCAGGCGACCAGCCGGGTGTCGCGCGGCTACAGGTCGTGGCGTTCGGCGAACTCGGCGATCATACTGGGCGCCGAGTCAGCGAATGATCGCCGCCATGGCCCTTGGCGATATCGTGGTAGAGCCCGGCGATCCATAAGCAGCTCCGAGCTTGGGCAGTTGGTGGATCAGCGTGGCGGCGACCGGGAAGTCCTCGCGGCCCTCGCGGTCTCGCGGAAGCGCAGCATGAACTTGAGACAGACGCAGGGTATGGGCGTCGACGGTATAGATGTGGAACAGGTCGTGCTGCATCTGGCCGACGCCTGGCCGAATTCGGGCAGGTACTTGCCCAGGATGCTGTAGCGGTTCATGCGCGACAGCGGCGCGGTGCACGCTGCCGCCGCTGCGCAACAGCTCCATGAACAGGCTTGGTCACGGCCAGGTCGTTGCGAAACGCCTCATCGATCAGGTGGCGGTGGGCGCGGATCAGGCGGATGGTCGCGGCGCGCATGCCCTCGATATCCGGGTGCTGAGCCATCAGCAGGAACATCTCCAGCAGCGCATGGGGCGTAGGCAAAGACCTGGTGTTGGCGGCCTCGATATAGCGGCTGCGGATCTGCGAAGCGGTTGTTGAGCGGCTAGACCTCGTCGGCGCCTCGTCGCCGCTGCAGGATCACTCTCGTCGAAATGCTGCAGGAGCATGTCGTTGAGCCCGGCCAGCGCCAGGACGTGCGGTAGTAGCCCTGCTTCATGCTGCTCGACGCCCAGGCGTTCGGCGTCGTCCTGGTAAGCCGAGCATCTCGGCGAGGGCGCGCTGATGGTCGAACAGCAGGCGGTTCTCGTTGCGCCCGGTGAGCATTGCAGGCCGTAGCGGACCGCCAGAGGAAGGCCTCGCCCTCGCTGAGGATCCTGCATTCCGCGTCGGTCAGGAAGCCTGAGCGACGTCAGTCCTCGTAGCGTCAGCGGGCCGAAATGGCGCTTGGCCATCCAGCCGATCGTCTGGATGTCGCGCAGCCCGCCGGGGGAGCCTCTTGAGGTTGGGTTCGAGCTTGTACTCGGAGTCGTTGTGTTTGTAGTGGCGTGGCGATCTGCTCCTCCACTTGGCATCGAAGAACTGGTCCGGCGGCCACATGTGGCGGCTCGACAGGCGCTCGCTCATGGCCTCGCGCAGGCGCTCGGGGCCGGCCAGGGTGCGCGTTTCCAGCAGGTTGGTGATGACCGTGACGTCGGCGCGCGCCTCGCGCTCGCAATCGGCCAGCGAGCGCACGCTGTGGCCGATCTCCAGGCCGATGTCCCAGAGAAAGGTGATGAAGGCGGTGAGCGGCTCGCGGTAGGGGCCGTCGTCGTCGTGCTCGAGCAGCAGCAGCAGGTCGATGTCGGAGTGCGGGTGCAGCTCGCCGCGACCGTAGCCGCCCACCGCGAGCAGCGCGACACCGGCATCGGGCCAGGGGTGGCGGGCCCAGGCCGTCTCGAGCAGCCGGTCGAGGCACCAGGCGCGGCCGTGGATCAGGTCGCGGATGTCGGCGCCGGCATGAAAGCGCGCGTCGAGCTCGGCCTGGATGTCGCGCAGCGCCTGCTTGTATAGGGCAATCGGCGGGCGGTCGGTGTCGAGTTCGGCGCGGAAGGCGGCGACATCGAACAGGCTGTCGTCGGCCACGAAGCGGTAATGATGCAGCAGCATGCGAGGTGGCTCTCCAGGGTGCGACGAAAAGCAGGCCGGGTGCGGCAGGGTGCCAGGGCGACGACGGAGGGCGGCGCGGCGGGCCGAGCTGTCCGCACTCGCCCGGGCGGGTCAGGGCAGGCGGCGTGTCAGCGTCGAGAAACGACAGATCCTCGTCGTGGCGCACCGTGGTGACGATGCAGCCGTCTTGGTGACCACCAGCGTGTGCTCCCACTGCGCCGACAGGCTCTTGTCGCGGGTGACCGCCGTCCAGCCATCCTTGAGCACCTTGGTCTGGTACTTGCCGGCGTTGATCATCGGCTCGATGGTAAGGCCATGCCTTCCTTGAGCACCAGGTCGTTATGCCGGTCGTAGCCGTCATAATGCAGCACCTGCGGTTCCTCGTGGAAATTCTTGCCGATGCCATGCCCGCAGAAGTCGCGCACCACGCTGTAGCCGTTGGCTTCGGCATGGGCCTGGATGGCCTTGCCGATGTCGGACAGCCGGGTGCCTTCCTTGACGATCTCGAGCGACTTGTACAGGCACTCCTGGGTAACCTGCGAGAGCCGCTCAGCCCTTGATGTTCTCGCCGACCACGAACATGCGGCTGGTGTCGCCGTAGTAGCCATCCTTGATCACGGTGACGTCGATATTGAAGATGTCGCCCTTCTTCAGCACCTTGTCGAAATCGGGAATGCCGTGGCAGACCACGTGGTTGAGCGAGATGCAGGTGGCGTGCTGGTAAGCCGTGGTAGCCGATGGTGGCCGATATGCAGCCCAGTTCCTGTTCAAGATAGTCCTGGCACAGCTTGTCGATCTCGCCGGTCGAGATGCCCGGGCGGACATGCTCGGCAATCATTTCGAGCACCTGGGCGGCGCAGCGTCCGGCTACTTGCAGTTTCTCGATATCGTCGGGGGTTTTGATCGGGACGTTCATGGAATCTCGGGTCGGGGAATGGAGGCCGTGCGTCGGCCTGAAAGGCCCGGCCGGCTTCATCTTGGCGATCATCTATGGTATAAAGCCGCGCGCTTGACTGCAATCCGCGCTCCATCTTGATGCTCCGCCTTGGCGCTCCATCCTGACGGTTCGCCTCGAGGCTCGCGGTCGCGGTCGCGGAGCAACGGTCTAGCGACAAGCAATCAATGCCTTGAAAAACACACATACACCGGCACATGGTCCCGGGTGCCGCCGACGAATCCTTCGTCGCGGTCGGATCCATGGGGTGTATGGAGGCCTAACCCGATACATCAGGAGTCATCCCCATGGCACAAGTCAATATGCGTGACCTGCTCAAGGCAGGCGCCCACTTCGGTCACCAGACCCGTTACTGGAACCCGAAAATGAGCAAGTTCATCTTCGGCGCACGCAACAAGATTCATATCATCAACCTCGAGCACACCTGCCGGCGATCAACGACGCCGCTGCGCGTGGTCAGAAGCTGGCCGAGCCAAGAACAAGATCCTGTTCGTCGGCACCAAGCGTGCCGCCAGCAAGATCATCAAGGAAGAGGCCGCAGCGTGCCGGTCAGCCGTACGTCAACCATCGCTGGTTGGGCGGCATGCTGACCAACTACAAGACCATTCGCGTCAGTCCATCAAGTCGTCTGCGCGAGCTGGAAGCCCAGTGCACGAGGACGGCACCTTCGACAAGCTGACCAAGAAAGAAGCGCTGATGCGACCCGCGAGATGGACAAGCTCGAGCGCAGCATCGGCGGTATCAAGGACATGGGCGGCCTGCCGGATGCGCTGTTCGTGGTTGACGTCGACCACGAGCGCATCGCCATCAAGGAAGCCAACAAGCTGGGTATTCCGGTCATCGGCGTCGTCGATACCAACAGCGAACCCGACGGCGTCGATTACGTCATCCCCGGTAACGACGACGCGATCCGCGCCATCCAGATCTACGTGCAGGCGATCGCCGATGCCTGCGCCAAGGCGAAGGAAGGCCGTCCCGACGAGTTCGTCGAAGTAACCGAGAGCAACAGTGCCGAGAGCAACGAAGTCGCCGAGTGATTGATGGCGGGCCTGTGCGGGCGGCGATTGCGCCCGCACGGGCCGATACGGGTTTAGAACCCGGCTATCCAGCTCGGCTCGGCACGCCGGGCCTCTATAGGTTTATAAGGCTATAGATTTATAGGGCTATAGGTTAGGACTATAGATTTATAGGAAAGAGAGGCCTATAGGAACGCACCCGGCGCGTTGAGCGGTAACTTTGCTTACGTCATTCGACGTCGACAATTTTCAGAGGTTATTCACCATGGCAGCTATCAGCGCATCTCTGGTCAAGGAGCTGCGTGAACGCACCGGTCTCGGCATGATGGAGTGCAAGAAGGCACTGGCCGAGGCCGACGGCGACATCGAGCGGGCGATCGAGGACCTGCGCAAGACCTCCGGCCTCAAGGCCGCCAAGAAGGCCGGTCGTACCGCCGCTGAAGGCGCGGTCGTGACCCGCGTCGCCGATGACGGTCGCTACGGCGTGATGCTCGAAGTCAACTCCGAGACCGACTTTGTCGCCCGTGACGACAACTTCATGGCTTCGCCGAGAAGGTCGTCGCCAAGGTCTTCGAGACCAAGAGCGAACGACGTCGCCGCCCTGATGGAAGGCGAGCTGGAAACCGCGCGCGAAGCGCTGGTCCAGAAAATCGGCGAGAACATCAGCGTGCGTCGTGCGGTGGTCGTCGAAGCGCCGGCCGACGGTGTGGTCGGTGCCTATGTGCACAGCAACCGGATCGGCGTGCTGACCCAGCTCAAGGGCGGCAATGCCGACGCGGCCAAGGACGTCGCCATGCACGTCGCTGCGATCAATCCGCTGGTGGCGCGTCCCGAGGACATGCCGCAGGAGCAGCTCGACAAGGAAAAGGAGATCATCCTGGCCCAGCCGGACATGGCCGGCAAGCCCGAGCAAATCGTCGAGAAGATGGTCCAGGGCCGTCTCAAGAAGTACCTGGCCGAGGTCAGCCTGATCGAGCAGCCGTTCGTCAAGGACCCCGACACCATCGGTGGCCGACTGGTCAAGACGCACGGTGGCGAGGTGGTTGGCTTCACCCGTTTCGAGGTCGGTGAGGGCATCGAGAAGGAAGAAGTCGATTTCGCCAAGGAAGTCATGGAACAGGCTCGTCGTAGCTGAGGTCCTAGCTTCTGGTTGTTGCATGGCGTGCGCTCCGGCGCACGCCATTGTGTATCCGGCCGGTGGGTTTAGCGCCGGCAGTCTACTTTTCCGTGTTACCAGGAGAGACACCATGTCCGCCATCCCCGACCCGCAGAATGCCAGCGCCACGCCGCGCAGCAAGTCGAAGTACAAGCGGATTCTCCTCAAGCTCGTCCGGCGAGGCGCTGATGGGCGATGGCGAGTTCGGCATCGATCCCAAGGTGCTCGACCGCATGGCGCTGGAAATCGGTCAGCTGGTCGGTATCGGCGTCCAGGTTGGCCTGGTCATCGGCGGCGGCAACCTGTTTCGCGGCGCGGCACTGCATGCGGCGGGCATGGAACGGGTGACCGGCGATCATATGGGTATGCTGGCCACGGTGATGAACGCGCTGGCCATGCGCGATGCCCTGGAGCGCTCGAACATCCGCACCCGGGTCATGTCGGCGATCCCCATGAGCGGCGTCGTCGAGCATTACGATCGCCGTACGCGCCATCCGCTATCTGACCTCGAAGGCGACGTGGTGATCTTCTGTGCCGGTACCGGCAACCCCTTCTTCACCACCGATTCAGCGGCCTGCCTGCGGGGTATCGAGATCGAGGCGACGTGGTGCTCAAGGCCACCAAAGTCGACGGCGTCTACGACAAGACCCCATGCAGCACCCGGATGCGGTCAAGTACGAGCGTCTGGGTTACGATGAGGTGCTGGACAAGAAGCTGGGAGTCATGGATCTGACTGCCATTTGTCTGGTGCGTGACCATGACATGCCGGTGCGGGTATTCGACATGAACAAGCCCGGGGCGCTGTTGAACCTGGTCGTGGGTGGTAAGGAAGGCACGCTGATAGACAGAGGTTGAAACCGTGATCAACGACATCAAGCAAGACGCCGAAGAGCGCATGAAGAAGACTCTCGAGTCGCTGCAGACCAACTTCCACAAGATCCGCACCGGGCGCGCCCATCCGAGGATCCTGGATTCGGTCACTGTCGAGTACTACGGCTCGCAGATGCCGCTCAAGCAGGTGGCCAGTGTCAACGTCGAGGATGCCCGCACGCTGGCTGTGGTACCGTGGGAGAAATCGATGGTGCCCAAGGTCGAGAAGGCGATCATGACCTCCGATCTGGGGCTCAACCCGGCGACCGCGGGCAGCGTATCCGGGTGCCGATGCCGGCACTGACCGAAGAAACCCGCCGCGGCTACATCAAGCAGGCACGCGGCGAAGCCGAGCATGCCCGGGTCGCCGTGCGCAACGTCCGCCGTGACGCCAACGGTGACATCAAGGCGCTGCTGAAGGACAAGTAGATCACCGAAGACGATGAACACCAGGGCGAGGAGGCGATTCAGAAGCTTACCGACAAGTATGTCGCCGAGATCGACAAGCTGCTGGAAGCCAAGGAACACGACCTGCTGCAGGTCTGAGCCGGAGCGGGCGGTGCATTGCGCCGCCCGTCTCTTACGCCCGCCAGGCGAGATAGCATGACACAACAGCAGACCGACAACCTGCCACGCCATGTGGCGATCATCATGGACGGCAACAACCGTTGGGCGCGCGCCCACGGGCTGTCCGGCGCGCGCGGTCATCGCGCCGGTGTCGAGTCGGTACGCGCGGTGATCCGTCGCGCGGCCGAGCGGGGCATCGAGACGCTGACGCTGTTCGCCTTTTCGAGCGAGAACTGGAAGCGCCCGCCAAGCGAAGTCAGCGCCTTGATGGAGTTATTCCTGATGGCGCTCAAGCGCGAGGTCAAGAAACTCCATGAGCATGGCATCCGCCTGACGGTGATCGGCGAGCGCGAGCGATTCTCGAACTCGATTCAGCAGTATATTGAACGTGCCGAGACGCTGACCGCCGGCAACGACAGCCTGCATCTGGTAATCGCCGCCAACTACGGCGGTCATCGCGATATTGCGCTGGCCTCACGGCGCCTGGCGGCACGGGTCGAGGCCGGTGAACTGACCGCCGAGGCGATCGACGAGCAACTGCTCGAGCGCGAAATCGATCAGATGCAGCGTGCCGCCGGTCGATCTGTGCATTCGTACCAGCGGCGAGCAGCGCATCTCCAATTTTCTGCTCTGGCAGTTGGCCTATTCCGAACTGTATTTCTCGCCGCTGCTGTGGCCCGACTTCTCGGCGGACGCCTTCGATGCAGCGCTCAACGATTACTGTCGTCGTCAGCGACGCTTCGGGATGACTCAAGAACAGATCGAGGCCCGGGGTGCTTAAACAGCGCATTATTACCGCCGCGATTCTGGCGCCGTTGATGATCGCCGGGCTGTTCGGCCTGGAGGGTAGCGGCTTCGCGCTCTTCACCGGCGGCGTGGTCGCGCTGGCGGCCTGGGAATGGGCCAATCTTGCGGGTATCACCCGATTGACGGGGCGGCTCGGTTACGTCGCCGTGCTGGTGGCATTGATGGTCGCGGGCTGGTTCAGTGGCGCCGCGCACGCTGCCTGGCCGCTGTGGCTGGCCCTGGGCGGTTGGTTGGCGAGTCTCTACTGGGTGGCGGGTTACCCCGAGCGAGGCTTGCATTGGCGCTCGCGTACGGCGCGCGCGCTGATCGGGCTGTGGGTGCTGCTGCCGTGCTGGGCCG
Source organism: uncultured Gammaproteobacteria bacterium (assembly GCA_963773565.1). Taxonomy (GTDB): domain Bacteria; phylum Pseudomonadota; class Gammaproteobacteria; order Pseudomonadales; family Halomonadaceae; genus Modicisalibacter. The sequence continues at coordinate 46,304 of CAVZBU010000002.1, read as the reverse complement.
GTTTCGTGCAACTGCGTGTCGACGGCCTCGAATGGTTGCTGTATGTGCTGCTGCTGGTGTGGATGGCCGATATCGGTGCCTATTTTGCCGGTCGACGTTTCGGGCGTCGCAAGCTAGCGCCCAGGGTCAGCCCGGGCAAGTCATGGGAAGGCGTCTACGGCGGCATGGCGGTAACCGCCCTGCTGGCCTTGGGCTACGCCGTGAGTCTGTCGTTGAGTGTCGTCGATACTCTGTGGCTGGTTGTCGCCACCGTACTGATCACGCTGGTTTCGGTGCTTGGCGATCTGCTCGAGAGCATGTTCAAGCGTTGGCGCGGCATCAAGGATTCGGGGCGGCTGCTGCCGGGCCACGGCGGTATTCTCGATCGTATCGATAGCCTGACCGCAGCGGTTCCACTGTTCGCCTTGCTGCGGCTATGGCTGTGATCTACCGGGTCGTCGAGGGCTCGGCCGTGAGGAGACCTGAATGAGCGAGCTTTCCGCCGCGCCGCGCCGTCAGCGGGTTACCGTGCTGGGCGCCACCGGCTCGATCGGCGTCAATACTCTGGACGTCATCGCCCGCCACCCCGATCGCTATCGTGTCCATGCGCTCACCGCGGGCCAGCGCCGCGAGGCGCTGCTCGAGCAGTGCCTCACGCACCGCCCGGCGATCGCGGTAATCGCCGCCGAACAGGACGCCGCCTGGCTGCGTGAACGCTTGGCGGAAGCTGGGCTGAACACCGAGGTGCGCGCCGGCGAGGCGGCGCTCGCTGAGGTCGCCGAGGCCGCCGAGGTCGACGTGGTGATGGCCGCCATCGTCGGCGCCGCGGGGCTGTTGCCGACCCTGGCGGCGGTGCGTGCCGGCAAGCGCGTGCTGCTGGCCAACAAGGAGGCGCTGGTAATGTCCGGCGCGCTGTTCATGGACGCTGTCGAACGTCATGGCGCGACGCTGCTGCCCATCGACTCCGAGCACAACGCCATCTACCAGTGCCTGCCTCCGGGGCGCCGCAGCGAGCTTGGCGAGGTCGGTGTCGAGCAGTTGCTGCTGACCGCCTCGGGCGGGCCGTTTCGAGGCTGGACGGCCGAGCAGCTGCGTGCGGTGACTCCCGAGCAGGCCTGCGCGCACCCTAACTGGTCGATGGGTCGCAAGATATCGGTGGACAGCGCCACGCTGATGAACAAGGGGCTCGAGCTGATCGAGGCCTGTTGGCTGTTCGCCGCACGCCCCGAGCAGATCCAGGTGGTCGTGCATCCGCAGAGCGTGATCCATTCGATGGCCGCCTACAGTCGACGGCTCGGTGATCGCCCAACTCGGCAACCCGGACATGCGCACACCGATCGCCTTCGGCCTGGCCTGGCCCGAACGGATCGATGCCGGTGTCGCGCATCTTGACCTGTTCGAGGTCGCGCGGCTCGACTTCGAACCGCCCGACGAGGCCGCTTTCCCTGTTTGCGTCTGGCGCGCGAGGCGATGGCGGCCGGCGGCACCGCGCCGGCCGTGCTCAATGCCGCCAATGAAGTGGCGGTCGAGGCGTTTCTCGCTGGTCGACTGGCCTTCACCGCGATCGGCGAGGTCGTCGAGGAAGTACTTGCGGGGCGCGAGGTGCAGCCGGCCCAAGAGCTGGCTATGATTCTCGCCGAGGATGCGCGGGCCCGCGAGGATGCCGCCCGACGGATCGCCGCCCGACGGATCGCCGCCCGTCGGGATGTCGCCCAGCGACGTTAACGCGAGGAGAAAGAGATGGACGCGATTCAGAATGTCCTGGCGGCCATCGTGGTGTTGGGGCTGCTGATTACCTTTCACGAGTTTGGCCACTTCTGGGTCGCGCGGCGCTGCGGCGTCAAGGTGCTGCGCTTCTCGGTGGGCTTTGGCAAGCCGCTATGGTCGCGCCGCGACCGGCATGGTACCGAGTACGCGATCGCCGCCATTCCGTTGGGTGGCTACGTCAAGATGCTCGACGAGCGCGAGGGGCCGGTGGCCGAGGAGGAGCTCGATCGGGCCTTCAACCGCCAGTCCGTGTGGTCGCGGATCGCCATCGTCGCGGCGGGACCAGTCGCCAACTTCCTGTTGGCGATTGCCGCCTACTGGTTGGTCTTCGTGATGGGCACCAGCACCGTGGCGCCGGTAATCGGTCCGGTCGCGCCGGACTCGCCAGCGGCGCGCGGCGGGCTGTCGAGCGGTCAGGAAATCGTCATGGTCGAGGGCGATGCCACGCCGACCTGGGAGGCGGTCAACCTCGAGCTGCTCTCGGCGATCGGCGCCAATGGCTCGCTCGAGATCGCGACCCGCGACCCCGAGCATGGCGAGCAAGCGGCGCGCCGCCATCAGATACCGGTGTCCGACTGGCTGGTCGGCCAGGATCCGCCGCAGCCACTGATGACCCTGGGGGTGACGCCCTGGCGCCCGGCGACACCGGCGGTGCTTGGCCAGGTCCTCGAGGATGGCGCCGCGGCCCAGGCCGGGTTGCAGGTCGGTGATCGCATCGTTGCCATCAATGGCGAGCCGCTCGACGAATGGATGACCTTCGTCGAGCGGGTGCGTGCCAACCCCGGTGAAACGCTGACCCTGCGCGTCGAGCGCGACGGGTCGACCCGCGAGATGAGTCTGACCCCGCAGCGCCGTGAGCACGACGGTGAGGCGATCGGCTATGTCGGCGCCGGTGTCGAGTCGGTCAGTTGGCCCGAGGCCTATCGTCGCGAGATTCGTTACGGCCCGCTGGATGCGGTGGGCGAGGCGGTAGCGCGGACCGGCGAAATGACCGTGCTGACCCTGGATTCGATCCGCAAGATGCTGATCGGGCTGATTTCGCCGAGCAACCTGTCGGGGCCGATCACCATCGCACGTATCGCCGGCGATACGGCGCGCAGCGGACTGGAAAGCTTTGTCGCCTTCATGGCGTATCTGTCGATCAGCCTGGGAGTGCTCAATCTGCTGCCGATCCCGGTGCTCGACGGCGGCCATTTATTGTATTACTTCATCGAGCTGGTACGTGGCCGGCCGGTCTCCGAGGCGGCGCAGTCGGCGGGCTTGCGCCTCGGCATGGCGCTGGTCGGGACGTTGATGGTGATGGCGCTGTATTTCGATCTGATGCGTTTATAGAAAGGTGGGGGACGGGTGAGAAATGCCCCGCGGGGGCGTGATAGAGTGACGCGCGGCAAGCGCCATGGCTGGCCTTGTCAGTTACCCGCGTAAATGTATAAGGTGCCTGTTCAGCGAGCCGGCGGAACAACTCGAGCGAAGCGACTGCATGAAACTCAAGACCATCGGATTGGCGGCACTGCTGCTATGCAGCACTCAAATGGCCCTGGCGGCCCCTTTTACGGTTTCCGACATTCGCGTGGAGGGGCTGCAGCGAGTTTCGGCTGCTTCCGTCTTCAACGCTTTCCCGGTTTCCGCCAGCGAACGCGTCGACGATCGTGAATTGGCCGCCGCGGCCAAGCAGCTCTTCGATACCGGTTTGTTCGAGGATGTCAGCCTGGCCCGCGATAACGACGTGCTGATCATCCACGTCGAGGAGCGCCCATCGATCTCGCGCATCGAGATCGACGGCAATTCGCAGATCGCCGATGAGGACCTGCGCAAGGGCTTATCGGATGCCGGGCTGGCCGAGGGCCAGGTCTTGCAACGGGCCTCGCTCGAGGAGGTCCAGCGCCAGCTGGAGCAGCTCTATCATTCCCAGGGTCGCTATAGCGCCAGCATCGATGCCTCGGTTGAACCGGTCGATCGTAATCGCGTGCAGGTCAATATCGACGTCAACGAAGGCGCGGTGGCCAAGATCCGCCAGATCAATATTGTCGGCAACCAGGCGTTCGATGACGAGACCCTGCGCGAGCTGCTGCAGCTCGAAGATCGTCCGGGCTGGTTTTTCGGCTGGTTCTCCGACGACGAATACTCCCGCGAGAAGCTCTCCGGCGATCTTGAGTCACTGCGTTCCTATTACCTGGATCGTGGCTATGTGAATTTCGCCATCACCTCGACCCAGGTGGCGATCAGTCCCGACAAGTCAAAGATCTTCGTCACCATCAACGTCGACGAAGGCAAGCGTTATCGCATCGATGAGATCGGCTTTGCCGGCGATCTGAAGATCGCTGAACGCGAGGCGCGCTCGCTGGTCACCGCCGAGAGCGGCGACTTCTATTCGCGCAGTGCACTCACCGAATCTGCCGAGGCCTTGCGCCAGAAACTCGGCGCCGAAGGCTTCGCCTTCGCCAATGTCGAGAGCGTGCCCAAGATCGACGAGAACGGCGATACCGTCGACGTCACCTTCATGGTCGAACCTGGACGTCGAGCCTATGTGCGGCGCATCAATTTCGAGGGCAACACCACCACCCAGGATGAAGTGCTGCGTCGCGAGATGATCCAGATGGAAGGCGCGCCGGCCTCCACCGACAAGATCAGCCAGTCCAAGCAGCGCCTCGAGCGGCTGGGCTTCTTCCGTCAGGTCGATGTCGAGACTCGCCCGGTCGCCGATGAGCCTGATCAGGTCGACGTGACCTACAATGTCGAGGAGCAGCCGTCCGGCTCGGTCTCGGCGAGTGTCGGCTTCTCGCAGACCGCCGGGGTGATCTACGGCGCCTCGCTGTCGCAGAAGAACTTTCTGGGCACCGGCAACAAGGTCGATGTCGGCGCGCAGCGCAGCGACACCTACACCAATCTGAACTTCGGCTTTACCGACCCCTACTGGACCCTCGACGGGATCTCGCGCGGCTATAATCTGTTCTACCGCGAGACCGATTACGAAGATTCCGACATCTCGACCTACTCGACCGATTCCTATGGCGGCAGCATCAATTTCGGCTACCCGATCAACGATCTCAGCCGCCTGAATTTCGGCGTGGGACTCGAGGATCTGAGTATCGAAACCTACAACGACACCCCCTACGAAATCGAGCAATATGTCGACAGCCAGGGCGAGGATGCGACCAGCTACAAGCTGACCGCCAGCTGGACCCGCAACAACCTCAATCGCGGCATTCTGGCTACCGCGGGCAGCTATCAGCGTGTGTCGCTGGAAACCGCGGTGCCGGGTTCCGACGCCGAATATTACAAGTTGCGCTATCGCGGCCAGAAGCTGTTCGAACTGAGCCCGGACTGGTCGCTCAAGTTCGCTTCCTCGCTGGGCTACGCCGATACCATCGGCAATGACCCCTATCCGTTCTACGAGAACTTCTATTCCGGCGGGCTGGGCTCGGTGCGTGGCTATGCGGGCAATACGCTGGGGCCGAAGACCACCGCCAAGCCCAGCGGCGACAACGACACGCTGGGTGGCAACGTGCTTCTCGAGGGCTCCATCGAGTTGATCTATCCGTTCCCGTTCGTCGACGATCGTCGTTCATTGCAGACCTCGGTATTCATCGATGCCGGCAACACCTATCTGACCGACTGCTATGACGTTCCAGAGGATGCGCCACCCTCTAACTGCGAAAGCGGCGTCCATCTCGGTGACCTGCGCTACAGCGCCGGCCTGGGGCTTTCCTGGCTGACCCCGGTAGGACCGCTGACCTTCAGCGTTGCCGAGCCGCTCAATGCCAAGGACGACGATGACTCCCAGGTCTTCCAATTCTCCCTCGGCCAGACGTTCTGATGCCGGCCGAGGCTTCAACCAAGGAGACGATGGCATGCGTAAACTGATTGGTGTGCTATGCCTCTTCGGGGCACTGACCGCTCCCGCCTACGCCAACGACGTCGCGGTACTCGACTGGCGTGAGGCATTGATGAAGTCCGATGCGGCGCAGCGTTCGATGAACGAGTTGCGCAACCAGACCAGCAGCCAGCGCAACCAGGTCGAGCAGCTCAGCCAGCAGTTGCAGCAACTCCAGAAGAAGCTGCAGCAGGATGGCGCGGTGATGTCGGAAAGCGAACGCAGCCAGACTCAGCAGGAGTTGCGCCAGAAGGGCGGTGAGTTCCAGCAACTGCGCGCCCAGTTGCAGCAGACCCGGCAGCAGAAAGAGCAAGCCTTCCTCAAGTCGGCCAAGCCGCGGCTCGACAAGGCGATCGACAAGGTCGTCGCGCGGCATGATGTTCAGGTTATCGTCGACCGTGATTCCGTGGTCTACATGGACGATGGTCTCGACCTGACTCAGGAAGTGACCGATATCCTCAATGCCAACTGAGGTGCCGAGCGTCCTGTGGCGCCGGCCTCGCCGATGACATGAAGAAGACTTCCAAGACCTTTTCCTGCTCGCTGGATGAGCTGGCTACGCGACTCGGGGCGACTCTCGTCGGCGACGGCAAGCGCCGGGTCAGCGGCCTGGCGACACTCAGCGATGCCGGCCCCGACGATATCAGCTTTCTCGCCAACAAGGCGTATCTCAAATATCTCCCCGAGACCCGGGCGGCGGCGGTGCTGCTGCATCCGGCCCATGTCGCCGATTGCCCGGTCGCACGGCTCGAGCTGGACAATCCCTACCTGGCCTACGCCGAACTCTCACGGCTATTCGACCCCATGGCCGCCTTCCAGCCGCCTGGCGTGCATCCTTCGGCGGTAGTCGCCGAGGACGTCTCGCTGGGCGCCAACGTACGCATCGAAGCCCAGGCGGTGGTCGAGCGCGGCGCGGTCATCGGCGACGATGTGGTGATCGGCCCGGGCAGTGTGGTGGGTGCCGACTCGTCGCTGGGTGCCGGTTCGCGGCTGTACGCCAACGTTACCGTTTATCATGGCGTGACGATCGGTGCACGCGCCATCCTGCACAGTGGCTGTGTGATCGGCGCCGATGGCTTCGGCTTCGCCCATGATGGTGCGCGCTGGCACAAGATCGCTCAACTGGGCGGGGTAATCCTCGGCGACGACGTCGAGGTGGGCAGCTGCTCGAGCATCGATCGTGGCGCGCTGGGTGACACCCTGATCGGCGACGACGTCAAGATCGACAGTCAGGTGCAGATCGCCCACAACGTGCAGATCGGTGCGCATAGTGCGCTGGCCGGCTGCGTGGGCATTGCCGGTTCCACCAAGGTGGGCCGTCATTGCATGCTGGGTGGCGGTGTCGGTCTGTCCGGCCATCTGACGATCTGCGACGGCGTGCAGGTCACCGGCATGAGTCTGGTCACCAACTCGATCACCGAGCCCGGTGTCTATTCTTCGGGCACCGGCTCCATGCACAATGCGCTATGGCGCAAGAATGCCGTACGTTTCAAGCAACTCGACGATATCGCCAAGCGGCTGAGCCGGCTCGAGCGCGACTCGCGTCAGCCTTGAGGCTGTCAGACACAGTTAGCAACGCTATAATCCCCCGTCACTTTATAGGCAGCGGGTCTGGCCCAGAACTGCCTGCGCCGCTCGGACACGCGTGACGCACTTTCAGAGGTTGCATCGATGGTAATGGACATCAACGAAATTCGAGAGTATCTCCCGCACCGCTATCCGTTTCTGCTGGTCGACCGGGTGACGGAGCTGGAACTCGGCGAATTCATCATTGCCCATAAGAACGTCAGCATCAACGAGCCTTTCTTCAACGGCCATTTCCCCCACCATCCGATCATGCCCGGCGTGCTGATCATCGAGGCGCTGGCCCAGGCGGCAGGTATCCTGGGCTTCAAGACGGTCAACAAGCTGCCCCGCGACGGTTACGTCTACTACTATGTGGGCAGCGATAATGTGCGCCTCAAGCGCCCCGCGCTGCCCGGCGATCAGCTGCGCCTGGAAGCCCGGGTGATTTTCGCCAAGCGCGGCATCTGGAAGTTCGCCTGCCGCGCCACGGTCGACGGCGAGCTGGTCTGTGAAGCCGACATCATCTGTGCCGAGAGGAAGGTCGCTTGATTCATCCAACCGCCATCGTCGATCCCGGTGCGCAACTGGCCGACGACGTCGAGGTGGGGCCGTTCTGCGTGATCGGCGCCGATGTCGAGGTCGGGGCGGGCAGTTGGATCGGCCCGCATGTGGTGCTCAAGGGGCCGTCCCGGCTCGGTCAGCGCAACCGCATTTTCCAATTCGCCTCGGTCGGTGAAGACTGCCAGGACAAGAAGTATGCCGGTGAGCCGACGCGTCTCGAAATGGGTGACGACAACGTCGTGCGCGAAGGGGTGACCCTGCATCGGGGCACCGTCCAGGATCGTGGCGTGACGACGATCGGCAGCCGCAACCTGTTCATGGCTTACGCCCATGTCGGTCACGATTGTCTGATCGGTGACGATTGCATCCTCGCCAACCAGGCGACCCTGGGTGGCCACGTCACTATGGGCGACTTCGTGATTCTCGGCGGGCTCAGCGCCATCCATCAGTTCTGCCATATCGGCACCCATGCGATGTGCGGCGGCGGCTCGATCGTCACCAAGGACATTCCCGCCTACCTGATGGTCAATGGCAATCCAGGCCAGCCCCACGGGCTCAATCTGGTCGGGCTCAAGCGCCGCGGCTTCTCGCGCGAGGCGCTCAAGGCGCTGTCCGATGCCTATCGGCTGGTCTATCGCCAGGGGCTGACACTCGACCAGGCGCTCGCCGAGATCGATGCGCGCTATGCCGATCTGCCCGAGGTCACCGCCTTCAGCGACTCGTTGCGTAGCTCGACCCGCGGCATCATTCGCTGAGCCATGAAGATCTATCTGGTCGCCGGCGAGCTGTCGGGTGACATTCTCGGCGTGGGACTGATGCGGGCACTCAAGGCGCGCCATCCCGAGGCGCAGTTTCGTGGCATCGGCGGTCCAAGAATGATCGCTGAGGGCCTCGATAGTCTCTATCCGCTGGAAACCCTCTCGGTGATGGGGCTGGCCGAGGTGCTCAAGCATCTGCCGGGATTGATTCGCGTGCGCCGCCACCTGAAGCGCGATGCGCTGGCCTGGCAGCCGGACGCGATGGTCGGCATCGACGCGCCGGACTTCAATCTGGGGCTCGAGCGGCAACTGCGCGAGGCGGGCATCGCCACCGCGCACTACGTCAGCCCGTCGGTCTGGGCCTGGCGTCAGGGCCGGGTCAAGGGCATCGCCCGCGCGGTGGATGCGATGCTGACGTTGCTGCCGTTCGAAGCGGCCTTCTACGCCCGCCATCGGGTGCCGGTGGCCTTCGTCGGCCACCCGCTGGCCGACGAGTTGCCGCTTACCAACGACCGGTTGGCCGCCCGGCACGCGCTGGGACTGGATGCCGAGCGCCCGGTGCTGGCGGTGCTGCCCGGCTCGCGCGGCAACGAGATCCGCTTTCTGGGCGCCACCTTCCTGGCCGCCGCCGAGCGGTTGGTGGCGCGCGTCGAGGGGCTACAATTGGTAATCCCCGCGGCCAGCGCGGCGAGGCGAGGCGAACTCGAGGCGCTGCTGGCCGAACATCCGCAACTAACCGGACGAGTGACCCTGCTCGATGGTCACTCGCGCGAGGCGATGGTTGCCAGCGACGCGGTGTTGCTGGCCTCGGGGACCGCGGCACTGGAGGCGATGCTCTGTCACCGGCCGATGGTGGTGGCCTACAAGATGGCGCCGGCGACTCACTGGCTGGCCCGGCACCTGGTCAAGACCGAGTGGATCTCGTTGCCCAACCTGATCGCCCGTGAGACCTTGGTACCGGAGCTGATCCAGCATGCCGCGACGCCGCAAGCGATCGCCGCGGCGCTGGCGCAGTGGCTTGACGACGACGCAGCGCGCCAGGCCATGGAGGCACGCTTCGCCACGTTGCACGCCACATTGCAACGCGGTGCCAGTGAGCGCGCCGCCGAGGCGGTACTGGCGGTGGCGGCGCGCCGGCCCTTGCCGAATGAGCCAAGCGAGTCGAGTGAGTCGGGCGAGCCGTCCGAGGCTACCATCAGCGCTGTCACCGGCAGCGAGTCTGGCGACAAGGGCAAGAGTGAAGGAGAGCGGCCATGACCATCGCACTGGCAAGCCCGGGGGTGAGGCATACCCTGCGTGGCCTCGATGGCGAAGCCGAACTGGTCATCGACTACGCCGGCGAGCGGCTGGCCGGCGTCGATGAAGTCGGTCGCGGGCCGCTGATCGGCTCGGTGGTTGCCGCCGCGGTGATTCTCGATCCGTGCCGGCCGATCGATGGGTTGGGCGACTCCAAGACGCTCAGCGAACAACGGCGGCTGACGCTCGATACGGCGATTCGTGGCCAGGCGCTGGCCTTCGCCGTGGCCGAGGCGACGCCCGCCGAGATCGATCAACTCAATATCTATCACGCCACTCACCTGGCGATGCGCCGGGCGATCGATGGCCTGCTGATCGCCGCCGAATACCTGCTGGTCGACGGCAATAGGTTGCCGGGGCATGATTGTCCCGGCCAGGCGGTGGTCAAGGGCGATGCCCGCCATCCGGCCATCGGCGCGGCGTCAATCCTCGCCAAGGTGGCCCGCGACGCGCAGATGGTGGCGTTGCACGAGCGCTTTCCGGATTACGGTTTCGCCCGTCACAAGGGCTACCCGACCCCCGAACACCTGGCGGCCCTGGCACGGCTGGGTCCGTTGCCCGAGCATCGACGCTCATTCGCCCCGGTGAAAAAACAGCTCGATCTTTTCTAAGCGTTACTGATTTTAAGCGCTACTGACCGTTTCTGACCGGGCCGGCGATGCCGCTTCAAGACTGCTCGCCGAGCCCGGATCGTCGAACAAACCGCGAGCCTGATATGACCACGCCTTTCGTTCACCTGCGCGTACACAGCGAATACTCCCTTGTCGATGGCCTGGTGCGCCTCAAGCCGCTGGTCGCGGCGACGGCCGAAGCCGGCATGCCGGCGATGGCGGTCACCGACGAAGCCAACCTGTTCGGCCTGGTCAAGGGCTACAAGGCGGCGCTCGGCGCTGGGCTCAAACCGATCATCGGCGCCGATCTGTGGCTCGAGAACCCCTTCGATGCCAGCCACCCCTACCGGCTGACGCTGCTGGCGATGAACGACAGCGGTTATCGTAACCTCACCGAGCTGATCTCGCGGGGCTGGCTGGAAGGCCAGCAGCAGGGCATCGCAGTGCTCAAGAAAGCGTGGATCTTCGCCCAGAGCGAAGGGCTGATCGCGCTGTCGGGGGCGCGTGAAGGTGAGATCGGGCGCTTCCTGCTCGCCGATCACCAGGCCGAGGCGCGCACGGTGCTCGAGGAGTGGCAGCAGCACTTTCCGGGACGCTTCTATCTCGAACTACAGCGTACCGAGCGCCAGTACGACGAGGAGTGCCTGCACCTGTCGGTGGAGCTGGCCGGCGCGACCGCAACCCCGGTGGTGGCGACCAACGACGTGCGCTTTCTGACCCGCGAGGACTTCTGGGCCCACGAGACCCGGGTCTCGATCGGCGAGGGCAAGGCACTCGACGATCGTCGCCGCGAACGCCGCTACAGCGAGGAGCAGTACCTCAAGAGCCCGGCGGAGATGGCCGAGCTGTTCGCCGACATCCCCGAGGCGCTCGAGAACAGCGTGATGATCGCAGCGCGCTGCAACGTCGACGTGCGTCTCGGCGAGATCTTCCTGCCCGAGTTCCCGATCCCCGAAGGCATGACCCTCGACGGCTTCTTCCGCAAGGTCTCCCACGACGGTCTGAGCGAGCGTCTGACGCAGCTGTTCGAGGGCGACAGTGCGATCTACGCCGACCGCGATCGCGGCGAGCATGAGAGCGCCTATCGCGAGCGGCTGGATTTCGAGCTCGACATCATCATCCAGATGGGCTTTCCGGGCTACTTCCTGATCGTCATGGACTTCATCCAGTGGGCCAAGGACAACGACATCCCGGTGGGGCCGGGGCGGGGCTCCGGGGCCGGCTCGCTGGTCGCCTATGCGCTCAAGATCACCGATCTCGATCCGCTGGAATACGACCTGCTGTTCGAGCGCTTCCTCAATCCCGAGCGGGTCTCGATGCCCGACTTCGACGTCGACTTCTGCATGGAGAAGCGTGACGACGTCATCGAGTACGTCGCCGAACGCTACGGCCGCGATGCGGTATCGCAGATCGTCACCTTCGGCACCATGGCCGCCAAGGCGGTGGTGCGCGACGTGGCGCGTGCCCAGGGCAAGCCCTACTCGCTGGGCGACAAGCTCTCCAAGCTGATCCCCTTCGAGGTCGGCATGACCCTGGCCAAGGCGCATGAGCAGGAAGAGGCGCTGCGCGACTTCCTCGCCAACGACGAGGAGGCCCAGGAGATCTGGGACATGGCGCTCAGGCTCGAGGGCATCACCCGCGGCACCGGCAAGCACGCCGGCGGGGTGGTGATCGCGCCGACCAAGCTCACCGACTTCTCGCCGCTGTCTGTGCGACGACGGCGGCGGCAGCCTGGTGACGCAGTTCGACAAGAACGACGTCGAGGACGCCGGGCTGGTCAAGTTCGACTTCCTCGGCCTGCGCACCCTGACGATCATCGACTGGGCGCTGGAGATGGTCGATACGGCACGCGCGCGCGACGGCTATGGCCCGCTCGATCATCGACACCATCCCGCTCGACGACGTGCCGACCTTCGACATGCTCAAGAAGGCCGAGACCACCGCGGTGTTCCAGCTCGAATCGCGCGGCATGAAGGAGCTGATCAAGCGCCTGCAGCCCGACTCGCTTGGAGGACATCATCGCGCTGGTGGCGCTGTTCCGCCCCGGCCCGCTGCAGTCGGGCATGGTCGACGACTTCATCAACCGCAAGCACGGCCGCGCCGAGCTCGCCTACCCGCACCCGGATTACCAGCACGAACTGCTCAAGCCGGTGCTCGAACCCACCTACGGCATCATCCTGTATCAGGAGCAGGTGATGCAGATCGCTCAGGTGCTGGCGGGTTACAGCCTGGGCGGCGCCGACATGCTGCGCCGGGCGATGGGCAAGAAAAAGCCCGAGGAGATGGCCAAGCAGCGCGCCGTCTTCATCGAGGGCTGCGCGGCCAAGCGGCATCGACAAGGACCTGGCGGGTAACATCTTCGACCTGGTGGAGAAGTTCGCCGGTTATGGCTTCAACAAGTCGCACTCGGCGGCCTATGGGCTGGTGTCCTACCAGACCGCCTGGCTCAAGGCGCATTACCCGGGGCCGTTCATGGCCGCGGTGCTGTCCACCGAGATGGACAACACTCGACAAGGTGGTGACGCTGATCGAGGAGTGCCGCAACCTGGGCCTCACGGTGACCCCGCCCGACGTCAACGTCGGTGGCTACAAGTTCACCGTCGACGATGGGGGCCGGGTGGTCTATGGGCTCGGCGCGATCCGCGGGGTCGGCGAGGGGCCGATCGGCGCGATCGTCGAGGCGCGCAGCGCCGACGGGCCGTTTTCCGATCTGTTCGACTTCTGCCGCCGGGTCGACGGCAAGCGCATGAACAAGCGTACCCTGGAGGCGCTGATCCGCTCCGGGGCGCTCGATAATCTGGGGCCGTCGCGAGCGGTGCTCAGTGCCGCGCTGGAAGACGCACTCAAGGCCGCCGCCCAGAGCACCACCAATGCCAACCTGGGCATGATGGACATGTTCGGCGAGGCGTTCAGCGAGCCCGAGGCCGGCGACGCCTACGCCGACTACCGGGGCGTGCGCGACTGGAGCGACAAGCAGCGCCTGGCCGGTGAGAAGGACACTCTGGGGCTGTATCTCACCGGCCACCCGATCGACGAGTACGAGCATGAGCTTGCGCGCTTCGTCTCGACGCGGATCAGCGACCTCAAGCCGTCCCGCGAGCCGCAGCGTGTCGCCGGGCTGGTGGTGGCGATGCGCACCATGAAGTCCAAGCGTGGCGATACCATGGCCTTCGTCACGCTGGACGATCGTACCGGGCGCATCGAGGCGTCGCTGTTCGGCGAGCTGTTCGATCAGGCCCGCGGCAACCTGGGTACCGACCAGGTGCTGATCGTCGAGGGCGAGGTGCAGAGCGATGACTACTCCGGCGGCCTGCGCCTGCGCGGCAAGGAGATCACGGCGATGGTCGACGCCCGGGCGCGCTACGGCGAAGCCGTCGAGCTGTCGGTGGACGGCGCCCGCTGCAACGGGCGCTTCGTATCCAGTCTGCGGGCGAGTCTCGATCCGTGGCGCAGCGACGCCGGGCTGCCGGTGCGGGTGCGCTATCGCAACGATCATGCCAGCGGCTGGCTGGAACTGGGTGGCGACTGGAAGGTGTCGCCTGCCGACGAGTTGCTCGCCGCGTTGCGCGACGTCGAGGGCCAGGATGGCGTTCGTCTCAAGTACCGGGGTTGACCCTGAGGCTCGCATACCTTGCGTGAGGCGAGCAAGCTGCGATAATACGCGGTCACCGCACGCCGATCGTGGTAGCGTCGCAAGACAGCCGTGGCCTCCAGGCTGCCCGTGCCAGTTTCCAAAAGCACTTCGAAAAGCAGAAGCCTTATGAATCCCAACTATCTGGACTTCGAACAGCCGATTGCCGAACTGCAGGCCAAGATCGAGGAACTGCGGCTGGTCGGCAACGACAGCAAGATCAATATCAGCGACGAGATCGGCAAGCTCGAAGAGAAGAGCAAGAAGCTCACCGAGTCGATCTTCCGCGACCTGTCCGCGTGGCAGGTCTCGCAGCTGTCGCGCCATCCGCAGCGCCCCTACACCCTCGATTATCTCGAACGGGTATTCAGTGATTTCGATGAGCTGCACGGCGACCGTCACTTTGCCGACGACGCGGCGATCGTCGGTGGTATCGCGCGGCTCGACGATCAGCCGGTGATGGTCATCGGTCACCAGAAAGGCCGCGACGTCAAGGAGAAGGTGCGCCGCAACTTCGGCATGCCGCGCCCCGAGGGCTATCGCAAGGCCTGCCGGCTGATGGAGATGGCCGAGCGCTTCAAGATGCCGGTGCTGACCTTCATCGACACCCCGGGAGCCTACCCGGGCATCGATGCCGAGGAGCGCGGCCAGTCCGAGGCGATCGCCTACAACCTGGCGGTGATGTCGCGGCTCAAGACGCCGATCATCGCCACGGTGATCGGCGAGGGCGGTTCCGGCGGCGCACTGGCGATCGGGGTGTGCGACGAACTCGCCATGCTGCAGTATTCGACCTATTCGGTGATCTCGCCGGAAGGTTGCGCCTCGATCCTGTGGAAAAGCGCCGACAAGGCTTCGGAAGCGGCGCAGGCGATGGGTATCACCGCCGAGCGGCTCAAGGAGCTGGGCTTCGTCGACACGCTGATCGACGAGCCGGTGGGTGGCGCCCACCGCCATCCGCTGATCACCGCCGAGCGCGTCAAGGAATCGTTGACGGCGAGTCTCGACCGTCTGCAGGCGATGGATACCGATGCGCTGCTCGAGCGGCGGTACAAGCGGCTGATGAGCTATGGAGCACCGGCTTAACGGGCCTTTCTGCGCTCGGCCATACTGCGTTAAAAATCGGCTCGCGCGCGAGCCCGATCAAAATGCTCATTTACTAAAGCAAACTCGTGCGCGAGCCCGGTCCGCTTTTGCGCCGATTTTTGCTTGGTCTGGCCTTCGCTCGAAGCGGCCCCGCTAGGCCGGAGGGTTCTCAATGTCCCTGCAAACTACTATTGATCGTGCCCTGGCGGAGACACCGCCGGGGCGTGTCGTCTGGGTGGCCTCCTCCGGCGGGCTGGATTCCTCGCTGTTGCTGACTCTGGCCGCGCGCGCCGCCCACCGCGTGCCGCGGCCGTTGTACGCCCTGCACGTCAATCACGCCTTGCAACCGGCCGCCGACGACTTCGAGCGGCACTGCCGGACGTTGTGTTCGCGGCTGGGCGTACCGCTTTATGTCGAGCGGGTGACAGTCGAGCGCGCCGGCAGGGGCCTCGAGGCGGCGGCCCGCGAGGCGCGTTACGCCGCCTTCGCGCGGCGTGTCGCCCCGGGCGAGTCGCTGTGGCTGGCCCAGCACGGCGACGATCAGGCCGAGAGCGTGCTGCTCGCCGCGCTGCGCGGTGGCGGCATCCGCGGGCTGGCGGCGATGCCGGCGCGGCGCGACTGGCGGGGCCGCCAGCTGGTCCGCCCGTTGCTCGGTATCACGCGGACACGCCTGGCCCACGAGGCGGCCGCACTGGGCGTGCGCTGGTGCGACGATCCGAGCAATACCGACAGCGCTTTCGATCGTAACTTCCTGCGCCGCGAGGTGCTGCCGCTGCTCGGCGAGCGCTGGCCGGCAGCTGCGGCATCGCTCGCGGGGGTCGCTGCGCGCGCTTGCGAAGCCGATGCGCTGCTCGACGAGCTGGCGGCACTCGATCTGGCGCGTGCCGGTGGCGCACCGTCGCAGCTGGCACTGGATGTCCTGCGGCAGCTTTCCCCGGCTCGCCAGCGGCTGCTGATTCGTCATGCCTGCCAGCGTCTCGACCTGCCGACCCCGCCCGCCGCGCGTCTCGATTCCTTGCTCGCCCAATTTACGGCGCGCGACGATGCCGCGGTGCATGTCGCCTGGCCGGGCGGCGAGGCGCGTTGCTGGCGCGGGCACTGCTATCTGCAGGCGCCGCCGATGCCGGTGCCGAGTGACTGGCGACACGCATGGGACGGCCACACGCCGTTGACGACGCCGTTAGGTGTCGTCGATGGCTACCTGGCGCCAATGGGAGAGTCGCCGCAGCCGCTGGTATTGACCCTGCGTCAGGGCAGCGAGTCGCTGCGCGTCGCCGGCCGAGGCCGGCGGGATGTCAAGCGTCTGCTGCAGGAGGCGGGGGTGCCGCCCTGGCAGCGGCCGCGCCAGTTGCTGGCCTGGCACGGCCCAGCGCTGGTCGCGGTGCTGGGCGTGGCGGTTGCTGAAGGCTGGGACTGGCGCTAGCGTGCTTCGCCCGCTCAGGCATCGACGGCCTGCGGCTCGATGCTCAGTGGGTAGCCGGCGGCACGCTGATAATCGACCTCTTGCTGCAGGTCGTTGAGCAGCAGTGCCTGTTCGGCCAAGTGCTGGGGCAGGGTCAGTTGCAATGCCTCGCCCTTGACGTCGAGCGTGAAATCCATGATCGGCTGCTCGGGACGTGAATGATTGAGCGCCACTGCCAGGCGCAACAGCCGCGCCAGGCGCGCATAGCGCGGCTGCAGGGCGGTGGGTAGTGCCTCGAGTTCCTTGGCGGCGAACTTGCGCCGGTGACAGCGCACCAGAAACGCCAGCAACTGCTGCTCGGGGCGCGAGAAGCCCGGCAGGTCGGCGTTTTCCAGCAAATAGGCACCGTGACGGTGGAACTGGCTGTGCGAGACGGCCAGGCCGATTTCGTGCAGCTCGGCGGCCCAGGCCAGGAACTGGCCGGCTTCGTCGCTCAACTGCCAGCTCGGCTGCACGTGTGCGAAGGCGGCCATGGCGGTGGCGGCGACGTTGGCGGCCTGGCGCGCATCGACGCCGTAGCGGCGCTTCTGGACGGCCAGCGTTTGCAAGCGTGAATCCTCGACGGTGTCGCGGCCGATCAGGTCATAGAGCACGCCTTCGCGCAATGCGCCGTCGGAATAGCGCATGTGCTCGAGATCGAAGGCCTCGAAGATCGCGCACAGGATCGCCACACCCGCCGGGAACACGCGTGCACGATCGGCCTTGAGACCGTCGAGCGAGACCTTGTCGAGCTGCTTGCACTTGATCAGTCGCTTGCGCAGCCGCTCGAGGCCTTCGCGCTGAATCACGCCTTCGGGGCTATCGCCGGCGGCGGCGAGTACCGTGGCGGCGGCCTTGATGGTGCCGCTCGAGCCGACCGGATCGCTCCAGCCCAGCTCGCGATAGGGGCGCTGGATGTTGGCGATCTCGGAAAGCGCGGCGAGCTCGGCCTGGCGGAAGCGCCGCTCGGTGAGATTGCCATCGGCAAAGAAGCGCCGCGTATAGGCTACGCAGCCCATATGCAGGCTTTCCAGCGCCAGCGGCTCGAAATGCTCGCCGATGATCAGTTCGGTCGAACCGCCGCCAATATCGACGATCAGCCGCTTGCCGTGAACGTCGGCCAATGCGTGGGCCGCGCCCAGGTAGATCAGCCGCGCTTCCTCGCGTCCGGCGATGATCTCGATCTCGTGGCCGAGCAGCGCCTCGGCGCGGGCGATCAGCGCCTCGCTGTTGCTGGCCGAGCGCAGCGCGTTGGTGCCGACCACGCGCAACTGCTGGGCCGGGATGCCCTCGATGAAGGGCGCGAAGCGCTCGAGGCAGTTCAGGGCCCGTTGCATGGCGGCTTCGTCGAGTCGTTCGTCATCGTCCAGGCCGGCCGCCAACTGGACTTTTTCGCCCTGCTTGGCGACCACCTGGAGCTCACCTTGATGCTCGTTGGCCACCAGCAGGTGAAAACTGTTTGAACCAAGGTCGATGGCCGCGAGTCGGCGCGGCTCTCGGGCGGTAGCGGGCGTCCTGCTCATGTGCTGTCCCTGTCTGATCATTAGGGCAAGGTTGCTGGCGCCCCGGTGGCTTGTCAATCGCCGTCGGGCATCGTCCAATGGCGATCGGCCAAGGCATGGCCACCCTACACTTCAGTAAAGGATCAAGATCATGGCCGAAGCATCCATTGAATGGCTCTCCGGTGACGTGCTCGAGGCACAGTTGTCGGCCCCGGGCCGCATGCTGCTGGTGTTCGTCGCCGAGTGGTGCGAGCCCTGCCAGGCGCTGATCCCGCGCCTGGAGCGGCTCGCCGCCCAGCGTCGCGAACAGCTGCGCTGCTATCTGGTCGACGTCGATCGCGATCCCGACGTGGCGCAGAAGTACGGCGTACGCGGCATGCCGACACTGGTGCTGTTCGAGGATGGCGATCTCGATGCCACGCGGGTGGGTGCGCTCGATGATGATCAGCTGGCGAGCTTCATCGAAACCGCGCTCGATGCATGAGCGCCGCGTCGACGGGGTGTTGACCCTGTTTCGGGGCCCGGGTCGCCGTGGGGGGTTGCGTTTGTTCCCACGCTTAACTAGTATCGAAGCGTTCGCCTGTTCCGAAAGCTTCCCGACCGTCGCGCGGTACCACCGACACGGTCAACCCCAAGTCGTCAGAAACCCGCTGTTCATCTCCGCTGTCGATTGGCAGTCGTTGATTGAAGGAAAGTAACACCAGGCGAAGGAACAGCGCCTCCCTCGATTCCGATAGTATCCATGGCCTCCCCACGGAGTCGCCACACGATGCCCACATCCGGCGAGAGGCTCACATCGGGTTCTGAACGCACTGCGCGGCGTACCGTCACCGCCTCCTGTCCTATCGGCCCAAAGCCGCCACGCTGACACGAGCTACTTCTGAACAAAAGATGAATCTTACCGAACTCAAGCAAAAGACCGTTCCGGAGCTGCTGGAGATCGCCCAGGAGATGGGCATCGACAACCTCGCCCGCTCCCGCAAGCAGGATATTATCTTCGCCATCCTCAAGAAGCACGCCAAGAGCGGCGAAGACATCTATGGCGATGGTGTTCTCGAAATCCTTCAGGATGGTTTCGGCTTCCTGCGCAGCGCCGACAGCTCCTATCTGGCCGGGCCCGATGACATCTACGTCTCGCCGTCGCAGATTCGCCGCTTCAATCTGCGCAAGGGCGATTCGATCTCGGGCAAGATCCGCCCGCCCAAGGAAGGCGAACGCTATTTCGCGCTGTTGAAGGTCAATCAGATCAACTTCGACAAGCCCGAAAACGCCAAGCACAAGATCCTCTTCGAGAACCTCACGCCGCTGTTCCCCCAGGAACGCATGTTCATGGAGATCGGCAACGGGTCCACCGAGGATCTGACTTCGCGCATCATCGATCTTACTGCGCCCATCGGCAAAGGCCAGCGCGGGCTGATCGTCTCGCCGCCCAAGGCCGGCAAGACGCTGATGCTGCAGAACATCGCCACCTCGATCACTCGCAACAATCCCGAGTGTCACCTGATCGTGCTGCTGATCGACGAGCGCCCGGAAGAGGTTACCGAGATGTCGCGCACCGTGCGCGGTGAAGTCGTCGCCTCGACCTTCGACGAGCCGCCGGCACGCCACGTGCAGGTCGCCGAGATGGTGATCGAGAAGGCCAAGCGGCTGGTCGAGCACAAGAAGGACGTGGTGATCCTGCTCGACTCCATCACCCGCCTGGCGCGCGCCTACAACACAGTGGTGCCATCGTCCGGCAAGGTGCTCACCGGCGGTGTCGACGCCCATGCCCTGGAAAAGCCCAAGCGCTTCTTCGGTGCGGCGCGCAACATCGAGGAGGGCGGCAGCCTGACGATCATCGCCACCGCGCTGGTCGACACCGGCTCGAAGATGGACGAGGTGATCTTCGAGGAGTTCAAGGGCACCGGCAACATGGAAGCGCATCTCGACCGCAAACTGGCCGAGCGGCGCGTCTACCCGGCGATGAACATCCGCCGCAGCGGCACCCGGCGCGAGGACCTGATCGCTTCCGAGGACGAGATGCAGCGCATGTGGATCCTGCGCAAGCTACTCAATCCGATGGACGACACCGCCGCGACCGAGTTCCTGATCGATCGATTGAAGGATACCAAGACCAATCTGGAGTTCTTCGAGGCCATGAAAAGGCGTTGATTCTGGCCTGCTGCGCTTGACGATACGGCGTTGGAAAACAGCTCAAGCTGCTCATTTACTAAAGTAAACTCCGCGCTTTCGCTGTTTTTCCGCCTTGTCTCGCCTTCGCTAGCGACTGCCATCTCTCAACGCCTTGATATATCTGCCAGGACAAGCGTCGACGGGGACAGGCCGAAGAGGAGGTCCTGCGCCATGGATGGCGTAGGTAGCGCCCAAGGACGGGTTCATAGCGCCTCCTCGCAGGCCTGTCCCGGCTGACGCGTGGCAAGATATAACACTGAGCCGAAGGCCTATGAGCGGTCAACGAAAGGGGCGGCATGCTATGCTGTCCCTTTCGCGTTCTGGCACGGAAATCCATATGAAGTATAAGGACTTGCGCGAGTTCGTCGCGGCCCTCGAGGCGATGGGCGAGTTGCAGCGGGTGAGTGCCGAGGTCGATCCGTATCTCGAGATCACCGAAATCTGTGATCGCACCCTGCGCGCCGGCGGCCCGGCACTGCTGTTCGAGAACGTCAAGGGCCATGAGATGCCGGTGCTGGGCAACCTGTTCGGCACGCCGCGGCGGGTGGCGCTGGGCATGGGCCAGGACAGCGTAACGGCATTGCGCGAAGTCGGCGAGCTGCTGGCCTTCCTCAAGGAGCCCGAGCCGCCCAAGGGCTTTCGCGACGCGATCGATAAGCTGCCGGTGTTTCGCCAGGTGATGAGCATGGGGCCCAAGACGCTGCGCAAGGCGCCGGTGCAAGAGGTAGTGCACGAGGGAGAGGCGGTCGATCTCGATCGCATCCCCATCCAGCACTGCTGGCCGGGCGACGTGGCGCCGCTGGTCACCTGGGCGCTGGTGGTGACCAAGGGGCCGCACAAGGAGCGCCAGAACTTAGGGATATATCGGCAGCAGAAGCTCGGCAGAAATCGCCTGATCATGCGTTGGCTCTCGCATCGCGGCGGCGCGCTGGACTTTCTCGAATGGCAGAAGGCCCATCCCGGCGAGCCGTTCCCGGTAGCGGTGGCGCTGGGCGCCGATCCGGCGACGATTCTCGGCGCGGTGACGCCGGTGCCGGATACGCTCTCGGAATACGCCTTCGCCGGGCTGCTGCGCGGCTCGCGCACCGAACTGGTCAAGTGCGGGCACGCCGAGCTCGAGGTGCCGGCCTCGGCGGAGATCGTCCTCGAGGGCTTCATCTATCCCGACGATACCGCGCCAGAGGGGCCCTACGGTGATCACACCGGGTACTACAATGAGGTCGAGACCTTTCCGGTATTCACCGTCGAGCGCATCACTCATCGTCGCGATCCGATCTATCATTCCACCTACACCGGCCGTCCACCGGACGAGCCGGCGATCCTGGGGCTGGCGCTCAACGAAGTCTTCGTGCCGATCCTGCGCAAGCAGTTTCCCGAGATCGTCGACTTCTACCTGCCGCCCGAAGGCTGCTCCTACCGCATGGCGGTAGTGACCATGAACAAGCAGTACCCGGGGCACGCCAAGCGGGTGATGATGGGCGTGTGGAGCTTTCTGCGCCAGTTCATGTACACCAAGTTCGTGATCGTGCTCGATGCCGATATCGACGCGCGCGACTGGCAGGACGTGATCTGGGCGATCACCACGCGCATGGACCCGGCGCGTGATACGGTGATGGTCGAGAATACCCCGATCGACTACCTCGATTTCGCCTCGCCGGTCGCCGGGCTGGGCTCGAAGATGGGCCTGGACGCCACCGACAAGTGGCCCGGCGAAACCGATCGCGAATGGGGCCGGCCGATCGTCATGGACGAAGCCACCAAGGCGCGAGTCGACGCACGCTGGGCGGAACTCGGCATCAACCTGACCGATCAATCATGAGGACAGCATGACGGCAAGGATTCTGACCTGCCAGGTCGCCTCGGTGGAGGATTTGACCCCCGATGTCTTTCGCGTACGCCTCGAGGGGCGCAGCGAAGCCGTGGCTCATGCCCCGGGGCAGTATCTCGAACTCAAGCTCGACGACGAGACCTGGGTGCCGTTCTCGATCGCCAACGCCCATCGTGACGACGGCAGCATCGAACTGCACATTCAACACTGGCCCGAACGCGCCAACTCGCAGCGTCTGCGCGAAATGGTCGAACGCCGCGGTCGGCTCACCCTGCGCCTGCCCGGCGGCGAATGCGTGCTGGATTCCGATAGCGCAAGGCCCTTGCTGCTGATCGCCGCGGGCACCGGCTTTGCCCAGATGAAGGCGCTGCTCGAGGCCGCCTTCGCCGCCGACGGCGCGCTGCCGGTGATGTTCTGGTGGGCGGTGCGCGACCGCCGCGACTTCTACCTCGAGAGCCTGGCGCGCCACTGGGCCGCGCATCACCCCAACTTCAGTTTCCACGCGGTCGTCGAGGAACCGCTCGACCCCGGTTTCGAGGATGAGCGGGTGTTTGCCCACCAGGGCCGAATCGACACGGCTTTGGCCGCCGCGTTGGACGATGTCTCGGGCTATGACGTCTATCTCTCCGGCTCGCCGGGGATGGTCTACGCCTGTATCGATACACTGGCGCCGCTGGGGCTCGAGCCGGGCCATGTGTTTTCCGATGTTTTCGCCTATGCGCCGCGCAAGCCGCTGTTTCCGGCGCTCGAGCCCGCAACGACGCGGAATACGAGTAACCCGACGTGAGCATGGCGCCGATCCTGATCACCGGCGCCGCCCAGCGAGTCGGCCACTACTGCGCCCAGCGACTGCTCGACGATGGCCATCCGCTGATCGTCGGCTACCGGCGCGAGCATGCCGCGCTCGAGGCGCTGCGCCGGCGCGGGGCGATTACCCTGCAGGGCGATTTCGCCGAGCGTGCCGGAATCCTCGATTTCATCGAACGGCTGCGCGGCGAGACGTCAACGCTGCGGGCGATCGTCCACAACGCCGCGAACTGGGCAGCGGATGCCGAGGATGACGGCAGCGGGACGCATTTCGAGCGGCTGTTCAACGTCCACATGCAGGCGCCGTATCTGATCAATCGACATTGCCGCGAGCTGCTCGAGGCGTGCAGCGAGCCGCAGCGCGACATCATCCACATCACTGATCACCTGGCCGCGCAGGGGATGCCCGAGCACGCCGCCTACGCCGCGACCAAGGCGGGGCTTGAGAATCTCACCCGCTCGTTCGCCGCACTGTATGCGCCGCGTATCCAGGTCAACGCCATTGCCCCGGGACCGGTGATGCTCAATGGCGAGGACGATACCGGAATCGGCGAAGCTGCGCGCAACCACTCGGCGATGGGCCTGGTGCCGGGCCCCGGAGTGATCTACCAGAGTCTGCGCTACCTGCTCGACAACCGCTTCACCACCGGCGTGACCCTGACGGTGGATGGCGGCTCGCTGCTTCGTTGATCGCGGCGATAGCTCACGCATGACGCTTGCATGGGT
Organism: uncultured Gammaproteobacteria bacterium; assembly: GCA_963773565.1. GTDB lineage: Bacteria > Pseudomonadota > Gammaproteobacteria > Pseudomonadales > Halomonadaceae > Modicisalibacter. The sequence continues at coordinate 22,702 of CAVZBU010000002.1, read as the reverse complement.
TGCCAAACCGCGCCGGGTGTGTAGGATTGAAAGCGAACATCAGGAGACGACCCATGGTCAGCAGCCCGCAGACAGCCATCGCCACGACGCCCCGCCGCGCCATCATTGGCGGCTTCGGTGTGTCCGGCTGGCAGGGCTATGGCTATTGGTTTATGCGGGGTGCGCCCGGCCCGGCCGATTCGGCCTGAGCCACGAGCGCACCCTGACCGCCAGGGTTGCCTCCCCAAACCCCCGTCGGCAACCCGGCGGGGGTTTTTTAATGCACGGCAGACACGACCGCGACAAGGAGACGACCATGACCCGCACGACATTCGCCTATCCGCGCTATTCCGCCGGTTATCGGGGCGAGGGTTATTGGCGATTTAGCCGCTCCCGGTCAGTACAGTCTGCCGCCTCTGGCCGGGCGCGCCTGGGTGATCAGCACCAGGGTAACCAGCCCATGGGCGGCCAACGAACGCTACGAAGTCTCCCAGCCCGCTGATGCGGGCCCGTGCCAGGAATTTTTGATCATGAATGCTCCCTTGACCCTGACCGACGTCGCACACGCTACGCATGAAGCCACCCGCACGCCGCAGCGCGCCTTGCCCACCGCCGCGGAGCTGCGTCGCGAGATTCCCCTCGACGCCGCGCTGGCGGCACGGATCGACGCCCAACGCCAGGCGATCCGCGCCATCCTCGACGGCCGTGACGAGCGCCTGCTGGTGGTGGTCGGACCCTGTTCGATCCACGATCCCGCGGCCGCACTGGCCTATGCCGAGCGCCTCGCCGAACTCAACCGGCTGGTCGGTGACCGCCTGCTGCTGGTGATGCGCGTGTATGTCGAGAAGCCACGTACCACGGTGGGCTGGAAAGGGCTGGCCTACGACCCGCACCTCGACGGCAGCGACGACATGGTCAGCGGGCTGGCGCTGTCGCGGCGGCTGATGCGCGACATCGCCGCGCTCGGGCTGCCGGTGGCGACCGAGCTGCTACAGCCGCTGGCTGCGGGCTATTTCGACGACCTGCTGGCCTGGGCGGCGATCGGCGCGCGTACCACCGAATCGCAGATCCATCGCGAGATGGCCAGTGGCCTCGAAGCCGTGGTGGGCTTCAAGAACGCCACCGACGGCGACATCGGCGTGGCGATCGACGCCATGCAGGCCGCCGCGCACGGCCACCGGCATTTCGCCATGGGCCTCGACGGCAGCCCGGAAATGCGCGAGACCATCGGCAACGCCCACACCCATCTGGTGCTGCGCGGCGGCCACGGCCAGCCCAACTATGATGCCGCGAGTGTCGCCGCCAGCCGGCGGGCACTGAGCGAGGCTGGCCTGGCCGCGCGGATCATGGTCGACTGCAGTCACGCCAATTCGCGCAAGGACCATCGTCGCCAAAGCGAGGTGCTGCTCGACGTGCTCGATCAGCGCCTGGCCGGCGATGACAGCCTGGTGGGGGTGATGCTCGAGGGCCATCTCAACGAGGGCAAGCAGCCACTCAAGCCCGGCGCGCTGCGCTACGGGGTGTCGATCACCGATGCCTGCCTGGGCTGGGACACCACCGAGTCGCTGCTGATGCGCGCCGCCGATCGGCTGCGCAATTAAGCCGCGACAAAAATTTTTCATGCCCCGCCTGACGGGGCGTCTTCATCGTGCTGTCATCATTGCCACTTACCGTGAATCCGGCATTGCCCAGGCGCCCTGGCATCGCCTGGCCGACAATCACGTGATGAGTGAGGGGATGATGAGCAAGGAAATCGAAGATTCGCGGGTCCACAACGACAGCCGCAACGAGCCCTTTTCCAGCGTGCTCGACAAGCATGTCTCGCGGCGCGGCATCATGCAGGGCGGTCTCGGCCTGGCGGCGCTGTCGATGTTCGGCGGTTTCGGGCTGAGCGGACTGAGTGATTCAGCCGCGGCCGGAGTGACCGCGAGCGGCGCGGCCAAGTCGCCGTTGGCGCTGGCCTTCGAGTCGCTGCGCGGCTCGCGCACCGATGCAGTGGTGGTACCCGAGGGCTACACCGCCCAGGTGCTGATTCCCTGGGGGACGCCGCTCAACGGTCAGGCGCCGGCCTGGCGCGAGGATCTCGCCGTCACCCCGGCGATCCAGGCCAACAGCGTCGGCATGCACCACGACGGCATGCATGCCTTCGCCCTCGACGAAGCCAATGCCTCGCGCGATTTCCTGCTCGCCCTGAACAATGAATATATCGATCAGCAGGCGCTGTGGTCGCCTCAGGGCGGGCCGACCAACGCCGACGAGGGGCGGCGCCCGGCCGATGAGGTGCGCACCGAGATCAACGCCCACGGCATTACCATCGTGCGCGTCAGAAAGGACGCCGGCGGCCGCTGGCAGCATGTCACCGACGACGCCCACAACCGCCGCTTCACCTCGGCGACGCCGCTGCGTCTGGCCGGCCCGGTCGCCGGCAGCGACTACGTCAAGACCCGCTACTCGCCCGAGGGCAGCCACACCCGTGGTACCAACAACAATTGCGCCAACGGCTACACGCCGTGGGGCACCTACCTGACCTGCGAGGAAAACTGGCCCGAGGTGTTCGTCAATCACGGCGAGCGCTCGCGCGACGATGCGCGCCTGGGGCTGCCCACCGAACGTGGCCGCTACGGCTGGGAAACCGCCGCCGGTGACGCCAGCGAGCGGGACGGCGAATTCGCGCGTTTCGACGTCACGCCGCGCGGCGCCGGCCCGACCGACGACTATCGCAACGAGACCCGTACCTTCGGCTATATCGTCGAGATCGATCCCTATGACGGCAGCGCCCAGGCGGTCAAGCGCACTGCGCTGGGACGCTTCCGTCACGAGGGCTGCTGGCCGGGCAAGCTGGTCGCGGGCGAGCCGGTGGTGTTCTACAGCGGCCACGATTCGCGCAACGAATACATCTACAAGTTCGTCTCCGATGCCGTCTGGGACCCCGCCGATGCCAACCGTGCCGGTGCCAGTTACGACCGCCTGGCGATCGGCGCCAAGTACATGGACCAGGGCACGCTCTATGTCGCCCGTTTCGATGCCGATGGCAGCGGCGAATGGCTGGCTTTGACCCCGGATGCCAAGGGCGTCGACGGCCAGCGCCTCGATGCCGCGCTGGGCCTTGCGCGCGGCGACCTGGCCGGGGTAATCGTGCACACCTGCGACGCCGCCGACCTGCTGGGCGCCACGCCGATGGATCGCCCCGAGTGGGGCACCGTCGACCCGGCGACCGGTGAGGTCTACATGACCTTGACCAACAACTCCAAGCGCACCGCCGAGGGTACCGCCGCCACCTTCACCAACGACGGCAGCGACATCGACGGCCTGGGTGTCGGCTATGCCACCGCGCCGACCAACGCCCCTAACCCGCGTGCCGCCAACGAGGCCGGTCAAGTGATTCGCTGGCGCGACACAGGGACGAGCGGTTTCGAGTGGGAGATCTTCGTCTTCGGCGCGGCCGCCGGCGATGCCGACAACCTGTCCGGGCTTACCGCGGCCAATCAGTTCGCCAGCCCCGATGGCCTGTGGTTCGACGCGCGCGGCGATGGCCAGGGGATCCTGTGGATCGAAACCGACAACGGTTACGACGGGGTGGCGGAGTACACCAACGACCAGCTGCTGGCGGTGGTGCCCGCCGCGGTGAGCCGCAAGCCGGGTGATGCCGCGGTGATCGGCGCTGCCGACCAGGCCCAGCTCAAGCGTTTCGCGGTGGGCCCCAACGGGTGCGAGGTGACCGGCATCTTCGCCACGCCGGATCGCACCGCGCTGTTCATCAATATCCAGCACCCCGGCAACTGGCCGTCGGGCGATGACGCGACGGCCGCCGCGGCGGGCACGGTGCGCCCACGCGCCGCGACGGTGGTGATTCAGAAGGCCGATGGCGGTCAGGTCGGTGTCTAGCGCTCCCCATGCGCCAAAAGCTCCCATTCGGGGGCTTTTTATGCACAAGAGGTCGAGGCGGGGGCAGCCTACGCCTTGGTGGCGTAGGCGTAGAGCAGCGTTTCCTGAGCGCTGATCGGCGCGGCACCGCAGGGGTCCAGCTTGCGGTAGCTGCCATCTTCTTGAAGCAGCCAGCTCTGGCAATTGTCGACCAGATAGGTTTCCAGATCCTTGCGCACCCGCTGGGCGAGCTTCTTGTCGAGGATCGGAAAGCAGGTCTCGACGCGGTGGAACATGTTGCGTTCCATGAAATCGGCGCTCGACGCCCAGGTCTCGGGCTTGCCGTCATTGTGGAAGTAGAAGACCCGGGTATGTTCGAGAAAGCGGCCGATATTCGAGCGCACCCGAATGTTTTTCGAGATGCCGGGCACCCCGGGGCGCAGGCAACACATCCCGCGAATGATCAAGTCGCAGGTCACCCCGGCCCGCGAGGCGCGGTACAGCGCGCGAATCAGGCGCGGCTCGGTCAGTGAATTGCACTTGATGATCAGATGGGCCTTCTTGCCCTTCTCGGCGACCTTGGCCTCGCGGTCGATCATCTCGACCAGCCGCTGATGCAGCACGAAGGGCGCATGCAGCAGGCTGACGATGTCGCGCGGCTTGCCCATTCCCGAAAGCTGCTGGAAGACCCGGTGCACATCCTCGCACAGCGTCTCGTTGGCGGTCAGCAGGCTGTAGTCGGTATACAGCTTGGCGGTCTTCGAGTGATAGTTGCCGGTGCCCAGGTGGACGTAATAGCGCAGCTCGCCGCGTTCGCGACGCACGATATGCATCATCTTGGCGTGGGTCTTGTAGCCCATCACCCCGTAGATGACGATCGCGCCGGCCTCCTGCAAGCGCGACGCCAGCGCCAGGTTGTCGGCCTCGTCGAAGCGTGCGCGCAACTCGATGACCACGGTGACTTCCTTGCCATTGCGCGCCGCATCGACCAGTGCGCTGACGATGCTCGAGTCGGCACCGGTGCGATACAGCGTCTGCTGGATCGCCAGCACATCGGCATCGCTGGCCGCCTGGCGCAGCAGGTCCTCGACCGGCGCAAAGCTTGGAACGGATGATGCAGCAGGATGTCGTTGTTACGAATCGCCTCGAACAGGCTGATATCCGGCTTGAGATTCTTGGGCAGCCCGGGGGTGAAGGGCCGGTAGAGCAGGTCCGGGCGCTCGACATCGCCAAGCACCGACATCATTCGGGTCAGGTTGACCGGGCCGCTGACCCGGTACAGATCCTGCTCGTCGAGCTCGAACTGCTGGAGCAGGAAATGGGCCAGCCGGTCGGGGCAGTTGTCGGCGACCTCCAGGCGCACCCCATCGCCGTAACGCCGCGCCAGCAGCTCGCCGCGCAGCGCCGAGGCCAGATCCGAGACCGCTTCGGGCTCGACCGTCAGATCGGCATTGCGGGTCAGCCGGAACTGGTAGCAACCACGTACTTCCATGCCCGGGAAGACCTCCTGGGCGTGGGCGTGGATCATCGACGACAGGAAGAGATAATCGGTGTAGCCGGGTTCGGCGAGCGCATCGGGCAGGCGGATCACCCGCGGCAGCGAACGCGGCGCCGGCACGATCGCCAGGCCCCCCTCGCGGCCGAAGGCGTCCTTGCCCTCGAGCTCGACGATGAAGTTGAGGCTCTTGTTGACCAGCCGCGGGAAGGGATGCGAGGGGTCCAGCCCGATCGGGCTGATCACCGGCGCGATCTCCTCGTTGAAATACTCGCGGACCCAATCGCGCTGGGCCTGGTTCCACTGTACGCGGCGCCGGTAGCGAATGCGCTGCTCCTCGAGCGCCGGAATCAGCACCTCGTTGAGGATGCGATACTGGCGCTCGGTCTGCTCGTGGGCGATGCGCGAGATCTCGGCCAGCACCCGGCGCGGGGCAAGGCCGTCCGGGCCGCTGGCGTCCTCGTGGCCGAGCATCAACTGGTGCTTGAGCCCGGCGACCCGGATCTCGAAGAATTCGTCGAGGTTCGACGAGAAGATCAACAGAAACGTCAGCCGGTTGAGCAGCGGATGCGAGGTGTCCAGGGCCTGCTCGAGCACGCGGATGTTGAACTGCAGGTGCGAGAGCTCGCGATTGAAGTACAGCGACGGGTCGTCGAGCTCGGCCTCCGGCGAGGGCGTCGGTTTGGCGTGAATGCCGGTGCGGGTGCGGTTGACCCGCAACGGCGCCTCGTTGGTGGCGTCACTAGCCGCCGTATCGGTCGCCTCGGCGGGCGGATTCGGCTGGCTCGGCGTGTCTTCCATCGGACGACTCCAGCGCGGCGGGGGCGCAGCCCGCCGCTATCGGTTGAGCAATTGCGCCGCGCGCTTGGCGAAATAGGTCAGGATGCCGTCGGCGCCGGCGCGCTTGAAGCACATCAGCGACTCGAGGATCACCGCGTCGGCTTCCAGCCAGCCGTTCTCGAAGGCGGCCATGTGCATCGCGTACTCGCCGCTGACCTGGTAGGCGAAGGTCGGCACCTGCAACTCGTGCTTGATGCGGCTCAGCACATCGAGATAGGGCATGCCCGGCTTGACCATCACCATGTCGGCGCCCTCGGCGAGGTCCATCGCGGTCTCGTGCAACGCCTCGTCGCTGTTGGCCGGGTCCATCTGGTAGGTGGTCTTGTCGGCCTTGCCCAGATTGCCCGCCGAACCCACCGCGTCGCGGAACGGGCCGTAGTAGCGCGAGGCATACTTGGCGGAGTAGGCCATGATCCGCGCGTTGTGCAGGTTCTCCTGCTCCAGTACCTCGCGGATCGAGCCGATCCGGCCGTCCATCATGTCCGAGGGCGCGACGATGTCGGCGCCGGCCTCGGCATGCGACAGCGCCTGCTTGAGCAGCGTCTCGACGGTACGGTCGTTGAGCACGTAGCCGTGTTCGTCGAGGATGCCGTCCTGGCCGTGGCTGGTGTAGGGGTCGAGCGCCACGTCGGTGATCAGGCCAAGTTCGGGGCAGGCCTGCTTGAGCGCACGCACGCTGCGCTGAACCAGCCCGCTGGCGTTGTAGGCCTCCTCGGCGAACTCGCTCTTGTGGGCCGGGTCGATCACCGGGAACAGCGCCAGCGCGGGAACGCCCAGCGCGGCGACTTCGCGCGCCTCCTCGATCAGCAGGTCGAGGGACAGGCGCTCGACGCCGGGCATCGAGGCCACCGCCTCGCGGCGATTCTCGCCGTCGAGCACGAACACCGGCAGGATCAGATCGTTCGGGGTCAGCGTCGATTCGCGCATCAGGCGCCGTGAGAAGTCGTCCTTGCGCATACGGCGCATGCGTGTGTTCGGGTACTGGCGTTGGGTTAGCAGACTCAAGCTGATTTCTCCGGTCGTGAAGGGGCGCGACCGTCATTGTCGTCCACGATGCCTCGTGCATGTGACGAGGCGATGACAATGACGCTGATAGCTTCGAGTATATCAATGCCGGCAAGCGCACGGATAACGTGCCGGCAGCCTGCGGGGAAGTGCCGCAGCATGCCGTGGGCGCTAGCCGGCGTCGCCGGAATCTTCCGCCTCGGCGGCGCGACGACGGCGCAGCAGGCGCCCGGCGATGATGCCGATCTCGTAGAGCAGCCACATCGGCACCGCCAGCAGGCTCTGCGAGATGACGTCGGGCGGGGTCATCAGCATGCCTACCACGAAACAGCCGAGGATCACGTAGGGGCGTTTCTTGGCCAGGCTCTCGACGCTGGTCGCCCCGGTCCAGATCAGCAGAAAGGTGGCGATGGGGATCTCGAAGGCCACGCCGAAGGCGAAGAACAGCTTGAGGACGAAATTCAGGTACTGATTGATGTCGGTCATCACCGCGACGTTCTGTGGCCCGGTGTGCACGAAGAAGTCGAACAGCAGCGGAAACACCACGTAGTAGGCGAACGCCGCGCCGCCGTAGAACAGCAGCACGCTCGAGGCCAGAAGCGGTATCGCCAGGTGTTTTTCATGCTCGTAGAGGCCGGGAGCGATGAACGCCCAGGCCTGGTGCAGCACGAACGGTACGGCGATGAACACCGCCACCACCAGGGTCAGCTTGAAGGGCGCCAGAAACGGCGAGGCAACCTCGGTGGCGATCATCTGCGAGCCTACCGGCAGCAGCGCCATCAGCGGGTCGGCGACGAAGGTATAGATATCGTTGGAGAACGCGTAAAGCGCTACGAAGATCACTAGGATGGCGATCACCGCGCGCATCAGCCGCGAGCGCAGCTCGATCAGATGCTCGATCAGCGGCGCCTGAGCCTGGGAGGTATCCGAGCCCTTGTCGTCAGACGAGTGAGGGGAGTCGCTCATCGCGGCGTGGCGTCCTTGTCGGCGGCGGTCGGTGTCGGATCGACCGGCGTGGTGGCCGGCTCGACGGGTTCGTGGGCGGCCTGCTGGCGAGCCTCGTCGGCGTCGATTCGAGCGGCATCATGGCGGCGGGGCTCGTCGCTGCCCTCGATCTCGCGGCGCGCCTTGTCGAAGCCGGCGTTGAGCTTCTGCTCCTGCTCGCTGAGCTTCTGGCGCAACTCCTCGGCTTCGAGCTGGGCGTTGATCTCGCGTTGCATGTTGGCCACGGTGCGCTTGGCCTTGCCGATCCACAGCCCGGCGGTGCGCGCGGCCTTGGGCAGGCGCTCGGGACCCAGCACCAGCAGGGCGACCACGCCGATCAGCATCAGCTCGAGAAAACCCACATCGAACATGGCGGCTTACTTCGGCTCTTTACGTTCTTGCTCAGCGGTGTCGCGCTGCTCGGCCTTGACGTCGTAGGTCTGGCCTTCATCATCGTGACGGACCTGACGCTGGCTGGCGTCGTCCTTCTTGTCCTTGTCCTCTTCGTTCATGGCGCTCTTGAAGCCCTTGACGGCGCCGCCGATGTCGGTACCGACGTTGCGCAGCTTCTTGGTGCCGAAGATCAGGATGATGATGCCGAGAACAATCAGCAACTGCCAGATACTGATGCCACCTAACATGACTTTCTCCTCTGGGGTCGGCGGACCCTCGATTATTGCGTGTCGCGGGCGGCTTTCTCGTCGAGCCCGGAGATACCGAAACGGCCGGCCAGCTCGTCGAGCACCGCCTGCGAGTCGATGCCCAGATGCGACAGCATCACCAAGCTATGAAACCACAGGTCGGCGGTTTCGGCGACCAGCGCCTGACGTTCGTCGACGCCGCCATTGGTCGCATCCTTGGCGGCGATGATCGTCTCGGTTGCTTCCTCGCCGACTTTCTCGAGAATCTTGTTGAGCCCCCTGTGATGCAGCGAGGCCACATACGAAGAATCGGGATCGGCATGACGCCGTTGGTCGAGCACGTCGGCAAGCTGTTTGAGAGTATCGCTCATCGATGACAGTCCTGAGTCAGAAATCATAAACGCAAGGCGCTTGGTTATTTACAAGGAGGTACTTGCAGGGATCGCTTCAGCGCCAGGCGAGCAGAATCGCCCCCAGCGCGGCGCCGGCGAGCACCGGCCAGGGTTGCTGCTCGGCCCATTCCCAGAGCGGCTGCCAGGCCAGCGCCAGCGCCAGTACCAGTGCCCCCAGGCGCAGGCGTCGGGTGTTGCGCCCGGCGCGCGCCAGGTGACGATCGATATGCTGCAGCGTCTCGACCTGCTGATGGCGCTGGCGACGCTCGGTCTCGACCCGCAACAGCGCCTGATGGGCGAGCACCGGCAATTCGGGCAGCTGGCGGCTGAGTTCCGGTGCCTGCTTCTGCAGCGAGGTCCACAGGCCACGTGGCCCGGCGCGCTCCTTCATCCAGCGCTCCAGATACGGCTTGGCGGTCTGCCACAGGTCCAGATCAGGATACAGCTGGCGACCCAGGCCCTCGATGTTGAGCAGGGTCTTCTGCAGCAGCACCAGCTGCGGCTGGACCTCCATATTGAAGCGCCGCGCGGTCTGGAACAGCCCCAGCAGCACCTGGCCGAAGGAGATGTCCTTCAGCGGCTTCTCGAGGATCGGCTCGCAGACCGCGCGAATGGCGGCGGCGAACTCGTTGGCGCGGGTGCCTTCGCCGACCCAGCCGGACTCGATGTGCAGCGCCGCCACCTCATAGTAGTCCTGGTGGAAGAAGGCCAGCAGGTTGCGCGCCAGGTAATCCTGGTCCTCGCGGGTCAGGCTGCCGACGATGCCGAAGTCGATGGCGATGTACTGCGGGTCGTTGGGCCTGTCGCGGGTGACGAAGATGTTGCCCGGGTGCATGTCGGCGTGAAAGAAGCTGTCGCGAAACACCTGGGTGAAGAAGATCTCCACGCCGCGCTCGGCGAGCTTGCGCAGGTCGGTGCCCTGGGCCTCGAGGCTGACCATGTCGGCCACCGGGATGCCATAGATGCGCTCCTTGACCAGCACCCCGGCCGGGTCAGCGGCCAGTACATCGGACGGCACGTAGAGCAGTGGCGAGTTCATGAAGTTGCGCTTGAGCTGCGAGGCGTTGGCGGCCTCCTGGTGCAGGTCGAGTTCGTCGAAGAGCGTCGCCTCGTAGTCGTCGATCACCTCCACCGGACGCAGTCGGCGCGCCTCTGGGACCAGCGCGCATGAGGCGCGCCAGGGTGTACATCAGGGCGATGTCCTGACGCATTACCCGGTCGATGCCCGGGCGAATGACCTTGACCACCACCTCCTCGCCGTTGTGCAGCCGGGCGGCGTGGACCTGGGCCACCGAGGCCGAGGCCATGGGCGCCGTATCGAAGCGCGCGAAGGCGGCGTCGATGGGGCACTCGAGCTCTTCCTCGATCATGCGCGCGCCTGTTCGCCGGGGAACGGCGGTACCTGATCCTGCAGACTGCGCAGGTCGTCGGCGATATCCGGCGGCAGCAGATCGCGCCGCGTGGAAAGCATCTGGCCCGAACTTGACGAAGATCGGCCCCAGCGCCTCCAGCGCCAGACGCAGGCGCAGCCCGCGTGAGTGGCGGCCGATCGGCAGCAGACGCAGCGGCGACAGCCGAAAGGCCAGGCGAAGCAACGCCGGCAGCCGCTCCAGCGGCACCAGCGTATCGAGACGGTAGCGGGCAACGACCCACAGGATGCGCAGTAGCCGCAGCAGATTCACGTGCTGGGCTCCCGGCGTGCGGCGAGCTTGCGCTCGAGGCGGGCGAAACGCGCCTCCAGGCGATCGGTGGCGACTTCGAGCTCGGTGAGATGATCGCGCAGCACGTCGCGCTGGGCCTGGCCGGGCAGTAGTCGCGCCTCCTCGAAGACGTAGTCGGCAAGATCGGCGCGCAGTTCACGCTGGCTGCGCAGGCCGAACTGGGCGAAGCGCCGCAGGCCCTCGGCCAGCGCGTTGGCCGGCACGTCGCCCAGCCACTCGGCGAGGCTGGCCTCCCAGTCGAGATCGATATCCATCAGCAGCGTGCGGGTGGCCTCGAGCAGGTGGGTCTGGCCGCGCAGTGACAGCCGGCCCGAGAACATCAGCCGCTCCAGCGACTCGCCGCCGAGCAGCGCGCCGAGTGCTTCGCTGTCGACCTCGACCAGCGCATCGGCGTCACTTTCCTCGGCGTCGGGGGCGTGGGCAAAATCCAGCCCGCGTTCGTGGAAACCGACCAGCAGTGCCAGCCGCGGGCGCTCGAGGCGCAGCAACAGGCGCTTGCCGGTCAGTTGCCGCAGCCGGCTGGGCGCGGCGGGGTCGCGGGCGAGCAGAGCGTTCAGGGTTGTTTCAGCGGCGGCCAGCAACAAGGGGAGAGTCAACGCCATCGGTTCCTCAGAGCTTGATGCCGCGGTGGAGGGCGACGATACCACCGGTCAGGTTGCTGTACTCAACCCGCTCGAGGCCGGCCTTCTCCATCATCGCCTTGAGGGTTTCCTGATCGGGATGCATGCGAATCGACTCGGCCAGGTAGCGGTAGCTCTCGGCATCATGGGCGACCCATTCGCCGATCTTCGGCAGCAGGCGGAAGGAGTATTCGTCGTAGACCCGCGACAGCGCGCCGTGCACCGGCTTGGAGAATTCCAGCACCAATAGCCGGCCGCCGGGCTTGAGCACGCGGGCCATCGAGGCCAGCGCGGCGTCCTTGTCGGTGACGTTACGCAGACCGAAGGCGATGGTGATGCAGTCGAACGTATTGTCGGGAAACGGCAGACATTCGGCGTTGGCCTGGACGTACTCGACATTGCCGCCGACCCCCTGGTCGAGCAGCTTGTCGCGGCCGACGCGCAGCATCGAGGCGTTGATGTCGGCGAGCACCACGCGCCCGGTGGGGCCGACCACGCTGGGCGAACTTGAGAGTCAGATCGCCGGTACCGCCGGCGATATCGAGCACCTGATGGCCGCGGCGCACGCCCGAGCGTTCCAGCGTCAGGCGTTTCCAGAGTCGATGGATGCCCATCGACATCAGGTCGTTCATCAGGTCATAGCGGCTGGCCACCGAATGGAAGACATCGGCCACCCGGGCGGCCTTCTCGTCGACCGGAACTTCCTGGTAGCCGAAGTGAGTCGTGCGCTTGTTCATGGGCATCCCTTCTGTGTGCCGGCGAGCTACCTGCAGGCCCCGACGATACCCTGTCGGGCGCGGCGCGGAAATGACCGTGACGGGGCAAGGCGGTACGGTTTGGCGGCCATTGTAGCGTCGCCCGGGCGGCTTGTCTGTCCGCGAGCGTCGAGGCTATACCGGCTTGAGCGGAATGCCCAGCGGCTCGCGCGAGGCGCCGGCATCCTCGAGCGCCTTGAGATAGTCCGCCCAGTAGACGTCCTGGTTGACCGCCAGGTCGTAGAGGTAGTCCCAGCTGTACAGCCCCGTATCGTGGCCGTCGTCGAAATGCAGCTTGAGCGCGTAGCGCCCGGTCTGGGTGATGTTCTTCAGGCCGACGAACTTCATGCCGGTCTGCAGCTTGGCGGTGTCCGGGCCATGGCCGCGGACCTCGGCGGAGGGCGAATTGACGCGCAGGTACTCGGCCGAAAGCCGGTAAGCTCCGACCATCTGCATAGCCGAGTTCGAGTTCGCGGGCCTGCTGATGGTAATGCACGCGGGTGGGTATCGGGGTGGTCATGGTATGCCTCCGCTTCTGGCTGGTAGATACGCGGTTACCCGGCGACAGACCTGCGCGGAGGCGCTGTAAACCCCTCCCTGGGCGCTACCGATGCCATCTGACCGCCATGGATGGCGGAAATGCCGGAATAGCAGGGAGCACATTCCGGCCATGGCATCGGACTTCCGCTTCGGCCTGTCCCGGCGCCGCGCAACCTGGGCCTTACAGCTTATCGCTTATGGCCTGGTTAGAGGATGTAGCGCGACAGATCCTCGTCCTTGGCCAGGTCGCCGAGCTGGGAGTCGACGTAGGCGGCGTCGATGGTCAGCGGGCCTTCCAGGTCGCCGCCCTTGAACGAGGCTTCTTCGAGCAGGCGTTCCATCACCGTGTGCAGACGCCGCGCGCCGATGTTCTCGGTGCCCTCGTTGACCTGCCAGGCGATCTCGGCGATCCGCGCGATGCCATCCTCGGTGAACTGGATCTTCAGTCCCTTCGGTGGCCATCAGCGCCTGGTACTGGCGGGTCAGCGAGGCCGTGGGCTCGGTGAGGATGCGCTCGAAGTCGTTGGGGCTGAGCGCGACGAGCTCGACGCGGATCGGCAGGCGGCCCTGCAGTTCGGGAATCAGATCCGAGGGCTTGGACAGGTGGAAGGCGCCCGAGGCGATGAACAGGATGTGATCGGTCTTGATCATGCCGTGCTTGGTCGTCACCGTGGAGCCCTCGATCAGCGGCAGCAGGTCGCGCTGCACGCCCTCGCGGGAGACGTCGCCGCCGCTCTGGTTGCTGCTGCCCTTGGCGACCTTGTCGATCTCGTCGAGGAACACGATGCCGTTCTGCTCGACGGCCTCGACGGCGCGGCGCTTGATCTCCTCCTCGTTGACCAGCTTGGCGGCTTCCTCGTCGCGCAGCAGCTGCCAGGCCTCCTTGACGGTGACCCGCTTGGACTCGGGCTTCTGCTTGTTCATGTTCGAGAACAGGCTCTGCAGCTGGTTGGTCATCTCCTCCATGCCCGGCGGCGTGCATGATGTCGACCGCCGCCCTGCGGCGTAACCTCGATGTCGATCTCGCTTGTCGTCGAGCTCGCCTTCGCGCAGCTTCTTGCGGAACGTCTGGCGGGTGCGACGACTCGTCGCGGGCGTGGTCGTACTCGCTGCCCCGCGGACGCGGCAGCAGCGCGTCGAGGATGCGCTCCTCGGCGGCGTCCTCGGCCGTGTGGGCGACCTCGTCCTTGGCCTGCTCGCGGACCATCTTGATCGCCATCTCGACCAGGTCGCGGATGATCGACTCGACGTCGCGGCCGACATAGCCGACCTCGGTGAACTTGGTCGCCTCGACCTTGATGAACGGCGCGTCGGCCAGCCTGGCCAGGCGCCGGGCGATCTCGGTCTTGCCGACCCCGGTGGGCCCGATCATCAGGATGTTCTTGGGCGTGACCTCGGGGCGCAGCTCGTCGTCGAGCTGCATGCGCCGCCAGCGGTTGCGCAGCGCGATCGCCACCGCGCGCTTGGCGTCGTGCTGGCCGATGATGTGCTTGTCGAGTTCGTGGACGATCTCGCGGGGGGTCATCTGAGATCATGGTTAGGCGAGCTCCTCGATCACGGTGTTGTGGTTGGTGTAGATGCAGATGTCGGCGGCGATGTCGAGCGACTTCTCGGCGATCTCGCGGGCCGACAGCTCGGTGTTCTCGAGCAGCGCGCGGGCCGCCGAGCTAGCGCGTAATGGCCGCCCGAGCCGATCGCGATGATGCCGCGCTCGGGCTCGATCACGTCGCCGTTGCCGGTGATGATCAGCGAGGCGGTCTTGTCGGCGACCACCAGCATCGCCTCGAGCCGGCGCAGCGCGCGGTCGGTACGCCAGTCCTTGGCCAGCTCGACCGCGGCGCGGTCAGATTGCCCTGGTGCTTCTCGAGCTGCGCCTCGAAGCGCTCGAACAGCGTGAAGGCGTCGGCGGTGCCGCCGGCGAAACCGGCCAGCACCTGGCCGTTGATACAGGCGGCGCACCTTGCGGGCGTTGCCCTTGAGGACCGTGTCGCCCAGCGACACCTGGCCGTCGCCGGCCAGGGCCACCTGGCCATCGCGACGCACGGAAACGATCGTGGTCATGTGGCGGGAACTCCGTTGCGGGGCGCCAAGTTGACGTGAGGCGCCCGATGACGAATGAGACACTGCGTGACGGGGCAGTGCCGCTGCAAGGTTATGTAATCAATCGAAGCTATGCATCGGGAGATGCGGGCGAGGTGGGCTGAAATCAAGCGGAAGGCGCAACCGCTTCGCACGGGAAACAATCGACGGCGCGTCAGCTACCTCGGGACGCAGGTGCGTCGCGAACAGAAACGTCGGGAATGAGCCGCCCATGGCCGGGCGGCCCAGTTTTATTTCTGCAGCTTGATCATCAGCGGCTCGATGCCCTGGGTGACCATCAGGTCCTGGGCGCGACTGAGCTCGCGGGTATCTTCATAGGGCCCGACCTGGACGCGATGCCAGGTCTGGTCGCCGTTGGCCTTGACGGCGGTAATCTTGGCCAGCAGGCCGAGGTTCTGCAGGCGTCCGGCGAGCCGCTTGGCGTCGGCGACATTCTTGAACGAGGCGGCCTGCAGCATGAAGCTGCCGCCCCCGGCGGCTTTCGCGGCCTGGCCGGCGTCGGGCTTGTCGTTGGCGTCGGCAGAGGGACGTGGCGTGGACTGGTAGGCCTCGACCTTGGGCGCGACGACCTCGGACTCGGGCAGCAGGGTGTAGAACTCGAAGGTCGGCATCTGCGCTTCGTCCTGGGCCGGGGCTTGCGGCTTGCCCGACGACGAGGGCGCTGCAGACGACGGTGCCTGTGCCTGGCTGGCCGGCTTGGGCATCAGCGTGGCCATCGGCGGTGCCGACTCCTGAAAATACTGGGCCAGTGCGAAGCCGGCGACCAGGCCCACCAACCCCCACAGCCAGCCCGGCACGCGCAGCCCTTCGCGGGCTTGCTTGGGCTGGGATCGACGTGCGGTGGCACCCTTGGCCGGGGCGCGCCGGCGGCTCGAGCTTTGCGCGGCGGTGCGGGCCATGGCTTACATCTCCTCGGGGGCGCTGACGCCCAGCAGGTCGAGCCCGTTGCGCAGCACCTGGCGCGTGGCCAGGCCCAGAGCGAGGCGGGCGTTGCGCAGCGGCGCGTCGTCGACCATCACCTTGACGGCGTTGTAGCAGGTATGGAAATCGGCGGCGAGGTCCTGCAGGTACTGGGCGATCTGCTGCGGTTCGCGATTGGCGGCGGCGTGCGCGACGACCTCGGCGTAGCGGGCCAGGCGGTTCATCAGTGCCTTCTCCTGGTCGGTCTCGAGCAGGGCCAGGTTGGCCAGCGCCAGGTCATGGTCGAAGGGCCGGTCGTCGGCTTCGGCCTTTCTCATCACGCTGCACACCCGGGCGTGAGCATACTGCACGTAGTACACCGGGTTGTCGTTGGACTGCGAGCGGGCCAGGTCGATATCGAAAGTCAACTGCGAGTCGGCGCGCCGCGCGGCGAGGAAATAGCGCGTGGCGTCGCGGCCGACCTCGTCGATCAGATCGCGCAGGGTGACGTAGCTGCCGGCGCGCTTGGAAAGCTTCACTTCCACCCCGGAGCGGGTGACCAGCACCATCTGGTGCAGCACGTAGTCCGGCCAGCCTTCGGGAATGCCGGTCTCCAGCGCCTGCAGCCCGGCGCGCACGCGGGTCACCGTCGAATGATGATCGGCGCCCTGTTCGTTGATCACCGTCTCGAAACCGCGCTGCCACTTGTCGAGATGGTAGGCGACATCGGGCAGGAAGTAGGTGTAGCCGCCATCCTGCTTGCGCATCACCCGGTCCTTGTCGTCGCCGAAGTCGGTGGTGCGCAGCCACAGCGCGCCGTCGGCCTCGTAGGTATGGCCGCCCTCGATCAGCTTGGCAACGGTGGCCTCGACCTTGCCCTGTTCGTACAGCGAGGACTCGAGGAAGTACACGTCGAAGGCCACGCCGAACGCCTTGAGATCGAGATCCTGTTCGCGGCGCAGGTAGGCCACCGCGAAGTCGCGAATCGCGTCGAGATCGTCGGGGTCGGCCTTGGCGGTGACGTGACGATCGTCGGCATCGACGGTCTCGCCGGCCAGGTAGCTTTGCGCCACGTCGACGATGTAGTCGCCGCGGTAGCCGTCGGCGGGCCAGCCGTCGTCCTCGGGGGTGAGGCCCCTGGCGCGGGCCTGCACCGACAGCGCCAGGTTGTTGATCTGTGCGCCGGCGTCGTTGTAGTAGAACTCGCGGGTGACGTCGTAACCGCTGGCCTCGAGCAGCCGGCACAGGCAGTCGCCGACCGCCGCGCCGCGGCCATGGCCGACGTGCAGCGGGCCGGTGGGATTGGCCGAGACGAACTCCACCTGCACCTTGCGGCCGGCGCCGAGCATGCTGCGCCCGTAGCTGTCGCCGCTGTCGAGGATCGCCGCGACCACCTGGGCCACGGCGTCGGTGGCGGCGAAGAAATTGATGAAGCCGGGCCCGGCGATCTCGACCTTGCGCACGGCATCGCTTGCGGGCAACGCCTCGATCAGCGCCTGGGCAACGTCGCGCGGCGGCTTGCCGGCCGGCTTGGCCAGGGTCATCGCCAGGTTGCTGGCGTAGTCGCCGTGGGCCTTGTCCTTGGCGGGATCGACCTTGTAGGCCGGCGCGGCGTCGGCGGGCACGATGCCCTGCTGCTTGAGCGTGGCCAAGGCCTCGTCGAGCAGTGCAATGATGGTGTCTTTCATGTGGCTTGCGTGCAGTCCTGTGGCCTGGGGGCGCGAGCGATGAAGGCGGGTCGCGCGCCGGTGAAGGCGTGTGAGCGTCGCTCGCGTGCGAGCATTTGGGCGGCCATTATCGGCGATTGCGCCGCGGCTTTAAACCCGCCGCCGGACGAGTGCCCATGCTCTCCTGCTCGCGGCCGTCAGCTCAGCGTCTGCGGGTCGACGTCGAGCGCCCAGCGCGCGCGGCGTGCCCCCGGCGCGCTGTTCGAGCCAGGCGGTGAGCCAGGCGCAGGCTTCGTGCAGCGGGCTGCGCCTGGCCGCCGATAGCATCAGCTGCACATGGTAACGATTCTGGCGCCGCTCCATCGGCGCGGGCACCGGTCCCAGGCAGTCGACGCTCAGCGCACGCTCGCCGAGCCATTGGCGCAGCTGGCCGGCGGCCTCGCCGGCCAGCGCCATGGCGTCGGCCTCGCGCGGGCTTTCCAGGCGCAGCAGGGCCATGAAGCGATAGGGCGGCAGGGCGGCCAGTCGGCGCTCCTCGAGCAGCGTCTCGGCGAGCGCGTCGAAGCCGCTCTCGGCGAGCAGGCGCAGGTGCGGGTCGTCGGGATGCAGGGTCTGCACCAGCACCCGGCCGGGCCGTTCGGCGCGTCCGGCCCGGCCGGCGACCTGGACCAGCAGCTGGGCGCTGTGTTCGAGCGCGCGGAAGTCGCTGGCATAGAGCCCGGCGTCGGCATTGACCACCACCACCAGGGTGACGTGGGGCAGGTGATGGCCCTTGGCGATCATCTGCGTGCCCACCAGCAGGCACGGCTCGCCGCGGCGGATCTCGGCGAGGGTCGTCTCGAGGGCGTCCTTGCGTCGGGTGCTGTCGCGATCGATGCGATGCACCGGCACCTCGGGAAACAGCGCGGCAAGGGTTTCCTCGCTGCGCTCGGTGCCGGTGCCCAGCGGGCGCAGGTCGGCGCTGCCGCACTCCGGGCAGGCGTCGGGCAGGCCGCGCTGACGCTCGCAATGATGGCAGGTGAGCTGCGGCGGCTGGCGGTGCAGGGTCAGCCGCGCATCGCAGTGATCGCATTCGGCCAGCCAGCCGCAGGCGTGGCAGGCCAGGGTGGGGGCGAACCCGCGGCGGTTGATGAACACCAGCACCTGGTTGCCGGCGGCAAGCGCCTGGCGGATGGCGTCGATGGTCGGCGGAATCATCCCGCCCTGGCGCGGCCGGCCGCGCAGATCGGTGAGCTCGAGCCTTGCCGGCGCGTGGTGGCTGGGCCGGCGGGTCAGTCGCAGGTGGCGATAGTTGCCGGCGCGTGCCTGGACCAGGCTTTCCAGCGACGGCGTGGCGCTGCCCAGCACGACCGGAATGCGCGTGATGGTGGGCGCGGGCGATCGCCAGGTCGCGGGCGTGGTAGCGCAGGCTGTCCTGCTGCTTGAACGAGCCGTCGTGCTCCTCGTCGACGATGATCGCCCCGGGGCGCGCCAGCGGCGTGAACAGCGCCGAGCGGGTGCCGATGATGATCGGCGCGCGTCCGGCACGGGCGGCCTCCCAGGCGTCGAGGCGCTCGGCATCGCTGAGCCCCGAATGCAGGGCGATCACCGGGACCCGGAAACGGCGGCGAAAGCGCGCCAGGGTCTGCGGGGTGAGGCCGATCTCCGGCACCAGCACCAGCGCCTGACGGTTGCGCGCCACCACCGCCTCGATCAGTTGCAGGTAGACCTCGGTCTTGCCGCTGCCGGTGACGCCGTGCAGCAGGCAGGGGTGATAGCGATCCAGGCCCTCGTGCAGTTCGGCCAGCGCCGTCGCCTGCTCGCGGTTGAGGGTCAGCGCGGGCTCGGCGAGCAGGCCGCCGTGGCTGGGCGCTGGCGCGGCGGTCAGCGGCTCTTCCTGGCAGTCGATCAGCCCCTTGTCGGCCAGCGCACGCAGCTGAGCGCGGGTGAAGCCCTGGGCGCTGATCACCGAGCTGACCACCCCGCGCGGATGCTGGCGCAGCAGTTCGAGCAGCTCGATCTGGCGACGCGCGCGGCCCAGCTGCGCGGTGTCGGTGTCGCGGCCGCTGGCGGTGAGCTGCCAGCGTTCGCGGGTGCGCGCCTCCAGCGGCCGGCCCTGGCGCAGCAGCACCGGCATCGCCTGATGCAGGGTGTCGCCGAGCGAGTGCTGGTAGTAGCGCGCGGTGAAGCGGCACAGCCACAGCCAGTCCTCGGGCAGCGGTTCGCTGTCCAGCCAGGCCGCCACCGGCTTCAACTGAGCGAGCGGAAAGTCGCTGGTGTCGCGACATTCGACGACCATCCCGACCACCTCGCGCTTGCCCAGCGGCACCCGCACCCGCAGCCCCGGCTGCCAGCCCCGCGAGGGCGCCGGCTGGCAGGGGCGGTAATCGAACAGGCGGCGCAACGGGGTGGGCACGGCGACGCCCAGCACCCTGGGTGCCGGGCTCTCGGGGGGAGTGGTTGACAATTGGCCTCCGCTGCTGATTCTGCTATAATGCCCGGCCTTCCTGCTCTGACCGCTACTGGCGCTTCCGGCCATTCCGCGACTGGGAAATCAACCGGTTACTCACAACCCGTGTGCGGTGCTCGACCGAAGAGCGATTCAGGATCGGGTGGCGGCACACCGCTTCATGAGGCTTCACGATGAAACAAGGTATCCATCCGGAATACAAGACGGTCACGGCCACCTGCTCGTGTGGTGCTACCCACACCGTCGGTACCACGGCCAAAGACGATTTCTACCTGGACGTCTGCTCCAACTGCCACCCGTTCTACACCGGCAAGCAGAAGCAGGCGACCACCGGCGGTCGCGTCGAACGCTTCAACAAGCGTTTCGGTGCCGCGCTCAAGCGTAACTGAGCCACAGCGGCCGCCTGAGGCGGTCGTAGCGTGTCAAAGAAGAGCGTCAAAGCCCCGAGCCATCAACTGGCTCGGGGCTTTTTTGTGTGGGTCTTCAGTGAATAACCCGCCGGCTCGAGACTTTTAACCTTAATTAATTTGAACGCTTGATCAAAAATCAGCATGATAGAGGGATCGCTTTTCGATAACAAATTGCTATGCGAAGGAGCCTTCATGATGCCATTGCCTCACCACCGCGGAACCGGTACCCAGCGACGCGGCCATCACCAAGCCGTGGCCGGGCTGGCCCTGAGCCTGTTGGCGAGCCTGCCGCTGGCGGCCCATGCCGAGGTCAGCGTGACCCGCGGCGCCACGCCGATCCCCGACGGCGAGGCGAGTTCCGGCGAGGACCTGACCGTCGCCAACGACAAGCTGGCCTTCGCGCTGGCCGTCGAGTCGCGGCCGCCGTGGGGCGTGCCACGCGGCACGCTGGTCGACCTGGCGGCAGTCAAGGACGGCGAGATCGATCTCGACCGGGTCGCCTTCGCCGACTTCATCCCCAACAACTGGTCCGCCTGGCCCAATGACGGCAAGGAAGTCGAGGTCGTCGAGAAGTCGCCCGAGCGCGCGGTGATCCGCGTCAGCCGCAACTTCGGCGAGGCAATGGTCACTACCACCTACACGCTGGACGCCGGCAGCGATCGCGTGCATCTGGAAACCGTGCTCGATAACCGTGGCAGCAAGCCGCTGGAAGCGATTCGTTCCGGTTTCACGCTGTGGCCGGATACCGGCTACCTGTTCGGTGTGCCGGGCCTGGGCGATGCCAAGGAAACCGAGGCCAGCGACGCGCTCACCGACCGTGTAGTGGCCTACGATCAGGATTGGGCCTTCGCCCTGCATGCGCCGTATTTCGACCGTATCAACTATCAGGGCAAGGACATGTACCTGGAGCACAGCCTGAAAGCCGGCGAGTCGCGCCGCTTCGAGGGCTGGCTGCAGGTGGTGCCGGAAGGCGACCTGGCGCCGGTCGTGGCCAACGAGATCGCGCGCAAGGAACTCGATAGCGGCGAGATCCACGGTACGCTGCGTGATGGCAGTGGCCAGGCCCCGCACAACGGCCTGGTGGTGATCGAGAAGGATGCGGTCCCTATGCCTGGACACTGGCCGACGAGGGCGAGTTCTCGATGAGGCTGCCGGTGGGCGAGTATCAGGCCTATGCCACGGCGGAAGGCTTCGCCAATTCCGAGCCGGTCACGCTGGATATTACTGACGGCAGCGAGCGCGAGCTGACCTTCGACGCCATGCAGGGTCCCGGGCACGCTTGTGCATCGATATCCGCAGCGAAAAAGGCGACAGGCCGCGGGATGCGCGACTGACGGTCCTCGAGGGTCAGCAGCCGCTGGTGGAATTCCTCGGTAAGCAGACCTTCTTCACCGAGCTGGATCCGGCCGGGCATGCCGAGCTCAAGCTGGCCCCCGGCGATTACCGCCTGGGCGTCAATGCCGGCGCCGGGTTCACGGCCCGCGAGGCAGCGCTGGATGTCAGCCTCGCGACCGGCGAAAAACTCGACAAGACAGTCGAGATCGAGCGTCTCGTCGAACCCAACGATGCGCACTGGTACGGTGCCGACCTGCACCATCACGCCAACGTACTGGAAGGCACCACACCGCCGGACATGGTGGTGCGCGCGCAATTGGCCACGGATCTCGACCTGACCTTCATCAGCGATCACGATTCCACTGCCAACCACGACACCTTCCGCAAGCTCTCCGCCGAGCGCGGCGTGCCGTTCATCCCCTCCATCGAGATCTCATCGTCGTGGGGGCACATGAACCCCTTCCCGATCGAGATGAATGGTGAGCTGAAGGTCGATCCGGGCACCGCTGACGTGCAGGCCATCATCACTGAAGCGCATCGCTTGGGGGCCGAGGTGATCCCGCTCAATCACCCGTACAATGCCTACGGTTATCTGCAGAACCTGGCTGATGGCAAGGTGCCCGGCGGCTTCACGCCGCGCTTCGATCTGCTCGAACTCAACGCCGAGGTGGACAACGCGCCCACGCTGAAAGCCGCGCATCGCCTGTGGGATCAAGGCATCGGGGTTTACTTCACCGCCGGGACCGATACCCACGATGCCTGGAACGACCTCACCGGCCGCATACGCATGATGGGTCATGTGCCCGGCGAGCTGAGCCCGCGCGCCTTCGCTCGCGCCCTCAAGGATGGCCACGGCTACGCCACCCAGGGGCCGTTGCTGTTCCCCGAGAACCCCATGTTTGGCGACAGCCTGCGGCTGGTGGAAGACGCCAAGGCTCAGTGGACGGTGAATGCCACCGCCGTCAATGGCCTCAAGGAGGCGCGCCTGATCGGCCAGGGCGGCGA
>CAVZBU010000001.1:0-253991 GCA_963773565.1 uncultured Gammaproteobacteria bacterium | reverse complement strand
TTACGTGTTGCATGGGACGCCCGACTGCTTCCTGGAGACAATGTGCGGGCTGTATCGCCCTTGCATAGCGCTCCAGCAGGCGTCGCCAGCCGAGGTAGTTGACGAGATACTTGTGGCTACCCCATGGAAACGCCCCATCCAGCGCTTCAACCGGCTGTGGTAGGCATTAACGTTCTGAATATGAAAGGCGCCCGCCCGCACGCGCTGCCCGGGCCTGGCATGTACCACCTGATGCGTGATACCGCAGCGCTTGGCGAACGCGGCATATACGCTGGCACCGTCTGTACACAAGACCGACTCGCGATCGACCAATGGCTGTAGTGCCTCCTGAACATGGCGAGCATCGAGCTTTTTCAGCGGAATCGGCGGTGTGGCCTCTCGGTCGCGCACGACCATACCGGGATCTGATCCGGCCCTGTGCCTCGTGTCGCCCCGACACCCCCTCGCTGGCGGAGTGGCCGAGGCAAGTGACGTTGGCCCTTGAAGGATTCCAGGAAGAAGGTTTCGTCCGCTTCGACGATGCCTGTTTCCCGTGTGTCGCGATGCTCGGCGATCAGGGCCAGAAAGCGATGCCGCCATCGAAAGGCCGTGTTCTTGTTGATGGCACAGCGGCGAGCGGCCGCTCTGACCGTCAGTCCCTCGATCAGCGCCTGGGCATAGTCCTGCCAACGGTCGGCCTGACGCAGGCGTGCCAACGGCGTGGCCGTCAAGGCATTGCACGTTCGACGACACGCACGACACCGATACCGACGCAGCCCGCGACTCCAGCCCCAGGGGGCTAGCTGCGCGGCAGCGGCTGCGCAATGGGGGCACGTCTGGAGAACGGGCAACGCGTTGTGGAGGGCGCCTGGCCGGGGCGGTGTTTGAATCAGGCGCTGGAGCTGGGCTCTTTGTCTGGCGCTGAGCTGGGGCAACTGGCCAAGCCACTGATGAAAGCCTTGAGTGTCCATGGTCGACGCCTCACGGGGGCTGTACCGACAGCATAGTCTTCCAACACGTAACGAGGACATAGCCTTTTTTTAGGCTATGTCCCCATTACGTGTTGCATGGGACGCCCGACTGCTTCTTGAAGGCAATGAGCGGGGCTATATCGCCGTTGAATAGCGTTCCAGCAGGCGTCGCCAGCCAAGATAATTGACGAGAGATTCGGTGGCTACGCTGTGGAAACAAGCGCATCAACCGGCTGTGATAAGCATTGACGTTCTAGATATGAAAGGCGCCCGCGCAGGCGCGCTGCTCGAGCTTGGCATGCGCTACCTAGTAAGTGATGCCACAGTACCGTGCCGCCGCACGTACGGTCAGCCCCTCGATCGAAAGGTGGGCGTGTCCATGGGAGCTATCTCGGATGTTAATGGCCAAGTAAAGTGACCCATTACCGGCCAACGCTTTTGACCCACCCCCGAGGTGGCAGCGCTGCCACCATCCACCTACCGTGTCGGCTCAGCCAAGGGTCGGGATGGGGACGTGAAGGACTGGGGTATGATTCACAAGATCAAAGCGTTACATGATGACGGACAGGGCCTGTCGATCCGCGCCATCGGCCAGGAGCTGGGCATCTCCCGCAACACCGTGCGCAAGTACCTGCGCCAGGACGAGGCCGCCACCGAGGCGGCGCAGTCGAACCGGGAACGCGAGAAGAAGCTCGACATTCACCGCGATTACATCGTCTACCTGCTGCGCACCTTCCCTCGGCTGAGCAGCGTCAAGGTCGCCCGCAAGCTGCGCGATAAGGTCGGCGAGCTGGCGGTTTCCGAACGCACCCTGCGCCGTTACGTGCAGCAGGTGAAGAGCACCGTCGCCAGCCGACAGCGGCGCTACTACGAGCCGGTGCTCGACATGGTGCCCGGTGTGCAGTGCCAGGTGGATCCGGGCGAGCTGCGCGAGGTGACGATCGGCGGCGAGCCGCGCCCCCTGTACTTCGTGGTGTTCGTGCTCTCCTACTCGCGTCTGACCTACGTCGGTGTCAGTCTCTCGCCGCTCGACACCACCACCTTCATCCGCCTGCACGACGAGGCCTTCCGCTACTTCGGCGGTCTGCCCGAGGAGTGTGTCTACGACCAGACCAAGATGGTGGTGATCAGCGAGCAGTTCCGCGAGCTGAAGGTGAACCAGCGCTTCCACGAGTACGCCACCACCGCCGGCTTCCGGATCCATGCCTGCTCTGGCTACGACCCGGAGAGCAAGGGCAAGGTCGAGGCCGGGGTGAAGTACGCCAAGCAGGATGCCTTCTACGCCGAGACGTTCCGGAACGAGGTCGACCTGCGCGCTCACGTGCAGCAGTGGCTCGACGAGGTCGCCAACGTGCGCACCCACGGCACCACCGGCCAGCAGCCGAGAGCCCACTTCGACACCGAGGAGCGGGGCCATCTGCGGCCCTACCTGACGCCGGCCTGCGTAAGCCGCGAAGCCGAGGGCCTGGCCCCGCGCCGGGTCGACAAGACCGGGCTGATCGCCTGGAAGGCCAATAAGTACTCGGTGCCAATGGCCTATCAACAGGGCCGCGTCGGCGCCCGGGAAACGGACGACCGTCTGGCGATCCACGACCTGGAGAGCGGCGACGAGATCGCCACCCACGCCCTGCACTTGGGCAAGGGCCGCACGCTGCGCAACGAGAGCCACTACCGCGACCACCGCCAGCAGGAGGCGGAGCTTGAGACGGCCATCGCCCGCTGCCTTGGCGCGTCGTTGGGGGAGCAGCTCTGCGCGCGCCTTCGTGCCGCCATGCCGCGCCACTACAAGGACCAGCTGCGCGCCGCCAAGCAGCTGCTGGAGGGCGAGGCCGAGCTGGATCTGGCACGGATCGGCGACTGGGTCGCCCGCGAGCGCCTCACCGCCGGCGGGCTCAAGGAGCGCCTGGCGGCGACTCGGCTGGCCAAGGCGCGCGGGCGAAATCACGATGACGACGTACCGGCTGGCCCGAGCACGCCGCCTCCGGACCTGAGTCAGTACGCCCGACTTGGCCGCTCCAGCGGCCAGCAGGAGGTGACCCATGGGGCAGCTTGAGCTGACCATCGGGCGCTACCGCAGCCTGCGCCTGGGCGCCATCGCCGGTGACCTCACCGACCTGCTGGCCCAGGCCGAGGCCAACGAGGTCTCCTACCTGGCCTTCGCCGACATGCTGGTCGAGCATGAGCGCCAGACCCGTGAAGCCAAGCGGATCGACCTCCACCGGCGTCAGGCCGGGTTCCCCAGCGGCAAGCGGCTGGAAGGGTTCGACTACCGGCACCAGACCACCATCACCAAGCGCCAAGTCAGCGCCCTGCTCGACTTCGCCTTCCTCGACAACCGCGAGAACCTGGTGTTCATCGGCCCGCCGGGGGTGGGCAAGACCCATCTGAGCATCGGTATCGGGCAGAAGGCCATCGAGGCTGGCTACCGGGTGCTGTTCCGCAACGCCCTGGACCTGGTCGAAGAGCTGGAGCTGGCCGAGATGAAGGGCGAGCTGAAGAAGACGCTGCACAAGCTCGCCAAGGTCGACGCCTTGGTGATCGATGAGCTGGGCTACTTGCCGATGAGCCGGCAGGCGCGCTACGCGCTGTTCCAGCTGATCAACCAGTTCTATGAGCACCGCTCGCTGATTATCACCACCAACAAGGACTTCACCAGCTGGGGGGAGTTCTTCCACGACGACAACGTGACGGTGCCAATCGTTGACCGGATCATCCACCACTCGCACCTCTATCTGCTGGGAGGCGAGAGCTACCGGCTGAAGCAGAAGGCGCTCAGCTGACGATCACGGGTGGGTCATTTTTGTTGGCCACTGGTGGGTCACTTCTGATGGCCATTGACATCGGAGCACTTTCACCTACCAAGGTAGCTTTTCCAACACGCAACAGGGACATAGATAGCTCTCTATAACCAGGATCGGCCTCACCTGACCCTGAAGTACAAAACGCCCGAGGCAGGCCATCGGGCGCTCTGAGGAAAAATAGATGTCTACCTATTTCAGGACTGGATTAGACAGCTTCGATTGCCCTGCAAATAAGATGAACCTAAAAAAGCCCCGCTTGAAAGCGGGGCTTAGTATCACCGCAAGCGGTGAGGAGTAATCGGGCAGCTTACATCATGCCGCCCATACCGCCCATGCCACCCATATCCGGCTGCACCACCGGCTTCCTTCTCTTCCGGATCATCGGCGATCATGGCCTCGGTAGTGATCATCAGACCTGCCACAGAGCCCGCGGACTGCAGCGCAGAACGAGTTACCTTGGCCGGGTCGAGAACACCCATCTCGAGCATGTCACCGTATTCGCCGGTCTGCGGCGTTATAGCCGAAGTTGCCTTCGCCGTCCTTGATGCGGTTGACAATGACAGATGCTTCTTCACCAGCGTTGGTCACGATCTGGCGCAGCGGTGATTCCATTGCGCGCAGGCAATCGCGATGCCGTGAGTCTGATCTTCATTGTCGCCCTTGAGCCCCTGCATCTTGGTCAAGATGCGGATCAGAGCGGTACCGCCACCAGGCACGACGCCTTCCTCGACAGCTGCACGCGTAGAGTGAAGGGCGTCTTCGACGCGGGCCTTCTTCTCTTTCATCTCGACTTCGGTCGCGGCGCCGACGCGGATAACGGCTACACCGCCAGCCAGTTTAGCGACACGCTCCTGAAGTTTCTCGCGGTCGTAATCTGAAGAGGTTTCTTCGATCTGGGCGCGGATCTGGCCGACGCGTGCTTCGATGTCGCCCTCGGAACCGGAACCATCGATGATGGTGGTGTTTTCCTTGGACATGGTGATGCGCTTGGCGCTGCCCAGATGATCCAGATTAGCCTGCTCGAGAGTCAGACCCACTTCTTCGGAGATCACGGTACCGCCAGTAAGGATGGCGATATCCTGGAGCATCGACTTGCGACGGTCGCCGAAGCCGGGTGCTTTGGCAGCCGCGACCTTGACGATGCCGCGCATGTTGTTGACGACCAATGTCGCCAGCGCTTCGCCTTCGATATCTTCAGAGATGATCACCAGCGGCTTGCCAGCTTTGGCAACGCTCTCGAGCACAGGAAGAAGCTCGCGGATGTTGGAGATCTTCTTGTCGACCAGCAGCAGGAGCGGGTCTTCCAGCTCAACCGCCATGGTTTCCTGATTGGTAACGAAGTAGGGCGAGAGGTAACCACGATCGAACTGCATGCCCTCGACGACTTCCAGCTCGTCTTCGAAACCACGGCCTTCGTCGACGGTAATAACGCCTTCTTTACCGACTTTTTCCATCGCTTCGGCGATGATCTGGCCAATGCGCGCATCGCCATTGGCAGAAATGGTGCCAACCTGGGCAATCGCCTTGGAATCGGTGCAGGGCACGGCGAGTTGCTCGATTTCCTTGACCGCGGCTGTCACGGCCTGATCGATCCCGCGCTTGAGGTCCATCGGGTTCATGCCGGCAGTGACGCCTTTAAGGCCTTCATTGACGATCGACTGAGCCAGCACGGTCGCTGTCGTGGTGCCATCGCCCGCCACGTCGGAAGTCTTGGAAGCAACTTCCTTGACCATCTGGGCGCCCATGTTCTCGAAGCGATCCTTAAGCTCGATTTCCTTGGCGACGGAAACGCCGTCTTTGGTCACGGTCGGAGCACCAAAGGATTTCTCGAGTACCACGTTGCGGCCTTTCGGACCCAGCGTGGCTTTTACGGCGTCGGCAAGCACGTTAACGCCGCGCGCCATGCGCTTGCGTGCATCATCTGAGAACTTGATCTGTTTCGCTGCCATTTTCGTAACTTCCTGAAATTAGTGCGATGAACGAAATAGTGATAACCGGACGGGAGCGTGTGCGGCCCCGTTGATCAGCCTTCAACGACGGCGAGAATGTCTGCTTCACTCATGATCAGAACTTCTTCACCATCGATTTTCTGTTTCTCGACGCCGAAGCCTTCCTTGAAGATGACGGTGTCACCGACCTTGACGTCCAATGGGCGCACTTCACCGTTATCGAGAATCCGGCCGTTACCGATGGCGAGGACTTCGCCCCGAGTCGGCTTTTCCTGGGCATTGCCCGGAAGCACGATACCGCCAGCGGTTTTCTGTTCTTCTTCGACGCGACGGACAACGACGCGATCGTGCAAGGGACGGATGTTCATTGCTCACGTTCTCCTGATGGTTGCATAACTCAAACGCATTTCCCTGATGAGCAAGGCTCACGGGCGGCGAGCGATCCTCGCCGATGTTGATGGTTTGCGGCCTAGCCGCCTACCGAAGCTTATCGCTGTTCACTTGATGGGGCCTCGCCAAAGCCTTTCAAGGCCCATTAATGAAAAAAATTCACCGCCGCGTTTCATCCCGCCCCAGGAAATCACCTTCTAGCGGTCCATTCTTTCGGGAAGCTCCTTCTTCCGTCGCGGAGTGCTTGGGAGAGGCGCGTTCAGAGGCCTTGTTCCAGTCCGCGTCACCAGTCCGATAGCGGGTATGCATTGAATACACGTTCATTTGTCCGGGAAGCTTCTTTAGCAACGTGCCGAGCAAGCGTCGCGAATTCGGTAACAGACACATGAAGCCCAGTGCGTCGGAAAGGAAGCCGGGAGCCATGAGCAAGGCACCACCGAAGATCAAAGCGGCACCGGTCATCAACTCGTCGGATGGAATTTCACCCTGTGCGAACCGCTGCTGCGCACGCTGAAGAGTCAAGACGCCTTCCCGCTTGACCAGATGCAGCCCTAGGAAGCCGGTACCTATAACGAGTATCAAGGTGGTCAGTAGGCCGATATGCGAGCTGACCGAAAACAGGATGACGAAGTCGAGCAAGGCAAATAGTGTGAAGCACAATAAAATCGGCATAGGCTCTCCTATGGTTTCATACCGTCGAGATGGAGGCATTGGCGCAAAAAACAAGTTTACTGGCTCTGCTCCGCTGCAATGATGGCAGGCATGGGTGATGGCGTGCTACCTTGCCTTATATTGCACTGCACAAAGTGGATTGCTCCGAGGAGGACGTCATGGAATTGAATGGTGCCGTCGTGGCGATAACCGGTGGGGCCCAAGGGCTGGGGCTTGCCATGGCCAAGTTGCTAGGTGAGCGGGGCGCAAAACTGGCGCTCGTTGACCGTGAAGAAGAGAGTCTGACGCAGGCTGCCGGGCAGTTTGCCGAGTTGGGTATCGTTGCTGAAGCGTTCGTTGCAGATATCTCCGATGAAGATGAAGTTGCGCGCTGTTTCGCAGAGATACGTGATCGACTGGGGCCGTTGTCGGGGCTGGTCAATAATG
Organism: uncultured Gammaproteobacteria bacterium; assembly: GCA_963773565.1. Taxonomy (GTDB): domain Bacteria; phylum Pseudomonadota; class Gammaproteobacteria; order Pseudomonadales; family Halomonadaceae; genus Modicisalibacter. The sequence goes on along the minus strand of CAVZBU010000001.1, from coordinate 246,803 downwards.
CGGGCATCACCCGCGATGGTCTACTGGTCAAAGCCAAAGATGGCCGAGTCGAGAAGACCATGTCCCTCTCCCAGTGGCAACAGGTGATCGATGTCAACCTGACCGGTGTCTTTTTGTGTGGTCGTGAGGCGGCCAGTCAGATGGTCGAAAACGGCCAGCAGGGGGTTATCGTCAATATTTCCAGTATCTCACGCGCTGGAAACATGGGACAGAGCAATTACGCCGCGGCCAAGGCTGGCGTAGCTTCGTTGACCGTGACCTGGGCAAAGGAGTTGGCGCGTCACGGCATTCGTGTCGGCGCGGTAGCGCCGGGATTCATCGAGACTGAAATGACCGCATCGATGCGTCCGGATATGTTGGAGAAAATAACCAAGGGTGTTCCGTTGGGTCGACTTGGCCAGCCCGAGGATATCGCCCAAAGCGTCTGTTATATTTTCGAGAATGCCTATTTCAGCGGACGGGTAATCGAATGCGACGGTGGGTTACGCATCTAGGGTGAGGCGAGAACGCGCTTAACGATGCAGGGGGTAAGCAAGGCGAACGGGTGTGTCCTGAGGAGGACACGCCCGTTGCAAACCGATAATGCCAGGATGGACTAGAATGTAACCTGCTTGCGTAGACTGTCGACGGTACCTTCGCCGATTCCTTCTACCCGAGCGAGGTCGTCTGCCGTTTGGTAACTGCCATTGTTCTCTCGATCCACGATGATGGCATGTGCCTTGACCTCGCCGATGCCAGGCAATTGGGTCAACGCGGCTTCATCAGCGGTGTTGACATTAATCTGGCTCGTCTCCTGGGCCATCACAGCCGAGGATGCCATGGCAATGGCTAGCGACATGAGTGCAGCCTTGAGCAATTTAGCCATCTTTACTCCCTTTCTTACCGTTGTGACGCTGATTTATTTGGTTTCCTGCGTGTTACCTTTCCCACCCTAAAGCAATTGATCGAGCGGCGATGGTGGGCATAAACGTCAATTTATGTAATCTATTGACGATTGAAGGTGTCAGACTTTTGCCATTTGATACTCGATGACAGGCTGCAGTTCGCTCGAGCGGGACTGGTATACTAGAGGGATTATTGACATTGGAGCCTTCATGCGTCGTCAAACCCCACCCCTGATCATTGCCCTCGACTATTCGTCGCTGGATGCAGCCTTGTGCATGGCAGATCAGCTGGACCCTGCCCGCTGCCGACTCAAGGTCGGCAAGGAGCTATTCACGCGCAGCGGCCCCGCGGTCCTGGAAGCACTGCATGGGAGAGGCTTCGAAGTTTTCCTCGATCTTAAATTTCACGATATCCCCAATACCGTGGCCGGTGCTGTGCAGGCGGCCGCTGAGCAGGGTGTGTGGATGGTCAATATCCATGCTTCGGGTGGGAGGCGCATGATGCTGGCGGCCCGGGAGCGTATCGACTCTCAGCGCTTCAAGACGCAACTTATCGCAGTAACGGTCTTGACCAGTCTCGAGCGCCAGGACCTGGCCGAGGTAGGCCTGGATGTGGCGCCCGAGTTGCAAGTCGAGCGTCTGGCGCAGCTGGCCCAGCAGACAGGGCTGGACGGGGTGGTGTGTTCGGCACAAGAGGCGGGTCGGCTAAAAGAACTATGTGGCGAGGCGTTTCTCAAGGTCACACCGGGAATTCGCCCGGCGTTCGCTCAACAAGATGATCAGCGGCGTGTATTGACGCCGACCGAGGCATTAGCAGCGGGGAGCACCCATTTGGTCATCGGGCGTCCGGTAACTGAGGCTACGGATCCCATGGCGGCGCTGGAGGCGATCGAGAGAGAGCTGTAAGCCGCTTGGTTATTCGCCCTCGAGACCGGTAATTGGCTTGGTTACGCCCCAACTGCGACAGCGGGGGCATTGCCAATGGAGATGAGCGCCTTCAAAGCCACAACGATGGCAACGAAAGCGCGGTCGGGACTCGAGCAGCTTTCCGGTATGTTGCTTGAGCAGCGAGAAATGCTGCTGCTCGGGGCCGGCTTCGGCAATGTAAAGATCCATAAGATAGTCGACGCCACGCAAGCTGGGGGTGGCGGCGAGTTGCTCGCCAATGATATCGGCAGCAGCGTTAGTGCCCTCATGTTGCTCGGTCAAGCGAGCGAGCATGATCACCGTGCTGATATGTGGTGCTTCGCTGACCCACTGGCGCAGACAGCGTGCCAGGCCTTTTTCATCTTCGAGCCTGAGGTAGGCGTCTTGCAGCGGTTCCAGAACGATGGGCGTGAAGTCATGGTCCTGGCGGGCTAGGCGTTGCAGCGTACGGATTTCCGCCTTGTAATTGCCTGCTTCGCGCTCCAGCTCGGCAATCAGCCAATTGGCTCGCACGCAACGGTCATCGATACTCAATGCCTGGCGCAGGCGCTTGCGAGCCAAGGCTGGGCTGGCGGCGTGCATATCTTGCTGGGCCAGCTCGCAAAGCCAGTGAGCGGCCGAGCGACGAATGTCGATATCTTCGCGGATCAGTTGCGGCTGGGCCACTTCCAGGGCTTTGGCCCATTCACTTTCACGTTCGTACAGATCTACCAGCAGCAGCTTGGCGGGTTTCAGCTCGGTCGGGTCGTGGCTGGTCCGTAAGAGCCCTAGTAGCAGTTTTTCGGCGCGATCGAGCAGTCCCAGATGCAGGAAGTCTCGAGCCAATTCCAGTTGGACTCGGTCACTTTGCAATGCGGTTAATGACGGCCGAGCCAGCAGGTTCTGATGGATCTTGACCGCGCGATCGGTTTCACCGCGTGAGCGGAACAGGTTGCCCAGGGCGATATGCGTCTCGATGGTATCGCTGTTGACCTCAAGCGCCTGGACGAAGGTTTCGATGGCCCGGTCGGGCTGTTCGTTAAGTAGATAGTTGAGGCCGACAAAATAGTCACGCGACAATGGCGATGCTCGATGCTGCTGTCTTGCGTGGCGGTGGTGTTCGAGCCGGCCCAGCCACCAGCCGATGGCGATTGCCGCCAGTAACAGGGCTAGCAGCTTGAGATCAGGCATCTACGGGGCGTCCTTGAACTCCTGGATGCGCAGTCGGTCGAGTTCCTTGCGTTGTTGCTGGTTATGGCGCTGGGCACGGGTGAGCAGGGTACGTAGGCGCAGATACACGCCGGTCATTGCGAGCATGCCCAGGATTACACCGCAAGCGAGAGCGATGAGCAGCCAGAGCGATAGCGACGCCGGCGGCAACTCGATCCAGATCAAGTTCAAAGGCAGCGCTTGCTGGTTGTTGACGGCGAAGAGAATCCCCAGCAGTAGCACTAACAGCAGGATGATGGCGAGAAGCAGACCTTTGAGCCAGCGCATAGCGGTTTCCTTATGGCAAAACTGTATCGGGCATCAGTAACCCAGCGCGCGACTGGCGTTGACCTGTTCGCGCAGCTCCTTGCCCGGCTTGAAGTGTGGCACGAATTTGCCCGTCAAATCGACTGCATCGCCGGTCTTTGGGTTGCGCCCGACGCGGGGTTCACGATAGTGCAACGAGAAACTGCCGAAGCCGCGAATCTCGACCCGGCCACCATCGGCCAGTTCGCCTGTAATATCATCGAGGATAAGGCGCACGGCGGCTTCGACTTCCTTGATTGACAGCTCGGGCTGTCGCATGGCGATTTGTTCGATCAACTCGGACTTGGTCATCGCTTTTTACTCCACACGGATGGCCTACCTGCGGCAGGGCACGTCTTGTTGTTTTCGTCAGCATACTGTCCGAACCGTGAGAAAACAACGCACTAGCCGACATATACCGAGGCTGTCAGCCAGGCGTGCAGTTCTGTGTGTGTCACGCTGCATGCTCGGTGGGTATAATCCCAGCCAGTTCCATCTGCGCAAAAGAGGTAAATGGTGACCGAAGACACCACATTGAAACGCCTTTACTGGCATTCCCGCCGTGGCATGTGGGAGCTTGACCTGCTTCTTATACCCTTTCTCGAGCATCGCTATGGCGGTCTCAGCGAAGCGGACCAGGCCGCCTTTCAGGCATTGATCGAGGAGGAGGACCAGGATCTGTTTATCTGGTTGATGCGCCGCGATTGGCCTCAAGACGATACGCTACGGCGGATCGTCAAGATGATCGTCGAGTATGCTGAAACGTCCGGTAACGATCAGTATCGCACCCTCTAGGCTGGGGTTGACATGCTCGGCCTTGTTGGCACTGGCTGTGTGTGCCTTGATTGCCTGCTATGGCCCGTTATGGCTGGTAGGTGCTTCGAGCGTGGCGATGTTTATGGGGCTCTGCTGGGAATGGCGGCAAGCACATGGCTTGACGCTTCGCTGGGTGCCGGGGCAAGGCAATGGTTGGCAGTGTCGACGAGAGCGGGGCTGGCAACCGGTCATAGTCACCTGCGTCTATCTCGGGCCGTTCCTGGCGGGACTGGACGTGGCGGGCCAACGCCATTGGCTGTGGGTGGATAGTGTCGATGCTGGGCAGCGCTGGCATCTGCGTCGCCTGCTGCTTTGGGGCGAATGAGCCGTGCTTGATTCAAGGCCTGTTTGGCGGGCAGTCGCGGTTGTAATGCAGGCCGCGCGATTCGCGGCGTTGCAGGGCTGAGGCGACGAGCTGGCGCGCCACCATCAGCACATGAGCCAGGCGGCGGGTGGCCACAGTCGGCCTGTAGTGTCCATTCAAATGATCGCTATCGATCTTTAGGGCTGTTAACTGGGCCTGAGCCGCCATCAGACCGGCATCGCTGCGAACGATAGCAGCATGCTCGCTCATCATTTCGCGTAGCCGCTCGAGCAGTGCGTTCGCCTCCTCTGCAGGAGGCGAGGGGGCCTGTTCGTCGAGCGACACGGCAATGCATGCCCGGGTCGGCACTCGGTCCTGTCTCTGGCGCAGCGCTTGGGCAGCGGAGCGTGCAAATACCAGGCATTCCAGCAGCGAGTTGCTGGCCATTCGATTGGCTCCGTGCAGCCCTGTGCGGGCAACTTCGCCGATCGCATAGAGATGTGCTATGTCGCTGGCACCGTTAAGGTCCGTCACGACACCGCCACAACTGTAATGTGCCGCGGGGACCACCGGGATCGGCTCGCAACGAATATCGATGCCGCGGTGCTGGCAATGGGCGACGATGGTCGGAAAATGCTGCTCAATGCTCTTCGCCGGCAGGTGGGTGATGTCCAAGGTAACGTATTGACTCTGGGCACGTTGCATTTCTGCCTGAATCGCGCGCGCGACGATGTCTCGCGGTGCCAGCTCGCCACGTTGGTCATAGTCCGGCATGAATCGATGCCCGTGTACATTACGCAGGATACCTCCTTCGCCGCGCACTGCTTCGCTGATCAGAAATGCCGGGCCGCCGGGATCGAAAAGGCAGGTGGGATGGAACTGCTGGAATTCCAGGTCGGCCAGGCGAGCACCCAGCGCGGCAGCCATCGCCATCCCTTCACCGCATGCCGGGTTGGGACTTGTGGTGTGCCGGTAGAGACCGCTGGCGCCGCCGGTGGCCAGCACGGTATCCAGCGCCCCTAGCCGATGAAGATGGCCTTCGGTATCGAGGCACAATGCACCACAGCAGCCCTGACTATCGGCGCAGAGTTCGAAGACCTGCAAATCCGTGACCAGGTTTACCCCCGGGTGCGCTACGGCCCGCGCGAGCAACGTGTCGATAACGGCTCGCCCTGTGGCATCGGCGGCATGAATGATGCGTCGCGTGCCGTGGCCGCCTTCTCGGGTCAAGTGATAGGGGTAGGGAGCGTCGGGTGAGGGGGCGCGAGTAAACGGAACGCCCTGATCGATCAGCCAGCCGATGGCGGCGGGGCCATTCTCGACGGTAAAGCGTACGGCTCGCTCGTCGCACAAGCCGTCACCGGCGACCAGGGTATCCTGCACATGCGCTTCAAGGGTGTCCTGCGGGGCGAGAACGGCGGCGATCCCCCCCTGAGCCCATGCGCTCGCGCCGATTTCATCACCCCCGGGGCGCAATAACGTGACACGACGATGGTCAGCGAGCTCAAGCGCCAGCGTCAATCCGGCTACTCCCCCGCCAATGATCAGCACATCGTGTTCACTTTCGGTCATCGTGGTTGCCGCCTTTCTCTGAGGAGCCGTGTGGCTCGTTATCGCCATTGCTGCGGTCATTGGTCAGTCGTCGGGTATCGCTGATCAAAGTGTGATGGCTGGCGCGCCGACGCAAGCGGCGACTGGGCAGCCGGTGCAATCCCCCGAGACGCAGGCTAAGCTCATGAGCCAGCCGGGCCAATTCACGATTTAGCCATAGATAGCCACTAGGGCTGAACAGAATACGGCCGTCAGGCCCACGCGCCAGCGCAGCTTGCTCGGCATAGCGCTGCAGGTCGAACCGACCCACCTCGACATCAATCGGCTGGCCGGTACGCACCTGGAAGGCCAACGTGCCGAGTACCCGGGCCAGATGGTGTTGCTCGTTGCGTAAACCCTCCATGGCCTCGATGCGATCATGTCCGTCGCGCGTGGTCCAGTGCGATTCGAGCAGTAGCTCGATGGTCGACAACATGCGCCGTTGCAACGACAGCAAGTCCTCGAGTTCGTCGCGTCGCAGGCGTCGCTCGCTATGGATAGCATCGACCATCCCCCGCTGTTGCACGAGCTGGGCCGTGGTCGTCTTGAGCAATTGCCGGGTATCCAGATCCTGCTCGTTGGTCGCACTGGTATGTGCGTGATAGAGCCTGGCCAGCTTGTCGAGATTGTCGGCGAGCAGGAAGCGCAATACATCCGTGGCCTTCTGCGGGAGTACTAGCAGCGTAACCAGCACTCCGATCAGCGTACCCAGCAAGACATTGCCTGCCCGCCACAAGGCGATACCCAAGTCATGATCGCCGCTACCCACCACCAGTAGCAAAGAGATGCCAAACATTAACGCGCTATAGCCATAGCGTGTAGCGAAGGTGGCGTGTGTTGCAATGGCAATGCTGATGAGTGTCCAGACAGGCACGACGCCTGGTGGTAAATCGGGAATCAGCGTCAAAAGGATGCCCCACGAGGCACCGAGTACGCTACCCAGCAGTCGCTGGCCCCCCTTGTCGAGGACGCCGCCGATATGGGGTAGATTGCCCATTACCATCAGAGTGCTGACCAGCGCCCAACTGGCATGCGGTATTTGGAGGCCCTCAATGAGCAGATAGGTCAGCGATAGACCCAGGCTAGTGCGTAAAACATGCAGGCGATGGCGATAAAAATAATTGAAGTAAGGGTCGCGCAATCGCAGCGGTAGCATGAGCAGCTGCCTTGAGAATGAGCTCGGGCGGAGCGGACTTGCATGGTCTTGCGAAGCCCACATTTTGCCTGATCTCTCCCTGTAACCGCAATTACAAGCTATCCTCATCAACTACTTGCCGATGACCGGGATGAGGTGGTAGGGCGCGCTCGGCGAGAACGCCCCAGTCATGGGCTCGTCAGCGGCTAGCGCTTCGCCGGCCAGGGTGGGCCAGGGTTTCCTTCAGCATCACCAAGTCCTGCTCGGAGTCGGACTCGATGAAGCGGGCGAGCGTTTGTGCCGCCTCGTTGCGGATATGGTCGTGAATATAGCCATCGTAAGTCATGATGAACACCTTGCAATAGCGGCAATGGAGCTCATCGGTCGGCTTCGGGTCGCCTTTCCAAAAATTGCTTCCGTTGCACTGCGGGCAATCGACCCTTCTCGAGCGATTAAGCATAAACTGAGACCTCCTGTCTCGTTCTCGATGTGCATAGCCTAGCAACACCGGGTGACGCTTTTATTAATTTAGGTTGAGAATTAGACAATAAAAACAAGTCTTTAAAAAGCTTTTCTTCTTGGGCTGTGCGTTGCAGGTGATGCTTCCTAGTGCCCGCAAAGACGCAGAGCAGCGCGTGAAGCAAGAGATTTCAAGCGGCGTGACAGCGTAGGGGCATGGGCGAGCATGCAGTCAACAAACCGCTGTATGTCTCGGCAAAAAAAGCGCTGGGAGGAGTGCGAGAAGCTAGAGGTGATAATACAGTGAACTATTTGCTGGTGCCCGGAGCCGGACTTGAACCGGCACGGAGTTGCCTCCGAGGGATTTTAAGTCCCTTGCGTCTACCAATTTCGCCATCCGGGCGTCGGAGAAATCTAACCGGCTCACAGGCGGGAAAAATGGAGGCTGGAGTCGGAATCGAACCGGCGTACACGGAGTTGCAGTCCGCTGCATAACCACTCTGCCATCCAGCCTCAAGAGTCGTTGTCATCTACCATTGGAGTGATAAACGAGATCGATCGGACCGGCGTTCCGGTTCGCGACCCTGTTATCTTGACTCCTGGTCGAGACAAATACTGGAGCGGGAAACGAGATTCGAACTCGCGACCCTCGCCTTGGCAAGGCGATGCTCTACCACTGAGCTATTCCCGCTCGACTCGAGAGCGAATTATAAGGATAAATGCGTAAGTGTCAAACGCTTATCTGCATTTCATAGTGAACGGGTGAGCTCCGGCCAGGCGGCTCGCAGGTATTGCAGCATCGACCACAATGTCAGGATCGCGGCGACATAGAGTGTCACCACACCGAGGTGGGCAACCCAGGTGCCCGGCGGCGTGCCCAGCAGCAGCAACAGGGCCACCATCTGCAGCGTCGTCTTGATCTTGCCAATCCAGGACACGGCGACGCTCGCGCGCTTGCCCATCTCGGCCATCCACTCGCGTAACGCTGAAATGACGATCTCGCGGCCAATGATCACCAGTGCCGGCAAGGTCAGCAGCGCGGAATCAAAGCGTTCGACTAACAGCGCGAGGGCGACGGCGACCATAACCTTGTCGGCGACCGGGTCGAGAAAGGCACCGAACGGAGTGCTCTGATCCCAGCGGCGGGCCAGATAACCATCCAGCCAGTCAGTGATCGCGGCCAGTCCGAACAGGGCGGCGGTAAGCGGCAGGCTCCAGGCGTAAGGCAAGTAGAACAGGATCACCAGCAGGGGAATGAAGACGAGGCGCGCCAACGTCAGTAGGTTGGGTATATTCATTGCTGCTAGGGTCGTCCTTGCCGGTGTGCGGAGCACTCATTGTACCTGCCCACTGGCGCCTCATCCATGCAGGGCCTGGTGAATGGCCGTTGCCATGGTGGCGCTGATGCCTGGCACGCGAGCGAGTTCTTCACGAGTGGCGTGACGCACCCCCTGCAAACCGCCAAAGAAGCGTAGCAACTCGCGGCGACGCTTGGGCCCGACGCCGGGTATGTCCTGCAGGGTCGAGGTGCGGCGTGCCTTGTCGCGCCGCTGACGATGACCGGTAATAGCGAAGCGGTGCGCCTCGTCGCGGACATGCTGGATCAGGTGCAGTGCCGGCGAACCACTATCCAGATTCAGGGTATTGTCGACCGTTTCCAGAAACAGCGTTTCTAGGCCCGGCTTGCGCGTGGTGCCCTTGGCGACGCCGACCAGTTGCACGCCGACCACGCCCAGTTCGGCGAAGACCTCGCGCGCCATGTTCAGCTGGCCCTTGCCCCCATCCACCAGCAGCACGTCGGGGCACTTGCCTTCCTCCTTTTGGAGGCGCTTGAAGCGCCGTTCCAGCGCTTGTCGCATGGCAGCGTAGTCGTCGCCGGCGGCCACGCCCTCGATGTTGAAGCGCCGATAATCCGATTTCATCGGGCCGTCGGGCCCGAACACCACACACGAGGCGACTGTCGCCTCGCCGTGGCTGTGGCTGATATCGAAGCACTCGATGCGCTGGGGAGGCGTGTCCATGGCCAACGCCTCGCGCAATGCCTCGAAGCGTCTGGAAAGCTGGCTGCGGTTGGCCATCTCGCTGGCCAGGTGCTGCTCGGCGTTGGTGCGTGCCAACTGTAGCCACTGGGCCCGGTGACCACGTACCTGGTGGGCGACGCGTACCCGGCGAGCAGCATGCTCGCTTAGCGCCGCTTGCAGCAATTCGCTATCGGGTAGCGCATGACTGCCCAATACCTCATTGGGTGTCTCGCGCCCCTGGCCCAGGTAGTATTGGCTGATGAACTCGCCGAGCAGCTCTCCACTGGCCAGGTCGAGGCCGTTTTCAGGCGTATAATTGCGCGCGCCGAGCACGCGTCCCTGACGTATCGTCAGGACGCTGATGCATAGCCCGCCGGGCCGCTCAGCGAGCGCGAAGGCATCGGCCTCGCCGCTGCCAGTATCGACGACCTGACGCTCCTGCAAACGGCGTAGTTGCTGGACCTGATCACGCAGTCGCGCGGCTTCTTCGAAATCCAGTGCCTGGCTGGCGGTTTCCATGGCCGCCGTCAGTTGCTCGGTGACCTGCTCGCTCTTGCCTTCGAGACACAGGATCGCGTGCTCCAGGTCGCGACGGTAGTCCACTTGGTCGATATAGTTGACGCAAGGAGCGCTGCAGCGATTGATCTGGTATTGCAGGCAGGGCCGGGCACGATGCGCGAATACGCTATCTTCGCAGTTACGAATGCGAAAAATCTTCTGCATCAGGGCCAGGCTTTCGCGAACCGCGACCGAGCTGGGAAATGGCCCGAGATAGCGACCGTCGTTGCGCTTGTTCCGGACGCGCTTGAATTCCAGTGACGGGTACGGGTGGCGCTCGCTGGCAAACACATAGGGATACGACTTGTCGTCGCGCAGCAGGATGTTATAGGGCGGCCGCAGCTCCTTGATAAGGGTCTGCTCGAGCAACAGCGCCTCGGTTTCGCTGCGCGTGATCGTCACCTGGACATCGGCGATACGTGACACCAGCGCCTGGGTCTTGGTGTTCAGCGCGCCGCGAAAATAGCTGGCCAGGCGCGCCTTGAGCCGCTTGGCCTTGCCGACATAGAGCACGTTCTGATTCACGTCGAGCATTCGGTAAACGCCCGGCGACTCACTTACATGCTTGAGGAAATGTTTGGCGTCGAAGCTCATGCCAGTTCGCTTTCACCGATAGAAGAGGCAGCGGGGAAACGCTACCTAGCCGCGCAGGTAGCGTAGCAGATCGCCGCCAGGGGAGGGGTCAGGCCGGGTTTTCATAACCATCGACCAGGCCAAAACGCAGCCCCATGTGAGTCAGCTCGACGTCGGACTGCACGCCCAGCTTCTCGAAGATGCGATAGCGGTAGGTGTTTACCGTCTTGGGGCTGAGAAACAGGCTGTCGGAAATTTCGCTGACCTTGTGACAGTTGACGATCATCATGGCCACCTGAAGTTCCCTGCTGGATAACTGATCGAAAGGGTTATCCTGGCTCTCGAGCTTCGCCAACACCAGGCGCTGGGCGATCTCTGAACTGATGAAGCGCTGGCCGGCATGCACCTGATGAATTGCATGAACCATCTCGTCGAGTTCGCTGCCCTTGCTGATAAAGCCACTGGCTCCTGCATCGAGCAGGCGCTGGGCGAAGGTGTCCTCGAGGTAGGCGGTCAAAACCAGCACCTTGATGTCCGACATGCCGCGCGTGATCTTGCGGGTCGCCTCGAGGCCGCCGATACCCGGCATGCGAATATCCATGAGCACGATATCCGGCCGTAGCTTGCGACACTGGCTAATGGCCGCCTCGCCGTCGGCGGCTTCACCGACGACACGCAGCCCCTCTTCGGCGTCCAGCATGCGCGCGATACTGGTGCGCACCATGTGATGATCGTCTGCGACTAGAATCCGAATCAAGAGCACTCCCGCTGTCCAATGCGATGCCGGTCTTTAGATGCCGGCTTTGATGGCAACCGGGTTGCCTAGTTCCTCAGTTTACTGGTATCCGCCATGTCGACGCTAGAGACGGCTTTTTGATTTGAGTCACTTGACTCGCTCGTTATGCTTGCTTACTATGCGCGCCGTTGCTTGGTAAATAATGCCGATGCATAGGGGCCTTAGCTCAGATGGGAGAGCGCAACACTGGCAGTGTTGAGGTCACCGGTTCGATCCCGGTAGGCTCCACCAAAAAGATCACTGAAAAGAGCCGCTTAGAGCACATTGCTCCGGCGGCTTTTTTCGCGTTTATAACATCTCGAAAAGCGCCGTCGATATATTTTCGCAACCATCCTTGAGCCGCCTCCGGTCGCTGCGTGTAATAACTTAGGTTAAATATTTAGCCGAACGTCTATGTCATAGTGCGCAGCACAGAGCAGGGACGTGCTCCGACAAGGAAGGCTGGGCAAGGACGCTCGTTGAGGCCAGGGAGGCACGAGCAGGATGCTCGTGGTAGTAGCAAGGAAGTGCAGCTAAAGATAAGCCCGGCCCATGTGGTCGGGCTTTCTTTTTTGAATAGCCGCGGCACACTTTGTGCCGATGATGAGGGTTATCGAGGCGCTGCCCGGCGCTCTATAAACTATCGTTAAAGCACTCCGGTGCTGAGCGCACGTTCGGTGGCGCCTGGGCTGGCTGACGCAGGCTTCAGTAACCCTGGCATAGGAAGGAAGTTGCCCATCGGCCGAGAAGGCCAAGTCAATGTCAAAGGAAGACATATGCGCAATGCAGCGAAATCGAGCCATGATCTCGCCCTCCTGATTCGTCGCTTGCAACAAGAATTCCCGGCACCAGCCATGACGGTGGACTCGCTGGGCCTTCAGTTGCAGCGTTTGCTCGACGCCGGAGGCGATCGCCTGCCGCTACCCGGCGCTGGCAATACGCTGGAGCGTTGGCGGATACTTGCCGATGTCGCGAGTCACGATTTGGGGCTGGTCAAACTCTTCGAAGGGCATGCTGATGCGTTGGCGATCCTGGCCGAATGGGGTGCGCAAGCTTGCTTGCCGACCAACGCAGGGGTCGGCATGTGGGCAGCCGAGCCGCCTTTCGCCAAAGTGGCAATCGCTACGGATACCTCAGAATCAAGCGAACAGGCTTCTGGCCAGCCGGTGCGACTCGATGGCCGTAAGGCCTGGTGCTCGGGCGCGTCGGTGCTCTCGCATGCGCTGATCACCGCTTGGCAGGGCGAGTGTCAGCGGTTGGTACTGGTCGAACTCGACCAGCCGGGCGTGACGATCAGCAACGAGGGCTGGGAGGCGGTCGGCATGGCCGCCACCGCCAGCGTTGACGTATTTTTCGACGCCGCCCGAGGGGTGCTGATCGGCCCGCCCGACGGCTACCTGCAGCGTTACGGCTTCTGGCACGGTGGCGCAGGAATAGCCGCGTGCTGGTTCGGTGGCGCCCGTCGGCTCGCCGAGAGCCTGCACGCCAAGGCCTCGCGCAAGCAAGATCCTCATCTCGACGCCCATCTGGGCGCCGTCGACGTGGCGCTGGCCAGCGGCGCCGCGCTGCTGCGCGAGAGCGCGGCTTGGATCGATGCCAATCCGCGTAGCGACGCCTGGCTGGTGGCCGAGCGCACCCGTGCCAAGATCGAGCAGGTCGTCGAGCAGGTTATCCATCACTGTGGACGCGGGCTGGGCGCCGGCCCGTACTGCCGCGACCCGGCGTATGCGCGGATGGCCGCCGATCTGCCGGTCTATGTCCGCCAGAGCCACGCCGAGCACGACCTGGCCGGCATCGGCCGGCATCTCGCCGCTGAGGCAGAGGCGCAGGAAGCATCGCCTGCGGGCTCGCCCTGGGAGCTTTAACCCATGACATACGAGGATGATCGACGCATCGAAGGGGCCGGGACGCCGGAAGCCGACTGGGTCGGTCTCGAGGCGTTGCCTGCCATCGCGCCTGACGAGCTGATCGCCGAGGGGCAGCGGGCAGTCATCGTCGCGCCCCATCCGGATGACGAGATCCTGGCCTGCGGCGGGCTCATGCTGCGTCTGCTGGAAGCGCGGCGCGAGGTGGTGCTTATCGCCGTCACCGATGGCACCGGCAGCCATCCCGGATCGCTTATCTGGCCACCCGAGCGGCTGGCTCGCGAGCGTCCGCGCGAGAGCCGCGAGGCCTTGCAGCGGTTGGGCGCGGGGATGATCGACGTTCAGCGCCTGGGGTTGGACGATACCCGGGTCGCGGCGCAGGCCAGCCGGCTGCAGGCAGGGCTCGAGCGTTTCCTGCGCCCTGACGATGTGATGGTGACTACCTGGCGCGGCGACGGACATCCGGATCATGAGGCCTGCGGGCGTATCTGCGCGCAAGCGGCCCAGGCAACCGGCAGCGGCCTGCTCGAGACCCCGGTGTGGACCTGGCACTGGTCGTGGCCCGGCGATCCGCGTGTGCCGTGGCAGCGTGCGCGACGCATCGCGCTGACGCCACGTCAGCTGACCGCCAAGCGGTCAGCGATCGAAGCCCATGTCAGCCAACTCGGCGAGGACGCCTCGACCGGCCAGGGACCGGTACTGCCCGCGACGGCGCTGGCGCGGCTGCTGCGTCCGTTCGAGATCGTGCTGCAATGAGCTTCGGGCCGGATGATTTCGAGGCGCTGTATGCCCGCAGTGCCGACCCGTGGCGCTACGAGACTTCCTGGTACGAGGCCCGCAAGCGAACCTTGACGTTGGCGGCCCTGACCCGCAAGCGCTACGCCCGAGCCTTCGAGCCAGGCTGCTCGATTGGCGTGCTGACCCGTGAACTGGCTGCGCGCTGTGATGCGCTGCTGGCCTGGGACACCAGCGAGACGGCGCTCGATACGGCGCGTGGCCGGGTGGCTGCGGCGGGCCATGATACGTGCAGCGTGAAATTCGCCGCTGGCTGGGTGCCGGCCGATTGGCCGAGCGGCGAATTCGATCTGATCGTATTCAGCGAAATCGGCTACTTTATGTCGCGTGCCGAAATGCGCGAGGCGCGTGCCCGTATCGGCGCTTCGCTGGCCCCCGGTGGCGAGCTGCTGGCCTGCCATTGGCGGCATCCTATCGAGGGCGGCGAGCTGGATGGCGATGGCGTCCACCGTTTGCTGGATGCGACACCGGGTTTGCAATCGGTTGTGCATCATCGCGAAACCGATCTGGTGATCGACCTATGGTCGCGGGAAAGAGATTCGTTGGCCCAACAGGAGGGGCTGCTATGACTGACAAGGAACGTGACGCATGATCGGCGTGGTGGTGCCGGCACACAATGAAGAGACGTATCTCAAGGCTTGCCTGGAAGCATTGCTTCGGGCAGCCGATCACCCACGGCTGGAGGGCGAAACGGTCAGCGTGGTGGTGGTGCTCGATGCATGCCACGACGGCTCGGCGGCGATTGCCCGGCGTTACCCGGTGAGCGTGCTCGAGGTTGCCGGTCCCAATGTCGGTGTGGCGCGGCATGCCGGCGCTCAGTGGTTGCTGGCGCGTGGCGCACGTTGGCTGGCGTTTACCGATGCCGACAGCCAGGTCGGCGACGACTGGCTGGCCTCGCAATGCAACGTGGACAGCGATGTGGTCTGCGGGGGGATTCGGCTGGCCGAGTGGGAGCGCTTGCCGGCCGCCTTGCGGCAAAGCTATCTGGGCCACGATCATGGCGAGCAGCGTATCTACGGTGCCAACCTCGGGGTCTGTGCGCGGGCTTACCAGGCGGTGGGCGGCTTCAGGCCGCTGCGCTGCCATGAGGACGTGCAACTGGTGCGAGCCCTGGAGGCCGGCGGTTACCGGATCGCCTGGGACAGCACGGCGCGGGTTACCACCAGCGCCCGGGAGGATGCCCGCGCGCCGGAAGGCTTCGGGGCGCTGATGAAGGCGTTGAAATGAGCGGCCAGCGCCCGTGTCGGGAGCGTCTGGCGCTTAGTCGACTCGACCGAGCAGCAAGAACTCGAGCAGCGCCTTCTGGGCGTGCAGCCGGTTACCGGCTTCCTGCCAGACCACCGCGCGCGGGATCGTCGAGCAACGTCTCGCTGATCTCCTCGCCGCGATGGGCCGGCAGGCAGTGCAGGAACAGCACGTCGTCGGCAGCCTTGTCGAGCATCGCCTCGTCGACCTGAAAGCCCTGGAAGGCCCGCGCGCGCTTGGTCTGCTCCTCTTCCTGGCCCATCGACGCCCAGACGTCGGTGGTCACCAGGTTGGCGCCGACGACCGCCTGCTGCGGGTCGCGCATGATCGAGACGCGCTCGCCCGCGGCCGCGAGGATCGCCGCGTCGGGCTCGTAGCCTTCGGGGCAGCAGACGCGCAGTTGAAAATCGAACTGGCGGGCCGCATTGATCCACGAGTGGCACATGTTGTTGCCGTCGCCGATCCATACCGCGGTCTTGCCGCGCACCGCGCCACGGCATTCGCTCCAGGTCATGACGTCGGCGAGCAATTGGCAGGGGTGATAGTCGTCGGTCAGCGCGTTGATCACCGGCACGTCGCTGGCCGCCGCGAAGGTTTCAAGACTGGCATGGGAGAAGGTCCGGATCATCACCGCGTCGACCATCTCCGAGAGCACGCGTGCGGTGTCGGCGATCGGTTCGCCGCGCCCCAGCTGAGTGTCGCGGGGCGAGAGGAACAGCGCATGGCCGCCGAACTGGGCCATCGCCGTCTCGAACGAGACCCGGGTGCGGGTCGAGGATTTCTCGAAGATCATCGCCAGCGTGCGATTGGTGAACGGCGTATAGGTCGGCCCGTGGGTCTTGAGCCCATTCTTGATGGTGACCGCGCGACGAATCAGGTAGCCGAGCTCGTCGGGGGTAAGATCCAGCAGGGTCAGAAAGTGGCGTGTCGCCATGGCTAGCTCCTGTCATCGGCAGGCCGCGAACGAAAAGGGCGCCGCCAGCGCTGGTGGCCGATGCCTTCAGCGCTGGCGGCGCCCCGGCCGTGATGGATTCACCCGGCCGTGCGAAAGACGCCTATCCTAGCCACAGGCCGGAGGTGACGCAACGCAGAGCGCGCGTTCTTGGCGGGTCAGGGCTGTTTTCGCCTGGCGACCCGCGTAAAATGGCAGGCACGCCAACATTCACCGGTAACGCGGCCTCGTCGCTATCCACGAGGCCCCGGTAAGGAAGATTTTCCATGAGTACTACGCTAGAGAACATCCAGCAGCAGATCGCCGAAAACCCGATCCTGATCTACATGAAGGGAACCCCGCAGCTTCCGCAGTGCGGCTTTTCGGCGCAGACCGTGCAAGCGCTGATGGCCTGCGGCGAGCGCTTCGCCTTCGTCAATATTCTCGACAATCCCGATATCCGCGCCGAGTTGCCCAAGTACGCCAGCTGGCCGACGTTCCCGCAATTGTGGGTTCATGGTGAGCTGGTTGGCGGTTGCGACATCGTCGTCGAAATGTATCAGAACGGCGAGCTCGAGACGCTGATCAAGGATGCCGCGGCCAAGGCCGGCACCGAGCAGGGCGACAAGGCCTGAGCCGATGCTCTGACGGTATCGAATGACAACCGAGGCCCGTGAGTCGATGACTTGCGGGCTTTTTTGTGCCTTCTAGCGTAAAGCCTGTTTCGAGTTCGAGCGTAGCGTCAGGACACGCCCATGGATCAGAATTGTCTGGCCAAGCCGTTGAAATGAGCGGTCACGGCTACCACGCTAAGCCATGAAGGGGTCGAACGGATCGACCTCGCAACGGGCATGAAAGGGGAGACCTCGATGCAGGTACCACTGGAGATTACCTATAACCACATTTCTCGCTCCGAGTGGATCGACGATTACGTCAAATCGCGTGTCGAAAAGCTCGAACACTTCAGCGACAACATTGTTTCCTGTCGCTTCACCATCGAGCAGACCCAGAATCCGCACCGTACCGGTAACCCCTACCGCGCGCATGTTTCGGTCTCGCTGCCCGCCAAGCGCGAGCTGGTCGCCGAGAAGACCGATACGGTCACCGATATGCACGTTCAGCTGCGCCCGCTCATCAAGCACGCCTTCGAGGCGATGGAAAAGCAGCTGAAAAAGGAGAGCGGCAAGCGCGAGGCCAAGAAGGTCAAGCACTCCGAGGGTGACGAGGCGATGCCGCCGGTTGCCACGGTGGTGCGCATGTTCGAGGAGGAGGGCTACGGTTTTCTCAAGAATCTCAGTGGCGAAGAAATCTACTTCCACCGCAACTCCGTGCTGCACAACGACTTCGAGCGGCTGACCGTGGGCTCGCAGGTGCGTTTTGAGCCCGAGGAGGGCGACAAGGGCCCCCAGGCCAGCACGGTGCAGATCATCGACAAGCCCGGGGTCGCCGGCTCGCAGGATGTCGAGAACGATGTCAGTCAGCCTGCCGGGTGGGAGCGTCACCCCTGAAACCTGAAAGCGCGCCCCGGGAGCAGGCTCACCGGGGCCGCGTAGTCATCATTTTGCTATTACGTCATGCAGCGCCGAGCCGCCCTCGGGCAGGTTCAGTTTTCTTCCAACCCCTGCTCACGCAGGGCAAGATTCCAGCCACCCAAGTCCTTGAAGCGGTTGACGATGGCACAGAACAGCTCGGCGGTGCGCTCGGTATCGTAGCGTGCCGAATGCGCCGCGGCATTGTCGAACTCGATGCCCGCCGCGCGACAGGCGCGGGCGAGCACAGTCTGGCCATAGACGAGCCCTGAGAGGGTCGCCGTGTCGAAGCTCGAGAAAGGGTGGAAGGGATTGCGCTTGATCCCGCAGCGGGCGATTGCGGCATTGAGGAAGGCATGATCGAAGGCGGCATTATGGCCGACCAGGATCGCTCGGGTGCAGTTGTTGGCCTTGATCGCCTTGCGCACCGGGCGGAATATCTCGCCCAGCGCCTGCGACTCGGCTAGCGCCACGTTCTTGCGCAGCGGGTTGTCGAGGTCGATGCCGGTAAAATCCAGCGCCGCTTGGTCGATGTTGGCGCCCGTGAAAGGCTCGACATGAAAGGCGTAGGTGTCCTCGGGCATCAGGTTGCCCAGCGCATCCATGCTCAGGGTGACGGCGGCAATTTCCAGGATGGCGTCGCCCTGGGCATTGAAGCCACCGGTCTCCAGGTCGACCACCACCGGCATAAAGCTGCGGAAACGTTGTGCCATCAGCCCTTGGGCGTTCGCTTCGGTCATGCCTCTCTCCAATCCAGAGTCGCTCCTTCGCGGTCGCCCCGCGCACGATGGCCGAGAGTCTAGCATCTCGCTTGCGGGGCGTCCCCACCGTGGCGGTATTCGCCGCCCGCCCTGGGCGCTATAATCGGCCGATAGCCAAGCCGCGGTGTCGACGCCTTCCACTGGCGTCTACGCCCATGTCATGAGTCACAAGGAGCCCCCGATGTCCGATGTCAAAAAGGTAGTCCTCGCCTATTCCGGCGGTCTGGATACCTCGGTGATCGTCAAATGGTTGCAGGAAACCTACGACTGCGAGGTGGTGACCTTCACCGCCGACATCGGCCAGGGCGAGGAAGTCGAGCCGGCGCGCAGCAAGGCCCAGGCGCTTGGCGTCAAGGAGATCTACATCGAGGACCTGCGCGAGGAATTCGTGCGCGACTACGTCTATCCGATGTTCCGCGCCAACACCATCTACGAAGGCGAGTACCTGCTGGGGACCTCGATCGCCCGGCCGCTGATCGCCAGGCGGCTGATCGAGATCGCCAACGCCACCGGCGCCGACGCGATCTCCCACGGCGCCACCGGCAAGGGCAATGATCAGGTGCGCTTCGAGCTCGGCGCCTATGCGCTCAAGCCGGGCGTCAAGGTCATCGCGCCGTGGCGCGAGTGGGATCTGACCTCGCGCGAAAAGCTGATGAACTACTGCGAGCAGCATCAGATCCCGGTCGACTTTTCCACGAGCAAGAAGAAGTCGCCGTATTCGATGGACGCCAACCTGCTGCACATCTCCTACGAGGGCGGCATCCTCGAGGATCCGTGGGCCGAGGCCGAGGAAGACATGTGGCGCTGGAGCGTCGCGCCCGAGGCGGCGCCGGATACCCCGACCTATATCGAGCTGAGCTTCGAGAAGGGCGATATCGTCGCCATCGACGGCGAGCGTCTGGCGCCCCACGAGGTACTTTCCAAGCTCAACACGCTGGGTGGCGACAATGGCATCGGGCGTCTCGATATCGTCGAGAACCGCTACGTGGGCATGAAGTCGCGTGGCTGCTACGAGACCCCGGGGGGCACCATCATGCTGCGTGCCCATCGCGCCATCGAGTCGATCACCCTGGATCGCGAAGCGGCGCACCTCAAGGACGAGCTGATGCCCAAGTACGCCGAGGTGATCTACAACGGCTACTGGTGGAGCCCCGAGCGCAAGATGTTGCAGGCGGCGATCGACGAGACCCAGACCTACGTCAACGGTATGGTGCGCATGAAGCTCTACAAGGGCAGCGCCACCGTGGTGGGCCGCAAGTCCGAGCAATCGCTGTTCGATGAGTCGATCGCCACCTTCGAGGATGACGCCGGCGCCTACAATCAGAAGGATGCCGAAGGCTTCATCAAGCTCAATGCGTTGCGCTTGCGGATCGCCGCCGGCAAGGGCCGCCAGGCCGACTGAAAGACGGCCGGCCGGATCGCCAGGTCCAGGTCGGCCACGTTCTGCAAGGAGGAAGGCATGCTCAAACGGCTCATCGACGGCCTGTTTCGAACCGGCGACGTCAATGACGAAGAGATCCCCGCGACCGACCATCGCGGTTACCTGATCACCCCGGACCCGCAGGATGCCGGTGGCCAATACCGGGTCAGCGGCTGGATTCGCAAGCCGGTCGAGGGCGGCGAAACGCTCGAGCATCGCTTCGAGCGCTCTGACGTGGTCGCCTCCCGCGAGGCTTGCGTGGAGTTGACCCTGAACAAGGCCAAGCGCTTCATCGATGACTTGGGCGACGAAATCTTCAAGAAGCGCTGACGCTGGCGGCCTGGCTCGGGCACTCGCAGTCATGACGGCAAAACGGCGCTCATCGGGTGCCGTTTTTTATGCGCTTATGGAGAGACGCTTGTCATCGTGGCTGGCTTGGCGCTGGCCGAAGTGCACCGGGACCATCTTGGGGAGGTTGGCCGTGATTCGCATTTATCATCTGTAGGACTCGTGACTATCCAGATAAGCTTCCGCGGCGTTGAGGTACGCTTGGCCACCTTGTACTCTTCGAGCCTTGCTGCAAAGGGAGCGCATCAATGAAACGAATCTTAGGGATATTGTCACTGGCCGTGATTGCAGTACCTGGCATGGCGCAGACCGAGCAACCGAGTCCGGATACCGGCGAGCGCGTGCAAATGACATTGAAAGCAGCGACAGCGGCAGAGCCCTCAGCGGAGACGGTGCTGCCGGCCTCCGACCGATCAGCCGAAATCGACCCTCCGCAAGTCGATCGAGTCCAAGCACAGCAACCGGATGTAACGGCCACGAGTCAGGCTGATTCGAAGCCAATACCTTCATCCTGCGCCGCTCTTGAGGATGAGATCGAGCGCAAGATTCGCGCCAACGGCGTGCCCCTGTTCAGTCTGGACGTGCTCCCCACCGTAGAAGCCGAAAGCCGTGTCGCCCTGGATGGAAATCGTCCCAATGCTTCCGAAATCGTCGGTAGCTGCGCTGCCGGGAGCTACAAGATCGTCTATCGGCGGGGGTGACCGTCCGCGGCAATCCAGGCGCAGTGCATGGATTTCACCACACAATTGATTAGCCGACGAATCTGTTGCGATTCATCACCTTTGACTATCTTGAAGCGGGTGTCGGTTGGAATCTTCGAAAGAACAACAAATCCAGACAGATTGCACAGACTACGACAAGAAGTGACCAAGGAGAGGCCTTCATGAATGCCATTATCGTATTGCTGTTGGGGTTGGCTGGGCTGGCGCTAGGTTATGCGTTTTATTCAAAGTTCATTGCCGAAAAGATCCTCCGACTTGACCCCGATTTTCGTACCCCCGCCCATGAATTCGAAGACGGCATCGATTTCGTGCCGACCAATCGCTATGTGCTATGGGGCCACCACTTCACTTCGGTCGCCGGCGCGGCGCCCATCGTCGGCCCGGCGATCGCGGTGATCTGGGGCTGGGTGCCGGCGTTTCTATGGGTGGTCCTGGGCACGGTATTCTTCGCCGGAATTCACGACGCCGGGGCAATCTGGGCCAGCGTACGCAACAAGGCGCGCTCGGTCGGAGCGCTGACCGGGGATGTGGTCGGCAAGCGCGCCCGTAGCATCTTCATGATCGTCATTTTCTTGCTGCTGCTGATGGTCAATGCAGTGTTCGCGGTGGTCATCGCCGGGCTGATGATGGACTTTCCCAGTGCCGTAGTGCCTGTGTGGGGGGCGATCGCCGTCGCCTTGGTCATTGGACAGCTGATCTATCGGCGCAAGGCTAGCCTGATGCTGGTATCGGTATTGGGCGTGATTGCACTCTATACGCTGATTGGCATCGGGCCTTCGGTTCCCGTGCAAATGCCCGATGAGGTCGGAGGACTCCCCGGCAACGCGCTGTGGATTCTGATTCTGTTCGGCTATGCGGCGGCGGCCTCGCTGCTGCCGGTATGGATGCTGCTGCAACCGCGCGATTACATCAACGGCCTGCAGCTGTTCATCGGCTTGATCATTCTCTACGGTGCGGTGGTGCTCGCCAATCCGACGATACTCGCACCGATGTTCAATAGCCATGTGCCGGCGGGTACCCCGTCGATGGTCCCTCTGCTATTCGTGACCATTGCCTGTGGCGCGATTTCCGGCTTTCACGGGCTGGTGTCGTCGGGCACGTCATCCAAGCAGTTGAACAAGGAAACCGATGTGCGTTTCGTCGGCTACTTCGGTGCCGTGGGGGAAGGCATGCTGGCGCTGGCGGCGATTCTCACCGCAACGGCGGGTTTCGCCAGCTTCGCCGATTGGCAGGCCATGTATAGCGCCTTTGGGAAGGGTGGCGTCAACGCCTTCGTTGAAGGCGGCGCCTATATCATCAGCAATGGTATCGGCCTGCCCGAAACTACCGCGGCGACGCTACTGACGGTGATGGCGGCATTGTTTGCCGGCACCACCATGGATACCGGCCTGCGCCTGCAGCGCTACATCTTTCAGGAGTGGGGCGAGATCTATCACCTCGAGTGGCTGAAGAAGCCGCTGCCGGCCACATTGCTGGCGGTGGGCTCCTGCCTGATCCTGGCCTTTGGCGCCGGGGGCGTCGATGGTTCGGGCGGGATGATCATCTGGCCGCTGTTCGGAACCACCAACCAGTTGCTGGCCGGCCTGACGCTGCTGGTGGTCACCGTGATGCTGGTCCGCCGTGGTCGGCCCCTGTGGTACACCCTGGCGCCGATGATCTTCATCCTGGTAATGACGCTGTGGGCCTTGTTATCGCAGCTACGCAGCTTCTACGAGCAGGGCAATATCTTCCTGCTGGTACTCGATATCGTGGTGCTTATCGCCTCGGTGCTGGTCGCGCTCGAGTGCACTTCGACGCTCAAGCGCTTGCGCGGCGAAGTCACCAACCAGCCATGAACGGGGCATGACGATGAAGCCTGACGATCGCCACGATTCGCGGCGGGAAAGAATCCGGGCTTGGCTTGGCCAGGCCCGTTATTTCGCCGAGGAGGCCTACTCGGTACGTTACCGTAGCGCCATCGCCCGCGCGCGGCGCGACGAGGACGACCTGTTCATGCTGCTGGTATTTTCCGAAATGATGGGCGTGCCCAATCCGGCGGCCTATTACACGCTGGAGCTCCAGCCGCTGCTTCTTGAACGCTTTCACGACTGGCACCGGCGGATGGGTATTGAGCGCTCGCCGCTCGATCATTTTCGCTGTTGCTAGCTGTAGTTCTGGAGCCTGTCATTACGACCGAGAGAGAACCCATGAACGCGCTACTCATGCGCCACCTGCTGTGGGTTGGTGGCAAGGGCGGGGTCGGCAAGACGACCGTGGCCGCAGCACTGGCCGTGCTCGCCGCGCGCCGCGACCGGCGGGTACTGGTGGTGTCGACCGACCCGGCGCACAGCCTGGGCGATGTCTTCGCGCGCGGCTTGGGCGACCGGCCGCAGCGCCTGCTGCCCAACCTCGACGCGCTGGAAATCGACCCGGATAGCGAGGTCGACGCCCACCTCGCGCGGGTTACCGCGCATATGCGGCGCTTCGCCGCGCCCGAGATGATGCGCGAGCTCGAGCGGCAGATGCAGCTCACCCGGCAATCGCCGGGCACCCAGGAAGCGGCGCTGCTCGAGCGTCTAGCGCGCCTGATGCTCGACGAGGGGGGCGATTACGAGCTGATCGTCTTCGACACTGCGCCTACCGGCCACACCCTGCGCCTGCTGACGCTGCCCGAGGCGATGGCCGCCTGGACCGACGGTCTGCTGGCGCACAACCAGCGCTCCGAACAGCTCGGCAAGGTGCTCAAGCACCTCACGCCGGGACGCGATGTCGACTCGCCGTTCGATGACCCGCAGCAGACCGCCAACGACGGACTCGATGCGCGCACCCGCGACATCGCCGAGACGCTGCTCGAACGTCGCCGCTTGCTGCACCGCGCGCGACGCGCCATCGAGGACCCCACGCAGAGCGCCTTCCTGTTCGTGATGACTCCCGAGCGCCTGCCGATCCTCGAGACCGTGCGTGCCGTGAAGACGCTGGAGTCCGCCGGGGTACCGGTCGCCGGCACGCTGGTCAACCGGGTGATCCCGGCCGAGGCCGATGGCGATTTCCTGCGGCGTCGGCGCGAACAGGAGGCGCTCTATCTGGAGCGCATCGACGCCCAGCTTGGCCACCTGCCGCGGCCGCGCCTGCCCTGGCTGGACAGTGACGTTCAGGGGCTGGACGCGCTCGAGGCGCTCGCCGATCGGCTGGAAGCGGCGGGATTTTAGAGAGGGACAAAGAGAGAGGGGTAAAGCCTAGCCGATATCGACCTTGTCCGGGTATTCACAGAGATCCTCGATCACGCAGCTGCCGCAGCGCGGCTTGCGCGCCACGCAGGTGTAGCGACCGTGCAGGATCAACCAGTGGTGGGCGTCGCGGCGAAACTCCTTGGGCACGTGGCGCAGCAGTTTCTGCTCGACCTCGACGACATTCTTGCCGGGAGCGATACGGGTGCGGTTGGAAACCCGGAAGATATGCGTGTCGACGGCGATGGTTGGCTGGCCGAAGGCGGTATTGAGGATCACGTTGGCGGTCTTGCGGCCCACGCCGGGCAGCGCCTCGAGGGCCGTGCGGGTCTGCGGCACCTCGCCGCCGTGCTGCTCGACCAGCATCCGGCAGGTCTTCATCAGGTTCTCGGCCTTGGTGTTGTACAGGCCGATGGTCTTGATGTACTCCTTTAGCCCGTCGATGCCCAGCTCGAGGATTGCCTGCGGGGTATTGGCGACCGGGAACAGCCGTGCGCAGGCCTTATTGACGCCGACGTCGGTGGCCTGGGCCGACAGCAGCACCGCGGTCAGCAATTCGAACGGCGTGGTCCACTCGAGCTCGGTGGTCGGCTCGGGAGTGTGTTCGCGCAGGCGGGCGAAGATCTCGTGGCGTTTCTGGGCGTTCATGGCATTCCGAATACGCTGCCGGCGGGTCGAGGCCGCTTGGTCAGAGGTCAGTGATTTTGCCGCGCGGCGTCGCGCATTGCCTGGGCCTGAGCGATCTGAGCCTGGGCGGCCTCGATGCCTGCCGTATCGTGCTGGCGCTCGGCATGGGCGAGTTGTTGGCGCGCTCGGCGCAGCGCCTGTTCGGCGGCGTTTTCCGCCAGGCGTTGGCGATTGGCGTAGGCGGCCGGCTTGGTCTGGCCCTCGAGCTGACGGGCGATCTCGTCGAGCCGCGACCGATGCTCGGCGATGCGTGTGTCGAGCGCGCGACGTTCGTCATCGGTTGTGGCCCCGGCTTTTTGACGCTTGCGCTCCAGACGCTTGAGCGTCACCGAGAGCGTCGCGCGCGAGGCCTTGAGCGTGGCCGGATCGGCGGGTGCTGGCGTCGAGGCTCCCACCGTCTTTTCCTGCCGCGCAGCCCCGGTCCCGGCCGGGGTCGGCTGACTTGCAGCGGCCAGACGCCGCTCGCGGCGTTGCCGGCGCTCCTCGGCCTGGCGCTCAAGGCGGGCCTGGCGCGCCTCGAAGCGCTGGCGGCCCAGCGTCGCGCGGCGGGCGAGAAAGCCCTCCTGGTCGGCGGGCGTCAAGGCCATCTGCCAGTCCGGGTGGGGCACGATGTCGATGCAATCCACGGGGCAGGGCGCGACACACAACTCGCAGCCGGTACATTCGCCGGCGAGCACGGTATGCATCTGCTTGGCCGCCCCCAGGATGGCGTCGACCGGGCAGGCCTGAATGCACTTGGTACAGCCGATGCATTCGTCCTCGCGAATCACCGCGACCTGTGGCGATTCAGCCGGCTGAGCGAGCGGCTCGGGCGGGCGGTCGGTGAGCCTGGCCAGCCGTAGCACGGTACGCTCGCCACCCGGCGGGCACTGATTGATCGCCTCGCCGGCGGCGATCGCCTCGGCATAGGGGCGACAGCCCGGGTGCCCGCACTTGCCGCATTGCGTCTGCGGCAATTCGGCGTCGATGGCATCGATCAGCGTGGCGCTCATTTCTTTCACCTGCATGGAGTCGCTGGCAGTCGGCAGATCAGGTAACGCGTTGACCGGGTTCGGCGCCACTGTGCGGCTCCAGCAGGTAGATGCCCCCGTCCTTGCCAGAAGCGCCACCGGCGGCCAGCACCATGCCTTCGGAAACGCCGAAGCGCATCTTGCGCGGGGCGAGGTTGGCGACCATCACCGTCAGGTGGCCTTCCAGCGCCTCGGGTGCGTAGGCCGAGCGAATGCCCGAGAATACCGTGCGCGTCTCGCCGCCGAGATCCAGGGTCAGCTTGAGCAGCTTGTCGGCGCCCTCGACGTATTCCGCCTTGGCGATGCGCACGATGCGCAGGTCGACCTTGGCGAAGTCGTCGAAGGCGATTTCGGGGGCGATGGGGGCGTCGGCGAGCGGGCCCTTGGGGGTTTCCTTCAATTTCTTCTCCACGGCGAGATCTTCCTTCGAGGCTTCAATCATCGCGTCGATCCGGTCGCTTTCGATACGCGTCATCAGCGGCTTGAACTTGTTGATGGTATGGCCTTCGAGCAGCGCGTGGCGGCTGTCCCAGGCGAGGCTGTCGAGATTCAGGAAGGCCCGCGCCTGCTCGGCCATCGCGGGTACCACCGGGGCCAGATAGACCATCAGCTGGCGGAACAGGTTGATGCCCACCGAGCAGATATCCAGCACCTCCTGCTCGCGACCTTCCTGCTTGGCCAGCACCCAGGGTTCGGCCTCGGCGATGTAGGCGTTGGCCTCGTCGGCGAGTTCCATGATCCGGCGCATGGCACGAGCGAACTCGCGCGCCTCGTACTCCTCGGCGATCGCCTCGCCGGCGTCGATGGCGCGCTGCACGAGTTCGGGCTGGCCGACACGCTCGGCGAGCTTGCCGTCGCCGAGTTTCTTGACGAAGCCGGCGCAGCGGCTGGCGATGTTGACCACCTTGCCGACCAGGTCGGCATTGACCCGGTAGGCGAAGTCCTCGAGGTTGAGATCGAGATCGTCGACGCCGGCGGTCAGCTTGGCGGCGAAATAGTAGCGCAGGTACTCGGGATTCAGATGCTCGGCGTAGGTCTCGGCCTTGATGAAGGTGCCGCGCGACTTGGACATCTTGGCGCCGTTGACGGTGACGAAACCGTGGCAATTGACGGCGCTGGGCGTGCGCATGTTGGCGCCTTCGAGCATCGCCGGCCAGAACAGCGCGTGGAAGTAGACGATGTCCTTGCCGATGAAGTGATAGACCTCGGCGTCGGAATCCTTCTTCCAGTAGCTGTCGAAGTCGATGCCTTCGCGGTCGCAGAGGTTCTGGAAGCTCGCCATGTAGCCGATCGGCGCATCCAGCCAGACGTAGAAGTACTTGCCCGGCGCGTCGGGGATCTCGAAGCCGAAGTAGGGCGCGTCGCGGGAGATGTCCCAGTCGTTGAGGCCCGAGGCGAACCACTCCTGCAGCTTGTTGGCGATCTGCGGCTGGACGTGGCCGGGGCGTACCCAGCCCTTCAGGAACTCGGCGAAATCGGGCAGCTTGAAGAAGTAGTGGGCGGAGCTGCGCACTTCCGGCGTGGCGCCGGACATCGCCGACACCGGGTCGATCAGCTCCGTCGGGGTATAGGTCGCGCCGCACGCCTCGCAGTTGTCGCCGTACTGATCCGGCGTCCTGCACTTGGGGCAGGTGCCCTTGATGAAGCGGTCGGCGAGGAACAGGCCCTTGACCGGGTCGTACATCTGCTCGATGTCGCGGGTCGAGATGTGCCCGGCGTCGCGCAGCGCGGTGTAGATGCGCTCGCTGTGCAGGCGGTTCTCTTCGGAGTGCGTCGAATGGTAGTTGTCGAAGGCCACGCCGAAACGCGCGAAATCCGCCTGGTGCTCCTGCGAGACGCGCTCGATCAACTGCTCCGAGGTGATGCCTTCCTGCTCGGCGCGCAGCATGATCGCGGTGCCGTGGGCATCGTCGGCGCACACGTAATGGCAGTCGTTGCCGCGGCTCTTCTGGAAGCGCACCCAGATATCGGTCTGGATGTATTCCAGCAGGTGACCCAGGTGGATCGAGCCGTTGGCATAGGGCAGGGCACTGGTGACCAGGATCTTGCGCTTGGCGTTGGCGGTAGTCGGCATGGCGGCTCTAGTGACTGATAGATACGAAGAATTCGGGCGTCGGCTAGGACTCGGGCACGAGCCAGGACGAAAGGGCGATTGTAGCCCGGCTGGCGGTCGGGTGCATCCGTGGGACAGGCGCACGCCTGCCCCACGAAGCGATCAACTCAAGCGCTGCATGTAGTCAACGTAACCGAAGGTCTTGACCGTGCGCACCGCGCGGCTCGTCTCGTCGACCCGGCAGATCGCCGGCAGACGGATGCCGTTGAAGGTGGTGGTCTTGACCATGGTGTAGTGGGCCATGTCGGTGAACACCAGCCGGTCGCCGATGGCGAGCGGCTCATCGAACGAATAGTCGCCGATCACGTCGCCGGCCAGGCAGGTGGTGCCGCCCAGGCGGTAGGTGTGAGGCTTTTCGTTCGGGCGCGCCGGCGCCGATGATCTCGGGCCGGTAGGGCATTTCCAGCACGTCCGGCATATGGGCGGTGGCGGAGGTGTCGAGGATGGCGTTGGGCACTTCGTCGTCGACGATGTCCAGCACGCTGGCCACCAGGTAGCCGGTATTCAGGGCGATCGCCTCGCCCGGCTCCAGGTAGACCTCGAGGTGCGGATAGCGCGCCTTGAAGTCGCGGATTATCCGCACCAGCCGATCCACGTCGTAGTCGGCGCGGGTGATGTGGTGGCCGCCACCGAAATTGACCCAGCGCAGTTGCGGCAGGTACTGGCCGAACCGGGCCTCGAAGGCGTCGAGCGTGGCTTCCAGCGCGTCGCTGTTCTGCTCGCACAGCGCATGGAAGTGCAGGCCTTCCAGCCCGTCGAGGTCGCCCGGCGCGAGGTTGGCCGCGCGCGTGCCCAGCCGCGAGCCCGGCGCGCAGGGGTCATAGATGGCGACTTCGCCGGTCGAGTGCTCGGGGTTGACCCGCAGCCCGCATGAAATGCTGCGTGGCGCCGCGGCGACCTTGTCGCGAAAGTGCCGCCACTGGCCCGGCGAATTGAAGCTCAGGTGGTCCGCGTAGCGCAGTACCACGTCCATCTCGGGGTCGGTGAACGCCGGCGAATAGACGTGCACCTCGCCGCCGAAGGTCTCGGCACCGAGGCGTGCTTCATCCTGACCGCTGGAGGTCGTGCCCACCAGGTACTGGCTCACCAGCGGGAAGGTATCCCACATGGCGAAGCCCTTCAGTGCCAGCAGGATCTTCGCCCCGCTGGCCTTCTGCACCTCGGCCAGCCGCTCGAGATTGCGACGCAGCAGGGCGTCGTCGACCACATAGGCCGGCGACGGGCAGGAATGAATGTCGAACGGGTATGTCGCTTCCGCCATCACGAATCGGCCAGCGGGTCGTCGTCGGGATCGAGCTCGACCATCTGCCACGGCAGACCCATGTCGCCGATGCGCTCCATGAACGGGTCGGGATCGAGCTGCTCGACATTATAAACGCCGTCGCCTTTCCAGATCCCTTGCAGCATCAGCATCGCGCCGGTCACCGCCGGAACGCCGGTGGTGTAGGAGATCGCCTGGGACTTGACCTCCTCGTAGCTCTTTTCGTGGTCGCTGATGTTGTAGATGTACACCTTGCGACGCTTGCCGTCCTTGATGCCGTCGAGAATCACGCCGATGTTGGTCTTGCCCTTGGTGCGCGGACCCAGCGAGGCCGGATCGGGCAATACCGACTTGAGGAACTGCAGCGGCGAAATCTTGCAGCCGTTGACCTCGATCGGCTCGATGCGGGTCATGCCGACGTTTTCCAGCACCTTGAGGTGGGTGATGTATTTCTCGGAGAAGGTCATCCAGAAGCGGATGCGCTCGAGTCCCTTGATGTTCCGGGACAGCGATTCCAGCTCCTCGTGGTAGAGCAGGTAGATGTCTTTCTCGCCGATGCCGTCGAAATCGAAGGTGCGCTTCTCGGCCAGCGGCGCGGTCTCCTTCCACTCGCCCTTTTCCCAGTAGCGACCATTCGCGGTGATCTCGCGAATGTTGATCTCCGGGTTGAAGTTGGTGGCGAACGGGTAGCCGTGATCGCCGCCGTTGGCAGTCCAGGATGTCGATGCGCTGGATCTCGTCGAACAGGTTCTTCTGGCCGTAGGCGCAGTAGATGTTGGTCATGCCGGGATCGAAGCCGCAGCCCAGCGTGGCCATGTTGCCGGCCTTGGCGAAGCGCTCCTGGAACGCCCACTGTTCCTTGTACTCGAACTTGGCCTCGTCCGGATGCTCGTAGTTGGCGGTATCCAGGTAGGGCACGCCGGTACGCAGGCAGGCTTCCATGATGGTCAGGTCCTGATAGGGCAGGGCCACATGGATCAGCACGTCGGGCTTGAACGATTCGATCAGCGCAACCAGCGCCTCGACGTCATCGGCGTCGACCTGGGCGGTCTGGATGGGGCGGTCCAGTTGGTCCGCGATCGCCTTGCACTTCGCTTCGTTGCGACTCGCCAGACAGATTTCGTGGAACACCTCGGAGTGCTGTGCGCACTTGTGCGTGACCACACCCCCGACGCCGCCGGCGCCAATAATCAAGGCTTTACTCATGCGTTCGCCTCCAGATCGGAAATTCAACAGTGGTCGAACCGCGGGGCAATGCCGCCTGCCGCGAGCCGATGCCATTCTCGCCCGGCCACCTGGCAAGAGGGGGCCGATAATCGCCCCGACGGCGGCGGGGCTCAAGTATTTTTCACCAAAAATGGCGAAATCCGGACGATGCGTGGCGCGTTCAACCCTATCATGCCTGGCGCCGGGTCATGAGGGGGCCGATCTGGATGCCGGGCTCAGGCGGACTGCGGTTCGAGCACCTGGCGATGCAGCGCCGTGCCGGCCGAGTCCATCAGCGTTACCGTCAGAGCGTCGCTTTCCCCGTCCAGGTCGACCTGGCCGAAGAACTGATAGCCCGCGGAGGGCGGCAGGTTCGACTGCCCCTCGGGCGGGGCCTTCTGAAACACCACCCGCGGGCCGAAGGTGGCGTCCAGCTCCCCGGGACCGAAGGTGCCGGCGTGCAGCGGGCCGCTGACGAATTCCCAGAACGGCGCGAACTCCTTGAAGCTGGCCCGCTCCGGCGAATAGTGGTGGGCGGCGGTGTAGTGGACGTCGGCGGTCAGCCACACCACGTTGCGGATGCGCTCGTCGCGTATCGCCTGCAAGAGCCCTGCGATCTCTCGCTCGCGACCCAGCGGCTTTCCAGGCTCGTCGTTGGCGACCGCCTCGAAGGCGTCGCCATCGCGTACCACCAGGCCGATCGGCATATCGGCGGCGATGATCTTCCAGGTAGCGGTGGACCGGCGAAGCGCACCCAACAGCCAATCGATCTGGCGTCGCCGAGGAAAGCTGGCATCCTCGCCACCCGATTGCCGATTGCGGCTGTTGGCGTTGCGGAAGGTGCGCATGTCCAGCATGAAGATCTCGAGCCCTGGGCTGTAGGCGAAATTACGATAGATCCGGCCCGGCGCGTCGGGCATCTGCCGCAGCGGCATGGCTTCGAGAAAGGCGCGGCGCGAGCGCGCCGCAAGCAGTGAGACGTTCTTCTCGCGGTAGCGGTCATCCTCGAGCAATTCGCCGGGGTACCAGTTGTTGAGCGTCTCATGGTCGTCCCACTGGGCGAGCATCGGCACTTCGGCATTGAAGCGCCGCAGGTTGGCATCCTCGAGGTTGTAGGCATGCTGACCACGGAATTCGTCGAGGGTCTCGGCCACCTTGCGCTTGGCCGGAGTCACCAGGTTGCGCCAGACTCTCCATTGGCCAGTTCTATGCTTTCCTCGAGTCGGCCCGTCGGCATAAACGGTATCGCCGGAATGGATGAAGAAGTCCGGCTCGCTGCTGACGCATGGTTCGTAAATGGTCATGCCACCACGCGATTCATCGATCCCCCAGCCCTGGCCGACGGTGTCGCCGGACCACACGAAGCGCACATCGCGGCGGCTCGTCGGCGGCAAGCGAAGCTGGCCGGTAACCGGCTCGCTGACGGCGCGGTGGTCGTCGAGTGCGGCGAAGCGCACGCGATAGTGAACATTGTCCAGCGAGGACAGCCCGGTGGCGTCCAGCTTGGCGGTCAGGCCCGTCTCGGGTAGCGTTTCGGGTCCGCGCAGCAGGCGGGCACCGTGAAACTCGGGATTGTCGGCGATTTCGACCAGCATCCGGGCTGGGCGGTCGACGCTCGACCACAGCATCGCGCGGTCCGTGAGCATGTCACCGCTCATCACCCCGGAAGTGATGACCGGCCGGCGTCCCTCGGCCAGCACGATCGACGGCGCCGCCGCCAGGGCGCCCAGCGTGGCACCACCCTTGAGTCCCAGCTTCAACATGTCCCTGCGTGAATACGCCATGATGCCCTCCGGTTAGCGATGATCTAGTCGCAGTCATCCTGCCGGGCCAAGGTGACAGTCGTTTGCCAAGCCGATGGCAAGTCCATGACGGGCGTATTACCGCTTATAATGGGCGGTTTGAATCCGCCTTATCGCCACTCCTATCGAGAGACCCCCGTGATGCAGCAGGGCTTCGTCCTGACCCGCCATTGGCGGGACACCGCGGACGGCAGCGAAGTGAGCCTGTGGCTGGCCACCGATGCCGGTCCTCGCCATGTGCGCCTGCCGTTGCAGACCTCGGTAGCGTTCGTCCCCGCCGAGTTCCGCACGCGTATCGAACGGCTGGTTGGCGGTGAGCCGGGCGTCGAGCTTCGTCCGCTCGATCTCCGCGATTTCCACCATCGTCCGGTGCTGGGTCTTTACTGCCGCCAGCATCGCCAACTGATGCACCTGGAACGACGCCTGACCGATGCGGCCGTCGAGATCCTCGAGGCCGACGTTCGGCCGCCGGAGCGCTACCTGATGGAGCGCTTCATCACCGCGCCGGTAGAATTCACGGGCGTGACGCAGGCGGATGGCTCGCTGTCCGAGGCGCAGCTGAAGCCCGCCCCGGATTATCGCCCCCGGCTGAAACTCGCCTCGCTGGATATCGAGACCAGCGAGCGTGGCGATCTTTACTCGATCGCCTTGGAGGGCTGCGGGACGCGCACGGTCTATATGCTGGGAGCGGCGAGCGGACAGGGCGCGGACGCCGAAGCGTACGACTTCGAACTTCGCTACTGCGAAAGCCGCGAAGCGCTGCTGACGTGCCTCAACGAGTGGATGGCGCGTCACGATCCCGATGCGATCATCGGCTGGAACCTGATTCAGTTCGACCTGCGCATCCTGCAACGTCACGCCGAGCAGCTGGCCGTGCCGCTGACGTTGGGGCGCGGCGGCGCGCCGATGGAATGGCGTGCCCACGCCAGCAATCCCAACCACTTCTTCGCCGCCGCGCCCGGGCGACTGCTCATCGACGGCATCGAGATGCTGCGCCAGGCAACCTGGCGTTTTGCCTCTTTCAGCCTGGAGAGCGTCGCCCAGGAACTGCTCGGCGAAGGCAAGGCGATCGACAACCCCTACGAGCGCATGGACGCCATCAACCGCATGTTCGCCGAGGACAAGCCGGCCCTGGCCCGCTACAACCTCAAGGACTGCGAGCTGGTCACGCGGATCTTCGCCAGGACCGAGCTGATCGACTTCCTGCTCGAGCGTGCCACCGTCACCGGCCTGCCGGCCGATCGCAGTGGCGGCTCGGTGGCCGCGTTCTCGCATCTTTACCTGCCGCGCATGCATCGGCTCGGTTTCGTCGCCCCCAACCTGGGTAGCCAGCGTGGCGAGAACAGTCCCGGCGGCTTCGTGATGGATTCGCGCCCGGGGCTCTACGATTCGGTGCTGGTGCTCGATTTCAAGAGCCTCTACCCCTCGATCATCCGCACCTTCCTGATCGATCCGGTGGGGCTGGTGCAGGGGCTGTCCGAACCCGAGAGCGATACGGTGCCCGGCTTTCGCGGCGCGCGCTTCTCGCGCACCCGCCATGCGCTGCCCGAGATGGTGGCGCGGGTCTGGCAGGGGCGCGAAGTCGCCAAGCGCGAGGGCAACGCGCCGCTGTCCCAGGCGCTGAAGATCATCATGAACTCCTTCTACGGCGTGCTCGGCGCCAGCGGGCTGCCGGTTCTTCGACCCGCGCCTGTCGTCGTCGATCACCCTGCGCGGCCACGAGATCATGCATCGCACCCGCGAGCTGATCGAGGCCGAGGGATATACCGTTATCTACGGCGATACCGACTCGACGTTCGTCTGGCTCGGTCGCGCCCACGAAGACGACGAGGCCGCGCAGATCGGCCGGCATACTGGTGCAGCGCGTCAACGCGTGGTGGCGCGAGCACCTGCGCCAGGAATACGCGCTCGAGAGCGCGCTGGAACTGCAGTTCGAGACCCACTTCCGGCGCTTTCTGATGCCGACCATCCGCGGCGCGGAGGCGGGCAGCAAGAAGCGCTACGCCGGGCTGGTACGCGAGGCCGGCGGCAGCGAGCGGCTGGTGTTCAAGGGGCTGGAGGCGGTGCGCGCCGACTGGTCGCCGCTGGCCAAGCACTTCCAGCAGGAGCTTTACCGGCGGATCTTCGTCGGCGAGCCCTACCGCGACTTCGTGCGGGACTATGTGCAGCGTACCCTGGCCGGGGAGTATGACGAGCGACTGATCTATCGCAAGCGGTTGCGGCGCAAGCTCGACGACTACCAGCGCAACGTGCCGCCGCATGTGCGCGCCGCGCGCATGGCCGACGCGTACAACGACCAGCTTGGCCGGCCGCGTCAGTATCAGCACGGGGGCTGGATCAGCTACGTGATGACCCTGTCGGGGCCGGAGCCGCTGGAAACGCGTCGCTCGGCCATCGACTATCACCACTACCTGACCCGCCAGTTGCAGCCGGTGGCCGATGCGATCCTGCCGTTCGTCGATGACGACTTCAATTCACTGACCGACCGACAACTGGGCTTGTTCTAGCTTTCCGCAACACAAGGGCCCGCTAGTGTGGGGTCAATGAATGCTACAAACGACAAGAGCCGCGCAACGTTGGCTATCAGTCGCCCCGATAGACACCAAACTGTGTCAGGCCTTTATCGGCCAGAAGCTGTGCCTGCATGCGACTCATCATGCCCTGCGCGCAATACAGCAGATAGCGACGATTGCGGGGCAATTGCTCGGCGCGTTGGGCCAGTTCGAAGAAGGGAATTGCCAACGGCTCGCCATGGGGCAGCGTGAGCGGCGCCGCCTCGCGCTCGTCGGGGTGGCGGATATCGATCACCGTGACGTCCACCGCATTCACCGTGGAAGCATCTTCTTCCGCGATCGTGGCAACGTGCGGCAGGTCGTCGAGCAGTCGCGATGCGCGGGTCATTACGGCGGCCTCGATCGCGGTATCGAGCACGTCGAAGTCGAACTCGTTCTCGGCGCGCTCGACCTGTTTGGCACGCGGGTGCACGTTGGGCCGCTTGGAGATCGCGCCGCAATATTCAGGCAGCTTTTCTGCAAACTCGGCAGTACCAATGCGCCGGGCGTCGTCGATGATGGTCTGCTTGTCGCTGGCGATCAGCGGGCGCAGGATCGGCCGTTCGCTGACCGCATCGATGAGCCGCAGGTTGGTGAGGCTCTGGCTCGACACCTGGGCCAGCGCGTCGCCGGTTACCAGTGCCGGGATGCGGGCGTGGCCGGCGACACGGTTGGCGGCGCGCAGCATCATGCGCTTGAGCACCACACCGGCCACGCCCGCCGGTACCCGCCGCTGGATCTCGTTGACCACGCCTTCGAAGGGCACGCTGATGAAGTTGAGTCGGTGCGAGGCGCCGTAGCCTTGCCATAGATGATGGACGATCTCGCGTACTGCGGCCTCATGGGCCGGACCGCCGAGATTGAAGAACACGAAATGCGTCTTGAGGCCGCGCCGCAGCAGCTGCCAGGCGGCGACCGGCGAATCGTAGCCGCCGGAGATCAACGCCAGCGCCTCGCCTTGGGTGCCCAGCGGATAGCCGCCAAGCCCCGGCAGACGCCGAGTGATCAGCAGCAGTTGATCGTCGGTGAGTTCGATGCGCACCGTGACCTGCGGGTCGCTCAAGTCCACCGACGCGCCGTCGGCGGCCTCGAGCAGGGCACCGCCCAGGTGGCGTTCGAGGTCTTCCGAGGTAAAGTCATGGCGGCCACGACGCTTGGCGCTGACGCGAAAGCGCCGGCCGGCCAGCGCATTGCGCCACAGCGGGACCACGAGCGCGGCGGTCGCTTCGAAGCCAGTGAAGGTGTGGGCATCGACCACCAGTATCTCGTGAATGCCGGGGATGCGCGTCAGGCTGGCTTCCACCTCGGCGCGCATCGAGGCGTCTAGCTCGCCGTCGTGGCGCACTTCGAGAGCGTCCCAGCAATCGGCCACGCGAACCCCGGCAATGAAGCGCGAAAGACTATTGCGGATATTGGTGCGCAGGCTGCGGACCATCTCCTTGCGCACCGGTCGGGATTTGATAGTGATCTCTGGAAACAGCTTGAGCCGATAGCGCATGAGTACACACCGATGCCGATAGGGCGCGATAGGGTAGCAATGTGCCTAACGCTTCTCTACCGGCAGTCAGCCTGCCGGCGTTAGGTTCCTGCTCAGGCAACGCTCGTCGTAGCATCCAGCTGCACGCAATCGCGCCCGGCCTGCTTGGCACTGTACAGCGTCGTGTCGGCGGCGGTGATCAATGCCCCGCTGCCGATAAGCCCCGGAGGATAGGTAGCATGCGATCTCGAGGCTGCTACGCTGATCAGCATATCGTTTACTATTCATCGCCCAGTCAGGGAGGACGGCGCTTGCAAGCCTTGTTTTTCGATGAAGCCAGTGCCCTGTTGCGTGTGGCCCTGATGGGCGTGATGGCTTATGTCGCGCTGGTCTTGCTGCTGCGCGTATCAGGTCGGCGCACGCTGTCGAAGATGAATGCCTTCGACCTGGTGGTGACGGTAGCTCTGGGTTCGATCCTGGCGACCGTGATACTCAATCCCGGAGTGACGCTGGCGCAGGGTAGCCTGGCCTTCGGGCTGCTTATCGCCATGCAATACGTGTTGACCTGGAGCAGCGTTCGCTGGCCCTGGGTGCGTCGACTGGTGACCGGCGAACCAGCCCTGCTGCTGTACCGTGGAGAACCCTTGCCGGACGCCCTGTTGCGCGCGCGGGTGACCATGGACGAGCTGCGCTCGGCGGTACGCGCCGCCGGCCTGGCATCGCTCAATGAGGTCGAGGCGGTGGTGCTGGAGACCGAAGGCTCGCTGAGCGTGGTGCGCCGCACCTCGGGCACGGCTCAGGCTCAGGGTGCTTCGAGCTTGGCGGGCGTCGAGTTGCCGGGGGACGAGGCAAGGCGCTGAGCGGCTAGCGGATCAGAAACCGAGCTGCTGCAGGAAGTGTGGCAACAGTCTCGGCTCAAGCAACAGCGCGATGACTACCCCGCCCAAGGCACCGCCCAGGTGCGCTTCATGGGCCAGCCCGCCGACCTGCCCGGGCGTGCGGCTGCGCATGGCGTACAACGACAGGGCGACAAAGCCGATGGC
Organism: uncultured Gammaproteobacteria bacterium; assembly: GCA_963773565.1. GTDB lineage: Bacteria > Pseudomonadota > Gammaproteobacteria > Pseudomonadales > Halomonadaceae > Modicisalibacter. The sequence goes on along the minus strand of CAVZBU010000001.1, from coordinate 209,294 downwards.
GAACAGGATCGCCGGGATGGGAATGGCGAAGAATAGATAGAGCAGCCTGAACGGTTCGTAGAGACAGAACGCGAACACTATCCCAGTGATCGCACCCGATGCGCCCACTGCCGAGTAGCGCGGATTGCGGCGCTGGATCGCCAGTGCCAGCCCCTGGGCGGCGAGATCGGAGCCGAAATACAGTAACAGGTAGCGCAGCGGCCCGAGCCCGACTTCCAGCCAGGGGCCGAAGAAGTACAGGGTCAGCATGTTGACCAGCAGATGCGCGCCGTTGACGTGCAGAAAACCCGCGCTCAGCAGACGATAGAACTCACCATGGTGCAGGATGCGCTCGGGGCGAAAGGCCAGCGTGGCGAAGAGCTGCGGCCGGCGATGCAGCACATAGAGACTGACGGCGATATTGATGACGAGCAGCGCCAGAGTGATCGGCGTTTGAGTCAAATCGAGCATGACGTTACCTGCTGAGAAAATGGCACGACGATAGCGTACAGCATGCCAGGTCCCTGCGTGGTCCATTTCGCCGCCGGCCGCGAAACGCTTGTCAGCGTCGCGCCGTGGCGTCAGGATTCAGCCTTTCGATATGCTTTTATCCCGAAAGTTACCCAGCCTAGGAGCAAGACGATGAGTCAGGCAAGCGCACGCCATATACTGGTGGACAGCGAAGCGAAGTGTGAAGAACTCAGGACGGAGATCGAAGGTGGTCGCGATTTCGCTGAAGTGGCCAAGCAGCATTCCAGTTGCCCGTCGGCGCGCAATGGCGGCGACCTGGGCTCGTTCGGCCCGGGCCAGATGGTGCCCGAGTTCGACAAGGTGGTATTCAACGGCGAGCTGAACACCGTGCACGGGCCGGTGAAGACCCAGTTCGGCTACCACCTGCTGGAAGTCACCAGTCGTTCGTGATGTAGGGCACGCCGAGACATGCAAAGCCGCGAGATTATCCTCGCGGCTTTTTAGGCTGCGGTGACAGGCCCCCCACTGGCGAGGTGCGCCACGGTGCACTCACTGAGCCATGCAACCTCTGCGTCGCGTGCTTGTCGGAAGTGTTAGCGTTAGTCGCTAACTTTATTGACCAAGGGGGCCCATCGTGCTCGACGCCATTCAGCAATTCTTCCAACGTGCCCTGAGCGTGCCGGAGGCCGACGATCAGCGTCAGGTGACACTGGAGTTGGCTACTGCGGCACTGCTTTGCGAGATCGTGCGTGCCGATCACCACACCGATCCCGCAGAACTCGCCGCCTGGCGGCGGATGCTGCAGGCGCGCTTCTCGCTGGGCGCCGAGCAGGTCGATGAATTGATGGAGCTGGCGACCCAAGAAACGGACCAGGCGGTTGATCATTTCCAGTTCGTTCGTCTTGTCAACGAGCATTACGACTACGCTGACAAGGTCGCGCTGGTAGAATTGATGTGGCAACTGGCCTACGCCGATGAGGTGCTTGACGCCCACGAGGAGCACCGTATTCGCAAGCTGGCAGACCTGTTGTTCGTCCGCCACAGCGATTTCATCCGCACCAAGCTTCGAGTTCAGGAAGCGCGAGGCGGTGCGTCGACATGAGGGGCATGCGCACGGATTAACCGCACACCGGATTGACGCAGGCCTGACCCAGGCAAGCCGGTGGTGCGGATTTGGGCGCTAGGAGTGCGGATCTTGATACCAGGGTAGGCCGGCGCGGGCGCTGCGCTCGAGTTCGGCGATCACCTGAGCGCCAAGCAGCAGTATCACTGCGCCAATCTCGAGGCTCAACAGCACGACGATCAGCGTCGCCAATGAACCGTAGACGGCGTTGACATAAGAAATGTTCGTAAAGTAGTAGCTGAGGACCAGCCGGACGATCTCCCACAGCAGGGCGGCGACAAAACCCCCGATCAAGGCGCGATGCGGGGCGATACGCACCACCGGCATGATCTTGTAGATGGCGCTGAATAGTCCGCACAAGCCGACGAAACTCAACACGTTGAGCGAAACCATGGCCACATTGGCCGAGGGCAACTCGATATCGAACAAGATGATCACTAGCTGGTTGAAGGCGTCGCCCATCGCGACCAGTACGGTCAATGCCAGCAGGCCTGCGCCGAGTACCAGCATGAAGGCGTAGGGCAATAACGCCGAGACCCAGAAGCGGCGCTTTTTGTTGACCTCATCGGCCTGATGGAAGATCAGCGCGATGGAGTCCTCAAGCATGCGAAAAGCGAACGAACTGAAGAATAGCAGCACCAGGGTGCCAACGAAGCCCACCAAATTGCGCGAATCGACCAGGGTGCGCACTGAATCGAGAATCACGTCGGCGTGGGCCGGGGCCAGGTGCTGGGCCTGAATGGCAATGATGCCCAGCAGGCGCTGTTCATTGACGATATGGGTCAGCAATACGCACAGCAGGGCAAACAGCGGAACGGTCGAGAGCAGCACGTTGTAACCGACTCCGCCTGCCAGCAGAATACCGCGATTGTGCAGAAAGGCGACGAGTACGCGCCATGAAAACTGCCAGACCTGTCGGGCCAGAACGAGACGTTGCATTCCATTCCCTTGCAGCTTGGGCCAAAGGCCCTGAAACAGCGGCACTTCCGGCAAGCGTTGACGGTTCCCAGTCGCGCGACCGGGTACACCGACAGTATCCGCCAGGAAGCGGTCGAGCACCAAGCCACGGCATGGACCGAGATTCGATGGGCACGATGAATCGCCCTCCGCGAGTCACTATTATCATGCCATTGGCTGGTCTCGATGAGGCTACAGCGGTTAGGGGCAGCGTCAAGAGGAGTCGCCATGACCATAGATAGCGCTGAAGGGACAACACAACTACTGGCAACCCGTTTCGTCACCGATGCCATGCTGGCACGCTGGTTGCGGGCGCTGGATTTCGGCATGCTTTTCGACCCGGCGATCGATTCCACAACTGGTCCAGCTGGCCGAGCACGACCAGCGCTGGCTGCTGACGCGCGACCGAGCGCTCGTCACGCAGCGCCGACCGGATTACTGCGTGCTGATCCTGATCGCCGCCGAGGCGTTGCTCGAACAGCTTCGCGAAGTAATCGAGCGCTGCCGGACGGCAGCGCCGCAGGCGTTGTTTACCCGTTGCCTGGTATGTATTAGCCCCTGCAGGAGAGGTCCCGGGTGTCGGCAGAACCATGGCTGCCTGAACGGGCCTGGAGCCTTCCTGGCCCGGTTCGTTATTGCTCGCGTTGTCAGCGTCACTACTAGCCATACCTGGCGCATGCGAGAACGGCTGGCAAGGACCCTGCCCGAATGGTTTTAAAGCGTTAAATGCTAATTTAGTGGCGTTGCTTAAGCCTAGGCATCGAGAGCCGATGGGGGTTGTCGCGCTGGCAAACGGTCGATAGGTTGCGCGGCGACGCCAGGCTCAAAGGGACGTGAAGCATGCACGATGAGCATGAGGCCGCAGGACCGGCAAATCTCGAACAGTTACTCGGCCAACTCGAGCGGGCCGCCAGCGAAGTGAGTCAACCCGATGCGCGTGTCAGCCTGGCGCTGTTGATCGAGGCGGTGGGTGACCGGGCATTCGGCCCGCTGTTGGTGATCGCTGGGCTGATCACGGTCATGCCTTTGATCGGCGACATCCCGGGGGTGCCGACGTTGATGGCGCTGCTGGTGGCGCTGAGTGCCGGCCAGTTGTTGCTGCAACGCGAGCGCCTATGGCTACCGCAGTGGCTGTTGCGGCGTTCGCTATCCCAGCACCGTTTCCTCAACGCGCTGCGCCGTGTTTACCCGCTGGCGCGCTGGACCGATTGCCTGTTGAAGCCGCGCCTGCCCGGCCTGATCCGGCATGTCGGCTTGCGGTGTGTGGCGCTGACCTGTCTGGTCATCGCCTTGTGCATGCCGCTGATGGAGTTCGTGCCGTTCTCCGCGACCGGCGCCGGTGCGGCGCTGACTGCATTTGGCCTGGCGCTGATCGCGCGCGATGGCGTCGTCGTGCTGGTCGCGCTTGGTGCGACCCTGGCAACCGCGGCATTGGTGATCCAGATGCTATGGTGAGCGCCGGTCGAGTGCCGTAGAGTGATGATCATTCCGGTCCTCCGGGGCGCTACTTCATGACGAGGGTTGCCTGGCAGCCTTGCTGCGGCTTCCCATGATCCAAGGTGACCCGGTCGGCCCCAAGATCGAGAGGCTTTATGCTGGAAATTTCCCGCCAGGTCAGCCTGGCCGATAGCGAATTCGAGATTCAGGCCGTGCGTGCTCAGGGTGCGGGTGGCCAGAACGTCAACAAGGTTGCCTCGGCCATCCATCTGCGCTTCGATATTCGTGCCTCGTCGCTGCCGGACATCTACAAGGAGCGGCTATTGGCGCTGGGCGATCAGCGCATCACCCAGCAGGGCGTGGTCGTGATCAAGGCGCAGCGTTACGAACCCAGGAGCAGAACCGTGAGGATGCCCGGACGCGGCTGCGCGAGCTGATTCGCAGCGTGGCCCGTGAACAGCGCAAGCGCATACCGACACGTCCCAGCAAGGCGGCCAAACGCAGGCGAGTGGATGCCAAGACGCGCAAGGGCAAACACAAGGCGCTGCGCGGCAAGGTCGCGAGCGATTGAAGCACCGTGCTGCCTGAGGGATATGTTGAATTTCGGTCTACTCAATTAGTGATTTCGTCTTGCTCATTGAGCTATTCATGGCCATGGTAAATCGGTACGCAGCCGAACATAGGAGATGATTCATGGCCGAAACACCGTCGCAGCAACCCCAGAATAAGCCTCAGAGCCCGTTCAAGGATAATCGGGTACGCATCGTGGTAGTGGTCGCGATAGTCGCGGTGATCGTGGCTATCTTCATTGCCTCCAATGCTAGCTCGCAGAAGGATGAGTGGCAGGGCCAGCGGGAATCTATGCAGGCGCAGATCGCCCAGTTGCAGAACGAGAGGCAATCGCTGCAACAGCGTAACGCCGATTTCGAGGAGGCCTATGCCAGCGTCGAGGCGGCCCAAAATGAACAGCAATCGCTCGAACAGCAGAACAGTCAGGCGCAGGAGCAGCTCACTCAGCTGCAATCGCAGATCAAGGATGTGCAGGCCCAGCTCGAACAAAAGCAGAGCCAGCTGGAACAGCGCACTCAGCAGCTGAAGGCCCTGCAGGATCAGGTCGGGCAGGCTCAGGCTAAGCTCGATGATCTCAATGGTCAGGCCCAGCAGGCCCAGGAACGGCTCGACAGCGCCCAGTCCGAGTTGCAGCAGGCGCAGCAGAAAGTCGCCGATGCCGAAGGCCGTCACGCCGAGCTCGAGGAAAAGGTCAAGGCGCAGCAGTCGCGTCTCCAGGCATTGGGCGATCAGGTCGACACGCGGCAATCCGAGCTGGCCGATCTCCAGGGTCAGACGGCCACTGCCAAGGAGAACTTCGAGCAGGTCAAGCAATCGCTGAGCGAAGCGCAGCAGCGCGAGGAGTCGATAAGTGCTCAGGTCGAGTCCGCTGAGCAGCGCTTGAGCGAACTGCAAGCGCAGATCCAGACGCGCACCCAGCGTCTCGGCACCCTCCAGGCGCACATCGGCAATGTCCAGCAGGAGCTTTCCCGCATCGCCGCGATGCAGAAGACCTTGAATGAGCTCTCGCAGCGTATCGGTTCCGCTACGCCAGCCGCAGGCGAGGCGTCAGCATCAGACGCGCAGGGCACCGGCACACCGGGACAACAGCAGAACGGTTCCGGGCAGGCCGGTAGCGGTAGCCAGAACGCTGGCAATCAAGCGGCTGGCGGCCAAAGCGGCAGCTTGCAAGGCGATTCAGGCTCGTCGCAAGCTCAGGATCAGTCTTCTGACCAAGGTGAGCAGCAGGAGGGCCAGGCACAGGATGAACCCGAGAGTCAGGACGAGAGCAGAGCCAGGACGAGCAGAGTAAGGAGCCTGCCATCCAATCCTGATGCATCATGTCGCTGATCGCATTTCGCCCGGCCAGATGGCCGGGCGTTTTCGTTGTGGTCTGCCAGATAGAATCTAGACGCCGAACGGATAGGTCTCGGGGACGGTTTCCGGACGCCACAGTTCGCTTTGCTCGAAGGGGACAACAGCGCTGCTGGTGTCGACGTGGAAGACGGCATCGAACTGGCGCGGCAGCGAGGCCTGGAAATAATGGCTCTGGCGTTCGCTTGCGGGGCGATAGATCACCCCGATCGCGCGTTCGAGCCGCAATTCCTGCAGGGGCGCGACCCGCTCGCTATCGAGCGGTAGATAGAAGCGCTCCAGGCCGCTGTCATGGAACAACCGCTCGTAACTGCCCTCCAGCGAGGGCCGCACCCAGCGCTGCTCGACGGGTTCATCCCAGTCGTAGGCGGCGGAAACGTGGCCGGTATGCGTGGTGAAGCCGACCAGCAGCGCCGCATCGTTGCCGAAGCGCTCGCGGACCAACTGGCCGATGTTGTGCTGATGTCGACGCCAGCCCATATCGGTACCGCGCGCGTCGCCGAGATGCGAGTTATGCGCCCAGACCACGATCTTGCCTGATCCCCCTTGGCGATGCAGGTGCTGGCGCAGTTCGACCAAGGTGTCGGTCATGTGCTCGTCGCGCAGGTTCCAGCTGTCGGCGCGCGAGCCGAACAGGTTACGGTAGTAGGCTTCGGCGTCGACCACAACGCGGGCATTCTGCTCGGCGAAGAACTGCTCGTCCGCAGCATGGCGGCCATCGTGGCTCTGATAATTCTCGGCCCGGTCAAGCAGCTCGGCGAGCAGCGTCACCACCGCGTCCTCGCAAGACTGAGAAAGGCCGAAGGCGCTCTCGCGGCCATAGCTAAACGGGTCGCCGCCGTGATCGAGGCAGGCGTAGCCCTCACGGGCCCGCTTGGCCTGTTGCGGGTCGATACGCTCCAGATAGGCGATGACCGCCTGGGCCGAGCGGTGCAGGCTGTACAGATCCAGCCCATGGAAGCCGACCTGGGCGTGGCGAGGTCGCGAGGCGTTGTGCTGTTGCAGCCAGGCCACGAAGTCGCGCACCGCATGGTTGCGCCACATCCACTGCGGGAGCGCTCGAAGTCGGCGAAGGCTTCCTGCAGTGTCTCGTCGCTATCGCCGCGCACGTAGCGATTGAGGCGCAGCGAGTCGGGCCAGTCGGCTTCCACGACTACCGCCTCGAAGCCTTTCTCCTCGATCAGCCGGCGGCTGATCTCGGCGCGCATGCGGTAGAACTCGTCGGTGCCGTGCGAGGCTTCGCCAAGCAGCACGAGCGGGCGCTCGCCGACCTGCTCCAATAGCCGGTCGTAATCGCTTGGTCGGCCTTCCAGGCGCGAAGCGAGGCCGTTTACACAATCCAGCGGCGTCATCATGGGTCACTCCTTGCTCTCCTGATGCCGATAGGTTGACTGTAGCCAAGCTGTGCAGGGGACGCATGGGCAGCGCAGCGGCCGAAGAAGGGAGAAGGATGGCTGCGTGTACTAGGCTGGTTGCAGGAAATTGCGCCAATGGGCAGGGAGATAGCCACCATGCAACACGACGAATATCGCCAACACCTCGCGCCGCTGGCCGGCAGCGAGTGCGCCTTCGACGAAGCGGAGCTTCAGCGCCGCCGGGATGCTGTCATCAAGGCGATGAAGGACGCCGACATCGATGCGCTGCTGCTGACCGCGCCGGCCGATATCTTCTACCTGACCGGCTACAGCACCTTCGAGGTCGCGGTTCATTCGGCGCTGGTGATGACCGCCGACCATCTGATGCTGCAGGTGCCGTCGATTGAAGTGGGGCCGGCGGTGACCTGTACCCACGTCGAGGATATTCGCAGCTATCGCTGGGAAGGCCTCGCCGAGGTGCTTGATCCGTTGACCGAGGTGCTGGGCGAGGTGGGTGAATGCATCGGTATCGACCCGTGGCATGGCTCGCTGCGCCAGGGCGTGCTCGATGCCCTGCGTCAGCGCTTGCCGAGACACGAGTTCGTCGACGCCTCGGCAGTGATGCATGGCATCAAGATCGTCAAATCGCCGGCCGAGCTCGCGTGTCTGACCGAGAGTGCGCGGGTTACCGGGCTGGGCATCGAAGCGGCGGCCGACGCGGTGCGTGCCGGCGCCACTGATAGTGAGGTCGCTGCGGTGGGGGCCGAGGCCCTGCATCAGGCGGGTAGCGAATTCATGAGCATGCAGCCGATTGTGGTGGCCGGCGTGCGCAGTAGCGTCGGCCATCTCAATCATCGTCGCAAATCGATCGCCTCTGACGAGTCGGTATTCCTCGAGTTCGGTGCGGCCTGGAATCGCTACACTGCGCCGATGATGCGCACCGTGGTCGCCGGGCGGCCGTCGGCGCAGATGGTCGAGGTATTCGATACCTGCCGGCGCATCTATGATGCGCTGTTACCTGCAATGCGCCCCGGCGCCAGTTTCGACAGCGCAGCCCGCGACGCCGAGGCGGCCTTCGAGTCGCTGGCTGGTCAAGCCTATTTCTCCGGGGTCTTCGGTTACGCAGTGGGCGCCCAATTCCCGCCGTCCTGGGTCGAGGGCTCGGGCTTCATCGCCCGCGGCCAGAGCCGCTGCTTCGAGGAAGACATGGTCTTCCACCTGCCGCTGTGCCTGCGCTTGCCCGGTGAGTGGGGCATCGGCTGTAGCGACACGGTGCGGGTCACCGCCGATGGCGGCGTGCCATTGACCGCCAACCCGTGGTCGCTGACCGCTAGCTAGATGGTCGGTATTGGCGAGTCGCACACTTGGTTATCACCGCTCGGCGCGCGTTATACTGCGAGCAAGCTGGATGCCGGTTGAACCCGGTGTCGAGACATTCAAGGAAAGGAGTCAGCCGTGATCGAGGGTGTGAAGCATATCGTGGCCGTTGCATCGGGCAAGGGCGGGGTCGGCAAGTCCACGGTGACTGCCAACCTGGCCCTGGCGATGGCCGCCGAAGGCTACCGGGTGGGCCTGCTGGACGCCGACATCTATGGCCCCAGCCAGGCGCAGATGCTGGGTATTGCCGAGGGCACGCGTCCCGAGGTGGTCAGTGAGAACAGCTTCAAGCCGATCATCGCCCATGGCCTGCAGGCGATGTCGATGGCGCTGATGATCGATGTCAACGAGCCCATGGTATGGCGTGGGCCGATGGTTACCGGGGCCTTCCAGCAGCTGCTCAATCAGACACTGTGGGACGACCTGGATTACCTGTTCATCGACATGCCGCCGGGCACTGGTGACATCCAGTTGACGCTGGCGCAGAAGGTACCGGTTTCCGGCGCGGTGATCGTCACCACGCCGCAGGACATCGCGTTGCTCGATGCACGCAAGGGCATCGAGATGTTCCGCAAGGTCAACGTGCCGGTGCTGGGCGTGGTCGAGAACATGAGCCTGCACATCTGCTCCAACTGCGGGCACAGCGAGCCGATCTTCGGCGCCGGGGGCGGCGAGCGGATCGCCGCGCAGTACGATACTCGCCTGCTCGGGCAACTGCCGCTGCAGCTGTCGATTCGCGAGCAGGCCGATGGCGGCCGGCCCAGCGTGGTCGCCGAGCCCGACGGCGGGATCGCCGCGACATTCCGCGAAGTGGCACGCGGCGGTGGCCGAAGGCGTCGAGAGCCAGAGCGAGGAGGGGCCGAGCATTTCGTTCGGCGAATGAGCCGCTGTTGAAATCGACGCGCTTTAGAAACGCCGCGGGGGCCGTTATGATGACGGCCCCGTTTGCGTATCGATCCCGACAGATCGTGTTTCGATCCCGCCACGTGCGTTCGATCCCATTCCACGACCGCGTGAAGCCGAGGACGCCCGATGAGCATCAAATCCGACAACTGGATTCGCCGCATGGCCGAACAGCACGGCATGATCGAGCCCTTCGAGTTCGATCAGGTCCGCCATGTCGATGGCCAGCGGGTGATCTCCTACGGCACCTCCAGCTACGGGTACGATGTGCGCTGTGCCGACGAGTTCAAGGTGTTCACCAACATCCACTCGGCGGTGGTCGACCCCAAGAGCTTCGACGAGAAGAGCTTCGTCGACGTCAAGGGCGATGCCTGCGTGATTCCGCCCAACTCCTTCGCGCTGGCGCGCACCGTCGAGTACTTCCGCATCCCGCGCAGCGTGCTGACCATCTGCCTGGGCAAGTCGACTTATGCGCGCTGCGGGATCATCGTCAACGTCACCCCGCTGGAACCGGAGTGGGAAGGCCACGTGACTCTGGAGTTCTCCAATACCACCAACCTGCCGGCGCGCATCTACGCCAACGAAGGGGTGGCGCAGATGCTGTTTCTGGAGTCCGACGAGGAGTGCGCAATCTCCTACAAGGATCGCGGCGGCAAGTACATGGGCCAGCGTGGCGTGACCTTGCCGCGCACCTGAGGCGGGTAAGTGCATGGGGCAGATCGCTGCATTCACGGCCGAGCCACCAGGGCTCGGCCGTGTCGTTTCAGTCGGTCAGGCGCCACGTTCATGCGCTCAAGCAGGTTGACGTCGACTACGCTGGGAAGACATGGCTCAGTCGAGCGGGTTGATCGGATGCCATGCCACTGATGATCCTGCGAGGCGCTGAGTCATGCTCATTTCCTACGATTGCTCTGGAACCCGTCGATCCCTCATCGCGCCGACCCAGCGTGTGTCGCCTGGGGTACGCCACTGGCCGATTGTCTTGGCGGCCTGGCTATTTTCGACGGGAGCCGCCGGCTATTCCGAGATGATCGTGTTCGGCGATAGCCTCAGCGATTCGGGGCAGTTTCCCGACCCTGAGCGGCTCATCCAAGGGGAACTCGGGAGTCTGCGCTTTACCAATCGGGTGGGACCCGAGTATCGAGCGCCTGCGCCTTACGCTGAAGTCAGCACCCAGCGCCTGGCCGAGGCCCTGGGGCTGGGTCCCTTGCTGCCGTCCACTTCGGTCGTTCGCGACCAGTTGGGATTGCCGGACGGCAGCAATTACGCCACGGGCGGTTACACCACCGCCGATATCGTCGCCTCCATCACCCAGCCGGACGGCTCCGTCGTCAGCCAATCGGGCCTGACGCTGCGCGCCCGCGACGGTTACCTGGTGACCACGGGCGGCATTGCCGACGCCGAGGCGCTGTACTACCTCAATGGCGGCGGTAACGATTTTCTCGATGGCCTGGTCACCCAGCCGGCCGATGCTGTCGACAGTGCCGACACGTTGGCCCAGGGCATCGATGCCTTGATCGCGGCGGGCGCTCGAACCGTCGTGGTCTCGAATTTGCCTGACGTGGGGGAGTCGCCGGCCGGATTGATCTCCGGCCAGCGGCAGGCGTTGTCATCGCTGGTCCAGGTTTACAACCAGGCACTTGGCGAGCACCTGGCGCGTTACGATGGCGAGCTCGACATCATCCGGCTGGATGTTCCCAGTCTGTTCGCCGACGTGACGAGCTCGCCCGCCGAGTTCGGGCTGGCGACGGATATCCCCTTGGCCAATGTCTGCTTCAGCGATCCCCTTTGCGATACCTCTGCCTATGGCCTGGCAGCGGGCAATCCGGATCCGTCTCGACTGCTGTTCTATGACACGGTGCACCCGACCACGGCGGGCCAGGAAATCCTCGCCGATTATGCCTATGCGCTGATCACGGCACCGCAGCTACTATCCCTGAGTGGCGAGTTGGCCGTGGGATCGCTGGCTGCACAACAGCAGGCAATCACCAGCGAATTGCGCCCCGGTGTGCAGGGGCAGGGCTTACGCCTGTTCATGCATGGCGATCATCAGGACGCTGAGTCCCGCGGCTTCGTCGATGAGCCAAAGCTTGATGCTTCGCACAGCGCGGCGAGTGTCGGAGCGGTACTGCCGGCCGGTCGGGGCTGGTTGGGAGTGGCTGTCGCTCAGCGCGAGGCCTCGCTCGATGCGCCCATGGACACCGAACTCGACGGCCAGGCCTTCAGTCTGTTTGCGCGTCAGCAGCTTGGGCGGGTCGGGGTGCAGGCGATTGCCAGCCGAGGGGATTTCGATCTCGACCTGCAGCGGCGCATTGTGCTGGGCACGGCGAGCCGGGTGCTCGACGGAACCACCCAGGCCGAGGGCTGGGCCGGTGATCTGCGTCTCGATTATCGCCTCACGGCCAGCGATTCACCGTGGTACACCGCGCCGTTCGTTGGTTATCGGCATGTCGAGGCCGATGTCGAGGGCTATCACGAGCAGGGCTCGGCCGCCAATGCGTTGATCGTCTCCGAGCAATCCGTGACCGAACGCCAGGCGGAAGTCGGCTTGCTGGTGGATCGAGCGCCGGCGGGTGGCCTGGGGTTCTTTGCGGAACTGGCCGGCGGGCGCTATCTCGACGACACCCGTGAAGGGACCGAGGTCAGGCTGGCATCCCTGCCGACCAATCGCTGGTCGGGCGAGGAGCGCGAGCGCGAGGACGAAGGTTATCTTCGCCTCGATGCCGGGCTGCGTGTGCGGCTAGGGGACTTCACCGCTCAGGCGGCGGGCGGTGTGCAAGGCTGGAGCGAGGCGGCAACGCATGGCCAACTGAGCGTTGGCTACACGTTTTGAGCGTCTTTACCGGTTGGGCAAGCCATGGCCCGCGAAACAGGGCCATGGGATCGGCAGGCTCAGTCGTCGGTCTCTTCGTCCAATTCTTCAGCCGCATCCTCATGCGACAGCCGCATGCCTTGCGGCGGTAGCGCCGTGCCATCGAGCAGCGGCCCTTCGCCGCCAAGCTGCAGCCGGCCCTCGAGGAACCAGCGCACGGCGATCGGGTAGATCAGATGCTCGCGGGCGTGAATACGCTCGATCACCTGTTCCTCGCTGTCACCGGGGCGCACCTTGAGGGCGGCCTGCATCACCACCGGTCCGCCGTCGAGATCCTCGGTGACGAAATGCACGCTGACGCCGTGCTCCTCGGCGCCGTCGGCGAGCACCCGGGCATGGGTGTCCAGGCCGGGGTAGGCGGGCAGCAGTGAGGGGTGGATGTTCAGCAGGCGCCCATAGTAACGCTGCACGAAGCGCGGCGTGAGGATGCGCATGAAACCGGCCAGCACCACCAGGTCGGGCTGGTGGCGCTCGATCACCTTGATCAGCGCGCCGTCGAAGGCTTCGCGGCTGTCGTACTCGCGGTGCGGCAGGGCGACCGCTTCGATGCCGGCATCGTGGGCGCGCTTGAGGCCATACGCATCGGCCTTGTTGGAGATCACCGCGACGATCTCGCCGCCCAGTTCGTCGTACGACTGGGCGTCGATCAGTGCCTGCAGATTGCTGCCGTTGCCGGAAATCAGTACCACCACCCGGCGTGGCTCGGCGGCCTCGGCGGTGAAATCGTTGAGCGTGTCGCTGTTGGCGTCGTCCTGGCTCATGCCTCGAGGTTCTCCATGCGGACCTGTTCCTCGTCACCCTGGCGGGCCTCGATGGCGCCCAGCCGCACCACGCTCTCGCCGGCATCGACGAGATGCTGCGCGGCAGCGTCGGCCTGGCCGGCGGGCACCACCACCACCATGCCGATGCCGCAATTGAGCACGCGGTACATCTCGCGCTCGGCGACGTTGCCTTGACGCTGCAGCCAGTCGAAGACCGCCGGGCGTTGCCAGGCGCTGGCGTCGACGCGTGCGGTGAGGTGTTCGGGCAGTACGCGCGGCAGGTTCTCGAGCAGGCCGCCGCCAGTGATATGCGACAGTGCGTGCACGGCAACGCCGCTGTCCCTGATCAGCGAGAGCAGCGGCTTGACGTAGATGCGCGTCGGCGCGAGCAGGGCGTCGCCGAGGCTGCGGCCGCCGATGTCGGTCGCCAGGTCGGCATCGCTGACCTCGAGGATCTTGCGGATCAGCGAATAGCCGTTGGAATGCGGGCCGGATGAGGCCAGACCGAGCAGTACGTCGCCCTCAGCGACCCGGCTGCCGTCGAGGATCTCGGACTTCTCGACCACGCCCACGCAGAACCCCGCCAGGTCGTAGTCGCTGCCTTCGTACATGCCGGGCATCTCGGCAGTTTCGCCGCCCACCAGCGCGCAACCGGCCTGCAGGCAGCCCTCGCCGATGCCGGTGACCACGTCGGCGGCGATATCCACGTCGAGCTTGCCCGTGGCATAGTAGTCGAGGAACTGCAGCGGTTCGGCGCCGGCGACGACCAGATCGTTGACGCACATCGCCACCAGATCGATGCCGATGGTGTCATGGCGGCCCAGTTCCATGGCCAGACGCAGCTTGGTGCCCACGCCATCGGTGCCGGTGACCAGCACCGGCTGACGATAGCCGGCCGGCAGTTCGCACAGCGCGCCGAAGCCGCCCAGCCCGCCCAGCACTTCGGGGCGATGCGTCCGCTTGGCGACGCCCTTGATGCGGTCGACCAGGGCGTTGCCGGCATCGATGTCCACCCCGGCGTCCTTGTAGCTCAGCGAAGGGGGCGTAGGTTTGTCGGAGGCGCTGCGGGTCATGGCATGTCCTGTCGTAGAAAGCCAGTCGTGGTAAAACCTGGCGTAATAGCCTGTCGAGAATGACCTGGAGGAGAAAACGCGCGCATTGTAGCATCGCGCCTGCCGCGGTGCATCGGCGTACCGACGCGCATGGATGGAGTGAACCGCATGACACGATTGCAAGTCTGGACGCTGCTGGGCGCGGCCGCCATGGTCTGGCTGCTGGTGTTGCTCGAGCCGATCCTGATGCCGTTCTTCGTCGGTATGATCCTGGCCTACCTGGGCGACCCGCTGACCGACTGGCTGGAAGCCAAGGGCCTGTCGCGACGGCTGGCGGTGAGCGTGGTGTTCCTGGTGCTGTCGCTTTTCCTGGCGGTGGCCTTCGTGATTCTCATCCCGTTGATGGGGCGCCAGCTGGGGCAATTGATCGAGGCGCTGCCGGGTGTGTTCAACTGGGTCCAGGCGGTAGTCCTGCCCTGGGTGCGCGAGGTCTCGGGGCTTGATTTCAGCACCGACTTCGACCAGCTGCGCCAAGGACTGATGGCCAACTGGAAGGAGACCGGCACCTTTGCGGCGGGGATTCTCGCCCAGGTTTCGCGGTCGGGGCTGGCGCTGGCGATCTGGATCGGCAACCTGGCATTGATTCCGGTGGTGACCTTCTATCTGCTGCTCGACTGGGATCGCCTCAAGCGGCGGGTCCGCGATCTGCTGCCGCGCCGCTACGAGCCGACGGTGACGCGCCTGGCAATACAGTGCGACGAGGTACTGTCGGCCTTCCTGCGCGGCCAGTTGCTGGTGATGCTGAGCCTGGGCATTGTCTATGCCGTGGGGCTGACGCTGCTGGGTATTCAGTTCGGCGTGTTGATCGGCATCGTGGCGGGTCTGGCGAGCATCATTCCCTACCTGGGGGTGATCGTCGGCCTGGCGATCGCTGCGATCGTGGCCTTCTTCCAGTATGGCGACGTGCTGCATCTGCTCGGCGTGGCGGCGGTCTTCGGTATCGGTCAGATGCTCGAGGGCATGCTGCTGCAACCGTTATTGCTGGGCGACAAGATCGGCCTGCATCCGGTGGCGGTGATCTTTGCCGTGCTGGCCGGTGGCCAGCTGTTCGGCTTCACCGGCATTCTGCTGGCGTTGCCGGTGGCGGCGATGGTCATGGTACTATTGCGCTACCTGCACGAACGCTATAAAAACAGCCACTTATACGAGGCCGAGGGCCATGCCCACGGCAACGAGGATAGCCAATGAGCACCGGGCCGGCGCAGCTGCCGTTGGGCGTAGGGCTACGCGACGATGCAACCTTCGGCAACTTCTTGCCGGGCGACAACGCCGCCCTGGTCGCCAAGCTGCGTGCCCAGCTCGACGATGACGGCGAGGCGTTCATCTACCTGTGGGGCGCGCCTGGCTCGGGGCGCAGCCACCTGTTGCAGGCCGCCTGCCATGAGGCCAGCGCGCGCGACCGACGGGCGCTGTATCTGCCGCTCGAGGATCTCGGCCATTTCCCTCCGCACATGCTCGAGGAGATCGAACGTCTCGATCTGGTGGTGATCGACGATCTCGATGCGGTAGTCGGCCGCAAGCGCTGGGAAGAGGGGCTGTTTCATGGCTTCAATCGGCTGCGCGATGCCGGCAAGCGGCTGGTAATCGCCGGCTCGGCGGCGCCCCGTCAGCTCGACATCCAACTGCCCGATCTGGCCTCGCGGTTGAGCTGGGGCATGACCTTCCACCTGCAGCGGCTCGACGACGTGCAGCGCTTCGAGGCTTTGCAGTTGCGCGCACGCAGTCGCGGCATGCAGCTACCCGACGAGGTTGCGCGCTATATCCTGCACCGCGGCCCACGCCAGCTCAACGAGCTGTTCGCGACCCTCGAGCGGCTCGATCGCGCCTCGCTCAGCGCCCAACGCAAGTTGACCATTCCCTTCGTCAAGCAGGCGCTGGGCTGGTAAGGGCTATTCGCCGTTCAACGTGGCGATGAGCTTGCGCGCACCGCCGTGATCGCGATGCTCCCCGAGCCAGATACCTTGCCAGGTGCCCAGTGCCAGCCGCCCGTTGTGTACCGCGATCGTCAGTTGTGTGCCGAACAGGCTGGCGCCGATATGGGCCGGCATGTCGTCGGGGCCCTCGGCGGTATGGCGAAAATAGGGCAGGTCGCCGGGGACAAGGTCGCGCAGAAAGGCATCCATGTCATGGCGCACGTCCGGGTCGGCGTTCTCGTTGAGGGTCAGCGACGCCGAGGTATGCAGCAATTGCAGATGCAGCAGCCCGACAGCGAGCTCACCGAGCCGCGGCAACGCGTCGACGACATCGGCGGTGATCAGGTGAAAGCCGCGCGAACGCGGCTCGAGGGTAATCCGTTGCTGGTCCCACATGGGCTCTCTCCGTATTCGTTGGGCCCGACCCGTTTTTGTCAGCCATTTTCGCTGAAGATTCTGCCAGTCTAGCTATGCGGCGACAGGGGTAAACCGGCGTGTTGGCCCTTGAAAGTCCTCTCGCTCGCTGCAAGGTAAGCGAAGTAACTTGGCAAGCTATGCTGAGCATGGGTTTTGGCGTTCGCTCGATTACAAATCGGGCGCTGCGCGCTTTGCAGAGTCATGGTCAGCAACCGCGGCAATTACTGCCCACCCCGACAGGAGGTCGTCATGAGTGATACCCGCATTGAACGCGACAGCATGGGCGAGCTGGAAGTGCCAGCCAGTGCGCTCTACGGCGCGCAGACCCAGCGTGCCGTGAATAACTTTCCGGTCAGTGGACAGCCGATGCCGGCGGCCTTCATTGCCGCGGTGGCACGCATCAAGCAGGCCGCCGCCGAGGTCAACCGCGATCTGGAACTGCTCGATTCGGCGCGCGCCGAGGCGATCATCGCCGCCGCCCAGCAGCTGATCGATGGCGAGCACGCCGATCAATTCCCTATCGACGTTTTCCAGACCGGCTCGGGCACCTCGACCAACATGAATGTCAACGAGGTGATTTCGCACCTGGCGTCCAGTGATGAACTCGAGGTGGGGCCCAACGACCACGTCAACATGGGTCAGTCGAGCAATGACGTGATCCCCACGGCGATTCACCTGTCGGCTGCCTTGACCGTCAAGGAGCGGTTGCTGCCGTCGCTGGAATACCTGAAGGCGACGATCGAGCGCAAGGCCGGCGAACTCGATGATGTGGTCAAGACCGGGCGCACCCATCTGATGGACGCCATGCCGGTGCGCATGAGCCAAGAGCTCGGCGGCTGGGCGAGTCAGGTGGGGCAGGCCATCGAGCGTCTGCAAGGTGGCCAACAGCGGCTCTCGCGGCTGGCCCAGGGTGGCACCGCGGTGGGCACCGGGGTCAACGCGCATCCTGAATTCGCCGAACGCATGGCCAAGGCGCTGAGCCGGCAGACCGGCCTGGAGCTGCGCCCCAGCGACAGCTTCTTCGCCAGCCTGGGATCGCAGGATGCCGCGGTCGAGCTTTCGGGGCATCTGCGCACTTACGCCTGCGCGGTGATGAAGATCAGCAACGACCTGCGCTGGATGAACTCGGGGCCACTGGCCGGGCTCGGCGAGATCGAGCTCGAGGCACTGCAGCCGGGCAGCTCGATCATGCCCGGCAAGGTCAACCCGGTAATCCCCGAGTCCGCCGCCCAGGCCGCCGCCCAGGTAATCGGACTGGACAGCGCGATCGGCGTTGCCGGTCAGAGCGGCAACTTCCAGCTCAACGTGATGCTGCCGCTGATCGCCAACAACCTGTTGACCTCGCTGACGCTGATGACCAACGTCAGCCGCTTGCTCGCCGATCGGGCCATCGCCACCTTCAACGTGCGCCGCGACAGCATCGATGCGCCGTTGTCGCGCAACCCGATCCTGGTCACCGCGCTCAATTCGGTGATCGGTTACAACGCCGCTGCCGCGGTGGCCAAGAAGGCTTACCAGGCCGGGCGGCCGATCCTCGATGTCGCCGAGGAGGAGACCGATCTGTCGCGTGACGAGCTCGAGCGTCTGCTCGACCCGGCCAAGCTCACCGAGGGCGGTATTCCGGGCTGATCGGCATTCGACGCGCCGGCACACGCCTGGCGCTGCTTCAAAACAACAAGCCGGCGCTGAACGTCGGCTTTTTTTGTGGTTCGCAGTTGCGTTCAGGCTTACTGGGTGGCCTCGCCGTCGCCCTCACGGCGTGCCTTGTGAATGGTTTCGGCAGCCTGTTCGCGCTCTTCGCGATCGGCCTCGGGCGAGTCGTTCTCGTCGGCACGTGCCGGGCGATAGCAGAGCGTGGCGAGAATCGGGAAGTGGTCGGAGCCGAAACTCTTTAGACGACGCATGCCGCCCAGCGTGAAATGTTCGCTGACGAAGATATGGTCGAGCGGCCAACGCAGCAGAAAATGTTCCGCATGGAAGGTGGCGAACATGCCTCGGCCGCGGCGCGGGTCGAGCATGCCGCTGATGCGACAGAAGCGCCGCGTGGTGCGCGACCAGGCGACGTCGTTGAGATCGCCGAACAGCAGGGTCGGTTGCTCGTGCTGGTGGATGCCCTTGCCGACCAGCAGCAACTCGGCGTCGCGCCACAGCGACTCATCACTTTCGCTGGGCGCCGGCGGGCGCGGGTGCACGGCATGAATGCGGATTCTGACCCCGCACTCCATGCGCAGCCAGGCATGAATCGACGGGATGTCGCTCTGGATCAGCCACTTGACCTCGGCATCCTCGAGCGGCTCGCGCGAGAACAGATGCATGCCGTAAAGATTGTCGAGCGGCACCTTGACGCTGTACGGCCAGTCGGCCTCCAGCGAGCGGGTCAGTTGCTCGCCCCACCATTCGTCGGATTCCAGGGTCAGTATCAGGTTGGGCTGGGCCGCATGGATCTGCGTGAGCAGGTCCTGAGCGTTGCGATTGGGCGTCAGCACGTTGGCGACCAGCACGGTCAGGTAGCGCCAGTCACCGTCGGCGTGGGCGTCGGCGACCTTCTTCGTAGCTAGCCGCGTCCAGGGACGGATATGCACCCCCTGAACGACTACCACCACGGCGCAGGCAGCGATCGCCCACCAGCGCCAGTCAGCGCTGCCGAACAGCCACAGCAGGAGGCCTACGGCCAGCGCCAGGCTGGCAATCTGCAGTCGCGGGAAGTCGAAGCCACGCACCCACCAGTAGCGCAGGCGCAAAAAGGGTATCAGAGTGGCAGCCAGCAGTAGTCCTGACGCGATGCTCAGGGCAATATCGATCATGCTTTCTCCAAGGGCAGGAGGGGCAAGCCGCACAGTCAGATCCTGAACGGCATACAAATGTGTCCACTAATAACATGAACGACAACCGCGGTTAAGCGTCGCGCTCGGATTGGGCGATTGTGCGGTCAGTTGGCGCGAGCTTGAAGCAAATGCTGCGTCTGGCTGAGATAATCGGCGAGACGCTCGCGTTGAGCGCTGTCGAGGCGCAGATAGCGCTTGGTGCGTCGCCACAGGATATCGTCGACGTCACACGCCCATTCGTGCTCGACCAGGTAGTCCACCTCGCGCTGCGACAGGCCGCCGCCGAAATCGACGCCAAGATCTTCGAGCTGGTTGCAGCCTTCGAGAAAGCGCAGGCAGAGCGTGCCATAGCTACTGGCGAAGCGCCTTGCGCGCGCTTCGCCGAGAAACGGATAGTCGCGCAGCAGACGCGCTTGAAAATCCGCCTGGCTGCCGATATCGCCGCCGGGCAGGCGTGCCTCGGCCGTCCATGCCGGGCGCATGGCGGGGAACAGCGGGGCGAGCGTCTCGAGGGCGGTTTCGGCGAGCTTGCGGTAGGTCGTGATCTTGCCACCGAAGACCGAGAGAATCGGCGCGCCCTGACGGTCCAGATCGAGTGTGTAGTCGCGGGTCATCGCCGCCGGGTCGGTGGATTCGTCATCGCACAGTGGGCGCACCCCTGAGAACGTAGTTACCACATCGTCGCGGGTCAGCGGCGTGCGAAAGTGCGCGTTGACCACCTCGAGCAGGTAGTCGACCTCCGCGTCGCTGGCATGGATGGTCGAGGGGTCGCCCCGATAACGCACGTCGGTGGTGCCGATCAGGCTGAAGTCCTGTTCATAGGGCAGTACGAAGACGATGCGCCCGTCGCGATTCTGCAGGATATAGGCGCGCTCGTCGGCGTTGATGCGAGGCACTACCATATGGCTGCCCTGAATCATGCGAATGCCATAGCGCGAACGGTGCGAAGTGCGCTCGCTGATGAACTGCTCGACCCATGGGCCGGCCGCGTTGACCAGCGCCCGGGCGCGGCGCTCGAAGCGCCGGCCACTAGGCTGCTCCTCGAGCACCAGCCGCCAATGGCCCTGTTCATCGTGGGCTTCGACGCAACGTGTACGCACCAGAACTTCGGCGCCGTTGTCGCGAGCCTGCAGGGCGTTGAGCACCACCAGGCGGGCGTCATCCACCCAGCAATCGGAATATTCGAAACCGTGGGTGATCTCTTCGCGCAGGGGCGTGTCGCCGGCGAAGCGCAAGCCCTTCGAGCTCGCCAGGCTATCGCGCTTGCCCAGGTGGTCGTAAAGAAACAATCCGGCTCGAATCATCCACGCCGGGCGCAGGTGCGGCTGGTGGGGCAGGATGAAGCGTAGCGGCCAGATGATATGCGGGGCTTTGCGGAGCAAGATTTCACGCTCGCGCAGCGCCTCGCGAACCAGCCGGAACTCATAGTACTCGAGATAGCGCAGGCCGCCATGGATCAGCTTACTGCTGGCCGAGGAGGTCGCCTGGGCCAGATCGGCCTGCTCGCAAAGGGTTACCGAAAGGCCACGACCGGCAGCGTCGTTGGCAATTCCCGTGCCGTTGATGCCCCCGCCGACGACGAACAGATCGAGTAGCGGTGGCGTTGATGACGTTGCGCCCATGTCGGCTCCTTCGGGACACCCCGAGTGCGATAATGAAAAAGATGCTTTCCATTATCGGCGATATTTTCGATTATGAAAATAGTATGGGCAAAAACGAACATTAGCGCGCTTGGTGAGCAATGCCCGTATCCCCTTCGGGCGTGTGGGCCGGACCTTCGGCGATATGCAGGGCGACGCCGTGGGTCTCGATCAACTGTTGCAGGCGTTCCGGTGGCTGGCGGTCGGTGAACAGGGCATCGATCTGCGCGATATTGCCCTGGCGTACCACGGCGTTGCGCTGGAACTTGGAATGATCGGCGAGCAGCATGACCTGGCGCGAGTTGCGGATGATCGCCTGGGCGACGCGCACTTCCTGATAGTCGAACTCCAGCAGCGAGCCGTCGTCATCGATACCGCTGATGCCGATGATGCCGTAGTCGACCTTGAACTGATTGATGAAGTCGATGGTCGCCTCGCCGATGATCCCGCCATCCCGCGAGCGCACCTGGCCGCCGGCAACGATCACGTTGAAGTCTTCCTGATGCTGGAGGATGGCCGCAACGTTGAGGTTATTGGTGATGACTTCCAGGCCGTGGTGATCGGCCAGCGCCTCGGCGAAGATTTCGTTGGTGGTGCCGATGTTGATGAACAGCGAGGTGTTGTCGGGAATCTGTCGGGCCAGCAGGCGCGCAATGCGTTGCTTGGCGTCGAGATTGAGGGTCTTGCGCGTCTGGTAGGCGGTGTTGACGGTGCTCGATTCGAGCCCGGCGCCGCCGTGGACGCGGCGGACCCGACCCTCGTTGGCCAGCAGGTTGAGGTCGCGACGAATGGTCTGCGGAGTGACCCCGAAATCGCCGGCCAGTTGTTCGATGGAGGCGTAACCCTGGCGCTTGACGAGGGCGATGATGGCGTCGTGGCGGTTGCGCTGGATCATGAAGCGTTCCGTTGAGTTTTCGGTGCGGTGCGCGCTGGTGCTGTGTCGTCATATTATCAGCTTGCGCGAACACCGCGGTTGCGCCTGGCGAATTCGACCATGGTTGTAGAGAGAACGCCTCATGATGGTTTGTTGTTATGTGAAAAGCGGTTTAGCCTCCTTTTAGCGATAACGAACATGCGCAACCAGGCCTCGTCGTCACCTACCCGGTCGGGAGAAGACACTGCGAGGCCGGGTAACCGCCAACAAGACGAGTACGCCATGGCTTCCTACCTGCTTTCAATCGACCAGGGCACCACCAGTTCGCGGGCCATTCTTTTCGATCGCGACGGTCAGAGCGTGGCCGTCGCCCAGGAAGAGTTCCCGCAGCATTTTCCCCATGACGGCTGGGTCGAACATCACCCGGAAGATCTCTGGCAATCGGTCCTGCGTACCTGTCGGCAGGTCCTCGACAAGGCCGGGCGCAGGCCTCGGCGGTAGCGGCCATCGGCATCACCAACCAGCGCGAAACCACCCTGGTCTGGGACCGGCACACCGGCGAGCCGGTCTACAACGCCATCGTCTGGCAGGACCGGCGTACCGCGGACGCCTGTCAGGCGATTGACCGAGGCCGGCCACGATACGCTGATTCGCGAGCGCACCGGCCTGCTGATCGATCCCTACTTCTCGGCGACCAAGCTCCGCTGGCTGCTGGACAATGTCGCAGGCACGCGCGAGCGAGCCGAACGCGGCGAGCTGGCGTTTGGCACCGTCGACAGCTTCCTGCTGTGGCGGCTGACCGGCGGCCGGGTGCATCCACCGACGCCACCAACGCCTCGCGTACGGTGCTATTCAATATCCATGACCAGCGCTGGGACGAGGACCTGCTGGCGCTGTTCGACATCCCGGCAGCCTGCTGCCCGAGGTGATGGATTGCGCGGCGACTTCGGCACCACCGACCCCGAATGGCTGGCGCAGCGTTCCCGATCCGCGGCGTTGCCGGCGACCAGCAGGCGGCGCTGTTCGGCCAGGCCTGCTTCGAGCCGGGCATGGCCAAGAGCACCTATGGCACCGGTTGCTTCCTGATGCTCAATACCGGCGAGCGCGCGGAAACCTCGCGCAACCGGCTGCTGACCACCGTCGCCTACCGGCTCGATGGTCGGGCCACCTATGCCATGGAGGGCAGCATCTTCGTCGCCGGTGCGACCCTGCAGTGGCTGCGCGATGGCCTCAAGCTGTTCGCCGAGGCCTCTGATAGCGAGCAGCTGGCGCGCAGACCCGCAAGGGGCATGGTGTCTACCTGGTGCCGGCCTTTACCGGGCTGGGCGCGCCGTACTGGGACCCGCAGGCGCGCGGGGCGATCCTGGGCCTGACCCGCGATACCGGCATCGCCGAGATCGTCGCCGCCGGGCTGCAATCGGTGTGTTACCAGACCCGCGATCTGCAAACCTGCATGAACGACGACTTCGCCGGGCGTGCCGGCACCCTGCGCGTCGATGGCGGCATGGTCAGCAACAACTGGGTCATGCAGTTTCTCGCCGACATGCTGGGGGTTCCGGTGGACCGTCCGCAGACGCTCGAGACCACCGCGCTGGGCGCGGCCTACCTGGCCGGGCTGGCGATCGGCTGGTATGCCGATCTCGATGAGATCGCCCGGATGTGGCACTGCGAGCGCACCTTCGAGCCGCAGATGGCCGAGGAGGAGCGCGAAGCGCTCTACGCCGGCTGGCAGGATGCGGTGAGCCGCGTCAAATGCCACTGAGCGGTGACGCGTCATGGCCGGCACGCAACGAAAGACGCCGCGATGCGTGATAGACGGGAATTGTCCGCCGAATCAAGCACAAGGGGGAGGGCGTTTCGCGGCGAAAAGTGCCTGCCGGGGGTTGCATTCGCCGCCGCCGCGGGTAGAATACGCATCCGTTGCCGGCCAGTGAATGTACGTAAGCGCCGCCAACCCCTGCAGGACCGTAGCTCAGTTGGTTAGAGCGCCACGTTGACATCGTGGAGGTCAGCGGTTCAAATCCGCTCGGTCCTACCAGCAGGTTCAGCAGCATTGCAGGACCATAGCTCAGTTGGTTAGAGCGCCACGTTGACATCGTGGAGGTCAGCGGTTCAAATCCGCTTGGTCCTACCAGATCCCGAGACGCCCGATTCGCTTGCCGAGTCGGGCGTCTTTCGTTGCGCGCGTGGAAACGTTTCAGTCGGTGGCGAGCGGTACATGCTCATCGACGAAGCGAGCGATCTCGGCGAGGGCACGGTCGGCGGCGCTGAGCAGCGGTGCGAAGCCGACGAACACATGCGGCATGTCGGCCCACAGGCTGAGCTTGACGGGGCTGCCGCTCTGCTGGGCCTGCTCGGCGTAGCGGCGGCTGTCGTCGAGCAGCACCTCCGCTTCGCCGCACTGAATCAATATCGGCGGCAAGCCGGCGAGATCGCCCTCGATCGGCGACACGCGAGGGTCGTCGGCCTGCGCCACCGGCGCGCGGCCGAGATACAGCTGGGTCAATTGCGGCAGCAGGCTGGCATCGAGGATCGGGTCGACAGTGGCTTTGCGGGTCAGCGAGTCGCTTTCCCAGCTCTGGTCAGTGGCCGGCGAGAAGGCGAGCACCGTCTCTGGCAGGCGCAGGCCTTCGCGCTTGAGGACGTCCACGCAGGCCAGGGCCAGGTTGCCGCCGGCGCTATCGCCAGCGAGCAGCAGACCTTCCTCGGGGTACTCGCCACACAGCCATTGCCAGGCGTCGAGGCAATCCTCGAGCCCGGCGGGAAAAGGCGCCTCGGGGGCCAGCCGGTAGTCGATGGAGATCACCTCGGCGTTGCAGGCTTCCGCCAGGCGCGTCGTCAGCGGACGATGGCTGGCCGGACTGCCGGCGATCCAGCTGCCACCGTGAATGTACAACAAGCGGCGACGGGGTTCGCCGTCGCTGTCTGCCGGGCGCACCCGCTCGGCGGCAATGACGCCGGCGCGGGTCGGTACCAGTAACGGTTCGACCCGGCAGTGAGCATCGAGGATTGCCGGGTCGGCCGCGAAGAACAGATCGAGCAGCCGACGCTTGACGGTAAGGTTGTTACCGCTGGCGATATTCAGCGACTTGAGCCGCTCGAGATGAGTGAGCACGGCGTCCAACCCCTCGTGGGCGGCGCCGGGCGAGGGCGTATGGTGCATGAATGAGTCTCTCGAAAGCCTTGGGTGAGCACAGGATGGCTGCTGCGGAGCGCTTCGGCAACGCCCGGTAAAGACTCAGAGGATGAAGTCGCTGGCAGCGATGAAGATTGCGACCAAGCGTTCGATCCCGGCCTGATCTTCGCCGGTAAAGCGCGCTGGGCGTGGGCTGTCGAGATCGAGCACGCCCCACAGCGCGCCATCGACGACGATCGGCACCACCAATTCGGCGCGTGAATCCGCGTCGCAGGCGATATGGTCGGCGACGGCGTGGACGTCATCGACGCGTTGGGTCTGGCGCGTGCGCGCCGCGGCCCCACAGACCCCCTTGGTAAACGGGATCGGATTGCAGGCCGGCTTGCCCTGAAAGGGGCCGAGGATCAGTGTCTCGGGCTGGCGCTGCAGATAGAAGCCCGCCCAGTTGAGAGCGGGGAGCTCCTGCATGATGAAGGCACAGGTCTGGGCCGCATTGGTCAGCCAGTCGCGGCTGTCGAGCAGCGCTTCGAGCTGGCGGGCGAGTCGCGGGTAATCGCTCATCAACACTTCCTTTAAGCAGGCTTGAAAGCACACGGGCCGGCCTGAAAGGCCGGCCCGTCGATCATGCGAGGTGAGGCTTATTTCCAGCCGGGGACGGCGCCGCCCTTGAACAGCTCCTCGGCCTTGTCGATCACCGGCTGGCTCTGGTAGGCATCGACCAGCTGCTGAATCGCTTCGCGATCCTGATCGCCGCCGCGCACCACGATCAGGTTGACGTAGGGCGATTCGGGGCCTTCCTTGATCAGCGCATCGTCCAGGCTCAGCCCGGCCGGTTGAGCAAAAGTATTGTTGATGAACGCCATGTCGACGTCGGGCAGGACGCGCGGTAGCTGTGCGGCTTCGATCTCGCGGAAATCGAAGTCGTGGGGGTTCTCGGCGACGTCGATCGGCGTGGCTTCGAGATTTTCCGGATCGTTGAGCTCGAGCAGACCCTTGTTGTGCATCAGGATCAACGCACGGCCTTCGTTCGACGGATCGTTGGGCAGCGCGATGGTCGCGCCGTCGGGCAGCGCCTCGATGCTGTCGTACTTCTTGGAGTAGGCACCGATCGGGTAGACGAAGGTGCGCCCGGCGATCGCGAAGTCGTAGCCACGATCACGGACCATCGATTGCATGTACGGCTCGTGCTGATAGGCGTTGGCGTCGAGGCTGCCATCGGCCAGCGCGGCGTTGGGAGTGACGTAATCGGTGAATTCGATGATCTCGACGTCGAGCCCGTACTTGTCCTTGGCGATCTGCTTGGCGACCTGCATGACGTCGGTTTCGGGGCCGGCCACGGTGCCGACCTTGATCTGGTCGTCGGCGGCGCTGGCCGAACCACCGACCAGGCCGAGGCCGAGCAGGGCGGTACCGAGTGTCTTGGCGATGGTGTGCTTCATGGTGTGTCTCCTTGCGATGTGCCCGATGCCGCGGAACCCGCGACACGATGAGGCGTATTTTACGCTATAAGCGGGAAAATCATAATGCGTTTTAGTTATTAAGCTGATGCGCAGCGTCTCGGCTACTAGGCGTGCTCGACTACTTGTGATCGGCTATTTGTGATCAGTTCTGCGCACCAGATAGTCGCCGAGCATCTGGAAGCCCTGCACCAGCACCACCAGGATGACCACCGTGATCAGCATCACGGTGGGGTTGAAGCGGTTGTAGCCGTAGCGGATGCCCAGGTCGCCGAGACCGCCTCCGCCCACCGCGCCGGCCATTGCCGAGTAGCTGATCAGTGTGACCACGGTGATGGTCAGGCCGGTGATGATGCCGCCGCGCGCCTCGGGCAGCAGCACCTTGGTGATGATCTGCAGCGGCGTGGCGCCCATTGACTGTGCCGCC
Organism: uncultured Gammaproteobacteria bacterium; assembly: GCA_963773565.1. Lineage (GTDB taxonomy): Bacteria > Pseudomonadota > Gammaproteobacteria > Pseudomonadales > Halomonadaceae > Modicisalibacter. The sequence continues at coordinate 182,335 of CAVZBU010000001.1, read as the reverse complement.
TCGACCAGCCCCGGCGGCACCTCGTTGAGCGCGCCCTCGACCAGCCGGGCTACGAACGGAATGGCGGCAATGGTCAGCGGCACGGCGGCGGCGTTGGTGCCGATCGAGCTGCCCACCAGCATGCGCGTGAAGGGGATGATCGCGACCATCAGGATGATGAACGGGATCGAGCGGCCAACATTGGTGACGATTCCCAGTACCCGGTTGCTCAGCGGCTGGGCGAGGATCTGCCCGGGGCGGGTCACGTAGAGCAGCACGCCCAGCGGCACGCCCAGCGCCGCGGCGATCAACCCGGAAACGGCGACCATGTAGAGAGTGTCGAGAGTCGCCTTTAAAATCAGTTCAAGCATCGCGCTGGACATGGCCGAGTACCTCCACTTGCAGGTCGTGGGATTCGAGATAGGTCAGCGCCTTCGCGGTCTGCTCGGCCGTGCCGATCAATTCGGCGATCATCAGCCCCAAAGTGCGATCCTGGATCGACTCGACCTTGGCCTCGAGGATGCTGACGTCGATATTGCAGTCGCGAGCCAGGCGCGAGATCAGCGGGGTCGATACCGCATCGCCCTTGAAGGCCAGACGCACCACCGGGTGGCTATTGTCGCCGGGGCGCGCCTCGAGCCGGTCGAGCAGCGCCTGGGGCGGTTCGAGTTCGAGGAAGGTGTTGAGGAAGTCGCGACCCAGCCGGGTCGTCGGGGTGGTGAAGAAATCGCCGACGTCGGCTTCCTCGACCAGTTCGCCGGCGGAGATCAGCCCCACGCGATGGCAGATGGTCTTGACCACTTCCATCTCGTGAGTGATCAGCAAAATGGTCAGACCCAGCTTGCGGTTGATGTCCTGCAGCAGCTCGAGGATCGAGACGGTGGTCTGTGGGTCGAGCGCCGAGGTCGCCTCGTCGCACAGCAACACCTTGGGACGGCTGGCCAACGCGCGGGCGATCGCCACGCGCTGCTTCTGGCCGCCGGACAGTGCGGCCGGGTAGGTGTCACGCTTGTCGGAAAGCCCGGTTAGTTCGAGCAGCGGTTCGACGCGCTCGCGAATCTCGCGCTTGGCCACGCCCATCAGTTCCAGCGGCAGGGCGACATTGGCGAACACCGTGCGCGATGAGAGCAGATTGAAGTGCTGAAAAATCATGCCGACCCGGTGGCGGGCGCGGTTGAGCGCGGCGGCGTCGAGTGCGGTGAGTTCTTCGCCGTCGACGAACACCCGGCCGGTGGTCGGGCGTTCGAGCAGGTTGACGCAGCGAATCAGCGTCGACTTGCCGGCGCCGGATAGGCCAATGACGCCGTGGATGGCGCCCTGGGGCACGTGCAGGTCGATCGGCTTGAGCGCGTGTATTGCGCCGGCTCCGCTGCCATAGGTCTTGGAAACGTGGTCGAGTCTGATCATGGTTCCGGTCGTGTCGTGGCGACGATCGGAGCGGGAAAACGGGCGGAGCGGACCAGGTGGCGGCATAAAAAAGGCCACCCTGGTGGGTGGCCATCAACGCTGGACACACCCTTTTAGCTGCACTTTCCAGCACCTTGCGGCCCTGGAGGCGCCCGCAATCCGGGAACAAATCGGCGCCTTTAAGAAGATGCGCGAAAGTCTAGAGAGCCCTTCGGGGGCTGTCAACGACTTTGGTAGAAGCTGCAAGAGCAAGCGGCAATAGGCAGAAAAATGCCATGCAGAGGCTGCTTTTTAGAGCAGAAAGGCCTAGATCCAGGCGGCAAAGCGAGAGGCGTTGAGATGTTGTTCGGCTAGCCGCGGCCACCGCCGATGGAGGCGGCAACCGGCTTTCTTTCGGTTCGGCTTTTCTCCAGGTTCGGCTTTTCTCTAAACTAGGCGCCTCGCCACGCGGCGACTATCGAGAGGGCATCATGTTTACCGGAATCGTACAGGCGGCTGCCGAACTGGTGGCCATCGAGGAGAAGCAGGACTTTCGCAGCCACGTGCTGGCCATGCCGGGTGCGTTATGTGAGGGATTGGCGATCGGCGCCTCGGTGGCCCATAACGGCTGTTGCCTGACCGTTACCGCAATCGAAGGCGAGCGGGTCAGCTTCGACCTGATGCGCGAGACGCTGCGCCTGACCAATCTCGGCGGGCTGGCGGTGGGCGACCGGGTCAATATTGAGCGTGCGGCGCGATTCGGCGACGAAATCGGCGGGCATGTCATGTCGGGCCATATCATTTGCATGGCTGAACTCGTCGAGATCGACGAGGCGCCCAACAATCGTCGGCTGTGGTTCGAATTGCCGGCGGCTTATGCACGCTTTCTGTTCGAGAAGGGCTATATAGGGATCGACGGCATCAGCCTGACGATCGGCGAGGTGCGCGAACGACGCTTCTGCGTCAATCTGATTCCCGAGACGCTGGCACGCACCACGCTGGGTGAGCGTGTCCCTGGTGATCGCGTCAATATCGAGATCGACCCCCAGACCCAGGCGATCGTCGAAACCGTCGAGCGCATCATGGCGGCGCGGCCGACTGCCTGAACGAGCATCGAGCAGGCATCTGGTCGGCTCGCTTCGGCGGGGTGCTTTGGGTACCATTGGCGGCTTTTCGACGACTCCACCCCATAAAAACGTACGCAGGGCTGAGGCTGAGGGCTATGGCATGCTGAAACGGCAATTGAACAACTACTTCAAGCTGGACGCGCACAATACCGACATACGCACCGAGATCATCGCCGGGATCACCACCTTCCTGACGATGGCCTACATCATCTTCGTCAACCCCAGCGTGCTTGCCCAGTCGGGCATGGACCACGGTGCAGTGTTCGTCGCCACCTGCCTGGCGGCAGCGATCGGTACCCTGATCATGGGCCTGTGGGCGAATTACCCCATTGCACTGGCACCCGGCATGGGGCTCAACGCCTTCTTCACCTACAGCGTGGTGATGGGCATGGGCAAGAGCTGGGAGGTTGCGCTGGGGGCGGTGTTCCTGTCCGGGGTGACGTTCTTCCTGCTCAGCATCTTTCGCATTCGCGAGTGGGTGATCAACTCGATCCCGATGTCCCTGAGGTTGGGGATCGCGGCGGGCATCGGGCTGTTTCTGGCAATCATTGCGCTACAGAACGCCGGCATCGTGGTCGACAACCCGGCGACTCTGGTATCGCTCGGTGATCTTTCACAGCCGCCGGCCCTCTATACCCTGATCGGCTTTTTCGTGATTGCCGCACTGTCCTACCTGAGGGTCACCGGCGCGGTGATGATCGGCATTCTCGGCGTCACCGTGGTGTCGATCCTGCTGGGCCACAACCAGTTCAACGGGGTGATGTCGGCACCGCCTTCGCTGGCGCCGACCTTCCTGCAGCTGGATATCGCCGGGGCACTCGACGTAAGCATGCTCAGCGTGATCTTTGCCTTTCTGTTCGTCGACCTGTTCGATACGTCCGGGACCTTGATCGGCGTCGCCCACCGTGGCGGCCTGCTCGACGAGCAGGGCAAACTGCCGCGCCTCAAGAATGCCTTGATGGCCGATAGTACGGCCTCGATGAGCGGTGCGTTGCTGGGCACCTCGACCACTACCAGCTACATCGAAAGCGCCTCGGGCATCGCCTCGGGCGGGCGCACCGGGCTGACCGCCGTGGTCGTGGCTATGCTGTTTCTGATCAGTCTGTTCTTCTCGCCGCTGGCCGGCTCGGTGCCGGCCTTCGCCACCGCCGGTGCGTTGCTCTACGTCGCGGTGCTGATGGCCGGCAGCCTGGCTCACGCTGATTGGGACGACGTCACCGAGGCAGCCCCGGTGCTGATTGCCGCGCTGGCGATGCCGCTGACCTATTCGATCGCCAACGGCATCGCCCTGGGCTTCATCAGCTTCACGATGATCAAGCTGCTTTCCGGGCGGCGCGGTGATCTCAATCCGGCGGTGGTGCTGCTGTCGGTATTGTTCATTTTCAAGTTTTTGTTCCTCGATGGAGGCCATTGATGAGTAGTGTCTACGGCGATTACATCAAGTCGGTGATTCGCACCGTGCCGGACTGGCCTCAAGCCGGGGTCAATTTCCGCGACATCACCCCGGTGCTGCAGAATAGCGGGGCTTTTCGCAAGCTGATCGACAGCTTCGTGCACCGCTATCAGGAGATGGACCTGGATGCGATCGCCGCCATCGATGCGCGGGGCTTCATTATTGGCGCGCCGGTGGCTTATGAGCTCGGCTGCAGCTTCGTGCCGGTGCGCAAGAAGGGCAAGCTGCCGTTCAGGACCATCAGCGAGACTTATACCCTGGAGTACGGTGAATCCACTGTCGAACTGCATTCCGACGCCTTCCGCGAGGGTGACCGGATCCTGGTGATGGACGATCTGATCGCCACCGGCGGGACCATGCTGGCCGCCGCCAAGCTGATTCAGCGTAGCGGTGGCCAGGTCGTCGAGACCGCGACCATCATCGATCTGCCTGAGCTGGGCGGGTCGCAGAAGATCCGCGACGCCGGCCACGGCGTGTTCGCGGTGTGCTCCTTCCTCGAGAGCGACTGAGTTCGCCCCGCCCGTGACCGCCGAGTGACCGACGCCATGACCGCCAATCGTTACCAACAGCACTTCACCGTTTCCTGGGATCAACTGCACCGCGACGTGCGTGCACTCTGCCATCAGCTCGTCGAGCGCGACTTCAAGGGCATTGTCGCGATCACCCGGGGCGGGTTGATCCCGGCCGCGCTGATTGCCCGCGAGCTCAACGTGCGGCTGATCGACACGGTCTGCATCAAGAGTTACGAGCACATGGACCAGGGTGGTCTGGCGGTGGTCAAGGGTGTCGAGCACGACGGCGACGGCTGGTTGCTGGTCGACGACCTGGTGGATACCGGCAAGACCGCCCGCGCGGTGCGCGAGATGCTGCCCAAGGCGCATTTCGTCACCGTCTATGCCAAGCCGGAAGGGCGGCCGCTGGTCGATCAGTACCTCACCGAAGTCGCTCAGGATTGCTGGATCCAGTTCCCCTGGGACATGGGCATCGCCTATGTCGAGCCGCTGGTCGATCAGGTACGCAGCCAGGACTGACTCCGCCGTCCTACCTACTTTAAACGCCAGGCGAGACGAGCCATGTCACAGCCACCGCTACCCGAGAGTTGGGCGCACTACCTTGGCGACGAGTTCAAGGCGCCCTATATGCAGGCGCTGCGCGATTTTCTGGCGCGTGAGAAGGCTGCGCACAAGGTGATCTATCCGCACTCGTCGAACTGGTTCCGCGCCTTCGAGCTGACCCCGCTCGATCGGGTGCGGGTGGTGATACTCGGCCAGGATCCCTACCACGGGCCCGGCCAGGCGCACGGGCTGTGTTTCTCGGTGCGCCCCGGCGTGGCCACGCCGCCCTCGTTGCAGAACATCTACAAGGAACTTGACCAGGACGACGTCGCGTTTTCCCCGGTGAGCCATGGATTCCTGGAAAGCTGGGCGCGCCAGGGCGTGCTGCTGCTCAACAGCGTATTGACCGTCGAGCGCGGCAACGCCGGTTCGCATCGCAATCAGGGCTGGGAGACGTTCACTGACCGCGCCATCCAGGTGATCAACGAGCACTGTACTGGCGTGGTCTTCCTGCTGTGGGGCAGCTACGCCCAGAAAAAGGCATCGTTCGTCGACCGCGACAAGCATTACGTCCTGCACGCGCCGCACCCGTCACCGTTATCGGCTCATCGCGGGTTCTTCGGCCAGCGGCATTTCTCCAGAGCCAACGCGTTTCTCGTCGAGCGGGGCGGTCAGCCCATCGATTGGCAGTTGCCGGCCAGCGTGACGGCCTAGCGCCGGGTGCGTGCCGCTTAACCCGCGCGGCGCGGCGCGCTAGAATGCGCACACTTTCGGGCCGTCTGGTTCAGACGCCTCGCTTCTCCATGTCTTGATGTCTTGTAAGGGGCCCCGCCATGAGCGTTCATGCCATTCAACATCCGCTGGTCAAGCACAAGCTGGGGCTGATGCGCGCCGCTGAAATCAGCACCAAGAGCTTTCGCGAGTTGGCCGGCGAGGTCGCCAAGCTGCTGACCTACGAAGCCACCCAGGATCTCGAGCTCGAGGCGCAGAGCATCGATGGCTGGAATGGCGAGCCGATCGAGGTCGAGCAGCTCAAGGGCAAGAAGGTCACCATCGTGCCGATTCTGCGCGCCGGGCTGGGCATGCTCGATGGCGTCACCGACCTGATTCCCAGCGCGCGGATCAGCGTGGTGGGGCTATATCGCAACGAAGAAACGCTCGAGCCGGTGCCGTATTTCGAGAAGTTCACCAACGATCTGGATGAGCGCCTGGCGATCGTCATCGACCCGATGCTGGCCACCGGCGGCTCGATGGTTGCCACTCTAGATATGCTCAAGGAGCGCGGTTGCCCGCTGGTCAAGGTGATCGTACTGGTTGCCGCGCCCGAGGGACTGAGGCGGGTCCAGGAGGCCTATCCGGAGATTGATATCTACACGGCTTCGATCGATGAGCGTCTCGACGAGAACGGCTATATCGTTCCGGGCCTTGGCGATGCCGGCGACAAGATCTTCGGTACGCGCTGAGGTCTAGATAGCTTGCGGCCGCCGGGCTGGCGCTCAGCCGTGGTGGCTGTCGCCGCCATCGGCGAAGCTTGGCGGGTTATTGGCGCTGACGATCACGCAGTCGCTGTCGCCGACGTTGCGGAAGCGATGCGGCAGCCGTGAGTCGAAATAATAGCCGTCGCCGGCGCAGAGCCGACGTACCTCGCCGTTGACCCACAGCTCGATGGTTCCGGAAACGACGATGCCGCCTTCCTCGCCCTCGTGTTCGAGCATGTCGGCGCCGGTATCCGCGCCCGGCGGGTAATGCTCGTGGATGATCGACATGCGCCGGTTGGGGCGCCGGGCCCCTACCAGCCGCCAGGACAGCGTGCCGTCGCCGATTTCGGTGAGTTCCTCGGCACGATAGAAGACCTGCTCCTGGGCTAGTTCCTCGCCGGCGAAGAATTCGCTGATCGAGATCGGGATGGCGTCGAGGATCTTCTTGAGCGAGCTTACCGACGGGCTGACATGGTTCTGCTCGACGAGCGAAATGGTGCTGTTGGTCACCCCCGCGCGCTTGGCCAACTCGCGTTGCGAGAGTCCGTTCTGCTGACGGAGTTGCTTGAGGCGTGCGCCGACGTCGAAAGCGCTCATCGAGATTCCTTGTTGATCAATTTTGGCGTAATGATAGCGTGTTAAGCGTTTTAGGATAAGCATCGCAAGGTCTGCCAGGCGGGTGATGGCTGGCCATGGTTGGTCGATGCTAGGCTGAATCAGGCGGGCGTCGGTGCCGCGAATCGCCCCGGCGAGATTGCATGGCAGGGCTGCGAGGCAGGGATAATGAATGAAGCGATCACCGCGCTAGTGCTCGCTGGCGGTCGAGGCCGCCGGATGGGTGGCATCGACAAGGGCTGGGCGCTCTATCGGCAACGCCCGCTGATCGAGTGGGTGTTGGCACGGCTGTCGGGCCAGGTTGAACACATCCTGATCAATGCCAACCGTTCCCGGGCGGCCTACGAGACGCTGGGCTGGCCGGTTGTCGGCGATAGAGAGGAGGGCTATCAGGGCCCATTGATGGGTATCTGGAGCGGATTGTGTGTGGCCGAGACGCCTTGGGTATTGGTAGTGCCCTGCGATACGCCGCATTTGCCGCTGGATCTTGTCGAGCGTCTGCGCACTTCGCTCGGTGACCAGGATATTGCCGTGGCTCACGATGGCGCGCGCAGCCAGCCGGTGGTCGCGCTGTTGCGTCGCAGCCTGGCGGCCGACCTCGAACGAGCCTTGGCCGCCGGCGAGCGCAAGGTCGAACGCTGGTATAGCCGCCATGCCTGGCTGAGCGTCGACTTCAGCGACTGCCCCGAAGCCTTCGCCAACCTCAATTCGCCGCACGATGTCGCGGGCCTGTCAGTCTCATGAGCCTCGGCGCGTGGGTAACGGACATGCGCGCCCTCCCAAAGGTTGGCAGAAACCAATTGATAGCGGAGCCCGATGAAACTCGATCTGGATAGACAGCCCGCGCCCTTGCTGGGGATTGCCGCCTGGAGTGGGGCGGGCAAGACCACACTGCTCGAGGCCTTGTTGCCCCGGGTGCAGCAGGCAGGGCTCAGGGTGGCGGTGATCAAGCATGCCCATCATCGCTTTGATATCGACAAGCCGGGCAAGGACAGTTATCGCCTGCGCCAGGCCGGGGCGACGCCGATGCTGGTGGCCTCGCGTGAGCGCTTCGCCCTGATGATGGAGACGCCCGGTACAGGGACGCCATGTAATGAGACGCCCAGTACAGGGACGCCCGGTACAGGGATGCCTGACGACGATGGGCCGGATCTGGCGGCACTGCTCGAGCATGTCCAATCGATTCATCCCGATTTGATACTGATCGAAGGTTTCAAGCACTGGCCATTGCCCAAGCTCGAACTGCACCGGCCGGTGCTCGGCAAGCCCTTGCTGGCTGGCGACGATCCTTGGATCCAGGCCGTGGCCAGCGATGTTCCGCTGGAACTGCCCACTGGGGTGACGGCGCTGGATCTCAACGATCTTTCGCGACTGACGGCCTTCGTATGTAACTGGCCCGCCGCCTGGGCGGCCTACCGCGGCCCACGTTTCGTGGGTGACACGCCATGACGCTGTCCTGCTTTGCGCTCGGCGAGCAGATGCTTGATGTCGACGAGGCGCTGGCGGCGCTGAGCGAGCTGGTTGCAACTCGTTTGCCCGCCGAACGCCTGCCTCTGACGGCGGCGGCTCGGCGGGTGCTGGCCAGGGAGTGCGTCTCGCCGATTAATGTCCCGCAAAACAGCAATGCGGCAATGGACGGCATCGCGCTGGCCTGGCCGGCACCGGCACGGGTTAGCCTGGTCGGCGAGGTGCTGGCCGGGCATCGTTTCGAGCGACCGCTGAGCTATGGCGAGGCCGTTTCGATCACCACCGGCGCGCCGCTGCCGGTGGGGGCGGATACCGTTATCATGCGTGAACAGTTGCACCTGGATACCCGGGCGCGGATGGCGACGATCCACCAGGCGCAGCGGGTCAGCCATGGCCAGAATGTACGTCTCGCCGGCGAAGATATCGCCTGTGGCAGCCGGGCCGTGCTCGCGGGTACTCGGCTGCGGCCGCAGCACCTGGGCCTGCTGGCCTCGCTGGGAATCGACAGCATTGAGGTGGTACGTCGACCGCGCGTGGCAATCTTTTCTACCGGCGATGAAGTCACGCTGCCGGGCGAAGCGCTTGGCGAGGCGGGTATCTACGATGCCAACCGCTATTCGTTACGTGGGCTGCTCGAAGCGCTGGGCTGCGAGGTCGATGATCTGGGCATCCTTGCCGACCGGCCCGAAGCGATTCGCGAGGCGCTCGCACAGGCCGCTACGCGGGCCGACATGGTCATCACCAGTGGTGGCGTGTCGAGCGGCCAGGCTGATTGGGTCAAGTCGGCCTTGTCGAGCATTGGCCGCCTGGGGTTCTGGCGAATCGCCATGCGACCCGGTCGGCCGCTGGCCTTCGGTGTGCTGGGTGAAGGCGGGGTACCTTTCTTCGGCCTGCCGGGCAATCCGGTGGCGGTGATGGTGACCTTTCTGCAATTCGTCCAGCCGCTGCTGCGTCGGCTCCAGGGGGAAGAGGCCTGGCAGCCGACGCGCTGGAGCGCGGTCGCCGATGAAGCGATGCCAAGTCGTCGCGGTCGCGTCGATTTCCATCGTGGCATCTACCGGGTCGACGACGCCGGGCGCTTGCGGGTGCGCACGACCGGGCCTCAGGGCTCGGGAATGCTCTCCTCGATGGTAGCGGCCAACTGTCTGATCGAAATCGAGGCGTCCCGTGCCGATATCGGTGCGGGCGAAACCGTATTACTGCAACCCTTTGGTGAGCTGACATGAGTCTGACCCATATCAATGCGCGCGGCGAGGCCCACATGGTCGACGTCGGCGACAAGCAGACGACTCGCCGCGAAGCGCTGGCGAGTGGCCGGATTCACATGCAACCGGCAACCCTGGCGCTTCTCGCCGAGGGCAGCCTGCCCAAGGGCGATGTATTGGCGACGGCACGCATCGCTGGAATCCAGGCTGCCAAGCGTACCCATGAACTGATCCCGTTATGCCACTTGCTGGCGCTGTCGAAGGTAACGGTCGATTTCGAGCTCGACGAGGCTGCCAGTTGCGTCAAGGTCACCGCACTGTGCCGCCTCTCCGGCCAGACCGGCGTCGAAATGGAGGCATTGACCGCGGTCTCGGTGGCCTGCCTGACCCTCTACGACATGTGCAAGGCCGTCGACAAGACGATGGAAATCGGCGAGATACGCCTGCAGGCCAAGAGCGGCGGACGCTCCGGCGACTACCGTCACGACGCCGGGCCATCGTCAGGCGAAATGACCCGGCTCACACCGGATGCGGTCCAACCGAGTGCGGCTCCAACCGATAGTGACCGGCGAATGCCAGGAGGGCTACGTCGGCATTGCACCGCGTGCCGAGGCGCCCTGCATTCATGTCAAGTGTCTCGCCGAATTGCGCGAACGCTTGGGTGTCAGCGATCTGGATATTCCCTTCGAGGCATTGCCGACCCCGGATATCGCGGGGCTCAAGTCGGCCCTGGTGGCACGCGATGAACGGTTCTCGATGCTCGCCGAAAAGCGGGTGCTCTGCGCGATCAATCAAGTCATGAGCGGTGAAGACAGCCATCTGACCGATGGCGACGAGGTCGCGTTCTTTCCGCCGGTCACCGGAGGCTGAGATGATCCGTGTACAGTATGAGCACTTCGATGTTGGCACCGAGCAGGCGACACTCGTTGCTCAGCGAAACGACATTGGCGCCGTCGTTTGCTTTACCGGGCTGGTGCGCGATTTCAATGAGCGGCCCGAGGTCACGGCGTTGACGCTGGAGCATTATCCGGGCATGACCGAATCGGCACTGGGCGAGATTGTCGCCGAGGCAGGACGCCGCTGGTCGCTCAATGGCGTGCGGCTCATTCATCGCATCGGACGCCTTGAAGCGGGCGATCCGATCGTGCTGGTCGCGGTTGCCAGCGCCCATCGACAGGCGGCATTCGATGCCTGTCTTTTCATCATGGATTATCTGAAGACCCGCGCCCCTTTTTGGAAGAAGGAACACACCGCCGATGGAGACTATTGGGTCGCCGAGCGGGACACGGACAGGCAGGCAGCCGAGCGCTGGAGGTAATGATGACGCAACTGATCGATGACTATCAGCGCAGGGTCCGCTACGTGCGGATATCGGTCACCGACCGCTGCGATTTTCGCTGTGTCTATTGCATGAGCGAGGAAATGACTTTTTTACCTCGGGCCCAGGTCTTGACCCTTGAGGAGTTGGCTCAAGTCGCCCGGGCTTTCACGGAGCTGGGTGTCGAGAAGATTCGCCTGACCGGCGGCGAGCCTCTGGTTCGGCGAGGCATCGATGACCTGGTGAGCGACATCGGCGCCCTGGATGGCCTCAAGGACTTTGCCATGACGACTAACGGGGCGGGGTTGGGCAAATATGCCAAGGCGCTTCGCAAGGGCGGGCTCAAGCGTCTCAATATCAGTCTCGATTCACTGGATCCCGCGCGCTTCAAACGCTTGACGCGCACCGGCGACCTGCATCGGGTCATCGATGGTATTCATGCTGCCCAGGATGCCGGCTTCGAGCGGATCAAGCTCAACGCGGTCATTCTGCGCGGCCGCAATGACGACGAGGTCACCGATCTGGTCGATTTCGCCCGCGACGAGGGTATCGATATCAGTTTCATCGAGGAGATGCCGCTGGGTGATGTCTCGGATCATTCGCGCGCTGAAACTTATTGTTCCAGCGACGACGTGCAGCGCCTGATCGAGGCACGGCATACCTTGCTACCGACCACCGAAACGACCCTCGGGCCATCACGTTATTACCGCATGACGGACAGCGCGTCCCGCATTGGCTTCATTTCTCCGCACAGTCATAACTTCTGTGCCAGCTGCAATCGTGTTCGGGTCACAGTGGAGGGGCGTCTACTGTTGTGCCTGGGTAACGAGCATTCGGTAGATCTGCGTGAAGTATTGCGCCGTTACCCGGGCGATATCGATGCCCTCAAGCAACGCATTGTCGAGGCCATGCCGCTCAAGCCCGAACGCCATCATTTCTCGACCGACGGCGACGTTCAGGTGGTGCGTTTCATGAACATGACCGGCGGCTGAGGGCGGCTTGGCTAGCGTCTCTTTTTGCGCCTCTACTCGGGATTTTTAGCAGACTATTGGTAAATATCCGGCGCTCATGATCGAGCAACTTTGCTTGCCAATCAGCCTTCAGAGCATATACTTTTTACATTCGCACATCGTATGCAGTATTTGACGCTTTGAATGGAGGAGGCCGATGTCTACTGAATCGCTGGAAAGAATCGCTCGCAACAAGAATGTGGCGCGGGCAGCCGCTCGACAGTTGAGCATGGAGCAGCTGACCAAGCTTGCTGAAGTGATTAACGAGGTGATCGAGCAAAAGCAGGATGAAGATCGTCGCCGCCAGGAAGAGGAAACCGTCAAGGCGCGTAAGCTCGAGGAAATTCGTGAAGCGATCAATGACGCCGGGCTTTCTCTCGACGACCTGGTCGGTGAACAACCCAAGCGTCGTGGTCGCCCGCCCAAGAAGGACAAGCTCGAAAACGCCTAGGCGCCTCATACCGCCTTCAGGTGCATCACTCGGGTGGCCTCGTTCCGGTAAAGCGGATGCCCAAGCATCCGCTTTATTTTTGACGGCGCTATTTGGCTAGCGAAAGCTTATTGATGAAAGAGCTGCTCAGGACGCCGTTTCTGTGGCGCTGATCTGCAGGTGAACGACCGGCAGGCGCCGCAGATGATCGCTCAGCCAACTCACCAGGCGTGACTGGAGCTGATGGCGCAATTGCGCGAGGGTTTCGGCGTCAAGTTGCTCCAACGTGTCATCGAGCCAATCGGCGAAGGCCGTCTCGTCGAGCGGCGAAGCGCCGGTATAATCGATCAGCAAGCGCCCTACGCGGTACCAGCCGTCACCCATCGCCATCACCGGCAAGACCAGGTAGAAGCGTCCCTCGCGAGGTTGACTGGATTGTGCCGCAGGGCTTTCGAGCCCCTTCAGGGCATGCACTTCATTCTGATGAACGATATAGGGGTTCTGGGCGACTTGTCGCTCGATGGTCATCGCCGTACGCTCGATACAAATCAGGTCGCCATTATTGGGTGTGAGCGGCGCATCGATTCCGCATGACTCGGCCAGGCGCTGGTGGGCCTCCTGGTGGCCACGTTCACCATGTACCGGGAGCAACCGCTGCGGTTTGATCCACTTATAGAAGGTCCGCAGTTCGTCCTGGGCCGGGTGACCCGAGGCATGCAGTTCGGGATGCCGGGTTTCCTCGAGCACGGCAACATCCAGGCGCTTGAGGGCCATTTGTAAGCGCTCAATCAACCGCTCGTTCCCGGGTATTGCCTTGGCCGAGAAGATCGCCGTGTCGCCGGCCTGTAATTCCAGATCAGGATGCCGGCCCTGGGCGAGACGTGACAGGGCGGCTCGCGGCTCTCCCTGGCTGCCGGTGGCAATGATCAGCACTTCCTCGGCAGGCAGGTAACCCAGGTCGCGTACCGGGACCAGCTGCGGAAAATCTTCCAGGTAACCCAGGGCGCGAGCGGTGCGTACCATGCGTTCCATCGAGCGCCCCATCAGGCTGACACGGCGTCCGCAACGCGCCGCGGCACGCCCCACCGCCAGCACCCGCGCCAGATTGCTGGCGAAGCAGGAGACAATGACGCGTCCTGCACAGGCACCGATGGCCTGCTCCAGGGCCCGGGCGACATCGCCTTCGCTGCGCGACCAGCCGGGCAGGGCGGCATTGGTGGAATCACCGACCACCAGGTCGACCGGTGCCAACGAGGCATAAAGCTGCTCGTCGACCGGCTTGCCGATCAGCGGCTCGGGGTCGAGTTTCCAGTCGCCGCTATGCAGCACCCGGTGGTGGGGCGTGGTGAGCAGCAACGCGCAGCTTTCGGGAATCGAATGGGTCAGCGGCAGGTAGCGCAGCGCGAACGGCCCGCTCTCCAGTGCGTCGCCGGGCGCGACGACGCGAATCGCATCGGTAGCCAGGCCGCGTTCCAGAAACTTGGCCCGCAACAGGCCGGCCGCCAGTGGCGTGGCATAGATGGGGCAGCCCCAATGGGGCCATAGCCAGGCGGCGGCACCGATATGATCCTCATGACCATGGGTAATGATCAGCGCACGCGGACGAATGCCCAGCGGCGTCAGGCAACCCACATCGGGTACCTGAAGGGGTGAATCGGGCAGATCCTGGCGCAACATCATACCGCAGTCGACGGCTATCCATTCATCACCGTAGCCATAGAGGCTGAGGTTCATGCCGATCTCGCCACAACCTCCCAGCGGCAGGAAATAGAGAGGCGGACGTTTTCGGGGACGGATCTGGACGCGAGATTGCAACATCAGTGACACGAGCTTGTGAGGAAGCCCCCACTATACGAGATGCGTCGCCTGGCTCACAACGAACGTTAGTCAAGTCGGGGCAATTGGTTACAATGTGCGACCGTTCACGGTTACCGAGAGTTCCGCCCCTTCATGTCGCATTATTATCGTCTCATCGTATCCTGCCCCGACCGGGTCGGCATCGTCGCTCGAGTGTCCAACTTCATCGCCGATCAGCAGGGCTCGATCACCGAAGCCAACCAGCATTCTGATCTGGTGACCGGACGCTTCTTCATGCGCTACGAAATTCGCTTCGATACGGACGCACCGGCGATCGCGCATTTCCGCGAGTCATTCCAGCCGATCGCCGAGACATTTGGCATGGACTGGTCACTCAACGACAGCGCACAGCGCAAGCGCATCGTGCTGATGGTTTCCAAGGCCTCGCACTGTCTGGTGGATCTTCTGCATCGCTGGAATATCGGTGAGCTGGATTGCGAGATTCCTTGCGTGATTTCCAACCATGACGTATTGCGCTCGCTGGTCGAGTGGCACGGCATTCCCTTCCATCACGTGCCTGTCGCACCCGACGACAAGACGGCTGCCTTCGCCGAAACCGAGCGACTGATCGCTGCGGCCCAGGCCGATGGCGTGGTCCTGGCGCGCTACATGCAGATCTTGCCGCCGGGGCTGTGCCAGCGCTATGCCGGTCGAGTGATCAATATCCATCACAGCTTTCTGCCGTCATTTGCCGGTGCCAAGCCCTACCATCAGGCCTACGACCGGGGCGTCAAGCTGATCGGGGCAACCTGCCATTACGTGACCGAAGAGCTGGACGCGGGACCGATCATCGAGCAGGACGTGCATCGCATCACGCATTGCCATACTACCGAGGATCTGGTGCGTTTCGGCCGCGATATCGAACGTGCGGTACTCGCCCGGGGCCTGCGTTGGCATCTTCAGGATCGCGTGCTGATCCACGGCAACAAGACGGTGGTCTTTGCCTGAGCGAGCCGCTGAACGGTTCGCAAGGCTAAGGTGACGATCAGGGAAACAGCGACAACTGGCGAGCGTCATCGGACGAGGTCAAACGTACACCGACCCCCAGCAGGCGCACGGGCCGACTCCCGCGCGCCCAGGCTTCGTCGAGCAGGGCAAGACAGTGTGCGGCGTCGGGCTGCAGGCCGCCGCCCTCGAGGGTGGTCAGCGTGAAATCATTGAAGCGTACCTTGACGAACACGCCCTTGATCGCCGGATTGCCGTGTCGCTCCAGGCGTTCGTGCAGCCGCTCGATCAGCGCCGGCAGCTGCGCGCGGCAGGCGGCAAGATCGGGCAGGTCACGGTGGAAGGTGTTTTCGGCGCTCACCGACTTGCGCTCACGTTCGGTCCGTACCGGGCGGTCATCAACGCCGCGGGCAAGCTCGTAGAGCCGTCGGCCGAACTTGCCGAAGCGTTCGCTCAGCGCCTCCAGCGACCAATGCTGCAGGTCAGCGCAGGTGACAATATTCAGCGAGGCCAGCTTGGCGGCGGTGGCCGGGCCGACGCCATGCAACTTGTTGACGGCTAACGTGCTGATGAAGGCCTGCACTTGGTCTGGCGGGATGACGGTCAGCCCGTCGGGCTTTTCCCAGTCGCTGGCGATCTTGGCGAGAAACTTGCTCGGCGCCACGCCCACCGAAACGCTGATGCCGGTGCGCCGCAGCGCTTCGCGCTTGATCCAATCGGCCATCCATGTCGCGCTGCCGCGAAAGCGGCGCACGTCGCTGACATCGAGAAATGCCTCGTCGAGCGAGAGTGGCTCGACCAGCGGCGTCAGCTCATGAAAGATTGCCTGGATGCGCTCGGAAACCGCCCGGTAACGCGGAAAATCCGGCGGCAGCAGCGTCAACTCGGGGCACAGCCGCAAGGCCTGCCCGGTGGGCATGGCGGAGTGGATGCCATAGCGCCGCGCCGGATAATTGCAGGTGGCGATCACGCCGCGCTGTGCGGTGCTGCCGCCGATCGCCAGCGGCACATCGCGCAGCGCCGGGTTGTCACGCATTTCCACCGCGGCATAAAAGCAGTCACAGTCGGCATGCAGGATCTTGCGCATGGTTCATCCGCGAGATGGCACGGCTAAGCGGCCGCGCGGCCTAGCCCAGGGCCTGGCCATTGCCGCCGCGAATCACACCGACGCCGACACCTTCGATTTCCAGGGGGTTGTTACGAAGGTCGACTTCGATCGGTTCGAACTCGGGGTTTTCGGCAATCAACCAGACGCGATGACCCTCGCGCTTGAAGCGTTTGACGGTCACGTCATCCTCAAGGCGGGCCACCACGATCTGACCGTCGCGGACCCGGTCGGTCCGGTGCACGGCGAGCAGGTCGCCCTCGAGGATGCCGGCGTCGCGCATCGATAGCCCGCGCACGCGCAACAGATAATCGGCACGCGGGGAAAAGAAATCGGCAGGCAGAGGGCAATAACGATCGATATGCTCGGCAGCGAGCATCGGACTACCGGCTGCGACTTCACCGATGATTGGCAGGCCGTTCTCGCTGTCGGCGAGGCCGGCTTCGCTGTCTTGATTGGCCTGACCAGTTGCAGTGACCTGGCTGGGCAGGCGAATACCCCGCGAGGTGCCGGGTATCATGCGGATCACCCCCTTGCGGCTCAGCGCGCGCAAGTGCTCCTCGGCGGCATTGGGCGAGCGGAAGCCCAGCGCCCGAGCGATCTCGGCCCGGGTCGGCGGATAGCCCAGTTCGGTCATGGTCTTGACGATGAAGTCATAGACGTTTTGCTGGCGCGGGGTAAGAGCGCGAGTCATGCGGCCTCCGCTGGTCGCTTAACGGGTTTGTGGTTAAGTATACAGCATGGAATTGTATCCAGTAATCGCCAAGTATTCGTCCGTGGTCAGCGTGAACCAAGCGTTTGAACCGGGCTAGTTTGTTGAAGAAACGTTAACCGGGTAGAATTCAGTTTATGTTTTAAACAATCGTTTATCAGCAGGCAGGGACAAGTCATGGCTCAGACCGACACAGTGACGCGGATACTCAATACCGCCGAAGTGCTGTTTGCCGAGCGCGGTTTTGCCGAGACGTCGTTGCGCAACATCACCAGCAAGGCCAAGGTCAACCTGGCCGCGGTTAACTACCATTTTGGCTCCAAGAAGGCGCTGATCCAGGCGGTATTCGCGCGCTACCTGGACCCGTTCACCGAGCGTTTCCATGCCACCCTCGACGCTCTCGAGGCCCAGTATGCTGGCCAGCCGATTCCTTTGGAGGTTTTGCTGGAAAGCATGGCGCGCACCGTGCTCGAGGTGCCGGCCGAGCGCAACAGCCTCAAGGTATTCATGCGCCTGCTGGGGCTGGCCTACACTCAGGCTCAGGGTCATCTGCGCGGTTATATTCAGCAGCAGTACGGCAGTGTGTTCACGCGCTTCGCCGAGCTGGTGCGCAAGGCCACGCCGGAGCTGCCCGATGCCGAACGCTTCTGGCGACTGCATTTCATGCTGGGTACGGTGATCTTCACGCTTTCCGGGCTCGATGCGCTGCGTGACATTGCCGAACAGGATTACGGAGAACATGTCAGCGTCCGTGAGCTGATCCGCCGTTTACGCCCAGTAGTCGTCGCCGGCATGAACGCGCCGTTGCCCGAGGACCCCCAGGCATTGGCGGGTTAGGCATGCGTACACCGCGACTCAACGAACTGCCGCCGTCGAATGGACTCTGGCTCGAGATCGATCTGGCCCGTCAGTCGCTTATTCTGTGGCAAGGCCGCGAAGTGCTGGAGAGTCATGCCATCTCGTCGGGCGTCGCGGGTAACGGACAACGCGATGGCAGCGGCCAGACGCCGTTGGGCTGGCATTATGTACGCGCGGCGATCGGCGGCGGCGAGCCGCCAGGCACGGTATTTCGCGGCCGTCGACCCACCGGCGAGGTTTTCGGGCCCGAACTGGCAGCGGCCCACCCGCAGCGCGACTGGATTCTCACCCGGATCCTCTGGTTGTGCGGGCTGGAGCGCGATTTCAATCGCAGGGGTGCCGTAGACTCCCAGCGTCGCTATATTTACCTGCACGGCACGCCCGCCACGGAGCCGATGGGCCAACCCGCCTCGCACGGCTGCATACGGCTGCGTGACAAGGCACTGCTCAGCCTGTTCGAGCGGGCCGTGCCGGGTACGCCGGTGTGGCTGCATGACTGAACGCCAACGCCTGTTGTCGGGGCCGTCATTGGTCTAGAATCGGCCCCCCTCAAAGCCAAGGACTCCAACCATGACCCAACCGCTTGGCCCGGTGATGCTGGATCTCGAAGGGACTACTCTGACTCGCGCTGAGCGCGAACTGCTGATGCGGCCCGAAGTCGGCGGCGTGATCCTGTTCGCACGCAACATCGTCAATGCGACCCAGGTCAGTGAGCTGTGTGCCAGCCTGCGTCAGGTGCGCCCAGACCTGCTGCTGGGGATCGACCAGGAAGGCGGCCGGGTCCAGCGACTGCGCGAAGGCGTGACGCGGTTGCCCTCCATGGCTCGGTTGGGGCGCTGTTATGAAAGCGACCCCCAGCGCTGCCTGCATCTGTGTCGGGAAGCCGGCTGGCTGTTGGGCATGGAGATGGCGGCCTGCGGACTCGACCTGAGCTTCGCCCCGGTGCTCGATGTCGATGCCGGCATTTCCAGCGTGATCGGCGACCGTAGCTTCGCGGCGGACCCACACGCCGTGGCGACGATGGGCGGCGCATTCATCGATGGGCTGCATGAGGCCGGCATGGTCGCCGTGGGCAAGCACTTCCCGGGGCATGGCGGTACCGCCGCCGACTCGCATACCCACGAGGTCGTTGATGAGCGCCCCCTGCAGGCGCTACGGAGCCACGACCTGGTTCCCTTCGCCGAGTTGGCCGGGCGCCTCGACGGCATCATGCCGGCCCACGTGACCTATCCGGCGTTCGACGCGCGGCCGGCCGGTTACTCGCCGAGCTGGCTTGGGCTGCTGCGCGAAGAACTGGGCTTTCGTGGCACGATCTTTTCGGACGACCTGTCGATGGCGGCTGCGCATACCGCGGGTGATCCGGCCGCGCGGGCCCTGCAGGCGCTCGAGGCGGGCTGCGACATGGTGCTGGTATGCAACGATCGTGACGCGGCCCGGGCGGTCATCGAGGCCTGTGCGGGGCGTGCTTCCAAGCGTCCGGCCAAGTTGCGCTATGGCCGCGCCCGGCCGGGGCTCGATACGTTGACGGCGTTGAACCGCTGGCGCAAGGCCCACGCCCAGCTCGAGGCGCTGGTCGACGAGCCCGCGGATCTCGCACCGCGGAGTTGAGCATGCTGGAGGTATTGGCACCGCTTGAGGAGTGGGTCAACAGTCATTTCGGACTGCCTGGCTGGCTGGTGACCCCCGCGGTCATCCTGGCCTTGGCACTGGTCGCCGATCTGTTTACCCGGCTGGTGGTCTGGCGTGGGGTACGGGTACTGGAAAAGACCCGCAACCGCTGGGACGACACCCTGTTGCTCGCGGTGCGCGGTCCGCTCTGGGTAGGCATCTGGGGTACCGCGATCATCGGCATGGCGAGCCTGCTCGCCGAGCGCTTCGGCAATCAGTGGGCCAGCGAGCATGCGCCCACCGTGCTGTGGCTGTTCGTGCTGGGGATGATCGCCTGGGGCGGGGTGCGCCTGACCCGGCTGATCGAGCAGCGCCTGGTCTTTCCACCGGCCAAGCATTCCGGCCAGCCGCTGAATGCCTCGACCGCCTCGGCGATCAGCAAGCTATTGGGTGCGACGATACTCACGCTGGTGATACTCGCCATGCTGGAAGCGCTGGGCATGTCGATCTCGGGCCTGCTGGCCTTCGGCGGGGCCGGTGGGCTGATCATCGGCTTTGCCGCACGCAACATCCTGACCAACTTCTTCGCCGGGCTGGCGATCCATCTCGATAGCCCGTTCAGGGTCGGTGACTGGATCAGTTCGCCGGACCGAGAAATCGAGGGCGTCGTCGAGGACATTGGCTGGCGGCTGACGCGCATCCGCAACTTCGATTCGCGTCCGATCTACGTCCCTAACATGATTTTCGGTACCATCGCCGTGGTCAATCCGTCGCGGATGCTCAACCGCCGTATCTTCGAGACGCTGGGGCTGCGCTATCGCGATATCGCTCAGGTGGACACTATCGTCTCGCGGATACGTCACTATCTCGAGCGACACGATTCGATCGACCAGGACAATCTGCTGCTGGTCAATTTCTACACTTATGGCGCCTACTCGCTGGATATCCTGATTCACGCCTATACCCGTACCACGGACTGGGGCGAGCATCAGACGATCAAGCAGGAAGTTCTGCTGCGCATCGCCGAGATCGTCGACGAGGAGGGGGCGGCAATCGCCATGCCGGCCCGCGAGCTACACCTCGCCGATGCCTTGTCGCTTCGCCAGGCCGAGGACGCGCAAGACACCCAAGAGGACGCCGAAGCGTCTCGACACAGCGGCGAAAGGCCGCCTTCAACGCTGGATTCATCGCACCACGCCGCTTCCCACCAGGAGCGCGCGCGGGGTTCCTCCGCAAGCGACAGTGACGCCAATCCCGATGTCTGAACACGATAGCACGCACCACGATTCCCTCACCTTCATGCGCGAGCTCATGGACAATGCCGATTGTCTGATTACCCAATCCCAGGTCGAGCTTGCCCTCGACCGCATGGCCGAGGCGATCACCGCCAAACTGGGCGACAAGCTGCCGGTTTTCTATTGCGTGATGAATGGCGGGCTGATCACCACCGGTCACCTGCTGACACGGCTTGGCTTTCCGCTCGAGGTCGATTACCTGCACGCGACCCGCTATCGTGGCGGCACGCGCGGTGGCGAGTTGTTCTGGCGGGTGTCGCCGGAAGTACCCATGGCGGGCCGGCATGTGGTAATCGTCGACGACATCCTCGACGAGGGCGCTACGCTGGCAGCGATCCTCGCCTATTGCCGTGAAGCTGGCGCAGCGAGCATCTCGACCGCGGTGCTGGTCGACAAGCGTCACGCACGCAAGGCGGCACCGGATCTCAAGGCCGATTATTGCGGCCTCGAGGTCGAGGATCGCTATGTGTTCGGCTTCGGTATGGACTACAAGGGGTACTGGCGCAACGCGCCGGGCATCTTCGCCCCCAAGGGCATGTAGCGCGCCAGCCGCCGGCTGGTGCCTGTTTGCGAGGATCAGCGGATGCTGGCCATCATCGGCGGTAGTGGTTTCACCACACTGAGCGGGCTCGAAGTCGCCAAGCGCCTCTCGGCAGAAACGCCACTGGGCGCGACGTCAGCGAGCGTGATTCAGGGTGCCCTGGGGGGCCATCAAGTGCTGTTTCTGGCCCGCCACGGTCACCCACACAAGCTTCCACCGCATCGCATCAACTATCGGGCCAATCTATGGGCACTGAGCCAGGCCGGTGCCAGCCGCATCGTCGCCGTCAATGCGGTGGGCGCGATCGATCCCGCACTCGAGCCGGGCACGTTGGTGGCGCCCGATCAGCTGATCGACTACACGATGGGTCGCGAGTCGAGTTACTTCGATGGGCGCTACAAGCCGCTCAAGCACATTGCTTTCTCGATTCCCTACAGTGAGGCGCTGCGCCGGCAGCTGCTGGCGGCCGGGGCGCAGATCGGCGAGACGCTAATCGATGGCGGAGTCTATGGCTGCACCCAGGGGCCGCGGCTGGAAACCGCTGCAGAGATCGCCCGCCTGGCGCGAGACGGCTGCCGGCTGGTGGGTATGACCGGGATGCCCGAGGCAGTGCTGGCGCGCGAGCTGGCGATCCCCTATGCCTGTCTGGCGGTGGTGGCCAACTCGGCTGCCGGGGTCGCTGACGGCGAAAGTCGCACGGTCGAGACCGACGCCGCGCTGGCCACCGGCATCGGGCGCGCCAAGCGGGTCATCGCTGCACTGTTGGACTAGCTGCCGTCCAAACGCTCGGGCGGTAGCTCATCTCGCGGCAATTCGTGCTGTCGCCGATTACAGCCCCAGCTCCTGGGTGGCGGTCTCGCGCATCTTGAACTTCTGGATCTTGCCGGTGACGGTCATCGGGAAGGCATCGACGAACTTGACGTAGCGCGGCACCTTGTAGTGCGCGATGCGCCCCTGACAGAACGCCCGCAGCGCCTCCTCGTCGAGCTGCTGGCCGTCGACCAGCTTGACCCACGCCATCACCTCTTCACCGTACTTGTCGTCGGGAACGCCGATCACCTGAACATCCGAAATCGCTGGGTGGGTATACAGGAAGTCCTCGATCTCGCGCGGATAGATGTTCTCGCCGCCGCGGATGATCATGTCCTTGATGCGCCCGGTAATCGCCACGTAACCGTCGTCATCCATCTGCGCCAGGTCGCCGGTGTGCATCCAGCCGGCACCATCGATTGCCTGACCGGTGGCCTCGGGATTCTGCCAATAGCCGAGCATTACGCTATAGCCGCGGGTGCACAGTTCGCCGCGTTCGCCGCGCGCCACGACGCGTCCGGTCGACGGGTCGACCAGCTTGACTTCCTGATGGGGATGAATGGTGCCCACGGTGGTCACGCGCTTGTCGAGCGGGGCATCGGTCTGGGTCTGCAGGCTCACCGGGCTGGTTTCGGTCATGCCGTAGCAGATGCTGACTTCCTGCATGTGCAGCTTGTCGATCACCTGGCGCATCACCTCGATGGGGCAGATCGAGCCGGCCATGATCCCGGTGCGCAGCGACGACAGATCGAAGCGGGAAAACTCCGGATGCTCGAGTTCGGCGATGAACATCGTCGGCACCCCGTAGAGCGCGGTGGCGCGCTCCTCGGCCACCGCCGTGAGGGTGGCCAGCGCATCGAACCCCTCGCCGGGGTAGATCATCGCCGCGCCGTGGGTCATGCAACCCAGGTTGCCCATCACCATGCCGAAGCAGTGATACAGCGGAACCGGGATCACCATGCGGTCTTCAGCGGTCAAGCCGATGCGTTCGGCAACGAAGAAGCCGTTGTTGAGGATGTTGTGATGCGACAACGTGGCGCCCTTGGGCGCGCCGGTAGTCCCCGAGGTGTACTGGATGTTGATCGGGTCGTCGAACTGCAGGCTGGCCTGCAGGGCGGTGAGTTCCTCGGCGCGCGTCTCGTCGGCACGGGCGAGCAGCGCATCCCAGGTGAGCATGCCGGGAAGCGCCCAGTCGTCATCGAGACACACCACGCGCTTCAACTCGGGCAGCCGTTCGCTGGCGATCGCCGCACCGGCGAGCGTCGCACCGGCCGTTTCGTTCAGCGCCGGCACCAGCTCGGCGATCATGTCGGCGTAGCGCGAGGTCTTGAAGGCGCCCTGCAGGATCAGTGTCGAGGCACCCGATTGGCGCAGTGCATACTCGAGTTCGTGGCTGCGATAGCTGGGGTTGATGTTGACCAGGATGGCGCCGATCTTGGCGGTGGCGAACTGAGTGATCGCCCATTCGGCGCGATTGGTCGCCCAGATGCCGACCCGGTCGCCACTGGCGACACCCACAGCGAGCAGGGCGCGCGCGGTTCGGTCGACCTCGGCCTTGAGGCTTGTCCAGGTGTAGCGCAATCGCTGATGGCGGCTGATCAGCGCGTCACGGTCCGGGTAGCGGGCGACGGTGGCATCGAAACAGTCGCCGATGGTTTCGCCCTTGAGTGGCCGTTCGGCGATGCCGCTGACGTAGCTCAGGCGAGTGTCCGGGACGGTGCGGGGTGTGGTTTGGCGTGTCATCGTCTCGATTCCTGCTTGTTATTATCGGCTCGGGTAATGGTTAAAAAGCGAGGCTCTGAGAATTAAAGCTGCTCGCAACTAGCGTTTCAGGAGCTGGCACGTTGGCGTGACAGCGCAGCGAGAGAGTCGCGGCAGCGGCCCTCGACATCGTCGAGTTCGTGCTGCAGGGCCTGAATGTCGCGTAGCTGCTGATTGAGCGCGGCACGTTTCTCGTCGAGGATATCCAGCATGCGACGCAGCTGGCGCTCGTCGCCGTCGGGTGCATGATCGTAAAGATGGATGACCTCGCGGATCTCGGCCAGCGAAAAGCCCAGGCGCTTGCCGCGCAGGGTCAGCTTGAGACGCACCCGGTCCTTGTCGTGGTAGATGCGCGTCTGGCCACGGCGCTCGGGCTCGAGCAGGCCTTCCTGTTCGTAGAAGCGAATGGTGCGCGGGGTGACCGCGTAGCGCTGCGACAGCTCGCCGATGGTGTAGGTTCGGCGGTTGCTGTCGTGTGCAACAGCAGCGCTGGCGGGGGTCGTCTGTGGCATGCGGCTGATCCTCGCAGTCGGTGGGGATGACGCCGATGTCATCATGCCCGTCGCCCTAGGCTAGAGCAGGCTTACGTTTACGTAAAGTAGACTAACGGCCGTCTTGCTCGCCTTCCGCGCGCTGCTAGGTTAGAGCGACAAGTCACCAAAACGTTAGCCGAGGAATACCGGTCATGGACTTCGCCCTGAGTGACGACCAACGTGCCCTGCAGCAGGCCGCTGCCGATTTCGCCCGGGCCGAACTCGCCCCGCACGCCGCTGAGTGGGATGCCACCGCGTACTTTCCCGTGGAGGTCATCCGCCGCGCCGGCGAAGCCGGCTTTCTGGCCATCTATGTCGACGAGGCGCGCGGCGGATTGGGACTGTCGCGCCTCGACGCCGCGCTGATTTTCGAGCAACTCGCCCAGGGCTGCGTGTCGACCACCGCCTACCTGACGATTCACAACATGGCGACCTGGATGATCGCCAGCTGGGGTAGCGAGGCGCTGCGCGAGACGTGGATCGAGCGCCTGGTCAGCGGCGAGCGGCTGGCTTCCTACTGCCTGACCGAACCCGGCGCCGGCTCCGATGCCGCCAGCCTGGCGACCCGGGCGGTGCGCGACGGCGACGAGTATCGTCTGACCGGCAGCAAGATGTTCATCTCCGGTGCCGGCGCCACCGATGTGCTGGTGGTGATGGCGCGCACCGGTGCGGCGGATTCGGGCGCAGCGGGGATCTCGACCTTTCTGGTGCCCGCCGACAGCGCGGGGATCGAGTACGGCAAGAACGAGGAGAAGATGGGCTGGAAGAGCCAGCCGACCCGGCTGGTCAGCTTCGACGATGTACGGGTGCCCGCCGGCAATCGGCTGGGCGAGGAGGGCGAGGGGTTCAAGCTGGCCATGAAGGGGCTCGATGGCGGGCGTCTGAATATCGCCAGTTGTTCGCTGGGCGCGGCCCAGCAGGCGCTGACGCTATCCCGCGACTACCTTCACGAGCGTAAGCAGTTCGGCCGTGAGCTGGCGACGTTCCAGGCCCTGCAGTTCAAGTTCGCCGATATGGCCAGCGAGTTGCTCAGCGCCCGGCTGATGGTGCGCCACGCTGCCTGGCAGCTCGATCGCGGCGACCCCCAGGCGCCGGCCCATTGCGCGATGGCCAAGCGCCTGGCCACCGACATCGGTTTCCAGGTCTGCAACGACGCCCTGCAGCTGCATGGCGGTTATGGCTACATCCGCGAATACCCGCTCGAGCGGCTGGTGCGCGACACCCGCGTTCACCAGATCCTCGAGGGCACCAACGAGATCATGCGCCTGATCGCCGCGCGCCGGCTGTTCGAGCCGGGCGTCGTCGAGCTGTTGCAATGAGCGACGGGCTCGGATGCAACGTTCGTCCGGCTGAGACAATAATCAACGGGAGACGTCAGACCATGAACGAGGATGTGGTGCTTTTCGACGAGTGGCCGACCCGCGACGAGCGGCGCATCGGGGTGGCCACGCTCAACGCACCGCGCACGCTCAACGCCTTGTCGCTGGCGATGATCGAGCGGTTGCTGGAGCGACTGGAGCAGTGGGCCGACGACCCGACGATCGCCGCAGTGTGGCTCGAGGGCGCGGGTGATAAGGCGTTCTGCGCCGGCGGTGACGTGGTCGCTCTGTACCGGGCCATGAGCGATACCGCAGGCCCCGACGATGGCGACTTCGCGACACGCTATTTCACCGCCGAGTACCGTCTCGATTACCGAATCCACCGTTATCCCAAGCCGCTGATCGCCTGGGGCGACGGAATCATCATGGGGGGTGGCCTGGGCCTGCTGGCCGGCGCCGGCGAGCGCGTGGTCACCGAAACCTCGCGCATCGCCATGCCCGAGATCACTATCGGCCTGTATCCCGACATCGGTGCCAGCTGGTTTCTGAGCCGCATGCCCAGTGGACTGGGCGCCTACCTGGGGTTGACCGGCGCCCAGTTGAACGCCCGCGACGCCTTGCTGGCGGGGCTGGCCGATCGTTTCATTCCCCGCGAACGTCGCGAGGCGGTGATCGCTGCCCTGCAGCAGGGCGAGCTTGCCCATCCGGGTGCCGTGGCTGAAATACTGGCCGGTTTCGAGGCGCGCGACCAGGCGCCTGAAAGCCCGCTATGGACGCATTTTGATACCATTCAGCACCTGGTCGGGGTGTCCCCTGTCGCCGGCGCGGTACAACGCATTCTCGATGACACGCACGACGATCCCTGGCTGGCCGCCAACCGTCAGCGCTTGTCGGACGGCTGCCCGATCACCGCTCATCTGGTCTGGCGCATGCTCGAGCGTCATCGCCACTCGAGCCTCGCCGACGCCTTCCGCGACGAGCTCAACCTGTCGGTGCAGTGCACGCGGCATGCCGATCTCGCCGAAGGCGTGCGGGCGCTGCTGATCGACAAGGACAAGGCACCGCGCTGGTCGTATCCCGACGTGGCCAGTGTTCCGGCATCGGCCATCGACGACTTCCTGGCGCCGTTGTGGTCGCCCGCCGAGCATCCGTTGCGCGATCTGTGAGGTCGGTTCAAGACAACCAGTGTTAACAACAATAAATTAGAGGAGCAGAGTCATGTCAGCCAAAAAAAGAGTCGCCTTTATCGGCCTGGGCAACATGGGCGCGCCGATGGCCGAAAATCTCGTCAAGGCCGGCTTCGAGGTGACGGTCTTCGATCTGGTCGAATCCGCCATGCAGACCTTGGAGCAGGCCGGGGCCCGACGCGCCGCCACCGCCGAGGAAGCCGCGCGCGGCGTCGAGGTGGTGATCTCGATGCTGCCCGCCGGCGCCCATGTACGCAGCCTTTATCTGGGCGACGGTGGCGCACCGGGCCTGCTCGATGCGCTCGACGCCAAGCCGCTGTTGATCGATGCCTCGACCATCGCTCCCGATGACGCGCGAACGGTCGCCGAGGCAGCCGCGGCGCGCGGCCTGAATTATCTCGACGCGCCGGTGTCGGGTGGCGTCGGTGGCGCCAGGGCCGGCACTTTGACCTTCATCGTCGGCGGCGACGCCGAGGCTTACTCTCAGGCTCGGCCGGTCCTCGAGGCAATGGGCAAGAACATCTTCCACGCCGGCGACAGCGGCGCCGGCCAGGTCGCCAAGCTGTGCAACAACATGCTGCTGGGCATCCTGATGAGCGGAACCGCCGAGGCATTGGCGCTGGGGGTGCAGAACGGCCTCGATCCGGCGGTACTCTCCGAGATCATGAAGCAGAGCTCGGGCGGCAACTGGGCGCTCAACGTCTACAACCCCTGGCCGGGCGTGATGGAGCAGGCGCCAGCCTCCAACGACTATCAGGGGGGCTTCCTGGTCGACCTGATGGGTAAGGACCTGGGACTGGCGACGACGCTGGCGCTGGAATCGCGTGCGGCGATTCCGATGGGCGCCCAGGCGCGCAACCTGTACGCCTTGCACGCCGCCCAGGGTAACGGACGGCTCGATTTTTCGAGCATCCAGCGTTTCTACCGTCCCGGCGAGCAGGATACTTGACGCACCAGGCAATAGGCATCGTCGGGCCCGACACCGACGATGCCTATTGCTCGGCGCTGATCGGCTTCTATGCTGAGGGGAGGCCGCAGGCCGACAACCCACTCTGAAGCCGAGGAGATAGCGTGATGCCCAAGGTACTGCTCGCGGTCGCCGATGGTAGCGAAGATATCGAAACCGTGACCCTGATCGATGTCTTGCGACGCGCCGATATCCAGGTCAGCGTCGCCTCGGCAACGAGCGAGGTTACACTGACCCTGGCGCGCGGCACCCGGCTGACTGCCGACACCCGCCTGGCCGACATCGATCCCGATAGCGAGTTCGATGCCCTCGTCCTGCCCGGCGGCATGCCCGGTGCCGAGCGCCTGCGCGACAACGAGGCGCTGACTGCGCTGCTGAAGCGTCAACGTCAGCGCGACGGCTGGATCGCCGCGATCTGCGCCGCGCCCGGTGTGGCGCTGGCCGCCCACGATCTGGTGCGCGGCTACATGGTGACCGGTTTCCCGGCTTTTCAGGCAGCGCTGGTCGACGCCGGTGGTCACCTCTCGCAGCATCCGGTGGTCGAGGACGGCCGGTTGCTGACCAGCCAGGGGCCGGCGACGGCGATGGGCTTCGCGTTGCATCTGGTGGGGCTGCTGGTCGACGAAGCGACCGAGCGGCGTATCGCCGAGGGCTTGCTGGCCGCCAGTCAGGAATCGGCCTTGCAAAGACACTGAAACGGGTCAAGCCCATAACAAGCAACAATGCCGGCAGGGCGCTGGACATCGTCTGTCAGGCACGCGACATGCACGGCAGCAACGACGAGTATCACGGATCCGCGATCTGATGAACCTCGAGGCGGTCACTACCTAACGAGGGCACATTCACGCCCTGATCCTGGGGCGCTGCCAGACCGGCCTCCAGGCCTTCAGCGCGGGCTGAAGCGCCGCTGTAGCCCGGTCTCGGCGATCAGCCGGGTGGAGATTTCCTCGATCGAGAAGCGCGTGGTGTCGATATAGGGGATGTGATAGCGACGATACAGCGCTTCGGCCTGCTGGATCTCCTGCAGGCACTGATCGATCGAGCAGTAGCGACTGTTGGGGCGGCGCTCGCTGCGGATCGCTGCCAGTCGGCGCGGGTCGATGGTCAGGCCGAACAGCTTGTGGCGGTAGGGCGCCAGGGCGCCCGGCATCTTGAGATTGCCATCCTCGTCCTGATCATCCTCGGTCAGCGGATAGTTGGCCGCGCGAATGCCGAACTGCAGCGCCAGGTAGAGCGAGGTCGGCGTCTTGCCGCAGCGCGACACGCCGGTCAGGATCACGTCGGCGCTGTCATAGTGATGAATGCGCGCCCCATCGTCGTTGTCCAGCGCGAAGTGCACCGAGTCGATGCGGTGCATGTAGACGTCGTCGCGGCCGATGGCGTGGGTGCTTCCCACCGAATAGGAGGAGTGAACCTTGAGCTCCTCTTCGAGCGGCGCCAGGAAGGTGGTGAAGACATCGACCTTGAAACCCGGTACGTGGCTGATGATATCGCGGATGGTCTGATCAACGATGGTGTCGATGATGATCGGCGTTTCGCCATCGCGCGCTGCGGTGGCGGCGATAATATCGGCGAGGTTGTGCGCCTTCTCGTTGCTGTCGATGTACGGCTTGGTGATCATTTTGATCTCGAGGCTTTCAAACTGAGCCAGCAGGCTGCGGCCCAGCGTCTCGGCGGTGATGCCGGTGCCGTCGGAGATGAAGAAGGCGGTGCGGGACATGCCGTTTTCTCGCGGGTAGTTGGCTATGACAGTTCGCCGTATTGTCGGCGCTTGACCTCAGCGCGGCAAGCCGTCACCGGCGCCGACTACAGGAATGTGGCGAAAAGTAGCAATGTTGTAAAAATACTCCAGTGACTTCGCTATTAGACTAATGGCGAATACGATCCCCGCTTGGTAGGGTGCTGACAACTGCCAGGACGGCGCATTCGGCGCCCAGGGCGCAATGGACCGAAACGAGGGGACCTCTCTTGGAACACTATATCGAATGGTTCGATAGTCTCGGTATGGACGATGTCGAGCGGGTGGGCGGCAAGAACGCTTCATTGGGTGAAATGATTTCCAACCTGGCCGGTGCCGGCGTCACGGTGCCTGGCGGCTTCGCCACCACCGCGTTTGCCTATCGACAGTTCCTGGCCCATGAAGGGCTTAACGAGCGTATCAACGAAGCCCTGGCGCGTCTCGACGTCGACGATGTCAACGAGTTGGTGCGTGTGGGCGCCGAGATCCGCCAATGGGTGATCGATACGCCGCTGCCGCCGGAGTTCGAGGCGGCGCTGCGTGATGCCTATCGCGAGCTCGAGTCGCGTCATACCAACCTCAAGGTCGCGGTGCGCTCATCGGCGACCGCCGAGGACCTGCCCGATGCCTCGTTCGCCGGCCAGCAGGAAACCTTCCTCAATATCGAGGGCTTCGACAACGTCAAGCGCGCCGTTCACGAGGTGTTTGCCTCGCTGTTCAATGACCGCGCGATCTCCTATCGCGTGCACCGCGGCTTCGATCACGACCAGGTCGCGCTGTCGGCGGGCATCCAGAAGATGGTGCGTTCCGAGATCGGCGCCAGTGGCGTGATGTTCACCCTGGATACCGAATCCGGTTATCGCGATGCAGTCTTCATCACCGGCTCCTGGGGGCTGGGCGAGACCGTGGTGCAGGGCGCGGTCAATCCCGACGAGTTCTACGTTCACAAGCCGACGCTGGCCGCCGGGCGGCCCGCCGTGCTGCGTCGCACGCTGGGCTCCAAGCTGATCAAGATGACCTATACCGAGGACGCCTCGGCGGGCAAGTCGGTGCAGACTGTCGACGTCGCTCCCGCCGATCGTGCGCGTTTCTGCATCGACGACGAGGCAGTGATGGCGCTGGCGCGTCAGGCAGTGACCATCGAGCAGCACTACGGCCGGCCGATGGATATCGAATGGGCCCGTGACGGCGACGACGGCAAGCTGTACATCGTCCAGGCGCGCCCGGAAACCGTGGTTTCCAACCAGCAGGGTGGCAAGCTCGAGCGCTTCCAGCTCAAGGAAAAAGGCCGGCTGCTGATCTCCGGCCGCGCGATCGGCCAGCGTATCGGCCGCGGCGCGATCAAGGTCATCGAGACCTCGGCGCAGATGGACAAGGTCAATAACGGCGACATTCTGGTCACCGACATGACCGACCCCGACTGGGAGCCGGTGATGAAGCGCGCCTCGGCGATCGTCACCAACCGCGGCGGACGCACCTGCCACGCGGCGATCATCGCCCGTGAGCTGGGTATTCCGGCGGTAGTCGGCTGCGGCGATGCCACCGACGTGCTCGAGGATGGCCGCGAGGTCACCGTGTCGTGCGCCGAGGGCGATACCGGGCACGTCTACGACGGGCTGCTCGATTACGACTGCACGACCACCAGCGTCGACAGCATGCCCGATCTGCCGTTCAAGATCATGATGAACGTCGGTAATCCCGACCGGGCCTTCAATTTCTCCAGCCTGCCCAATGCCGGCGTCGGTCTGGCGCGTCTGGAGTTCATCATCAACCGCATGATCGGCGTGCATCCCAAGGCGCTGATGGAATACGACCAGCTGCCCGCTGACCTGCAGCAGATCATCGACGTGCGCACCGCCGGCTATCGCGATCCGGTGACCTTCTATGTCGACAAGCTGGTCGAGGGCATCTCGACGCTGGCGGCATCGTTCTATCCCAAGCCGGTGATCGTGCGACTGTCGGACTTCAAGTCCAACGAGTATGAAAACCTGATCGGCGGCAAGCTCTACGA
Organism: uncultured Gammaproteobacteria bacterium; assembly: GCA_963773565.1. Lineage (GTDB taxonomy): Bacteria > Pseudomonadota > Gammaproteobacteria > Pseudomonadales > Halomonadaceae > Modicisalibacter. The sequence continues at coordinate 150,565 of CAVZBU010000001.1, read as the reverse complement.
GCCCGGCGAAGAAAATCCGATGCTCGGTTTCCGCGGTGCCTCGCGCTACATTTCCGAGACGTTCCGGCCGTGTTTCGAGCTCGAATGCCAGGCACTCAAGCGGGTGCGCGACGAGATGGGCCTCGATAACGTCGAGATCATGGTGCCGTTCGTGCGCACCCCGGACGAAGGCCGCCAGGTGGTCGAGCTGCTCGAGGCCAACGGCCTGAAGCGCGGCGATCGCGGGCTGCGCATCATCATGATGTGCGAACTGCCGACCAATGCGCTGCTGGCCGAGGATTTCCTGCAGTACTTTGACGGCTTCTCGATCGGTTCCAACGACCTGACGCAGTTGACCCTGGGGCTGGACCGCGACTCGGGGATCGTTGCCCATCTGTTCGAGGAGCGCGACCCGGCGGTCAAGAAGCTGCTGGCGATGGCCATCGCCGCCTGCCGCAAGCAGGGAAAGTACGTGGGGATCTGCGGCCAGGGGCCGTCGGATCACCCCGATCTCGCCAAGTGGCTGATGGAGCAGGGCATCGATTCGGTCTCGCTGAACCCCGACGCGGTGCTCGAGACCTGGTTCATGCTGGCGGGTGAAACGTTGGCCTGATCGATCGGTATCCGACGATGACAACGCCCGGCACGTTTCACTACGCGCCGGGCGTTGTCACGCCGGGCGTCGTCACGCCGGGCGTTGTCGTTTCTAACCCCTTTAGCACGGCGGGATGCTCATGGATGACACATTCGGCCTTATGAGTGCAGCCAGTTGCGCAGCTTCAGTAACAGCAGTTCGCCATCGCTGAGTTCGTGGCGTTCGGCCAGCACCTCGGCGAGCAGCGCCGGGCGATCGGTGATGATGTTGTCGACGCCGAGATCGATCAGCCGCGACATCTGCGCCCGGCCGTTGACTGTCCAGGCATGCAGCGCATAGCCACGGCGATGAATGGCGTCGGCGAGATCCTCGTCGATGCGGTTGTAGCGCAGGCCCACCGCATCGATGTTGCCCAGGTTGAGCCCGCCACGAACCACGAACTGGGCGAACAGCGTGGTGCGTAGCGTCGGCTCGCGCCGTTCGACCGCACGAATCGCTGCGGGCGATAGCGAAGCCAGCACGAACTGATCGTAGCGCTGACGCGGCAGCTGATCGAGTACCGCATCCACTAGCCGCTCAGCATTATCGCCGACCGGCTTTAGTTCGATATACAGATTGCTGCGCCCACGTGAGAGTTGCAGAACCTCGGCCAGGGTCGGGATACGCTGGCCGCTAAAGCCGTCACCGAACCAACTACCCACATCGATCTGACGGATAGCCTCGAGCGTCATCTCGCTGAGTCGAGCGTTCATCCCCAGCAGCCGTTGCAGGCTATTGTCATGCGAGATGACGACCTGACCATCGGCGCTTAGGCGGACATCGAACTCGATATAGTCAGCGCCGTCGTCGATCGCCTGCTCGAAAGCCGCCAGGGTGTTTTCGGGAGCTACGATCGAGCTGCCGCGATGGGCGGTGATGGTCACGTCATCGCGCAGCGTGAAGCTGTTGAGCACCACGAAGGCCTGGCCAGCGGCGAACGCCAGGACCAGCAGTTCAGCGCCCCAGGCGACCCAGGCCGGATGATCGCGTGGCGTTGGCGCCGGCGGCCGGGGCTGTCGATGGGCAAGGCGCAGGTAGATGCAGCTGATCATCAGGCTGTTGACGGCGACACCGATGAAGGTCACCGCCAGGGTCAGCAGCACGTAAAGCATCAGATAACCGAGCATCGCCGGCAGCAGCACAGCCACTCGTTCGGGCAGCCACAGCAGTAACGGAGTCACCAGGGCATCGAACAGCGCCGAAGTGAGCACCGGCAGAGCGAGGATCAACAATAACGGCAGGCCGATCGGCAGGCTCAGGTGCCGCAGCCGGCGGTAGGTCAGTGCTCGACTGCGGCGTAAAGCGGCAAGCGGACCGAGGTCCTCGAGGATCAGGCTCGGCAGGGCTAGGGACCAGCGCAGGTAGGCATTTAGCGCGGTTGCCAGCCACAGCAGCGCCGGCAGGCTGGCCGCAGCCAGGAACTGCCACAGTGCTGGCGGCTTGACCTGTGAAATATAGTAAATCTCCATGTCGCCGAGCAGCCATTGGTAGAGCGCGCTCATCAATAGCAGCGGCGGCAAGGCGATCGCCAGTTGGATGGCCACCTGGATCAGGGTCAGCAGGATAACCCCGGGTAGTCGGTGGAACGTACTCCACAGGGCATCCAGCGCCAGGCGATAGCGATAGCCCGAGGGGCGGACTGCGACCAGCAGCATGCCGGCCTGTTGCAGGCTCAGCAGTAGCGTGGTGAAGCCGATCGCGCCCAATAGCCAGATCAGTCCGGTAGCGGACAGGGCGGTATTGAGCAATTGGGGGCCGGTCAGCACCGGGCGCCCGACCTGACCCAGCAGCGCGGCCAGTGTCGAGGCGCCGGCCGGTAGCAGCAGAGTGGTGGCGAGCAGGGTGAAGAACAGATGAAAAGCGACCAGGGGTCGCCAATGTTCGCGTAATGACAGGCTGGCAGCGGTAATCAGCGCGCGTGGCGCCAGTGATGATTCGGTTTCAGGCATGTTTCAAGGGTGGCAGCGACGACTATGGCTGGCAATGCAGTGGGCGCGGCAAGGCCGGGAGGCCCGGCCGGACGCTACACATTCGGCGGTCAGTATTCCAGGGATAAGCGATGCTCGGCAATGAGGATTCCATTGTTGTCGGCATACAGCCACTGCCCGGGAGCGATCGACACGCCGGCGAAGTTCACCACGATGTCGCGCTGACCTTCACCCTGCTTTTCACTGCGTCGCGGATGCGCCGCGAGCGCCTGGACGCCCAGTTCCAGCTCGGCCAGCGCATCGACGTCGCGCACACAGCCGTGGATGACTACGCCGCTCCAGCCATTGTCGATGGCCATTTCGGCGAGCCGATCGCCGAGTAGCGCGCAGCGCAGCGAGCCGCCACCATCGACAACCAGCACTGCACCCTCGCCGGGCTCGCCAAGGGCCTCTTTTACGCGCGAATTATCCTCGAAACATTTGACGGTGCGTACCGGCCCACAGAAGGCAGCGAGCCCGCCGACATTGACAAGCAGCGCGTCGAGGGCGCGCACTTCGGGGTGGGCGTCGCAGATATCCGGGGTGACGATGTGGCTCATGGCGCGCTCCTGGTCGGCTATAAAGTTGGCTGGCTGGATTTGCCAACCCTGAGCATGGCATAGTCGGGAAGGCGCGGGGAGATATCCTTGTCACCCTTCTTTGCTCTTCTTTATCGTCCAGGCGAGAACGCCGGGCACGAGTCCCGGCGTTAGGTGCGACAGCCCAACGGGGTTAGAAGCGCCAGCCCGCGGAGGCGGTGAAGGAGTCGATCTTGTAGTCGCTGTCGAAATCGTAGCGCTCGTATTCGGCGCGTACCAGGAACGGATCGAAATTGAGCTGCGCGCCGACGCCGTAGACCGGGTCGGTGCCATCCTGATCCTCGAGATCGGCACTGAGGCCGCCGAGATTGCCGTCGACGTCGGTCTCCCACTTGGCTATCCCGGCCTTGGCGAAAGCGGTGAACCAGGAGGTGATCGGCAGCTGACCGATGGCGCTCACCCCGTAGGCACTGGATTCGAGATCGGTATTGGCGCCGTTGTTGCCTTCCAGACGAGTCGTGCCCAGGTCGGAATAGAACACTTCGGTGGCGAAGTAGGGGTTGAATTCGTAGCCGACGAAGCCCTTGAAGGAGTTGTCGTCATCGTCGACGTCGAAATCGTCGACGCCCGACTCGACGAAATTATCGATCTCATCATTATCGTTCTCCAGCGAGCTGAAGCCGGTACCCACGCCCAGATAGAGTCCTTTCCCGTCATCGGCTGCCAGCACGGAGGGTGCGGCGGCGGCCAGCGCCGTAGTTGTCAATGAGGCGGTAAGCAGTGTGCTGATTTTCACGAGTGTTCTCCTTGATGAATGCTCATATTCAAGCAACTGACGAGGCGGCGGCTCGGTGCTTTATCAGAGCACCTTGACCTGCGGGCCGTCTCGTGGGTGGCATCCTGCCGGGTCACGCGCGATGTGACACGTTTGGTCGAGCCTTCGTAAGGCTATGTCGAACACTGTTCGATGACAATATGACGATGGTTACCAAACGTAATACTGAGCGGGTGGCAGAGCATAAAAAACGCCCCGCGATGGCGGGGCGTTTCGGTCATCGATTGACGATGTTGCGAGCATCGGAATCGAAAGGTCAGGCTTCCTCGGCGAGCGGAATCACGTTGGATGCCGCTTTCTGGAACTCCTCGATTTCGTGGAAGTTCATGTAACGGTAGATTTCGCCGGCCATGGCGTTGAACTCGCCCATGTAGCCGCGGTATTCCTCGACACTCGGTAAACGCCCGACCACTGCGGCGACGGCGGCCAGTTCGGCCGAGGCGAGATAGACGTTCGCCCCATCGCCCAAGCGGTTGGGAAAATTGCGAGTCGAGGTCGAAACTACCGTCGATTTGGGCGCGACGCGCGCCTGGTTGCCCATGCATAGGGAGCAACCGGGCATTTCCATGCGCGCACCGGCGCGCCCGTAAATGCCGTAGTACCCTTCCTCCGTCAACTGATGCTGATCCATCTTGGTCGGCGGTGCAAGCCACAAGCGCGTCTTGAGGCTTCCGGCGGGCTGTTTCTCGAGCAGTTTACCGGCGGCGCGGAAATGGCCGATATTGGTCATGCACGAGCCGATGAACACTTCATCGATGGTCTCGCCGGCGACCTGCGAGAGCAGCCGGGCGTCGTCGGGATCGTTGGGCGCGCAGAGTACCGGTTCGCTGATCTCGGAAAGATCGATCTCGATCACTTCGGCATACTCGGCGTCGGCTATCGGCACGCATCAGGCTGGGATTGTCGAGCCACTCCTGCATCCCGGCGATGCGCCGCTCGATGGTCCGGCGGTCGCCATAGCCCTGAGCAATCATCCACTTGAGCAGGGTGATGTTGGATCTCAGGTACTCCGCCACGCTGTCCTCGGAAAGCGTGATGGTGCAGCCGGCCGCGCTGCGTTCGGCGGAGGCATCGGACAGCTCGAAGGCCTGTTCGGCGGTGAGATCCTCGAGTCCCTCGATCTCCAGGATGCGACCCGAGAAGGCGTTCTTCTTGCCGGATTTCTCGACGGTCAGCAGTCCCTGCTGGATGGCGTAGTAGGGGATCGCATGGACCAGGTCGCGCAGGGTAATGCCCGGCTGGCGCTCGCCCTTGAAGCGCACCAGTACCGATTCCGGCATGTCCAGCGGCATCACGCCGGTCGCCGCGGCGAAGGCCACCAGGCCCGAACCGGCGGGAAACGAGATGCCCAGCGGGAAGCGGGTGTGCGAATCGCCGCCGGTGCCCACGGTATCGGGCAGCAGCATGCGGTTCAGCCACGAGTGGATGATGCCGTCACCCGGGCGCAGCGAGACGCCGCCGCGGTTCATGATGAAGTCGGGCAGGGTGTGGTGGGTCTCCACGTCCACCGGCTTGGGATAGGCGCTGGTGTGGCAGAACGACTGCATCACCAGGTCGGCCTGGAAGCCCAGGCAGGCGAGATCCTTGAGCTCGTCGCGGGTCATCGGCCCGGTGGTATCCTGCGAGCCGACGGTGGTCATCTTCGGCTCGCAGTACATGCCGGGTCGCACGCCGCCCATGCCGCAGGCCTTGCCGACCATCTTCTGCGCCAGGGTGAAGCCCTTGCCGGTATCGCGCGGCTGCTCGGGGGTCTTGAAGACCTCGGAGGGGCCAAGGCCGAGCTCGTTGCGCGCCTTGTCGGTGAGGCCGCGGCCGATGATCAGCGGAATGCGGCCGCCGGCACGCACTTCGTCGAGAATCACCCGGGTCTTGAGCTCGAACGTCGAGATCACCTCGTCGCTATCGTGACGGCAGACCTTGCCCTCGTACGGATAGACATCGATGACGTCGCCCATGTCGAGCTTGGAGACATCCATCTCGACGGGCAGGGCGCCGGCGTCTTCCATGGTGTTGAAGAAGATCGGCGCGATCTTGCTGCCGAAGCAGAAGCCCCCGGCGCGCTTGTTGGGCACGTGCGGGAATGTCGTCGCCGAAGAACCACAGCACGGAGTTGGTGGCCGACTTGCGCGACGAGCCGGTACCCACCACATCGCCGACATAGGCGACCGGGAAGCCCTTGGCCTTGACCGTGTCGATCTGCTCCAGCGGGCCCTTGACGCCGGGTTCGAGCGGCTCGATGCCGTCGCGCGGGTTCTTGAGCATGGCATTGGCATGCAGCGGGATGTCCGGGCGTGACCAGGCATCCGGCGCCGGCGACAGGTCGTCGGTGTTGGTTTCCCCGGGCACCTTGAAGACCGCCAGGCTGATCTTCTCGGCCAGCGCCGGCTTGGCCAGGTACCACTCGGCGTCGGCCCACGATTGCAGGACGTCCTTGGCGACGGCATTGCCGGCCTTGGCCCGCTCGGCAACGTCGTGGAATGAATCGAACATCAACAGGGTGTGCTTGAGCTGCTCGCCGGCTTCCTTGGCGAGGCTCTCATCGTCGAGCAGTTCGACCAGGGTGGCGATGTTGTAGCCGCCCTGCATGGTCCCCAGCAGCTTGACCGCATGGATCTTGTCGATCAGCGGCGAGGCGGCCTCGCCCTTGGCGAGGGCGGTCAGGAAGCCGGCCTTGACGTAGGCAGCTTCATCGACGCCCGGCGGCACGCGATCGGTGATCAGCTCGAGCAAAAACTGTTCTTCGCCAGCCGGCGGATTCTTGAGAAGTTCGATCAGCGCGGCGGTTTGCTCGGCATTCAGCGGCTTGGGCGGTACGCCCTCGGCAGCGCGCTCCTCGACATGGTGGCGGTAGGCTTCAAGCACGTTGGGGACCCTCATTAATTATCGGAATCCAGCGGGGCAGAAAAGAGGGACCAAGTAGGACGAATGTCGCTTAAATGGCGGTTTTTTCTGTTTTCCTCTGGCCCTATTTGAGCCGAGCGCATTCTACGGGAAACTGTCGACAATGTTAAGCGAGGCGTACCGGTGCGCAGCGTGGCGCATCTTTCGCCGCGTTCCGGCCCGAGCGGTTGGTCGCTGGTCATGACCGGGCGCGTTATGATGGAGCTTCTGTCGGGAGGGCTAGATGTCGCAACGTATTGTTTCGCCCTGTGTAGGGCTTTGTTCGACGACCGTGGGCGATGCGGTATGCCGTGGTTGCCAGCGCCACGAGGATGAGATCCGCGACTGGTTCGTCTACAGCGACGCAACGCGGCGCGAGGTGATGCATCGATTGGACGCCTGGCGTTCACAGATCGCCGGTGAGTACCTGCAGGTCAACGATGGCGCGCAGCTTGAGGCGCAGTTGCTGCGCCACCGCATTCGCCATCGTCCAGACCAGCCGCCGCTATCGCGGGCGGTGGAGTTATTGCGTGTCGGGCGTGGACGGATAAAAGACATCACGTGTTACGGTTTGCAAGTTCACGGTAAAGGTTTGCATCTTACGGCCGATGAGCTTTATGAGGCGATCGCGACGGCGCTGATGACTCACGCCGAGATCCAGCGTCCCCATCCCGGCTCCACTCATTTGATGGGATGTACATGACAGCGATGTACGAGGATTCCGTAGAGGCACTACTGCCAACCGAGCTGCTGGCTTTTTTACCTTGCGCCACGCCGGCGGGCTGGATCGAGGCCGCGTTGGACAACCAGGCGCTGCTGTTGATCGACCATGCGCAGTGCGAAAAGAAGGCGGCATCCACGGCGATGAGCCTGATGTATCGGTACGTGGACCGACCGCTGCTGCTGACCAAGATGTCACAGCTGGCGCGCGAGGAACTGCTGCATTTCGAGCAGGTCGTCAAACTGATGGAGGAGCGCGGCATCCATTATCGCCACATTAGTGCCTCGCGCTACGCCGACGGCTTGCGCCAGCATGTGGGGCGCGAGGATCCGCAGCGGCTGATCGATATCCTGATCGTAGGCGCATTCATCGAAGCGCGCAGCTGCGAGCGCTTCGCCCGGCTGATTCCCCATCTCGATGCCGAGCTTGCCAAGTTCTATCGCTCTCTGGTTAAGTCGGAGGGGCGACATTATGAGGATTACTTGATGTTGGCCCGGCGCTTCGCGGAAGGTCCCATCGAATCCCGTATCGCCTTCTTCGCCGATCGCGAGCGCGAACTGATCGAAACGCCTGACGAAACGTTCCGTTTCCACAGCGGCCTACCCGCGGTGGCCTGAGTCAACGAACGCTGTCAGGGCTCGCTGTCGTCGACAGAGCAACGCAGGAACTTATAACAATGGTACGGACCCCTTCCGTCAATGCGCAGTTAACGCTGTTCGGTCATTTCTCCCTTTCACTGGGTGACGACACCCTCACCCAATTCAGTTATGACAAGGTCAAGGCCTTGCTGGTCTACCTGCTGTTGCAGGGTCAGCCCGTCAACCGTGCTGCGCTGGCCGAGTTGCTGTGGCCCGACCAAGGGCTTTCCTCGGGACGCACCAATCTGCGCCACGCGCTGCACTGTCTGCGTCAGAGCCTCGGCGACGAGGCTGACCAGGTACTGACGGTGTCGCGTCAGACCATCGCCTTCCAGCTTCCCGCCGACTGGCAGTTCGACCTGCACAGCATCGAGCGGTTGCTCGCCGAGGCGCCGGATGTCGCGCGTCTCGAGCGGCTGCTGGCGCTCTACCGCGGCGATCTCGCCGAAGAGTTGCAGCTTGCCCAATGCGGCGAATACCAGCGCTGGCTGGTACGTATCCGCGGCGAGTGGCGCCAGCGCGTGCTGGCCTACGCCGAGCAGGTCCTGCAAGCGGTCGACGAGCTGCCCGATCTGCTGTTACGTACGCTGGTCAGTCGCTTTTCCGGCTATGGACCGTTCCACGAACGGCTGATCCGGCAGCTGATCGAACAGGGCCAGTCGGCCGCCGCCCACGAGGAGTACAACGCCTACCTGCAATTGCTGGCGCTGTCGGGACAGCAACCTGAACCGAACATTCTGCAATTGGCGCGCTACTGGTCGGACAGTAACGCGAGCGAGCTGCAGCCGATGTCGCCGCAGGGGGCTTTCTCGCGCGCGCTGGCGGTCGATAGCCAGCCGGTGCGTGAGGATGAGATCGAGCACCGCCAGTTGTCGGTGATGGCCATTCGCCTGCGCCTGAAAGGCGAATGGGAGGAGCGTGGCGAGGTATGTGCCTGCCTGTCGCTCCAGATCGAATTGCTGCGCTGGCTCGAACGGCAGTGCAACCACTTGGGTGGATTCTGGTTGCCGGGCGCCACGGGCGGGGTGGGGCTGGCCTGTTTCGGCACCCATGGCCCGGCCCACCAGCTTGCCGAACTGGTCGCGCTCTACGAGCATTGCCGGCGGGTACTGCCTGAGGAGATCGCTCGGCAGTGGAGCGGCGAGGGCGAACTGCCGCAATTCGAGCTGGCCGCCGGGCTGGATAGTGGTCGGGTGGTTTATCTGCTCGAGCGGCAGCTGATCGATCCGCTGGGGCAGGTTACCCAGCGCTCGCTGGACCTGATGAGCGTTGCCGAGGGCAGCGAGCTGGTGATCTCCCATGAGGCGAGCCAGCACATGCCACCGGCGCTCGATCTGCAGCCGCGGCTGTCATCGCGACTGATGGCGAGTGACGGCAAGGTGCGCCTGCGTGCGCTGGTGCTGGGCGTCAACGAGGGCGGTCGCAACGCCACGCCGCCTGATCTGGTAGGTCGTGAAAGTGCCTTGCGCAAGCTGCGCGATGCACTGGCGCGCGCGGGGCTCGGGTTGCGTCAGAGCATGCTCGTGCAGGGCGCTTCGGGCATGGGCAAGTCGGCGCTGATGGTCAGCTTTCGACAGCTGGTGCAGAGCGAAGACGTATCGTTGTGCTGGCAGTCGACGACCCGGATGTCGATGCTCGAGCCGTTCAGTGTCGCGCGCATATTGCTGCGTTGGCACTGTCAGGACAAGCTGGATGTCGAGACCTTCGACCGGGTGCTGGTGGACCAGGGGCATGCCAGGCTTGTCGAAGCGGTCGAGCCTTGCCAGTTGCTGCATCAGGCGCTGGGCCTGGAGAGCGACTGCGATAGCCTGGGCCTGGCGCAAAGCGGCGAGGCGGTCGAGCTGCTGGTCGGCATTCTGCATCGACTGATCGAGCGGGTCACTGCGGACAAGCCGTTGGTGATGATGATCGACGATCTGCAGTGGGTCGACGAGCCCTCGCTCAAGCTGCTTGCCGGGCTGCAGGCACGCCTGCCGATCAACAGTCCTTTCCTGTTGGTGGCCAGCCATCATGGTCGCGAGCCGCTGCCGGTCAAGCTGCACTGGGACCAGCAGATTACGCTCGACAGACTCGACGCCATGCAATCCTCGCGTCTGCTCTCGCAGTTGGCACGCCGCTACCGGCTGCATCTCAGCCCGCGTCTGCGTGGCCAGCTGATCGAGCGTTGCGATGGCGTGCCGCTGTATCTCCAGGAGATCTGCCGGCGCCTGGACATGGATCGCCGTGAAGGACGCAGCGTACAGGTCGACGAGCTGCCCCGTGGCTTGCTGGGGTTGCTGGCCAGTCGTATCGACCAGCTCGAAGGCGATCGGCATATCGCCCATGTCGCCGCCGTGCTGGGGCGCCAGTTCCGTCTCGATTTTCTCCAGGAGTGCAGCGGCCTCGACGAGGAGCGCCTGCGCCAAGGGCTCGAGCAGATGCGTCGCTTGGAAATCATCGAGGCCGGCGAGCCGCATAGCGAATACAAGTACCAGTTCACCCACCCGTTGCTTCAGGAAGCCGCTTACCTGTCCTGTCCGCGCGATGTGCGTGGGCGTATCCACCAGCAGGTGGTCGGGCTGATCGAGGAACGCTTTCCGATGTGGATCAGTCGTCATCCCGGCGACTTCGCGACGCATCTGCGGCGCAGCGGACACTTTACCCGGGGTGCGCGCTACTTCGAGCTGGCCGCCCGCGAGGCACTCAAGGTCAGCGCCAACCGTACGGCATTGCGCATGGCCGATGCCGGGCTGGCCAGCCTGCGTCAGGTGGAGGGGCATACCGAGCGCGAGATCAGCCTGCTGACGGTCAAGGGCCAGGCGGCCTTTGCCCTCGAGGGGCATGGCTCGCCGATCGCCCATGAAAGCTTCGTCAAGGCACGTGAACTGATCGAGGGCACTCCCTGCGCCGATGAGGAAACCGAGCTGGAACAGCGTTTTTTGGTCAAGTGGGGACTATGGGTGGGTTGCAGCCAGCGTTTCGCCCACGCTGATGCCTTCTCGCTGGCCTCGAAGATGGCGGCGCTCGCCGAGCAGTTGTCGGATCCGCGCTATCGTCGCCTGGCCGACTACGCCCGGGCGCACTGTGAATACTGGGCCGGACGCATCCGCGAGGCCAATGAACATCTCGAGGAGATCGATCCGCTGCACCAGCCGATGATGCTCGAATGGCTGCCGTTCTCCGATCACCCCCAGGTCGCTGCGGCCTGCTATCAGGGCTGGGCGCTGTGCCTGCGGGGCGACTACCGTCGCGCCGAGCAGCAGGTCGAGGCCGCCATCCGGCTCGCCGAGACTTACAACCATCCCGGCTCGCTGGCGCTTGCATTACTCTTTGCCGCGGCGATGTACCGTCAGTTGGGGCATGTCCATCTGGCCGGGGCGCGCGCCGAGCGCGCCTTCGAGCTTACGCGTACTCCGGATCTGCATATCTGGCACATGACGGCGCAGTGTGCGCTGGGCTGGCACAAGGCGCTGACCGGCGACCGGGCGGGGCTGACGATGATCGAGGCGAGTCTCGAGGAACTGGCCGAGCTGGCCGGGCAGGATCGCTACCAGCGGCCGATGCTGTGGTATACCGACGCCTGTTTCGCGCTGGGCGAGCTGGCGCTGGCCGAGGATTATCTGGACCAGTGCCTGATGCTCGCCCGTGAGCGCAGCTCGCTGTTCGTACCCGAGCTTTCGATTCAACTGGCACGCGTTTACCAACGCCAGGGAAATTCCCCCGCGACGGTTCGCCAGCTGGCCGAGCAGGCGCTCGAGCAGGCCCGCGAGCACGATGACCTGCATCATCAGCTATGTGCGCTCGAACTTTGGCTGGACGTCGTCGACCCCAGAGACCGGCATGCCAGCAACGAACTGCGACGCCTGCTCAAGGAGATTACCCAAAGCGATGCGCCGGTATTGCTGCGTTGGCGCACGCTGCTCGACAAGCAACTGTCGCGCCCGGCCGCCTTCGAGTCATGACGCCCGTCGCCGGGCGCGTGCCAGGCGGGTTGTTATAAGTTATAGGGGGAAGGATTCCAGACGCGGGGCCGTCTGGTCATCGGCACGCACCTGCCAGCCCCGGTCACTGTGCCAATCCCCCAGCACGATGCGCTGGGCAGGCTTGCCGTCGACTTTCAGATGATGCACGTCGGGGCGGTGGGTGTGGCCGTGAATCAGCGTGAGTACGCCGTGCTCGGCCATCGTCCGTTGCACCTCGGCGGGCGTGACGTCCATGATGTCTTCGGCCTTGTTGGAGTTGGCTTCTCCCGATTGCTGGCGGATCTGCTTGGCCAGCTCAAGACGCTGCTCCACCGGCAGCGCCAAGATCTGCGCCTGCCACTGCGGATCGCGCGCCTTGGCGCGAAACGCCATGTAGGCTTCATCGCGCGTACACAGGCTGTCGCCGTGCATCAGTAGTGTTCGCTCGCCGCCCAGTTCGACGACGCAGGGGTCGGGCAGCAGGGTGGCGCCCGTGGCCGCGGCGAAACCGTCGCCGATCAGGAAGTCACGGTTGCCGTGCATGAAGTAGAGCCGGGTGCCGGCGTCGCTCAGACGCTTGAGCGCCTCGATGATGGTTGTCTCGAATTCCCCTTGGTAATCGTCGCCGATCCAGGCCTCGAACAAGTCACCCAGGATATACAATGCTTCGGCGTGGCGAGCCTCGCGCTCCAGATAGTCAAGGAAGCCCTGCGCGATGGCGGGCTCATTGGGATGTAGATGCAGGTCGGAAATCAGCAGGGTCGTCATGACAACGGCCTTTTGCAGTAGGCGTTGGCCCGCCCTGTGGCGGGCCGGAAGGATGGGGCGTGACGTGCGTCAGTCGCGGATTTCGGCGCGCTCGAGGATGACGTCCTCGGCGGGCACGTCGGCGTGCATGCCGCGCCGGGTGGTAGGCACGGCCTTGATCTTCTCGACCACGTCCATGCCGGCGACGACTTCGCCGAACACGCAATAACCCCAGCCCTGCAGGTTCTTGCCGCGATGATCGAGGAAGTCATTGTCGGCGATATTGATGAAGAACTGGGCGGTGGCCGAGTGCGGGTCCTGGGTGCGCGCCATGGCGACGGTGCCCTTGCGATTCTTCAGCCCGTTGTCGGCTTCGTTGTCGATCGGCTCGCGGGTGGGCTTCTGTTCGAAATTGGTATCGAAGCCGCCACCCTGGACCATGAAGCCGTTGATCACGCGGTGAAACAGGGTGTCGTCGTAATGCCCGTCGCGAACGTACTGCTCGAAGTTGGCCGCGCTCTTGGGCGCCTTGTCATGGTCGAGTTGCAGGTGAATCTCGCCATAATTGGTATGCAATACAATCATTGGGATCTCTAACTGGCTGGGTGGAGCGAAACTGTCTGGGCGGCGCCTTGGCGAAGCGCGCGAGCGTCACGCTATAATAGCGGCTTTCGAGCGATGCGCGAAGCCGCTCCGGGAAACCGCCACGGCGTTCGCGACATTGCCACACGCGTAGACAAGAGGTTCCTTGACGTCCCATGACCACTGAGAGCACCAGCGCCCCGAACTTCATCCGCAACCAGATCCGTGAGGAAGTCGACGCGGGCACGGTCGACAAGGTCGTTACCCGCTTTCCTCCGGAGCCCAATGGCTTTCTGCACATCGGCCATGCCAAGTCGATCTGCCTGAATTTCGGGATCGCCGAGCAATTCGGCGGGGACTGCCACCTACGCTTCGACGACACCAATCCGGCCAAGGAAGAGCAGGTCTACATCGACGCGATCAAGGCCGATGTCGAGTGGCTGGGCTTCGAGTGGGCCGGCGAGGTGCGTTTCGCCTCGGACTATTTCGACCAGTTGTACGCCTGGGCGCAGCACCTGATTCGCGAAGACAAGGCCTATGTCGACGATCTGTCGCCCGACGAGATTCGCGAGTATCGCGGGACGCTGACCGAGCCGGGTCGGCCGAGTCCCTACCGTGACCGCTCGGCGGACGAGAACCTCGATCTGCTCGAGCGCATGCGCAAGGGCGAGTTCGCCGAGGGCGAGAAGGTGCTGCGGGCCAAGATCGACATGGCATCGCCCAATATCAACCTGCGCGACCCGATCCTCTATCGCATCCGTCATGCCAGCCATCACCAGACCGGCGACAAGTGGAAGATCTACCCCTCCTATGACTTTACCCATGGCCAGTCGGATGCCATCGAAGGGGTGACCCACTCGGTCTGCACGCTGGAGTTCGAGGACCACAGGCCGCTCTACGACTGGTTCCTGGCCAACCTGCCGGTGCCCAGCACGCCGCGTCAGATCGAATTCGCGCGCTTGAATCTCGACTACACGGTGACCTCCAAGCGCAAGCTCAAGCTGCTCGTCGATCAGGGCTTCGTCGACGGCTGGGACGATCCGCGCATGCCGACCATCTCGGGGATGCGCCGACGCGGCTACACGCCGGGCTCGATCCGCAAGTTCTGCGAGATGATCGGCGTGACCCGCGCCGAGGGCGGGATGGTCGATATCGCCATGCTCTACCACGCCATCCGTTCGGATCTCGAGGACAACGCGCCGCGGGCGATGTGCGTGCTCAAGCCGCTCAAGGTCGTGCTGACCAACGTGCCGGAAGACCATGACGAGGTCTTCGAGGTCGCCGGCCATCCGGCCCGCGACGACATGGGCACGCGACGCCTGCCGCTGACCCGCGAGATCTGGATCGACCAGGACGACTTCATGGAGGAACCGCCGAAGAAGTTCTTCCGCCTGGCGCCGGGCAAGGAAGTACGCCTGCGCAACGCCTACGTGATTCGTTGCGACGAGGTGATCAAGGACGCCGCCGAGGAGATCAGCGAGCTGCACTGCTCGGTCGACTTCGACACGCTCGGCCGGAACCCCGAGGGGCGCAAGGTCAAGGGCGTGATTCACTGGGTGAGCGCCGAGCAGGCGGTGCCCGTCGAAGTGCGCCTGTATGACAACCTGTTCCAGGTCGAGGCCCCGGATCGTGACCGTGATGTCGACTTCCTGGAGCATCTTAACCGCGATTCGCTGAGCGTGGTCGAGGGCTACGCCGAACCCAGCCTGGCCGAGGTCGCGCCGGAAAGCCGCTATCAGTTCGAGCGCATCGGTTATTTCTGCGCCGACCGTCACGCAACGGCCGAGGGCAAGCGAGTGTTCAATCGCATCGTCGGGCTCAAGGATACCTGGGCGAAGATTCAGAAGAAGGGCTGAGCGCATGCAGATCTACAACACCCTGACCCGGCGCAAGGAATCGCTTCACGCCGATCGAGGCCGGCAAGGTGCGCATGTATGTCTGCGGCATCACCGTCTACGACTACTGCCATATCGGGCATGCCCGGGTGATGGTGGCGTTCGACGTGATCACCCGCTACCTGCGTAGCCGTGGCTTCGACGTCAACTATGTGCGCAACATCACCGACATTGACGACAAGATCCTCAAGCGCGCCGACGAGAACGGCGAGACCATCGGCGCGCTGACCGAGCGCATGATCGCCGCCATGCATGAGGACGAGGAGCGGCTGGGCGTGCTGCGCCCCGACCACGAGCCGCGCGCCACGGCACACATCGACGATATCGTGGCGATGATCGAGACGCTGATCGCCAAGGGCTTCGCCTATGCGGCGGATAACGGCGATGTCTACTACCGGGTTCGCAAGTTTGCCGATTACGGCAAGCTCAATAATCGCAATCTCGACGAGATGCGCTCGGGCGCGCGGGTTGATGTCGATGAACACAAGGAAGATCCGCTGGACTTCGTGCTCTGGAAGGCCGCCAAGCCCGGTGAAGCGAGTTGGCCGTCACCGTGGGGCGCGGGGCGACCGGGCTGGCATATCGAATGCTCGGCGATGTCGACCTGCTGCCTGGGTGAGACGTTCGACATTCATGGCGGCGGCCCCGATCTGACCTTCCCGCACCACGAAAACGAGATCGCCCAGAGCGAGGCGGCGACCGGCAAGCACTACGTCAATACCTGGATGCATGCTGGCGCGGTGCGTGTCGATCAGCAGAAGATGTCCAAGTCGCTGGGCAACTTCTTCACCATCCGCGATGTGCTCGAAATTCATGACCCGGAAGTGGTGCGTTACCTGCTGGTTGCCAGCCATTATCGCAGCCCGATCAACTATGCGCCGGAATCGCTCACGGAGGCGCGTCGCTCGCTGGCGCGGTTCTACAATGCGCTCGAGGGCGTGACGCCTGTCGCAGGCGAGGTGGATGGGCAGTTCGCGGCGCATTTCGAAGCGGCGATGGATGACGACTTCAATACCGCCGAGGCACTGGCGGCGCTGTTCGAGCTGGCGCGCGAGCTCAATCGCGCCAAGCAGGACGATGCCGGGCGCGCCCCGGCACTGGCTTTCGAGCTCAGACGGCTGGGGCAGTTACTTGGTCTGTTCGAGCAGGACCCCGGTGAATTTCTCAAGGGCGCAGGCGAAGCGCTACCGCTGCCCGAGGCCGAAATAGAGGCGCGAATCGTTGCTCGCAGCGAGGCCAAGCAGGCAAGAGATTTTGCCGAGGCCGATCGCATCCGCGACGAGTTAGCGGCGTTGGGCATCGTGCTCAAGGATTCCCGCGAGGGGACGAGCTGGGTGCTGGAGCGCCGTTGAGCCGGCGTTACCGGGGCGTTGCCGCAAAAAAACCGCGAGTCGATGGCTCGCGGTTTTTTTACGTCTCGACGCTAGCTGACTTGTCAGGCTTGCTGGGGCGCGTAGCGCGTCGTGCCCAGGCGCTTGACCATCGCTTCGACCATTTGCGCCGAATGCGTCGCCGCCTGATCGATGAAATCCTTGAAGGAGACGTTCGACTGCTTGCCGGCGATGTCCGACAGGGCGCGGATCACCACGAACGGACAGCCGTAGAGATGGCATGTCTGGGCGATGGCGGCCGCTTCCATCTCGGCGGCGAGCATGGCCGGAAAGCGAACGCGGGTGCGCGCGACGGCGTCGGGGCAGGCCATGAAGGCATCGCCGGTGGCGATCAGCCCCTCATGGACGCGCAGATGTCCCAACTCCTCGACGCATTCGCGGGCGACCTTGATCAACCGCTGGTCGGGCAGGTACGCGGCAGGCATCAGCGGCACCTGGCCGTGCTCATAGCCGAACACCACGGCATCGACATCATGGTGGCGGACCTCGCTGGAGATCACCACGTCGCCGACCTCTAGCTCGCTACCGAACCCCCCAGCCGAACCGGTATTGATGATCACCTCGGGCTGGTACATGTCGAGCAGCAAAGTGGTACCGACCGCTGCGTTGACCTTGCCGATACCGGACTGGAGGATCACCACCTCCACGCCGTGGAGTTGGCCAATATGAAAGGTCGAGCCAACGTGCTGGCGGGTCTTGCGGTTGTCGAGCAGTGAGGCCAGGCGTGCCACCTCTTCGGCCATGGCACCGATAATGCCGATCTTGTGCATCTGTCGAGCAGTCCTTCTGCGGGGTGGGCGGGCTCAGGCGAAAACCTGGTTCCATTCGTCGCGCTTGGCGAGAAATTCACGCGCCAGGGTCTTGGCGCCGTCCAGGCTATGGCTGGCCGCCCAGCCGCACTGCATTTCGTTGCAGGCGGGCACCTCTTCGGCGACGAGGATATCCTCGAGAGTGCCTTCGATCAGGCTGAGGACATCGTCATAGTCGTCGTGGTTGATCATCGCGATGTAGAAGCCGGTCTGGCAGCCCATCGGGCTGATGTCGACGACCTTGTCGCTGTGGTTGCGTGACAGCTCGGCCATCAGGTGCTCTAGCGAGTGCAAGGCGGGCATCTCCATATGGCCCTTGTTGGGCTGACAGATGCGCATGTCGTACTTGTGGATATTGTCGCCGTTGATGCCAGTCTTGATGCCGGCCAGGCGGATGTAGGGCGCTTTGACCTTGGTGTGATCCAGGTTGAAGCTTTCCACATTCATCGGCTTGTCGCTCATCCAGGACTCCTGGTTGCTGAATGGTCACAAATATTAGCGGCCCAATTATAACGAAAGGGCGTCAATTCTGCATCGCATCATGCCGTTAGGCGTCGTCGCTAGCATCATGCCGTTCGGCGGCGTCGAGGGTATTCTCGAGCAGCGAGGCCACGGTCATCGGTCCGACGCCGCCGGGCACGGGGGTGATGTAGCTGGCACGGTTGGCTGCCGGTGCGAATTCGACGTCGCCGATCAGGCTGCCGTCCGGCTGGCGGTTGATGCCCACATCGATGACGATCGCCCCGGGCTTGACCCACTCGCCGCTGACCACCCCGGGCTTGCCGACGGCTACCACCAATATGTCGGCGCGCTGCACGTGGCTCTTGAGGTCGTGAGTGAAACGATGGCACACCGTGACGGTGCTGCCGGCGAGCATCAGCTCCAGCGCCATCGGTCGGCCAACGATATTGGAGGCGCCGACGACGGTGGCATCCAGCCCACGTACCGCCAGGCCGCTCTCCTGAAGCAGGGTCATGATGCCCTTGGGCGTGCAGGGGCGCAGGAGCGGCAGGCGTTGTGCCAGGCGCCCGAGATTGTAGGGATGGAAGCCGTCGACGTCCTTGTCGGGGCGAATGCGTTCGAGAATCGGTCGCTCGTCGAGATGCGCCGGCAATGGCAGCTGGACGAGGATGCCGTCGACGCTGGGGTCGGCGTTGAGGCGATCGACGAGTTGTTCCAACTCCTGCTGGGTGATGTCGGTGGGCAGGGCATGCTGGAACGAATGAATGCCGGCCTGCTCGCAGGCACGGTGCTTGTTGCGCACGTAGACCTGCGAGGCGGGATCTTCACCGACCAGCACCACGGCCAGGCCGGGTACTCGATGCCCTGCTTCGCGACGGGCGGCGACCCGTCGAGCAACCTGTTGGCGAACATGCGCGGCAATGTTCTTGCCATCGATCATTTGGGCGGTCATCGAAGATTCCTTTGCACTGATGCGGACTACGGTCGGGTTGCGGTGCCGGCGAACGGCGGCGATGCAAGGGCGCTGATTTTCGCACGCTCCCGTCTCCAGTCAAAGCACCCGAGGCCAGCAGGTTGTACTGAGGGAGGCGCTAAAGGCTTGACCTGCGGTGTGTCTTGGGTAGAATGTGCAGCGCTTGGCGAGGCCTATGGCTGCGTCAGGGCCGTGTTCAGCGCCGACGGGGCATAGCGCAGTCTGGTAGCGCGCCTGCTTTGGGAGCAGGATGTCGGGGGTTCAAATCCCTCTGCCCCGACCAGTTGGCGATGACCGGAAGTAGTGCCGTCAGCTTGACTGGTCAAAGCCTTAGCGATAGGCGCTCATAGCTCAACCGGATAGAGCAACGGCCTTCTAAGCCGTAGGTTGCAGGTTCGAGTCCTGCTGGGCGCGCCAGGCAATAGCCGGTCAGCCCCGGCACATTGCACTGACGGGTCGAGTGACTCGTAGGCATTACAAGCGACAATGGTGGATGTAGCTCAGTGGTAGAGCCCCGGATTGTGGCTCCGGTGGTCGTGGGTTCGATCCCCATCATCCACCCCATGTCGTCTTGCTGCCGTATCTTTCGAAGTGGTGGGTGTAGCTCAGTGGTAGAGCCCCGGATTGTGGCTCCGGTGGTCGTGGGTTCGATCCCCATCATCCACCCCATTTCGAAGTGCCGCCTGCTGCGGCGTTATCTCGCTTCTATCTCCCTGCCTTGAATCCCTGCATCTTTGCTGTCACCAGTGAGCCGTTTGCTTTCATGGTTTTGGCGTCGTGCGCACAGCTTTGCGTTATTGAACATTTTTAGACAGCAATTTACTGTCCAGGCCTTGTAAAACGCGCCTTGTGGCACCATAACCTGGCACATTGGTCGTGCTTGCCAGCGCGCCCGGAGATTCTTAGAATCCAGCTCTTTTGCACTTACTTTCAAACGAAACGCCCTAGTCGGTAGAGGATCATCCATGCAAGCTTCCGTCGAAACGACTTCACAGATCGAACGCCGCGTCACGGTGCAAATACCTGCTGGCGAGGTCGATCAGGCTGTTAGCGAACGTCTTCGCGATACCGCCCAGCGGGTACGCCTGAATGGCTTCCGCCAGGGTCGGGTGCCGATGGCGGTAGTCAAGCAGCGCTACGGTCACGACGTGCGCAACGAGGTGGTCAGCGAGCTGATGCGCCAGCATTACGTCAAGGCGATCACCGAGCATAGCCTCAATCCGGCTGGATACCCGGCCATCGAGCCGACGGTCAACGAGACTGGCAAGGATCTGGAGTTCGTGGCCACGCTGGAGATCTACCCGGAAATCGAGCTGGCCTCCATCGAGGGCACTGAAGTCGAGCGTCCGGTTGCCGAGGTTACCGATGCCGATATCGATCAGATGATCGAGACGCTGCGCAAGCAGAACGCTGGCTGGGAGCCGGTCGAGCGTGAGGCTGCGGAAGGCGATCAGCTCAAGATCGACTTCAAGGGCTATCTCGGTGACGAGCCGTTCGAAGGCGGCGAAGCCGAAGGCCATGAGCTGGTGCTCGGTTCCAACAGCTTCATTCCCGGTTTCGAGGAGCAGTTGATCGGCGCCAAGGCCGGCGACGAGAAAACCATCAAGGTGACCTTTCCCGAGGATTACCAGGCAGAGCACCTGGCCGGTCAGGAAGCTACCTTCGAGGTCAAGGTTCATCAGGTCAGCGCCCAGCAGCTGCCCGAGATCGACGCGGAATTCATCCAGCGCTTCGGTGTCGAAGAGGGCGACCTGGACAAGTTCCGTGCCGAAGTGCGCAACAACATGCAGCGCGAGATCAAGCAGGCCGTCGACAATCGCGTCAAGCAGCAAGTGCTCGAGGCGTTGCAGAAGGCCAACGATGTTCCCGTACCGGCCTCGTTGATCGAGCAGGAAACCGACACGCTCAAGCGCCAGGCGGCTCAGCAGTTCGGCCTGGGCGATGACTTCGACGTTTCCCAACTGCCCAATGAGCTGTTCGCCGATCAGGCCAAGAGTCGGGTTCAGGTGGGGCTGTTGCTCGCCAAGGTGATCGAGGCCCATGAGCTCGAGGCCAGCGACGCCGAGATCAAGGCCAAGGTCGAGGAGCTCGCCCAGCAGTATCAGCAGCCTGAAGAGGTGATCGAGTACTACCTCAAGGACGAGCAGATGAAGAATCAGGTCAAGTCTGCCGTTCTCGAGGAGAAGGCGGTTGACACGCTTCTCGGCCAGGCACAGGTTAAGGACGTCGAGATGTCCTACGAAGAGGCGCTCCAGGCTGCCCAGCAGCAGGGCGGCGAAGAAGACGCCGAGAGCGCTGACGACACGGCATCACAGCAAGCCTGATACGCGGCGGCTGAGGATCGACGACCCGGCTCCGGCCGGGTCTCTGGTCACTGTAGAATGCTGCAGGGACAGATAGGGCAGAGCTGGATTTTCCAATCACCGGATTAAGGAAGTCACGCAATGGGCAACGAGTTCGATATTCAAAACGCCGGTGGCTTGGTCCCGATGGTGGTCGAGCAGAGCGCGCGCGGCGAGCGCTCCTACGATATTTACTCTCGCCTGCTCAAGGAGCGGGTGATTTTCCTGGTGGGGCCGGTGGAAGACTACACTGCCAACCTGGTGGTTGCGCAGTTGCTGTTTCTCGAGTCCGAGAACCCGGACAAGGATATCCATCTGTACATCAACTCGCCGGGCGGTTCGGTGACGGCGGGCATGTCGATCTACGACACCATGCAGTTCGTCAAGCCCGATGTCTCCACGGTGTGTCTGGGCCAGGCAGCCAGCATGGGCGCGCTGCTACTGGCCGGTGGCGCCAAGGACAAGCGCTTTTGCCTGCCGAATTCGCGGATGATGATTCATCAGCCGCTGGGCGGCTATCAGGGTCAGGCTTCGGATATCGAGATCCATACCAAGGAAATTCTCAGTATCCGCCATAAACTCAACCGCATTCTGGCCGATCATACAGGCCAGGATATCGACACCATCTCCAAGGACACCGACCGTGACAACTTCATGGACGGCAACCAGGCGGTAGAATATGGCCTGATCGATGCAGTGCTGGATAAGCGCCCGGCATCCTGATAGCGTAAATTCTATCCATGCATATCATGGCGGCCCGCGGCGGGTCGCCTGCCCTAAAGAGGTACGCGAATGGCCGACGGCAAAGGCAAAGACGAGGGCAAACTGCTGTACTGCTCGTTCTGTGGAAAGAATCAGAATGAGGTGCGCAAGCTGATTGCAGGCCCTTCCGTCTACATCTGCGACGAATGTGTCGACCTGTGCAACGACATCATTCGCGAGGAAGTCCTCGAGGCCGACGCAGAGGGTGACGAGGATCGCCTGCCCGCTCCGCGTGAGCTCCGTAATACCCTCGACGATTACGTGATCGGCCAGGACCGCGCCAAGATGGTGCTGTCCGTGGCCGTCTATAATCACTACAAGCGCTTGCGCGCCGGTGTGAAGTCGGACGAAGTCGAGCTCGGCAAGTCGAATATCCTGCTGATCGGACCGACCGGTAGCGGTAAGACGTTGCTGGCCGAGACGTTGGCACGCTTGCTCAACGTTCCGTTCACCATCGCCGATGCGACGACACTGACCGAAGCCGGTTACGTGGGCGAGGATGTCGAGAACATCATCCAGAAGCTGCTCCAGAAGTGCGACTACGACGTCGAGAAGGCACAGAAGGGGATCGTCTACATCGACGAGATCGACAAGATCTCGCGCAAGTCGGACAACCCCTCGATCACTCGCGACGTCTCCGGCGAGGGCGTGCAGCAGGCGCTGCTCAAGCTTATCGAGGGCACGACCGCCTCGGTGCCGCCGCAGGGTGGGCGCAAGCATCCGCAGCAGGAGTTCCTGCAGGTCGACACCGGCAATATCCTGTTCATCGTCGGCGGTGCATTCGCTGGCCTGGACAAGGTGATCCGTGATCGCGCCGAGAAGGGCGGTATCGGTTTCAATGCCTCGGTCAAGAGCAAGGAGACCGAGCAGGGCGTCGGTGATGCGTTGGCACGGGTGGAGCCCGAGGATCTGGTCAAGTTCGGCCTTATCCCTGAATTTGTGGGCCGTCTGCCGGTCATCGCGACATTGACCGAGCTGACCGAGGATGCCTTGATCGAGATCCTCACCGAACCCAAGAATTCGCTGATCAAGCAGTACGCGAAGCTCTTCGAGATGGAGAACGTCGAACTCGACTTCCGCGAAGACGCGCTGCGTGCGGTGGCGCACAAGGCGATGGCCCGCAAGACCGGGGCGCGTGGGTTGCGTTCGATCCTCGAGTCGGTGCTGCTCGATACCATGTACGAGGTGCCGTCACTGGATGGCGTGACCAAGGTGGTGATCGATGAGTCGGTGATCGCGGGAGAAAGCGAGCCGCTGCTTATCTACTCCCAGCAGGAAGAAAGCAAGGTCGCCAACAAGGACGGTTGAAACCTTCCTGTTGCGACGGGGGCCCGTTGAGGCCCCCTTTTCGTTTCTGCCTGCCCGCTGGCGCGGTTGCAAAGCGTCCTGCCTGCCCCCATCACTGGTGTCAGCCGTGAGCCGCGCTAGCGGCCCAACCATCCGATTCGTGAGGACTGCCTGCAATGCAGCAGAATACCCAAGAGACATTCAGTCTGCCCCTCCTGCCGCTGCGCGATGTCGTCGTCTATCCGCAGATGGTCATCCCCTTGTTCGTCGGACGCGAGAAGTCGATCCAGGCTCTCGAGGCGGCAATGGAAGCCGACAAGCGGGTACTGCTCGTTGCCCAGCGGGAGGCCGGGCAAGACGATCCCGATGCCGGTGATCTGTTTTCGGTGGGTACCGTTGCCGACATCATGCAACTGCTCAAGCTTCCCGACGGTACCGTCAAGGTACTGATCGAGGGGGTCTCGCGCGCTGATGTACAGAACGTCGTCCACCATGAAGACGGCTACAGCACCGCGCAGGTGGCAATGCGCGAGAGTCAGCCATTGTCCGAGCGCGAGCAGGAGTCGCTGGTACGCGTATTGCTCAATCAATTCGAGCAGTACGTCAAGCTGTCCAAGAAGGTACCCAACGAGGTACTCGGCTCACTGCAGGGCATCGAAGATCCGAGCCGGCTGGTCGATACCATCTGCGCCCATCTATCGCTGAAGATCGGCGACAAGCAGGAACTGCTCGAGATGGATCGAGTCCGCGATCGCATCGAACATCTGATGGCGCTGATCGAATCCGAGATTGATCTTCTCCAGGTCGAGAAGCGGATCCGTTCGCGGGTCAAGGAGCAGATGGAGAAATCCCAGCGCGAGTACTATCTCAACGAGCAGATGAAAGCCATCCAGAAGGAGATGGGCGAGCTCGAAAATGTGCCCAACGAGGCCGAGAAGTACGAGAAGCTGATCGAGGAGTCGGGTATGCCGGCTGAGGCCGCCGACAAGGCCAATCAGGAGCTTACCAAGCTCAAGATGATGGCACCGACATCGGCCGAAGCAACCGTTGTGCGCTCCTATCTCGATTGGCTGGTTGCCGTGCCGTGGAAGAAGCGCACCCGCGTCAAACACGATCTGGGCAACGCCGCACAGGTACTGGATACCGATCATTACGGCCTGGAAGAGGTCAAGGAACGGATTCTCGAATACTTGGCGGTGCAGAAGCGCGTCAAGAAACTCAAGGGCCCGGTACTCTGCCTGGTAGGCCCGCCTGGCGTCGGCAAGACCTCGCTCGGCCAGTCGATCGCGCGGGCGACCAACCGCAAGTATGTGCGCCTGGCCCTGGGCGGGGTACGCGACGAGTCCGAGATCCGCGGCCATCGCCGGACCTATATCGGCTCGCTGCCCGGTAAGGTCGTGCAGCGCATGAGCAAGGCCGGCGTGCGCAATCCGCTGTTCCTGCTCGATGAGGTCGACAAGATCGGCGCCGATTTTCGCGGCGATCCGTCATCGGCGCTGCTCGAGGTGCTCGATCCCGAGCAGAACGATACCTTCAGCGATCATTATCTCGAGCTGGACTACGACTTGTCGGATGTGATGTTCATCTGTACCGCCAACTCGATGAATATCCCCGGTCCGCTGCTCGATCGCATGGAGGTGATTCGGCTGCCCGGCTATACCGAAGACGAGAAGCTGGCCATCGCCGAACGCTACCTGGTTCCCAAGCAGATCAAGGCCAATGGTCTCAAGGACGATGAGCTCAGCTTCTCTTCGGAAGCGCTGCTCGAGCTGATCCGCTACTATACGCGTGAGGCCGGGGTGCGCGAGCTGGAGCGTCAGATCGCCAAGGTCTGCCGCAAGGTATTGCGTGAACGCCTCGAGAAGGAAGGCAAGGAGGGGGCTTCGGCCCCGCAACAGCTGGCGGGTGACGATATTGAAGCGTACGCGGGGGTACGACGCTTCAGCTATGGCCTGGCCGATCAGGAGAATCAGGTCGGCCGGGTTACCGGCTTGGCGTGGACATCGGTCGGGGGCGAGCTGCTCAATATCGAATCTGTGGTCACGCCGGGCAAGGGGCGGCTCAACAAGACCGGTTCGCTGGGCGACGTCATGAAGGAGTCGGTGGATGCGGCGCACACCGTGGTGCGGGCTCGGGCAGTACCGATGGGCATCGACCCCGAGCGCTTCGAGAAGGAAGATCTGCATATCCACGTCCCCGAAGGGGCGACCCCCAAGGATGGCCCGAGCGCGGGTATCGCCATGGTAACGGCGATGGTTTCGGCCTATACCGAACGGCCCGTGCGTTGCGACGTGGCCATGACCGGTGAGGTCAATCTGCGTGGTGAAGTCATGCCGATTGGTGGTCTCAAGGAGAAATTGCTGGCGGCACGGCGCGGTGGTATAAAGACGGTCCTTATTCCGGAAGAGAATCGCCGCGATCTCAAGGAGGTACCGGACAATGTCAAGGATGCTCTGGAAATCAAGCCTGTCCGCTGGATCGACGAAGTTCTCGACGTTGCTTTAATGGATCTTTCCGAAGGCGGCAGCGAGGAGAATCGAATCGAAGATGCCACGTCCTCGCAGAGCATGATAAGTACACATTAAGCATAATTTGTTCGCCATGCCGGGTTGAAAAACCCGGCATGGCGGGGTTTGGCCCAATGGTTGGTTGACAGTAGTTTTGCCGCATTGCTATAAATTGCGCTTTGCTGTTGTCGTGTGTAGCCACCGATAGTTTGCGCCGATTGCCAGTAATTTCCGAAGAAACAGTCAAGGGGTGAAGTGTGAATAAATCCGAGCTGATCGAAGCCATCGCCGCATCTGCCGACATTCCCAAGGCGGCAGCCAGCCGTGCGCTGGACGCGATGATCGATACTGTATCCGATTCGCTGAAGAAAGGGGATTCCGTAGCCTTGGTTGGTTTCGGTACCTTCACCGTCAAGGAGCGCGCTGCACGTACGGGTCGTAATCCCCAGACCGGCCAGCCGATCAACATCGAAGCGGCCAAGGTTCCCAGTTTCAAGGCCGGCAAGGCGCTCAAGGACTCGGTCAACTGAGTCTCATTTCGAGATTTATCGCGGAGCCTGGCGGCGATTCTCAGCGCACTGATGATTGAGCCATGACATTGTGCATCCCTTCTTGCCGGATGCTGCCATAGAGGCCCCGTTGCCAGGCGCACCGCACAAGCGGTGCGCCTTTTTTCGTTACAGAAGCTATCCGAGGCCAGCATGCTGCAACAAATCCGGGATCGTTCCCAGAGTATGGCCGCCAAGGTCATCGTCGGGGCGGTCATCGTCACCCTCGCGCTATTTGGCATCGAATCGCTCGTCGGGCTCTTCTCGCAGAGTAATGACGATGTTGCCGAGGTCAACGGCGAGTCCATCTCGCGCCAGGCCGTCGAGATACAAGTTCAGCGGGCCATCCGCTCCGGCCAGGTGCCCCCCGACCAGGAGCGCCAGCTGCGCAGCCAGGTTATCGATCAGATGATCACCCAGCAGCTGCTGGATCAATATGCCGAGCAAGGCGGGATGTTTATCTCCGACGCTCAAATCGATCGCATGATCGTC
Source organism: uncultured Gammaproteobacteria bacterium (assembly GCA_963773565.1). Taxonomy (GTDB): domain Bacteria; phylum Pseudomonadota; class Gammaproteobacteria; order Pseudomonadales; family Halomonadaceae; genus Modicisalibacter. Next base: position 123,634 of record CAVZBU010000001.1, on the reverse strand, counting down.
AATCGGCCCGAATTTCAGGACCAGGAAGGCAAGTTCTCAGCCGATATTTTTCGCAACCGGCTGAGTAGCGCAGGCTATACACCGCAATCCTTTCGCCAGCAGCTGCAGCGCGATCTGCTGCGTCAACAGGTGCAGCAAGGTCTGGCGGTTAGCGAGTTCACATTGTCCGGTGAACGCGATCAGCTAAGCGCACTGCGCAATCAGCATCGCAGCTTTCGCTACTACACGCTGACGCGCGACGACCTGAGGGCACCGGTCAACGTGGATGAGCAGGCCGTACAAGCCTATTATGATCAGCATCAGGCTCAGTTCCAGCGTCCCGAACAGGTCAAGCTGAATTATCTGGTTCTCGATCAGGCGGCGCTTGCCGAAGATGTCGAGGTCGATGAACAGGCGCTGCGCTCGGCCTATGCCGAACGCCAGGCGGAGGCTCCGCGACGTATCTCGCACATCATGGTCGGTTTCGGTGAACAGCGCACTCGTGAAGAAGCTCGCCAGCGGTTGCAGCAAGTACGTGAGCGGCTACAGGCTGGAGAGGATTTCGCCAAGCTGGCTAATGAATATTCCGATGACACCACCACCTCGGGAAAGGGTGGCGAACTGGGCGTGATCAACCGCGGTTTCTTCGGCGAGGCGTTTGAAAACGCGGCGTTCTCGCTCGAGCAAGGCCAGGTTTCCGATATCGTCGAAACCGATAATGGCTTGCACCTGCTCAAGGCGACCGGCGTCGAGTTGCCGGCGTTCGACGAGATGCGCGACGAGCTGCATGAAAAGCTGGCCATGGAGAAAGCGCGGGATCGTTTCAATGAACTTGCTCAGCGGCTGATCGACGAGAGTTTCTCCGCTGATGATCTGGCGAGTGTCGCCGAGGATTTGGGTCTCAAGGTGCAATCCAGCGACTGGGTATCGCGCAATGACGTTGGCGGCGTGTTGGCGGAACCCGGGGTCATGGATGCTGCATTCCAGCCGGACGTGCTTGAGGAGGGCTACAACAGCGATGTCATCGAGCTTGACGACCAGCGACGCATGGTCCTGCGCGTAGCTGATCATCGCGAAGCGACCACACTACCCCTTGATGAGGTACGAGAGCAGGCCCGAGAGGCAGTCGAGGCCAAGGCTGTCCAGCAGGCGCTCAGCGAGCGTGCGGCTGAGTTGGCCGAGGCGCTCAAGGCGGGTCGGCAGCCAGCGCTAGACTGGACGGAGGTCGAATCGGCTACTCGCCGCTCCGTTGACGATAGCGTCCCGGAAGCTGTCGTGACTCAGGCCTTCCGTCTGCCCAGGCCGTCATCGTCGCAACAAGCTATGTATGGCAAGGCCGATACCCAGCAAGGGGTTGCCCTGATTGCCCTGGATTCGGTAAATGCCGGCGAGGTTCCCAAGGATGATTCCAGTAACGCCGGTGCGCTGATGGCTGAGCGGTTGCGTGCCCAGGCGGCTATCCAGGGGCTGCTGCAGTCGTTGCGTGACGAGGCGGAGATAGAGCGGCACTAGTGGTCGGGTATCTCGCTCAAAGGCGCGGCTTCGGTCGCGCCTTTTTTATGGACGTCGTAGACGAGCCTGAAACGTGACTCACCGAGTCTTGCGTGAGTTGTTGATGGAGATTGTATAGTTATTTATACCGTTATCTATTTTGTGAATAAATTATGAATTAGCCCGCTTATGTGGCGGCTTCCCAGGCGGCGATACGCGCGAGTGCCGTCGCGCGGTCGCTACCACAAAGCTCGGGATCGAAATCGAAGCGTCGACAGACCATCGGCCGGCGCGGATCGTCGAACAGCCGGCAGAGGTTGTCATCGTCGAGTTGCACGCAGCGTACCCCGGCCGGCTTGCCCTCGGGCATGCCGGGGATCGCCGAGCTGATCGACGGGGCAATACAGCAGGCGCCACACCCTGCTCGGCATCCATCGGCGATGCCGTGGGGTAGGTGGGCGATGAGATCATTCATAGGCGTTCAATCGCTGATTGCTGGGCGTGGCTTATCCAGTGTCGCTTCGGCACTGGCCCCCTTGCCGATGCCCTCGAAGGCCTGAACGCGAACATGACTGTACGGCGCATCATGGCATGAAACCTGCGCGGCCAGCCAAGAGGCGATCTGCTCCACAGTCGTCGCCGTGGGCAGCAGTTCGCAGCGCTCTCGAGGCAGGGTCAGGCAAAATTCGCCCTGGCTGGCCTGGTAAGCAAGCACCACTCTTTCTTGTGGCTGCTCGAAAACGTCCTCGGCATGCGCCAGATAGCGTGCATCGAGACGCTCGGCCCAATGGCGCTCGAGCGAAGGCTGGCGCTGGCCATCGCACCAAATCAACAGTCTCGAGCGATGGCCATGACGATGCGCTGACAGTTGCCGGCATGACGTTTGAGGCCATGACTGTAGCCATAGGCCGCGCCTTCGATTGCTTCCTCTCTGAATTGCAGGCGCACCGATTCGATACGCCGGGGTGGGCACTGCGAGAGCCATTCTCCATAGTGAGCCGCCATTCTCTCAGCGGTAATGGCCGGCCAGGGCAGCAGGGTGAAGGCCTGGTGCGGGCCGCGCACTTCCATTGCGTAAGGTTTTGTCATGCGAACGATGCAATCCTCGCCCAGGTCCGTGACCGATACGCCCGGCGCTCGGGTAGGTACCAGCAGGGTATGGTCGGGGCCGCTGTCAGGCTCGCCTTGATCCAGGGCTTTACCTCGCCGAAATCGAACAGCATGCCATCCTGGCCCAGTTGTCCATCGAGTTCGACGTCGACAGCCCAACTGGCACCGCTAAGACCGTTTTCGGGACACCAGAAGGAGACATCCACCTGGCTGATATCGTTGACGAAAAGCGTGCATCATTCGATTCCAAGCGTTTTATGGGTCTGCAGGGAGAGCCGCCATTGCGGGTTATCCAGGCAGTAGGCGAGGGCCGCACCGAGCGGATCTGTCGATGGCCCCGAAGAGGCGATGACTCGAGGTATCCATTGGCTGCAGGTAGAAATGCCTGAAGCCGAGATTCGCGAAGCGCGACGGAGGCGCATCGGACTGCGGATAGACCAGCTTCAGTTCGTCGCCGCTATCGATGGCCAGCGTCGTCGTGCCCTTGGGACTGACGCACAACCAGTCGAGGCCGGGCGGCGCTGGCAACGTGCCGTTGGTTTCGACGGCGACTTCAAAACCGCGCGCCTGCATGGCCTTGATCAGGGGCGCATCGAGTTGCAGCAGTGGCTCGCCTCCCGTGAACACCACATAGGGCGTGGCTGCCGCCGGCGGGTGTGGCCATAATGCATCGAGGTGCGTGGCGAGCGCGTCGACATCGGCGAAGCGCCCGCCATTCTTGCCATCGCTGCCGACAAAGTCCGTATCGCAGAAGCGGCAGGCGCTGCGCTGACGGTCGGCTTCGTGGCCCGACCACAGGTTGCAGCCGGTGAATCGACAGAAGACGCTGGCTCGGCCGGTACGCGCACCCTCACCCTGAAGCGTGCAGAAGGCTCCCTTGATGTGATACATCTCAGGGCTCCATCGATGCGCTGCGATAGGTCAGTGGGTCGGCGAGACCTTGCTCGGCGAAAGCCGCCAAACGCTCGCGACAGCTTCCGCATTCGCCACACGCCCGCTCGCCACCTTGGTAGCAGGTCCAGGTCTCGGCGTAGTCGAGACCCATGCCCAGGCCATCGGCGAGAATCTCGGCCTTGCTGGCATATAGGTAAGGTGCTTCGATACGCACGGCATTGAAATTGGCGATGGCCGAGGCGGCATTCATGCGCTCGACGAATTCGGGTCGACAATCCGGATAAAGCACGTGATCGCCGCCGTGGGCGCCGTAAAAGCACACATCGGCATCGATATTGACGGCATGGGCGATAGCCAGCGACAGCAGAATCATGTTGCGGTTGGGCACCACGGTAGCCGCCAGGCTGTCAGCGTCGTAGTCGCCGGTGGGCAGTGAACGACCAGCGTCGGTAAGCGCGGAGTTGTCGATCAGCGAATGGATTGCCTGGATATCGATCACCTGATGGGCGATATTCAGCCGTTGACAGACGCGACGGGCGATAACAAGTTCCTTGGCATGTCGTTGACCGTAATCGAAGGACAGCGCATGCACGAAATAACCGTGGCGAAGGGCATGGTGCAGCACGGTATAGGAATCCATGCCGCCGGAATAGATGACGACGGCCTTGGCGGATGCTGCCGCCGGAGAGGAATTGCTCATGAGACGTCCTGCCGGAGAATTTATTGGCCCGTGGAAGACGGCGCCCGGGATCCGGGTGTCCGGGCGTAAGCCTCTTACGAGGCGCGCATTGTACCCATCGCCTACACGACCCGACAATGCCGCGCTTGGCGATTGTCGGCTACAGTGCGTACTCTTTGCCTGTCGGGCTTAACGCTAATCGCGAGGCAGGTATTGTTGGCCGTTTCATCGGTCCGGTTCGATAAAATTGTCTCGAAATCCGTTCCTCTCGCGACGAGCGGTCAAGCCCGACAGGCTGCTAGGAAAATCACTGCCCAACAAGGAAGCGCATGGCGACTATCGAACACAGTGCGATATTGGAGGCTGCCCCCGAGCGGGTCTATGCACTGCTAGAACGTATCGAAAACTTCAGCGACTATTCAGACAAGATCGAGCGGATCGAGCCTATCGGTGACGACTGCTATCGCTGGTATATCCATGTACTCGGGCGCGACTGGCAGTTCGACGTGCAGGTCACGGAGCGCCAGCCGCCGCATAGCCTGGCTTGGGAATCCTTGGAAGGGGTACGCAACCAGGGGCGTTATACGCTGATTCCAGTGGCAGAAGGCACGCGGGTCGAGCTCAGCGTAAGCTACGAAATACGCAATCGCCTGCTTTCCAAGGCGGTGAACAAGGCGGCAAAACCATTGGTCCACCAGGTCGGGCAGCAGATACTGGCTCGGCTCGAAGCTAGACTCTAGGCTTCGCTGAAAACGGGTTGCTAGGCTGCCTTTAGAACAGATGCTACCCAAGAGTTACGCGATTACGCCCGGTACGTTTCGATAGGTACATGCGTGCGTCGGCTCTATGGATCAATTCGTCGGGCGAGCTATAGTTCTCTTCCTTGAGGCTGACGATACCGACCGATGCCGTGATCTGAATCGTTATCCCTTGATGGTGTAACAAAGGGCGGCGGCGAAGCGTATTGCAGATACGTTCGGCGTAGTCGGCGGCCTGATGACGACCTTGGCCCGGCAGCAGCACCATGAACTCTTCTCCGCCGAAACGGCCGATATGAACCTTCGCATCGCTCAGTTCTATGAGCAGATTGGCAAAACTCTTGAGCACTATGTCGCCCACGGGGTGGCCATGCTCGTCGTTGATCTGCTTGAAATGATCGAGATCGAGAAACACCACCGACAACTCTAGTGACAGTAGATTGGCTTCTTCGAAATGCGTGTCGAGAAGAGACAGTAAATACTGGCGGCTATAGAGTTGGGTCAGTGGGTCGTAGCGTAGTGCGCGATCGAGTTGCCAATTGGCAGCTTGCAGGGTCGTCAGTTCCTGGCTCTGATGGTCGAGCTGGGATTGCAGGTGGAGCGTACGGTCGAGGAGCAGCTGCTTTGCCTCCATCAAAAGGCGCGATGAATCGAGCGTACCGGGGGCATCAATCTCGAAAAGCTCGGCCATCTGAGGGAGCCGAGCCTGAATATTGCTGAGCAGTTTGCTCCGCTGCTCTTCGCTGCTCAGCCAAGGGTCTAGCTGGGCCAGGATGCGGTGGCCATCCGATGCCAGCCAGATATCGGCGAGGCGGCCCGAGAGCATGACACAGTCATCGGCTCGGAAAGCCTCCCTTCGCATCGGACGGTCATGGCTGCAGCGTATTCTTTCCCGACAGCGTAGCGATAACCCCCAGTTTTCTGCCAGCCAGGCGCCGATTTCCGCATGATCGGCGCCAAAGTGCGAGCGTTCGCGGAGTGCGATCGCGTCATGATCATCGAGCGTGCCGATGACCTCGGCATAGTCTCGCGGGGCAACGGCATTAAGCGCCAGCATGCCGATATCCTGCAACAGTGCGGCCGTGAATACAGCCCCGAGCTCATTGCCCTGACAACGCTGCGTGGCGAGTTCCTGTGCGGCAATGGCGCTGATCAATGAGCGTTGCCAGAAATGCTGCAGGTCGAACCCGGTAGACGGAGCCTTGCTATGCGGGGCTTTCGCCGTAGCCGTAGCCAGACTGAAACCCAGCGCAAGCGATACAGTGGTATCGAGCCCCAGGCGCTCGACCGCTTCGCGTAGCGTTTCGGCGGGATTCGCTTGTGCGTAGTAAACGGTATTGGCCAGGGAGATCAGCCGCGCCGTCAGTGCCGGATCGTTGTGCAGGACGTCGAGGATCGGCTGCAACCGGGAATCGGGATCGGCCGCCAGGACGATAACGCGCTGGATCACGGCCGGAATCGAGGGCAGAGTCGGGCAATCGAGCAAGGACTGGATGAGTGGCGATGGAATCACTGGCTTGTCCCTAGCCGCGACCATATCTATGGGCCATGCGGCTGGCAGGCACAAGACGACGGTGAGGGTGGTATGTTGTGCAACAATGAATGTTTACGTTGTGTTGTTGTTTGTAATTATATCACCGATTTCTTATGTAGATGTCAAGCTATTTAATTCGCGTTCGCTAGCCAGCTCCGATGACTCGTCGGGGCATGACTTCAGGCTTGTGAGGCCACCCCTCCAAAACCGCGCCGCCGCGATTGGCCGTTGGGCCCATAGAGGACTTTGCCTGCGGCGTTGTTGAGGAAGTCCAGTATGCGTTGATTCTGATTCATGCGCGAACCGATCAGAACGCCGTTCAGCTGATTGAGCTGTTTGGCGTGGAGCGCTCGGCTCAGGAAGCTATGCCAGGCCTCCAGGCAGTGGGCATCCCGCGCGGCGGCTTCGGCGCCTTGGCGGCCCTGACCGTAACCGAGCTTTTTGAGGACGTTGCGTCGCTGGGTCTCGAGTGTTTCAAGGCGCTCCATGTGTTGCTGTTTCTGCTGTGCCTGGGCGGCCAGGCATGCGCCATTGACTTCGCTTTCTAACAGGCTGGCTCGTTCCGCCTCGAGCAGCGCTATGAATGCGTCGAGATGCTGTTGTTCACGCTCGAGGTGCTGGGCCAGGCTCATGGTGCGGTCTCCGCCAGTAAACGTAGTGATATTCAGGTTTCGGATTTGCCGAGCAGATCGCGGACGCTGTCGATCAGGCCATCGGCGATACGCCCGGAATCGATCTCCAGACGTCCTTCACTGATTGCCTGACGAATCTCGGCAACGCGTGCCGTGTCGATGTCCTGGGTCGTGTCCTGGGACTTGTTGCTCAGATGCGCGACGGCAGCGGGGCTGGCGGCTTGTGACTCGGCGCCTTGCTTGGCGGGCTGAGTGGCCTTGCTATCGGTTTGCGTCGGGCGCTGCAGGGGGTGTGAATTGTCGACTTTCACGGGGGCATCCTCTTGATGATTTCGACCTTTCCCTGACTATCGGCCACGCATGGCATAACTTTAATGGCCGTGGGAAGCCCCGGCAGTGTAGTTCCCGCCACCTTCGCGGCTAGCCTCAGAACTCGACGCTCAACCGCTTCGGACCGATTACCCGCGCCTGAAACAGCTTACCATTGGCGATACGTAGTCTGATCTGTTCGCCCATCGCGCCGTTATCCATCGCTTGTGCCTCGCGGCGGACCTGAAAGCCTTCACCGCGAGCAATGACGCTTACCGTCTGGCCGCGCTTGACTAGATCCTGACGACGCAACTGGTAGCTCTGCAGTGTCGTGCCAGCGCGCAAGGTTCGCGTGGTGACCAGCCCGGTGGCGTTCTCGATGTGCTTGATAGCATGGCTGGGCAGCTTTTCCAGAAGCCCCTGCTCGAGTGCCAAATCCTGGGGTGTCAGGACCGCGCCGCGTTGGACGTCCCGCGCCAGGACGACATGCTCGATAGTCACCGAGACATCGGCTTGCACGTAACGGGTGCGGCCTTCATCACCGTTGCAGTGGATGCCGACCGCGACCCGCCCATAGAGGCGTTGATTGTTCCGCGGCAGAAAGGGTTGCGGGTCGTCGCAGGCAGGCAAGCGTACCTGGCTGCGCTGCACGGTGACGCTCACGCTTTTACCGAGGGGTCGGGCCTGCTCGATCAAGAAGTCATGAACGCGCTGTTCGAGTTGCGCTTCTTCACTGGCTCTCGATCTGCACCGAGGAAGCGCACAGCCAGAACACGGCGGCGATAGCCAGAAGCTTCATGAAGTGAATGCCTTGACCCGTATAGCCGTTGTGATTTCGGTTGCGCATCGATTCGCCCCCCATGCGTTGGAAGACGATTCTAGTGCTGGAGGGTGATTGTCATACGTGGAAATGATGAGCAAATCAGGGCCTATTTCGTCCCTTTGGGAAGACAGACCCGACGTCTATTCTCCAGCCTGTACCTTTCCCATCCGAGCCAGGGGCAAGAATGATCGATAAGCTTGACGGAGCGCTGCGCTTTCACCAGGAAGCCCTGAACCTGCGCGCGGAACGTCAGAAAGTGCTGGCCAGCAATATCGCCAACGCGGATACGCCAAATTATAAAGCCCGAGACTTCGATTTTTCAGCCGAATTGTCGCGGGCCATGCAGCAAGGGCGTCCGGGCGATGGCGGCCTGGCACTGGCGCGTACTTCTGGTCAGCACATCGCGGCTCAGGCGCCGACGAGTGCGGGGCGCGACCTGCTGTATCGGATACCCGATCAACCGAGTCTCGATGGCAATACGGTCGACATGAACCGTGAGCGCGCCCAGTTCGCCGACAATGCGGTCCGCTACCAGGCTGGGCTTGACCATCATGAATCGCAAGATTCAGGGGATGAAGACCGCGATGCAGCCGGAGTAAGAGTCATGTCCATGTTCAGCATTTTCGATATTTCCGGCTGGCGCTAACCGCCCAGTCGCAGCGTATGAACGTCACGGCCAGCAACCTGGCCAATGCCGACAGTGTCGCCGGGCCCGATGGCGAAGCCTACCGCGCCAAGCAAGTCATGTTCGAGACGCGTTCCGATGTGTCGGGAGGCGTGGGTGGCGTACAGGTTCGCGAGATCGTCGACGACCCGACGCCGATGCGCCGCGAATATCGCCCGTCGCATCCGCTGGCCGACGAGGAGGGCTACGTGACGATGCCCAATGTCGAGCCGGTCAACGAGATGGTCAACATGATCGCTGCCTCTCGTTCCTATCAAGCCAACGTCGAAGTCATGAACACCAGCAAGACGCTGATGCTCAAGACCCTGACGATCGGCGAGAACTAAGCGAACTTTTGGTAGCCATCAGGAGACCCCATGGCCAATACCATCGATACCAGCGTACTCAATAGCCTGAACCAGACCACTGGCGCATCGGCTAACAAGGCGTCGGCGACCGGCGATCTCAGCGACAGCTTTATGACTTTGCTGGTCACTCAGCTGAAGAATCAGGACCCGATGAACCCGATGGAAAACGCCGAAATGACCTCGCAGTTGGCGCAGATCAACACGGTCAACGGTATTCAGGATCTGAACAAGACGCTGGAAGGCATCACCAGCCAGATCGATGCCGGCCAGACCTTGCAGTCGGCGGCGCTGATCGGCCAGGGCGTGTTGGTGCCCGGCAACCGGGTACTGAAAGAGGGCGAAGCGACCACCCCGTTCGGTGTCGAGCTGGAGCAGCCGGCTGACGAAGTCACCATCACCATCACCAATGATACAGGTGAAGTCGTGCGCAGCTTCAGTGCCGACGATATAGGCGCGCTTGATGCTGGTGTTCAGTCCTTTACCTGGGACGGAACCCTTCAAGATGGCAAGACCCAGGCGGCCGATGGCTCATACAAGCTTGCCATTCAGGCCAGCCAAGGCGGCGAGCCGATCAGTGTCACCGCATTGAACTACGCGCAAGTAGGTGGTGTGGTGACAACCGATTCGGGTCCGAGGCTCGATCTCGGTGCGATTTCCGGCCAGGTCGGCCTCGATGCTGTCCGCCAGATTCTTTAACGGCAGATCGACTGCCCAGAAGTAACCAAGAATTAATAAAGCAGCGGGCGCCTTGGCTCGCAGGGAGACTAGAAAATGGGTTTTTCGCAGGCATTGAGTGGCGTCAACGCCGCTTCCCAGCAGTTGGATGTGGTTGGTAACAACATCGCCAACTCGCAGACTACTGGATTCAAGAGCTCTTCGGTGCAGTTCTCCGACGTGTTCGCCAATAGCAAGATTGGCTTGGGTACACGTGTTGCTGGCGTCGTCCAAGATTTCGGCAATGGCAATCTGGAAACCACAGGACGTAATCTTGACCTGGCGATCAGCGGCACCGGTTTCTATCGCTTCGAGCAAGAAGGTCAGATCGGCTATTCAAGGAATGGTCAGCTGACCATGACCGCCGATGGCGATCTGGTGAACGCTCAGGGCGCCAAGATCATGGGTTATGGCCTCGCTGGCGGCCCTTTTTCTGCAGTTGTCCCAGGTGGTCAGCCTGTTGCAATGAATATTCCGGCAGACGATATGCCGGCCCAGGCGACCGGTACTGGCGAAGGCGACTAAGCCGGGGGTGCAAGCGGTTTATAACTTGGATCTAGTATAGATGAGAATGACACAGACCTTGAAGAATACCGTTCAGCTCGAGACCGATCGGATGACGATACGGTAACATCCGATCGATTATCATTATTCGAATAGCTTTACGGTTTATGACTCATTGGGTAACTAAGCATACTGCTACTGCTTATTATGAGAAAACCACTACGAGTCTAATCATTTGGAACGGTAAGCTAGCTATTGATGGCTATCTACGATCAGTCTGGCGACAATGATTTCGACTTTGAAATTCGATTCTTCGGGAAAATTACAAACTACTGATGGAGTGGTCGACGGCGAGTAATTGGCAATGGAAGTGTAGGTCGTGATAAAGCAAGCTTTAATTTTGCATCTGCTGATTTTCTAGGCGGTGAAGCGGCAGATTTGAGTGTTCGATTTTACGCTCGCCGGTACCACCCAGTTCGCGAATGACTCGACCCAGAACTCGCTTATTCAGGATGGCTATACTTCCGGTACCTTGGTGGGCATCACAATTGCCGATGATGGCACCATCATGCGCAATTATACCAACGAGAAATCGGTAGCGGCGGGTCAGATCGCGCTGGCCAACTTCCGTAACCCGGAAGGTCTCAAGGCCGCGGGAGACAACATGTGGGCGGCGACTGCCGAGTCCGGCGCCGAGGTGGTCGGTACGGCGGGCGTGGGCCAGTTCGGTACCATCGAGTCCGGCACCCTGGAAGCGTCCAACGTCGATCTGACCAAGGAATTGGTCGACCTGATCATCGCTCAGCGTAACTACCAAGCCAACACCAACTCGATCCGCACCCAGTCCGAGGTGATGGATCAGATCGCCCAGCTGCGTTAATGCCTAGCTGATGCCGGGCCTTTCTGGTCCGGCATCGTGATGCGCCACGTCGAGAGTCAAACACCATGGATCGCATTCTTTATACCGCCATGAGCGGCGCCAGGCAGAGCATGGACCAGCAGGCGGTGGTCAATAACAACCTGGCCAACGTCGCCACGCCGGGCTTTCGTGCCGAGCTCAGCGCCATGCGCGCAGTCCCGGTCCAGGGCGATGGCCTGGCGACCCGCACCTCTGTCATGGCATCCACGCCGGGCAGCGATTTCACGCCCGGGCCGCTGTCGACCACCGGGCGGGAGCTCGATGTGGCGATCGACGGCGAGGGCATGCTGGCGGTGCAGACCGCTGACGGCGAAGCCTACACCCGGCGTGGCGACCTGCAGGTCGACGCCAATGGCGTGGTCAACGTCATGGGACGTCCGGTGATGGGCGATGGCGGGCCGATCATCGTGCCGCTGGGCGCCGAGGTGAGTATCGGTGCCGATGGCACCATGAGCGCCGTCGTGCCCGGTGGCGCACCGAATACACGCGGCCCGGTCGGCCAGCTCAAGCTGGTCAATCCCGAGCGGGGTTCGCTGGTGCGTGGCGAGGATGGCCTGTTCCGTCCGCAAGCGCGGTGGCCAGCTTCAGGCCGACGATACCGTCAAGATGGTCAGCGGGGCGCTGGAAGGCAGCAACGTGAGTGCTACCGAGGCGATGGTCGCGATGATCGATGGCGCACGCCGCTACGACATGCAGATGAAGACCATCGAGAGCGCCGACGAGAATGCCCAGCGCGCCAACAGCCTGCTGTCCGTGACCAGCTAGCGTTAACCCCTTCGAGGAATTGAATCATGATCCGTTCATTGTGGACTGCCAAGACCGGGCTGGAAGCTCAGCAGGTGCAGATGGATGTCATATCCAACAACCTGGCGAACGTCAGCACCAACGGCTTCAAGCGTTCGCGTGCGGTGTTCGAGGATCTGCTCTACCAGAACCTGCGCCAGCCCGGCGCGCAATCCAACGTCCAGGACAACCTGCCGTCGGGCATGCAGATCGGCAGCGGCGTACGCCCGGTCGCCACTGAGCGCCTGCATACCCAGGGCAACCTGGAAAACACCGAGAACTCCCGCGACCTGGCGATCAGCGGCAAGGGCTTCTTCCAGGTCACGCGTGCCGATGGCACCACGGCCTATACCCGCGATGGCAGCTTTCAGGTCAACCAGAATGGCCAGTTGGTGACGGCCAGCGGTTACCCGATCGAACCGGCTGTCTTCATCCCCGAGAATGCGCTGTCGGTTTCCGTCAGCCGCGACGGCATCGTCTCGGTGACCCAGCCAGGCACCGCGCAGTCCAATCAGGTCGGGCAATTGACCCTGGCGACCTTCAGCAACCCCACGGGGCTGGAGAGTATTGGTGAAAACCTGTATCTCGAAACGACCGCATCCGGCCCGCGTAACGACAACGTTCCCGGTCTGAATGGCGCCGGCACGCTGTATCAGGGCTATGTCGAGACCTCCAACGTCAACGTGGTCGAGGAGATGGTCGGCATGATTCAGACCCAGCGCGCCTATGAGATCAACAGCAAGGCCGTGAAGACCTCCGACGAGATGCTGGCGCGTCTGGCACAGCTGTGATCGAAGACTGCTACATGAATACTGGGTCGAGGCCGGAGGTGGATAAGCGCATGCCGAACCGTTTGTTGCGGAGCCTGCTGGTGGGAACCTTGATGCTGGCGGTGGGCGGCTGCGCGCAGTTGCCGCGACCGTCGGTGGTCGGCGAGCAGGAAAAGATCGTCATCAACGAGCCGCCACCGCCAATTCCCAATGGTTCGATTTACCAGCCGGCCACTGGCTATCAGCCGCTGTTCGAGGATCGTCGTCCACGCAACATCGGCGACATACTTACCATCGTTCTCGACGAGGACGTCAGCGCCAGCAAGAACTCGTCGGCCAACGCCGGCCGCGATGGCAGCGCGAGTCTGGAGTTTGTCCAGCTGCCTGATGCGCTCGATAAGCTTGCCGAGTATGGCTTCGACGTGTCCGGTCAAAACGATTTTTCCGGCAGCGGTGGTGCGGCGGCCAACAATAGCTTTACCGGTACGATTACCGTCACGGTCATCAATGTGCTGTACAACGGCAACCTGATGGTGCGTGGCGAGAAACAGATTGCCATCAATCAGGGCACCGAGTTTATTCGCTTCTCGGGTGTCGTCAATCCGCGCACGATTACTGGCCGAAACACCGTCGTATCGACCGATGTCGCGGATGCGCGTATCGAATACGTGGGTGATGGTTATATCAACGAGGCGCAGACCATGGGTTGGTTGCAGCGTTTCTTCCTCAATGTGTCACCGTTCTGATGATGCGTCTCAGGCATCAAGGGTTGCTGGTCATGTCTATTCGCCGCTTCTTTTCTTTTTTGCAGCCGGGTTTTCGCTGGCTGGCCGGTCTGTGCCTGCTGGTTGCGCTGACAGTGCCGGCCCAGGCCGAGCGTCTTCGTGATCTTGCTTCCTTCGCCGGGGTCCGTGACAACGCGCTGGTCGGTTATGGCCTGGTCGTGGGACTGGATGGTTCCGGCGACCAGACCACCCAGGCACCGTTCACGACCCAGAGCCTGACCAACATGCTCTCCCAGTTGGGAATCAGTGTGCCGGCAGGGACCAACATGCAGCTCAAGAACGTGGCGGCGGTGATGATCACCGCCCAGTTGCCACCGTTCGCCCGTCAGGGCCAGGAGATCGATGTCGTGGTTTCCTCGGTGGGCAATGCGCGCAGCCTGCGCGGCGGCACCTTGCTGATGGCGCCGCTCAAGGGCGCCGATGGCAACGTGTATGCCATGGCCCAGGGCAACGTCTTCGTCGGCGGTGCCGGTGCGCAGGCGGGCGGCAGTAGCGTGTCGATCAACCAGCAGGCCAGCGGCAGCATCAGTGGCGGTGCTACTGTCGAGCGCGAGGTACCGTTGCAACTCGGCGCCAACGGGACCCTGGACCTGCAGCTCGACGAATATAGCTTCGACAACGCTCAGCGTGCCGTGACGGCGATCAATCAGGAATTCGGGGCGCCGGTGGCCGCGGCACTCGACGGTCGGGTTATTCGCCTGCGGGCGCCAATGGGCAGTAATGATCGCGTGCGTTTCATGGCCCGTGTGCAGAGTATCGATCTGGCATTAGGCGCTGAGCCGGCACGGGTGATCATCAATTCGCGTACCGGCTCGGTGGTGCTGACCAGTGCCGTGACGTTGCGCCAGGCGGCGGTGGCCCATGGCAACTTGTCGATTACCATCGACAACAACCCCCAGGTCAGCCAGCCGAACCCGTTCTCCCAGGGCCAGACTGTGGTCGTGCCCAACGCTGAAGTTTCAGTATCCCAGGAAGGCGGCGCACTGCAGATGCTCAACACCAGCGCCGACCTGGGCAAGGTCGTCAATGCGCTCAATGCGCTGGGCGCGACACCGCAGGATCTGATGTCGATCCTCCAGGCCCTCAAGGCCTCGGGCTCGCTGCGTGCGGAACTGGAGATCATCTGATGTCGGTAGACACTACCAGCGGTCAGTTCGCCAGTGGCCAGTTCGCGCTTGACCTGCAGGGCCTGCAGCGCCTCAAGCAGACCGCCAGCAGCCGGCCCGAGGAGGGCGTTCGCGAAGCTGCCAAGCAGTTCGAGGCGGTGTTCCTCAAGATGATGCTCAAGAGCATGCGTGAGGCGACGCCTCAGTCCGGATTGCTGGACAGCCAGCAGACACGCTTTTATACGGAAATGCTCGACCAGCAATGGTCGCAGCATCTATCCGGGCAGGGCGTGGGGCTCGCCGAGCAACTGGTTCAGCAACTCGAGGATCGTGGCTTGGTGCCCAAGGGCGACAGCGTCAGTGAATCGCTGATCGCCGGGATACCGCGGGGTACGCCGCGGGTGCTGCATGGCAGTTTGCAGGGAGAGTCGCCGGCTCAGGCTGCTGGAGCGCCACGCGAGGAGCCGTCGTCGCGGTTCCTCGACGCGCTGGAACTCAAGCCAGCAGGTAGCGGCTATGATAGCGCCGCACGCGGTGCAGCTGAGCCTGCGATTTCCAGCGATCGCCCGGCGCACGTCGCCGAGTTCCTGCGCGAGCTTCACGGGCCGGCGCAGGCGGCCAGCCGTACCACTGGCGTGCCGGCCGAGTTGATCCTGGCGCAGGCCGCCTTGGAAACCGGCTGGGGCCGTCATGAAATTGCTACTGAAGATGGCGATAACAGCCACAACCTATTCGGTATCAAGGCAGGCTCCCAGTGGCAGGGCGAAACCACCGACATCACCACCACCGAATATGTCGATGGGCGAGCGGTGAAAACGGTTGATCGCTTCCGTGTCTATGACGATTTCGAAGCGGCGTTCACCGACTACGCCCGGTTGATCGGTGACAACCCGCGTTACGCCGGGGTCGTTACCGCAAGCGACGCCAACAATGCGGCACGCGCCTTGCAGTCGGGCGGTTATGCCACCGACCCGGCCTACGCCGATAAGCTGATTGCGATCATGGACACGCTGGGCGTGAGCGTTTCGGACGATGCGCAACGCTCGTCGAACGAGTCGAGGTCGGTCAACAACGCGCGCGCCAAGCTCGACGCCTATGCCATTGACCGGTTGCCGACGCAGATTTTCTGAGTTTTCAAAAATGGATGGCCGGCATCAAGTTTCATGAACACCGGCCGATAAATCAGGTAATTGCTAGCTCCTTTATCGGGACGGATCCATGAGCCTTTTTTCCACCGGACTTAGCGGCCTCGGCGCTGCGCAAGTCGCCCTGCAGACGACCAGTACCAACATCAGCAACGTCTATACGCCGGGCTACAATCGCCAGATCACGCAGTTGGGTGAAACCAGCCCCAGTGGCGGTGGCGTACAGGTCAACGATGTCGAGCGCCAGTTCAACCAGTACATCGCTTCGCAACTCAACGAGGCGACCAGTCGCTCGAGTGCGTTGCAGGCCTACGATACCCAGGTTAGCCAGCTCGACAATCTGCTGGCCGATGGCGAGGCCGGGCTCGCGCCGCTGATGCAGAACTTTTTCTCGTCACTTGAAGACCTTTCCGGGGCGCCCTCCGATCCGGCGGCGCGCCAGGGGCTTATCGGTAGTGCGGATACGCTGACCGCCCAGTTCCGCGCCTTCGACAGTTATCTCGACGACATGCAGTCAGGCATCAACGGCCAGATCCGTGACGAAGTCACCCAGATCAATAACACTACCGGTCAGCTGGCCAAGCTCAATAAGCAGATCTCGCTGACCCAGGCCAAGACCGGCGACGTACCCAACAACCTGCTCAATCAGCGTGACCAACTGGTCGCCGAGTTGAGCGAGCGTATGGACGTCAAGCTATCGATTCAGGATGGCGGCACCTACAACCTGACCATGGCCAATGGCCAGCCGCTGGTCGCCGGTAACAGGAGCTACTCGTTGGAAGCGGTAGCCTCTTCGTCCGACCCATCGCGTACCGTGGTCGCCTATAACGATCCGGGCGGCAGCAAGATCGAGCTTGCCGAATCGACCTTCGAGGGCGGCACGCTGGGCGGCCTGATGACCTTCCGTAGCGAAACGCTGGACAAGACCCAAAACCAGATCGGCCAGATGGCGTTGTCGCTGGCTGCGGGCTTCAACGAGCAGCATCGCGCCGGTCAGGATCTCGGAAGTCCGGCGCAGCAGGGCGGGGACTTCTTCGCGATCGGCGAACCGACGGTCTATTCGAACGAAAATAACAGTGGCAAGGCGAGCTTTAGCGCCGAATTCAGCGATTTCGCGGCGGTAACGACAAGCGATTATAAACTCCGTCGTACCGACACGTCCGGCGAGTTCGAAGTGACACGCCAGGATACTGGGGAGACGCGAACTCTAATGCTCAACGGCGACAACGAAGCTGAGGTTCGATGGTATGACGCTGACGCTAGATGAATCTTTGGCAGCTGCCGAAGAGGGCGATACGTTTCTGATCCAGCCGACCAAGAATCTGGCCGGTGAGCTGGAAAATATTATCAGCGATACGTCGAAGATTGCGGCGAGTGCTCACGTCAAAGTGACGCCGGATCTTGATGATGGAAGCTCCCTAGCGGTCAGCAAGATCACAGTCGACGAGGGCTTCTACGCTCCCGACTTCACGCCATCACTATGACAGTGGGAAGATGTAACGGCAAGCGGCTTTACTCTCGAAAACTGTCCCCGGTGACAATTTACTACTCAATGGTGAGGAGGTGGCCGGCCCCGACATTACGCTATGGCACCTGGCGATACGCTGTCCATCGACGGCGTCAGCATGACGTTCAGCGGTAACCCCATCGCGGGCGACAAACTGACCTTGTCGTCCGATCCGGCCAGCGGCGACAACCGCAACGCGCTGGCGTTACAGAGCCTGCAGAACGGTGGGCTCGTTGAAGGCAAGGCGAGTCTAAGCGAAGCGTACGCCTCGCTGGTCAGCGACGTGGGCAACCGGACCAATGTCGTCCAGGCGAACCTTAGTGCGCAGTCGGTGCTGACCGAGCAGTTGAGCGCTGTGCAGCAGTCTGAATCGGGGGTCAATCTCGACGAGGAAGCCGCCAACCTGATTCGCTTCCAGCAGTTCTATCAGGCCAACGCCAAGGTCATTCAGACCGGCAGCACGCTACTCGACACCATCCTGGGTATTCGTTGATTCCGGTCATCCAGTTTTATTGAGGTTTCGTCATGCGCATCAGCACCGTGACCATGTTTGAATCCAGCCTGTCGTCGATGAATCGTCAGCAGAGCGCTTTTCTCGACGTCGGTAAGCAGCTGGCGACCGGTCGTCGTGTCGTCAATCCTTCCGACGATCCCCAGGCGGCGTCGCGCGCGGTCGGCGTCTCGCAATCCAAGGCGGTGTCGGAGCAGTATTCGGATGCCCGGGTCACGGCGCGTAACGCACTGGCGCAAGAAGAGAGCGTACTCAACAGCGTTAGCGACGCGATCTCCAGCGCCAAGACGCTGATCGTGCAAGCTGGCAACGGTACCCTGAGCGATGCCGACCGCTCCGCGATCGCCAGCGAGTTGAGCGGTATCTACGAGAGCCTGCTCGGACAAGCCAATACCACCAACGGCAACGGCGATTACCTGTTCGGCGGCGTCAAGGACAACGCGCCGCCCTTCGTCAAGCAGTCTGGGCAGATTGCCTACCAGGGTGCGGATTCGGTGCGTGCCCAGCAGGTCGATTCGTCGCGTCAGATGCCGGTGGGCAATAGCGGGTCGGAGGTGTTTTCGGGGTGCATCAAGGCGCTGACTACGTTGCCGTTGCAGATACTGACAATGCCAGCACGCTGACGTTTACGGGGCCCAGTGTAAAGGATGCTTCAAACCCGGAGTTTGGCAATTCCTTTGAACTAGTGATTGATAGTTACGATTCTGGCAATGGCACCTTTAAATACACTGTGACGAACACAGCGACAGGCGAAGAAAAAACGGATCAGAACGGTAAAATGGGGGAGGCAGTAAATTTCGGGGGTATTTCCCTAACACTCGAGGGCACGGCCGAAGTCGGCGATAGCATCGATATGACCCGGGGCAAAGATCAGAGCGTCTTCGCGACCCTGGAAAATGCCTTGAAGGCACTCGATCCCCCCGAGGGCACCCCTCCGCAAGACCCAAAGGCAAAGCAAGCGGATCTCAGCAATACACTATCCACGGTCAGTCGCCAGCTCGACAATAGCCTCGACAACGTACTCACCGTGCGCGCCTCGGTCGGTGCGCGGCTCAACGAGCTGGATGTGCTGGATACCGTGGGCGGTAACCGCACCTTGAACTACGAATCGACGCTTTCCGAGCTGGTCGATCTGGACTATGCCAGTGCAATTTCCGATTACACGCTGCGCCAGGTGGGTCTCCAGGCCTCGCAGAAGACTTTCGTCGATATGCGTGGGATGAGCCTGTTCGAGATGCTCTGAACTGCGACGGTATTGAAACGTATCGATAGGACGGCGCCTCGATGGCGCCGTTTTTCGTGGTTGCGTATCGCTGCTTACGCCGGCGGTGCGAGCCAATCGGTGAGCCAGGCGTGCATGACGCGCTCTGGGTACCAGGTTTCGCCCAGGCTGCCGTTGTAGCGTGCCAAGGCGCGGGTCAGGTCGCCGTGCTCCAGATCGAGGTAGTAGCGAGGATCGTGCAGCCATAGCGCAGATTGGTGCCGGGATCGAGCAGGTCGTCGTCGGGGCGCCCGATCACGCGCTTCCAGAACGGCATCACCTGCATCAGGCCCTGGGCGCCGGCCGGTGAAGCGGCGTCCGGCTTGAAAGGCGCTCTCGACCTGAATCACCGCAAGCACGATCTCCGGGGCTCAGTCCGGCGAGTTGAGCCTCGGCGCGAACCCGTCGCCAGCACTCGCGGCGTGCCTGGGCATCGGAGCAGCCGCGACGCCAGGCGCGCCTGCATGCGCGTCGACCCAAAGCGATGCGGGTCGGCTCGTCACCCGCGCATCGCCGTGGGTGACGGCCTCCAGGGTGGCGATCAGCGTCGCAGGTATATCCTCGGGAACGCGCGCCGCCGCCAGCGCTGTGGATGGCCCTAGCAGCAGCGTGGCGGCAGTCGTCATGAAGAGCACCGCCACCGGGCCATGCAGCCATGGCCGGCGGCGCTCAGTCCTGCAGGCGCTCACGCAGGAAATCGATCAGACTATCGGCGGCGATCATGGTGTTGTCGCTGTCGCGGCGGCCCTTGTATTCCAGCGTGCCGTGTTCCAGCCCGCGGTCGGCGACCACCATCCGGTGGGGAATGCCGATCAGTTCCTGTCGGCGAACTTGACGCCGGGGCGCTCGCTCGCGGTCGTCGAGCAGCACGTCGATAGCCGGCGTCGGTCAGCTCGTCGTAGAGTGCTTCGGCGGCCTCGCGCACCGCGCTGCGACTTGTGGGCGTTCAGGGGCACCATCGCCACCTGGAACGGCGCGATGGCGTCCGGCCAGATGATGCCGCGGTCGTCGTGATTCTGCTCGATGGCGGCGGCGACCACCCGGGACACGCCGATGCCGTAGCAGCCCATGTCCATGAGTTGGCGGCCTTGCCGTTCTCGTCGAGCACGGTGGCGTTCATCGCCTTGCTGTATTTCTTGCCCAGCTGGAAGACATGGCCCACCTCGATGCCGCGCTTGATCGCCAGCGACGCCCTTGCCGTCCGGGACTGGGGTCGCCCTCGACCACGTTGCGCAGATCGGCGACCTCGGGCAGCGGCCAGGTCCCGCTCCCAGTTGACGCCGGTAGGTGCTAGCCGTCGACGTTGGCGCCGCAGACGAAGTCGCCATCAGCGCCGCGCTGCGGTCGGCAATGATCCGCAGCATGGCAGTCCGACCGGGCCCAGCGAGCCGGGCTTGCAGCCAGGCAGCCGCGGATCTCGCTCATCGCTGGCCATGGTCCAGCGGCGCGGCAACCCGGCCAGTTTCTCGGCCTTGATCTCGTTGAGCTGTGGTCGCCGCGCAGGATCAGCGCCACCAGGCGCTGCGGCGCCGCCTCATCGGCTGCGCCTTGCACGATCAGGGTCTTGACGGTCTTGTTCGGTCGGCACGCCAGGAATGCTCGACCATGCGGCGATGGTGCGCTGCGTCCGGGGTGTCGACTCGGCGCAGGTCCTGGCGGGCGCGGCGCGCTCGGACCGTCAGCGGCGCGGCACCGCTTCGGCCATCTCGATGTTGGCGGCATAGTCGACTGTCGGTGCTGAATAGCGATGGCGTCCTCGCCGGATGCGGCCAGCACATGGAACTCATGCGAGCGCGTTGCCGCCGATCGCAGCCGGTGTCGGCCTGCACCGCACGGAAGTCCAGGCCCAGGCGCGTCGAAGATGCGTGCGTAGGCGTCGTACATCAGCCTGGTAGGTTTCATCCAGCGACTCCTGCGTCGACGTGGAAGGAGTAGGCGTCCTTCATCATGAACTCGCGCGCGCGCATCACGCCGAAGCGGGGGCGGCGTCTCGTCGCGGAACTTGGTCTGGATCTGGTAGAAGTTGGCCGGCAGCTGCCTTGTAGCTCTTGATCTCGTTGCGCACCAGGTCGGTGATCACTTCCTCGTGGGTCGGGCCGAGGCAGAAGTCGCGCTCGTGGCGGTCCTTGCAGGCGCAGCAGCTCGGCGCCATACTGCTCCCAGCGGCCGGACTCCTGCCACAGCTCGGCGGGCTGCACGCCGGGCATCAGCACTTCCTGGGCGCCGGCGCGGTCCATCTCCTCGCGGACGATGCGCTCGACCTTGCGCAGCACGCGCAGGCCCATCGGCAGCCAGGTGTAGAGGCCGGAGGCCAGCTTGCGGATCAGGCCGGCGCGCAGCATCAGCTGATGGCTGATGACTTCGGCGTCGGCGGGCGTTTCCTTGAGGGTGGCGATCAGATAGCGGCTTGCGCGCATGGGTCCGGCGTTTCCTTGATGTCAGAGTCGTAGACGGGCCGTAAAGGGCAATCGGAGCATTGTACGGTCAAGCCGTTGGCGCGGCAAAAGCGCGCTGATCAATTGCCGGTTCAGCGCAGCGACACGTGGTTGACCGGTGTATCCAGCCGCGCCGACTGGCGCTGCCAGTCAGCGAAATTGTCGACCTGGCCGGTGTCGCGTAGCGCGGCGATGGCATCGAGATCGAGACGCGCGAATTGCCAGCCCGGCGTCGCATCGTTGGCCATGGTCAGCACGCCATCCGGCGGTAGGCCATGATCACAAGGCGTGTAGACGGCAGCGCGGCCGATATTGATATCCACCGCCGGCGACCACAACGCCTCGCCGATGGTGGGCGAATGGATCACCGCCACTTGCTGCTCGATGGCCCGCGCCTGCGACGACCAGCGAACCCGATGGTAGCCGGCTTCGGTATCAGTGCAACTCGGCACCAGCAGCAATTCGGCACCGGCCTCGACCAGCGCGCGGGCGAACAACGGAAATTCGCTGTCGTAGCAGATCAATACTCCGAGCCGCCCCGCGGGGGTGTCGAACACCTTGAGACCGTCGCCGCTTTCGATGCCCCAAGGCCCGCGCTCGAAGCGGGTCATGATCTGCTTGTCCTGGTAGGCGGCGTGGCCCGGGGCGAGCAGCCAGGCGCGGTTGACGAAGCGTCCGTCCTCGGTCTGCCACGGCATCGAAGGCGCCAGCAACGTGACTCGGTAACGCTCGACGAGCGCCTGCCAGGTGGCGATCGCCTCGTCGCGCAATGGCTGCAACGCATGCAACTGGGCATGCAGGTCATCGCGTATCGTCTCGGGCAACAGCGAGGCGAGTTCCATGCCGCCGTATTCGGGCAGCACCAGCAGCTGCGAACCATGGTTGACGGCGTTCTGTACCCAGCGTTCCGCCTTGCTGCGAAACGCCGCGAAATCGCTGAATTCGTCGATCGGGTACTGGGCGGTCGCCACTTCGATACAGCGGCTCACGAGGCGCCAGTCCTGATGGGGGCAACCAGCGTATGCGTTGGGACAAGGCGTTCGAGCATGGAGTCTCCTGCAGGGGCGTGAGTTTTTTACAGCATAACCAAAGCGGCAAGTGCTCTAAACTGTCAGCGTCGTCAATCTCGACGCAGGGAGGCTCAAGATCATGCGAACTTATCGGTGTGCCTGTAGTGCCCGGTTGTTCTTCGACAACACGCAATGCCTGAATTGTCAGCGCGAGGTCGGCTGGTGCCCGGCCTGTGCGCAGATCGCGGCACTCGAGCCGCTCGCCGAGGGCGGCTTTCGATGCACCCACGAGGGCTGCGGTGCCGAACTGCTCAAGTGCCTGAACTATATCGAACATGGTGTGTGCAATCGCATGGTGTCGATTGCTGACGATGGCCAGGCGGAGCCGCTGTGCGACTGCTGTCGCTACAATGACGTGGTGCCCGACCTGTCGGTGCCCGGCCACCGTGAACGCTGGGCCGCATTGGAGGCGGCCAAGCGTCGGTTGTTCTACACCCTGAACCTGCTGGGGCTGCCCCACGGCACCGCCGACGAGGGCTTCGAGCCGCCGCTGTCGTTCTCGTTCATGGCCGACGCGCTGCCCGATGCCGGGCTCTGGCGTAGCGTCGCCGGGACCGACAAGGTCTATACCGGCCACGCCTCCGGGCACATCACCATCAACGTCAAGGAAGCCGACGATGTCGAGCGCGAGCGGCTGCGCATCGACATGAACGAGTCGCATCGCACCCTTATCGGCCATTTTCGCCACGAGATCGGCCACTATTACTGGGACCTGCTGATCAAGGGGCACGACGAGGAGGGCAGTCGGCGGGTGTTCGGCGATCACGGTTCACCGAGCTATGGCGAGGCGCTGGAGCGTTACTACGAGGTCGGTCCGCCCGAGGATTGGCCGCAACGCTTCATTTCGGCCTACGCCACCATGCACCCCTGGGAGGACTTCGCCGAGACCTTCGCCTTCTATCTGGACCTGGTCTCGGTGCTCGACACCGCCCATCATATGGGGCTGACCGGAGTCGACCATGACGACAGCCTGCCGGCCATGCTGGCCGCCTTTCATCAGGTCGGGCTGACGCTCAACGAGCTCAACCGGGACATGGGGCTGATCGATTTCATGCCCCATGTGATCTCAACGGCGGTGCGCGACAAGCTTGGATACGTGCATCAACTGGTACAGCGCGCCGATCAATCTCCGGTCGATGGGCGCATGTCGGCACAGAGCTGAGTGCCGGATACAGCGGGCGAGGCCGGCGCTGCCATCCGGCCGCGGTCGGCATCGCTCAATCCTCGTCGTCTTGCTCGGCAATCGTCGCCTCGCCGCCATGCAGCAGGCCGCGCGGGGTATCCTCGAGGCGTGCAAAGTAGGTATTGACGATCGCGTCATGGAGAGTGTTGAAGCCGATCTGCAACTTATCGATGAAGGCGTGCAGCTCATCGGTGGAGTGCGCCAGCGCCTTCATGTCGGCCTCGAGCACGTCGGCACGCACCAGCGCCGCGGCCGCCAGTGCGCGGTCGTGACGCGGCAGCGACTGCAGCTCCCAGGACAGCGCCTCGAGGCTGCGCGCCACGGCGCGCGGGAAATGCTGGTTCTGCAGCAAAAAGCGCAGCACGTCGGGGCCGCGTACGCGCAAGCGCACCTGCTGGCGATACATCTGGTAGCCGGTCAGCGACTTGAGCACGCTCATCCATTGTAGATGCTCGAACGGGCGCAGCTCCTCGGGGTCCTTGGGCAGCAAGTTGCCCGAACGCACATCGAGAATGCGGGTGGTCATGTCGGCGCGCTCGAGGTGACGGCCGAGCTCGATGAAGGTCTTCGCCGACAGATGGCTCAGCGTGCCCTCGATCACCCCGGTCAGCGTCTGGCAGCCGCGAATCACGCGCTTGAGAAAGCCATCGCGGCGGCGCGGCGTCAGGCCGCTTTCGGCCTGGTCGCGTACTTCCAGATAGAGTTCGTTGATCTGTTCCCAGATCTCGCGGGACACCACGTCGCGAGTGGTGCGCAGGTTTTCGCGGGCGCCGGCCAGCGAGGACAGGATTGACCCCGGGTTGTCGGGCTCGACGCACAGGAAGTAGACGACGTTCTTCTCGCTGCGTCTGTCGTAGCGCTTGTCGAACAGCTCGTCGCCGCCGGTGATGTCGATCAGTGTCGACCAGCCCAGCGCCGTCTGGTGGGGCAGGTCGAGCAATAAATGGCTGTTGACGCTGACCAGCCGGGCGGTGTCTTCGGCGCGTTCGATGTAGCGCGCCATCCAGTAGAGATTCTCGGCCACTCTCGACAGCATGACGCTTACTCCCCGTCGGTTTCGACGATCCAGGTGTCCTTGCTACCCCCGCCCTGCGAGGAGTTCACCACCAGCGAATCCTTGACCAGCGCGACCCGCGTCAGCCCCCCGGTGGTGACCTGAATGTCGGTCCCCGAGAGAATGAAAGGGCGCAGGTCGACGTGGCGGGCCTCGGTGCTGCCGTCGCACAGCGTCGGCGCGGTGGATAGGTCGAGTGTCGGCTGGGCCATGTAGTTGCGCGGGTCGGCCTTGATCCGCTCGGCGAACTCGGCGCGTTGGCTGGGCGTGGCGCGCGGCCCGATCAGCATGCCGTAGCCGCCCGATTCGTTGGCCGGCTTGACCACCAGTTCGTCGAGATGCTCGAGCACGTACTGGCGGTCCTCATCGAACATGCATAGATAGCTGGGCACGTTGGGCAGGATCGGTTCCTGATCCAGATAGTACTTGATGATCTTGGGCACGAAGGCATAGACGACCTTGTCGTCGGCGACGCCGGCGCCCGGGGCGTTGGCCAGTGCCACCTTGCCCGAGCGCCAGGCGCGCATCAGCCCCGCCACGCCCAGCGTCGAGTCGGGATTGAAGACCTCGGGGTCGAGGAACAGGTCGTCGATGCGTCGATAGATCACGTCGACCCGGGTCAGTCCCTCGATGGTACGCATGTAGACGATATCGTCGTCATCGACCACCAGATCGGAGCCCTGAACCAGCTCGACGCCCATCTGCTGCGCCAGGTAGGCGTGCTCGTAATAGGCCGAGTTGTAGATGCCGGGCGTCAGCACCACTACCTGCGGCTCGTCGTAGGGGCGTGGCGACAGGCTCGCCAGCATGTCGTAGAGCTGCGCGCAGTAGTCGTCGACCGGTAGGATGCGCCCGGTAGCGAAGACCTCGGGCAGCACGCGCTTGGTGACGTTGCGATTCTCGAGCATGTACGAGACCCCCGAGGGCACGCGCAGGTTGTCCTCCAGCACATAGAGCGTACCGTCGCTGTCGCGCACCAGATCCGAGCCGCAGATATGCGCCCAGACATGGTGGGGCGGGTCGATGCCGCGACACTGCGGACGGAAGTTGACCGACTGGGCGAGCACCTCGGCGGGTACCACCTTGTCCTTGATGATGCGCTGGTCGTGATACAGGTCGTCGATGAACAGGTTAAGTGCCTGGACACGCTGCTTGAGCCCGGCCTCGGTGCGCCGCCATTCGTCGGCAGGGATGATCCGCGGGACGATGTCGAACGGCCAGGCGCGATCGATCATGCTGCCTTCGGAATACACCGTGAAGGTGATGCCCATGGTCTGGATGGCGATCTCGGCGGCCGCCTTGCGCTCGGCGAGATCCTGCGGACTGAAACTGGCGAGGATGTCGCAGAGCTCCCTGGCGGCCGGTCGCGGCTGCCCGGGGGAGGCCAGCAGTTCGTCGTAGAAGTTCTCACAGCGGTAGCCTTGCCAATCAATGAGACTCATGGGCGTTACCTTGCTTGGTAGCCACCGGCGGCGCCGACGACGACACTGTCCATGGGCCGTCTCCGCAAGGGCGCGGAGCGGTGCGCTTGTATCAGGCTATACCAGTTCTCGGGCGCTCGCCTATTGGGCAAACGTTGACAGCCCGGGTTGCAGTTGTGCTCAACGCGTCCTCGTCCGATAGTAGGTGGCATTGGCCGTTCGGCCAGTACTCGTTCAGCCTCTGGGGTCCGATATGACGATTCGCGTCGCCTTGCAGCACCACACGAGCTATCGCTTCGACCGGCCGGTGAATCTTTCGCCGCACTTGATTCGCTTGCGGCCGGCGCCGCATTGCCGGACTCCGATCGAGGCCTACTCGCTTAAGATCGACGGCGAACCGCACTTCCTCAACTGGCAGCAGGATCCGTTCGGCAACTTTGTCGCCCGGGTGGTGTTCCCCGAGAAGCTCACCCGGCTGGCGGTCGACGTCGAGCTGATCGCGCCGATGACGGTGATCAACCCGTTCGACTTCTTCATCGAAAGCTACGCCGGGCATTTTCCCTTCGACTATCCCGAAGCGCTGGCCAAGGAGCTGGCGCCGTATCTCGAAGTTCGCGAGGAGGGCCCGCTGTTGCGCGACTGGCTGCGTGGCTGGCAGCAAGAAGCGCTGAGCGAAGTGCCACATGAGCCCCTGGCGATGGTCGATTTTCTGGTGGCAATCAACCAGCGCCTGCAGAAGGACATCGGCTATCTGGTGCGCCTGGAGCCGGGGATCCAGCCCTGCGAGATGACGCTCGGCAAGGCCAGCGGTTCGTGCCGCGACAGCGCCTGGCTGCTGGTGCAGATCTTTCGCCACCTGGGCCTGGCGGCGCGTTTCGTCTCCGGCTATCTCGTCCAGCTGGCCGCCGACGTCAAGGCGCTCGACGGCCCCTCGGGCACCGAGGTCGATTTCACCGACCTGCACGCCTGGACCGAAGTGTTCATCCCCGGCGCCGGCTGGGTCGGGCTCGACCCCACCTCGGGGCTGTTCGCTGGCGAAGGGCACATCCCGCTGGCGGCGACGCCCGAGCCTTCGAGCGCCGCGCCGATCAGCGGCCTGACCGACGAGTGCGAGGTCGAGTTCGAGTTCGCCATGCGTGTAGCGCGCATTCACGAGGACCCCCGCGTCACCAAGCCCTACAGCGAGGCCCAGTGGGCGGCGATCCACGCGCTCGGCGAGCGGGTCGATGAACGTCTGAAGAAGAGTGACGTGCGTCTGACGCTGGGTGGCGAGCCGACCTTCGTGTCGATCGACGACATGGAGGGCGCGGAGTGGAACACCGCGGCGCTGGGCCCGACCAAGCGCGCCCTGGCCGATGATCTGCTCAAGCGGCTGCGCGAATGCTTCGCCGAAGGCGGGCTGCTGCATACCCATCAGGGCAAGTGGTATCCCGGCGAGTCGTTGCCGCGCTGGGCGCTGGCCTGCTACTGGCGACGCGACGGCGTGCCGCTGTGGCGCGACGTCGAGCTGCTGGCCGACGACCGGCAGCCGGGGCGCTACGGTATCGACGAGGCGCGGCGTTTCGCCGAGACGCTGAGCGAGCGCCTGGGCGTCGCCGCGCAAGCGCCTGATCCCCGCCTACGAGGACGCCTATTACTATCTGTGGCGCGAGCGCACGCTGCCGGTCAATGTCGACCCACGCGAGTACCGGCTCGATGACGACGAGGAGCGCCGCCGCCTGGGCCAGCTGCTCGAGCGCGGGCTGGGCGAGATCACCGGCTTCGCGCTGCCGCTGCGCCATGCGCTGGACAGGCCGCACGCCTGGGAAAGCGGCGAATGGCCGCTCAAGCGCGATCATCTCTACCTGGTGCCCGGCGACTCGCCGATGGGCCTGCGCCTGCCGCTGTCGGCGCTGCCCTGGGAGGAGCGTCCCGACCGGCCGCAGCCGCAATCGCTGTTCGAGTTTCGCGACAGCCTCGGCGATGTGCACAGCGAAGTGATGCGCCGCTACAGCGACCTGCGCGCCCACGGCGCCGACGCGACCCACGGCCTGCATCATCAGGCACCCGATCAGGACTGGCAGGAGCAGCCGCTGGCCGAGGGCGATCACGACGATCCGACGATCCACACCAGCCTGTGCGTCGAGCCGCGCGACGGCCGGCTGCACGTCTTCCTGCCGCCGCTGACCCGTCTCGAGCATTACCTGGATCTGGTGGCGAGCATCGAGGACACCGCCGCCGAACTGGCCATGCCGGTGGTCATCGAGGGCTATCCGCCGCCCTCCGATCCGCGCCTGGCCAAGTTCCTGATCACTCCCGACCCCGGGGTGATCGAGGTCAACATCATGCCCGCCGAAGACTGGCCGTCGCTGGTCGCCAATACCGAAACGCTCTACGAACAGGCCCGGCTGACCCGGCTGGGCACCGAGAAGTTCATGCTCGACGGTCGCCATACCGGCACCGGCGGCGGCAACCACGTTACCCTGGGCGGTGCCACGCCGGCGGACTCGCCATTTCTGCGCCGTCCCGACCTGCTGGGCAGTCTGCTGACCTACTGGCAGCATCATCCCAGCCTGTCGTATCTGTTCTCGGGGCTGTTCCTTGGCCCGACCAGCCAGGCGCCGCGCGTCGACGAAGCGCGCCACGAGGCGCTCTACGAACTCGAGATCGCGCTTGCGCAGATTCCCGAGGGCGAGGTCCCGCAGCCGTGGCTGATCGATCGGCTGCTGCGTCATCTGCTCACCGATATCACCGGCAACACCCATCGTGCCGAATTCTGCATCGACAAGCTCTATTCGCCGGACAGCGACACCGGGCGGCTGGGGCTGCTCGAGCTGCGCGCCTTCGAGATGCCGCCCCACGCGCGCATGAGCCTGATGCAGATGTTGTTGATCCGGGCGTTGGTGGCGCGCTGTTGGGAGCGTCCGTATCGCGGCAAGCTGGTGCGCTGGGGCACCGCCTTGCACGACCGCTGGTTGTTGCCGCACTGCCTGTGGAACGATCTCGAGGATGTCATCGACGATCTGCGCCAGTACGGCTTCGAGTTCGAGCTCGAATGGTTCGCGCCGTTTCTCGAGTTCCGCTTCCCGGTCCAGGGGCAGGTCAGCTATCGCGGTACACAGCTCGAGCTGCGCCAGGCCATCGAGCCTTGGCATGTGCTCGGCGAGGAGAGCACCGGGGGTGGCACGGCACGTTACGTCGACTCCTCGGTGGAGCGCGTACAGGTCAAGGTCAACGGGCTGAGCGGCGATCGCTACGTCGTCACCTGTAACGGCCGACGCGTCCCGCTGACGCCGACCGGGCGGGTCGGCGAGGCGGTAGCCGGGGTGCGCTTTCGCGCCTGGCAGCCGCCGTCGGCGCTGCACCCGCGAATCGGTGTGCACGCGCCGCTGACGTTCGACATCGTCGATACCTGGAACCAGCGATCGGTGGGCGGTTGCACCTACCACGTCGCGCACCCGGCCGGGCGCAACTACGAGACCTTCCCGGTCAATGCCAATGAAGCCGAGGCGCGACGTCTGGCGCGCTTCTCGGCGCTAGGCCATACCCAAGGCGAGGTTGGGGCGCCACTCGAAACGCCAAGCCTGGAATTGCCGATGACGCTTGACCTGCGGCGCCCGGGCTAGCTCGGCAGAACCAGCCAAGCCAGCCGTCCGGTCGGTCAGCGCTTGAACGGGGAGCTTACGGGCAGGGATGAACGGCTGGGGAGCGAACGGCTGAGTTAGCGGGCATTAACCGTTATAACGGCTATATGCTGGGCATTAGCGGTGCAGATCGGCGTATTGCCTTGCGCAGAACGCGCTATCATGCACGCTGAAACTCCCTTACTTACGGGCATGCCCACCATGCTGGTCCCCGACGTTCCTGAATCGTTGCGCGACACGCCGAGCCCTGCGGCGGCGGAAGACACGCGTTCGCTCGATGCGCTGCTGGCCGGCTATGTCGCGAGCGATGCCTCGCGCCACGACATGCTGTTCGATGCGGGCGGTGAGTTGCGTCCGCACTGGCGTGAGCTGCTCGAGGAGTTCGCCGTGCTCGGCGAGCAGGGGCTCGCCGAGCGCGGCGACGAGGTCCAGCGGCTGCTCTACGAGAACGGCGTCACCTTCAATGTTCACGACGACCAGCGCGGGCGACTGCGCACCTGGCGTGTCGATCCGTTGCCGTTGGTGATTCCGGCTGAGCAGTGGCGCGAGCTAGAAGCGGGATTGATCCAGCGCAGCCGTTTGCTCGACGCCTTGCTGGCCGACATTTACGGGCCGCGCCGGCTGATCGAAGAGGGTTACCTGCCGCCCGAGTTGATCTACGAGCACCCCGGCTTCCTGTTCGCCTGCGACCACAGCCAGGGCGACACGCCCCGCGCCGGGCTGATCTTCCACGGCGTGGACCTGGTCCTCGACGATCGGGGTCAGTGGCGGGTCGTCGCCGACCGCTCTGCAGGCGCCGTCCGGCGCCGGCTATGCGCTGGAGAATCGCATCATCCTCGCCCGGGCGATGCCTACGCTTTACCGCGAGGCGCCATTGCGCCGGCTGGCAAGTTTCCTCGAGACCGAGCATCGCGCCCTGGCTGCGCTGTCGTCTCTGCACCGCGAGCAGCCCAATGTGGTCCTGCTGACCCCGGGGCCCGATAGCGATGCCTATTTCGAGCATGCCTACCTGGCCAACTACATGAACCTGTCGCTGGTCGAGAGCCTCGATCTGGTGGTGCGCGACAGTCGGGTATGGATGCGCACGTTGGGCGGGCTCAAGCCGGTCGACGTGATCCTGCGCCGGCTCGAGGATGCCTGGTGCGATCCGCTCGAACTACGCGCCGACTCGCTGATCGGTGTGCCCGGACTGGTCCAGGCCGCACGCAGCGGCGGGGTGGCCCTGGCCAATCCGCTGGGTGTCAGTGTGCTCGAGCATCCCGGTCTCGCCCCCTACTTGGCGACGCTCTGCGAGCGCCTGCTCGGCGAGCCGCTCAAGCTGGCGCCGCCGCAAAGCTGGTGGTGTGGCGACCCGGCGTCACTCGATACGGTCCTCGCGGAGTTCGAGCGCCTGGTAATACGCGACATCGAACCCGGCGCACGCTGGATTCGCACCGCGGAACTCCGCGAAGCCGAACTCGAGGTATTGCGCCAACGAGTGGAGGAGCGACCCAGCCGTTACGTCGCTCAACGTCCGCTGCGCTCGGCGACGGCGCCGGTTTACGACGACGCCAGCGGCCGCTTTGTGCCGCGGCCGCTCAACCTGCGCGCCTTCGTCACCGCCGAGGCCGACACGCCGTCTGCCGGGAGAGACCGACAAAGCTGCCTGGCGCTTCCGGGCGATGCCCGGCGGGCTGGCCTGGGCCGGGGCGCCCGGCACGCCTTCGCTCGACAGCGATGTGGTCAAGGATGTCTGGGTGCTGGCCGACAAGCCGCAGCCCCATGTCAGCCTGCTGCGCCAGGCCGCGGGGCCGATCGTCGTCACCCGTGACGGCTACGACCTGCCGAGTCGGGTCGCCGATAACCTGTTCTGGCTGGGTCGCTATGGCGAGCGCCTCGACGTGCGGGCACGCTTGCTGCGAGAAGGCCTGCTACGGCTGCTCGAGCAGGACCAGTCGGAGTACGCCGATATCACCATGGCCGATCTGTTCGAGGTGCTGACGTTGAAATGGCCGCTCAGCGATCCGGGCGAACCGCCGGCTTCGAGCGAGCGAGCCGCCAGCGAGTCGCCGCTCGGTGAGCGCTTTAACGACCTGCGCGCGGCGCTGCTGACCTTGCTCGATGACGATAGCCCGCAGGGGCTGCCGGTGTATTTTCAACGCATGCTGCGCAACTCGCGGGCGGTGCGCGACCATCTCGGCGACGATGCCTGGCGGGTGCTCAACCAGCTGCGCCGGCAGATCAACGCCATGCCGCGGGTGCCTTCGGCGAGTGCCGGGCGGCGCGCCTGCGAGGAGGTGGTCAACCAACTGGCGGCGTTCTTCGGGCTGTGCAACGAGACCATGCCGCACCATTACGGCTGGCGCTTCATGGACATCGGTCGCTACATCGAGCGTGTACTGCGCACGCTGGAGTTGTTGCGTCTGGCGTTACTCGATGCCCGCGAGCCCGGTGTCGCGCTGTGGGAAGTGGTGCTGGCGACCACCGACAACGTCACCGCCTACCGGCGCCGTTACCGCAGCGAACTGCACCCCACGGCGATTCTCGATCTGCTGCTGTTCGATGAGGCCAATCCGCGTTCGGTGGGCTACATGCTCAAGCGTCTGGGCCGCCAGATCGAGCGTTTGCCGCAACCTAACTCGGCGCCGTATCGCAGCCGCGAACAGCGCTTGATCGTCCAGGCTTCGAGCACCCTGCAACTCGCCGACATCGACGTGCTTGCCGACGTGCATGCCTCCGAACGCGCCCGCGAGGCCTTGGCGGTGCTGTTCGATGCCTTGCTCGAGCCGCTGGAGCAGCTCTCGGACGCCATCGGCAATAGCCACTTCAGCCATGCCGAGACGCCCAAGCAACTGGTCAAGATGCAGGTGCAGCCGTGATCTACCAACTACGTCATACCACTCGCTACAGCTATAGTGAGCCGGTCACGCTGTGTCACAACGAGGTGCGCATGCTGCCCCGCGAACTGCCGTGGCAACGTTGCGAGCCTTCGCGCATCGAGATCCTGCCGCGCCCGGCGGTGCAGAGCGAGCGCAACGACTTCTTCGCTAATCGGGTGTTGTACTTCGCCATCCAGGACATCCATCAGGCGCTCGAGGTCAGCGTGCGCACCCGCCTCGAGACCCGGCCACGGCCGGCCCTGCCGGTCAGGCTGGCCGGCGACTGGCAGGACTGCCGCGATACGCTGGCCAGTGCCGCCGAGAAAAGCTGCCTGCAGGCCCGGCTGTATCGTCTCGACTCGCCCTTCGTGCGGCGCAACCCGAGGCTTGCGGATTACGCCATGGCGAGTTTCACCCCGGGGCGCTCGCTGCTCGAGGCGGTCCAGGATCTCAACCGGCGCATCTATGACGAGTTCACCTACGACCCGGCGTTCACCACGTTGGCCACGCCACTCATCGAGGTGCTCGAGCAGCGCCGCGGGGTCTGTCAGGACTTCGCCCACCTGGCGATCGGCTGCCTGCGCTCGATCGGGCTGGCGGCGCGCTATGTCAGCGGCTATCTCGAAACCTTTCCGGCGCCCGGGCAGCCCAAGCTGGTCGGTGCGGATGCCTCGCATGCCTGGTTGGCGGTATTTCTGCCGGGCTGGGGCTGGCTGGAGCTCGACCCGACCAACGGCAGCCTGCCCGGCGAACAGCATATCGTGGTCGGCTGGGGGCGTGACTACGCCGATGTGCCGCCGCTCAGCGGGGTGATGAGCGGCGGCGGCGATCACACTCTCGAGGTCGCCGTGGATGTGCTTCCCGAGCCAGATCAAGAAGCCCGCTCGGCCTGATACAGTGTGCACCGGTTCATTCGGTCGACGTTTCGGCTGTTTGCCCGGCACGCCGTTCGGCTCGCCGTTCGGTCGGATTTTCGTTAGCTGGTGTCGCGGCGCGCCCCGCGACGGCTTTATGGCTGGGCGGGCGCAAGGCCAGCGTGACCAGCCCGCCGACCAAGCCCCAGAAGGCCGCGCCGATACCCAGTAGCGTGACTCCCGAGGCGGTGATCAGGAAGGTCACCGCGGCGGCCTCGCGTTGGCGCGTGTCGGCGAGCGCATTGTGCAGGCTGTTGGCGATGGTCGAGAGCAGCGCGAGGCCGGCAATGGTGACGATCAGCGATTTCGGCAGGGCGTCGAACAGCGTGCCGATCGAGCCGCCGAACAGCCCGGCGAGCAGGTAGAAAGCGCCAGCCGCGGCGGCCGCCACATAGCGTCGCTGTGGATCGGGGTGCGCTTCCGGGCCCATGCAGATGGCGGCGGTGATCGCCGCCAGGCACACCGAGAAACCGCCGAAGGGCGCCAGCAGCAGCGTTGCCAGGCCGGTCCAGGCGATCAGCGGCGAGATCGGTGTGCGATAGCCGGCGGCACGCAGCGTGGCGACACCCGGCGCGTTCTGCGAGGCCATGCTGACCACGAACAGTGGAATGCCCACTCCGATCAGCGACGACCACGAGAAGCTCGGCATGATGAATCCGGGCGTGGTGAATACCAGCGCGCTGCGTTCAGCCTCGATGCCGCCTTGCAGCCAGGCGATGGCCAGCCCCACCGCGAGCACCAGCAGAATCGTGTAGCGCGGCAACCAGCGCTTGCCGATCAGGTAGCTGGCACACATCGCCGCGACGAGCAGGAAATCGACCTCGAGCGCGGCGAAGGCATTGATACCGAACTGCAGCAGCACCCCGGCAAGCATGGCCGCGGCAATCGCCTGTGGAATACGCTCCATCAACCGTGCGAACAGCCCGGTGACCCCGCACAAAAACACCAGCAGCGCCGAGCACAGGAACACCCCGATCGCCTCGTTGAGACCGACTCCCGGCAGGCTGGTGGCGAGCAGCGCCGCGCCCGGCGTCGACCAGGCGGTGAGCACCGGCTCGCGATAATACAACGACAGCCCCAACGACGTGACACCCATGCCCAGCCCCAGCATGCTCAGCCAGCCACCGATCTGTAGCGGGCTGGCGCCGGCGGCTTCGGCGGCCTGGAAGATGATCACCGCCGAACTGGTGTAGCCGACCAGCACGGCGACGAAGCCGGCTACCAGCGCAGAAGGCGAGAAATCGCGACGCAACGAACGGCGGGGCATGACGGGACTCCG
Source organism: uncultured Gammaproteobacteria bacterium (assembly GCA_963773565.1). Classification (GTDB taxonomy): domain Bacteria; phylum Pseudomonadota; class Gammaproteobacteria; order Pseudomonadales; family Halomonadaceae; genus Modicisalibacter. Next base: position 88,551 of record CAVZBU010000001.1, on the reverse strand, counting down.
GATCGCATGTGCGCTATAACGCACGAAGCGCTTACGTTAGCATTCGGAACTATCGCGTACAATCGCGCGCGTTCGGTTCCAGTTCGTATCCCAAGGCCATATTGAGGTGACCACCATGCCGACCGATCCCCGCACGCAGATTCCCGCCACGCTCAGAGCGCTGCGCCAGTCGCGCGGTTGGAGCCTCGATCGTTGCGCCCAGGCCACCGCGGTCAGCAAGGCCATGCTCGGTCAGATCGAGCGCGGCGAGTCGAGTCCTACCGTGGCCACGCTGTGGAAGCTGGCCAGCGGTTTCGGCGTGTCATTCTCGGCATTTTTCGTCGCACCGCCGCACGACCAGGCCGCGGACCCGGTAGCCGAACCCCCCGGTGACGCAATCCATACGATGCAGGGATTCACTGCCGACTGGCAGGATACCGCCGGGATGACGCTGTCGGTGCTGGTGCCGTTCGATGCCGCGCTCGGCTGCGAGATGCTCGCCGTCACCCTGGCTGCTGGCGCCGCGAGCGCCTCGGCGGCGCATGCCGCCGGGGTCATCGAGCACGTCATCGCGCTGGATGACGGGGTAGAGGTCGAAGTCGATGGGCAGTGGCATCGCCTGTCGGCAGGGCAGACCTTGCGCTTTGCCGCCGACCGGGCGCATGGCTATCGCAATCGTCGCGCTCAGCCGGTGCGCTTTCACAACCTGGTCAACTATCCGCGTTGAAGCCGCCTGGGTGCGCCTTCAGGATCGCCGCGGGCTCGTGCGGAGCAGGGCGAGCGAATCGCTGCAGGACTACAGCACCAGCAATGCACGGCGGATCAGAATGCCCAGGCACAGCGTCAGGGCGAAGCTCAGCATGGTACCCAGCAGTACGTACTCGGTCAGCTTGCGGTCGCGGTCCTCACGCAACTCGCCGAAGCGCAGCACCGACTTGGCGGCGAGCAGAAAGCCGATCGGCACCAACTGATCGGCGAGCACGAAGGTCAGCACCAAAAACCGCTCGAGCATGCCGATGCGCGCGCCGGCGTCGGCAAGCATGCCGCTGGTATCAACCTGCTTACTCCAGCGGCGCATGATCAGTGCGATCAGAATCGAGGTGGGTCGCAGTACCAGCAGGTAGCTGAGCGCCACCAGCAAGGGGGCCGGATGCAGCAACCAACTGCCCAGCGCGGCGAGCCATGCGGGCGACTCGACCAGCAGCGCCCAGACCACCAGCAGCACGCCGATGTGCAGCGCCTGGTCGAGCAGGAAGTAGCGGGCCTGCGGCGGGGCGTAGCTCTTGGCAATATCGATCGCCAGATGCGTCACGCTGATCGCCACGACGGCAGCCAGGGCGGGCAGGAAAGGCTGTGCGCTGGCCAGCAACGCGACCAGCGCCAATAGACCATGCACGCCGCAATGCAGGTAGACGGCCGGCGAAAGATAATGGCGGCTCTCCTTGCTGCGCACCCAGGCCTGGCTCTGAAGCAGGAAATCGCCAATCAGGTGACCGAGCAGCAGCAATAGCAGCAGCGACAGGCCGTTCGAGTCCATCACGCCTCCCCCAGACATTGGCCGACATAGGCGAGATAGTCGCGGATCAACGGCCAGCGGGCGGCGATCAGGCGGCGGTTGATGGTCGGTTGGGTGCGCCCCAGGCGCCTTGCCAGGGCTTGCTGCGATTCATCGTGCAGCAGACTGTGATAGGCGACTTCGGCCGAGTAGCGCGACCAGTGGCTGACGATATCGTCGGCGAAGCGGGTCAGCAAGGCGAGATGCTCGTCCAGGGGCGGTTTGCCGGTGACCACGACCAGCCGCTGCGGCGTCTCGCCGAGGGCGTCCAGGTGACGTCCGGAACGCACGAAGGCGTCGCCCTCGGCTTCGGCGAAACGAGCCGCATCGGGCACTTCACCGCTGCCTATGGCGACGGCAATGCGAGCGTCCCACATGGCCTGACGTGACGGCGATTGCTGGATGAGCGCCGTACGCAGCACTACTGCGGCGGTCACGGCGTCGCGAGGGGTGCGCATGGCGATCTGGAACCCGTCGCCGCGATAGCGATCGCTACGGGCTCCGAAGCGACTTTCGATCAGCGTCAGCGCATCGTTCAGTGTGCGGCTCAAGTGCGGCTTGTCGTTGATCTGCTGTGAGCCGACGATGTCGCCGGTCAAGACCGCGATAGTGGTCATAGACTGCACCTGCCTTTATAGCCATAAAAAGCTATATCCCTAATTAATAGCCATAAAAGGCTATTGGCTATAGCTTCAAAAAGCTATATTTATTATTAATAGCCTGAATGGGCTATTAAGCAATCTGTGTGGCTCGGTTGGGCTTCTTTAGCTGTAATTATATACAGTATTTTGACCAGTCCAAGCATTACGCCCGAGCTGGCTGTAGCAAAATGTAAGCCGCGAAAGCGCTAGTGGATCAGTTCGCGGGTGGCCGACTCCAGCCCTTGCAGGGTCAGGGGATACATGCGATTGCCAATCAGCTGGCGAATCAGGCGGGTTGAATGGGTCCGCTCCCAGCCGGCCTCCGGCATGGGGTTCAGCCAGGCCAGGCGCTCGAACTTGGCCGTCAGGCGTTGCAGCCAGACGCCGCCGGGCTCGTCATTGAAGTGCTCGACGCTGCCGCCGGGATGGCTGATCTCGTAGGGAGACATGGCGGCATCGCCGACAATGATCAGCTTGTAGTCATTGCCGAAGGTGCGCAGCAACTCGAGCGTGGGCAGGCGCTGATCACGACGGCGATTGTCGCGCCACAGTCCTTCATAGATGCAATTGTGAAAATAGAAGTGTTCAAGGTGCTTGAACTCGCTGCGACACGCCGAGAACAGCTCCTCGCAGGTATGCACGTGATCGTCCATCGAGCCGCCGACGTCGAGCAGCAGCAGCACCTTGACGGCGTTATGGCGCTCGGGACGCATCCGCACGTTGAGCAGTCCGGCATCGCGGGCGGTGGCATCGATGGTCGCATCGATATCGAACTCCTCGCCGGCACCGCTGCGCGCGAAATGCCGTAGCCGGCGCAGCGCCAGCTTGATGTTGCGGGTGCCCAGCTCGCGGCTGTCGTCGTAATCGCGAAAGCGCCGCTCGTCCCAGACCTTGACCGCGCGCCGTTGGCGCGAGCCGTCCTGGCCGATGCGCATGCCTTCGGGGTTATAGCCGTAGGCGCCGAACGGGCTGGTGCCGCCGGTGCCGATCCATTTGTTGCCACCGGCGTGACGTTCGCGCTGTTCCGCGTAGCGCTGCTTGAAGGTCTCGATCAGCTGTTCCAGACCGCCGAGCGACTCGATACGGGCCTTCTCCTCGGCGGACAGCGAGCGCTCGAACTCACGGCGCAGCCAGTCGTCGGGAATCAGTGCGTCGATCGCCGCATCGAGGCTCTCGATGCCCTCGAACCAGGCGGCGAAGGCACGATCGAAGCGGTCGTAATAGCGCTCGTCCTTGACCATCGTCAGCCGGGCGAGGCGATAGAAGGCGTCGCCGTCGGCGAATACCACGCCGCGTTCGACGCCGGCATGCAGGTCGAGCAGCTCGCGCAGGGTGACCGGCACACCATGGCGACGCAGCGTTTCGAACAGGCCCAGGAACATACGCTAGCGCCTCGTCGACTGTTGACGGCGAACCATGAACGTCAGGCGCTCGAGCAGGGTGGTGTCCTGTTCGTTCTTGATCAGTGCGCCGGCCAGCGGCGGCAGTGCCTCGGCCGGGTCGCGGGTGTACAGCGCCTCGCGGGCAAGCTCGTCGGCCATCAGCAGTTTGAGCCAGTCGACCAGCTCCGAGGTCGAGGGCTTCTTCTTGATGCCCGGCACCTCGCGAATGTCGAAGAACACGTCCAGCGCCTGGGCGACCAGCCGCGCTTCGATGGCGGGAAAGTGCACGGCGACGATCTGCTGCAGGGTCTCGCGATCGGGAAAATCGATGTAATGGAAGAAGCAGCGGCGCAGAAAGGCGTCGGGCAGTTCCTTCTCGTTGTTCGAGGTGATCACGATGATCGGCCGGTGCCGAGCCCGGATGGTGCGGTCGGTCTCGTAGACGTAGAACTCCATGCGATCGAGTTCCTGCAGCAGGTCGTTGGGAAACTCGATGTCCGCCTTGTCGATCTCGTCGATCAGCAGCACGGCGCGTTCGTCGGCCTCGAAGGCCTCCCACAGCTTGCCGGGCTTGATGTAGTTGGCGTACCTCGTTGACGCCCTCGACGCCCAGCTGGGAGTCGCGCAGCCGGCTGACCGCATCGTACTCGTAGAGGCCCTGCTGGGCCTTGGTGGTGGATTTAACGTGCCAGGTGATCAGCCGGCTGCCCAGCGCGCTGGCCAGCTCCTCGGCGAGCAGGGTCTTGCCGGTGCCGGGCTCGCCCTTGATCAACAACGGGCGCTCGAGCGCGACGGCGGCGTCCACCGCCAGGCGCAGGGCATCGCTGGCGACGTACGTATCGGTGCCTTGAAAAGCCATGAGGTTCTCATTCGATGAATAGGATCAAACGAGTGTACGAACGCCCGGCGATGGCAGCAACTGCCTGAAGGGCTTCAGACTGCGGAAGGATTGTCACGAATTCGCCACGATGCGTGTCGATAAGGCAGCGGCGTTAGCGGTCGAGATCGAACTGCAACCCTGCCAGGTGCCGATACAGGGGATTGTCGGCCAGTAGCTCGGCATGGCTACCGGCGCCGACCAGGCGGCCATGATCAAAGACCAGCAGGCGATCGGCGGCTACCACCGTGGCAAGCCGGTGAGCAACGACCAGTGTGGTGCGCCCGACCATCAGCCGATCGAGCGCTTGCTGGACGAGGCGCTCGCTTTCGGCATCCAGCGCGCTGGTCGCCTCGTCGAGCAACAGTACCGTGGGGTCGCGTAACAGCGCCCGGGCGATGGCCAGGCGCTGACGCTGGCCGCCGGACAGTTGCACGCCGCCCGGCCCCAGGTAGCTGTCGAAGCCGACTGGCAGCGCTTCGATGAAATCCAGCGCGTTAGCATCGCGTGCCGCCTGACGCACGGCCTCGTCGCTGGCAGCGGGCACCCCGTAGCGGATGTTGTCGGCGGCGCTGCCGCTGAACAGGATCGGCTCCTGGGCGACCAGACCGATGGCGCTGCGCAACTCTGCCGGATCGAGCTCGCGCAGGTCGATGCCGTCCAATGTCAGGCGCCCGGCCTGCGGGTCGTAGAAGCGCAGCAGCAGTTGCAGCAGGGTGCTCTTGCCGGCGCCCGAAGGGCCGACCAGCGCGATGCGCTCGCCGGGGCGGATGACGATATCCAGATCGTCCAGCGCGGGCTGGCTGGGGCGCGAGGGGTAAGCGAAGCGCAGTCCCTCGGCGCGGATCTCGCCGCGCAGTGGCTTGGGCAGGGTGCGCGGTGCGACCGGTGCCCTGATGTGCGGCTTGGCGTCGAGCAGCTCGAGCAGGCGCTCGGCCGCACCCGCGGCGCGCTGGATGTCACCGGCGACCTCGGCGAGTGCCGCGACGGCGCCGGCGGCGAGCACCGCATAGAACACGAACGCCGACAGTTCGCCGGCGCTCATGGTGCCGTCGAGCACCGCATGGCCACCCTGCCACAGCATCAAACCCACCGCCGTGAAGATTACCAGCATGGCGATGCCGGTCAGCCAGGCGCGCTGACGGGTACGCGCGATCGCCACCTGGAACGCCGCCTCGGCGGTGCGCGCGTAGTCGCGGCGATCGATCGCCTCGTGGCCGAAGGCTTGCAGGGTCCGGATACCCGCCAGGGCCTCGCCGGCGTAGCGCCCCAGCTCGGCGACCTGATCCTGGCTGTGCCGCGACAAACGGCGCACCCGGCGGCCGAACCACAGGATCGGCAATACCGTGGTGGGAATTCCCAGCAGCACCAGCGCGCTCAGCCAGGGTTGGGTGATCAGCATCAGCACGATCGCGCCGAGCAGCATTAAGAGGTTGCGCAACGCGACCGACAGCGACGAGCCGAACAGGCTCTGCAATACGCTGGTGTCGGCGGTCAGCCGCGACTGTATCTCGCCGGCGCCGCCGTGCGGGGTACGGCTGTTCTCGAAAAAGTCGGGCTCCAGCGTCAGCAGATGATCGAAGACCCGGCGGCGCAGGTCGGCGGCCAGCCGCTCGCCGATCCAGGTGATCAGGTAATAGCGCGCCGCCGAGGCGACGGCGAGCAGCGCCACCACGACCAGCAGCCCGGCCAGCGCCTGGTTGAGCTGGTTGGCGTCTTCGGCCATGAAGCCCCGGTCGATCACCAGGCGCAGCCCCTGGCCCATGACCAGCACGCTGGCCGAGGCGATCAGCAGCGCGACGCCGGCCCCGGCCAGGCGCCAGCGGTAGGGGCGTAACAAGGCCGACAGGCGAAGCAGGATGCGCGGGTCGGGGCGGGTGGAAGAAGCCATGAAAAAGATCCTGAAAGCGGGAGGCGCCAGCGCAGCGTGGCGGTTGGCAAGCATCCAGTGTGCCTGAGCTTGGGCTCGAAAAAACCCCGCCGGGAGCGCGGGGCGACAAGGGCTCGGTTAGCAGGCATGATCGGTCTAGAAGGTAAAGCCGAAATTGGTCTGGACGCTGGTGTGCCACTGGTTGTCGGTCGGACCGATGTAGACCAGTGCGTTCTTGGCACTGATGATGTCGAACCAGGCGTAGTATGGCCCGGCCGTGACCTTCACCCCCAGGTCGTTGAGCTGAGGGTGGCCGACATCGGCGTAGCCGGCGATCGGGAAGTCGTCGGCCGGGTCGATGATGCTGTAGTCATTGAAGAAGTACAGGTTGGTGATCGGCCCGAGTTCGACATCGAGGTTGTAGCCCAGGCTGGCGGAATACATCTCCCCCTCGGCCGGGATGGCATAGGTGTAGTTGAAAGCGCCAACCTGAATAACGTTGTCAGACACACCGGTGCCTTCGGGATTCTCGGCATCATAGTCGTAGGTGGTGGCCTGCAGCAGCGTCTGCCAGTTGCCGTAGTTACCGTTCAGTCCGAGTGCAGCCTGCCAGTTGCTGCCGCTCTCCCGGGTATTGGTGTTATACAGCTGTCCGCCCTTGGCGGAGAAATTGAGTTCGGTTGTGTAATCGCTGCCTTGACCGAACGTATAGGCTAGACGCCCCGCCAGCTGATTTTCTGCGCTGTTGCCCTGAGTGCTGTTGCCGACGGGGTTGGCGCCATAGTGCTCGTTGTCGTTCCCCAGCTGGGCGCTCTTGAAGAAGGCCAGCGAGGTATCCCAGGCACCGGCACTGTGGTCCCACTTGATGCCGGCGTTCTGGTTGTCGTTGAAGCCGGCGATATAGGAAAGCGTGCCATACCAGCCGAGGTAGCCGTAATCCATGTTGCCGAAAGGAACCTGTACCAGGCCCAGCTTGAGCGTGTCGTTGTCGCCCAGCCGGTAGCCCAGCCAGCCATGCTGAAGGAAGCGATAGCCGTTGTAGAAACGGTACTGGAATGAATACAGGAAATTGTCATTTTCACCCTCGAGCCCCAGGATGAACTTGCCGAAATTCAGATCACCGGCCGTGTCCTTGTCGGCTTCGCTCCAGTCGTTGAAGGTACCGCCGAATTCCACGGCGCCGCTGAGTTGGGTGTTTTCCACCGTCTTGAGAGCCGTCTGGTTTTTTTCAGCGAGCGCCTGGCTTTGCTGAGGCTTCTCGGCGGTCTTGGCGGACTGTTCGTCGAGTTGCTGCTGCAGGCGCTGCACCTCGGCGCGCAGCTCATCGATCTGACGCTGCACGGCGGCCGAGTCTTGCGCCAGCGCCGGGGCGGTATGGATAACCGTCCCGGCTACGCTCAATGCAAGAAGCGTCTTGAATGATCGCTGTACCATGGTTGTCTCCGTTTCTATAGTCGAGAGTCATCAGTGTTCCGATACTGGACGGGCGGACACCTGAGGGGTGGCCAGTGCACAGGCTTTTATCAGCGTAGCTGTTAAGTTCCATGAATTTTGGTTATCGATTCTTCGAATAACCTAGCTTTTACCTGATCTTCATGGCTTCGGATAATGACGACCATGAACAGACAGCCAAGCATTCAATGCAGGAGTCATTTATGAACGAGGATGTAAAACTCGCCTGCCCGCACTGTGCGGCCATGAACCGCGTTCAGCAGGCGCGCCTGGGCGACGGTGCGAAGTGCGGCAAGTGCAAGCGGGCGCTGTTCAGCGGCGAGCCCATCGATCTGACCACGGATAATTACGATGCGCTGGTCAATCGCAGCGAGCTGCCGGTGGTGGTGGATTTCTGGGCCAGTTGGTGCGGGCCGTGCAAGATGATGGCGCCGGTCTTCGCTCAGGTAGCCGGCGAACTCGAGCCGCGCATGCGTTTTGCCAAGCTTGATACCGAGGCCGAACAGGCACTGGCCGGACGTTTCGGCATTCGCAGCATTCCCACGCTGATCGTATTTCGCGAAGGCCGCGAAGTGGCACGCCAGGCCGGGGCGCTGCAGGGGTCGCAACTCAAGCACTGGCTGGAGCCGCACCTGTTGTGATGGGGCGGCAGCGCCGCGCATACCTGAGGTAAGCTGATGCCTTTTTCTTGCATTCTCGGGAGCTGAACATGCGTGGAGTTCTGATGGTGACGGGCGGCAGTCGTGGCATTGGTGCGGCGACCGCACGCCTGGGCGCGGCGGCCGGCTATCGGGTGTGTCTCAACTATCGCGGCAATCGGCAGGCCGCGCAGGCGGTCGTCGACGAGATAGTCGCCGCCGGTGGCGAAGCCATCGCCGTGGCCGCTGACGTCGCCGAAGAGACCGACGTGGTGCGGCTATTTGAAACCGTGGATCGGGAACTCGGGCCACTGACGGCATTGGTCAACAATGCCGGTATCCTCGAGCCCCAGATGCGCGTTGCCGATATGAGCGCCGAACGGTTGACGCGGATTCTGGCCACCAACGTCACCGGTAGCTTCCTGTGCGCCCGCGAGGCGATCCGGCGCATGTCGACCGCCCATGGCGGAGCGGGCGGCGCCATCGTTAACCTGTCCTCGGTGGCCGCACGCATGGGCGCGCCCAATGAATATGTCGACTACGCGGCGTCCAAGGGGGCCATCGATAGTTTCACGATGGGGCTGGCCAAGGAGGTCGCCGGTGAGGGCATCCGCGTCAATGCAGTGCGTCCCGGCATTATCTATACCGACATCCATGCCAGCGGCGGTGAGCCCGAACGGGTCGAGCGGCTCAAGGAGACGGTGCCCATGCAGCGTGGCGGCCAGGCGGAAGAGGTTGCCCGGGCGATTCTCTGGCTGCTTTCCGAAGAGGCGTCGTACACCGCGGGCAGCTTCATCGAGGTGACCGGCGGGCGCTAGCCGGCGGTAAGCAGTTCCGGATGGCCAGCCGCTGCTAGGCTGTCGGCTGAATAGTCAGATACGGAGATTGTCATGTCTTTCACTCTGCTCGAGCGTCGCGTCGAGGTGATCACCGGCGACATCACTCAGCTTCGAGTCGATGCGATCGTCAACGCTGCCAACCATTCCTTGGCGGGCGGCGGGGGTGTCGATGGCGCCATCCACCGCGCCGCCGGGCCCGAACTCAAAAAGGCCTGCCAAGCGCTTCGCGAAACCCACTGGCCCGATGGCCTGCCCGATGGCGAGGTCGCCCTGACCGAGGGTTTCGCGCTGCCGGCGCGCTACGTGATCCACACGGTCGGGCCGTCCTATGCCAAGACCAAGGACAAGTCGCATCTGCTGGCCAATTGCTATCGCAACGCCGTGGCTACGGCTGCCGAAAGAGACTGTCGGAGCATCGCCTTTCCCGCTATCTCGACCGGGATCTACGGTTATCCTTTCGACGAAGCCGCGCACATCGTGATCGATACCCTGGGCGAGTCGCTGGACAGGCATGCCGTGCAGGTGACGCTGTGCTTCTTCAGTGAACGCGATCGACAGGCGTTCGAGTCCATCGCCCTGGAGCGCGGTGTGGCGGATCGCTGAGGCGGCTTGCCAGCGGCGAGTCAGCTCAAAAGCCAGCGCCAGGCGCGAGGGTACTGTCGCGTCTGGCGCTACCTGGCCTGCTGGCCGAGGGCGTGAAGCTCGTCGAACCAGCCCTGACGGGTCTTGGCGCTCATCGTCTCGACCTGACCGATCAGCGTTTCCTCGATGGGTGCCAGGCCGACGAACCCGAGCATGTTGCGCTCCAGTGCCTTGACGCTGTGGGCGCGATAGAAGTGCCGATAAATCAGCGCGGGCATTCCCATCGTCACCACTACCCGCGCCGATCGGCCAGACAGCCCCTTGCGTCCAAAAGGCGTGTTCGCGGGGTACTCGAAGGCGAAACCGGGCCGCATGACTTGCTCGAGAAAGCCCTTGAGCAGCGCCGGCATGTCACCGAGCCACAGGGGAAAGATCAGCAATAGATGCTCCGCCCAGGCGATGGCTTCCTGGCCGGCTTTCAGCGATTCGGGGAGCGAGCCTTCCTGCCAGGCCTTCTGACTGCGCAATAGCGGGAAATCCAGCGTCGCGACATCAATCACCCGTGCCGTGTGCCCGGCGGCTTCGGCTCCTTGCAGATAACGCTCGGCCAGAGTGTGGCACAGGTGAGGTTCGCTGACGTCGGGATGGCCCTGGATGAGCACGATGCGCCGGGTCATGGGTGGCCGTCCGCGTAGTGGAGTCTCTACACAGCCTAGCGTACCGGTGGGGACCGGCGAGATGAATTTGGCTGACGCCGACGGTATGAGCCCTCTGGCTTGGCTAGCGTCAGCGTCAAGGCGACGGCTTCAGCGGGTGCGGTAGGCGCAAGGAGTCCCATGCATAGCGGAGACATTTGCGAAGCGGCTCACGTCCACTTGGCATCGGCGGTGAATGATACCGTGAACCAGCGCCGCTCGGGCGGGATGGAGAGCCCGGCGGTGATCTGCTCACGAATCTCGTCGAGCACCGCGATGCCTTGCCCGACGCCGTAGTCGGGCGTGGTGAGGATGTGGATCTCGATGAAGTGGCCGCGCCCGCTCTTGGCGACGTGGCTGTAATAGTCGAGCAGGCCCTCGCGCGCCATCACCGGCGCCATGGCTGCATGCACCTCGCTGTCCAGGCCGCTGGGGGCGATCAGGAAGATTTCGCGGATGGCGCGACGCACGATACCGACCGGCACCGGCATGAAACACAGCGTCAGCACCGCGAGCAGCAGCGAGTCCACGTAGGGCGTGAGGTGGGCATAGGCGGTGCGCTCCAGCAGCAGAGCGATGGCAAAGGCCACCACCAGTGCCGCGCTGATCAGGCCGGCCATCAGCCAGCCTTGCATGTCGATGCGCAGGAACTCGGAATCCACGCGGCGATTGATGCGCTTCTCGTAGGCGTACAGCGTGAAGCACACCGCCGCGACCACCACGGCATAGACGATGGCCAGCCCGAAGACGAGCGGCTGGCCGCCCTCCATCAGTCCTTGGATGGCATTGAGAAAGGCGTAGAAGCACAGCAGCAGCAGGATGCTGCCGTTGAGCCCCGCCACCATCGGCTCCAGGTGCCAGAAACCGTGTTGGAAACGCTGGCTGGCCTCGCGCACCGCCAGCCGTGCCACCAGCAGGGCCAGCCCCGACATTGCCGCATCGATGGTCGAGAACACCCCGTCGAAGAGAATCGAGCGGGAGCCGGCCAGCAGGCCGAACGTGACCCCCAGAACCGACACCACCAGCGTGGTGGCGATGGAAAGCATCAGGGTGCGTTGTTCAAGCGCGGCTTGTGTAGGCGCTGGCATGGACAGGACTCGGCAGCGGAAACCCTCGATACTAGCAGCCTGCGAGAAGCCCGGCGCGTTTGTGGCCGGGCTGCGGTGTACCGCCCATGCCGCGCTCGCGGCGTCTCAACTGACCCTTTCCAGTTCCTTGGTGACATCGGCCATGCTGTGGTAGGTGTGCCCGCCGAATTTCTCCAGGATCTGCATCTCCCGTTCGCTGGCGTTGGGTCGGGCATGGCGCCTGAGTTCGTCGCCCTCGACCGGAAAGTCGATGCCGGCAAACAGGCTGGCAATGCGCGCGGCCGAGGGATTGGAAGAGGACGCCTGCGTGGCCCGTTGGCCACCCGTCTTGCTCGGTTGATTGTCGGGCGCTTTCTCATGCGTGCGCAGTTCGCCGAAGGCGCGTGCGACCTCGGCGGCATCGCGATATTCACGCTCAGGCAGCCGTTTCAGGATCTCGCGCTCCTGCTGTGCATCGTCGCTCACGCCCTCGACCAACTCGTCGCGCGTCTTGGGAAAATCGACGCCTTTCAGCGCTTTCTCGATATCCGCGGCAGTCACCGCCTGCCTGGGGTGCGATGTCTGCATGTGTCGCTCATAGCGGGATTTCTGCTCGAAGGTCTCACCGCAGATTTCACACGTGAACTGTGCCATCAGCGCACCTCTCCAACCGCTTTCTGTATGTCGGCCATAGTCTCGTATTGCCGCTGGGGAAATTCGTTGAGTACCTCGATGACCTCGTCTGCGGCATGGTTGGCCTGGGCCTGCTCGATCAGCTCAGCCTTGCCGCAGGGGAAATCCACGCCCTTGAGCGCATGGGCGACGCCGGCCGCCGACGAGGTGTTGCGCGCCGCCTTGCCGCCACGCTCGCCGCCCTTGCTGCGATCGCTTGCGGGCTCGCGGATTTCATCGGGCTCGATCTGGGGCTCGGCAAGCTTGCCCGCCTCGAGCGCCTGGGTCGGCCAATCGCGCTTCTTGAGTCCCAGGGTCTTGAAAAGGTTTGGCGTGCCGCTGATCGTGACGTCTTCCTCGTTCAGCGCGTCATGGGCACCGATCAGCAGGAACTGGGCGCTCTCGTAATCGAGCAGCTTGCCGTCGTCGATGTCGATCCAGCGCTTCTCGGCGAACTTGTCCTGCAAACGCTTGGGATAGTTCGGCTCGGAAGCGGGGAAGCCGGGCACGTCGACGGCAGGGTTGCGCACCGAGATGATATAGCTCGCCTCGGCGAGTATCGCCAGTTCCTGCTGGGCCTTGCCGGGTTTGTCGGGGCTGGATAGCCGGTAGGCGAGGCGGGTGCTGTTGTGGCGCTCGAAGATCGTGTAGCGGCCCTCGCCGACGGGAATCGCCTCACCCTGTTCCTGTTCGCCGCGGGTCTTGGTGTCGTACTCGAGCGGTGCCAGCGCCTTGCCGATCTCCTTCGGCTTGCCCGTCATGTCGTTCATCATCCACTCGCGCGCAGTGGATTGCGGTTTGCCCTGGGTGATTTTCGGCATGCGCTTCTTGCCCACCACGAACAGCCGAGCGGTATCTTCCTCATCGGGCGCCAGCACCACATGCAGGCGCTGTACGTCATCCAGTCCCTGAACCTTGTCAACGTTGACCTTGGGTCGATAGAAGAAATAGATATCGCCTTTTTCCACGTAACTCGCCATCTGTCACCTCCTGTGCACGAGAGAGCGTATTAAGTAGGCATCACCCTTTCTGGGTAGCAGAGGGCGCCGCATCGTGCAAAGGCTAGCGGAGTCGCAACGAACGGCGTACAGCCCATCACGAAGCGCTGTTCGGCGATTTCAGTCTCATCATGGGGCGGTCTATTCACCGCACCCGGAGGTTTCGGCCGCTCCGGTGGCTGAAGGTAGATATTTACGTAGCAATTGTCTTGGATATTATGTGAGCTTCGAGAAATTAATTCGTGAACATTGGGAGGGATAACCGATGCTGACCGTTGTAGTCATCCTCGTGGTTTCCGGGGCTTTGATACTTGGGGCTGCCTGGGGAATATATGCGAAACTGCCGAAAGTGATCGAGGGTTTTATCGTGGCCTTGGCGGGCGGCGCCTTGATCATTTCAGCAGTATTGGAACTCGTGGAGCCGGCTACAAAGCACACCTCCTGGTGGGGGATTTTTGCAGCCACGCTTGGCGGGGCAATCATCTTCAGTGTGCTGGATTACTTCGTGAATAAAAAATCGAAATCAGGGGGAGGCGCCGGGTTGCTCGCCGCCATTACCCTGGATGGAATTCCGGAGAATTTGGCGCTCGGGGTTGCGCTTATCGGGGCGGGTCCGCTCCAGGTCGCCGCGCTCTCTGGCTCGATCTTTTTATCGAACCTGCCCGAGGCAGCTGGCGGCGCAAAGAAAATGGCCCAGAATGGGCTATCCAAAAGCAAGGTGTTCGCGCTTTGGGCGGCTACCGCGGTAATTTTATCCGCCGCAGCGCTCGGCGGTAATCTGTTTCTGGCGGGAGTTCCGCAAGAGACCTTGGCGCTCATCAAGGGTTTCGCGGGCGGGGCTGTGGTTGCTTCGTTGGCGACAGAGGTTTTCCCTCAGGCCTTCAAGGAAGATACCTATTGGACCGGAGTCGCTACGGCGATCGGGCTCATATTGGCGCTTTATCTCGATCACCTTGGTTAACCTTTCCGGCCTTCCGGGGGCGTCTCACGGGGATTTGGCCTGATCCAATAGATTGCCGGCCGGTGTTCTCCTCGGCATTGGCCAGCATGCGGATGAGATACAGTGGACGGCTCGCGGTATGAAATCGCCCGGCTTCGCGAGAGACGTTGATCGGCGATGGCCGCCGAACCGAGTCGATGATGTCTCCGGCGATGGCGCCTGGCATAAATCCTCCGTCACTGACGCGGGCGAAGGTGGCGAAGCCATCGGCGATATGCTCGATATGCTTGACGAACGGGCAGTGGTTGCAGATGAACGCCACCACCAGCGGCTTGCCGGCGAATTCCTCGCTCGACACTTCATTGCCCTCGGGATCGGGCAGGTGGAAGGTCGGCAGCGGCGAGCCCAGGTCGATCATGCTGGAAGGCGTCAGTGACATGGGTACGGTCTCCTTCACGTTAAGCGAAACCTGCCGCGTCAGGCGCCAGGTGTCAGGCGCCTGACGCCAGGTCTCAGGAATAGGTCTTCCATTCTAGTCTAGGCGCAACGATGGACCTGTTCTCAAGACCCGCTGACCACAGCGAGGAGAGAGGCCGAGGTGAGCTTCGGGGCAGGCCGACCAAGCGGTTTTCGCGCTATCACCCAAGACGCCGGGTGGCAAAATCGGGATAATGGCCGGCTACCCGCCTTAAGCGCGCCGAAAGTCACCAACCCGGCTCTTCTCCATGGAAATCAAGGTCAACTATCTCGACAACCTGCGTCAGGAAGCGCTGTTCGACGACTTCACCGTCATCACCGATCAGCCGATCCGCTACAAGGGCGATGGCTCCGCGCCGGGCCCGTTCGATTACTTCCTGGCCTCCACCGCGCTCTGCGCGGCCTACTTCGTGCGGGTGTACTGCAATGCGCGCGACATCCCCACCGAGAACATAAGGCTGTCGCAGAACAACATCGTCGATCCGGAAAACCGCTACAACCAGATCTTCAAGATCCAGGTGGAGCTGCCGGAGGACCTTTCCGAGAAGGACCGCACCGGCATCCTGCGCTCCATCGAGCGCTGCTCGGTCAAGCGGGTGATCCAGAACAACCCCGAGTTCCAGATCGAGGCCGTCGAGAACATCGACGACGACGCCCAGGCGCTGCTGATGAGCGGCACCGTGGAGAGCGACGAGACCTGGATCGAGGGCAAGGATCTGCCGCTGGAGCAGACCATCGCCAACATGACGGGCATCCTCGAAAAGCTCGGCATGAAGATCGAGATCGCCTCCTGGCGCAACATCGTGCCCCACGTGTGGTCGCTGCACATTCGCGACGCCGCTTCGCCGATGTGCTTTACCAACGGCAAGGGCGCCACCAAGGAGAGCGCGCTGTGTTCGGCGCTGGGCGAGTTCATCGAGCGCCTGAGCTGCAACTTCTTCTACAACGACCAGTTCTTCGGCGAGGAGATCGCCAATAGCGCGTTCGTCCACTACCCGAACGAGCAGTGGTTCCAGCCGGGGCCGAACGACGAGCTGCCGGCCGAGATTCTGGATGACCATTGCCGGGCGATCTACGATCCCGACGGCGAGCTGCGCGGCTCGCACCTGTATCGACACCAACTCCGGCCGCACCGATCGCGGCATCGTTTCCTTGCCCTTCGTGCGTCAGTCGGACGGCGAGACGGTCTAGTTTCCCTCGAACCTGATCGAGAACCTGTATCTGAGCAATGGCATGAGCGCCGGCAATACGGTGGCCGAGGCGCAGGTGCAGTGCCTGTCGGAGATCTTCGAGCGGGCGGTGAAGAGGCAGATCATCGAGCAGGAGATCGTGCTGCCCGACGTGCCCCAGGCCGTGCTGGCGAAATACCCCGACATCGTCGAGGGCATCGAGGCGCTGGAAGCGCAGGGCTTCCCCGTGCTGGTCAAGGATGCCTCGCTGGGCGGCCAGTTCCCGGTGACCTGCGTGACGCTGATGAACCCCAAGACCGGCGGCGTGTTCGCCTCGTTCGGCGCACACGCGAGCTTGCAGGTGGCGATCGAGCGCAGCCTCACCGAGCTGCTGCAGGGGCGCAGCTTCGAGGGCATGAGCGATCTGCCGGCGCCGACCTTCAATTCCCAGGCGGTCTCCGAGCCGAACAACTTCGTCGAGCACTTCATCGACTCGTCGGGGGTGATCTCCTGGCGTTTCTTCAGCGCCCGCGCCGATGTCGAATTCTGCGAGTGGGATTTCTCCGGTGCGGGTTCGAACAGTACCGACGAGGAAGCGGCCCGGCTGTTCGGCATTCTCGAGGAGGAAGGCCTGGAAGCCTACGTGGCCATCCACGAGGATCTGGGCGCGCCGGTGTGCCGCATTCTGGTGCCCGGCTATTCCGAGGTGTATCCCGTGGAGGATCTGGTCTGGGACAACACCAACATGGCGCTGCTGTTCCGGGAAGACATCCTCACTATCCATTCGCTGGACGATGCGCAACTGGCCGACCTGCTACAGCGCCTGGAGGAGAGCGAGCTCGACGAACAGATGAAGATCGTCACGCTGATCGGCATCGAGTTCGACGACAATACCGTCTGGTCCGAGCTGACCATCCAGGAGCTGAAGCTGCTGATTCACCTGGCGCTCGGGAATCACGAAGACGCGCTGGATCAGGTCGAGATGTTCCTGCAGTTCAACGACAATACCGTCGCGCGTGGGCTGTTCTACCAGGCGGTTCTCGCGGTGCTGGAGATCACGCTGGACGACGAGCTGGAACTGGACGACTACCTCTACAACCTGCGGCGGATGTTCGGCGAGGCGACCATGGACGCCGTGGTGGGCTCGGTGAATGGTAGCGTCCGCTTCCATGGCCTGACGCCCACCAGCATGAAGCTGGAAGGGATCGATCGGCACCAGCGCCTGATCGAGAGTTACCAGAAGCTGCACGCGGCGCGCGCCGCCAGGGCGGGAATGGCCGTGGCTCCCGCCTAGTCACTATGTCTTCTTCGCACGAAACCCCGAGTCAGCTGCCTGACTCGGGGTTTTTCATTTTAGGGGCAAACGGGCAGTGAGCATCCCATGTTCTTTCAAGAGCCTTAAGTTCTCCTTCAGCTTGGCGCTCTAGCGTGGACCTGTCACCACCGGGTGACATGACCATCAATTCGCGAGGAGAAGACCATGAAACTCAAGCTGATGAGTGTTGCCGCATTGGCGTTATCGGGGGTGGCCGCTACCGCCCTGGCCGGCGAACGCTGCGATGTGCCCAAGGATCAGTGGCAACCCCAGGCCGCACTGGAAAAGAAACTCTCGGCGATGGGCTGGGACATCAAGCGGGTCAAGCACGACGAGGGCTGCTATGAGGTCTACGCGCTCGATGCCGATGGCCAGCGCCGCGAGGTTTACTTCGATCCCGCGACCCTCGAGTCGCTGGGTGGCGAGGAGGGCTGAACCATGGCCGCTGACAAGTACGCCACGGTTGGGGTCTGGGATCTGTGGACGCGGCTGGTTCACTGGAGTCTGGCGGTGTGCTTTGCCACCGCCTGGTTGACTTCGGGAACCTGGCAGAGCGTTCATGAATGGGCCGGTTACTCGGTCGCCGCGCTGGTTGCCTGGCGGGTGATCTGGGGTCTGGTGGGGCCACGCCGCATGCGTTTCAGCAGTTTCGTGCGTTCGCCGACAGTCGCCTGGAATCACCTCAAGGCGATGCGCCAGGGTCGGGAGCCTCGCTACCTGGGCCACAACCCTGCAGGCGGCTGGATGATCGTGGTCCTGCTGTTCGGCCTGGCGTTACAGACATTCAGCGGCTGGCTGTCCACCACCGACGCCTTCTGGGGCGTGGAATGGCTCCAGGAGGCTCACGGTTTCCTGGGCAATCTGCTATTGGCGCTGGTTGGCCTGCACGTCGCCGGTGTCGTGGCCTCGAGTTGGCTACACCGCGAGAATCTGGCACGAGCGATGATCACCGGCCGCAAGCGCTCCCCGGGACCTGATGACATTGTCTGAGTGATACGAGCGAGCGAACCCGGCGGGTATCCCGCCGGCTTTGCCCGTGTCAGGCCCTTGTCACCGCTGAACCGGTCAGTGTGCCGCGTCGAGCAGCGGCCAGGCGGCGACCGGAATCATCAGCAGATGGCTACCGCGGTAGGGCTGATGATAGATCGACGCCTCGAGCAGGGCATCGTCGGGTCGCTTGACCACTTCGATCATCACGCCCTGGGGATGGGTCTCGCGCCAGGCGGCGAAGGTAGCGTCGGAGTCGAACAAGGTCATGTCCTTGTGGGTGCGGCCGAGGAAGCGAAACTGGTCGGCGTAGTGCCCGAGGTAGGCTACCGGCACGTTACGGGCCTCGAGGCGCGCCAATTCACGGGCTGTAGGTTGGATGTTGTAATAGCCGCGTATTGCCGGTGAGATCGCCAGCAACAGTGCCAGCAGGCTCAAGGGCCAGGCGAGAGCCAACGTCAGGCGGCGGGTGCGTTTCCACAGCAGCACGGCGAAGAGCGCCGGTACCAGCGCCGCCAGACGCGTCGTGCTGGGCAGCGGCGTCTGCGGGTAGAAGCGCCCGGCGATATCTGGCAAGGCCGCCAGCAGCAGGGTGACCAACCCCAATATGATACTGGTCGCCCAGGCCCGGCGCGGGTCCCCTTTGCCCAGCCGCACGGCGATCCAGGTTGCCAGAAAAGGCATGATCGGCATCAGGTAGTGGATCTGCTTGCCGCTGACCAGACTCAGCAGCAGCAGCGGCGGCAGGCTTCCCCAAGCCGCGAAACGCTGCATCGGCGTGACCAGCCAAGGGCGTCGCCATATTCCCACGCTCGACCAAGGCAGGATGAGCAGTGGCAGAAGCGGCAAATACCAGTACCACGGGCGCGCGTGATCGAAGGCATTGGCGATACGTCCCGCCGACTGACCCCAGAAGATTGCCTCGGCGTAGTCGCTGCCGCCGCTCATCGCGGCGGGAATTGCCCAGGCCAGACCGATCGCTGCGCCGATCAGGGTGGCGGCGAGCGCGGCGATCAGGTGGCGGCGGGGCAGCTCGACGCCGGTCGGCTGCCAAAATCGGGTACCCAGCACCAGCGGCAGCCAGTAGAGGAGGATCACCGGCCCCTTGGCCAGCACGCCAAGCCCCACCCCGACACCGGCCAGCAGGACCATCGCCGCGTGCCCTGAACGTACGTAGCGCACCCAGCCCAGCACCGCGACCAGAAAGCAGGTGGTGAACAGAACATCGAACATGCTCAGCGCCTGGTAGACGAACCACAGCGTCAGGCTCATCAGCACCAGCGGCGCCCAGCGGGCTTCGCGATGGGCCTCGGGATCGAACTGGCGCACGATCGCTGCCAGCAGCGGGTAGCTCAGCAGCCCGATCGCGGGGACCGCCAGTCGCGACACCCAATCCGAGGTGCCCAGCAGCGCCCAGGCCGACTGGATCACCCAGAACAGTAGCGGCGGCTTGTGGGGGTAAGGTTCGCCGTTGAGCAACGGCACCAGCAGGCTGTGGTGCTGCCACATCTCCCAGGCCACCGACAGGTAGCGGGTCTCGTCGATGGGCATCAGCGGCAGGTGGCCGACCCGCAGCACGCAAAACAGTGCGGCGAGCACGACCGCCAGCGCGGCCCCGGGGCGAGTGAGTGCGGCGAGCCGGTCGGGAATGCTAAGTCGTGTTGGGCGCATGGTACGTCTGAGGGATGTCTGAGGGATGGTTAGCAGGGCTATCAGAATATACAGCATTTCTTAAGAGCGTCTTAGCTTAAGAGCGCCTTACTTAAGAGTGCCTTAGTGAACCCGAGCCGACAGAAAGCATTATTGAACTCACGGTCCGATACCCTTCAGCATCGTCTGTTGTACCAGGTTCTTGAAGAGGCACGAGAGTGATGATTGAGTGAGATGACCAAGGAGTCATGATGCGCAGTTTCATCTACGACACGCTTATCCTCAAGCTTACTTCCCAGTGGTATGCGGAGGTGCTGAAGCGCATGCCCGACGGGGCCGCCGTCCTGGATGTCGGTATTGGTACGGCGGGCGCATTGCTGGCCAATGCCGAACTGGTCAGACGAAAGCGCCTGCATGTGACGGGTATTGATATCGATGCCGATTATATGAAACGCGCCCGGCAAAGGCTTGAAGATTCCTCTTTGTCCGAGTGTACCGAGGTGCGTCTCGAGTCGATCTATGAACACCGGGGCGGGCCGTACGATGCTATCTATTTCTCGGCGAGCTTCATGCTGCTGCCCGAGCCTGAGCAGGCGCTGCAGCATTGTTGCGAGCTTTTGCGTCCGGGCGGGCGGCTATTCTTCACGCAGACCATCCAGACGCGGCCTTCGCGCTGGATGGAGACACTAAAGCCCGTACTCAAACGGGTGACGAGTATTGATTTCGGCCGCGTGACCTACGAGGAAGACTTCAAGACCCAGCTTTGTGCCGCCGGTCTGGAAGTGGCGGAGTTCACCTTCCTGAGCCACCACGGCAGTCGTGCGTCGTGTCTGGCCGTGGCCAGGCCGACGCGCGACGGAACGCCAGCACATTCTCAACGCTGCCCAGCGCAACATCCCCCAGATGCTCGGTGTCAATGAACGCGAGCTCGATGGCATGCAGGGTGATACTCTTCCCGGCCACGATCTTCAAACCAAACTTCCGCAAGCAGCAGTAGTCGTTTTTCCCCGCTCACCGTCAGGCTGCAAGAGGGTATCGACATGCATGCACAACAAGCACGCGATCTGGCAAGCTACAATCGATGGATGAATGAGCGTCTTTATGCGGTGTGCGCCGAGCTATCGGACGCCGAGCGGCATGAAGACCGTGGCGTCTTCTTCAAGTCCATTCATGGCACGCTGAACCACCTGCTGCTGGCGGACAAGATCTGGCTGGCGCGCTTTACCGGGAAGCAGTTCCAGGTCAGCGGCCTGGATGAGGAGCTTCACCCTGCCTTCGATGAACTCAGACAAGACCGCGAAGCCACCGACGAGGAGATTGTGCGGTGGGCCGATTCGCTGAGCGAGGACGCGCTTTCGGGCACGCTCGAATACACGAGCATCACGAATCCCGCTCCGCGTCGCTACGAGATGTGGCTGGCGGTCACCCACTTCTTCAACCATCAGACCCACCACCGGGGCCAGCTGACGGCACTGTTGAGCCAGTGCGGCAAGGATTACGGCGTGACGGATTTGATCGGGCTGCCGCAGGTGGCAACGCGTAACGCAATCTGACCTGCAAGCCAGGCGTTCCAGACGACAGGGTGAAATCAGCAATGATCCAGGAACTCATGCCCCTCGAAGGCGGATGTCGCTGCGGCGATGTTGGGAAAACACGCTCATGAGACATGTGGAAAGTCACAGGACGCAACGGATTGGCTGGCTCCGCGCGGCGGTCCTTGGTGCGAACGATGGCATCGTCTCGACTGCCAGTCTTGTCCTGGGCGTGGCCGCTGCCGGGGCCGACTCCAGAGCCGTGTTGGTCGCAGGCGTCGCTGGTCTCGTTGCGGGCGCCATGTCGATGGCAGCGGGGGAGTACGTGTCGGTCAGCTCGCAAGCCGATACGGAGCGGGCCGATCTTGCCCGGGAGCGTCGAGAGTTGACTACCGCGCCCGAGCAGGAACAAGCGGAGCTTGCCGGGATTTACGTCAAGCGCGGGCTGGAACCCGAGCTCGCAGACACGGTGGCAAGCCAACTGATGCAGCACGATGCACTCGGCGCCCATGCGCGTGATGAACTGGGGATTTCAGATGCCTCCACGGCCCGGCCCATTCAGGCTGCATTTGCGTCCGCCGGAACATTCTCGCTGGGCGCGGCGCTTCCACTCATCGTCGCCCTGTTGTTTCCGGCTTCCGCGCTCATGTGGGCCGTCTCGGTCAGCTCACTGTTGTTCCTCGCGCTACTGGGCTTGCTGGGGGCGAAAGCGGGCGGCGCTCCCGTGCTTGTCGCTGCCTCGCGGGTAACGTTCTGGGGTGCCCTGGCAATGGCATTGACCGCTGGGGTCGGTGCCCTATTCGGAGTCGCCGTCTGATTAGACGCCGGCCGGCTTGAGCGGCCAGCTATGCATGTACGCGAGGCTTGCACCAAGAATGTCGGTGCTCTTGTGTTCTTGTTCTTGCTTCGGTTAAACCGATGCGTCGATCGACCGCTTATAGCTTGTTTCTATCATGGCTAAAGCTTCTCTCAGCTTGACGGTTTAACGGTTGAATTCTTCAATGAATAGACGTCGGCTTATGGACTCTCTTTATCTATTTTTCATGTTTTGAAAGTGCTTTGAGAAGCCATGGGCGATCCAGAATTGCTGGCTCAAATGCTCTACGAGCCGCAATCCAGCCGAGGAGAAGACCGTGTCCGATAACAAGTCTACACGCCCGGAGTGGGCCGCACGCACCACACCCCGTCTACAGGGCAACGAGCATTGGTGGCCCGACCAGCTCACCCTGCATATTCTGCACCAGAAGCACCCCGACGCCAGCCCGTTCGGTCCCGACTTTCGCTATGGCGAAGCATTCTCGCAGCTCGATGTCGACGAACTGAGCGCCGATGTCGATGCGCTGATGACTGATTCGCAGGAGTGGTGGCCCGCCGACTGGGGCCACTACGGGCCGTTCTTTATCCGCATGTCGTGGCACGCGGCGGGGACCTACCGGGCGGTCGACGGCCGCGGGGGCGGCGGCACCGGCGCGCAGCGCTTCGCACCGCTCAACAGCTGGCCCGACAACGGCAACCTGGACAAGGCCCGCCGACTGCTCTGGCCGATCAAGCAGAAGTACGGCGAGAAGATCTCCTGGGCCGACCTGCTGGTCTTCGCCGGCAATCGCGCGCTCGAGACGATGGGCTTTCGCACCTTCGGTTTCGGGTTCGGCCGCTCCGACATCTGGGCACCCGAGGACGACATCTACTGGGGCCCCGAGACCGAGTGGCTCGCGACCCAGGACGAGCGTTACTCCGGCAGTTGGGAGGATGGTGATCGCGTCCTGGACAACCCGCTCGCCGCGGTGCAGATGGGGCTGATCTACGTCAACCCCGAAGGCCCCAACGGCGTTCCGGATGCGATGAAGTCCGCACAGGACGTGCGTGAGACCTTCGCGCGCATGGGCATGAACGACCGTGAGACCGCGGCGCTGACCGTCGGCGGTCACACCTTCGGCAAGATGCACGGCAACGGCCCGGCGGACGCCGTCGGCGAGGCGCCCGAAGGCGCCAAGATCCATCAGCAGGGGATCGGCTGGGCCAACAAGCACGAGACAGGCCTCGGCGAGTACACGGTGACCTCGGGGCTCGAGGGCGCCTGGACCCCGACGCCGACCAAGTGGGACCACTCCTACCTCAACACCATCTTCGCCCACCAGTGGCAGGTCAAGAAGTCGCCGGCCGGCGCGAACCAGTGGGAACCGGTCGAGGTCAAGGAAGGCTTCTGGGTGCCCGACGCCCACGTCGAGGGCAAGAAGAATCCGCCGGTGATGAACACTGCCGACATGGCGATGATCACCGACCCCGCCTACCTCGCGATCTCCAAGGAGTTCCACGAGAACCCGGACGTGCTCGCCGACGAGTTCGCCCGTGCGTGGTACAAGCTGCTGCATCGCGACATGGGTCCACGCGCGCGCTACCTCGGCCCGCAGGTGCCTGCCGAGGTTCTCGTCTGGCAGGATCCGGTACCCGAGCAGCAGGGGCCGCTGGTCAACGATGCGCAGATCGCCACGCTCAAGCAGCAGATCGCCGACTCCGGCCTCACCGTCAAGCAGCTGGTGGGCACCGCCTGGGCCTCGGCCTGCACCTACCGCCAGACCGATCACCGCGGCGGTGCCAACGGGGCGCGTATTCGTCTCGAGCCGCAGGCCCGCTGGGACGTCAATGTGCGCTCCGGCGTACCCGAGGTGCTCGACCGCCTCGAGCAGCTCAGAAGCGCCTCCGAGGCGAACATCTCGCTGGCCGACATGATCGTGCTGGGCGGCAGTGTCGGGGTCGAGATGGCGGCGAAGGCGGCCGGGCACGACATCACGGTGCCGTTCACCCCGGGCCGCACCGACGCCACCCAGGAGATGACCGAGGTCGATACACAAGCCTTCCTCGAACCGAGGCACGATGCGTTCCGCAACTACATGCAAACCCAGACGACCTCGATCCCGGCCGAGCACCTGATGGTCGACCGGGCGTTCATGCTCAACCTCAGCGTGCCGCAGATGACCGCGCTGCTCGGCGGCATGCGGGCGATCGGCGCCAACGCCGGTGACAGCGAGGACGGTATCCTCACCGCCCGCCCAGGGCAGCTGACCAATGACTTCTTCGTCAACCTCATCGACATGGGCACCGTCTGGGAGCCGACCGACGAGAGCGAGGAACGCTTCGAAGGCAAGAGCCGCGCGACGGGCGAGAAGCAGTGGACCGCCACCCGCGTCGATCTGATCTACGGCTCCAACTCCCAGCTGCGCGCCATCGCGGAGGAGTACGCCGCCAACGGCGGCGAGGAGCGGATGATCGACCGCTTCGTCAAGGGCTGGGTCAAGGTGATGGAGAACGACCGCTTCGACCTGCACCGCTGAGGGTTAGGCCCGTAGCGGTAGTGCGGACCTTGCTTCAAACTGACCCCGAAGGTGGTACATCCAGCCTTCGGGTTTTTTCGTGCTGCAGGTGCAGCAGGCCCATACAAGTGACTACTGAGCCTGGCAAGGCTGGTGGCTCGGCACCAGCCTTGCCGCGTGACGATGAACCGCTTCGGGCACGTCTGCAAGCCTTGGCGAGCTGCTATCCTATCGCGATGTCTTTGACTGTACTAACCATCCAAATCCTGCTTCCGGTCTTCATGCTGGTCTGGCTCGGCTCTTTCCCTGCGCGGGGGTGGCTAGCCTATGGCCTACAGACTCTGTCTGTTGCATTGGTGCTGCTGGGCCTTGGGCTGGTCTCGCTATGGGCGATGCCACCATTCTGGACGCCTTATCTCTACGGCTTGGTCCTGGCGGTGCTGGTTGTCTGGCACATCATCCGGGGAGGGATTAGCAGCCAAGTGCTGTGGTCGGTGGGTCCGTTCAGCACGGTGCTGATCGTGCTTGCCATGGGGCTGGGCGTGGCGGCGGGGTACCTCAGTACGCTTGTGTTGCAAGGAAGCAGGCCGCCGGCAGTGGAGACAGTCGATATTGCCCCGCCCTTCGGTCCCGGTACCTATCTGATTGCGCACGGTGGTTCGACCGAGATTGTGAATGCCCATTTGCACACACTTGATTCGTCGGTGGAGCGCTTTCGTGCATGGCGGGGACAAAGCAGGGCGCTGGACATCTTCAAGACAACCAGGCTTGGCCTGCACATGGACGGCTGGTGGCCTGCCGATCCGACTCGTTACGAGACCTTTGGCGCGCCCGTGCTATCCCCATGCGGCGGACCGATTGCTCGGGTGGAGAATGATGTACCGGACAGTCAGGTACCGCAGATGGACCGCGCGAACATGGCTGGGAACTACGTCGCCGTTAACTGCGGAAATTTCTTCGTGATCCTGGCGCATTTGCGCCGCGGGAGCGTACGGGGCAAGCAGGGTAATGTTGTCGAAACGGGTGACTTACTTGGCGAGATGGGCAATTCGGGCAACAGCTCCGAACCTCATCTCCACATCCATGCCCAGAGAGGGTTGCCCGACAACGCCCCGCTTGGCGGCGAGCCGCTGGGACTCACCATTAATAGCAAGTTCTTGATCCGCAACGACCGGCTAACAGTGATTGCACCGTAATGCGATCACGCATAGCAATATTATGGTGTCCATGTATGGCTGCCGCTGCGTTCCAAACCAGCCGCAAATGCGGGCGTTAATACCTGCCTTCTCCCCAGAAACCGGTCCACAGGTAATATGAGATTTCCATTACGTTTACCCTGACAGCAGGAGATCTCGCGATGAAGCGCAACCGACATACTGAAGAGCAGATGCGGAGCGTTGCATCGCGAATAAATTCGCTTATATGGACCCGTCCCGTTGTGCAAGCCAGCAGCATATCCCCTTATCCGACCGTATCGCCGGCGGCGGTCAGGGTTGCGTCGACTTCGTGCTGGCCGTGTTCGATGATGTCGAGCCAACGCCAGGCGAGGTGCTTCTCGCCGCGGGCATCGACGAGTACCAGCGTCGGGCCGTGGCTGTCGTGGGCACTGCGCGCCAGCAGGCGACGCCGATGACCAGTATCGCGGGATGCATTTGACAGGACATTGCTTAACTTGGCATGCATGTGCGTTCGTCTTGACGTACGTACCTAAAGGCGTACATTTGGTGGTAAGTTAAACACGCAAGAGGTGCGTCATGACCGGAATCACAGCAACTGAGGCGCGCAGCAACCTTTATCGGTTGATCGATGAGACTGCCGAGTCCCACCAACCAATCGTCATCATGGGTAAGCGGAACAAAGCTGTTTTGGTTTCCGAGGAAGACTGGTCGGCCATTCAGGAAACACTTTACCTGCTCTCCGTACCTGGAATGCGGGAGTCTATTCGTGAGGGGATGGATACCCCCGTGGATGAATGCAATGAGGAGCTGGACTGGTGACATGGAAGTTGGTTTACACCAAGCAAGCCCAGAAAGATGCAAAGAAGCTGGCCTCCAGCGGCCTCAAATCAAAAGCCCAGGAACTGTTGGCGCTGATTTCAGAAGACCCTTACCGCAAGCCGCCTCCGTTTGAGAAGCTCATTGGTGATCTTGCGGGGGCCTATTCACGCCGCATCAATATTCAGCATCGTCTGGTCTACCAAGTGCTCGAAGACGAGCGGGTGGTGAAAGTTCTCAGGCTCTGGAGCCACTACGAATAATGCATAACCAGCCGCTGTTGCCGGACAATTTTTCCGCCGCTGTGCGGCTCCAAAATTGCCGCAAAGCTTCGTGTTAAACCTCCTCCAGCAAATAGTACATGACCGTGACGATCAAAGCCCTCGAGCCAAGAACTGGCTTGAGGGCTTTTCGTTTCGGCTACCTGATCACTTCGCCGCCAGCGCCACGCCCACCTTCGACCGGTTCGGTCGCCCAATCGCTTGGGTAATCCAGGTGCCGGTTCCCGCCAGCTTGTTCAGGTCGATCCCCGTCTCGATACCCAGCCCATCCAGCATATACACCACGTCCTCACTCGCGACGTTGCCGGAGGCGCCCTTGGCGTAGGGGCAGCCGCCGAGGCCGGCGACCGAGCTGTCGATCACGGCGATGCCTTCCTCGAGCACGGCATAGAGGTTGGCGAGCGCCTGGCCGTAGGTGTCGTGGAAGTGGGCGGCGAGCTTGTCCATGGGGATGTCGCGGCTCACGGCTTCGATCATGCGCTTGGCCTTGACCGGGGTGCCGGTGCCGATGGTGTCGCCGAGCGAGACTTCGTAACAGCCCATCTCGTATAGCGCCTTCGAAACCTCGGCGACCTTGGCCGGGGCGATCTCGCCTTCGTAGGGGCAGCCGAGCACGCAGGAAACATAGCCGCGTACGCGCACATTGGCGGCCTTGGCGCGTTCCAGCACCGGCTCGAAGCGTTGCAGCGATTCGGTAATCGAGCAGTTGATGTTCTTCTGCGAGAAGGCTCTCGGAGGCGGCGCCGAACACCGCGACTTCCTCGACGCCGCACGCCAGCGCGGCTTCCAGCCCCTTGAGGTTGGGGGTGAGGGCGGATAGACACGCCGGGCCGGCGGGTGAGGCCGGTCATTACCTCGCGATGATCGGCCATCTGCGGCACCCACTTGGGCGAGACGAAGCTGGCGGCCTCGATATGCCGGATGCCCGCAGCGCCGAGGCGGTCGATCAATTCGAGTTTGGTGGCGGTGTTGATCGGCTCGGGTTCGTTCTGCAGGCCGTCGCGGGGGCCGACCTCGACCAGGCGGACGGATTGGGGAAACGTCATCTCAATCTCCTGACTCGGCGGCGAACTCCAGCAACACATCCCCCTGTCCGACGGTGTCGCCGGCGGCGAAGTGGAACGCTTCGACCGCGCCGTCGGCGGGGGCGGCCAAGGTGTGTTCCATCTTCATCGCTTCCATGACCATCAGCGGCAGGCCTTTCTCGACGCGCTGGCCGGGCTCGACCAGCAGCGCGACCACGGTGCCGTGCATTGGCGCGGTAAGGGTGGCGTCGACTTCATGCTGGCCGTGGTCGACGGCGTCGAGCCGGCGCCAGGCGAGCCGGGTTTCGCCGTGGGCATCAACCAGTACCAGCGTCTCGCCGTGGCTGTCATTGTCGCGCCGCGCCAGCAGGCGGCGGCGATGGCCGTCGAGGGTCAGGGCGACGCTGTCGCCGACCAGGCGTTGCAGATTTCCGCTGAAGTGCCGCTCGCCTACCGTCAACTGCCAGTCGCTCTGGCTGGGTTCGCGTTCGGCGAGCACGGTGACGATCGCCTCGCTGTCGGCGGCGTCGCGACCGTGCGATGGCGCGGCGAGGGCGATACGCAGCCGGGCGGGCGCGTTGAGCCGCCAGCCGTCGCGGCGCTGCCAGGGCGAATCGTTGGCGGACTCGTTGTGCAGGCAATCCAGCGCAACCAGCGCGGCACGCGCATAATCGGCTTCGTCGAGCGTTGCCGGGGCGAACAGCGCCTGTTCATGATGCTCGATGAAGCGGGTGTTGAGTTCGGCCCCGGCGAACGCGGGGTGAGTTGCCAGGCGTTGCAGGAAGGCGCGGTTGGTGACGACGCCGCTGACATCCAGCGCGGCCAGCGCGCGGTTGAGGGTGGCCAGCGCCTGGTCGCGGTCGTCGCCATGCACGATCAGCTTGGCGAGCATCGGGTCGTAGTGCATCGAGACCGCATCGCCGGCTTCGACACCGCTGTCGAGGCGTACCTGGCTCGGGTCGAGGCCCGCGCCGGTCAGGTCGAGCGCGAAGCGTGACAGCGTGCCGGTGGCGGGCAGGAAGTCCTGCTCGGGGTCCTCGGCGTAGAGGCGCGCCTCGAAGGCGTGCCCGCTGATGGTCAGCTCGCTTTGCTTCTTGGGCAGCGGCAGGCCGGCGGCGACGCGCAACTGCCATTCGACCAGGTCCTCACCGGTGATCATCTCGGTGACCGGGTGCTCGACCTGCAGGCGGGTGTTCATCTCCATGAAGTAGAACGCGCCATCATGCCCTTGTGAAGAGTCGAGCAAAAACTCGACGGTACCGGCACCGACGTAGCCGATCTCCTGGGCAGCCGCACTGCGGCGTCGCCCATCTCGCGGCGCAGTTCCTCGCTCATGCCCGGGGCGGGCGCCTCTTCCAGCACCTTCTGATGGCGACGCTGCACCGAGCAGTCGCGCTCGAACAGATAGACGCCGTTGCCGTGGCTGTCGCAGAACACCTGGACCTCGACGTGGCGCGGCTGGGTCAGGTACTTCTCGATCAGCATGCGATCATCGTTGAAGGCGGCGCGCGACTCGCGCCGGCAGCCCTCCAGTGCGGCCTGGAAATCGCCGCCGCGCTCGACCACGCGCATGCCCTTGCCGCCGCCGCCGGCGCTGGCCTTGAGCAGCACCGGATAGCCGATGCGCTCGGCCTCGGCCTGCAAATGCTCGTTTGCCTGGTCGTCGCCGTGATAACCCGGCACCAGCGGCACGCCGGCGGCGTCCATGCGCGCCTTGGCGGCGGACTTGTCGCCCATCGCGGCGATCGCGCTGGCCGGCGGGCCGACGAAGACGATGCCGGCCTGTTCGCAGGCGGCGACGAAGTCGGCGTTCTCGGAGAGAAAGCCGTAGCCCGGGTGGATGGCGTCGGCGCCGCTTTGCCGGGCGGCGTCGATGACCGCCGCGACATTCAGGTAGCTGTCGCGGGCGGCGGCGGGGCCGATGCGTATCGCCTCGTCGGCTTCGCGCACGTGACGCGCCAAGGCGTCGGCATCGGAATAGACCGCCACGCTGGCAAGCCCCAGGCGGCGCGCGGTACGGATCACCCGGCAGGCGATCTCGCCGCGATTGGCGATCAGCAGCTTGTTGAGCGGTCGCGGTGCGTTGGCCAGGCTCATGAGCGCGGCTCCTTGTTATGACTGGCGTCGGTGGAGTCGTGACCGTCGTCGTGACTGTAGTCTGAGGAGTCGTCGCCGCGTAGCCAGGCGGGGGCGCGTTTGGCGAAGAACGCCGCCAGGCCTTCCTGGCCCTCGTCGCTGACGCGCAGCTCGCTGATGGTGCGACAGCAGCGCTCGCGGGTGGCGTCGGAATCGGGCTCGCGGGCGACCTCGGCGAGCAGCGCCTTGGTGGCACGGCTGGCCTGCGGCGAGGCAACCAGCAAGGTGTCGATGTAGACCGCCACGCGCTCGTCGAGCTCGTCGCTGCCGGCCACTTCATGCACCAGGCCGAGTACCTGGGCGGTGGTCACGTCGATGACCTCGGCGGTCAGCGCGAAGCGGCGCATCTGGCGTTCGCCGATGGCGCGCTGCACATAGGGGCTGATTACCGCTGGCGACAGGCCGATCTTGACCTCGGAGAGGCAGAAGCGCGCCGCCTCGGAAGCGATCACCAGGTCGCAGCAGGCGGCGAGCCCCACCGCGCCGCCGTAGGCTGCGCCCTGCACCCGGCAGACCGTGGGGCAGGGCAGCGTGTCGAGGCGGTGCATCAGCCGCGACAACTGGCGCGAATCCTCGAGATTGGCATCGAAGCCGTAGTCGACCATGCGCTTCATCCAGTTGAGGTCGGCGCCGGCCGAGAAGTGCTTGCCCTCGGAGCCCAGCACCACCACGCGCACCTCGTCACGTTCGGCGGCCTCATGCAGCCGGTCGAGATGCGCGTTGAGCTCGTCGATCAGCGCGTCATCGAAGGCATTGTGAACGTCGGGCTTGTCGAGCGTCAGCCAGGCGACGCCGCGGGCGTCGATCTCGAGTTTTGAATAGCGGTCCGTGTCGGTCATGGCATCCTCACATCCGGAATACGCCGAAGCGGGTGTCTTCCACTTCGGCATTCATCGCCGCGCTCAACGCCAGACCCAGCACGTCGCGGGTCTGCAGCGGGTCGATCACGCCGTCGTCCCACAGCCGCGCGCTGGCGTAATACGGGTGGCCCTGGTGTTCATACTGGTCGCGAATCGGCGTCTTGAAGGCGGCCTCGTCGTCTTCGCTCCACTCGCTGCCGGCGCGCTCGTGCTGCTCGCGCTTGACCTGGGCCAGCACGTTGGCGGCCTGGTCGCCGCCCATCACCGAGATGCGCGCGTTGGGCCACATGAACAGCAGGTTGGGCTCGTAGGCACGTCCGCACATGCCATAGTTGCCGGCGCCGAAACTGCCGCCGATCAGTACCGTGAACTTGGGCACCTTGGCGCAGGCCACCGCGGTGACCAGCTTGGCGCCGTGCTTGGCGATGCCTTGCTGCTCGTACTTGGAGCCGACCATAAAGCCGGTAATATTTTGTAGAAAAATCAAGGGAATTTTTCGCTGGGCACACAGCTCGATGAAGTGCGCGCCTTTCTGCGCCGACTCCGAGAACAGCACGCCGTTGTTGGCGACGATGCCCACCGGGTGGCCGTGCAGATGGGCAAAGCCGGTGACCAGGGTATCGCCGTAGTAGCGCTTGAACTCGTCGAAGTCGGAGTCGTCGACCAGCCTGCGCGATGATCTCGCGCACGTCGTAGGGCTTCTTCAGGTCGGTGCCGACGATGCCGTAGATCTCTTCGGGGTCGAGGCGCGGCGGCTTGGGCTCCTTCATCGCCAATTCGCCGCGCTTTCGCCAGTTGAGCCGCGACACCGCGCGACGCGCCAGTTGCAGGGCATGGGCGTCATTGTCGGCGTAGTGGTCGGCGACGCCGCTGATCTTGGCGTGCACGTCGGCGCCGCCCAGGTCCTCGGCGCTGATCGTCTCGCCGGTGGCGGCCTTCACCAGCGGCGGGCCGCCGAGGAAGATGGTGCCCTGGTTGCGCACGATGATCGATTCATCAGCCATCGCCGGCACGTAGGCGCCGCCGGCGGTGCACGAGCCCATCACCACGGCGATCTGCGGGATGCCCTCGGCGGAGAGCGTGGCCTGGTTGTAGAAAATGCGCCCGAAATGGTCGCGGTCGGGGAACACCTCGTCCTGGTGGGGCAGGTGGGCGCCGCCCGAGTCGACCAGGTAGATGCACGGAAGGCGATGCTTGCGGGCGATCTCCTGGGCGCGCAGGTGTTTCTTCACGGTCAGTGGGAAGTAGGTGCCGCCCTTGACCGTGGCGTCGTTGGCGACGATCACGCACTCGACGCCGGAGACCCGGCCGATTCCGGCGACCACGCCGGCGGCGGGCACCTCGGTGCCGTAGACCTCATGGGCGGCCAGCGCGCCGATCTCGAGAAACGCCGAGCCCTCGTCGAGCAGATGGTCGATGCGATCGCGCACGAATAATTTCCCGCGCGATTCATGACGCTCGCGGGCCTTTTCACCGCCGCCCCGGGCAATGCTCGCGGTCAGTTCGCGCAGCTTGTCGACCTCGCCGCGCAGCGCCGCGGCATTGGCCTGAAAGGCCTCGCTGCGGGGGTTGATCTGGGTGGTCAATATGGCCATGTTTCGTCGCCCTTATGCCGACTCATTAAACAGTTCGCGCCCGATTTATATCCGCCGTATCTCGCTGGTGCCGCTCCCGATCAAACCCAGTTAGAGAAAGCACGGCGCGGTTTCATTCCGGGCCTTTTATGCAAGTACGCCGAGCACGCTATGGCTTGGCATCAGGCTAATGATGACAGGATAAGAGGGGTTGACGTTAACGTAAAGTAGAGCTTTGGTCGCAGAGCCTAAATTGCGCTTGGTTGGCTATGCTCTGTCTGAAATATCGATGGGGATTGCTAGACAACAGTTGACAAAAAGTAAGCGGGACTCGCACATAAGCCCGGTTTAACGCTGCCTGGAGAAGCGTAGGCATTTTTAGGCAGCGATAGGTTTGGCAGCGATAGGGCAAGATGCGGATAGACGGGGGCGCTCGACCGCAAGGATCGAGCGCGAAGGTGCAGGTTGTTATTGATCCTGCTGAGCATCCATGTCCTCGCTAGACGAAGATGAAGAGTCAGTCTCGGATGATGACGCAGTACTGTCATTCATCATGCTATCGCTCTGTGAATTACCCATACTTTGGGCGCTACGCTTACCATGGGGTGTGCTGTTCTGGGTGCCTTGGCCTGCCTGGTTACGAGCGGCCTGGGCAGCCTGCATGAGGCCTTGCTGGTATCCTCTCAGCAAGCCTTGCTGAATCCCTTCCTTTTTGCCCTCCAGATAACCTTGTAGGTAAATGAACTGGTATACCTGCGAGGAGTCGCCTTGCTGCTGTTGGCCACCTTGGCCCCATTGCGGCCCACCGCCTTGATTGTTCATCCTGTTCTGGTCGTTACCATAGCGGTTCTGGTGTTCCCACTGCTGGTTGCCTTGGTTATTGCCGTATGGGTTCTGGCGGTCCCACTGATTATTGCCCTGGTTGTTGCCGTATGAGTTCTGGCGATCCCACTGATTATTACCCTGATTGTTGCCATAGCGGTTCTGGGCATTCTGCTGGTTGGGCTGATATTCGTTGTAGGGGTTCTGGAAGTTCTGCTGATTGTCCTGATTGTTGCCATAGCGGTTCTGACTATTCGCCTGTTGATCGCTGCGGCCAGTATTCCATGATTGGTTATCCTGACCGTTGTTCTGCTGGGCAACCGCGCTGGTCGTAGCCAGTGCGGCTGAGACGGCGGTGGCAATGAGCAATTTGCTGAACATGTTTCCTCCTTGAACGTGCTTGGTTAGGTGCATGACCTTTGTCAAAACACCACTTACTCAAGCTAGAACCTTTCGCTCAAAAAATAAAATGTTCTTCATGTCAAGATGGCCTGGACTGTTAGGCAGTCCAGGATCGATTAACATGTATTAAACCGCTCCCGCCGTTATCGAAGTCTCGGCAGCTCACTGCGATTCGTTGAATAGTTCGCGACCGATCAACATCCGCCGTATCTCGCTGGTGCCGGCGCCAATCTCGTAGAGCTTGGCGTCACGCAGCAACCGTCCGGTAGGGTACTCGTTGATATAACCGTTGCCGCCGAGCAACTGGATGGCGTCGAGCGCTACCTGGGTGGCCTTCTCGGCGCAGTAGAGAATCACCCCGGCGGCATCCTTGCGTGACGCTCGACCGCGATCGCAGGCGCCGGCCACGGCGTACAGGTAGGCGCGGCAGGCATTCAAGGTGGTGTACATGTCGGCAACCTTGCCCTGCACCAGCTGGAATTCGCCGATCTCCTGGCCGAACTGCTTGCGTTCGTGGATGTAGGGCACCACCACGTCCATCGCCGCCTGCATGATGCCGATGGGGCCGGCGGCGAGCACGGTGCGCTCGTAATCCAGCCCGCTCATCAGCACCTTGGCGCCACGGTTCTCCTCGCCGAGGATGTTCTCGGCCGGCACCTCACAGTCCTCGAATACCAGCTCGCAGGTGTTCGAGCCGCGCATGCCCAGCTTGTCGAGCTTCTGCGCGGTGGAAAAACCGGCGAAGTCGCGCTCGATGATGAACGCGGTAATACCCTTGGAGCCGGCGTCCGGATCGGTCTTGGCGTAGACCACCAGCACGTGAGCGTCGGGGCCGTTGGTGATCCACATCTTGTTGCCGTTGAGCACATACTTGTCGCCGCGCTTCTCGGCGCGCAGCTTCATCGATACCACGTCGGAGCCGGCGCCGGGCTCGGACATCGCCAGCGCGCCGACCTGCTCGCCGCTGATCAGCCCGGGCAGGTACCTGGCCTTCTGTTCGGCGCTGCCGTTGAGCTTGATCTGGTTGACGCACAGGTTGGAGTGCGCACCGTAGGACAGGCCCACCGAGGCGCTGGCCCGCGAGATCTCCTCCATGGCGATGCAGTGGGCGAGATAGCCCATGCCGCTGCCGCCGTCCTCGTCGGGCACGGTGATGCCGAGCAGGCCCATGTCGCCGAACTTCTTCCACAAATCATCGGGGAAGACGTTGTCGTGATCGATCTGTGCGGCGCGCGGGGCGATCTCGTCGCGGGCGAAGGCGTTTACCTGATCGCGCAGCATATCGAGGGTTTCATCGAGACCGAAATCCAGCGGCGAGTAGGGGGCGTGCATGGTCGACTCCTGATGTATCGGCGGGCGGCGTTGGCCGGCTATCCGTTTTAATTTCTGCCAGCTTAGTTTTGCTTGACGTTAACGTAAAGTAGAGCTTTGGTCGCAAATGCAGCGGCCATCTTGATGTGAAGACCCAGGATGTGAAGACGAGGGGGCGAATGAAGACGAGATCGCGAAAATGGCGAGGATTGGCATGCCGATGTCGGTCGGGCCGGAAAGGAAGAACTATACTGAGCTTGATGGGCACAAGCTCATCAATTCCTGACCACAACATGCTCCGACCGTGCCGAGCGCTGGAGGCTACTCGACCCTAAGTCGGGGGAGGTTTCAACCATGGCACAGGTAGATTGGCGTCTCGAAGGGGAGTGGCTCAAGAACTGCAATTGCGCATTCGGTTGTCCCTGCGACTTCAACGCACCGCCGACCCACGGTGAGTGCAAGGGGCTGCTGGGCATGCACATCGCCAACGGGCATTATGAAAGCACCCGCCTGGATGATTTGTGTTTCTTCGTCGTGGTCCACTTTCCCGGACCGCTGCATGAAGGTAACGGCCAGGCGCAGCCGATCATCGATGAGCGAGCCAGCCCGGAGCAGCGCGAGGCGCTATTCGAGATCATGTCCGGGAAACACTCGGCGGAAGGGACGCTGTTCCATATCTTCAATCTCATCGTGACGAAGATGCACGATCCGCTGTTCGCCCCCGCGACGTTCGAATTCGATGAGCCTGGCCGCACCGCACGTCTGTCCTTCCCCGGCGTGCTCGAGAGCGATGTGGAGCCGATCAGGAACCCCGTGACCGACAAGCCCCACCGTATTCAGGTCGTCATGCCTGAAGGGTTCGAGCACATCAAGGGTGAGATCGCCTGCGCCACTATCCAGAGTAGTGGCGCGATAGCGTTCTCCACGCAGGGGTCGCACAGTACCCTGGCGCATGTCGTGCAGACCCCCGCGGGGGTTGAAGCATAGCGTAAGCGAGATCGGACATGGCGACGTCGGTACTTGCAAGGGCGCTACGCTACGACCGCAAGCTCATGGCGTCCGTGCTGTTGATCGTCGTCGTCCTGTGCTGGGCCTACCTGGTGGCGGGGGCCGGTGTCATGACGGCGATGACCGGCAAAATGGTCATGGCACCTGTCGCCTGGACACCGGCCCATGCGCTGACGATGCTGGCCATGTGGACCATCATGATGGTGGCGATGATGCTGCCTGGCGCCACGCCGATGCTGCTGCTCTTCGTGACCATTGGTCGAGCGAGGCATTCCCCGCTGTGGCGCATGGCCGCATCGGGGATGTTCTCGCTGGGCTATATCGCCATCTGGACCGCGTTCAGCCTGGCCGCTGTCGCGCTGCAGTTTGCCCTGGAAAGGACGGCACTGCTCTCACCGATGATGCAGACGACCAGCACGGTCCTGGCGGGAACGGTGCTGATCGCTGCAGGCATTTATCAATGGACGCCCCTCAAGCACGCCTGCCTCAGGCATTGCCGCTCACCGCTGGATTTCGTACTCACGCACTGGCGTGAAGGACTGCGCGGTGCGTTCGCGATGGGTTTTCGCCACGGTGTCTACTGCCTCGGCTGCTGTTGGGTACTCATGTTGCTGCTGTTCGTCGGCGGCGTGATGAACCTGGTGTGGATCGCCGGACTTGCGCTGCTGGTACTGTTGGAAAAGTTGGCGCCCGCCGGGTATTGGATAGGATGGGCCACCGGCGCTGCGTTGGTGGTGTGGGGCGTCGTCGTTCTGTCGACGATGCACTGATCTCCTCCGGGCTCGATGGTTTGCAATCAAGCCCGGTGCTTGCGCAACCAGATTCGCCAGAATCTTGATCACTCTTTGCCTGCCCCGTCTTGCCTGGCCTGACTTGTATAGTCTGTCTTTATAGCCTGCTGCCGCTCCTGTCGCTGCTCTGCGACTCCCGGTAACGGTGTGTTTACGGCTAAGCTGGCCGGCGCTTCTTATGCGAAATCCATACGAATAAAGGAGAAAACCCATGCGACAGTGGATGCCCATGACCATCGTTCTGCTGGCTGGATTGACCGTGGCCGGATGCAGCTACACGCCGGCCCGGATCGATCCGGAGCCGATCGTCACAATCGGTGACGGTCATCACGACCATGACCATGACCGTGACCGTGACCGCGATCATGCCAGGGGTGATTTCTGCCCGCCGGGGCAGGCCAAGAAGGGCAATTGCTGAGGCTGAGCGCTTAACGTGAAATTTCCGTCGGCTTCTGTCACCGGGCCGGCGGGGGTATGGTGAGGAATTGGCTGCGGTCGACCACCCTGGAACCGGCAATGTCATGGCATTCTTCAATCTGCGTAGCTGCACGCTGACGCCGCAATATATTGCCCACGAGCATGTCTTCCATCAGTTGATTCTTGCGACGTCGGGCATGACCGAACTGACCATCGAGGGGCGCGGCGAGCGGATTACCCGCGAGCGCGGCTGCCTGATCCCTTCGACCTACCATCATGAATACACCGGAGACGGCCAGAACCAGACCCTGGTGCTCGACGTGCCGCTGGAAACCTTGGCGCTAGTGTCGTGCGCCGACGAGGTCGAGCGGCTGTTCGAAAGCCCGCGGTTCTTCGTCGTGCCAGCGCAGTTGCAGCGTCTGGCCGAGGGCGTTCTGCCCCAGGTCGCGCTGCAGCCGGCGTTGCACGGTGAGATCGCCACGCTGATCCTGCGCGCGCTGTATCTCAACCTGCATGACGAGACGCTGGCGCCGGCTGCGGGATGTCGCGAAGGGCGTGCCCGCATCGAGTTGGCGCGCATCGAGCGCTACATCGACGCTCACCTGGGCGAGCCGATTCGCGTCGATGCGCTGGCGGCACTCTGTGCGCTGAGCCCCGGCCACTTTCATGCCTGTTTTCGTGAATTGCTGGGCATGACTCCGCAGGCCTACGTCCAGCAGCGTCGCCTGGCCCATGCGCGTGGCTTGATCGAACGTACCTCACGCTCGCTGGGCGCCATCGCCACCCAGGTCGGCTTTCTCGATCAGGGCAGTTTCTCGCGCGCCTATCGCCGCACCTATGGCGTGCCGCCGTCGCTGCATCGGCGCCATTGAACGAAAAGCTGCGCAGCAACCATCCGTTCAGTCACCCGGCGATTCATGAGTCTCGGGCAAAAACTGCCGAGCCCCGGGCAAGCCGCGAACGTCTTGATTGGCTAGTCTAATAGACAATCGTTCTCATCGAACGCTACAACAACAAGCCAAGCAAGGATTCCCTCATGTCGTTACGCAATCTCTTCGCTACCGGTGCAGCGGTGGCTGCACTGCCGCTTGTCATCTCGCTGAGCACGGCCGCCCAGGCCCAGGAATACGAGATGGCGATTGCCACGTTGATCCCTGAAAACCTGACCAACAACAGCATCTATCCGGCCCTGGTGCACTTCAAGGAACTGGTCGAGTCGCGCACCGACGGCGAGGTCACGGTCTCGATCTTCGGCGGTGGCCAGTTGGGCTCGGAAGTTGAAACCGGCTCGCAGGTCCAGGCCGGCGGCCGTGCGCTGCAGTCGACGATTCTCACCTCGGGGGCAATGTCGTCGTTCTACGGTGATTATCAGGTGGTCACCGCGCCGTTCCTGTTCAACAACTGGCGCCAGGCCTGGGCGTTCTTCGATGGCGAGTGGTTCGCCAACTTCATGAAGGGCACCATCGAAGCTGCCGACATGCGCTACCTGGGCACCTTCGACGACGGCGGCGGCTTCGTCGCCTTCACCAACAACGACCATCTGATCAAGACCGTCGACGACCTCAAGGGGCTGAATATCCGGACCGAGGAGAACCCGGCCCACGTCGCCACCATGCGTGCGCTGGGCGCCTCGGCCACGCCGCTGCCGTGGGGCGAGCTGATCACCGCGTTGGAAACCGGGCTTGCCGACGGCCAGTTCAATGCCCCGGTGATCAATACCACCTACGGGCTCGACGAGGTCACCGATTACACGACGCTCACCGGGCACGTCTACAACAGCGCCAGTTGGGTGGTCAGCGAAGCCTGGTACCAGGAATTGCCGGAGGAGTATCAGCGGGCGATCACCGAATCGGCCCGCGAGGCGATCGCGCTCAGCCACGGCGCCTCGGCGGCACTGGCCACCGCCAGCTGGCAGAAGTCCTGCGAGCTGTTCGAGGAGTGCTACATCATGCCCACCGAGGAGCGTAGCAAGATGGCCGAGATTGCCCGGCCGGCGTGGAAAGAGTGGATCGTCGGCGAGTACGGCATGGATGCGCAATTGGTCGACGACATGCTTGCCGAAGTCGAGTCGCTGGGTGAGTCGCTGCCCGAGCAGGCGTATCAGCGCTACGGCCAGTAAGCCGCGGGTCTAGCCGAGACAGTGGCCGGGCGCTATGGCTGGCCCGGTCGATCCCTCTTTCTTCGCTGCCTGAGGCAGCTTTTCGGGGCGATTCCATGGCGATATTGGCAACCGCACGACGCGTCAGCGACGTCGTCAACACGGCCTGCATCGTGCTCTGCGTGGGCTGTGTG
Source organism: uncultured Gammaproteobacteria bacterium (assembly GCA_963773565.1). Classification (GTDB taxonomy): domain Bacteria; phylum Pseudomonadota; class Gammaproteobacteria; order Pseudomonadales; family Halomonadaceae; genus Modicisalibacter. Next base: position 49,010 of record CAVZBU010000001.1, on the reverse strand, counting down.
CTGGGCATGCTGGCGATCTCCTTCATTGGCTTTCTGTATACCCTGGCCACCGGCTCGGCGTTGAGCTGGACCTATTCCCTGGCCCGGCTGTTCCTGCCATGGATTGGCCTGGTCTCGATCACCATTGCGCTGCGCTCCGGCGAACACGTGGCGATGACGCTGCTGGTCAGGCTGCTGCCCGCACCGTTGGTGAAGGCTTCGGCGATCGCCACGCTGGCGGTAATGGCGTTCTTCGCGCTGTTGATGGTCTGGTACGGCTGGGGTTATTTCCTCAACGCAACCCAGGTCTACATGGTCTCCGACAATATCCAGATCTCGTATCGCTGGACGGCGGTGACCGTGCCGCTGACCGGACTGATCTTCCTGCTGCATCTGGTCTATGGCTTCGAGCTGCTCGAGCATTTCAGCGACGAGAATGCGCTGATCGACGAGGCGCTGGGTGATTCAGCAAACGATGGCCGCGAACTGGAAAACAAAAGCGAGGTGCGGTCATGAGCTTTGCGATCGTAGCCTTCGTGGTGGTATTGCTGATCGGCGCGCCGGTTGCCGTGGTGATGGCGATTTCGGGGGTCGCCGGGGTCTATTCGCTGGGCGGCGAGCGCATGGTCGGGATCATCGCCGATCGCATGTTCTCGGGGGTATCCGGCTACATGCTGATCGCCGTGCCGTATTTCATCTTCACCGCCGAGCTGATGAACCAGGGCGGGCTGACCCAGAAGCTGATCACCTTCAACAACGCGTTGCTGGGCCGGGTGCGCGGGGCGCTGAGCCACGTCAACGTCACCGTGTCGCTGTTCTTCGCCGGGCTCACCGGCGCGGCGATCACCGATACCGTGGCGATCGGCAAGATCATGATTCCCGAGATGAAGAAACAGGGCTACGACGCCGAGTACGCCGCGGCGATCACCGCCTGCTCGTCGATCATCGGGCCGATCATTCCGCCCAGCGTGGTGATGGTGGTCTACGCCACACTGCTTCGGGATATCTCGGTGATCGATCTGTTCGCCGGCGGTATCATCCCCGGCGTGTTGATGACCGTGGCGTTGCTGATCGTCAGCATCGTCATCTCGTGGATGCGCGGCTATCCCAAGCAGGGTGCCACGCCGTTCAAGGTGGCGGTCATGGCCTTCCTGTCGGCGCTGCCGGCGCTGCTGGTGCCGCTGATCATCCTCGGCGGCATCCTGTCGGGGATGACCACCATCACCGAGGCGTCGGGCTTCGCTGCGGTCTATGCGATCGCCATCGGCTTCGTGTTCTACCGCAACCTGACACTGCGCAAGGTGTGGGAGGCGCTGGTCACCACGGTGCGCTTCTCGGGGGTGGTGTTCTTCCTGCTTGCCACCTCGGCGGTGCTCGGCTGGTTCGTCACCCGCTCGGGGATCGCCCGCGACGCCGCGGAGCTGATCACTACCTTGAGCGACGTGGCCTTCGTGCAGATCATGCTGGTCTGCCTGCTGCTGATCGTCATCGGCACGGTAATGGACGTGCTGCCGGCACTGGTGGTGATCGGCCCGGTGGTGGTACCGGCGATGGTCAGCCTGGGTTTCGACCCGCTGCACTTCGCGATCGTCATGATCGTCACGCTGAACATCGCCAACGTCACGCCGCCGGTGGGCATGACGTTGATGACTGCGGCGCGTATCGCCCAGGTGCCCTACGAACGGGCGATCATCGCCTCGCTGCCGTTCTACGCTGCGTTCATCAGCGTCGTGGTGCTGCTGGCGTTGTTCCCGGCGCTATCGACCTGGATTCCCAGCCTGCTCGACTGAGGTGGCCATGAAGTACTTCTATTCGGATCAGCAGGACCGCCACGCCCCCGAGACCTTCCTGCTGCGCGGCGCGCCGGCGCCATCGCCCGAGGGGCCGGTGCGCGCCGAGTTGCTGGCCCGCGCCATCACCGCGGCCGGCGGTCGCCTCGACGCGCCCGAGGCGGCGGGCACGCCGCGTCTGCGTGAACGCTTGATGCAGATCCACACGCCGCGTTACCTGACCTTTCTCGAGACCATTCATGCCCGCTGGCAGGCGCTGCCGGGTGCCGCCGAGCGGGTCGCGCCCAATGTGCATCCGACCGGTGGCGGGCATCATTATCCCGAGCATCCGATCGGTCTGGCCGGCTGGCACATGCACGACATGGCCTGTCCGATCGGCGCCGACAGCTTTACCGGCATCCTGGCCAGCGCGGCGAGCGCCGAGGCCGCCGCCGAGGCGGTCATCGATGGCGACAATGCGGCCTATGCGCTGTGCCGGCCGCCGGGGCACCACGCCGGGCCGGAGCGCGCCGGCGGGTTCTGCTTTCTCAACAATTCGGCACTGGCGGCGAGCGTGCTGCGCGAACGCTTTGCGCGGGTCGCCATCGTCGATGTCGACCTGCATCATGGCAATGGCACCCAGGATATCTTCTATGCCCGCGGCGACGTCTGGACCGGCTCGCTGCATGCCGACCCGAGCGGTTTCTATCCGTTTTTCTGGGGCGGCGCCGACGAGCGTGGCGAGGGTGAAGGGCTGGGTGCCAACCTGAATATACCGTTGCCTATCGGTAGCAATGGGATTGTCTTTCTGGACGCGCTCGAGTGTCTGCTGGCCGATATGCAGGCCTTTGCGCCGCAAGCCGTGGTCATCGCGCTGGGCCTCGATGCCCACAAGGACGACCCGCTGGCCGGGTTGAGCCTGGAGACCGACGATTTCACACCGCTCGGCGCACGGCTGGCCGCGCTCGGTCTACCGTGCGTACTGGTTCAGGAGGGCGGCTACCCGACGGCCAGCCTGGAGCATAATCTCGCCGCGTTCCTGCGCGGTTTTACCGGAATATCAGCCGGCGCGTAGCGCCGGCGCCGAGCTTTCATTCATCACTTCATTTCACGAGTAAGGGAACACGCCATGACCATTGACTACACCGACGCCAATCAGCGCATGAGCCAGGCCACCGTGCACAACGGCACCGTCTATCTGGCCGGCCAGGTGCCGCACGATGCAAGTGCCGACATGCAGGGCCAGACCCGTCAGGTACTCGAAACCATCGAGGCCAAGCTTAAACAGGCCGGTTCGGCCAAGGATCATCTGCTCTCGGCGACGATCTGGGTCACCGACATGGCCGAGTTCGACGCCATGAATGCCGCCTGGGATGCCTGGGTCGCGCCGGGCCGCCCGCCGGTGCGCGCCTGTGTCGAGGCCCGACTGGCCAAGCCGGAGTGGAAGGTCGAGATCATGGTGACGGCCGCCCAGACGGAGAGCTGAGATGCGCATGATTACCGCGCAGGAGGTGGCCGGGGCGATGCCCTGGGTGCCGCTGGTCGATCGCCTGGCGCGCTGCTTTGTCGAGGGGGTCGAGGCGCCACCGCGCCACCATCACGCCATGCAGCGAGGCGACGGCGAGGCGACCATGCTGCTGATGCCGGCGTGGGAAAAGGCCGGCTACATCGGCATGAAGATGGTCAACGTGTTCCCGCAGAACGCCGAACACGGACTGCCGGCGATCGCCGGGGTCTATCTGCTCTGCGAGGGCGATCATGGCCGCCCGCTGGCCTGCATCGAGGGCAGCGAGCTGACCCGCCGGCGGACCGCGGCGGCCTCGGCGCTGGCCTGCCGCGCGCTGGCCCGCGACGATGCCGAATCGTTGCTGGTGGTCGGCACCGGCAAGCTGGCGCCGATGCTGATCGAGGCGCATGCCGCCGTGCGCCCGATCAAGCGGGTGCGTATCTGGGGACGCAATCCGACGAAGGCAGCGCGTCTGGCCGAGGAGTACGCTGCACGCTTCGACTGCGCCGCCGTCGAGGATCTGGCCGCGGCGGTGGGCGAGGCCGACATCGTCAGTTGCGCGACGCTCTCGAGCGAACCGCTGGTGCTGGGCGAATGGCTCAAGCCCGGCGCGCATCTCGATCTGATCGGCGCCTTTCGGCCGAGCATGCGCGAGAGCGACGCCGCCTGCCTGACCCGCGGTGAGGTGTTCGTCGATACCTATGCCGGTGCCAAGGGCGAGGCCGGGGACATTCACCAGGCGATCGAGGAGGGCGCCTTCGAGTTCGCCTCGATCCGCGGCGAACTCGCCGAACTGCTGCGCGGCGACCGACCCGGGCGCAGCGATGACCAGGCGATCACCGTGTTCAAGTCGGTCGGCGCCTCGCTCGAGGACCTGGCCGCGGCGATCGAGGTCTGGGAGCGCCTGGCGGACGATGACGGGATGCTCCATGACGGGCTCCGACGACGACCGGCTTCTACTGGCACGAGCGCTGCTTCTGGCACGACCCGGGGGCGATCGGCGTGTTCTCGGCGCCCGGTGAGTTCCTGCAGCCGCAGCCGGCTTCGGAAAGCCCGGAGAGCAAGCGCCGGCTCAAGAACCTGCTCGAGGTCTCGGGGCTGATCGACGAGCTGGCGGTCAGCAAGCCGCCGCCGGCCACCCGCGAGGATCTCGAATACTTTCACACCCCGCGCTACCTGGACGAACTCGAGGCCGGCAGCCGCCGCGGCTTCGGTGATGGCGGCGATTGCGCGCCGTATACCGCCGGCAGCCTGGCGGCGGCCAAGCAGTCCGCCGGGCTGGCGATCGCCGCCATCGAGGACGTCGCGCTGGGCCGGCGGAGCAACGCCTATGCGCTGTGCCGCCCGCCCGGGCATCATGCCGAGGCCGACCTTGGGCGCGGTTTCTGCCTGCTCGGCAATATTCCCATTGCGGTGCGACGCGCCCGCGCGCTGGGCCAGGTGGGGCGGGTCGCGATCCTCGACTGGGACGTGCATCACGGCAACGGCGGCCAGGCGGCGTTCTATGACGACCCCGAGGTGCTGACGATTTCGCTGCATCAGGCCGGCAACTACCCGCTGGACACCGGTGAATTCGGCGAGCAGGGTGAGGGGCGGGGCTGGGAGCCAACCTCAACCTGCCGCTGCCGCCGGGTTGCGGCATCGCGGCCTATGAATACGCCATGCAGCGCCTGGTGCTGCCGGCGCTGGCGGCGTTCCGGCCCGAGCTGATCGTTGTCGCCTGCGGCTTTGACGCCTGCGGCAAGGACCCGTTGGGCAAGATGCTGCTCAACAGCAGCGCCTTCGCCACGAATGACCACGCAGCTCAAGGGCTTGGCCGAGCGGCTCTGTGAAGGGCGCCTGGCGATGATCCACGAGGGCGGCTATTCCGAGGGTTACGTGCCGCTGTGCGGTCATGCGGTCATCGCCCGGCTGGCCGGCAGCGCTATCGACGTGCCCGACCCGCAGGATGCCGAGATCGCCGCCTGGGGCTATCAGGCATTGCAGCCTCATCAGCGCGAGTTGATCGACGGCTGGCGGCGGGGCTGGGCCGCTTATGCCGATCTCGACGCGGCGGATGGCGTTGTCAAAGCCGCGCTTAAAACGCTGGGGTGATTCATGAACATGGCCGCTGGCATGCCGGTCGGCCATAGAACAGGGAGTGGCCATGCATATCGCCATTATCGGTGCCGGGGTGGTCGGGGTGACGACCGCGCATGCGCTGGCCAGCCGTGGTCATCGGGTCAGCGTGGTCGAACGCCTCGATGCCGCCGGTCTCGAAACCAGCCGTGGCAACGCTGGCCAGCGTTCCTACGGCTATGTCTATCCATGGGCCTCGCCGGCGATGATCAAGAAGGCCCTGCCGTGGCTGATCAAATCCAGCGGTCCGCTGAAGATGCGCATGCCACCGACGCCGTGGACCTTGCGCTTTCTGACCGCGACCTGGCGCTACGCCAACGCGCCGGGCGTTTTCGAGGCCAACAAGCGGGCGATGCTGCGTCTGGGCACGTATAGCCGGCAGTGCTTTGTCGATCTCGAGGAAAATCTGGAGCTGGCCTTCGACGGCGGCCACGGCGGGCTGATCGACCTGGCCAGCGATGCGGCGACTGCCGAGGGCCTCAAGGCCACGGCGGGGCTACTCAGCGAGATGGGCATCGACCATGAGTGGCTGACGCCCGAGGGGCTGGCCGAGATCGAACCAGGGCTGCGCGGCGATGCGCCGCTGGTTGGTGCGTTGCGGCTGCCCGGCGATGGCACGGGGGACTGCCAGCGCTTTACCCAGGCATTGGCCGCCCAGTGCGAGCAGCTCGGTGTCACCTTCCGCTATGCCACCGAGGTGCGTGAAGTCGTGCGCGAGCGTGGCGAGGTGCGGGCTTTGCAACTGGCGCCCACGGCCGCGGCCTCAATGAGCGAGGGCGAGACGCTGGAAGTGGATGCGCTGGTGGTCTCGGCCGGTTGCCAGTCCCCGGGGCTGGCCGAGGCGCTCGGCGTCAAGCTGCCGATCTACCCGGTCAAGGGCTATTCGCTGACCGCGCCGCTCAAGGATGCCGAACGCGCGCCGCGCTCGACGGTGATCGACGACCGTTACAAGGTCGTGGCGACGCGTCTGGGCGATCGGCTGCGAGCTACCGGCTTTGTCGAGCTGGACGAGTTCGACCGACGCATTCCCGAGTCGCGACTGGCGATCATTCGTCACGCGGTGGAATCGCGCTTTCCCGGCGCCGCCGATCTCGAGCAGGCTGAATCCTGGACCGGCTTCCGGCCGATGACGCCCGACGGCCCGCCGATCATCGGCCAGGCCAAGCTCGACAATCTGTATTTCAATACCGGCCACGGTACTTTCGGCTGGACACTCTCGGCCGGCAGCGCGCAACTGATCGCTCAGCTGATCGACGGCGACATGCCGTCGCTGGATATTGCGCCGTTTCGTCCGGGACGCTTCGCCAAGTGAGTGGGCGCGGGCATCGTCCAAACCATGTAAGGGCGGGCACGGGCATCTTGTGAGCTTTAGAGGAGAGCGACATGCAGTCAATCAGTGATCGCGATGGCTGGTTCTGGCTCGATGGCGAGTGGCTGGCGTGGCGCGATGCCAAAATGCATCTGCTCACCCACACCTTGCATTACGGCATGGGCTGCTTCGAGGGCGTGCGCGCCTACGAGGGGCCGAATGGCGTTCATCTGTTCCGCGCCGATGCGCATATCCGTCGGCTGCTGGATAGCGCCCACGCCCTGGATATTCCGCTCGATTTCGATGCCCCGGCATTGCTCGACGCACAATGCGAGGCGTTGCGCCGTAACGCGCTGGGCGATGCCTACCTCAAGCCGACGGTGTTCCTGGGCGCCGAGGGCATGGGGCTGCGTGCCGAGGGCTTGACCACCCATGTGATGATCCCCGCCTGGCACCTCGCGCATTACATCTCGGAGAGCGCCGCCGAGCAGGGCTTGCGGGTGCTGACGTCTTCCTGGAGCCGCCATCATGTCAATATCAGCCTGTGCCGGGCCAAGACCAACGGCCATTACGTCAATTCGATGCTGGCGTTGAATACCGCGGTCAAGGCGGGCTTCGACGAGACGCTGATGCTCGACCCCGAGGGCTATGTCGCCGAGGGCTCGGCCGAGAACGTCTTCCTGGTCCGCGACGGCGTGCTGCATACCCCCGAGGTGACCTCGTGCCTGCAGGGCATCACCCGCGACAGCGTGATCACGCTGGCCCGCGAGCGGCTGGGGATGACGGTGCGCGAACGACGCATTACCCGCGATGAACTCTATACCGCCGACGAGGCGTTCTTCACCGGCACCGCGGCCGAGATCCTGCCGATTCGCGAACTGGATGGTCGGCACATCGGCCGCGCCGAGCAGCGCCCGGTCACTCGCGAGCTCCAGACACTCTATCGGCGGCTGGTGCGTGGCGAGTTGGGCAGCGACCTGGCCGCCTATGGCAATTGGCTGCAGGCCGTCTGATTCGCAGGGCAAATGCCCGATACAAAGACGCCACGGTCGGCCTGACGGCGCCGTGGCGTTAAGCTGACTATCTCCCTGAACGGCCTCCTGCCGCGCGGCCTCAACTGCTCCCGGCCGGACCGCTCCCGGCCGGACCGCTCCTTTTGGCGCTTCCTGCGCCTCGCTTCCATGGCGCGCTGAACGACAGTCTCCCTTGTCTGAATGCGGACCAACGGCTGCTGGCAACGCTGATCCCGTGTGTAGGGTGCACGGCTACGCTTACATCGCAGCGACACTTTCTTGAAGCTTGCATGACAGTGACGCCAGCATGTGCTGAGCCAAGCTACTGCCGACGGCGACCCCATCAGCAGCGCTCTCTGTTAGAATCCTCGGCTTTTTGCGCTACCAAGCACGCGAGGGCGGAAGGGGATGGAGATGAATGCGGTAATACTAGCCGTACTGGTCATGGTGGGGCTGTCGCTGGCGCGGGTGTCGGTGGTCTTCGCGCTGATCGTCGGCGCACTGGTCGGTGGCTTGACGGGAGGGCTATCGCTGGGGGAGACCATCTCGGCCTTCAACGAGGGCGTCGGCGGGGGCGCCAAGGTGGCGCTGGCCTACGCCACGCTGGGGGCATTTGCCGTGGCAATTTCGCGGGCCGGCTTGCCCGAGCTGCTCGCACAGCGCTTGATTCGCCTGTTGGGTCAGGAAGCCACCGAGCGGCGTCAGGCCATGGTCAAGGCGCTGCTGTTGAGTGCGGTGCTGCTGGTGGCGATTTCCTCGCAGAACCTGATTCCCGTGCATATCGCCTTCATACCGATCCTGGTCCCCCCGTTGCTCACGGTGATGAACCAGTTGCGCATCGACCGCCGCGCCGTGGCGTGCGCCATGACCTTCGGCCTGACCGCGCCCTACATGCTGTTGCCGGTGGGGTTCGGGGCGATCTTCCTCAACGACATTCTGCTGGCCAACATCAACGATGCCGGTCAGTCGCTGGGGCTCGAGGTGTCGCGGGGCATGGTACCGCTGGCGATGGGCGTCCCGGTCGCCGGCATGGCAGTGGGCTTGTTGATCGCGCTGCTGTTCAGCTATCGCAAGCCGCGTGACTATCCTGAACAGGCGCTTGCTGTCAGCCACCCGCAGCCGACGTTGCCACAGCAGCGCGCGGCGCAGGCGACGCCGGATCCTGACAACCAGACAACAATACGCCCGCGGGGGCTGGCGATGTCGGTGGTGGCGATCGTTGCCGCGCTGGGCATTCAGCTCTATAGCGGCTCGATGATCCTCGGTGGACTGGTCGGCTTCGGCCTGCTGTCGCTGGGCGGTATCTTCAAGTGGCGCGAGGCCGATGATCTGTTTACTGCGGGCATGCGCATGATGGCGCTGATCGGCTTCATCATGATCGCCGCTGCGGGCTTTGCCGCCGTGATGAAGGCTACCGGCGAGATAGATTCGTTAGTCCAGCAGGCGTTCGCGGTGATCGGTGATAACCAGGGGTTGGCGGCGCTGGTCATGTTGCTGGTGGGGCTTTTCATCACATTGGGCATCGGCTCGTCGTTTTCGACGATACCGATCATCGCCGCCATCTACGTTCCCCTGGCCATGCAATTCGGCTTTTCCGAGTTGGCAACGGTTGCACTGGTGGGGACTGCAGCCGCACTCGGCGATGCCGGTTCGCCGGCCTCCGACTCGACACTGGGGCCGACCGCCGGGCTGAATGTCGATCGCCAGCACGACCATATCTGGGACTCCGTGGTGCCAACTTTCATTCATTACAATGTGCCGTTAATACTATTTGGCTGGTTAGCAGCCATGTGGCTGTAATCCGTTAATCGGTCTGGACCCTCTTTTCTAAATATAATTTGGAAGGCAGGGGCTCGGGAATCTTTGATGAGCCGTGCGAGCCCACGGCTCGGCTCGTCAAAGCTTGGTGGCTATCCTGTGTAGAAGTAATTTTTTAAAAACTTTTAAACCGAAAAACAATTTCACTACTTGGCAAAAGGCGATTAAATGCTGATAATAAGGAGGCATCCCAAAATCGTTGGAAGGTTAGTAGCGCATGTCACTGTTAAGCGAGTACATGAAGAAAGAACAGCTGCTCAAGCAGCTGAGCGATGAGTTGAAGCAGCTTGAAGGTGATCAGCGCCTGAAGTCCGAACTCGAATTCAAGGAGCGCCTCGAAGCCTTGATGAAAGAGTTCAACAAGAGCGCCAGCGACGTGATCGATATGCTCGATCCCAAGCCGCAAGACGCCGGTTCTGTCAGCAAGCCGAAAGCGGCCAACACGGGCGGACGTCGTAAGCGCAAGCTGAAAATCTACAAGAACCCGCATACCGGTGAAGTCGTTGAAACCCGTGGCGGCAATCAGAAAACGCTCAAGGTCTGGAAGGATGAGCACGGCGCCGATACCGTCGAATCCTGGCTCGTGCGTACTGAAGACTGAATTTTTACAGCGTAATCGTGTCAAATGACCGCTGGTATTACCCGGGCTGAACCTCAGCCCGGTATTTCGATCCTTTTACACCTGCCTGGGTGTGGGTGTGTTTGCAATCACTGGCCTTCGCGTTAGTATGCGCAGGCGCGGATATGTGACGACTGGCCTGCACCGCACAGCCAAGCTTTTAATCCCAGCACGGTTTTCCTCGATCATTGCTCATGAACTATTACTTTCATCAATGAAAGCATCGACTCCCAAGCACTCAAACCAGATGGATGAACGCGAGAAGCTGCGTAAGTTCCGTGAGCTCGATGACGCCTTCGCCAAGGCCCTGCAAGAGATGGAAGCGTCCCCGAAGGAGCCCGTCGATCATCCGCAGCAGAATTTCGAACAGCGTCTGCGCGGATTGATGAGCGATTTCCAGCAAAGCGACACTGATGTGGATGAATTGCTCAAGACATTACTCGAACTGGGACGCATCGCTTGAAAGTGGGCTCCTCTCTCCAATAGCCGGGTGAACGCTTGTATCTGGCTGACCCTGAATTTACGCTCTGCCTGATAAATGCCTGCGCTCGCCCATACGGCGTTAAAAATCGACTCAAAATGCTCATTTACACCCTCGTAAACTCTGCTTTTTCGTCGATTTTTGCCTTGTCTGACCATCGCTCGTCGATTTTTCAGACACAGCTTAGCCAATGGCTCAAGCTTGGCTAGCCTTCAAGTATACGTTTCACGTCATCGCGGTAGGGCGCCATTACCGTTTCAGTCATGAACCCTGTCGTCGTGTGCATAGATTGCCGTGTGCAGCCTTCCTTGCTTGTCTCGCCACGCGCGGTACATGCCCGGTGTGTTGAAGACCAACTGGGTACTGCCATCCGGTGACACGGCAATGACTCCGCCTTGACCGCCCAGTGCCTGCAATTCTTGAAAGACGACATCATGGCAGGCGGTCTCGAGGTCGTGGCCGGCGTAGCGCATGCGTGCGGCGATGTCATGAGCCACGGCGGCGCGGATGAAATACTCGCCATGCCCGGTGGCGGAGATCGCTGCACTTCGATCGTCGGCCCAGGTGCCGGCGCCGATCAGTGGGGTATCGCCGACCCGCGAGTAGCGTTTGTTGGTAATGCCACCGGTGGAGGTTGCCGCAGCGACATGGCCATCGCGGTCGAGCGCGACGGCGCCGACCGTGCCGAACTTGTGGCCCTCGGGCGGGTCGTCCTGCCCGCCGCGATGATCGTTGTGGCCGGGTTCTAGGCTCGGTGCGCCGGTATTGAGGCGATTATCGTGCCATTGCCGGCGTCTGAGTTGCGTATTGAACCAGTCATTGGTGACCTGGGGTAGCTGCTGCTCTTCCAGGAAACGATCGGCGCCTTCGCCGATCAGCATCACATGTTCGCTGTGCTCCATGACGGCGCGTGCCCCGCGAATCGGGTTGCGAACATGATGCACGCCGGCAATGGCGCCGGCATTACGATCGCTTCCCTGCATGATGGCGGCATCGAGTTCGTGATGGCCCTCGTGGGTAAACACGGCGCCTTTGCCGGCGTTGAACCAGGGGCATTCTTCCAGTGCGATGACGCTGGCTTCCACGGCGTCCAGGCTGCCGCCGCCCGCTTCCAGCACGCGGTGGCCGGCATCGAGGGCTTGGCGCAGGGCTTCGTGAAGGTCGTCTTCATCCTGGGCCTTCAACAAGCCGGGCGTCAAAACGCCAGCGCCGCCATGAATTGCGATGGCGACAGGGAACTCTTTCATGCTGTAGTGACTCCCTATGGTGACTTCGTGATCGGTGGTGGCTTCGTGATCGGTGGTGGCTTCGTGATCGGTGGTGGCTTCGTGATCGATAGTGGCTTCATGATCGATAGTGACTTCATGATCGAGAATCTGGTAAAACAGTGACCCGCAGGGCCGTATACGGAACTAGCGAAGGCTCTGATTTGAACTGAACCTGCTTGTTGAACGGACCTGATGGTTCCGACTGACAACCCGGGTTAATGAAATCCTGGTTTAAAACCCTCACTCTGGTGGGCATGGAGTTTGGGCATTGGCTAGAAAATATAATAGCACCTGCATCGGGTCCGCGTTGCTCATGGGCCTTGCCGCGATGCGGGGCTTGGCCTGCCTCCCCTCATGACAAGTCCTTATGACAAGCTTTTATGGTCAAGTCCTTATGATAAGGGCAAGCGGGACAGCACCAGACCGTGGAATGAGGTATGTTATAGTGCACGACACCGGAAGCCAAAAAGGTAATTGAATCAATGGCAACAGAGTTAGATGATTTCGAACAGAACATGCAGCGGGAAATAAATGCTTTTCTTGGCCCTGCGGCCAGCAAGCCACAACGTGCCAGAGCGACAGACGCTCCCGCCGGAGCCCTCGCGCCCAAGGCCAAGCGAACACCCGCCAAGGGTGATTCAATCAAGACGGGATATAAGGTCAAGCTCGCGGTGCGCAACAAGCCGCTCGAGTGGGATACCGTTTTCGAACATCAATCGACGAGTATTTCCAAACTCGAAGCGCAACTGCAAGCCGAGAAGGCGGCACACAAGGCCGGCTTTCGGATCATTGGCCATGTAATCGACATTACCCCCCTCTGATGCCTCTTGCTTGAAGCGATCTTCAAGCCGAATCAGCGAGTCGTCGCATCGAGTTACTATGTCTGATAGGTCGGTCCTATCTGCTCGGCGAGAACAGCTAGAGCAGTGGCTGAGTTAGAGCGTTGCGTACCGGGGCGAATGGAAGGGCGTGCTTCATGAAGGCGTGAACAGCTCGCTTTGCAGCCCTTTTTCATGGCTTTGCCTCCGCGATCGGCCGCTATCATAGGGCTATCCTGGGCCCGAGCGGACGCGTCTTAAATGAATGTATCTACCCTGATAGGCATAGGCGCCAGCGTACTGCTGCTGGCCTGTGTTGTACTGCTGAGCGCGGACACGGCAATGAGCTTCGTCAACCTGCCGGGGTTGGTGATCGTTCTGGCCGGCACGCTGGCAGCGACCTTTATCAGCTATCCGCTGCGCGAAGTCGTCCGTGTGGTACGTCTGGTCGGCGTGGTTTTTCGCCGCGAGGACAGCTATGTCGAGGAGGATACGCGCGAGCTGGTGGGCATGGCGCGGCTATGGTTCAAGGGCGATATACGTTCGGTCGAACGTGCGCTGGAGGAGACTCGCAATCCTTTTCTGCGTACCGGCGTTCAACTGGTCATCGACAACACCCGCGAAGCAGAGATCACCGATCTACTGCGCTGGCGAATCGCCCGGCTCAAGGCGCGTGAGCTGGCCGAGGCGCAGATATTCCGGACTATGGCCGCCTATGCGCCGGCCTTCGGCATGATCGGCACGCTGGTAGGCCTGGTCAACATGCTCGAGGTGATGCAGGTCGGCGATATCGCCACCATCGGCCCGCGCATGGCGGTGGCTCTGCTTTCCACGTTCTACGGCATTCTGCTCGCCAATCTGGTATGCAAGCCCATTGCGGTGAAGCTAGAGCGGCGGACCGAGCAGCGCCTGATTGCCATGAACATGGTGCTCGAGGGCGTGGCGTTGATTTCCAAGCGCCGCCTGCCGTCTTTCATCGAGGAAACGCTCAACTCGTTCATGGCCAGCTATCAGGACGAGATTCGCGATCCGGTCCGCAAGCCTTTGGACGAGTCGCAGCCGGGCGCGAACGCCAATGCTTGAGAGCCATCGCGAGGGCCACCACCATGAGCGCCTGCTCTCCATACGTGCCGATGAGCGCGAAGGTGAGGGCTGGATGATCAGCTACATGGACATCATGACGCTACTGGTGGCGCTGTTCGTACTGCTGCTGACGGTCAGTGGTCAGGCCGGGAATTGGGTGGGTACCGTGCGTGGCGCGCTTGCGGCGAGTATGCCCGCGCAGACGCCCGCGGCACCGCACGCGCAGATCTCGAGCGAGGCGATCGAAGCCGCGCGTGCCTTGAGCGTATCGCCGGTCGCCAGCGCGCGGCCGCTGACATCGCCGCTCGGGGTGCGCCTGGATGCACTGCTCGCGCCGCCGGCAGTGAGCCGCAATGCGCTGGCGGCCGTCCAGCGCGTTGCCGGATGGAGTATGCTGGGGGTACCGGTTCCTGCTTCGCTGAAGATTCATCCCGATGCTCGCCAGGCGGCGCATGCGATAGCCGCGACGCGCTGGGTGAGCAGTAGCGCCCAGGCTGCGGCCATTGGAGTGGCTGGCGAATGGCAATTGAAGGTAACTAAACCCTTGCCGGTGATCGAGGGCATCGAGGTGTCGCGGATCAAGGGCGGGATAAACCTGCGAATCCAGGACCATCTGCTGTTCGGCTCGGGAGACGCCGAATTGACCGACCCGGGTCAGGAGGTCGTGCAGGGCCTGGTGTCGCTGCTCGGTCAGTACCAAGGCACGGTTTCGGTCGAGGGGCATACCGATAGCGTGCCGATCAATACCACGCATTTCCCTTCCAATTGGGAGCTTTCGAGTGCCCGCGCGACGGCGATCCTGCGCTATCTGGTTGCGGCCGGAATCGATCCCGGGCGGCTTCGTTCGGTGGGCTATGCTGACACCCACCCGCTCGAGCCCAATGGCACGGCCAAGGGGCGGGCCGCCAACCGGCGCGTCGAGCTGATCATTCATGCCCCCGAAACTTCATGAACGCTGTATGCTAATGCGGTAATAAAGCCGACTCGTGGTGAGTGCGCGATTCGGAATCTAACGAATAAGGAAAGGTTAGGCAGGGCGATGGCAATCCAGAGAATCAATACCAGGAAAGATAGGGCAAAGCGCGATGCGGTCATTTACAACGACTCCCAAATCGAGCATTACCTTTTTCTGCTCATCTATTCGGGGCGACATAATACGGCCGAGAGCCTGTTTGGCGAGTTGCGCAAGATGCTACCCGGCGTCGACTCCCTCCAGTTGAACCGGGTCGCGCATTCCTTTGCCGCTGAACTCAAGGGCGCTGGTCTGGAATGATCTAGCCACCAGCCAAGCGTACTGCTTGGGTTGATTGTTACGCCAGTGAGTGATCGGCTCGATCAAGAGATAGTTAGAAACGACACCGGGGGCGAATTCGCCCCCGGTGTCGTTTGCGTGGACAGGCTAGATCACTTTCTTGCGCAGCCAGGCGGCAAGCGCTTCACCGGCGATGACCAGCACGAGAATCGCGAGCAGGATGGTCGCGACCGTACGCCAGTCCAGCGTGTCGATGGCGCTTTGCAGAATTACCCCGATCCCGCCAGCGCCGACCAGTCCCAGCACTGTCGATTCGCGCAAGTTGATATCCCAGCGCAGGATGCCCACCGCGAAGAACGTCGGCACCACCTGGGGCACGATGGCATACAGGATGACCTTGGCGCGTGAGGCGCCGGTAGCCTCGAGCGCCTCGACCGGCCGCCGGTCGATCTCCTCGATCGCTTCGCCCATCAGCTTGCCCAGAAACCCCAGCGAGCGGAACATGATCGCGATGATTCCGGCGAGTACCCCCGGGCCGAAGATCGCCACGAACAATAGCGCCCAGATCAGCGTATTCACTGACCGGCTCGAGACCAGGATGAAGCGGCCCAGCCACAGCGTGGCGCGGTTGGGGGTGGTGTTCTGCGCCGAGATGTAGGCCACCGGCAGCGACAGGAACACCGCGAAGAAGGTGGCGATGGTGGCGATGTTCAACGTCTCGATCAGCACCCAGACGATGGTGCCCAGTTGCGAGACGTCGGGCGGCACCATGCGGTTGAACAGATCGCCGATCTGGTTGGGGGCGTCCCACACCCAGGGCCAGACGATATTGATGGTGGAAAGCGACCAGGCGACCGCCACGGCGACGATCAGCAGGCTGGCAAAGCGCCACCAGCGCTGGCGCGAGCTGTAGCGCGTCCATACGCGCTCGGAAACTGAATCGTTCACCAGATCGTCCTCCTGATGCGGCCGCTGACCGCTTCGCTGATCAAGATCGCGCCGATGATCACCAGGGTGATGGCCAGGGCAAAGTCATAATCGTAACGGCCGAAGGCATTCATCAACGTCGCGCCGATACCGCCGGCACCGACAATGCCCACCACCGCCGAGGCGCGCAGGTTGCTGTCCAGCTGGTACATGGCCAAGCCGATCTGGCGCGGCATGATCTGTGGCAGCACGGCGAACTGCAGCACCGCGATATAGCGGGCGCCGCTGCTGCGCAGGGCCTCTACCTGGCCCCAGTCGATCTCCTCGATGCGCTCGGCGAGCATCTTGGCGACGAAGCCGATCGAGTAGATGGTCAAGGTCAGGATGCCGGCCACCGGCCCGAAGCCCACCGCCTTGACAAACAGGATGGCGACGATCACCGGGTGGAAGCTGCGGGCGATGACGATGATCGCCCGGCCTAGCGCATAGATGGGCTTGATGGCGATATTGCGCGCCGCCATGAAGGCGATCGGCACGCTCAGGCCGACTCCCAGCAGGGTCGCCAGGATCGCGATCTTGAGACTCTCCAGAAAGCCATCGATAAGCAATTCATAACGGGCGAAACTCGGCGGGAAAGCGCCCGTGAAAATGCGTGCCGCCCGCTCCATGCCCTGAGTGACCCGCTGCCAGTCGAAGGGCAGGGTGGTGAGGGCCCAGCTTGCATAGACCAGCGCGCCGATCAACAGCGTCCAGCGCAACCAGGGGTTGGCGATGAACGGAGTCTTGCGCCAGCGGCGTGGTGTATCGGCGGTAGCGCTCATGTTGTCACCGCTGCGTGGTCGTGGGGTGAGCTATGTCGCGAGGCGTCGTGTTCGCTGGTGCCGCTGTAGACCGCATCCATTGCCGCCTCGTCGAGATCGTCCGGCTTGCCGTCGAAGATCAGCTTGCCGAAACGCATGCCGACGATGCGCTCGGTGAATTCGCAGGCTTCGCCGACGTTGTGGATATTGATCAGCACGGGTAGATGCAGTTCGGCGGCCAGTTTCTGCAACAGCTCCATGATCTGGCGCGAGGTAACCGGATCCAGCGAGGCGGTGGGTTCGTCGGCTAGCAGGATCTCGGGATCCTGCATCAGCGCCCTGACGACGCCGACCCGCTGGCGCTCGCCGCCAGAGAGTTCGTCGGCGCGCTTGTTCGCATACTGGGCAATGCCGACTCGCTCCATCAAGTGGAAGGCGCGGTCGATGTCTTCCTGTGGATAGCGGCGTAGCGCGGCACGCCAATAGGGAATGTAGCCGAGGCGGCCGCACTGCACGTTCTCCATCACCGACAGCCGATCGACCAGATTGAAGCCCTGAAAGATCATGCCGATACGCCGGCGGGTGCGGCGCAGTTCTTCACGCTTGAGCGTGGTGATTTCCACGCCGTTGAGTTCGATGCTGCCGGATGTCGGTTCGACAAGCCGATTGATGCAGCGAAGCAGGGTGCTCTTGCCGGCGCCGGAAGCGCCGATGATCGAGGTGACCGACTCATCGGGCACCTCGAGCTCGAGACCCTTGAGCACCGGCGGATTGTTGCCGTAGCGCTTGACCAGGTCGGATATTCGCAACATGGGTAATCTCCATAACCCGAGTAAGCCGGGCCGGCGTTGGTCACGCCGGGCCGGCCGTCAATCGTGGTCCCGCGGGGTCGATCCAGGCTCAGCTCTTGTCCAGGTTCTCGGGGGTATAGGTAACGCCGTTGGCTTCCTGAATATCGCGGATCACTTCCCAGTCTTCCTTGTAGGTGATCGGCACGAACTGGGTCACGCCGCTGAACTCTTCGCCCAGGGCGGTGCCCTGGAAATCGAAGTCCATGAATGCCTGCTTGATCTTCGCGGCCAGCTCGGGCTTGAGGTTGTGTGCGTAAGTATAGGAAGTGGTCGGGAAGCGCTTGGATTCGAAGATGATCTTGACCTCTTCGGGGTCGTAGAGGCCGCGCTCGGCCATGCGGTCGACGACCTCGGAAGCCACCGGGGCGGCGTCGTAATCGCCAGCGACCACACCCAGCATCGACTGGTCATGCGAACCGGAGTAGACCACTTCATAGTCTTCGCCGGGCACGACACCCTGCTTGGGGAACAATGCGCGAGGCGCCTGGTTGCCTGAGTTGGAGGTCGGTGAGGTGTGCGCGACCCGCTTGCCCTTGAGATCCTTCAGCTCATCGATGCCACTGTCCTTGCGAGTATACACCTGCAGGGTGTAGCCGAATTCGCCGTCCTCGGAGCCCATGATGGCGAAGGGCACTGCACCGGCCAGATTGACCGCGAAGGGCGTGGGGCCGGTCGAGAAGCCGGCGATATGGATACGGTTGCTGCGCATCGCTTCGATTTCCGCGGAGTTGGACTGAACGGCAAAGAAGCGCACGTCCTTGCCGGTGGCCTCGGAAAGATGCTCGATGAACGGCTCCCAGATATCGGCATAGATGGCGGGGTCCTCGACCGGCGTATAAGCGAACACCAGGGTGTCCGGGTCGAGCAGTTCATCGGGATTGGTGGGCGTGTCGGCCACCAGATCGCCATTGGCGTCGCAATAGATATCGGCCAGGTCGCCACGGTTCTCGCACGATTGCGATTCCTGGGCGCTGGCGGCGCCCGTATAGAGCGCCAGGGCGACTCCGATGCCCAGGGCTAGTCGGCAGGTCTGGCTGAGCGTCGTCTGGAAAGCGGGCTTGGTTATTGTCATGACGTGGCTCCCGATTC
Organism: uncultured Gammaproteobacteria bacterium; assembly: GCA_963773565.1. Lineage (GTDB taxonomy): Bacteria > Pseudomonadota > Gammaproteobacteria > Pseudomonadales > Halomonadaceae > Modicisalibacter. The sequence continues at coordinate 30,309 of CAVZBU010000001.1, read as the reverse complement.
TGGTTGGGGCTTCTGGTTGAGGCTTGTTGTCTTGGTAATCCCAACCAAATGTGTGTATTAAAATTGGTTTTCACCATAAATATAGGCCAGAATGTGGTTATAGCCACGCATAATGTGGCCTTAACCACATTATCCATTGGTCGTTCATCGATTGCCTGCGAGGATTAGAGCATGGCTCGCCGTCTGCAGAAGGATGAGCGCCGCGCACAAATTCTGGATGCCCTGCGCTATACGCCGCATTTACGCATCGCCTCGCTGGCCCAGCGCTTTGCAGTGACCACCGAAACGGTACGCCGCGATCTCGACGCGCTCAGCGAAATGGGCTTGGTCGATCGTGCCCATGGTGGCGCCGTCGCACGGCCGATGGGTACTCAGCCCTCGATCAGCCGAACGTGAGCAGTCGACCGTGGACGAGCGCCAGCGCATTGCCGTCGCGGCGGCAGGGCTGGTTTCCCCGGGCAGGTGGTGATGATCGATGCCGGCTCGACCACCACGCAACTGGCCTGGCAATTGGGCGCCATCGGCGAGGAGTTGACGGTGATCACCAATAGCTATCCTGTGGCATCGGCGCTGGCCGCGGGGTCGTTGCGCTCGATTCTGTGTCCCGGCGATTTCAATGGCCGCGAGGGTGGCGTGTTCGGCCAGGACACCAGCGAATTTCTGTCGCGCTTTCACGGCAACGTGGCCTTTATCGGCGCCAGCGGCATCGCTGCCGATGGCATTTCCGACGTCAACCGGGAAGCGAGCTGGGTCAAGCGGATGATGTTGGCGCGTTGCGAGCGCGTCTACCTGCTGGTCGATCACACCAAGTTCAATGTCCGGGTGCTCGAAGTGGTGGCGCCGCTCGATCACCTCGACGGTATCGTCACCGACCGGACGCCCCAGGGGCCGCTGGGCGAGCAATTGAGCAAGGCCGAGGTCGAGGTCCATCTCGCGCCGCAGGTGTCATCGGCGAGTCGCACTGCAGTAAATCTATAGTCGTGGGCATAAGTCGTGGGCATGAGTCCGTGGACATGGCCAGCGGGTACCGCCCCGGGAGGAGAAGACAATGCAGCGATTGCAGGACGCTGATAGCGAAGCACTGCAGCCTATCGAAGTGGTACTGACCGATGTCGACGACACGCTGACCCGCCATGGCCGGCTCGACGCAGCCACCCTGGCGGCCATGGAGCGGCTCGATAAAGCCGGCATCCAGGTGGTGCCGGTCACCGGGGGCTGTGCCGGATGGTGCGATCATATCGTGCGCGCCTGGCCGGTGGCAGCGGTGATCGGCGAGAGCGGCGCCTTTCGCTTTCGCAAGACCCGTGGTGGCGGGCTCGATCAACGCTTCGTTCGACCGCGCGAGCAACTGCGCGACGAGCAGCAGCGCCTGCTGGCACTGGCCAGGCACGCTTTGGCGGGCGTGCCCCAGGCGCGCCTGGCGGCCGACCAGCCTTATCGTCTGGCCGATGTGGCGATCGATCATGCCCAGGATGTCGTGCCATCGCTGGGTCGCGAGGCCATCGAGCAGCTGATCGGCACCATGCGCGAAGGCGGGGCGAGCGCACGCGCCAGTTCGATCCATGTGAATGCCTGGTTCGGCGATCATGACAAGGCCAGCATGGCTGCGCTCGTGCTCGAGCAGGACTTCGGGCTGTCGGCCGTGGAACAACGCCGACGTGTGCTGTTCATTGGCGATGCACCCAATGACGAATCGCTGTTTCGCCACTACCCCGCTTCGGTCGGCGTGGCGAACATTGCTGCGCATCTAAAGACCATGCAGGCGCATCCGCAATGGCTGTGTGCAGCCAGCCACGGCGCCGGTTTCGTGGAAATGGCCGAGCGGCTCTTGGCGTCTCGCCGAGCCTGACGGTCAATGACGGGTGAGCTACAAATAACGAGTTACAAATAAACCGTGCTAACACGAGCTATAAATCGTGGTACCACGCCTTTCGTTGCTCCATTGCGGTTCGTCGTTGCATCTCCTTGTCGCATTGCCTGAATCGCCATCGCTACGCTGCGGGCGTACCATGCACGCTCCTCAAGCGGGCGGTAAACGCTGGGCCGAACGGGTATAGCAACAAGGGAGAGGTGATGGCCGCACTGGTTTTTTTCACGTCACTGTTTCTGCTGGTGGCGTTATTGTCGGTAACGACCGTAAGTGGGCTGTTCTCGGGCGCACGCCGTGACAGTAGCCGCGCCACGACCGCCAAGACACGTCGTGACAATAGTCGCGCCACGACCGGCAAGAAAAGTGCAAGCACCAAGACTGGCCAGGCGACGCGCAAGCCGCGCCAGAAACGCCAGCCGAGCAAGACCGGGGGGGCGGCGGCTAATTCGAGCCGGAGCCGCACCGCGAGTGGCAAGTCGCGCCAGACCGCCGCGCCGCGCAGAGGATTCCGACTGCGCTTGCCGAATCTGCCGCTCCCGCCGGGGTTAGTGTCCTGTCTGCCGCTGGGCCTGGTCATGGCCTTGATGGTCGGTGCCGGCCAGCTAGCCTTGTATGGGCTTCAGCAATCTCAGCAGGGGGGCGCCGAGGATCCACGTTTGGCGGCCTTCGACGGCGCTCTGGATTATCTCGGCGTGGCGGCCCTGGCGCTGGTGGCGCTCGGCCTGGTAGGCGCAATCGCTAGCTATCGTCGCAAGCCATAGCGTTTCGTCGCAAGCTATCGCGTTAGCCCCCTGGGAAGCGCTCGCATGATGCTCGCGTGATATAGTGCGCGCAATTTTCACGCGACTCGGAAGGTTCATGAACATTCTGATTACCGGCATGGCGGGCTTCATCGGTCATGCGGTCGCCAAACGCTTGGCCGAGGATGGGCACGCCATTGTCGGCATCGACAATCTCAATGAATATTACGACGTTGGCCTGAAGCGGGCTCGCCTCGATGACCTGAGCGGTTTTTCCAATATACGTTTCGAACAACTCGATATTGCCGATAGCCCGGGCATGCAGCGGCTGTTTGCTGGCGAGCACTTCGACCGGGTGGTTCATCTGGCGGCCCAGGCCGGAGTGCGCTATTCACTGGAAAACCCGCTGGTCTACGCCCAGTCGAACCTGATCGGCCATCTCAACGTACTCGAAGGCTGTCGCCATCAGCGAATCGCCCATCTGGTCTATGCCTCGTCGAGTTCGGTCTATGGTATGAACGGCAAGATACCGTTCGAGACCTGTGACAACGTCGATCATCCCATCAGCCTGTACGCGGCCACCAAGAAGTCCAACGAGCTGATGGCGCACACCTATGCGCATCTTTATGGCATCCCTACTACGGGCCTGCGCTTCTTTACCGTCTATGGCCCGTGGGGCCGACCCGACATGGCGCTGTTCAAGTTCACCCGGGCGATTCTCGAAGGGGCGCCGCTGCCGATCTATAACCATGGCGACATGTCGCGGGACTTCACCTATATCGACGACATCGTCGAAGGTGTGGTGCGGATTCTCAACGTCATCCCCGCCGGCCATCCCGAATGGCCGGACGAGGCCATGGTGCCGGACTGTGGACGCGCGCCGATCGCACTCTACAATATCGGTCACGGCAGTCCGGTGGCGCTGATGGATTTCGTTCACGCGATCGAGACCGCTACCGGAGCGTACCGCGCAGTTCGACTACCAGCCGATGCAGCCGGGCGACGTGCCGCGGACCTGGGCGGATACCGAAGCGCTGTTCGAGGTCACCGGCTATCGGCCCACGATCGGCGTCGAGGAAGGGGTGGCGCGTTTCGTCGCCTGGTATCGCGGCTTCTATCAAGTTTAAGACTGGTTCAAGCAGGTGCTGCTGCTAGCTGAGACTGATTCAGGAATAACAAATCATGAAAATCACCATCTTCGGTACCGGCTATGTCGGCCTGGTAACCGGCACCTGTCTGGCCGATGTCGGTCACGATGTGCTGTGTATGGATGTCGATGCCGACAAGATCGCCCGGCTCGAGCGTGGCGAACTGCCGATCTATGAACCCGGTCTCGATGTCATGGTGCGCCACACCGTGGCGGCGGGCCGTCTGCGCTTTACCACCGACGCCGTCAACGCGGTGGCGTTCGGGACCCTGCAGTTCATCGCCGTGGGCACGCCGCCGGACGAGGATGGCAGTGCCGATCTGCAGTACGTTCTCGCGGTGGCGCGCAGCATCGGCGAGCACATGACGGATTACAAGATCGTCGTCGACAAGTCCACCGTGCCGGTGGGGACCGCCGACAAGGTCCGCGCCGAGATCGAAGCCACCCTCGCTGGCGCGGGGTCTGCATACGGCCTTCGAGGTCTGCTCCAACCCAGAGTTTCTCAAGGAAGGTGCGGCGATCGAGGACTTCGCCCGGGGCGCACGGATTGTCGTGGGTACCGATTCGCCGCGGGTCGAGGCGCTGATGCGCGAGTGCTATGCGCCCTACAACCGCAATCATGAAAAGCTGATCTTCATGGACGTGCGCAGCGCCGAGCTGACCAAGTACGCGGCCAACGCCATGCTCGCCACCAAGATCAGTTTCATGAACGAGATCGCCAATCTCGCCGAGCGGCTGGGCGCCGACATCGAGCAGGTACGCCATGGCATCGGCAGCGACCCGCGGATCGGCTATCACTTCATCTACCCCGGCTGCGGCTATGGCGGTTCGTGCTTTCCCAAGGATGTCCAGGCGCTGGCGCGTACCGCCAGCGAGATCGGCTACCGCTCGGAACTGCTCGAGGCCGTCGAGGCGGTCAACAATCGCCAGAAGGCCACGCTATTCGACAAGCTCAGCCAGGCCTTCGATGGCGGCCTGGCCGGCAAGACTCCCGGTGGCGGTCTGGGGGCTGGCCTTCAAGCCCAATACCGACGACATGCGCGAGGCGCCCAGCCGCACATTGATGGAAGCGCTATGGACGGCCGGCGCCCGGGTGCGGGCCTTCGACCCTGAGGCGATGGGCGAGTGCCGCCGGCTCTACGGCGAGCGTGACGATCTGGTGCTGGTCGATGATCGCGAGCAGGCGGTTTCCGGCGCCGATGCGCTGGTGATCTGTACCGAGTGGAAGGCCTTTCGCACGCGTCGATTTCGCCTGGCTCAAGGCGCCAATTGACCACCCCGGTGGTGGTCGACGGGCGCAACCTTTATGACCCCGCGGCGATCAAGGCGGCCGGGTTGTTGTACTTCGCCGTGGGGCGTGGCGAATCCCTGGTGCGAAGTCCTCAGTGGCGAACCCTGGCTGACACGGCCTCATTGAGCGCTGCCACGCTGACAATGAAACGCCCGCTTTATAGCGGGCGTTTCATTATGCGTGGTCTTCTGGGCCGGGCTTGAGGTCGGACGCCGAGCTGACCGGTCAGACCGGTTAACCCATGAGCAGCGGCGTGATTATCCATCCTCCGCCCAGCAGCAGCGCGAACAGGCACAGCGCCAGCAGGAAGGGCTTGAGGCCCAGCGCCTTGAGCTTTTCCAGGCGCGTCTCGAAACCCAGTGCCGCCATGGCCATCGCCAGCGCGATCTGGCCCACCGTCACCAGTCCGCCGTGTAGCGGCGCCGGCAGGGCGACCAAGCTATTGAACACGACCATGGCCAGGAAGCCGAAGGCGAACCAGGGGATCACCAGCGCCGGGCGTGCCGCGCTGTCATTCGTGCCCTGCGTGTCGCGGCGCAGCCACCATTGGCCGACGATCAGCAGGAAGGGTACCAGCAGCATCACCCGCACCAGCTTGACGATTACCGCGTTGGCCAGTGCCTGGGGCCCCACGGCATCGCCGGCAGCGACCACCTGGGCGACCTCGTGGACGGTGGCGCCGATATAGATGCCGTAGAGCCCCTCGTCCATGCCGGTCAGTGGATAGAGCAGCGGGTAGACCAGCATCGCCAGGCTACCGAAAAGCACCACGGTGGCCACCGCCATCGACGTCGCGGCGGGCTTCGAGCGAATGGTCGTCTCCGTCGCCAGCACCGCCGCGGCACCGCAGATGGCGCTACCGGCGCTGGTCAGCAGCGCCGTTTCGGCATCCAGCTTGAATACGCGCGTGCCCAGCCAGTAGCCGATGACCAGCACCGTGGTGATGATCAGCGTATCGAGCACGATCACCTTGGGGCCGAGGCCGAGGATCTGCTGCAGCGTCAGCGAGAGGCCGAACAGCACGATGCCGCCGCGCAACAGCCAGCGCGTGGCGAACTGTAGCCCCGGGCGCGCCTGCGGCACCCGGCCGATAAACGGCAGGTTGCCCACCACCAGGCCGAGCAGCAGCGAGAAGACCAGCGGGCTGACGCCGCTTTCGACGATCCCGGGAAGCTGGGTGAGCGCAAACCCACCCAGGGTCAACCCGGCACATAATAAGATGCCCTGCCACATGAGACGTCTCCCTGAAACTAAACGGTTCGAATTGTCTCGATAGACTAATCGGCGATCGTATTATGTGTTATTGGATAATAACGATATGACTGTTAAGTAGAACTGATAAGTGGAACTGCTATGTCGACCCAGGTGACCTTTCGCCAGCTTCAGGTATTCGTCGGTGTCGCCCGAGGCGGTTCGGTAAGCGCGGCGGCCAGGCAGCTCAGCCTGTCACAGTCGGCGGCCAGCCAGGCGCTGGGCGATCTCGAGCGTCAGTTGGGCGTGGTGCTGTTCGAGCGCTTGGGTCGGCGCATCGAACTCAACGATGCCGGAAGCCGCCTGCTGGCGCATGCCGAGAAATTGCTGCAAGGCATGAGCGAACTGGTCGAAGCCGCCCAGGAGCCGGAGGGAGCGCTACGCGGTACGCTGCATGTGACGGCGAGCGCAACCATCGGCACCTATCTGCTGCCGATGCTCGCCGGGCGCTTCAGCGAGCGCCATCCCGGCGCCGATCTGCAGCTGCGCCTGCGCAATACCCAGGAGGTGATGAGCGACATCCTGCGCTTCGATGCCGATCTGGGGCTGATCGAGGGGCAGTGTACGGAATCGCGTCTGGTCAGCGAGGTCTGGCGCCACGACGAGATGGCGGTCATTGCCTCGCCCCAGCATCCGCTGGCCGGTCGGGGACGCCTGGCTAGCGATGCGCTGCAGTCGGCCCAGTGGATCCTGCGCGAGCCGGGCTCGGGTAGCCGGGCGATCTTCGAGGCGGCGATTCACCCTCACGTCGAGCGTATCCAGGTGCGCATGGAGCTGGATCAGCACGAGGCGATCAAGCAGGCCGTGCGCGCCGGATTCGGGCTGGCCTGCCTGTCGCGCTTGAGTGTCGCCGGCGAGCTCGCGCGCGGCGAGCTGGTGGCGCTGGAAACCCCGCTGAGCCTGACCCGGGCCTTTTCGCTGGTCTGGCACCCCGAGCGCTACCGCAGTCCATTGTGGCAGGCCTTCAAGGTCTTTCTGCACGAATCCGAATAAGCTTCGCCATCCCCATCCCTGCCACTAGCCGTATCCCTGTTGTTATCCCGAGCTAGCCGCTTACCCACGGCTTCTCGGCGCCTCGCTGTCGCGCCGCCGCGATTCAGATACAGGCTAGCTACATTCGCTTGCTTGACTATCCTATATACTATGTCATATACATGAGTTGTCGGGTCACCGAGAGCCCGTCGATCAGAACAACAACAGAACAACGAAGGAGAGGAGCATGAGCATCGATTTCGTGGTCCACGACGCCGACGACGCGGTCGGCGTGGTGGTGGTGGAAGGGGTCCAGGCGGGTCAGACGCTGACCGGCTGGGTAATGGATCAGGACAAGACGCTGCAGTTCGAGGTCAAGGATGCGATTCCGATCGGCCACAAGCTGGCGATCCGCGATCTCGCCGAGGGCGAGGCGGTCATCAAGTACAGCGTCGACATCGGCCGAGTGGTCCAGCCGATCCATCAGGGCGAGCACGTCCACGTCCATAACGTCAAAACCAAGAGGTGGTAAGCATGGAACTCAAAGGACGCACTTTCCTGGGCTATCGGCGCGACAATGGCCGGGTCGGCATTCGCAATCACGTCATCGTGCTGCCGGTGGATGACATCTCCAACGCCGCCGCCGAAGCCGTGGCCAACAACATCAAGGGCACGCTGGCGCTGCCGCACCCCTACGGGCGGCTGCAGTTCGGGGCCGATCTGGATCTGCACTTTCGCACCTTGATCGGCATCGGCAGCAACCCCAACGTCGCCGCGGTGATCGTGATCGGTATCGAGCCCGGCTGGACCGGCAAGGTCGTCGACGGCATCCGCGCCACCGGCAAGCCGGTAGAGGGCTTCTGGATCGAGCAGAACGGCGATCACAACACCATCGCCAACGCCTCGCGCAAGGCCCGCGAATTCGTCCAGTACGCCACCGAACTGCAGCGCGAGTCGTGCGATATCGGTGAGCTGTGGGTGTCGACCAAGTGCGGCGAGTCCGACACCACCTCCGGCTGTGGTGCCAACCCCACCGTCGGCGAAGCCTTCGACAAGCTGTATGACGAGGGCTGCACCCTGGTATTCGGTGAAACCTCCGAGCTCACCGGCGGTGAGCATCTGGTCGCGGCGCGCTGCGCCAATGACAGCGTGCGCGAGCAGTTCCAGGCGATGTTCGATCGCTACAGCGCGATGATCGACCGCCACAAGACCAGCGATCTTTCCGAGTCGCAGCCCACCAAGGGCAACATCGAGGGCGGGCTGACCACCATCGAGGAAAAGGCGCTGGGCAATATTCAGAAGATCGGCAAGCGCTGCCAGGTGGATGGCGTGCTCGACAAGGCCGAGACGCCCACCGGACCGGGACTGTGGTTCATGGATTCCTCTTCGGCGGCGGCCGAAATGGTCACGCTGTGCGCGGCTTCGGGGTATGTGGCGCACTTTTTCCCCACCGGGCAGGGCAACGTGATCGGCAACCCGATCCTGCCGGTGATCAAGCTCTGCGCCAACCCGCGTACGGTACGCACGATGAGCGAGCATATCGACGTCGACGTATCGGGCGTGCTGCGCCGGGAGATCAACATGCCGCAGGCGGGGGATCAACTGCTCGAGATGCTGCTGCGCACGGCCAATGGGCGTCACACCAATGCCGAGGCGCTGGGCCATCGCGAGTTCGTGCTGACCCGGCTCTACGAGAGCGCCTGAAAATGGCCAATGACGTCTCGTCGAAGGCCCGGCTGTACGGCGTCTCAGGCGAACGCGGGCAAGGGTGGCGCCGTGGTATCGCGCAGCACCACCCGCGCCTCGAGTACCTGACGGTGCGGCGTCGAGCGTCCCTGGATGCGTGTCGCCAGGGCGTCGGCAACCAGGCGGCCGACCTCGTCGGCCGGCGTGGCGACGGTGGTCAACGCGGGCTGCATGAAGCGGGCCTGGGTCAGATCATCGAAGCCGGTCACCGAAAGTTGCTCGGGAATCGCGATACCGGCCCGCTGGGCGGCGAACATGACCCCGAACGCCAGCACATCGTTGCCGCAGAGGATGGCAGTGGGGCGCGGGGTGAGGCGCATCAGTTCAGCGAACGCCGTGGCACCTTCTTCGATGCCATAGTCGATGGTGACCACGTGATCGTCGGCCAGGGTGTGCCCGGCCGCCTCGATGGCTTGGCGAAAGCCCTGCAGGCGCGCTCGGGCGCGGTCGTTGCCGTCGATGGGTGCGGTGATGACCGCGATGTTGCGATGACCCAGCGCGACAAGGTGCTCGGCCAGCCGACGCGCCGGCGCCACGTTGTCGAAACCGATGCTCGGCCAGTCGGGGTCTTCCTCGCTGTGCCAGCAGGTCAGGTAAGGCAGCTCATATTGCTGGAAAAGTTGCAGCGTGGCGGGCAGGTGGTCATGGCCGATCAGCACCGCACCATCGATGCCCTGCTGCATCAGGGTGCGCAGCGACTCGACTTCCTCGGCGAGGCTGTAGCGATACGTGGCGATCAGCAGCCGATAGTCGTAATGCTTCAGCCGTCGCTCGAGGCTATCGATCATCGCGCTGAACACGGGATTGTCCAGCGTCGGCACCAGGGCACCAATCGCCCCGATACGTCGGGAGGCCAGCGCTCTGGCCGTTCCATCGGGCACATAGCCCAGGCGTTCGATTGCCGCTTCGACCTTCAGGCGCAGGCGCTCGCTGACGTGGGGGGCGCGGTTGAGCACCCGGGAAACCGACGCCGTGGAGACGCCGGCCTCGCGGGCGACATCCTCGAGCAATATGCGTTTGACGTCCTTGATCATGATTCTACTCATGATTCGTTTGCGACAGCGTATCACCGGCGGATAACCCGCCACAGCGACTAACACCAAGGTCGTACTGACAGCGTGACGGGCGTTGACTAACTTTAGGTCAGCTTGATTGTAAGCGCTTACAATTTTGCCGGCAACGGCTAATCAAGAACCGAACGGCTGACAAGGACAAGCGAATAACAAGCACAACAACGACAGGAGGAGGCCATGCAAACCACGAATACTGACAAGAGCCGCCGCTGGGGGTGGGGACTGATCGCTCTGTCCGCGCTCCTGATGGCGATCTTTATCGCCCGGTTGGCGCTGGAAAGCTGGAACATGCCGCTTTTCACGCTATCACCCGCGGCGGAGGCGACGTTGCTCGTCGCCACGGTCGCCTGCTTCATCACGGCCTGTATTCGACTCGAATGACCGGCTCGAGATCAGCGCCCCGATCAGGGCGCCTTTCCGAGACCACGACACAACAAGCAAGACACAACAAGACAGGAGTTCCAGCATGCTACGCCACGCCAACAAGCCCAACAGTCATGCCTTAGAGAACCGCGAACCGGAACGTCCCGAGCGCCGCCATTTCCTGAACATGGTAGGGCGCTATGGCTTCACGACGGCGCTGATCGGTGCCCTGGGGGGAACAACCTTGTTCTCGGAATCGGCGATGGCCGCCGTTTCCCGGGAAGAGGAGGAGCGCGAGAAGGCCGCGGACACGGTCCTGGTCATGGCCACCGGGTATCGCCTCGGCGCTTCGAGGGCCTACCCGATCATGCAGCTCAACTTCAAGGAGAACCTGCAGAACTTCAGCCGCGGCAAGCTCTATGTGCGCCTGCAGCCCGGCGGTCAGCTGGGCGCCGGCGGCGCCCTGATTACCAAGGTGCAGAACGGCACCATCGCCATGGCCCAGCATTCGATCTCGAACCTCTCGGCGTTTGCGCCCGAGGTCGATTTGATCAACATCCCCTACTGGTGCGGCGAGAACCAGCATCTGGTCAATCTGGTGACCTCCAACGCCTGGAAGAATGTGGTGCACGGCAAGGTCGAGGACCGCGGATTCAAGGTGTTGAGCTACGTTTGCATCGACCCGCGCACCGTCGCCGTGCGCAAGGGCCTGCTCGATCACCCGGTCCGCACCCCCGACGACATCCGTGGCATCAAGTTCCGCGTGCCCTCGTCGCAGATCCTGCAGAAGGTCTATCGCCTGGCCGGCGCCAACCCCACCCCGGTGGCCTGGGGCGAGACCTCGTCGGCGATGAAGCAGGGCGTCGCGGATGCCCTCGACCCCAGCGTCGAAGCGCTTTACGTGTTCGGCTTCACCGATGTGCTGGCATCGATCTCGACGATCAAGTCGGTGCCTGACGCCCAGGTCTATACCTGCAACAAGCGCTGGTTCGACGCCCAGCCGGCCGATGTTCGCGAGGCGATCATGCAGGCTTCGGACGTGACGTTCCGGGAAAACCTGGCCAAGGTGCCGGCGGCACGCGCCTATGCCTACTACGAGATGCGCCATGCCGGCATTGATATCTATGCGCCCAGCGACGCTGAAATCAGCCAGTGGAAGGACAAGTGTGGCCACCAGCTGGAGACCTGGAATGATCTGAAGATCGAGCTGGCCGGTTCGCTGGACAAGTTCAATGAACTGCTGGCCGCGACGGAGGTGTCAAATGGCTATTACGTCGACAGCAATGCCTGAGGCCAAGAAGCGGCCACCGCGCTGGTACGAGCGACTCAGCACTTTCGACCGCAACGTGGAGCGCTGGGTCCTGCTGACCTTCTACGCGCTGATCATCGCCACGGTGGCGGTCGAGGTGCTGCGACGCTTCCTGCTCGACTACTCCTCGGTGTGGGGCGAAGAGCTGTCACGCTACGCCTTCATCTATCTGGCCTGGATCGCTGCGGGAGCGGCAGTGCGCGACCGCGCCCACATCCGTATCGACGTGCTGGTCAACCTGGGTGGGCCGCGAATCCAGCGGCTGGCCTGGTGGTTGGCGGATATCGCCACCCTGGTGCTGGCCGTGTGGGCCTTGTGGCTCTCGCTGATGCCGGTCTGGACATCGATCGAATTCGGCTCGGTGACCCCGGGGCTGCGGGTCTCGCAGGCGATCTTCCTGGCCGCGATTCCGCTGGGCTTTCTGGTCGTGGCGGGGCGCGTCGTGCAATCGATGGTGGCGGATATCCTGCGCATGCGCCGCGGCCTGCCACCGTTCGACGGCAACCGCCTGTTCGACTGACAAGCCGTTCGACTGACAAGTCGTCCGACTGAGGAGATGAACCATGGAATTCCTCGCTGCACAGCAGGCCGTGTCGTCGCTCGACTGGACCTTCTTTGTGCCTTTATCGCTGCTGATTGTAATGATTGCTCTCGGGGTGCCGGTGTGGGTATCGATCGGACTGGGCGCCCTGGGCATGCTGACGCTTACCGATACGCTACCGCAGTCGGTGTTCGGTGAGGCGCTGTTCGACGGCATCAACGCCTTTGCGCTGATCGCCGTGCCGCTGTTCATCCTCACCGGCGATGCCCTGGTGCGCTCGGGGCTCTCCGACAAGCTGCTCGACGTGGCCGAGGCCACGGTCGGCGGGTTGCGCACCGGGCTGGGCAATTCGACCACCCTGGGCTGCGGCTTCTTCGCCTGCATCTCAGGCTCCGACGCGGCCGGGGCAGCGGCGGTGGGGCGGATGACCATCCACCGGCTGGTCGATCGCGGCTACCCGTTGCCGGCCGCCTGTGCGCTGGTCGCGTCGGGGGCCTGTACCGGCATCCTGATCCCGCCCTCGATCGCCTACATCGTCATGGGCCTGGTACTGGGCATGTCGGCCTCCACGCTGTTCCTGGCGGCGGCGATCCCCGGGGTCATGGTGATGTTCTCGGTAATGTTCACCAACATGCTGCTCAACCGCCATTACGGCTACGAAGGGGACAAGGCCCGCTTCTCGTGGCGGCGCTGGGTGAGCACCGTGTGGGACGCACGCTGGGCGCTGTTCGTGCCGGTGGTGATCCTCGGCGGCATCTACTCGGGGATCTTCACGCCCACCGAGGCGGCGGCTGTCGCCGTGGTGGTGGTGGTGATCATCGGCCTGATGCAGAAGCGTCTGGTGCTCGGCGACATTCCGCGCATGCTGGAATCCTCGGCCCGGGTGTGCGGGGTGATCGTGCCGATCATCGCGGTGTCGCTGCCGCTGGCCCAGACGCTGGCCAGCCTGGATATCCCCCAGACCATGGTCGGGGCGGTGAGCGACTTCACCGATTCGCCGACCGTGATCATTCTGCTGATGATCGGCATCCTGGTGCTGGCGGGCTGCGTGATGGAGACCACCCCCAATATCGTGATTCTTTCACCGCTGCTGCTGCCCCTGGCGCACCAGGCGGGCATGAACGACTTCCACTTCGCCATCCTGATGGTGACGACGCTGGGGCTGGGCTTCATCACGCCACCGCTGGGGTTGAACCTGTTCGTCGTGTCCGGCTTGACCCGCTGTTCGGTATTGGCGGTGGCCCGGCACGCCGTGCCGTTCGTCATCGGCATGCTGGCGGTCGTGCTGCTGGTGGCCTTCGTGCCCTGGCTGTCGACCTGGGCGCTCTAGGCAAGGGGGCCGGCTAGGCCGGGGACCGGCCTGGAAGCCGCAAGGCTTGGCAATATTTGTAAGCGCTTACATTAAGCCGAAACGAGCAGCAACGGCAGTGAAGGGGTAGTGAAAGGATAGTGAAGAGATGGTGAAGAGATAGTGAAGGGCGTCTCGGGACGCACGACGACAGGCCGCAACGGACAGGCCAGGACAGCACCAACAGACAGGCCAACACAGGCCATGACAAGTAGCGAAGGAGAACGGCAATGACGATCGATTACTACAAGAAAGCGGAGAAGAACGCCTCGACTGGTTACGACCAGACCCAGGAAACCGTGTCGCGGATGCTGGCCGAGATCGAGGCCGAGGGCGAGGCCAAGGCCAAGGAGTACTGTCACAAGCTCGACGGCTGGGAAGGCGACGTGGTGGTCAGTCGCGAGCAGATCGACGCGGCAAAGGCCAAGGTGCCGGAGCAGCTCAAGGCCGACATCCAGTTCGCCTACGAGCGGGTGTCGCGCTTCGCCGCGGCGCAGCGCGACAGCATCCAGGAGTTCGAGACCGAGCTGTCGCCGGGACTGTTCGCCGGCCAGAAGCTGATTCCCATGGAAACCGCCGGCTGCTACGTGCCGGGCGGGCGCTACGCGCACATCGCCTCGGCGATCATGAGCGTGGCGACGGCCAGGACCGCCGGGGTCAAGAACGTGATCGCCTGCTCGGTGCCGCGCGACGAGAACGGCATTCATCCGGCGATCCTCTACGCCATGGATCTGGCGGGCGCCGACACCATCCTGCAGATGGGCGGGGTGCAGGGCATTGCCTCGATGGCCTTCGGGCTGTTCACCGGCAAGCCCGCCGACATCCTGGTGGGGCCGGGCAACCGCTTCGTCGCCGAGGCCAAGCGCCAGCTGTTCGGCCGCTGCGGCATCGACATGTTCGCCGGCCCCACCGAGATCGGCATCATTGCCGACGACTCGGCGGACCCGCACATCGTCGCCACCGACCTGGTCGGCCAGGCCGAGCACGGCCCGGATTCGCCGGCCTGGCTGTTCACCACCTCGCGGGCGCTGGCCGATGCGGTCAGCGAGCGGATTCCCGAGCTGATCGCGGCGTTGCCCGAGACCCAATCCAAGGCCGCCGACGCCGCCTGGCGCGACTACGGCGAGATCATGATCTGCTCCAGCCGCGAGGAGGTGGTCGAGGTCAGCGACCGTTACGCCTCCGAGCATCTCGAGTTGCAGGTCGAGGATCTCGACTGGTGGGTCGAGCGCCTGACCAGCTACGGCTCGCTGTTCGTCGGCGAGGAAACCACGGTGGCCTTCGGCGACAAGTGCTCGGGCACCAACCACATCCTGCCGACCAAGGGTGCGGCCCGCTATACCGGCGGTCTGTGTGCCGAGAAGTTCCTCAAGATCGTGACCTACCAGCGTCAGTCTCGCGAGGCGACGCGCAGCGTCGCCGCGGCCACGGCACGGCTGTCGCGCTGCGAGGGCATGGAAGGGCATGCGCGCAGCGGCGATGTACGGCTGGCCAAGTATTACCCGGACGAGACCTTCGACCTGACGATCCGCGAGGAGGTCTAGATGAAGCCCTGCTTCGATCTCGGCGGGCAGGTAGCGCTGGTCACCGGTGGCAGCAGCGGGCTGGGGCGCAGCATGGCGCTGGCCCTGGCCGCTTCGGGTGCGGCGGTGGTGGTCGCGGCGCGGCGTCGCGCCGCGCTCGATGACACGGTCGCCCAGATCGAGCGACAGGGTGGCCGCGCGGCCGCCCTGGTCGCCGACCTGGCCGATGCCGCCTCGCTCGAGACGGTGGCTCGCCAGGCCGCTGCACCGTTCGGTGCGGTGACGATCCTGATCAACGCCGCCGGCGTCAACCTGCGCCAGCCGATCGACGACGTCGACCTGGCCAGCTGGAACCTGACCCTGCAACTGCATCTGGGCACGCCGTTCTTTCTCGCCCGGGCGCTGGTCCCGGGGATGCGTGAGCGCGGCTACGGCCGGATCATCAACCTGGCCTCGCTGCAGTCGCAGCGAGCCTTTGCCGACAGCGCCCCGTACGGGGCCGGCAAGGGCGGCATCGTGCAGCTGACCCGGGCCATGGCCGAGGCCTGGTCGCGCGACGGCATCAACGCCAACGCCATTGCGCCGGGTTTCTTTCCCACCGAGCTGACCGCCAGCCTGTTCGACGATCCGATCAAGACACAGGAACTGGCGGCCCGCACCGCGATCGGCCGCAACGGCACCGCCGAGGACATCGCCGGGCCGACGGTCTTTCTGGCCGCGCCGGCCTCGGCCTATGTCACTGGCCAGACGCTATTCGTCGATGGCGGTTTCACCGCGCGCTAGGCTAGGCAAGGCCTATTTATCGCTTACTGGAGGAATTCATGATGCAAGCGCTTTTCTATACCGGTCCCGATCAGATGGAACTCCGCGACGCCGAATTGGCGCCGCTCGGCGTCGGCGAATCACGGGTGCGAGTGCTGGCGACGGGGATCTGCGGCTCCGATCTGCATGCCTATCACGGCCACGACCCGCGCCGGGTGCCGCCGATGATCCTCGGCCACGAAGCGGCCGGCGAGGTGATCGAGGGCCCGCTGGCCGGCAAGCGGGTGACCATGAACCCGCTGGTGATCTGCGGTCATTGCGACTACTGCCTGGAGGGGCGCCAGAACCTGTGCAGCAATCGCAGCATGCTCGGCATGAACCGCCCCGGCACCTTCGCCGAGAGCGTGGTGGTCCCCGATCAATGCCTGATCGAGTTGCCCGACGGCCTGCCCGCGGTGGCCGCGGCGCTGACCGAGCCGGCGGCCACCGCGCTGCACGCCATCAACCGCCTGGAGCGCAGCCTGGCGCGACCGCTCGCGGAGGCCAGCACGCTGGTTATCGGCGCCGGCGCCGTCGGCCTGTTGACCGGCTTGATGCTGAGACAGCGCGGCGTGCGCCGCTTGACGCTCGCCGATACCAATCCGCTGCGCCGCGAGACCGCCGAGAAGGCCGGGCTGACGGTGATCGATCCGCGTGAAACGCCGCTCGAGGCCGACAGCGTCGAGGCGGTGTTCGACTGCGTTGGGGCATCGGCGACTCGCGCGATGGCCGTGCAGGCGACGCGCCCCGGCGGTGCGCTGATGCATCTGGGCCTGCAGGACAACGAGGGCCAGTTCGACATGCGCAGCGTCACCCTCAAGGAGCTCATCGTGCTCGGCGCCTATACCTATACCCCCAACGACCTGCGGGCCACCGTCGACCTGCTGGCCTCGGGAGCGCTGGGGCCACTCGACTGGGTCGAGACGCGGACGCTGGATGCCGGCGTCGGCGCCTTCGCCGACCTGGTCGCCGGGCAGACCGCCGCGGCGAAGATCGTGCTGACCCCCTGAGCGTTGCCCGGCCACCGGTGCTACATGCCGCCGGAGCCATCAGGCCGCGCCGGAGCTACAGACGGCTGGCATAACAGTATTGCTGGGTGCGTCAGCCGCGAGATGCGCAGCTCGATCGGGGTGTCCTGATAGTCCCGGGCGACGCGGCGGATCTCGATCAGCGGTTCGCCGATCGCGACGCCCAGCTGGGCGGCATCCCGCTCGTTGGCACGCACCGCGACGAGTTGCTCGTCGGCATGGGCGACGGTGACGCCGTACTGATGCTGGTAGAGATTGTAGAGCGTGTTGGGCAGCACCTCCGGCTGCTGTTCGAGGGCAGCGAAGGTGGCGGCGTCGAGCACGATATCCTCGAGCAAGGTCGGGGTCCCGCCCAGTTCGCGAATCCGGTGGATATGGACCACCTCGGCATCGGCGGCGAGTTCCAGCATGTCCCGCTCGGCGGCGCTGGCCGGGCGACGCTGGCGACTCAGCACCCGCGAGACGGGCAGGCTGCGCTCGCCGTCGTGGCGGACGATATTGAAGAAACGGAACAGCGCCCGGTCGGCATCATGGGTGGCGACAGCGGTGCCCTTGCCTTGGCGGCGGACCACCACATTCTCGCTGGCCAGCTCGTCGAGCGCCTTGCGCAGGGTGCCGACGCTGACGTTGTAGCTCGACGCCAGCGCCGCTTCGCTGGGGATGAAGGTCCCCGGCGACCACTCCCCGGAAGCGATTCGCTCCAACAGCAAGTCCTTGATCTGCTTGTACAGCGGCTGAAATGTCGGGCCTTTCGGCGCAGTCATGGAGGCAACATCCTTGTTGGTGAGCGGCGAGGGGGAAGATTCGTTGGGCGAATTGTACCGAGGGACGCGCATTCCGACATCTCCTTGATGTTTTATATAGTATGTCATATACATGAGTTGCGAGTGAGATGCCATGGACCCAAACGCGTGACAACCCAAGGCCAATGGCAGCGGAAGGGGGCCAGATGGCCCCAGGGTCTCGTCACAGCACAATCTCGTCACAGCAACAATCTCGTCACAGCAACAATCTCGTCACAACAACAGCAATATCGGAGAACACCATGCGCCAGACTTCGCGTTTCAAGACATTCAGAACGAGCACGACATGGGGATTGAGCACGCTGTTCGCCAGTGTGCTCGGTATCGCCACCGTTGCCGGCCCGGCCCTGGCCGCCGAGGGCAATGCCGGGGGCGATGCCGAGGGCTATCCCGACCATAACGTGCAGTACATCATTCCCTTCGGCCCCGGCGGTGAGTCGGACATCAGCGCCCGCCTGCAGCAGCCGTTCTTTCAGGAGTTGACCGGCCAGCAGCTGATCATCCAGTACATGGCCGGCGGCGGTGGCGCGGTGGGCTGGTCGCAGCTCAACGAGATGGAGAGCGACGGCTACACCATCATGGGCACCAACCTGCCGCACATCATCCTCAAACCGATGGGCAAGGACCCGGGCTTCAAGACCGAGGATCTCAAGAATTTCCACTACTTCCACTATTCGCCGGACGCGCTGATCGTATCCAACGACAGCCCCTACAAGACCCTCGACGATCTGATCGCCGCGGCCAAGAAGGCCCCCGGCAGCATCACCGTCTCGGGTAGCGGCACCCAATCCGCCAACGATATCGCCAACAAGCGGTTCGAATCGCTGGCCGACGTCAAGACCACCTACATCCCGTTCAAGGGCACCGGCGCGGCCGTGACCGCCCTGCTGGGCGATCAGGTCAAGGCCGAATGGGGCTACACCACCACCGCCGCCAACCACAGCGACAAGGTGCGCATGCTGGCGGTGGCCTCCGAGGAGCGGCATCCGCTGTTTCCCGACGTGCCGACCTTCAAGGAGCTGGGCTATGACATGACCGGCGGCGCCTACCGCGGCATGGCGGTCCCCAAGGGCACCTCCGAAGAAGTCACCCAGAAGCTGTCCGACATCTTCTCCAAGATCAACCAGAACCCCGAGTTCCGGCAGAAGATGACGGACCTGGGCTTCGTGCTGATCGACGTGCCCTACGGCGAGATGGATGACTTCATGGCCGAACGTCGCAAGGAATACCAGCAGGTCGCCCGCGAGATGGGGATCATCGAGTGAACTGACATCCGCCCGGGACCCCCGGGCGGACCCGTTCCTCAACGGAGGTAGTTCATGGAAACATTGAGTTTCATGGCCGCCGCGCTGTCCCCCGTCAACCTGCTGCTGGCGATCGTCGGCGTCGCTGCGGGGATCGTCATCGGCGCCTTGCCGGGCCTGTCGGCGACCATGGCCGTGGCGGTGCTGGTGCCGGTCACGTTCGGCATGCCCCCCGAGGCGGCGCTGATCATGCTCGGCGCCATCTACACCGGGGCGATCTACGGCGGGTCGTATGCCGCGATCCTGGTCAACACGCCGGGCACGCCCTCGGCGATCGCGACCACCTTCGACGGCTACCCCATGGCCCAGCGCGGCGACGGCGACCTGGCGGTCACGCTGTCGACGCTGTCCTCGGTGATCGGCGGGCTGGTCGGGGCGCTGGCGCTGCTGAGCCTGGCGCCGCTGTTAGCCCAGATCGCGCTGAAGTTCGGCCCGGTCGAATACTTCTGGCTGGCGATCTTCGGCCTGACCCTGATCTCGGCGCTCTCGGAAGGCTCGACCCTCAAGGGCTTCATCGGCGCCGGCATCGGTCTGTTGCTGTCGACGGTGGGGGTCTCGGTGATCGGCGCCGACATTCGCTACGCGTTCGGCTCGCAGTTTCTGCTCGGCGGCATCGAGACCATCTCGGCGCTGATCGGCCTTTACTGCATCCCGGTATTGATCGATCTGGTCGCCACGCCCAGCGCCCACCTGCAGCCCCCCGAGAAGGGCCGCGGGATACGCCTCGGCGAAGGGCTTGAGGCTGATCTGGCGGGGCAAGCTCAATGCCGCACGCAGCGCGGTGATCGGCACGCTGGTCGCCATCCTGCCGGGGGCGGGCGGGTCCATCGCCAGCCTGGTGTCGTACTCCGAGGCGCGGCGCACCTCGAAGCGCAGCGACAACTTCGGCCATGGCGAGCCGGATGGCGTGATCGCCACCGAAACCGCCAACAACGCCACCGTGGGCGGCGGCTTCATCCCCACCTTCGTGCTGGGGATTCCCGGCACGCCACCCGATGCGGTGATTCTCGGCGCGCTGCTGGTCCAGGGCTTTCGCACCGGCCCGGAGATGTTCACCACCAACGCCAGCGTGACCTATACCTTCATCGGCGGGCTGGTCATCGCCACGCTGCTGATGTTGCCGATCGGGCTGCTGATCGGCCGCTACGCCTTCAAGTCGATCGTCAGCATTCCCAAGGCGCTGCTGGTGCCGAGCATCGCCTTCATGACGGTGATCGGCACCTATGCCATCCGCAACAACCCGTTCGACGTGGTGGTGATGGTGGTGCTGGGGGTCATCGGCTGGGTGCTGTCACGCTACGGCATCAAGCCATCGCCGATCGTGCTGGGGCTGATCCTGGGGCCCATCGCCGAACAGGGCTTCGTCCAGGGGTACCTGATGGGCAACGCCTCGGGCTCGGTGCTCGGCGCCTTCTTCGGTCGGCCGCTGTCGCTGGCGATCATCGCGATGGTGCTGCTGTCGGTGCTGTATCCGATCTGGCGGACGTACCGCGCCCGGCGACTGCCAGGAAACCCGAGGAGGCACGGCCATGAAGACTCCTGTCGAGACCCAGGCCCCACCGAGACTCAGCCCTCCACCGAGCCCCGGCCCTCCACCGAGCCCACGGAGAGGATCACGGCACGCGGCAGTGATGCCTGCCTGGCCAGTGTAACGCTGGTCGTTGCGCTGGGGGCGCTGTGGTTCAGCGCCGACATGTCGATCATGGCCAGCGTCTTTCCGCGCACCATCGCCCTGCTGGTGGCGATCTTCAGCGTGGCCCTGCTGTTGCGCAGCCTGCTGATGCGACCGACCCGCCCGCGCCCCGAGCCGGGCAGTGTCGCGCGGCGGCTTGCGCTGATCGCCGTGCTGCTGGTCTGGAGCCTGACGCTCAAATGGCTGGGCTTTCTGGCCTCGAGCCTGTTGAGTGCGGTGTGCCTGGTCGTGCTCTCGCACTATCACGCCTGGACGCCGAAGCGCGCCGCTGGCTACGCGATCGTGCTGCTGCTGATCATCGGCCTGTTCTACGGCCTGTTCGCGATCATTCTCAACGTGCCGCTGCCGGATGGCCTGCTTTGGCGCACCCTATGACTAACTTTGGCGCACCCTGTGACTAACGAGGTAACGATGACCGACATCCTGATCACGGAATTCATGGACGAGGCGGCGGTGGCCGATCTCGAGCGCGATTTCGCGGTGGCCTTCGACCCGACGCTGGTGGACGATCGCCAGCGGCTGCTGGCCTCGGGCGAGGGCGTACGCGGGCTGATCGTGCGTAACCGCACCCAGGTCGATGCGGCGCTGCTCGGCGAGTTTCCCGACCTGCAGGCGGTGGGCCGGCTGGGGGTCGGGCTCGACAACATCGATCTGCAGGCCTGCCGGGAAAGGGGCATCGAAGTGCTGCCCGCCCAGGGCGGCAATACCGTCTCGGTGGTGGAGTACGTGCTGGCCGGGGTGCTGATGCTGCGCCGTGGTGCCTATCTGTCGACGGCCCGGGTGGTGGGCGGCGAATGGCCGCGCCAGGCGTTGATGGGCCACGAGACCCAGGGCGCGACGCTGGGGCTGGTGGGGTTCGGGGCGATCGCCCGGGAAGTGGCGCGCCGCGCGCGTTGCCTGGGCATGGCGGTCATCGCCTATGATCCTTTCGTCGCCGAGCAGGACAGCGCCTGGGGCGAGGCCGAGCGCGCCGCCACCCTCGAGGCGCTATTGCCGCGGGTCGATGCGCTGAGCCTGCATGTGCCGCTGAGCGAGGGCACCCATCATCTGCTGGGGCGCGAGGCGCTGGCGCTGATGAAACCGGGCAGCGTGGTGATCAACACCGCGCGCGGCGGCGTGGTCGACGAAGCGGCGCTGGCCGAGAGCCTGCGCGCCGGCCATCTGGGCGGGGCGATGCTCGACGTCTTCGAGCAGGAGCCGCTGAGCGCGGGTTCACCGCTGGCCGGCCTCGAAGGGTTGATCGCCACGCCGCACATCGCCGGGGTCACCCATGAATCCAACGAGCGCATCAGCTGGATCACCGTCGACAACGTGCGCCGCGCGCTGGGGGTGACGGCATGACCAGGCTATCGATCGACAAGGCCCATGAACTGGCGATCGCCGCGCTGAGTGCGGTCGGTGTGCCCGCCTGGGAGGCCGAGGTCACGGCCGGCGCACTGGTGATGGCCGATCGCGACGGCCTGGCCTCGCATGGGCTGTCGCGTCTGCCGTTCTATCTGGAACAGGCACGCAGCGGCAAGATCGTCGCCGGGGCGCGGGCCGAAGTCGCCATCGAAGGCTCGGTGATCCGGGTCGACGCCCAGCACGGGCTGGCCTTCCCGGCGATCGCCCGGGGCGTGGACAGCGCCATCCCGTTGGCGCGCGAGCTGGGCATGGTCGCCGTGGCGATCGGCCGCTCGCACCACTTCGGCGTGGCCGGCTATCCGGTGGAACGGCTGGCCCGCGAGGGGCTGATGGCGATGGCCTTCAGCAACGCGCCCTCGGCGATGGCGCCCTGGGGCGGCAACCGTCCGCTCTACGGCACCAACCCGATCGCCTTCGCCGCACCGCGCGCGAACGACGAGCCGCTGGTCATCGACCTGTCGCTGTCGAAGGTGGCACGCGGCAAGGTGATGCTGGCCAAGAAAGCCGGCGAGCCGATTCCCGAGGGCTGGGCGCTGGACCCGCAGGGCCAGCCGACCACCGATGCCGATGCGGCCATCGCCGGCAGCATGGTGCCGGCGGGCGACGCCAAGGGCGCGTCACTGGCATTGATGGTGGAGCTGCTGACCGCCGGGCTGACCGGCAGCCACTTCGGCTTTCAGGCCGGCTCGTTCTTCGAGGCCGAGGGCGAGCCGCCGAGCGTCGCGCACCTGCTGCTGGTGTTCGACCCGGAGCGGTTCGCCAGTGGCTATCTCGCCCATGCCGAAGCGCTGTTCAGCGAGATGCTGGCCCAGCCCGGCGTACGCCTCCCCGGTACACGGCGCTTCGCCACCCGCGCTGCCGCGGCCGAGACGCTGGAGCTGCCGGATGGGCTGGTCGAGGAGTTGGAAGCCTATCGGACGGCCGGGCGCGCCTGAAGCGGCTGCAGCCAATGCCGGCATGCCAGCAAAGGAGAAGCGCCAGTGGGCGGGGACTGAGAATGAGTCCACTCCCACTGGCGCCGGCGGCTTAATCGAGGGTTTCGGTGCCGCCTAGTCGAGGGCTTCGGCGGCGTTTTGCCAGTAGTCGCCCATGCCGCGTTCGCCGGTCAGGTCGTAGAGGTTGTAACGCCGTGCCAGGCGCGCGCCGCCATCCCGCGTCAACGGCTGCCAGGAGACCGTGGCATAGCTGCGCGACGACGAGGTGAAGAACGCATCGAACGGCAGGGCAATGAACACCCCCTTGTCGAAACTGCCCTCGCCGTAGGCGTCCCCGGCATCGGTAAAGGTCGCCCAGGCGCCGACCCGTACCCCGGAATCGAACTGGCGGGAGAGGTTGACGGTCATGCCATAGTCCTTGGCCAGGTAGCGCCCGACGCTGACCTGGGCGAGCACGTCCTCGACGCCTGTTTCGATATAGGCGGTGGCATGGCCGGTCCAGGTGTCGTAGTCGCGCAGGCCGAAGCGCTGATCGAAGTCGCGCTGCTTGACCCAGTTCAAGTCGACGCCCAGCGCCACCGGGCTGTTGAACGGCCGGTAAAGCACCTCGCCGCCGGCCCCGGCATACATCATTCACCCGGTTCCTCATTCGAACCATCGGTATCGCCGCTGCGACGGCTGTCGAAAGGTCCACTGCCGTGCCGATACCTGCCGCAGCGCCACCAATTGTTGCTGCCTGGCTATAAGCCAGCGGCGACACTACCAGCAAGCAGATACCCGCTGCCATGACAGCTTTCTTCGTTTACATAGATGGTCTCCCAATGAAGAAAAAGCGGCGCTGTAAGAGCGGCGACAGTTGCAGTTATAGAGACCGATCCTATCCCATTATTGATCCTGATGCTACGCTTTATCAGACTTGTAAGTTACAAAACTTTTTTGAAAAAATTTTGTAATAAAGGGTGCTAACGAGCCAATATTTATGGAAGATTCTATATAAGTTCGCCTTTAGCGTAGGCGGGATTAACCAATGTAATCGTGGGAGCCGCTCAAGCAGTCTGCCTTGGAAGCGGTCTTGTGAGTACTGGTTGTAGTCTTAATTTATACTTTTTATTCAATGGCTTATGGCAAAGAAGAGATGCCGGATAACTTCAGGGCGGTAGCGTGACTGAATTTATTGAGTGCTTGTGGAAAATTAGCGGCGTCATAGTATAACTTCCAAGATTATGCCGTTCTTGAAGTTCGTAACTTACGGTAACGCTCCCTTATAAGGATTGTTTAACTCGCCGGAAAAGCTAGGGCGTTGCATGATAAAAATAATACTATTGCAATGCTTTTAACAGCGCTTTATGTCGTTTGCTCGGTTATTTGCCATTGGATTGCAAGGCATGATTTTACGCCTCGTCCTGAGACACGCTCGCCGAGCCAAGCCATTGACTAGCATGGTACTCGCTCTGGGGCTTTCCGCCTGCGCCTTCGCCCCCGGTGAGCATATCGATTATGAGACCGATACCGCCTCTGGATGATGTCGTGGAGGTCCAGCCCATTACCTTAGGTCTGAGTCCGGGCCATGCAGAGCGCGCCAAGGCCGGAGATAGCCAGCCTGAAAGAGCTGGCCGAAACGGCTCCAGCCACTCCCGAAGCTTACGATTACCGTATTGGGCGGGGCGATATGCTCAATATCATCGTCTACGATCATCCAGAGTTCACCATTCCTGCCGGTAGTGAACGCAGTGCCGAGGAACCCGGGATGTGGTGCATGCTGACGGCACTATCTTCTACCTTCTACCCCGACGTGGGCCGGGTGAAAGTGGCCGGACGCACGATGTGCTGTTGACCCGCGATGGTCGCGATATGCATCTGTCGGTGTTCGACATGCTGACCAACGGCGATATGCAACAAAATCTCCTGCTCAAGGACGGTGACGTGCTGCACGTGCCGGATATCGGCAATCAGCAGGTCTATGGGCGTTCCCTGGGTTCGCAGTTTGAGGACGAGTTATTAGGGCCTGGATGGGTCTCTCATTGTGCCTTCCTAAGCACGCTGTATCAAGCGACGGAGCTCGGCGAGAATGTCAGCAACCTTTAATAATATGAGCAGCTTCTTAATAACGTGGATGGCTTTCCAGAACATGAGAGCTTTTAAGAACAAGAGCAACTTTCAAGATAACGAACGATGAAATTTTCCCGCCTTCTTGTCGTATGCACGGGTAATATCTGCCGCAGCCCTGTCGCAGAAGCCTTGCTGAAAGCTCGGCTGCCCCACCTGAGCATCGAATCGGCTGGCCTTGGCGCGTTGATAGACCAGGGCGCCGACCCTACGGCCCGTACCCTGGCCGAAAACGACGGCCTGACGCTGGCAGAGCACAAGGCACGCCAGGTCACTGAGGCCATGATCCTGCAGGCCGACCTGGTGCTGGTGATGAGCGAAGGCCAGCGCCAGGCCGTCGCCAAGCTGGTGCCTTTCGCCACCGGCAAGACCATGCTTTTGGGTCGCTGGCTGGGAAAGGGCGGTACAGGGGAGGAAATTCACGACCCCTATCGCAAGAGCCCTGAAGCATTCCAGCACGTGCACCGCCAACTGGTGCGTGCGGCCGATAGTTGGGTCAATAAGCTGTAACGTTTTTCTCCGAGCTCGGTAAAATCGCTCGTCAACGGCGCTAACGAGCGATTCACCGATTCCACCGTTCAGACGCCTTCGGTCCTATTCATGCCTCAAACCCCCCCCTGCCTCGCACGAACCCCGCAACGACGACGAGATCGATCTCGGCCGCCTGTTCGGGGTGCTGGTCGACCATAAATGGCTGATCGCCCTCATCACCGCACTGTTCGCCGTGGCTGGGGTCGCTTATGCCTTGCTGGCGACGCCCATCTACCGCGCCGATGCCCTGGTGCAGATCGAGAATACCTCGCCCTCGAACCCACTTGCCGATGTCACCTCCATACTGGGGCAGGAGCCGCCGTCCCAGTCCGAGATCGAAATCATTCGCTCGCGCATGGTACTCGGCCGCGCGGTGGACATTCTCAATCTGGACCTGCTGGTCGCGCCCAACCGCGTGCCGGTGATCGGCGACTTCCTCGAGCGTATCGGCATCGCGCGCCCCGAGTTCGCCGCCAACTGGGGCTTCACCTGGGCGGGGGAGTCGATCACGGTGGATGCCATGCCGGTGGCGGAAGAGTACCTGGGCGCAACCTTCACCCTGACGGTGATCGATGATCAGCGCTATACCCTCAGCTATGATGGCGAGCCGCTCGGCGAAGGCCGGGTCGGGCAGCGGGCCGAGTTCCTTGATGGCGGCATGGCAGTGACGGTCTCGTCCATCGATGCGCTGCCCGGGGCCGAATTCGGCCTGACGCATATTCGCCGCCTGGCGGCTATCAGTGGCTTGAAGAGCCGGCTGAGCATTGCCGAGCAGGGTAAAGAAACCGGGATTCTCAACTGGGGGCTGACCGGGCCGGTGCCGGCCCTGGCGAAAACCACCCTGGCGACGATCGCCGACATCTATGTGGCCCAGAACATTCAGCGCCAGTCCCAGGAAGCGCGTAATAGCCTCGAGTTCCTCCAGCAAGCAGCTGCCGAAGGTGCGTGCCGAGCTCAACGCGGCCGAGAGCAAGCTCAACAGTTATCGCACCGATCGCGAGAGTGTCGACCTGAGCCTGGAGACCCAGTCGGTGCTCGAGCGGCTGGTCAATCTTGAATCGCAACTCAATGAACTCTCGTTCACCGAAGCGGAAATCTCGCGGCGCTTCGAGCCGACTCACCCCACCTATGCCGCGCTGCTCGAGAAGAAGAGCCAACTCCAGAAGGAAAAGGCCAACCTGGAGAAGAAGATCAATTCCCTGCCGGAAACCCAGCAGGAAATCCTACGCCTGCAGCGTGATGTCTCTGTCACCCAGGAGACCTACGTGCAGTTGCGCAACAAGATGCAGGAAATGCAGATTGCCGAGGCCAGCACGGTGGGCAACGTCCGCGTACTCGATACCGCCCAGGTGTTTCACACCCCGGTAGAGCCGGACAAGAAAACGATCGTCGTGCTAGCCACCTTGCTGGGCGGCATGGTCGCTGTGGGCCTGGTAGCTAGTGCGTGCCATGTTCAACCGTGGCGTGGAAACGGCCGATCAGTTGGAAGCCCTGGGCTTGCCGGTGTACGCCACCGTGCCGCTCTCCGAGGAGCAGGAAAAGCTCAATCGCCGCGTCAGGCGCAATGGCGGCAAGGGGCATAGCATTCCCGTCGGCTTGCTGGCCGAACGTAACCCTACCGATACCTCGATAGAAGCCCTACGCGGGCTGCGTACCAGCCTGCACTTCGCGATGCTGGAAGGCGCCAATAATCGACTGATGATCACCGGCCCCAGCCCTGGCGTTGGCAAGAGCTTTATCGCCGCCAACCTGGCGGCGGTGTGCGCCCAGACTGGGCACAGAAGGTGCTGGTGGTCGATGGCGACATGCGCAAGGGCCATATTCATCGGATATTCGGCGGCACTTCCAAGGGCGGGCTTAGCGAGGTGCTCTCCGGGCGCCTGGCAGCTGGATGAGGTGTTGCGCGTGACGAATAACGACAACCTGCATTATGTGTCGCGGGGCGTTGCCCCGCCCAATCCCGTCAGAGCTGCTTACCACCGCACGTTCAATGAGTTCATGGACACCCTCGGTCAGCTCTACGACCTGGTGATTATCGATTCGCCGCCGGTGCTTGCCGTGACCGATGCAGCGGTTATCGGCAGGCAACTGGGTACCACGCTGATGATCGCGCGCTTCCAAGTCAACCCGGTTAAGGAAATCGAGCTCGCGATTCGCCGGCTGGATACCGCCAACGTGCAGGTTAAAGGTGCGATCCTCAACGCTCTGGAGCGTAAAGCCGCCATGGCCTATGGCTATGGTTACTACAATTACTCGTATAAGTAACTGTATGGATTTAAGCGGAAAGTCCTCAGCTGCCAGGTTCGGTTATCACTTGTGGCAGGGGGCTCACAGGCAGCGCGAAGCACTAACATGATTTCAAGGGAACCCATGTCGATCCGGTCAACCTGCTGCGCTTTAACGAGAAGATGACTACACGTAGTGCCAGGGAAAACGCATGAAAAACCGCTCTACGACAGGCCTTGCAGGGCTTTACCGATAGGAGCTGCTGTGGTCATCTAACGTCTTTTGCTCATGGATGGCCCGATGCTGACACCGTCTCTTATGCACCATTTATCGATCGTTCGCGACTTCCGCCAAGCTTGGAAAGTGCAGCATCAGCTGTCGGACATTCTGTTTCTCACGATTTGCGCAGTGATCTGTGGTGCGGAAGGTTGGGACGAAATCGAAGATTTTGGCCACGCAAAGCTCGACTTTCTCCGCCAGTATGGCGATTTTGAGGTTGGCGTGCCCAGCCACGACACCTTGGCCAGGGTAATGGCTCTGGTGAATGCCGAGCAGCTGCAAAGCGCGTTCGCCGAATGGATGAAGGCCTGCCATGACGTCACCGATGGCGCAGTGGTCGCCATTGATGGCAAGACCCTTCGAGGCTCCTATTGCCGAGGCAAGAACAAGGGCGCCATCCACATGGTCAGCGCCTTCAGTGCCGCGAATGGGGTGGTGCTGGGCCAGATAAAAACGGCGGAGAAGTCCAACGAAATCACGGCGATTCCCGAGCTACTCAAGCTACTGAATCTGCAAGGCTGCCTGGTGACGATCGATGCCATGGGCTGCCAGAAAAAGATCGCCACCCAGGTGCTGCAACAAGGCGCGGATTACCTGCTGTCGGTGAAGGAAAATCAGCCCGCCTTGGCCGAGGCATTTGAAGAGGCGTTCCCGATGACGAAGGTCGTGAATTTCGAGGGTGATGCCTACGTGACAGATGAAAAGAATCGTGGCAGGCAGGAGACGCGCTATCACATTGTCAGTGATTTTACATCTGAATTTCAGGAGCTTAGCTATGAGTGGCCAGGCTTGAAAACGGTTGGCGTGGTGATGTCATTTCGCCAGCAGGGTGACGAAGCGCCCGAGGTGCCGATGATCCGCTACTACATCAGTTCAGCCGAATTGAGTGCCAAGAAGCTCGCAGAAGCGGCCCGTCAGCACTGGTTTGTCGAGAATAAACTTCACTGGTCACTGGACGTCGCGCTTCGCGAAGATGCCTGCAAAATCCACCGTGGACAGGCTGCAGAAAACCTCGCCAGGGTCCGGCATATTGCGCTGAATTACCTGAAAGGGGAAAAGTGTTTCAAGGGCGGAATCCGGCGTAAACAGAAGAAAGCGGCCCTGGATGAGACGTACCTTGCAGACGTTCTCGCGGTCTGAAAGTTTTCATGCGTTTTCCCTGACTCAACGGCTGGGGCGACATCGCTGGGTCGTCGAAAGGACCTTTGCCTGGCTGGATCAGATGCGACGACTCGCGACACGCTATGAGCGACGGACCGACATCCATTATGCGTTCACCTTGCTGGGCTGCTCGCTGATCTGCTTCAAGCAACTCAAGAGCCGGTTTTGAAAGGAGCTCTAAATGCTGAGTAAAATATCCTTTTTATTGGCGGTGTTATTATTAACTTTTGTTTTCTATATAAGCTCTGTCGATCATGTAAGACCGTTTTTTCTCGTTACCAATTTTGCTATTATCTTGTTAAGCTGCGCCTTCTTCAGGATATAGGTCAGCAATACCTTATTCACTGCATAGCATTTTTTTCCTTTTTTCGTTCTTCTTTTTCGGAATAGTGCCTGCTTTGGAAGTAACTAATAGTATTAGCTACTGGGGAGGCAGTGCTGTAAGCGTGGAATAATTATTAACAGGACAACCTGATAGTTCTTCTATCTATTGTTATATTTGAAGCAATATACTTCTTTAGCTATGGAAAACAGAAGGCACATGTTGCCACCACTTTGTTTGATATAAAAAAAAACAAGTGTCGTAGCAATAGCACTTTTTATCTGCTTGTGTCATTTTCTACAGCTTCAACCTTAATTGTATTATGGTATAATAATTTTAATCTTATTTCTATCCTCGTGAGGGAGGGGGAGGAGGTGGACCGCGTAGTCTTTAAGTAGCCCTGCTTGGCTAATATATAATTATTTCATCCCGCCCCATACCTGCTGCATGCTTGGTTTATTTTTTAATTCTCTTCGGGGTTGTAAATAAAAAAAGCTATTTACTGATGCTTATATTTGTCTTCAGCTCATTTCCTACCTAAG